>CBDAVN010000001.1:0-97730 GCA_965200905.1 Psychrosphaera sp.
AGACAAGAAGCGGTGCCACAAAATGTTTATTTTAGAGGTGGCGAGTACGGTTTGCATATGGCCTGTGATTTTCCGCAATACTCGCCAAAGCAAATCGAGCTGTTAGCAAAATTGAGCCGAGCTATCTTAGCTCGCAATCCTGATATTTCACCTACCAGAGTCATCGGCCACTCTGATATTGCGCCTGAAAGAAAAAGTGATCCAGGCCCTAGTTTTCCTTGGTTTGAGCTTTACCAGCAAGGTGTTGGTGCTTGGTATGAGGAAGCAACACTGGATTGGTACTTAGCTTTATTTCAACAATTGCCTCCGGCTATGCGACTAGTACAAAAAGCGCTGCATTTTTATGGTTATGACATTGACCAAACCGGGCTTTGGGATGAGCAAACGGCAAATGTGCTATATGCCTTTCAATCTCATTTCTACCAGAGCAAGTGACAGGGGAGTTAAATTTACAGACAAGTGCCACAGTGTTTGCTCTATTGGATAAGTATAATCGTGGCTTACTAAACGTCTTGCTACGCCAATACTTTCGTGAAGCAGAGTTAATATACGGCAACAAAGTAAAAACTGAACCTCAAAGTAATTATCAATGGTTGAGTTTTACCAGCAAAGATACTGAGTATGAATTACACCTAGCTAACTTGGAGCTGCTTGATAGTAAGCATTTAGATATATTCGTGGACGGTACTAAGATCAAGAGATTAACGCTGCCTGAACAAATTAATAGTGTGTCGTTACCACTGCCGATAGATGAAGGAGAGCACTGCTGGAACTCAAAGCAAATGACAGCATTGAGCAGTTAAGGGTATCGGTCAGAGCGAAATAGCCATTCTCTTGTCATTAATTTGTAATCGGTTTGTAATAATTCAGTGTGACTTACAAAAAATTGATGTGCGCTAGTGAATTTGCCCCTGTAACAATGCTATGATCCAGTTATACCTGCTCGAAAATATTGTTCAGAGCATGGCCAAGAACCCTACAGGTTGTCCAATAATGAGGCAATAAACAAGCGCTAGCTTGAGTTTATTGAGGCAACCAAAACAAAACGAAATAGCGAATAGCTAAGGAAATAAAATGACCCTACTATCTGAAATTATCAAGCCTGGCGTGGTATTAGGCGATGATGTTCAAGCTGTATATGATCATGCTCGTGCAAATCAGTATGCACTTCCTGCGGTAAATGTTGTTGGAACTAACTCAATCAACGCAGTGTTAGAAGCAGCAGTGAAAGTTAACTCTCCTGCAATCATTCAGTTATCAAATGGTGGTGCGTCATTCTTCCTTGGTAAAAGTGTAAAACTAGAAGGTCAAGAAGCGGCGGTTAAAGGCTCGATTGCGGCAGCTAAGTACGTACACGCAGTAGCAGAAACTTATGGTGTACCAGTGATGCTTCACACTGACCACGCAGCGAAGAAGTTATTACCTTGGATTGACGGTCTACTAGAAGCTGGCGAAAAGCACTTCGAAGAAACAGGTAAGCCATTGTTCAGCTCACATATGATTGACCTATCTGAAGAATCATTAGAAGAGAACATTGAGATCTGTGCTAAATACCTAGAGCGTATGAGCAAAATTGGTATGACGCTTGAAATCGAATTAGGTTGTACTGGTGGTGAAGAAGACGGTGTTGATAACACAGATATGGACTCATCAGAGCTATATACTCAACCTGAAGACGTAGCGTACGCGTACGAAGTATTATCTAAGATCTCTGACAAATTCATCATCGCAGCATCATTCGGTAACGTACACGGTGTTTACAAGCCTGGTAACGTTGTTCTTACGCCAGAAATTCTTAAGAACTCTCAGGCGTACGTATCTGAGAAATTCGGTTTACCACACAATAGCTTAAACTTCGTGTTCCACGGTGGTTCGGGTTCAGAACCAGAGAAAATTGCTGAGTCTTTAACTTACGGTGTGATCAAAATGAACATCGACACTGATACGCAGTGGGCGACTTGGTCAGGTGTTCTAAACTACTACAACCGAGAAAGAAGGCTACTTACAAGGCCAAATCGGTAACCCTGATGGTGACGACAAGCCAAACAAGAAGTTCTACGACCCTCGTGTTTGGCTGCGTAAAGGTGAAGAGTCAATGGTAACTCGCCTTGAACTTTGCTTTAAGGAACTGAACTGCTTAAACCGTTTAGGTTAATGACTAACAAAGCCGTTATTTGAATAAATAGCGGCTTTTTTAATTTGCTCACACAACAGAAGAAACAAAATGAAACGTTTGATCCCAGTATTAAAACAGGACGGGGTAGATACTGACCTTATCATGCTTATTCGTACTATCCTTGCCGCCTCTAAAGAAATTGCCTTTCGCGTAAGCCAAGGTGAACTAGCAGGCGTGTTAGGCTCAACTTTGGATGAAAACATCCAAGGTGAAGTACAGAAGAAGCTTGATGTATTAGCAAATCAGTTACTAAAAGATATTTTACAAGACGATGACTCAGTTAGAGCCATTGCTTCGGAAGAAGAAGATCATGTCGTTGGTGCAAACCCTGAAGGCGAATATATCGTGGCGTTTGATCCGTTAGATGGCTCTTCGAATATTGATATCAATGGCCAAATCGGCACTATTTTTACTATCTACAAAGCACGTGAAGATGTGCCTTTTGACAGTGAACTACAATTCGCGCAAAAAGGCTCAGAGCAAGTTTGTGCAGGCTATGTGTTATACGGCGCATCAACCTTATTGGTAATGAGCACTGGTGGCCCAACTCGTTGTTACACGTTGGACTTAACCCATGGTGGTTACTTGCTGACACAGGAAGAGTTTTCGACACCAGCTAACAGCAAAGAGTTCTCGGTGAACCTTGCAAATTATCGTTATTGGGACAGCAAAATTCAAAACTATTTCAGTGAAGTGTTACACACTGATGAAGCTCACACTGGTTCGTCTGTTCGTTACAATGCTGCTATGGTTGGTGATGTACACAGAGTGATGAGCCGAGGTGGTATTTTCTTGTATCCAGCGGACAATAGAAAAGGCAACGACCAAGGTAAGATCAGACTGCTTTATGAAGCAAACCCACTGGCTATGTTGGTTGAAAACTCGGGTGGCCGAGCAACCTCAAATGGCGTATCTATTTTAGATATAGAACCAACGAGTTTGCATCAACGTGTGCCGGTTGCATTAGGCTCAAAAGAGTTAGTTGCAAGTTACGACAGCAAAACTAACTAATTACTTTCCCCAAAGTCAGCGTTTGACTTTGGGGCCTTTAAATACTGCATATCCTCATTTTTTCTCCACATTTTCTGCGAATTTCTGCTCTAAAATACCACTAAGTTTATTGTTCAAGGCAAAGTTATGAATTTAGTGCTAGGTAAAAAACGTCAATCTGTATTGGCTTTAGCTGTTGCAACTGCACTGACAGCATGTTCAGGTTCTGGCGGTGACACAACAGAAACCACTCAGACTCAAGCGCCAACAACGGATACAGGGCAAACCAATAATAGCGGTTCAGGCCAACAAACTAACTCCGTACCTGTTGTAAATGCAGGGGTTGACCAAACGGTAAAGTCGGGAACTGAGGTAATGCTGGCAGCGTCGGCAACAGACGACAATGAAGTGACCTACAGTTGGAGTCAAACATCTGGTTCGAGCGTTAATTTATCAGCAACTGATACGGCAAATGTCAGCTTTGTTGCACCAGAAGTTGAGGCAAACGAAACCTTGCAATTCCAAGTTTCAGTAAGCGACGGAGTTAATGATGCCGTTACTGACTCGGTCAGTGTAACGGTAGAGCCTGTTATCGTAGAAACTAATGATATACCTCAAGTTGATGCGGGGGATGACAGAAGCGTTGCAGCAGGTGAAAATGTTACTCTAGTTGCAACGGTTATCGATGATGACGAAGTCAGTTATAGCTGGCGTCAACTTTCGGGAGATAGTGTTGCTCTATCGGCAAATAACACGGCCACAGTGAGCTTTGTTGCACCTTCAACAATGAATGCTCAAGACTTAATATTTGAATTAACGGTGAATGATAACGTAAATGCCGCAGTTGTTGATTTAGTCACTATTAGCGTTGCAGCGGTAGTTGTTGAACCTAACGATGTACCTCAATTAGATGCAGGTGCAGATCAATCTGTACAAGAAGGCGAAAGCGTTACGTTAACAGCCACAGTTGTCGACGATGATGAAGTAAGTTACAGCTGGCAACAATTATCAGGTAAAAGCGTTACCTTATCTGCAACCGATGTGGCACAGATCAGTTTTACTGCGCCCGATGTAGAAAACGATCAACAATTAGTTTTCCAAGTTGATGTAAATGACAATGTTAACCCTGTGGTGAGTGACACTGTTACGGTGACGGTCACTGCTGTTGTTGAACAAACGCCAACCAGCTCTTGGGTGATCAATACTAGTAATGAATTGGCAAAGCATATTGTTGATAGTGTTTCTGGTCTTGGTGTTGAAGTGAACGTGCAATCGGTAAATGAACAGCAAGTCGGTGGTAAACAATATACGGTTGTAACTTCGGAAGGGATACCTAATTACAGCGTCACTATTAACCAAGATATTTATGACGGTTTAGCAAACAGACCAAAAGCAAGTACAGACTTTGTTGGCGGTGCGCCAACGGTTTCTGTCGGAGATATCGTTGAGTTTGGTCAAGATATCGGTTACTCCAGCAACCGAAACTGTGGTGCTGATGCGGGTTTTGGCTATTGGCCTCCGGGACCTGAATGTCCTTCAGATAGCACTAGACAAGGTTATTTCCCACAACAGCCAGAGCCTGCGGATTCAGAAGATTGTAAAACAGGTTTAGGCAAAGTGGGCTTATGGGTAAATGGCTCTTCTGTTTACAACTGGGGTGATGGACACAGCTACAATGACCAAGGTGACTGGCAAAATCTAGCACCAATAGCGGAAGCTTATGATGTTGATATCTGTGGCGGTCATGCTGCTAGAAGCGACTATCACCATCATTTCTACTCAAGCTGTTTGGCCGATATGGTCGGTGACAAAGCCGATGGCCACTCACCGCTTTATGGCTTTGCTGCCGATGGTTATCCAATATATGGACCGTGGGAAGCTGACGGTGTGCTAGCGACTAGCTCTTGGGTTGTTAGAGACTATAACTCAGGCTCAGCAACAGGTTGTAGCGACGGCAGCAGAAGCTGTGTATTGGTTGATCAGTACGATGTTAGTAAAGGTACTGAATCAGTATCAGCTGGCCCTGGATTCAATGCTACAGTGACTACGCTGTCAGGTAACCGCCTAGTTGCGACTAATGGTTACTATAAAGAGGACTATTATTGGGACAGCAGTTTAACAGCAAAAGGTGGTCAATATCTTGACCAATACAATGGCCATAGCGATGCAGTTCGAGGTTATCACTACCACGTAACCGTTGAAGACATTAATGGCAAACTGGTTCCGTCATTTCCATTTACCGTAGGTGTTTCGTTTGCCGGTGAGCTGGAGTCAAATGCCATCTCTTCATGTAGCACTGGCAGCGCTCCCGGCGGTCGTCCAGGAGCAGGAGAATAAGTGATGAATAAATTACAGAAACTACTATTAACTGCCGCTGTGTTTACTTCGATAAGTACTATTGCAGGAACAACAGAGATCCATCAGCACAAGTCATTAGACATTGGCGATATGCCAGTGCCTAAAATAGAACTGAATGTGTTTCGTGACGTGATGGACGGAGTTAACGTTAGCTTAAATGTACAAAACTACATCTTGAATGCACCAGATACTGTGATAACGGAGGCAGAGTTTTTACAAGGTCATGCCCATGTGTTTGTTAATGGCACTAAAAAGCAAAGATTGTATGGCACAGACATTCACATCCCACAGCAATGGCTTAAAGCAGGGGTGAACCAAATAGCCATCTCATTAAATAGCCACCAACACGAAAACTGGGTAAAAGATAATAACAATATTGTCAGTTCAGTATTTATCAATATGGCAGTGCCAGATTTGGTCTTACACAACTATAGCTCACAGCCTTTGGTGACGGCACACGCACATCATTAAATTGGTCAGTTGAAATGGATTATCGCATCGAAGCACGATATTAGTTTCTAGATCAAATTACATTTGCTAGATCGCCATGCGCCAGATTTCTAGAAAGCTGAGCCTGATCTAGCGGTTTACCGATCGCTCTTTGCCACTGTGAGCTAGACTCAGAGTCCATTATTTCAGAAAACTTGCTTTATCTTCCTCTAGCGCGAAGCGAGCTAGCAGTCGAAGGCTGATCTAGCTGCTTGCGGATCGTTCTTCACTATGCGCCATGGCTTTTCTTAGCTCAATCGCTTCTGCGGTCACTTCCTTTTCTAACTTAGAGAACAAGTTGGCGAAAAAACAAAGCTCGGCAACCAAGAACAGTGGCCCTATAAGCAATTGTTTTAAATCGTCAAAAAAGGCTGGTTTGGCTTTTTCATAATAGTGACCAATAAACTGGAACACCCAGCCGATAAAGAACACCACACCCGCGAGTAAATAGGCATTTTCAGATGCGGCAAAGCCATTGGCGTGCAGCCAAATTGGCGCGATAAGCGCAATAGCAATTACGCCAAGTTTGATATCCAGCAGCAAGTAATAAGCAAAGATCAAAATGGCTAACACTTGCATCACATTGCTTTGAAAGCCTGCCACAGTGAATGAAAAGGTGGCAAAAAACAGCGCCGCCGACCATAAAATTAAAGGAATACCAACAAAGTGAGTAACAATGTTTTTCTGGTTTAAATGTGAGCTTTTATAAATGCTCAACAAGGTTGATAGTGACTTCATAATTTGCCTCTGGTTATTATTATTTTATTGTTGTTATTCAGTCGTTATGTAATTCGCGTTGTTTACTTCAAGTTACTTGCTTCAAGCCATTTAATTCAAGTTGTTATGCGCGATCATCGCCAGCACTTTTTCTACGTGCCTTTCTAATACTAGACCCATTTTCGCAAACTCGGATGCCAAGTCTTGATCAGAAAATAGCAAAGATTTGCGCTCAAGGTGCAATATCACCGCTAAGGTATTTTCGGCATCTTGCTCAGCAGAAGTCGACCCCAAGTCCGAGTATAACGCCGCTAGCTGGTTTATATCGGTTTGCCAAACATCAAGTAACAGTTTACTTAAATTTGGGTTTTGTAGCGCCTCGTTATGAAAAGCTAGCTCAATAAATCTATCGTCGCGATTCTCTATAATTTGCGTGCGTAAGTAATTATGGGCACCTTGTAAAATCAACGCAGATCTTTGTTCAAAACTAACCTCAGCAAGATTTTCTACTGTTTGTTGTAGCGCCTGTAATTGTGGCCCTCTATTGCTGTTATCGCGTTCCAGCCAGTAGATAAAGGCACCAGCAATTAAATCATCCAAGGTTTTAAAGTGATAAGTGGTTGAGCCCAGAGAGACACCCGCTTGCTCTGCAACAGCTCGGTGCCTCACTGCACGCATGCCTTGGTTGCGAATAATGGTTAAGGTAGCGACAAAAATCTTTTCTCTGGCGTCCAATGTAGTCTTCACTTCTTATAAAAATTAGTTTTGCACAGTTGCCCGTCCATTATAACCAGCTTGGTTGAACATGTTCTAGCGGGTTTGAGGTTTGTCGCTTTAATTAACTCTAGCTTTAATTTTTCTGTACTTTTAATCCATCTGTACTATGGTACAGTTTGGTTAAAGTAGCAACAATATCAAGAAATAGATGAGTTATGACTGAGCTTATTTTTGCAAAGCAGTTTATTTTTGGCACCGCTACAGCGGCATACCAGATAGAAGGTGCGGTCGAAGAAGATGGCCGTGGCGCATCGATATGGGATACCTTTAGTCATAGAAAAGGTAAAATAAAAAATCAGCATAATGGTGATATTGCCTGTGATCACTATCACAAGTTCAAACAAGATATTGCACTTATGGCGGAGTTAGGCGTTGACGCTTATCGCTTATCCATTGCTTGGCCTAGGATCATTCCACAAGGTACGGGCACAGTTAATCAGGCTGGTCTTGATTATTATAGTGAGCTTATTGATTGCTTATTAGAAGCGGGAATAACACCTTATGTCACATTGTTTCACTGGGATATGCCACAGGCTTTAGATGACAAATATCAAGGTTTCCTATCACGCCAAGCGGCGTATGATTTTGCAGAATATGTTGCCGTTGTGGTGCAAGCCCTAGGTGATCGAGTAAAAAACTGGATCACCTTGAATGAGCCTTGGGAGCACGGCTTTTTTGGTTATGTTACGGGTAAACACGCCCCAGGTAAGATAAAACCTTGGCGATTTTTAACTGTCATGCACAATCAGTTTCTTGCTCATGGTTTAGCAGTGGAAAAGATCAGAGCGCATTGTCCAGATGCCGAAGTTGGTATCACTTTGAGCTTCACTCCGATTTACCCTGTTAGTCGCTCTGAAAAAGACCAACAAGCCAGTGATATAGCTAACGAGCTGATCAATAAAATCACCTTAGAACCTTTATTAAAAGGCCGTTACCCTGAGCAATTATGGCGAAAGTTCGGATGGTTTCAGCCCAAAGTCGAAGCTGGTGATTGGCAGATCATTGAACAAGCCGTGGATTTTATTGGGATCAACAATTACTCAAGAGAATTTGCTTATTACACGCCTTGGCTACCTATATTAAATGCTTGGGTAGAAGGGCAGGATGAGCTTCCAGATAGCGACTTTGTCCGAGAAGGTGTGCAATACACTTCTATGGGCTGGGAAGTTTATCCCCAAGGTTTAGCTGATGTTTTGACATGGTTTAGAGAAGAATACGGCAACCCCAAAGTCTACATCACAGAAAATGGTGCCGCTTTTAATGACAAGGTGGTAGCTGGCGAAGTCAAAGATGACAAACGCATCGACTTTTTAAAGCAATACATGCAAGCGGCAAAACAAGCCATCGACTTAGGGTCAAACTTACATGGGTACTTTGTTTGGACCTTATTGGATAACTTTGAATGGGCAGCGGGTTATGACAAGCAATTTGGCCTTATTCATGTAGACCATAAAACTCAGCAAAGAACGGTAAAAAATAGCGGTTGGTGGTATCAACAATTGATCGCGCAAAACAAACAAGCACATGAGTAATAGCAAGATGGCAGCAGGGCAAAGCTTAAGGGATAAAATCAGCTTAGTGTTGATTGTATTTATGTCGTTTTTTCTGATGGCGGATATGTACATTACACCGGCTATTATTCCTGAACTCAGTGATGAATTTGCCGTTAGCAAAGAAGCAATAGGTATAGCGGGTACTGCTTTTATGTTGCTTGGTGCTTTAATGGGCTTGGCTTTTGGTTATCTCAATGACAGGTATAGCCGCAAGAAATTGCTACTCATCGCTGTTGCTGTAGGTGAAGTTCCCTGCCTATTAACGGGCTTTTATAGTGTGACCTACAACTTTGAAATGTTCGTGTTGATGCGGGTCTTAACAGGTTTTGGCATTGGCGGCATATACCCAATTACTTTCTCGCTACTATCTGACTATGTCAGTGATAAAAACAGAGCCAAAGCGAGTGCATTTGTTGATATAGCGTGGGGCTTAGGCATTTTGTCAGGGCCTCTGTTGGCAAGTTACGCGCTAAGTACAGAATACGGTTGGCGTTTGGCCTTTATTTTTGCGGCATTACCTAGCTTTCCACTGATGTTGCTTTATTGGTTTGTCGCTAATGAGCCAAAGCGTGGCCAATCAGAGTCTCATTTTGAACAGGCAACTAACCAAACCGAACCAGCAGAGACAAACAAACTTGCAGATTTAGTCGTGGGCTTTAAAGCTATATTAGCGAACAGAACCAATTTGCTGTTATTTATCCAAGGCATCCCGGGCAGTATCCCTTGGGGTTTATTGCCATTTTGGATCATCACGTTTTTCCGTGAACAGCGAAACTTCAGTGTCGAGCAAGCAACGTTTGTTTGGGAGGTGTTCGGCATCGCAACTGTTATTGGCGGTTTAGCGTGGGCAATATTAGGCGACTGGTTATTTCAGAAAAAAGCTAAGTATGTTGCGGCTTTGTGCGCAACGATGATCTTAATTGGCATAGTGCCAGAATACTTACTATTGAACTTAGAGTTCAGTGATATGCAATCCTACTTAATTCTAGCGGTTATTGCTGGCGCTTGTATTTCAGTGGCAAGTGCCAATACCAGAGCGCTTTTGATGAACGTGAACACGCCAAGTAACAGAGGAAAAGTGTTCTCAACCTACAACCTTTTCGACAGCGTAGGGAAAGGTTTAGGCCCTGTGATTGGCAGTCTAGTTTTAGCGGTAACTAGCAACTACCAAACTATGGTTAACATCGCTATTTCGTTCTGGCTCATTTGCGCAGCCATTTTTGCTTGCGCCATTTTTACCGTTGAAAAAGATATAAAAAAAGGGCTAACTACTTAAGCTAGCGCTTCTACTTAGTTAATTATCTGCCAAAGCTTCAGTTTCTTTGATCTTACGCCTAAGTAGAGAAATGATAGTTTGGTAGTTTTCTGCTTCAAGTGCTGTTTGGTTGCGGTCTAAAACAATATCGTTACACCAACTTAGGCTACTAAATAGTGAGTTTTTGATATCTGCGTACAGGTTAATGCTTGTGGTTAACGTTGCATCTGAAATATTCTTTGACCTCTTTTTTAACTTTTTATGTTGCTTTTGCCAATGTTCGGCATAGTCAAGCCTCTTCTCGGATTGGGTGATATCGACTTCATTAAGCACAATAGGTATCACTTTTCTTTGAAAGTGCTCATTATCTTTCGATGTTTTATAAATATAAGCAAGCTCTCTCATACAGTCTTCAGATTGAAGGTATTTTTTACTAATGATCACTATTATATGATTTGACCAACCGATTAATTCTTCAAACGTTTGCACACTGTCGCCAGCACTCAACTCCTCTTTATCTCTTATAACTGTAAAGCCTCTTTCTTGTTTTAGGCTGTTATATATATTATTGCTGACTTCTTCATGGTGTTCATCTTGTTTACCCCATGCATAAGACATATAAACGTTGGGCAACTTGCCTGCTAGTGGCATTTGCGAAAAGTCAGGCTCAGATTTATTGTTTCCCCCAAGTTGGTCGGGTTTATCTGTAGCTCTTTCATCTTTTTGAATCCAATTTACTTCTGGATCTTTACTAAAGGTTTTACAAGCTAAAATAGAATCAACTAAATGCTTTGCTAGCTCTGTTGAGTTTGCTCCTGATAATTTTATGCTAATACTGCCCGGTTGCTCGAAGTTTTCTAATTGTTCACCTTTATGGAAGTCCATACTGACCAAAACACAGGTTCCTGATTTTTGGTCGTAATAGCAGCAACCGTATTTCCAATAAGTAGCATATTGACCTGCTCTTTCACCTATTTTACAGAGTAAGTTTCGAGCGACGGCCAAGTGCAAAAACTTGTAACTTAACTTAACATGCACATCTGGATCATTGTTACGCCATACAGACTCTATCTGACTGCTAACGTTTTTTCGTTCAGGTAATGAATCAGGTGTAATGTATTGTGCCTCACCAATAGAAAAACACACGCCGCACTGTTCCATCATCCCTAAAAATAAGGTTTGCTCATCTTCAGAATACCCTTTGTCACTCCATAGCAACTGGCTAATTAACTCTCGGCTGAATCGGCCGTTTTGCTGCCGGATAATAGGCAGTGTTTTTTCACGTTCAAGTAAGCTATAAACTCCTTGTAGTGCCCAAGACTGATCCAGTATTAATGCATTATCAAATAGGTATTCTTTGTAAAATATTTGTCCAGAGTTGTGAAGATAGACAAGCAGCGCTTTTGGACTGCTTACTTTCTGTTCGTCATCTTCTTCGCATAGTCTGAGGTAATGATCAAACTCAACGGTTTTATTACCTAGGTCTTTCAGTTGTTTTAGTTTTTCACTGACGTATTCCCACGACTTAGGTAGCTTTACTTCTCCGTTAGATACAAGTTGAGTTCTGATAGCTTGGTACAAATTTTCTCTATATACACCTAGGCCATTACCGGTTTTGGCACTTGTTTCAGCTATTCTTAAATGAGCAAATGGATGAGAGTTCGGAATAGGAGGAGATTGATAGTTACTTAGCTCATCACATCGACTTTGAGTAACAATAATAGGTGGAGTAGGGCCGCTAAGTGAATGAATATAAGACAACCAATAAGATAAATGATGATTTTGCATTACCACACCATTTTCTACTGTTTGCTCATTATTTTCATAATCAGGGTGCCAAACAAGACAGTAAACGGCTTGTTCATCTAAAAACAGGCTGTGCGTACTTAGGTATACGTCCTGTCCGCCAAAGTCCCAGTTAGTTACCTCAATACTTTGCTCATCGGAAACTTTAGCACCCCAGCTATCAACTTTTATGGCATGAGTGCTAGGTAAGCTCTCATCATAATCCTTTCCTAATAAAGAACGAGATAACTGACTTTTACCAATTCGGCCATTACCTAAAAAGTGCAGCTTGATTTTATTCTGTTGTATATAGCCTTTCTGTATTTCGTGGTACCAGTCTTCTAAAGTGGATAAGTCAAACTCTTTAGTTAACTCTGCGGGAACGAATTCAACTGTAACATTATTGCTATAGCAGCTGCTTATATAAGGGAGCTGTTTTATTATATTTTCTAATAATTTGAAAGGTAACTCACCTGAAACATCTAAAGAGCGTAAGTTTATCGGCAGAACAATATTGCTTAAATTAATCAGAGGGCTACAACCACTGAGGTTTAAGTGTTTCATGCTTGTGAGCTGAGATAAATCTCCTATGTTAATCAGTTTTTTACACCTACTTAAATCTAAGCTTTCTAAGTTTTTCAGTTTAGGTAAACCATCTAGATTGGTTAGGTTTTTGCAACCACTTAAATCTAAGCGTTCTAAGCTTTTCAGTTTAGATAATCTATCTAGATTGGTCAGATTTTTACAACCTCTTAAATCTATGAGTTCTATACTTTTGAGTTGAGACAAATCACCGAGGTTAGCTAGGCTTTGACAATATCGTAAGTTTAAGCGTTGTAGGCTTGTGAGTTGAGACAAATCACCTAAGCTAATCAGGTTTTCACAACTAGATAAACTCAAACGTTGTAAACTTGTAAGCTGAGACAAACCATCTAGGTTAGTCAGGTTTTCACAGCCAGTTAAATTTAAGTGTTGTAAGCTTGTGAGTTGAGACAAATTGTCTAGTCTGTCCAGACCTTGATAGCCTGTTAAATTTAAATGCTGTAAACGCGTAAGTTGAGGCAACTCATCTAGATTAGTCAGGTTTTGACAGTCAGCTAAATTTAAGTGTTGTAAACTTGTGAGTTGAGATAAATTGTCTAGGCTGTTCAGGCTTTGACAGCTACTTAAATTTAAATATTGTAAACTTGTAAGTTGAAGTAAATCATCTAGGTTAGTCAAATTTTGGCAACCAGCTAACGTTAAATATTGTAAGTTTTGTAGCCTAGATAAGTTATCTAGGCAGGTCAGATTTTTACAGTCAGTTAATGTTAAATGTTGTAAGTTTTGTAGTTCAGACAAGCCATCTAGGTTGGTCAAGTTTTTACAATTAGTTAACGTTAAATGTTGTAAGTTATGTAGTTCAGACAAGTCATCTAGGTTTGTCAGGTTTTCACAATTAGTTAACGTTAAGTGTTGTAAGTTTTGTAGTTCAGATAGGTTATCTAGGTTGGTCAGATTTTCACAATTATTTAATGTTAAGTGTTGTAAGTTTTGTAGCTCAGATAAACCACCTAGGTTAGTCAGATTTTGACAACCACTTAACGTTAAATGTTGTAAGCTTTGTAGTTTGGACAAACCAAATAGGTTAGTCAGACTCTGACAACCGCTTAGATTTAAGCGATATAAACTCTGTAGGTGAGACAGAGCACTTAGTTCTGTCAAACTTTTGAAAATTCTTAAAGATAAATGTTGTAAATTTTGTAATTCAAATAAGTTACTTAGGTCGGTCAGATTTCGACAGCCACCTAAAGTTAAGCGTTGTAAGCTGTGTTTCTGAGATAGGCCTTCTAATCTGCTCAAATTAGAGCAATAGATTAAATCTAAGTGTTGTAAGCTGGTGAGCTGAGATAAGTGACCTAATTCTGTCAATCCTCGACAATGGCTTAAATTTAAGTGTTTTAAGTGGATGAGGTTAGAGAAGTCAATTAGCTTAGTTAGGCTTCGGCAACCACTTAAATCCAAACTTTCCAATTGAGACAGTTTAGTTATCGACTCAGGTAAACTTCGAAGCCTTAAGCCTGATAAAGAAAGTTCGGTTGCGCCTGTGCTATAGGCTTGTTCAATTAATTCTTCGGCTTTTTGCCAAGCGGCGGGGTTTTGGAACTGATCTTTCATGGTACAACTTAATCCTTATTTATGCCGATAAGGTAATGATTATGTTAAGTACAGTCAACGCACTAATTCGATTATCGCTCGTTTCAGAGAAACGGATTTTGAATCGAGCTTAGAATGACGAAAAAATAATAAAAAGCGCCTAGAAAAAGATCAGTCAGATACTGAATTAACTTCATCATGACGGTTTCAGGCTCCAATCTTTTAACTCTCACTCTTAACGAGCATCGCTATTCAAACAACTCCTTTTTCCATCTACTTTCTCTCTAGGTTTGTTGATACAAGTTCAACCTTAGCCAAGTAATGCGTTTTTAATGATTGACTGTACTATGGTACAGTGTCATGCTGTGACCATTAATTCAGCATGGTTGGTAATGACTCAGGAGCCGTTGTGAACTTTGATAAATTTAATGTAGACCGTCGTCGTTTCTTAAAAGGCGCTAGTGCGGCTGGGGTGGCAAGTGTTGCTGGCTTATCGGCAGGCTGTGCTGAGCAAAAGCCGTTTGACCCTTCACATCATGCCACTACTTTGCAAGGCGCTCTGGATAAAGATGGCAATCGAGTTTATCCCTGGGTCAACTGGTCTGGTAATCAAAGTAGTGAACCGACACTTAGAGCCATGCCGCAAAGCCTCGATGAGTTAGTGCATTTTGTTAAAAATGCCGACCAGCGCATTCGATTGGTGGGCAATGGTCATAGTTTTGCGCCTTTGGTGCCGACCAATGAAACCTTAATGTCGATGGCCTATTTTAATGGCATTACCAATATCGACAAAGCAACCAAGCAGTTTGATGTCGCCGCCAATACCGTTTTGGCTTATGTTGGTGTTGAGTTGTGGGACGCTGGTTTGTCGATTATCAATATGCCTGATATCAACACACAAACCTTTGCTGGAGCCATTGCTACTTCTACTCATGGTACAGGTATCAATTATGGTTCCATGAGTACTCAAGTTGTGGAAATGACTTTTGTTAATGGCCGTGGTGAAGTGATCACTTGCAGCAAAGATAAAGACAAAGATATTTTTGATGCGGCGCGTTGCAACATAGGTTCATTGGGCGCAGTCACTTCGTTAAAAGTGCAAGCTGAAGACAGTTACCATTTGCGTGAGCGCAGTTGGATGATGGATTTAGAAGAGGGGTTAGAGCAGCTCGAAACGCTAAGAGATAACATCAGTCATTTTGAAGCTTATGCTTTACCCCATGCGGATTATATTTTAGGCATAGATATTGAGCGTATTGATGAGTCTGAGCTTGGCGCGGAAAAAGTATCAAATGGTGATGCTTACGAGACCTTCCGCACTATTTCCAACATAGTTGAAAAAGTCCCTTTCCTGAAACGTTTTATCATTAATACCGCTTGCAGTACGGTTGAAGAAGAGGTCAAAACAGGGCGTAATTATCAGGTGTTTGGCAATGTCAGAGATATTCGATTTAATGAAATGGAATACTCAGTACCAGCCGAGTACGGAGTGAAGTGTTTGCGCGAGATCTTACACGCCATTAAATCAACCAATTCCGATGTGATATTTCCCATTGAGTACCGCTACGTCAAAGGTGATGACATTTGGTTAAGTCCTTTTTATCAAAGAAACTCTTGCTCGATAAGTTGCCATAATTTTCACGACAAAGATTATAAAAAATACTTCGCTTTATTAGAGCCTATCTTCCTTAAGTACCAAGGCCGTCCGCATTGGGGCAAATTACACACATTAACGGCGCAACAGCAAGCGGCGAACTATGCTAAGTTTAATGACTTTTTAGCAGTGCGTCAGGACATGGATCCAAAGGGCTTATTTACCAACGCTCATATTGAACAAGTATTAGGATTAAAAGCTTAAATTAGGGAGAAAGCTATGCAAAGAAGAACGTTTTTACTTGGCGCAACCGCCAGTGCTATCGCTTTAGCTTTGCTAAAACCAGAAGATGTAGGCGCTCCGTACAATGACTACTTTGCTAAGTTAAACCAAGCATTAAAAAGTGATGGCGATTATATTCCAAGCATTTTGCTGGACTTGGATATTTTGGATAAAAACATTCAAGTATTAGCGCAGCAGTTAAACCCAAGTACTGACTTACGTCTCGTTGCCAAATCACTGCCAAGTCCTGAGTTACTCGGTTATATCATGCAGAAAAGCGCGACCAATAAGCTCATGGTGTTTCACCAGCCTTTTATCAATGATATTGCAGAACGATTTCCTAATGCCGATATGTTATTGGGCAAACCTATGCCTGTTAAAGCAGCGGAAAAATTCTACCGTCAGTTTGCTTTGCAAAACTCGGCGTTTAAACCAGAACAGCAGCTGCAATGGTTAATTGATACTCCGCAAAGGGCAGAGCAGTATTTAGCTTTAGCAAAGACATTAAATACTAAGCTACTACTCAACGTTGAGCTGGATGTTGGTTTACACCGAGGCGGTTTGAAAACGACGGAACAGCTAGGACAAATACTCACTTTGGTTGAACAAAATTCTGAGTTTATTGCATTCACAGGCTTCATGGGCTACGACCCGCATGTTGTTAAACTGCCTTCAATCGTCAAGTCAGCAGAGCAGGCTTATAGTGAGTCTCAAGCTATTTACCAAAGTTTTATCCAGTATTTGTATCAAACCAAACCAGAATACAAAAACGCCCAACTCACCTTTAATGGGGCGGGTAGTCCAACTTTAGCTATGCATAAACATGAAACTGTGTGTAATGAATTATCAGCGGGGTCTTGTTTAGTTAAGCCAACGGATTTTGATATTCCCTCACTGCAGAATTATCAAGCGGCTGCATTTATCGCGACGCCAGTGTTAAAGAAAATGAAAGGCACAGAACTCCCCGCAGCAGAGGTGGCAAAAGAGGCATTTGCTTTATGGGATCCTAATCAGCAGCAAACGTTTTTCATTTATGGCGGCAAGTGGATGGCCAATTACGAAGCGCCGCAAGGCTTGCAAGGTAACGGGTTATTTGGCACTAGTACTAACCAGCAAATTGTTAACGCCTCGTATCAAGTGGCACTTAACGTTGATGATCATGTATTTCTGCGTCCACACCAAAGCGAAGCTGTGTTCTTGCAGTTTGGTTCAATCCAAGCTGTGCGCGCTAATCAATTAGTGCAGCAATGGCACATTTTAAGTTAAAGAAAAGCAGCAGCCTAAGAGCTCAACTTTTATTAAGCCTGTGAGATAAAAGTTGGATTATCTTCTTGTCGTTCTATGACGATGTACGCTTAGTCTTTTTACCAGCTGTGGCACGTATTTTTTTTGTTTATTAGGCGCTGTTTTTTGCTGTGCGTAAGACAGGGCTAGCTCTCCTGCGTGCATAGCCATATCGGTAATTGGGTAACGCAATGTGGTGAGTTTTGGTCTGGAATACTGGGATAACAGCACGTCATCGAAACCCACTACGGAAATGTCTTCTGGCACTCTGTAACCGTTGTCTTCAAAGATAGAAATTGCGCCAATAGCCATGGCATCGTTGTAAGCGAAAACAGAAGTGAAACGTTTGCCTTGCGCCAGCAACCATTGCGCAGCTTGTTCACCACCAACTAAAGTTGGCTCTTGGGCAATACATAGCTCGCTATCAATATCTAGATTTTTGTCTTGCAGGGTTTCTTTGAAGCCTTGTAGTCTGAGTTTAGGATCATCAATATCGTAATTACTTGTAATACAAGCGAATTGTTCATGTTCTAAAGATAATAAATGTCTGGCCGCAATTTTTCCACCTTCTAAGTTATCAAGCCAAATACACTTGTCGGCAATCGCTTCTATGTATCGGTCAATTAAGATCAAGCCAGGAATTCGATTGCTTAGTTTTACTAAGGTGTCGTCCGATAACATTTTACTGTGCACAACAATGGCTTCACACCTTTGCTCAATCAACAGATTGATGGCTTTCGATTCGGATTCAGCAGAAAGTTGGCCGGTACTGAGCAGCAATTGCATATTGTTTTTGCGAGCAACTTGTTCGATACCGTTAGCCAGTGAGGCAAAAAATGGGTCGGTCAGCTCTGGGATCACCACGCCTAAAGTTGAAGACTTTTGTTTGACCAAGGCTCTGGCATTGGCATCCGGAGTGTAGCCTAGGTCTTCCATTACTTTTAACACAAGCTTACGCGTTTTTTCACCAACTTTATCGGCGTTGTTAATTACTCTAGAAACCGTTGCGGTTGATACGCTTGCTTCTCTTGCTACGTCTTTTATTGTGGCCATTGTTATTATCGTTATTGATTGCGTTAATTCGGGTATTTAGCTTGTAACTGCTGCCAGTCACAGACTAAATGTTAAAATGTAAATGTTTACATTACCAGTTTATTAATAAAATCATTGTGACTTGGCAATTGCGTGACGGCCGATGCCAAACCTTGGCGGCGTTGAGTTAGCATTTGTTCTATTTTCTCAGGTGGAGATAAGTCACTAATTGGGTCGCGTCCTTCAGGCTCAACCCCCATCCCAACTAAAACTGAATACCAGCTGTCCAAGGCAAACAGATCTAAGTCGTTTCGCATCAACCTACCTTGGGCTTTAAATAATGCTAATTTATTGCTTAGTGAACTGGGGATCGCTGCTTGTTGCCACCATTGCCAAAACTCTGAGTCGTTGCGACGAGTAGCGCAATAATGCAATACGATAAAGTCGCGAATGCACTCAAACTCTATGTCCATCAACCGGTTAAACTCGTCAATGCTGGCTTGATAGAGTTGCTGTTGCGGTAACATTTGCACAAAGTTAAGCATGGCTTTCATGATCAAATAAATGCTGGTGGACTCTAACGGCTCAAGAAAACCAGAAGACAAGCCCACGGCTAAACAGTTTTGATGCCATATCTTTTGTCGTTTACCAGTAACAAATTTAATAAATAACGGGTCGTTAACGGTTGGTCCCTCAAGGTTACTGAGCAGTAAATCCAATGCGGTTTGTTCACTGCAGAACTTGCTGCAATAAACATAACCGTTACCAGTTCGACTTTGCAGCGGAATACGCCAACGCCAGCCGTGTTCATGAGCGGTTGATTCAGTGTAAGGAGGGAGGGTTGCCATTTTTTCGGTTTGTACCGCGATGGCTCTATCAACAGGTAAAAACTCACTCCAGTCGTCATAGCCAACACCGAGAGTTTCGCCTATTAATAATGCTTTTTGGCCTGTACAGTCGATAAAGAAATCGCCAGATAAAGTGCTGCCATCACTCAATTGAAGTGAATGGATAAGGCCGTCAGCTCCTTTATTTACTTTATTGACGTTACTGAGCCTGTGCTCAACCTTGTTGTTTAAGGCGTATTTTTGCAAGAATTGAGCAACTTTAGCTGCGTCAAAGTGCAGAGCATAGTCGGAGCTGGAAAAGAGATCAGGCTTGTTTGGGTCGGCAATATAAAACTTATTGTGTTGCGCCATAACTGTGGCTGGTGAGTAATCAGTAAATTCGCCAGCTAAGCCTTGTTTGGCCAATTTATGCCAATGGTGAAAAAAGGGCAGGGTATCTATTTTGCCACCCACAGTACCAAATGGATGCCAGTAGTGGTGATCTTGCTCTAACCAATCAACAAACTTTATCCCTAACTTAAAAGTGGCGTCTGTTTCAGCAATGAAGGTTTGCCTTGGGATGTTGAGGTAATCTAATAAATCTAAAATAGAAGGGATGGTTGCTTCACCTACTCCGATAGTCGGCACATCGGGCGATTCAACCAGCACTACGCTGCTGTTTGAATGTTTCAATAGGTTGCTTAAAATAGCGGCAGATATCCAACCTGCTGTACCGCCGCCAACAATGACATACTTATTCAAATCAGACTCTTTTAATTATCAATGTCCAGTCGCGCCTAGCCAATAGTAAGCGCAACTGGAACGACTTAACTCAAGTTAAAAGGTGTATCGCGCGGTTAAGAAGAATCTTCGACCGGTATACTCAATATTTGTTACCCTTTCACGGATATCCGCATATTGCAATGACCTTTCATTGGTTAAGTTGATGATCTCAGCTGAAATACTCAAGTTGTCATTAATGTTATACGACGAACTAAAATCAAGCTGACCGTAGGTGTCGGTATGTTCAGGAATACCTGAAGAACCAATAATACCTGTTCTTGCTAACAAGAAGCTATCACGCCAGTTGTAAGCTAATCGCGCTTGGAATTGACCGTCGTCATAGAATCCAACTAAGTTAAAGCTGTTTTTCGCCAGACCTTCTAAACCAACAGGTTCAGCAACATTTGGTAAGCCAATGGTGTCTTCACCGTCGTCTTTACTGTCTACATAGGTGTAGTTCGCTTGAATACCTATGTTAGACCAAGCGCCCGGTAATTCATCAAAGTTATAAAGCACTGATGCTTCATAGCCTGATACTGTGCCGCCTTCGCGGTTTTGGTTGGTATTGGTCACCTGAATTAAGTCACGACCGCCTAGTTCTGTGATTAATCTTGGATCGATAGCTACATTGGGTTGGTCAAATGGACCAGTTCTGGTCAGAGTAGAAATGAATTCGTCGATTTCTTTATGGAATAGCGCCAATGAGTAAGCGTTACCATTGTCTGCATAATATTCAAAAGATAAGTCGTAAGACATCACTTCATAAGGGTTAAGGTTGACGTTGCCGCCCGTCACTCGTACCACACCACCTTCTTCAACAGAGATTGCTCGGTCTACTCCTAAGAACTCTAGAGCAGGGCGAGACATAGTGTTGCCAACGCCGCCTCGCATAATGAAGCCATTATTGAAGTCGAGCTTAAAGTTAGCGCTTGGCATCAAATTATTGAAGTCATTCGAACCGGATAAATCTTGCGGTTGAGTTGAGATAACGTCCGCTCTAATTTCTGCCGCACCAGGTGCTGAGGTCAATACGATTTCCAGTGGTGTTTGACCAAAGCCAACCGAGTTAATTTCAGTATCGCTGTAGCGCAAACCGACATCGGCAAACCAGTCAAAATCTCTGGTTGAGCCTTCGAAATTTAACTGGGTATAGAAAGAAAAAATATCTTCGTCTATGGTACTAGAGCGAGAAGGGACAAACGGCAGGTTGAACGGATCACCAGAAATGCCATTTTCATTTCTTACCGCAAATACAGCATCTATGTACGCTTGGCGGTTTGGAATACCAAGTAACACACTTGGGAATTGCCCAGACTCTTCAGATAAATAGCCTGTGACAAAGTTTGATGAGAATAAACCATCTGGTAAGTCAGCTGCGCCACCACATGGGCTACAACCAGAGTCTACGTCGGTAAAGTTATCAAAAAACTTTCTATCTTTGGTGCGCTGTGAAAGCTCCAAGCCAACTTGAATTGAAGTAAGTGCACTCTCATCACTCATTTCATATTCTAGATCGAGTTTGGTTTCTAATACTTCATCGTCAAACTGGGCATTGTTACCACCGTTCCAGTGGGAACGAACGGCGGTGGGGTCGTTCAAGTTTATTGGGGAATTAAACTCAACGACGTCACCACCACCTACAGCAGCTAGGTTATTAATTGAGTAAGTTAGCTCTGAACCTGTGATCTGTGGTACTAACTCACTGTCAAATGGGTTTGCTTCAGCTTCAGAGTAAGAAACATCAAAAGCTAAGGTTAGATTGTCCTGAATGCGCCATTGTGCGTTCGCACCTAACGCCATAATTGATTGGTCTTCACTTAAGTTTTCGTAGATTCCATCTATGTTGGTGCCCGAAATGTCGGCAGAAACAATGGTTCCGTTGCGGTTGACGACTACGTTGCTGTAATCACCCGCTTGAGTAGGCAATTGGAAACCTGTGCTGGCATTTTGTCTTTCTAAGTCAACCACTAGAGCATCTACCATGAACTCCATTGTGTCATTTGGAATAAACTGAATAGAACCTGCAATAGCTAGACGCTCACGCTGCTCCTGCTCTGATGCATACTTCACTCGTCTAGGGTGCAAAATAGCAAAGTCATCAGGCGCAAGGCTGCCGTCTTCGAACCTTGCGGAACCTTGTAAATTTGAAACAATGGAGGACTCGCCGTAACGCAAACCTTGGTAACGGTCGATACGAGTTTCAGAGTCTTCATAACCTATGCTTAGCAACACGCCTACGGTGTCATCGGCAAATGTGTTACTGATCAAACCAGAAAACCTTGGCGTTGTTTGTTCCGATTGATCTTCATAACGGCCACCAACAGATACTGTTGCATTAAAGCCTGGGTTACTTAAAGGTTTGGCGGTTTGTAAGTTGATGTAACCACCTAAACTGCCATCAGGTAGTGACGCCTGCGTTGATTTGTAAACGTCTGCACCATTGACCACTTCAGAAGGTAATACTTGGAAATCAAATGCTCTATCACCATCGGCTGCCGCTAGTGTTCTGCCATTTAAGCGAACGCTATTAAATCTAGGGCCGAAACCACGAATGGTTACGCCATCACCCACACCACTGGTTCTAGAAATGGAAACACCAGTTAATCTTTGCAGTGACTCCGCGACGTTTTGATCCGGGAATTTACCTAAGTCTTCAGGAACTATGCTCTCTTGTACACCGCGAGCGTTTTGTTTTACATACGCGGCTTTAGTTAAACTCTCTCTAACACCCCGAACGACGATAACTTCAGCTGCCTCTTGCTCACCGTTCGTTGCTTCGGCCTCTTGACCGTAAACAATCCCCGAGTAACCACTAGAAAGTAAAGCTAGACTGATAGCCGCTGATAGTTGTGTGCGCTTAATGACCATCTGTTTACCTCATTTATCTTGTTGATATTTATATATTATTTTTTTTATTAAAGGTGGGTGTCCAGCTTATTTAGGCGATAGGTTAATCATTGAAGCCTTGCTGAATACAAATCCACCATTGTCATTTTTAGGTTAATAATTGTTTCCTGTCAATTAAAAAGTAAACGTTTACACTGTGTTTTTTTTAATTTTTAAATAAAGGTGTTGTCCTTTAAATTCGTATTTATCGGTTTTTGGTAATGACTTTTACTTATTGATTTATATTGTTTATTTGTTGTTATTAAGTGGTTTTATGCTGTTTTTAAAAGGCTTTATTTAAACTGAGATAGAGTAGGTATATTTATTTTTTACATTTTGGTTTTGGTTTTTAATTTGATGTTATATGTAAACGTTTTACAGTTTTTCTTGAATTCGTATGTAATTTACGCCAGATTATAAAAAGCCGTTTTGATCACTCGAGCATGTGTGATTAGATAACTTGTACTGAGTTCGTGGCATTTCAACTAAGGGCTTAGTGCATAAAAACAATAAGAATTAACTACAGGGTCAGTTATGAAACTAGATATACTGGATTCAGGCGTCTTTATTGCCTATGTCTTGGGCTTGCTTTTTCTTGCGCTTTGGATCTCCAAAGAAGACAAGAAAGAGGGAAAAAATACAGAAGATTATTTTTTAGCTTCTAAGGCATTACCTTGGTGGGCCATTGGTGCATCACTTATCGCTTCAAATATTTCAGCTGAACAGATCATTGGCATGTCGGGTTCCGGTTACGCCATTGGTTTAGCTATCGCCTCTTATGAGTGGATGGCTGCGATCACGCTTATCTTAGTAGGTAAATATATGTTACCTATTTTCTTGAAAAACGGTATTTACACTATGCCGCAGTACTTGGAACAGAGGTTTGATTCTAGAGTAAAAACGACTTTAGCTTTGTTTTGGCTTGCGGTTTACATCTTTGTCAATTTAACTGCGGTATTGTGGTTAGGCGGCTTAGCGATTGAAACTGTCGCTGGTGTCGACTGGATGTATGGCATGGTCTTCCTAGCGGTTTTTTCTATTGCTTATTCACTTTATGGTGGTTTAAAAGCCGTTGCCTACACCGATATTTTGCAAGTGGTATTGTTAGTATTTGGTGGCTTGTTCTTAAGTTATCTAGCGTTAGATGCGGTATCCGACGGCCAAGGTGTACTGGCGGGTTTTGGTGTATTAACAGAACATGCGCCAGCTCACTTTGATATGATCTTATCGCCAGATAATCCTCACTACATGAGTTTACCTGGTATTTCGGTACTAATTGGTGGTATGTGGATCATGAACTTCAGTTACTGGGGTTTTAACCAATATATCATTCAAAGAGCACTGGCTGCTAAAGACGTTAAAGAAGCGCAAAAGGGCATTGCTTTTGCCGCTTATTTAAAGCTGTTAATGCCACTAATTGTCGTGTTACCGGGTATCGCAGCGGTAATTTTATACCCAGAGCTTTCTGCACCTGATCAGGCTTATCCTTCAATGATGGCATTGATGCCAGTTGGTATTAAAGGGCTTGTATTTGCGGCCTTAGTTGCAGCCATTGTTTCTTCTCTTGCGTCCATGACAAACAGTATTTCAACTATCTTTACCATGGATATTTACGCTAAGTTAAAACCAGAGCAGTCACAGAGCCACTACGTTACTGTGGGTCGAATTGCCGCTCTAGTTTCATTAGCCATCGCTCTTGTAGTTGCAGAGCCGCTATTGGGTAAATTTGACCAAGCATTCCAGTATATTCAAGAATTCACAGGCTTCTTTACTCCTGGCATTGTTGTGATCTTCGTTATGGGTATGTTCTGGTCTAAAGCCAGCTCTTTAGGTGCATTATCCGCTGCCATAGGCTCAGCTGCGTTTTCTATCTTGCTTAAAATGGCTTGGCCTGAACTGCCATTTATGGACAGAGTCGGCTTAGTATTCTTATTGTGTTTGGCTCTGTGCGTAGTGGTTTCTTTATTGTCAAAAGCGCCAAGTACAGACAGCAGTGTAAGCTTAAAAGAAGTTCAATTTGGCACCGACAAAGGTTTCAATATTGCTGCCGTTGGTGTGGTTATTATACTGATAGCCTTCTATACAACCTGGTGGTAATAAGTCATTTTTCTAGTAAAGCCTCAGTTCGTCACTGAGGCTTTTTTTTTGCACTTAATTTCAGCTCTTAGCTTACAGTATCAATTGAACAATCAGCTCTCTATTACTTATCAACTAACAGTATCGGCTTCTTTTTTCATCTCAGTTTAAGGTCTTTCTGTTAGTAACTAGCAGTTAAAATTCACTAACTGAGTCTATCTACATATGACATATTCTTTTTTCCTTTCTTTCGTTCGCGAATAAAAAATATGCAAATTAATAGTTGAATGTTCAAAAATGATCCAATAAACTCGAATTCAATATATTGTATACAATATATTGTGCGGGAAAATAACAACAAAAAAGTAATTTAATTCTGTAGTTACTATCGGGAACAGAAATGAATGTCAGGCGTAATAAGACCCTATATCTTGTTGCCGCTTCGACCCTGAGGTTGTTTGTATTTTTACCTACATGTGAAAGCTGGGCTCTGAGCTTTTTTGTTATTAACAAAACGGGACTGGCTAATGGAATTCATAAAGTGAGAGATACATGACAAATAAAAACAATAAATTTTCAGGTTTTAAGTATTCGCTTATTGCCTCATCGTTAGCTATCGCTATTACTTCGGCTTCTGCCATTGCGCAGGACAACACCACAGGTGTGCTAAAGGGGGTAATTAGCTCGCAAGCTGGTCAGGAATTAACAGGTGCAACAATTACAGTTAAACACAAAACTAAGGGGATCACTCGTACTGTGACATCTGATAGTGATGGTGAGTATACGCTGCGTAATTTACCAGTAGGCCAGTACACGGTCACTATTGCCAAAGATGGTTTTAACACCATAGAACAAGAAAATATCACCGTGTCTTTGGGTCAATCAGTGATATTTGAACCAACGCTAGGTGTAGGTTCTGATATTGAAAGGATCGCTGTTTTAGGTAGCGCAGTTCGAATGGTTGATACTGCTGATTCAACAGCTGGCCTTACTTTTACTCAAGACGAATTAGACTTAATGCCAGTTGATAATGGCTTCGAAAATATCGCCTTATTAACTCCTGGTGTATCAGAAAGCAGTGAGTTTGACTCATCTAGCTTCGGTGGTGGTTCATCTGCCGAGAATAGCTTCTACCTAAATGGCTTAAACGTAACAGAGTTACGTCGAGGTATTGGCTCTGTGGGTTTACCTTGGGAAGCTATTTCAGAAACTCAGGTGCAAACGGGCGCTATTTCTGCTGAATTTGGCCGATTTATTGGCGGTGTTGTCAATGCCGTTACTAAATCTGGTGATAATGAATTTAAATTTGGTGTGGAAGCTCGCCTAGACCCTGAGTCTTTATATTCTCCACACGATACGGTTATGTATAGTGATGGTACAGTTAACTTAAACAGAACTCAGTCAGAAAAAGAGTTTAAAGAATACAATCTTTGGGCAAGCGGTCCAGTCATTGAAGATCAGTTATTCTTTTATGCTTTATATAACCCGCGTAGAACTGATGATCAATGGGCGAGTCGTACGCTCTTTACTGAAAGAAAAATTGAGCAAGATAGATGGCTCGCATCGGTAGACTATTACATCAATGAAGATCACTCGATAAATGTCACCGCGTTTAACAACGAAGAAGACGAAACTCGTAACTTCAGAGATTATAGCTTTGATACAGGTATTGGCGACCCGAGTGGTGAAACCTTAGCTAAGTCAGGTGGCGATGCAAAATCCATTTCTTATAAAGGTATTTTAACCGACGATTTATCGATTAATGCGGTTTATGGTCAGATCACAAGTGAAGTTTTATCTACCCCAACCAATAACTTACCGGGGGCTTGGAACTGTGTAGGTCAGTCTTGTACTTTCTACGGTGATGCAACGAATACCAGCATTAACACAGAAGATTTTGAGCGAACTCAATTCCGTGTTGATGTTAACTATGAACTGGATGATCACAGTATAAAATTTGGTATTGATGTTGAAAACACTGAGCTAGAAGTGGTTGAGCAACAAAACGGTGTAGGCGAAGCGCAAGGCTGGTGGGAATATCGATCACTAGATGCGGGCAACAGTATTGGTTTACCAGCAGGTGACTATGTTCGACGCAGAGTTCGCATCAGCGGTGGGGTGACTGAGGTAAATACCAAAGGTATTTATATTCAAGATACTTGGACTATCAACGATAATTTTACCGCTAAGTTAGGTATTCGCAGTGACACTTTTGAGAACACGGCATCGGATGGTCAAACTTATGCTGAGCTAGATAATATGATCTCGCCAAGATTACAGTTAATTTGGGATCCAACGGGTGATGGTGACAGCAAAGCGTTTGTGACATTGGGTCGTTATTATCAACCAATCTCGGCCAATATGAACATTCGTCAAGCGAACGGCCAAAGTGACGTTCGTACTTACTACGAATTCCCAGGTCAGTTTGATGCCTCGGGCAACCCTGTGTTGGATGCCGATGGTTCAATTTCTAGAGGTGCTCAGTTAGCTTCTCATGTTGTACAAGATGGTTCTGTAGATGTTGAAGCTATTGCTTCAAATGGCTTAAAGGGCATGTACTCTGATGAGATCACGCTTGGTTATGAGCAAGAAGTGGGTGAGCGATTAAAAGCGAGCAGCCGCTTAACTTACCGCAAATTAGGCCGTTCTATTGAAGATACGGACTTTGGTCCTATTGTTGATAACTGGTTAAGAGCGAATGGTTTAGAAGACTACACTGGTGGTTACTGGTACATAGTTCACAATCCGGGTGAAACGGTTGACTTCAAATATGACTTTAATGGTGACGGCACCAAAGAGCACGTGGTGATGAATCCAGAAGATCACCAACTGCCAAAAGCAGAACGCCAGTACTTGAGTCTTGAAACCAGCTTAGAAGGCATGGTGACAGATGACTTAAGACTTTACGCTTCTTATGTTTGGTCACACAGTTGGGGTATCACAGAAGGTTTGGTTAGAACCGATAATGGTCAGGCTGACCCAGGTTGGACAACCTCTTACGACTATAAAGATTTGATGGACAATGGTTATGGTGACTTGCCGAACGACCACCGTCACTCAATTAAAGTTTCGGGTATTTATAACATTACCGACAATTTATCATTTGGTTTTGCTTCGAGATTTACTTCTGGTGCACCGAAGAACAAATTCTCTGTTCACCCTGCAGGCGTTGACTCATGTCAGGCAAGCAGCCCTTGGAGCGCATGTGCGAGCCGATTCTATGGCGAAGCTTCTTTCTACGACTGGGATGGCACGCCAGCTCCTAGAGGCAGTGCTGGTCGTTTGGGTTGGATCAAGAACATCGATATGTCGTTGACTTATTCGATGGATGTTATGGATAACCCGCTTACAATATCGGCGCAGGTGTATAACATTTTTGGCTTTGATGGTGCTTTAAGCCGAGAAGAAATTGCCCAATCGACAGATGCGGACGGCAATTTCATTCAAAACCCTAGGTATGACGTTGTGACTGCACAGCAGTCTCCTCGTTATGCGTCTTTGAAGATTAGATATGAGTTCTAATTTTTATTAGTGTGCGCGACAAAAGGCCTCTAGCTAACCTCTAGGGGCCTTTTTATAAAAGACACCCACCTCAATTTCTGCTAGGGCCTTTTTATAAAAGACACCCACCTCAATTTCTGCTAGTGACAACTACATTAAATGAATCGTCTTCTAAGTTTGCGATTAACATTTTTTTGTCTATATTAAAGGTACTGATTGGTTTATAGAAAATGAGCCTGTTAATGCCACAATCAAGGAAGAGTCAAGTTAGTTTATCGGCAACGCACTATTATCATTGCATTTCCCGCTGTGTACGAAGAGCCTTTCTATGTGGTGAGGACAAGGTAACAGGTAAGAGCTATGAACATAGAAGGCAATGGGTCGAAGATAAATTACTATTTCTATCTCAAGTTTTTGCTATTGATATATGCGCTTACTCTGTGATGAGTAACCATGTGCATACAGTACTGTTTATCGATGAAAACGAGGCAGAAAGCTGGAGTACAGAACAAGTATTGAGCCGTTGGCATCAAATATTTAAAGGAACATTACTGACTCAAAGCTATTTAGAAGGTGCTTTACTAGACGATTACGAGCTGTTAAGTGTTGAAGAAACAGCGGATGTTTATAGAGCAAGGTTGTGCAGCCTAAGTTGGTTTATGAGAGTCTTAAACGAAAGTATCGCTAGAGAAGCAAATAAGGAAGATGGGTGCACAGGCAGGTTTTGGGAAGGGCGCTTTAAAAGCCAAGCATTGCTAGATGAATCTGCTCTAATTGCTTGTATGGCTTACGTTGATTTGAATCCTTTAAGAGCTGGTATATCAAATAATCCAAAAACGTCAAAATATACTAGTCTTAGGCGGAGAATCGAAGAAGAGAAAAAATTGAGTCAGCCTAGTACATTGATGCCATTCATTGGTGATGATGTTTGTGAAATCAGCAAAGGGTTAAAATTTAGCTTCAAAGATTATATCAAGTTAGTGGTAGATTCGGGGTTATACACAAAAGAAAATCATAAGCATACTTTGGGTAGCCCGCATCAACCTCTACTAGAACAAATAAATATCACTTTTGAGAATTGGCTCAAAGTGAGTAATTGCTTTACAGCTTTATTTCATGGCCCTGTCGGGACTGAAGCTACTTTAATAGCTTTTCATGAAAATAAACGTCATAAGCGGCGAAGTAACTTAACTGTTTGCCGAAGATTATTTGCTTGAAGATACAGCTTAGTTTGATTGTAAGTTACAAGCTATTTTTAAATTCTATTTTTCCTGCATTACGCATAACCTATTACTAAAAATATACTTCCTTTTTGTATAGATTTAGATTCTTTCATGGCTAATTCTATTAGTTATTGAGGGCTTTTTGATATGTCTTAATAAAGGTGGGTGTCTATTTAAACACTTAATCTAAATACCTCTATTTAGTAATATAGTAGGAGCCTGTTAGGCTCCTATCTTAAAGCTATTGAATAGGTCTTAAAGTAAAGCTGTAATTTATATCTCTAGCTGGAATTGTGTACTCAGAGTGCACTAATCTTCCCCATGAAGTATCACCACCAACTCCCATCTGTTTATGGTCAATGTTTAAAGTGATCAAGTCCCGTATCGGTACATCAATCGCCTTTTTAGTAGTGACAGGCACAAGCCCCGAAGCAGAGTCACTGCCGTCTATCCCTGTTACAAAATCAATATCAGATTGACGGTAAGGCCACGCACTAACATTGAGAGCCTGCTCGCCATATACTAGTAAGCCGTTTCCGTTATTGTCCGTAAGGCTTGCCCATCGAACTTCAGTCTTATTTGCATTTTCCTGAGGACGAATATATCGCTCTATTTGCTCTTGAACTGGTTTTTTATACTGGCTTATTTTTGCTCCTGTTTTTCTATCCCAGTAGGTTTCATGTGGCCCCTTGCCGTACCAATTTAAGTTTTTATATTTACTAAAGGTTATCAATTGCATCCCAAACCTAGGCAGATTTGCAAGCTTTTGGCCCTTAGTAATTTCAAGCTTGGTATTAATTTTTACTTCACCTTCTTGACTAATTTGATACTTAACAAAGTAACGCCCTTGAAAGCTGGCTGGTGAGTATTCTGCAGTTACTTCCTGACCTTTGTTTTCAAGTTTGACAAGGCGCAATTCATTTACTGCATTTTGCCATATTGCAGCCCATTTAGGCATTTGATTACCCAGATCATTATCCGTTGGAGCTCGCCAAAAGTTAGCTTTGAGAGGTTCTTTTAATAACTCAACCCCTCTGTATTGATAAGAAGACATCCATCCGTCTTTTTTATTGAAGGTAACCTTTGTCAGCTTGTTTTCCAAAACAAGTTGGTCGTCATTGTTACGAGTAAGATAATTTTCGCTTGCAGGTAATGGGGGAAAAGTATTTTTGACAATAATCTCTGTATCTACGGAGTTTAGTTTGAATTGCTCGAATGCAATTTCATGCTTAAGGGGAAATAATGGCTTTTGTTCTTTAAGAACCACAGATAAAGTTATAAAGCTTTCTTTGTTGTAGTCTAAATTATCAGGCAACTGTAAAGTTATTTTTTTGTTAGTTTGAGGGGGAATGCTTGGTAGAGCTTGTTCTTGAGTGAAAAAAAGTTTGCCATTTTGCTCTATTTTCCAGACTAGATTAAACTCGCTTAGGTCAGTAAAAAAGAATCCGTTAAATAGTTCAAATTGTCCTTTATTCACAGATAAAGCCTTGAGTTTTACATTCTGATAAACTTTCTTTACTTCGTAAGCATGAGGGTGAGGTATACGAAGTGGATTAACTAAACCGTTATTTAGGAAGTTTCCATCAGTTGGTAAGCTAGGGTGAAAGTCTTTGCCGTAAGCAAAGTATTCTTGGCCACTTTCATTTGTGTATATTAAAGATTGATCCACCCAATCCCAGATAAAGCCGCCCTGAAGAGAAGGGTATTTTTCAATAATTTGCCAATAACCCTTTAGATTTCCTACCGAGTTGCCCATGGCATGAGCATATTCAATCATAATACCTGGCCTTATAGGTTTTGACTGTGCGTACTTTTCAAGTTTCTCTATTGATGGATACATAGGAGCAAATATATCAGTGTAATAAGCAGTCCCAGCAGGTTCATATTGAACTGGCCGAGAATTATCTCGCTCTTTGAGCCACTTATAAGTGGCTTCGAAAACTTTTCCTTCTCCAGCTTCATTACCAAGTGACCATATAATGATTGAAGGGTGGTTTTTATCTCGTTCAAACATACGTTTTGTTCTATCAATGTGAGCAGGTATCCAGCTAGCTTCATTTCCTAGCTGAGTTGCTTCGTCAATTGCTAACGGATGAGACTCAATATTGGCTTCGTCTATGACATATATTCCATATTTATCAGTAAGTTCGTACCAGTAAGGATCATTAGGGTAGTGACTTGACCGTACCGCATTAATATTGAACTGTTTCATCAACCTTATATCCTCCTCCATTGAGGATTTATCAACGACGTGGCCGTGATAAGGAGTTGTTTCATGGCGGTTAACGCCTTTGATGTAGATAGGGCGGCCATTAACTAAGAGCTGGCTGCCTTTTATTTCTATATGTCGAAAACCAATATTGACTCTGACACTCTCCAAAATTTTTCCATGGCTGTCTTTCAAAGTATTCAGATTAGAGTGGGTGTCTCTTAAATTGCTTAGATTATATTCTCTTAAGTTCACAACCAAGGTGTACAGGTTTGGCTTTTCAGCAGACCACAAAGCCGGGTTTTCTAACTCTTTGAAAAAAGAAATTACTAATTTTCTTTGTCCAGCAGGTAAATCGATTTGTGTTTGCTGTGATAGAACCACTTTCATATCTTGTCTTGGATCCAGTAATTTATATTCGACCAAGCGTTTAACATGGGTGTCTTGATAATTTGCAACTGTAACGTCTAGCTCCAGTTCTCCTTTTGAAAAGCTATTATTTAGATTCGGCTTGGCGAATACATCAAAAATATGTTGCTGTTCTGTTGTATACAAATACACATCTCGCTCAATACCCGATACCCTTAACATATCTTGGCTTTCAAGATAACTTGCGTCACTCCACCTACGAATTTGCAAAGCGATTAGATTTTTCCCAGCTTTAAGATAAGGTGTTAGGTTAAACTCAGCAGGGGTTTTAGAGCCTTGACTGAAGCCAACCTTTTTACCGTTTAACCAAATATCAAGGGATGACTTGGCCGCGCCAATGTGGATAAAGACTTGTTTATCTTGCCAATGTTCAGGCAAGTCAAATGACTTTCTATAAGAACCTATAGGGTTGTAATCCGTTGGTGCATCAGGCCAAGTAGTCGTAAAAGGGAAGCGTTCATCAAGGTATATTGGATAACCATAGGCCTCTATTTCCCAATTTGCTGGCACAGGAATAGTGCCCCAGTTACTGTCATCAAAGCTTGGCTGTTCAAAGCCTTTTGGTTTATCAACGGGGCTGCGTTGCCAGTCGAATTTCCAAATGCCATTCAACAACATGTAGTGACTACTGTTATTTTTGTCATTTAACAAAGCCGCTTGTTCTGAACGAAATGGAAACAAAGTAGCGTGAGGTTCTTCTTTGTTAATTGCAAAAACAGTATGATCTTGCCACGGTGGTCGTTCATTTTTGGCATAGCTGTTTATGCTAATAACCAGCAACGCCAGATAAAAGAAAAATTTCATTATTACCTCTAAATTAAAGCTCTATTAAGTTAGCCCCAGTTACTGATGTGCTTATGTTGGGCGTTGATTGGTAAGTGCTGCGGACGTAAATAGTCGCGGTATAAGTAGCGATACAATGCTTTTTCATCGTATTTTTTCAGCTTTTGAGCCGTATTGTCGCCAGAACTTTTAGCTGACTTATTGGCTAATAACCAAGCGGTAAAATCATCTTGATATTGTTTAGCAAATTGTTCTAACTCTTGTTGATAGAGAGGGAAATCGTCACTTTTAAGCGCTTTGGCGAACTTCTGTCCTTGAACTGTGTGTTGTTCGAAGATAAATCGAACGGCTAAATAACTCCAACGATAGACGCGGTTTAGGCCATCGGAATAAGTGGTTGCGAAGATTTGTTCAAGCGTAGGCCAGTCTTGTTGTTCTGCCTGATTTAATAAAGCGAAAGCACGTCTATTTTGCTTTTGTACAGAAATGTATTCGGCTAAGCCTTCAGACCACCATACTGTATGGCTAGGGAAGTGCCCATAGGTACCATATTTGACATAACGGCCGTCCAAATAATGCACGTATTCGTGGTTTAAATTCCAAACCGCAAACGTTGGCTGTCGCCAAAAAGCTTTCAAAAGAGTAAAAGGTTGCTTGATTGCCTTGTTGCTCAGGCTTGCCTTCAATGTACATTCCACCGTTGTCGGTTCCTATATTGAAAAATAGCTGTCCCCAACGGTTGTATTCAGAGTAGTTGTCAAAGATCACAACGCGTAGCCGAGTATTAAAGTCGTCTCTTACTGGCTGCTTTTTCGTGTCTAAACTCGTATGAAAGAAGCTTTCTTGACTGGTTAATCTTTGACAAGTGGTTGCTAATTCAACTTCATTCATTGCGCTTGCTCTTATAAAAATAGTCTCTGAGCAGTCGTGGTTAATTGGCAATATTTCGTCAATCGTAGGGATCAGGCATTGGCCTTTAAAGTCATCGGCACATTGTTCATGATAGCGATAAGAGTTGACTAGGTAGTTTTGACTGAATAATTGCTTTTGTGCTCTTGCTGGTAACCTTAAGTTATCAAAAATATGTTCCGTAACTTTTTGGTCTACCTTGTTTTTTTCCTCTTCAGGTAGCAAGTAATGCAAGCTCGCTAACGCCCAAAGTGCATTATTCAAACGCCAGTCATTCTGTGTTAATTGAAGAGTGTGTTCAACTAAAGTATCGGTTAAACCGCTGTTAACTAATTGAGATTTTAACTTATTTTGCCTTCTTGCTTGATAAGCTAAAAAACCAATCGCACGATACATTTCTAGTAATTGATAATCGTACTGTTGCGAATCTTGGGTAAGCTCTTGTCTGGCTATTGCTTTTGTTAAAAATGGACTAATAAAGCCGTCCGTAGGTGGATTATTTTTGTGGCCAAGATATTGATAAAACGCAACTAGTAGATGCTCGCTCAATCGATAGCTAGCATCTGATTGCTCGGCTAATTGAGGCATATTAGCTACGTCTTTTAAAGTTTGGTTCAACAGTTGCCACTGTGAGTCCGTTAACTCATTTAGCTCAGCGTAATAACTATAAGCTCTCAAATAGTACAAGAGATCTTCTAATTGTTGAGGTGGGTGTCCTTTATTTTTTTGATTGTTTTGTTAGCTCTGATATTTGTGCAAGGACACTGTCGAAAAGCCCTGATTGTTGGTGATTAAAACATTCCGCTCCAGCCTTTATTTGGCGCGTGATAGCACACTGTTGAAGTTTGCAGTAATAGGCTGCACACAAGATGTTTCTGTTTGAACGCTTTGTTCCGGAACAGATTGGCAGCCATAAAGGGCCGCCAAAATACAAGTTGGTAAAAGTAGTTTTGTTTTCATGTTAATTATTTAAATAAATCATTTCTGATAAAAGTACACCTTCACCGTCAACCACGAGGTCAGCAGTGATCTCTATTGCTTGTTGGGTATCACCTTTTGCTAGCGTGAAACTGTGTTGCCAAGTTTTGGCTTGATAAGGAGATAATTTCACCGCTTGTTCTGATAATTTAACACTGCTCTCATTTGGTAATAACTCAAATTTAATCGTGCCTTCTGTCTCACCGGAGTACGGCCCTGTTAACAAGGCTGAAACCGTTAAAGTGTCATTATCAAATTTTATATTTGGTGTTAGATATACGCCATCAAAAGCTTGTTTGTCAGTCTTGTGTTCTACAACAAATCTCTGGCCTTGCCACTCAATCGTATTTTTTACTGCAAGCTTATCGGCTTTGTTATTGTCACGAATAATTTGTTGCTGACTACCAGCAGACATTCGCTTAAGTTGGGTAAAGGTTTCCAGTTTTTGCTCGCCTTGTAACCAAGTGAACTCACTGTTGATGTTAGCAGAAGTCGTTGCAGGGACATCCACCTCTTGTCTTAATCCATCATTGTTGTGAACTAAATGGAAAGCCAGTCCAGATAAGCTTAAAAGGGCTTCATCATTGTCTTTAGTAATAGCGATGATTTGTTTTTCTAGCTGTGCTATTTGTTCTGCTTGCTTTGGCTCCAAGGCTAACTTACTAATGCTTTGTGATAATTGCTCTGGGCAGTTGAGGTTAAACTCCACGCAAGTTTTGAACAAACGATACAGTTGAGTATTACTGGTCCATTGTTTGGCGTCAGGCTGAGTAAAGTAGTCAGATTTAGGTGGCTGTCCATTAAAATAAGGAGTGAGTTGGTGTTTGTTATTGTTTGCAAGTAGTGCCAATTTGCCCGTTTCAATTGAGTTCTGTAATTTAGTTGTTAACGGAATTGATACAGCTTGCTGTTGGCCGTTTGTTTTCAAAGTGATGATTAGCTTATTTTGCTTAATCGATGTAGCAACACCAAGCTTTAACTCTTGCTTTATCGCCTCAACCATATCCTGACTTAGTGGGTATGAGTGTTTAGCAAAGTCCAAGTTATTAGCTGCAAGGGTTAGCTTGCGACCTTGTTCGATGGTTACTGATAGATAGCTGTCGCTTTCAGCTTTGTATTCACCTTCATAATTCGCTAAGTAATCTTGATTATCTGCACTGTATTCAACTCCTAAAGCCAAACCAATTGAGCCTCGCTTTATGTGTTCAGGAGTGAAATCAATCAGAGCGCCGGCAACAAAATTACCTGTTTGCTCAACTAGAACGGACGGCTCAGGTTGAGGGAAATCGAAGCTAAGTTTATTGTTATTGGGTCTAATATCTAATCTTGCAGGAAGCGGTTCTTTATAACTTCTAATCCAATACTTATCGCCGTTTTGTTCCCACGGACCTGATGCGATCATAAAGCTTGCTTGAATGCCAGATACAAACTCAGCAAACTCCTGCTCCAATTTTTGCCAGTTAGGAAAGGTTTCTTTAAGTAGTCGACTAGCCGTTGGCAACGTATCGCTGCTATGCGGGTTGGCCGCCATTAATCTGTCTCTAAACAGTGAGAAGTAATAAGCGCGCTCGGGATCGGATAATAAGAAGTGGACGATAAAAAAGTTTAAGCCTCGTTTTAGCGCGGGGTCATTGTTAATTGCCTCAATACTTGGCTTGTTGCCTTTTACGTACTGTTTCAGGCCAGATGCGATGTAGTTCATCGGCGCTCTATCAAATACCATTACCGCTAATTCTTTACGTTCTGGATAATAAACGTGGCTGGCAATTGAGTCTGCTAACCCTTCCGTGATCCAATTCGGTGCCCAAGTAGAATGACCTGTTAAAGCCATATGGTAAGCATGCATGGTTTCGTGGATCACTATGTATCTTTGATGCTGCTCTCGGTGGCTTGGAAAGCTGTAACCTGCGCGGTTGTAATACATGGTTTCACCACCTGCATGCTTGTGCACACCTCGGGTAAAGCCATCATCTAACATGGTACTTTTGGTCGACTCTCTACTTGCACCATAAACTACGGCAATTCTTTGATTTTCAATATTGGCAGGCTCGGCGCCAAACAAACTCACGTAGTGTGGATATGATAATTCGAGCAACTCTAAATAAAGCTTAACCTTGTGTTCTGGTAAGTCGCTTTTAATCGCAAAATGTTTACTGACCCACCAGTTATAACCCGGGCTGTTGTTAATTTTATTATGGCTGTAGGTATAAGGAATGCGTTTACCTAAGTACTCAATATCTAAGTCTTTGAGCTTTGACAGGCGTCCTATTACTTCAATATCTACTGCCATAGCTGATGGCGCTGGTATTGCTGCATTGCTTTGGTTAGCAGGAGCTATACCTTTTATCTCTTGTTTGCGTTAACTCATTTTCTAATGAGTCCTGACAACCTGTGGTTATTAAGGTGGTGCCAAGTGTCAGCAACAGACCAAGTTTCCTTTTCATTATTATTTTAATCCTGGATATTGACAAGTTGGTATATTGTATACAATATTGAATTTAATCATGCAAGAATAAAAAATAAACAGATGAATAAAAATAATAATAATTGGCAGTTTCCTCGTGCTTTCTATGTCGCCAATACCATGGAGATCTTTGAACGTCTGGCTTGGTATGGCTTCTTTGCTTTGTCTTCCTTGTATATGTCGACACCAAAATCCGAAGGCGGGATAGGGTTTACCGATATGGAAAGGGGAGCGCTACAAGGCATTATTCCTTTCTTCTTGTATTTGTTACCTGTTTTTACTGGTGCATTGGGCGACAAGTGGGGTTATCGAAAGATGTTCCTACTTGCTTTTGCGATCATGACGCCGGGTTATTATTTGCTTGGACAAGCCGAAACCTTTGTTAGCTTCTTCTTTGCATTTCTAATGGTGGCTTTTGGCGCGGCTTGTTTTAAACCTGTAGTTGTTGGCACGGTTAGCCATAGTTCAAACGATAATAATCGAGGCGTTGCCTTCGGTATTTTTTATACCATGGTCAATATTGGTGGCTTTATCGGACCTTTAGTGGCGGGTTACATGCGCTCAATAAGTTGGGATATGGTGTTTATCATGTCGGCTTTTTGGATTGGTATTAATTTTATTCCAGCGCTGTTTTTCTATCGCGATCCAAAATCACTGGAACAAGGTCGTGTTAACTTTAAGCACATCCTTCTTGAAGCCCAAGAAGTGCTCGGCAACGCTCGTTTAGCGCTTTGTGTTTTCCCGCTAATTATCTTTTTAATGATTGCAGGTGCAGGCTGGTGGGGGTATGACACTGCAGCTTATTTGGCTCTAATTTGGTTGGTTTTTAATTGGTTGTGGCAAAAAGTCTCAAAAGTGCAATCTCGAGCTTGGTACAAACAAAAGATCCAAGTCAGTAACAAGCCATTTGCTATTTACCTGTTGTTATTAACTGGCTTTTGGACGGCCTATAACCAACTGTTTTACACCATGCCTTTGTACATTCGCGACTTTGTCGATACCTCTGATTTGGTTGTAATGTTATCTGTATTTGGCACAGGCGTGGTTGAATTCTTGGCGTTCGTCGACCAGTCATTGCTTGCCGATAAAATACAAACTTTATTACTTCAAGCTGCTCCAGCACAACAAGCGGTTGCTGAATTGGTTCACCAAAAAGTACGAGTGCCTATTAGCGAATATCAAACCTTGTTGACCCAAGTGCAAGCTGGTCTTGCTGTTACGCCTGAGTTAACTAAAGAAGTCGCCGCTAATTGGGCGCAAAGTTATCGCCAAGTTAACCCTGAGTATCTTATTAATTTGGATTTTGCCGCCATTATTTTGCTGCAAATTTTCGTTAGCATGGCTTGTCAGAAGTTTAAAAGCATCAGCGTTTTAGTGGTGGGTGTCCTTGTTTTTGCCTCGGGCTTATTGGTGGCGATAAGTGCTCAAAGCTTGTTGGCTGGTGGCATGTTTGCAGTCGTTTCTATTTTGATGATGGCTTTTGGTGAAATGATCACTTCACCAAAGAGTCAAGAGTACGTTGCCAGCATCGCGCCGAAAAATCAAACCGCTATGTACATGGGCTATTACTTTGTGTCTATGGCTCTGGGCTTTTTATTCGGCGGATTATTGTCGGGCTGGGGCTATGGCACGATTGCCAAAGATATGGGACAACCAGAGTTAATGTGGATCGGCTTTGCCGCCATTGCTTTGGTAACCAGTTTAGGATTGTTATGGTTTAACCGCCGTTATATTGCAACCGAGGTTAAAAGCGGTTTCAACAGTTAAGAGTGAAGTATCTATATGAACATAATTTCTGCTGCTCAAGTCAACGAGATCTTGCAGCCAACAGCACTTGTTGCCAAATTGAAGCAAGCATTTGCCAGCGATATTGAAACGCCTTTGCGTCAGCATTTCGATATTGCCAACCCTAGCTCATCAAGAGAAACGACTCTTTTGGTGATGCCATCGTGGCAAAGTGGGGCGGATATTGGGGTCAAACTCGTTACCGTGGTACCGGAAAGTTATAAGTTTGATTTACCTTCAATTCAAGGTGTTTACACCTTAATGGATGCGGTCAAAGGCGGTGTGAAAGCTATGATAGACGCGCCTAGTTTAACTGCGAAGAGAACAGCAGCGGCATCAGCGTTGGCAAGTTCGTTTCTGTCTAAGACCGATACAGCCAGCATGTTGATGGTAGGGACAGGAACTTTGTCGCCAGAGCTGATCCAAGCGCATTGTGCTATAAGACCTATCAAGCAAGTAAAAGTTTGGGGAAGAAGTAAAGAGAAAGCGCAGTCGGTTATCGAACAATTAGAAGCTCAGCCAAGTATGTCCGAGGTTTCTTTCCAAGTAGTGACGGATTTAGACCAAGCTGTGACAGAAGTTGATTTGATCTCTTGTGCAACTATGAGCCAAACGCCGTTGATCAAAGGTCAGCTTTTAAAAGCAGGTCAGCATTTAGATTTAGTCGGTTCATATCGGCCAGATATGCGTGAAGCAGATGATGATTGTATTCGCCGTTGTCAGCTTGTAGTGGATAACTATAAAGGCGCACTGAAAGAAACCGGAGACATTAAAACGCCTTTAGATACTGGGTTACTGAAAGCTGAAGATATAAAAGCCGATTTATTTGAATTGTGTAAACAGCAAGTTGAGTTTGAGCGCCAACCAACGGATATCACCATGTTTAAATCGGTCGGTCACGCTTTAGAAGATTTGGCGGCGGCTCAGTTGATCGCCCAAGAGTTAGGACTAAATTAATGAGTATTTATCAAACCCGTAGGGATGAGTTATTGAGTCAGTTACCTCAAGACTCTGTGGTGATCTTGGTGGGTAATACGGAGAAAGTAAGAAACAAAAATATTAATTTCCCATTTCGCCAAGATCATGATTTTTATTACTTAACTGGTTTTGACGAGCCCCAAGCAGTGGCGGTTTTAAGACCAAATTCGGCAGAACCTTTTGTTATGTTTAATCAGCCAAAAGACGACTTCCAAGAAACTTGGTTTTGCAGCTAGAAGTGGCCAACAGGGAGCCGTCGAGCACTTTGGCGCAGATCAAGCTTATGACATTGCACAGCTTGAAAAAAATGATGCCTGAATTGCTCGAGCATCGCAGTCATATTTATTTGTCTGATGAATTAGGCTTGTATCAGCATTTAGTTACTCAGTGGTTAAACGGTCAGCGTAAAATCCGCCAAGTTCGATGAACCAAAAATATTCAGAAGTTTGCATTCGGTGTTACCTTTTATCCAAAATCGCCGTCGGGGTTTTAAAGATCATTCAGAGCTTGAGTTACTGCGCCATGCCGTGAAGGCTTCTAATTCTGGTCACCAGCAACTTAATGGGTATATGTAAACCGGGGATGACTGAACAGCAAATGTCTGCCGAGTTTTACAATCATATTTCTAAGTTTGGCTGCCAAGATGTTTGGCTACCCGACTATTTTGGCTGGCGGTAATAACGCTTGTTGCCTGCATTATGACATTAACCGAGGCACGCTTAACGATGGTGATTTGGTACTGGTCGATGCTGGAGGTGACTATAAGTACTACACAGCAGATATCACTCGAACTTTCCCTGTTAACGGCAAGTTTAACTGCAGAGCAAAAAGACGTGTATCAAATTGTTCTCGCGGCTTTGGACGCGGCAATTGATACAGTCAAGCCCGGAGCAAGTTGGAATAGTATGTATCCAGCGGCAATGAAGGTGTTAGCGCAAGGGTTAATTGACTTAAAGATCTTGTCCCGCGCCCTTTGAACAGGTGATGGAGCAAGAGCTTTATAAGCCTTATACATATGCACAAGACAGGCCATTGGCTTGGCATGGATGTCCACGATGTTGGCACTTATCATCAAAGCAATGGCGACTGGGTTAGTTTAGAAGAAAATATGGTCTTTACCATTGAGCCAGGTTAGTATTTCCCTAAAGGTATGGCTGGTGTTGATGAACGTTGGCATGGCATGGGAGTGCGGGTTGAAGACGATATTTTAGTTACTAGCACAGGTCATGAAAACTTATCAGCGGAAGTGCCACGAAAGGTCACTGAAATTGAAGAGTTTATGGCAACTAAGATGCGTTTGCCTATTTAACTAAAAAGAAAATGAAAGAGCACAGTCGGGTCTGTGCTCCTTCGAAGGGAAAGCGGTGTTATTTAACAGCTTGTTTTGCCGCAGCTAATAATAACTGCTCATCAATACGAGCTCTGAAATCAGGGTTTACATATTGGAACTTAACTTCTTTTATCTGTGCCAATGATGTATACGGCTGGCGCTGGTAAAGATACGCGAGTGTCGCCATTGATGTCTTGGAAAGGCACACCAATACGGTCACGGTAAATCTTCTCAGTCTTCTTATCTAAGAAGAAAGCAATGCCTAATTCTTTCGATAACGCTAACTCATTATCCGTTAACATAGTGTATGTTAGCTTTTCTCTTTTCTGTTGTTCAGTAATGCTCTTGTTTGAGTCAGGAGAAATAGCAATCACTTGGTAGCCTAAATCAATTAGGTCAGATTCAATTTCTTTAATACGGTTTAACTGCGCATTACAGTAAGGACACCAGCCGCCGCGATAAAATACAATCACACTTGGCTTGTCAGTTAAGAAGTCATCACTACAAACTTTGTTTTTGTTGATGTCTTGTACACAAGCATTGTCTACTGTCATACCTGGCAATAAAGGTTTTACATCTTGTGCGCTTTCGGCAATGCCAACAGCACTAATATTTGATCCTGCAAAAGTAATAGGTGCGAACACCAATAGGGTTAAAGTTAATAAAATTGACTTCATGTTCTTGTTCTAAAAATTATTGTGTGCCTAATAGAACTGCAGACTTGGATAAAAATTTCATATTTTTTCGCAACTGCGACCAACAACCATTTTTGCCTGATAAGCGACAAAATTAACTCAATCTTGTTAATTTATTTCCATAGACTAGAGTTAATAACAACGTCAGCAATGACAGTTGATTGAGCCCTCAACATAGACCAAGGAAGCTAACATATGAACTGCACCGTTTATGAAACAGTTGGAATTGTAGCCATAATGTTGATCGCTGGCGGGTTAGGCGGACTGGCCAATTATTTAACCACAGAGATTGAAGACGATGAAAAGTTTCCAGCTTGGCGCCGAGTCATCGTTGGTGCTATTGCCGCAATTGCGGTGCCGGCATTTCTCGATATGATCTCAAGTGAGATAATTAGTAAAGACATGGATGTTAAAAATTATTTTGTTTTTGCTGGTTTTTGTTTACTCGCGGGCTTCAGTTCTAAAGCCTTTTTAACCTCTATGTCAAAAGGCTTGCTCGATAGAGTGAAAAACATGGAAGACAGACAAAAATCTCTTGAGTCCGAAGTTGATCCTATTTTAGAAAAAGAAACAGAGCCAGATCAAGACGAACAGCCTGATGGTTTACTTACTGATTTAACAGAGCAACAAAAGACGGTGCTAAAAGCTTTAGCAAACCCGAACTACACAAGGCGTTACCTCAAAGGCATTATTTCAGAAACCGCTTTGGCTATTACTGAAGTTAGCCATGCATTAAACCAACTTAAAGACTTGCAACTTGTTAGGCATAGAACCAACAAAAGCAGTGAGTTGTACTGGCTAACGCAAAAGGGCAGAGCAATTGCGAAAACAATTGATTAGCTCTTGTTAGTAGACGGTTTTGGATAACACACAATGTTCTGAAATACAGCCTGTTCAGAAATGGCTTTGTAGCCGTGTTCTTGATCACTGAAAAAGCGCAGGTTTTCTCCAGCTTGAAGCTGATGCCACGCTTTATCGAAATAAACTGACAAGGTACCCGATAAGACGTGAATATGTTCAATTACACCGCAGCTATGAGCCGATGATATTTGTGTGTGATAGTTACGTAGCTCAATGTTGAACATCTCCATTGCTGTATCCGCTTGGTATGGAAATAAGGTTGATACTTTCATGTTAGGGTCTTCGGGAAAGGCTGCTTGCTCTGGTTGCTGGATATTGTCGTCGGCAAAAAAAGCAGAAAACGACGTCTCTAAGCCACTGGCTATTTTCCATAACACTGAAATCGTTGGTGATGACTCCTGTCTTTCAATTTGCCCTAACATGGCTTTTGATACGCCTGTTAACTTAGCTGTTGCATCTAGGCTTATACCTTTTGCTCTTCCTCAGCGCCTTTAAATGAGTCGCTATTTGTTGTTTAAAATCATCTCTTTCATTAAATAAACCCTTGTGCGCAATAACGCACAATGTTAATTTTTATTTTTCTGTGCGTTATTACGCACAATAACAAATTGCCTAAAATATTGAAAAGATCTTATTTCGCTATGTTTAATTTACGTCATATTTCTGCTGGTTTTACCGCTGTGCTTGTCGGCTACACTAGCTCCGTTGTACTTATCATCCAATGCCGCTAATGCAGCTGGGGCAACATCTGAGCAGTTAGAAAGTTGGTTATTTGCTTTGGCAATTTGCATGGGTGTCTCTTCAATTTTATTTTCGTACATTTATAAAATGCCCATACTTACCGCTTGGTCAACGCCAGGGGCGGCGTTTTTAATTACCAGTTCCAGCCAGTACCAAATGACAACTTTGATAGGGGCGTTTGCGGTTACTGGTTTGTTGATTGTATTAACAGGTTTACTCAAGCCCTTTAGAGTATTTTTACGACAGATACCTCCTGCTTTATCAACGGCGATGTTAGCAGCAATATTATTGCCTTTTTGTTTGGCTAGTTTCGAAACTATTAGCACTGAGCCCGTTATTTTCGGTGTGATGTTCTTGGTATTTGTTCTGGCTAAAAGATTTGTTCCTAATTACACCATGTTATTGCTGTTGCTCTCAGCCGTTATACTTGCAATCTTTATCAATACAAGCAGTGAAGTTGAAGCTGTTACTTTAGGGCTTTCCCAAGCTCAATTTATGGCTCCAGAGTTTGAACTGAGTGCAATTTTAAATATTTCAATTCCGTTGTATTTAATCACCATGTTGTCACAAAACTTGCCAGGGTTAGCTGTGTTATCGAGTCATCAATATCAAGCGCCAGTTAAAACACTATTTCTTGGAACAGGCGGTTTAAATATCATAGCAGCACCTTTTGGTGGCTTTAGTGTCAACTTAGCGGCGATCACGGCTGCGATATGCATGACTGAAGAAGTTGATAAGAACAAAGACAATCGCTACAAGGCTGCGATATGGGGAGGTGTGTTTTATCTAATCGCTGGCGTATTCGCGACTAGTATTGTTGCCTTGTTCATGATGTTTCCACCAGGAGGTGACAAAAATACTGGCTGGATTAGCATTACTCGGTACTTTGATGATGTGCTTAACTGCATCTTTACAAGACACCCATTATAGAGAAGCCGCGCTGCTGACATTTTTAGTCACCTTGTCAGGCGTCAGTATATTTGGCATCAACTCAATATTACTCGGACTAGCGATAGGCTTGACGTATAGCAAATTATTGAAGGGCGGTAGTAGAGGAAAGATCGGCAAGCCGCTAGATCAGCCTTCGGCTGCCAGCTCGCTTCGCGCTAGAAGGAGTAGTTCTGAAAGAATTGGTTTTAGATGGAAGTTGTAGTTTATGAGCTCCGGGGCAAGCCCAGAGCAGCTAATATAGTTAGGGTTAGAGTGAGTCGAAGCCTTGTTGGCTTAAGTTCTCAACGCCTTTGTCTGTAATGGCGATACAGTCTTCGTAGCGGAAGCCGCCAAACTGACTGAAATGTTCAATCTTAGACCAGTTTACTTCTTTATGATCTTTCACTGTCTTCAGCAGTTGCTGGATGAAATAAATGCCAGGCTCTACAGTAAATACTGTATTTAGCTCCATCGGACGACGAAGCCTTAGATAAGGGTAACGTTCATCTTTCGCTAGCATATCGCCTTGAGGGTTAGTTAAGTATCCGCCAATATCATGTACTTGCAGGCCAATGTAGTGGGCCAGTTCCGCATGGGAATACCAGTCTTGAGTAGCCTTTTTCGTAGGTTTCTTCTGTCGATAATTTTATTAATTCAAACTGTGACAATAGCTTACTGATCCTGCGGTGTGAGGAGTCATGAAATTCAAGGTAATCCTTACCAAGTTTAATCTCGTCTAGTAAACCGTAATACTCGTCTTTGTAGGCGTTAAACAGCTCTGTGAACTCTGGGTCGATATTGTCATCGTACAAATAGCTGCGGCTGATGTCTGAGTTGTAGCCATTGTATTGCGCACCAGCATCAATCAAAAACGATAAGCGCTTCTCAGGATTAACAGTTTGATAATCATCGTAATGCAGTATTGAACCAGCGTGGTTAAAAGCAATGATGTTGTTATATGGCAATGCTGACTCTCGGCAAGGAATAGCATCAAGGTAAGCTAAGTGAGTTTGCAGTTCGGTTTTGCCTTGACGGAAAGCTTGTTCAGCTGCTCTGTGCGCACGTGCGGCAATAATGTTCGCTTGGCGCATACAGTCAATTTCATACTGAGTCTTGTAAGCTCTATCGTAACTAAGTTGATTAACCAAAGCTTCGCCATTTACTTGCGCCAATGGCCAGTCCTTAAAGCTCTCTGTTTCACCAGCAATTAACGCTGTTTTTTTTAGGTTTAGCTCTAGCGCACGTTTCACATCATCCCTTGATTTGACCACGGTAATGTCGAAGTACTGTTGCCAGTCACCAGCAGGGATCTCCGGCTGTGCATGCCAATAGTCATCATCTAGGAATAAAAACAGGTGCGGCTTTTTACCTATTTCATAATAAACAAAGCTTTGTTGCTGTTGGGTCAGGGGTAACCAATACTTAAAAAATGGGTTAACGCGAAACGGCAACGAGTTGTCATCCATAAAGCTATATGTTTGATGACCTGAGTAAATGAGCACAGCGTTTAAATTTGGGTCGATAACGCGTCTGCAAACCTTTGTTGCATCGTTGCGATGTGAGCTTGATAAGACATACTTGTTCCTCTCATTGAAAACGACTTATGCAATAAGGGCGTAAGTCTAAACTAGTTGGTTGACCAGCAATTAATTCGGCGACGACTTTACCTGTAATTGCGGCTTGGGTTAAGCCCAAATGTTGGTGACCAAAAGCAAAATAGATATGGTTATGTTGTGTTGCTTGGCCAATCACGGGCAGAGAATCTGGTAGGGAAGGGCGGAATCCCATCCAATTTGGTAACTTATGAGCATCATGGTCTAAGTCTTGTTTGAGCATGGCTTTAGCATGTGGCAGTAACGCATCAGCTCTGGCTTCATTAGCTGGCGCCTCTAAGCCTGCAAATTCCACCGTTCCAGCTAATCTAAGACCATTCAGCATTGGCGTCATAATAAACTTACGTTCAAGTGATGCTACGGGAATCGATAAACAATCTTGCTCAGGCAGCATTAAATGGTAACCACGTTCAGTATCGAGTGGCACTTTATAGCCAAGTTGTTGAACTAGAGCCTTAGACCAAGCGCCTGTGGCGACAATCACTTTATTGTACTGATAGTTAGTTTTATCAGTTTGTACGTTAGTACTTTCATCTAACTGCGAGATATTGTTTACCGCAGCTTGAATAAACTGTCCGCCTTGAGCAATGAAGTGTTTATAAAGGGATGTAGCTAATACTTCTGGATCTGCGGTATGACCAACTTGAGAAAAGTAAATGCCAAATTTCACCTTTTCATTTAAGTTAGGTTCCATTGCACTGATCTGCTTTCTATCAAGAAAAGACACATCGACGCCGTTATTTTTAAACTCGTTATATACCTTTTTTAGTTCCGTGGCGTTATCTTGTTCAGAGACCAACAAGCTGCCTTGTTTGGTAAACAAATGGTCAAGTTTGGCGTCATCGATGAGCACTTGATAAGCGTCCATTGATTGTTCGTTTAACGCTTTTAATGCCTGTTTGTTACGTTCGAATTTGGTTTTACGCATATTCGATATAAAGCGCATAAACCAAGGCATAGCTTTAAACAAATAACTGGCTTTGATCCTAAATGGGCCAAGAGGATCGAGCAGCATTTTAGGTATTTGTAGCAATAAACTTGAGTCCGCTAAAGGAAATACTTGTTCGGTGGCAAAATGCCCTGCATTACCTTTAGAAGCACCTTGAGCTGGCCCTTCTTTGTCGAATAAAGTGACGTTAAATCCTGCTCGCTGTAAATAAAGTCCTGTGCAAATCCCAACAATACCTGCACCTACAACGGCAATTGAGTTTTGTTTTACTGTTATCACTGTTATTACCTCAAGATAAAACCGTGCTCTACAGGGTCACTCGGATCCAGTAAAAACTCGTGTTGACCAGTAATATAAGCGCGACCAGATACTCTTGGAATTACCCCTGACTTGTCCCCGCAATGAGCATTATCAATGGCGGTTACTTTCATGTTTGAGCTGATGATGCTCTCAATGGTTAGTTGTTGATTAAGTTGTGCTTCACCTTTTGCCACTAACAATGCAATTCGTCCACTGACCCCGGTTCCAGTTGGTGAGCGGTCAACTTCACCGTCGGCAAAAATACAAACATGACGTGAATGGCTGTTACTGTCTGTGGTGTTATTCGAGGTGAAAATAGTGCCGTATAAAAAGCCTAAGTCTTTATGTTCTGGGTGTTCAATCTGGTATGAGTCCATAACCGCGTGTTTGATTTGTCTGCCAAGTTGAATAAGTTGTTCTACGTTTTTTTCTGAGCAATCAACACCAATTGCGTCAGCATCAACATAAGCATAGTAAGCACCGCCAAAACCTATGTCATAAGTAACTGTGCCAAAACCTTCAACTTCTACTTGTTGGTTTAGTGCCTCGGCAAATGATGGTACACAATCAAAACTTATCTCTGGCTTTTGCTCACTGTATGTCGCATATGCTGTTATCTTTCCTGCTGGTGAGTCGATGTTGACGACTTTGGTTTCGCCTTGTTGCAATTCAATGTCACCACATTCAACAGCCGTTGCCACAGTGGCAATAATGCCATGACCACACATACTTGAATAACCTTCGTTATGCATGAATAAAATGCCAAAGTCGGAGTCTTTTCTTTCTGGCTCAGTGATCAAAGCACCGTACATATCCGCATGACCTCTTGGTTCAAACATGATCATTTGACGCAGATGGTCATAGTTTTCCAGCAGATCACGACGCTTTTGTAAAATGGTATTTCCTTTGGGTTCTGGGAACCCAGAAGTAATTATCCTTAAAGGTTCACCTTCTGTGTGGGCGTCAACTGTAGTAATGCGTTGATATTTTTCTTTTTTTTCTAACTTAAATTGCATGACCGCGAGTCCTCTAAACAGGAAATAAAAATTAATTGTTGAATATTGTATACAATATGCATATAGTCGCAACATGTATTTTATCAATAGCGAAAGTAACGACTTTGTTTTAAGTTACTTTACACCTGTTAGAGGACTTATAAATGGCAGTTGATTGGCAAAGGGTGTGCCCAGCGTTAATAACTCAGTTTAACGGTTCACCACTAGCAACAAATCGCATCGACCTTAGCCAGCTCAATGTAGGATAATTTTATGCAAAAAGGCACTTTTTATTGTATCGACGCTCACACTTGCGGTAATCCAGTTCGTTTGATCACAAGTGGTCACCCCAACTTGGTTGGCAGTAACATGAGTGAAAAGCGACAGGACTTTTTGCAAAACCACGATTGGATAAGACAGGCTTTGATGTTTGAACCTAGGGGTCACGATATGATGTCAGGTGCCTTTTTATATCCGCCATGTAGCGCAGATTCCGATGCTTCAATTTTGTTTGTCGAGACATCTGGCTGTTTGCCTATGTGTGGTCACGGCACTATAGGCACAGTTACCGCAGGGATCCAATCAGGCTTAATTCAGCCAAAAGAGCCGGGCAAGTTGGTGTTAGATGCGCCAGCTGGGCAAATCCGAGTTGAGTACGAACAAGAGCAGCAGCAAGTTACCGCTGTGAAATTATTCAACATCGCCTCCTATTTGGCTCATCAAAACTTAACGGTAGAGGTGCCAGAGTTAGGTGAGTTGGTTGTAGACGTTGCTTACGGTGGTAACTTTTACATTATCGTTGAACCTCAAGCTAATTTCCCTGGTATTGATCAGTGGAGCGCAGCTGATGTTCTGCGCTTTAGTCCTTTAGTACGCGATGCTGTCAATAAAGCAGTTGATTGCGTGCACCCAGAAGATCCAACAGTTAATGGAGCCTCTCACTTACTGTGGACAGGCAAACCGCAAAAACCAGATTCTGACTCTGCCAATGCCGTATTTTACGGCGACAAAGCAATTGACCGCTCTCCTTGCGGAACGGGTACAAGTGCACGTATGGCACAACTATATGCCAAGGGTTTGTTGCAGGTAGGAGATGAATTTGTTCATGAAAGTTACATAGGCAGTCAGTTTGTCGGCAAAGTTGAAAAAGCGGCACAGGTTGGTGAGTACCAAGCTATGTGCCCAAGTATCAAAGGTTGGGCAAAGGTTTATGGCAGTAATTGCATCACGGTAGATGATGACGATCCGTATGCATTCGGTTTTCAAGTGAAATAAGAGAATATTATGAGCTTAACAGGTAAAAGTTTAATTGCGGGCCAATGGCTTGCACAAGCAGGTGCAAATAGCTTTCAGGCTTATTGCCCTATCGATGATAGTGATTTAGAGCAAAATTATTTTAATGCTTCTGAGGCTTTGTTAGAGCAAGCTGTTTTAGAGGCAGGTAGCGCCTTTTATCAATACGCAGCAACGAGCAAAGAACAACGAGCTGAGTTTTTAGAAACGATTGCTGAGCAAATTTTACAACTTGGTGACGAGCTATTAGAGATCACCCACAAAGAAACGGCATTGCCACTAGTAAGATTAACGGGTGAGCGCGGTCGCACTGTCAATCAGTTGAAGATCTTTGCTCAGTATTTACGAAATGACTTAAACATGGATATTAATGAAGCGGCTGACCCTCAACGTCAACCTCTGCCAAAGCCAGCTACAAGCCTACAGTTTTTACCAGTAGGACCTGTTGCTGTATTTGGTGCTTCTAACTTCCCATACGCATTTTCGGTAGCGGGTGGTGATACGGCATCTGCACTTGCAGCTGGTTGTCCAGTGGTTGTAAAAGGTCACCCTGCACATCCTGGTACGTCAGAATTAGTGTCAGGTGCAATAGCTAAAGCGGCAGAAATTTGTGCAATGCCTGCTGGCGTATTTTCTATGGTGCAATCCGTCGATCCTGAGTTAAGCCATTCATTGGTAAAACATCTTGTGATCAAAGCGGTTGGTTTTACAGGCTCGTTTGCTGTGGCAAGCGCGTTGCAAACATCCATTGATGCACGCAAAGAGCGAATTCCATTATACGGTGAATTAGGCAGCATTAATCCTCAGGTTGTGTTACCGAAAAAAGCCCAGTTAGAAGCACAGCCACTGGCACAAACGTTAGTGCAGTCGCTTGTTATGGGACAAGGCCAGTTCTGTACGAATCCTGGCTTATGGTTGGTGCCAGCGTCGGCTACAGAGTTTATCCAGTTTGCCGCTGATTCATTATCAGAGCAGGCTGCGGGTCCATTGCTAACAAAAGGCATTGCAGCAAGTTACCAAAGTGCCACGACGCGCCTTAAAGATACTGCAGGTGTGACCTTACTCGCTCAAGGTCAAAGTGGCGCTGCACATTATGCAAGTGCTTGTTTGTTCCAAACCAATGCAAATACTTTCATTGCCAATGAAGAGCTGCAAGAAGAAGTATTTGGTCCAAGTGGTTTGATAGTGACTTATCAAAACCAGCAAGAGTTAGTTGCGGTTATTGAAGCGCTTTCTGGTCAGTTAACCGCAAGTGTTTTAGCAGCAGAAGATGAACTGGAAGAGCAAGCGGAATTGGTCAACCTGCTTAAGTTTAAAGTTGGACGACTGATCTTCAATCAAATGCCGACTGGCGTAGAGGTTTGTTATTCGATGAATCATGGTGGTCCATACCCTGCAACAACGGATGTTAGAACGACATCGGTGGGCACAGAAGCAATGAAACGCTTCCTACGTCCAATTTGTGTGCAAAAATAAAACAGAGTAAGAGTTAGATCTTTTCTTGTATCAGTGTTAAAAGTTATAATGCATGCAAAATACAATTTAATGGAAGCAATATGGCAATAGAGCACAAGACTCGAACCCAATTGGTCGTAGAGGCAATACGAGAAAAGATCTTACACGGTGAAATTAAAGCGGGTGAACCATTAAGACAAGCTGCATTAGCAGAAGAACTTAATGTTAGCCGTATTCCCGTTCGAGAAGCATTATTACAACTAGAAGCTGAAGGCTTAGTTAACTTTGAACCGCATAAAGGGGCAACGGCAACTGAGATCTCAGCAACTCAGGTGGACGAAGTATTTGAGCTAAGGGCTTTATTAGAGTCTGAGTTACTTAAATATTCCGTGCCAAATTTAACAGATGAAGACATTGCCGAGGCAAGGTCGTTAATTGAAATGATGGAAAAGACTGATGATCATGACGCCGCACTTGGCGAAATGAACTATCGCTTCCACAACATTTTATACAGCCGAGCGAATCGTCCACACACCTTAGAGTTAGCGGACATTTTAATTAAAAACTCACTGCGTTTTGTTCGTATGCACTTAACGTTAGCTGGTGGTGATGAGCGCTCTCAAGATGAACATTTACACTTGTTGAAGCTTTGCGAAGATCGCGACTTAGAGCAAGCTTGTAGCTATTTAAAAGAACACATACTAAGCGCCAAGCAGGACATCATCGACTTACTCGACGAGTGATCTTAAATGAAATAACTTGGGCACTTAGTAAAAGGAGGTTGAGTGGTATTTACAGTTAGGTTTTTGGCTTTTGTTTTATTACTCACCCCCTTTATTTCCACCTTTGCAAACTCCAGCGGCATCGCCAATCTAATCAATAGAAGCGGTTCGCCGAGCGCCCATCAGGAGTTTGATAAATACGGCAATCAAAAGTTTAATCCATTATTTGATGCTGGTAGCTGGCATGGCTTTTTACTGCCAGAGCAAAAGCAAGACTTCGGTGCGTTTACAGGCCCCATGATCATCGCGGAAGAGTACGGCGTGTTTGTCGCTCGTAAGCTAGAGCAAATCCAACTTTTTGATCTAGCCCGCAACCAATCAATTGATCTTTCTTCGTTGCAATCGAAACGATTTAGCAAACCGGGTTCATTACACCAGCGTTACTTTAACGATGAGCTACAACTTAATTTAGATTTGTATTTTGTTGGTAATAGAACGGCGCTTATTGCCACCGAAATTGTTAATTTAACTAATCAAGCCAAAGACTTGCGCTTAACATGGCAAGGACAATTATTAACAGATTGGCAGCAAGATAAGCCTTTATCTGCAACTTTACCTGATTGGCAGCGCAGTATTACGCAATCGAAAGGCTTGATTGAAATTGAGTTTGGTCGTGTTCGTTCAACTTTGAATATGATGTTATCTGGCAGCTCCAAGCTTATTATTCAGCGCCAGCAAGAGACGAAAAACCTGCTAAACCAAAGCCAATTGTCCTATCAAAGTATTGCCAATATCCAAGTTCAAGCAAACAGCAATAAACGCATTTTTAGTACTATAAGTTATGTTCACAACGAAGGTGAAGCTAATGAACTAAGACCTAAATTGGCAAATTACATCACCTCAGCTAAGCAACATATACAAGCTCACCAGAAGCGTTGGCAGCAATATTTAGCGCCAACAGTCAAACTCGCTGACAGGCAAAAACAGGTGGCACAAAAGTCGATAGAAACTCTGATTGGCAATTGGCGAAGTGCCGCTGGTGCATTAAAGCACGATGGTGTAAGTCCGTCAGTCACAGCAAGGTGGTTTAATGGATTTTGGGCTTGGGATAGCTGGAAACACGTTTATGCTTTGGCCGAGTTTAATCCTGAGTTAGCCAAGCAAAACATGCTCACTATGTTTGACTATCAAGTATCGGCAGACGATGAATTAAGACCGCAAGATAGCGGCATGGTGATTGATGCCATTTTCTATAATAAAGATGTCAAACGAGCAGGTGATGGTGGTAACTGGAATGAAAGAAACACTAAGCCGCCATTAGCAACTTGGGCGGTGTGGCACTTGTATCAGCAAACCCAAGATGTTGATTTTATTAAGACATTACTAGCTAAATTAGAAGCCTACCATGACTGGTGGTATCGCAACCGAGACCACAATGGCAATGGATTAATTGAATATGGCGCAACCAAACACAGATACCACAATAATGAAGCTGGCGAGCTTAGTTTCAGCGCTCAGCTAACAAACAGCGCAGCAGAGAAATACAAAAGTAACTGTCAGCTAAACAAACAAGATTGGTATACATGTACTGGCTTAACAAGCTATGAGCAACTACTCGATACTGGTGATTACTTAAAGCTAGATATTGGCGCTCAACACGGTGCAGGCTGGGAGTCTGGAATGGATAACGCGGCTCGTTTTGGTTTTATTAACGAGCAACAATTATCCGACTATGCCAACAAACATCACAAAGGGGATATCGAAGCGGCGAGAAAAGATTGGCAAGTTCGCTTTTTTGAAAACCGAGATGAGCAAGGTCAACTATTAGGTTTCTCTATTAACCAAGAGTCTGTCGAGCTAAACAGTTATCTGGCACTTGAAAAACAGCTGCTTGGGAAAATGAATCAACTTGTTGGTAAGCCAATAAAAGCAAAACAATACCGCAAGCAGGCTGAAGAATTAGGTAAGTTGATTAACCAATGTTTTTATCACGTACAAAGCCAATTTTACTACGACAGGTTAATTAGCGCAGAGACTTTATCTCAAGGCCAATGCGAGGGCAAGTTGTTGGTTCAACGAGGGATGGCTCCAGAAGGGTGGAGTCCACTTTGGGCTGGTATTGCAACGAAAAAGCAGGCTGCTGCAGTTGTATCTAATATGCTTTCAGAACAAAACTTCAATTTAACCGTGCCGTTTCCAACCGCTGCGGCAACTAATCCAGCTTATGACCAAGATATTTATTGGCGTGGTCGAGTTTGGCTTGACCAGTTTTACTTTGCGGTTAAAGCGCTAAAAAACTATGGCTATGATAAAGAAGCAAAGCAAGCCGTAGCTAAATTACTGGAAAATGCCGAAGGATTAACGCAAGCCAATACCATTCGAGAAAACTACAATCCAGTGACAGGGCAAATGCAAGGTGCAACAAATTTCAGTTGGAGTGCCGCACACTTGCTTATGCTGATGTTAGAACATGAGGAGTAAATTGCTATAAGCGGCACTTATGGCAATAGTTATTTACACCGAACTTGCAGGTTAAACCTTAGTCCGATTTCCATTATTTTTTGCTAGTGTAATAATCGAAGGAAAATAAAGAATAACAAGCTCGGGGAAACGACTATGGAATTGTTTGATTATGTGCGCTCATCATCGGCGTATCGCGTTCGCATTTGCCTAAATTTAAAAGGCTTAAATTACGACGCGCATGCGATTAACTTATTGGAAAAGCAACAAAGCTCAGACCAATATAAAGCAATGAATCCGCAAGGCTTGGTTCCAGCATTAAAAGATGGTGGCAACCTAGTAACCCAGTCCATCGCTATTTGTGAATATTTAGAAGAGCAATATCCAGATACCGCTGCAATATTACCAGCGGACTTAACCGATAAAACCCATGTAAAAGCACTCGCTTTGTCGATTGCTTGTGACATTCAGCCGCTTAATAATTTACGTATCTTGAACTATTTAGTACAAGATATGGGGTTATCAGATGAGCAAAAAATGACTTGGTATCACCACTGGATTAAAGAAGGCTTTACCGCATTAGAAACACAGTTAGAAAACTCCGATTTAACTGGCGATTTCTGTTTTGGTGACACGCCAACGTTAGCGGATATTTGCTTAGTTCCACAGGTGTTTAACGCTAACCGCTTTAAAGCGCCAATGGAAGATTATCCAAACATTAACCGCATCGTGGCAAATTGTGAAAAGCTAGACGCGTTTGCCAAAGCTCACCCAGATAATCAGTGAAATTTAGTGAGTTAGGTAAGTTTTTATAGGGATATCGCAACGCGTATTGATTAAATACGCGTTGCGATTTTTATTAGAGTAAGCCCAGTTAATCAACTCGACTTACCAACAAAGGTTACTCAGCAGATAATTTGTTTAACTGCTTAACTAACTTTTTAAAGTTAGGGTTCGTGCTTTGTTTTGAGTATTTCTTTGGCTCTGATGCGCAAACTCCGCCAAAGTCATAAACGTCGTAAGTATCGTTTTTCGCAGCTTTTCCGAAAATAATGTATTCCTTGTTTGCATTAGAAAATGTAGAGCCTAAGCAAACGCTACCGTCACCAGTGTATACATTGTATTTTATTTTTTCTTCCGTAAGTGTTCCTTTCCACTCCTTTACTACCTTAAACTGAGCAAGCTGGCCGGTAATAGAAGGGTCATATTCTCCCTGAAAATCGGTACACCAATCTTCTTCGGAAAGGTTGTGTTCGCTCGGCAAACTGTTTTGTACATTCACAATTTTAGCTCTAAATACATGGTCAGCTTGATCGTAGTAATCACTAGTATCAAGGCTTGGATCACATTGGCTTGCAATAGCTGAGCAAGGTAACAACATAAGAGCAATAAATTTTTTCATTTAATTAAGATCCTTAAATCGATTGTATATAACTTAAAATGCTATTTAAAAAAATAACATTTTAAGCATACTTTTTATGTGAATCTTAATTAACATGAATGCTGTTTGTCGCTTTCTTGTCAGCGCATAACTCTTTAGGCTAATTAAGTAGACTTATTCCGCGTGGAAAATGCCTTTTAACACAATGTCGTTGTACCCAACCATGCCTAACACTTTATCACCTTCAATAACCGGTGCTTTTGATAGGCCGAAATTTTCAAACAAACGGGCACAGTAACGCACGTCCATATCTGGTTTTACTGAGATCACTGGCTTAGACATGATTTCATAAACGTTAACACGGTCAGGCGCTCTATCTTTACTGATCACTTTTTTCGCGATATCCGATAACAAAACTACGCCAAACTCGTCGTGTTCGTGTCTTTTTTCAATGATCAACGCGTCACAGTCATTTTCTTTGGCTATGTTCATCGCTTCTAATACCGTTACTCTGCCATCAATCATATGAAAGTTATTGTTAATGACGTCTTTTACTTGAACTAGTTGATGGCTCATATTTCATCCTCAATCTTTTTATATAATTCGCTTACTTGATGTTGTACGCCAACTGCGTCTTCAACATTGATGGTTACCGCAATACCAGTACCTGGGGTGGCATCAAACTCACCAGCTGTGGCGATAGTTTCTAAAATTTTGCGGCTTAAATGCTGTTCTACGACAAAAAGCAACACGTCTTTTTGCGTTTCTAAGGCCATACCAAAGAAGGTTTTTTTCTGTTTTAACCCTTCGCCTCTAGCGTTGTTGATCACTGTTGCACCAGTTGCCCCAGCTTCTCTAGCGGCGTCCATTACTTTGTCTGTTTTGCTGTCATCGCAGAATGCGACTATCAGTTTAAAGTGCATAATCTTACTCTTCTGTTTGTGTATTCTGTCTGTTGGCGTACCACTCACTTAATTGAGCGTAGGCCATTACTGTGATCATTGGGAACAAGCTGGCAAAGGCGATTAAACCAAAGCCATCAATCAAAGGGCTTCTGCCTGGAATGGTTGAAGCTAGACCTAAACCAAGGGCTGCAACCAAAGGTACGGTTACTGTTGAAGTTGTGACACCACCGGAGTCATAAGCCAATGGCACTATCATTTTTGGCGCTTTGAAGGTTTGGAAAATAACAAACACATAACCAACCATAATGTAATAGTGGATTGGATCGCCAACAATAATTCGATAAGTACCAAGGCTAATACCAATAGCGACACCAAAAGCGACAGCTAAACGTAAACCCCAAGGGTGAATGGCGCCACCAGATACTTCATTGGCTTTAATAGCTACAGCAATTAACGATGGCTCTGCAATTGTGGTACTAAAGCCAATAGCAAAGGCAAAAATGTAAACCCAGTAAAAATCAGACCAATGGATGTCGCCATAATTCTCGGTGCCATAAATAAACTCAGAGCTAGTTAACTGAGTTGCCATTAAATCACCAAGAGGGAACAGCGCTTTTTCCAGACCCATTAAGAATAAACTCAAACCTAGGATCACGTAGAAAAAGCCTATCGCCATTCTTTTCGGTTGTGGCAAAGGCTTGCGAATAACAGCAAGTTGGAAGCCCATGAAAATAACTACAATAGGGATAACGTCTGTGACTGTGGTTAAAAAGGTATTGAAAAACTGTTCCATCACTTAACCTCCCATTACCATGCCGAAGATCATAACGAAGATCATTGGCGTCAAAGACGCAAAGGCAATTAAGCCAAAGCCGTCAATCATAGGATTTCTGCCTTTTATTGATGAAGACAGACCAACACCTAGAGCCGCAACAAGAGGAACAGTAATAGTAGAGGTAGTTACACCGCCTGAATCGTAAGCTATCCCTATGATTTCTTTTGGAGCAAAGAAAGTAATAACCACAACTAAAACATAGCCACCAATGATAATAAAGTGGATTGGCCAACCTTTAATAATACGGATAACACCTAATACGATGGCAAAACCAACCGAAAATGCGACTGTCATTCTCAAGCCATTGGCATAACTGGCCATAGCTTCAGTGGTATTGGCAATGGCACCTGCTGTTGCTGCTACGTCAGCGGCCTCTTTTGACACTGCTATCAATGCAGGTTCGGCGACCGTAGTACCAAAGCCTAGACAAAATGCAAAGGCAATTAACCAGAACACGCTGCCTTTTCTGGCAAGAGCGTGAGCCATGGTTTCACCAATAGGAAAGAGACTCATCTCCAAACCTATAATGAAAAAAGTAAGACCGAAGACAACCAAAACTAGACCGGTCAGAATATTGCTGAAGTCAGGTAAAGGTTGTTGCAACACGGCTAACTGAAAGAAAGCGACTACCAAAATAATGGGAACCAGATCCTTTAAGCTACCCAAACAAGCTTTTAGAAAATTGAATAGTGCGTTTTTCACAAATAAGTTGGAAAGTTATTGTAGATGGCACCATCTTATTGCAACCAAATTAACACACCTTGATTTGGATTAAGCTTTTGTCGTGAAGCTTTTATCGACATGAAAAAGCGCAGTGTAATTGCCTCTTTACAGCTCTAGAAATGGCTATCTAGTCGAAAAGTTTGAGCTTTTGCCTCTATCGGGCAGAATGAAAAAAATGCTAAAAAAATAAGAGAACAAAATGGCAGCAATTAAATTATCAGAACAGGAAATCAGCCAACACTTGGCAGAAGTGAATGAAGCTTTGGAACAAGACAAACACTGGCAGCTAGTGGATGGCAAGTTAGAAAAAACCTTTGTCTTTAAAAATTTCATTCAAGCGTTCGGCTGGATGACTCAAGTGGCTATGCATGCGGAAAAACTTATCCACCACCCAGAGTGGTTTAACGTTTGGAATAAGGTTGAAGTAAAGCTGACTACCCATGACGTTGATGGCATTTCAGATTTAGACTTTAAAATGATCAAACGCATGGAAAACCTAGTTAAATAAAAAGTTATAAGCTTTAAGCAAAAGAAAGCTGGATTACACTTTTCACTTAAGCTAAAAACAACTTACAACTTCGTTTACATATGAACTACCTTGCTCATTGTCACATTGCTGATATCACTAAAACCTCTATGCTTGGCAATTTACTTGGCGATTTTGCCAAGGGTAGAGTGGAAGCCTTGTGTTATGACGAGAAAATTAAATTCGGCATTGAGTTACACAGAGCGGTAGATTCCTTCACTGACCAACATGACTTTACTAAAGCACTCAAGTCTGAATTAGGTCAGTGGCGTCGATATGGCGGGATCATATTGGACGTGTTTTATGACCACCAATTGGCAAATCAATTTGCAGTACTATCGGATAAGTCCTTGCCCGATTTTGCCAAGACCTGTTACCAGCAATTAGATAATGTTCCCGATGCCTGTCCTGATAGGTTTAAGCGCGTAATTAATGGAATGACTAGGATGGACTGGTTATCAGGCTACAAAGAAATAGAAAATATTGAACGGGCCTTGTTGGGAATTAGTCAAAGGTTGTCAACAAAGGTCGATTTGTCAACGTCAGTACTTTGGTATGAAGACAATCAGCACCTTTTCTCGCAAGGTTTTTTAAGCTTTTATAGAGATTTACAAAACTATTCTAAAATATATACAGAAAAACACCGATCTTAGCTAGCTTTCCACAGTAACTCTGATAGAGTAGTGCTGTCTTTAATAAGACCACTTTTTGTTTGTAAGGCATTTGTTTAGATAACCCTTTAATTATTTTATTACTGGTTTGTTGAATTTAGCTCATTACAGGAAAAAAAATCGAGTTAAAGATCCACTAAAGTAAGATTAAATAAATATTGAGGTTAATATGTCTAAGGCAACAGGCACAGTTAAATGGTTTAACGAAGAAAAAGGATTTGGTTTTATTGCTCCTGAAGATGGTAGCAAAGATGTGTTTGTACACTTCCGTGCAATCGTAGGCGACGGCTTTAAAAAGCTAATCGAAGGTCAATCTGTATCTTTCGACGTTGAAGATGGTCAAAAAGGCCCACAAGCTGCAAACGTAGAAGTAATTGGTTAATCCCAATTAATTAAACGAATTTGTAAAAGAAAAGGCGAACTTAGGTTCGCCTTTTTGCTTTTTGCTTTTTGCTTTTTGCTTTTTGCTTTTTGTTATTTGTCTTGGCGATGCCAAGGCAAATAACAAAAGGCAAAACGATCGGCAGAGCCGCTAGATCAGTCTTCGACTGTCAGATCACTTTGTGCTAGAAAGAAAAATAACAGAGACACCCACCGAAGAGCAGAAATTAGAGAGACACCCATTCAAAAATTAAGTCGATCGGTAAGCCGCTAGATCAGTCTTCGACTGCCAGACCACTTCGTGCTAGAAAAGAATGTTCAAGGAAAATTCGAGAGACACCCACGGAAAAAACGATCGGCAGGCCTTTAGCTTTTCCTTCGGCTGTTAGAGCGCTTCGTATAAGAAAAGAAATTAAACAGACAGCCACAGCAAAATTAGCGCTGAAATTCACTCTTCGCTGTAATCAACACAAAAAAAGTGGGAATTAAGCATTTCCCTGCTTGAAATAGGGGTATTAAGTCTCTAAAATCCGCGCTCCAAATTTCCTGACTATTCTTGTGGAAAAGGATGGTTGGTTTTCTTCTTTGCAAATAAAGCGTCTAGTAGCGGTTTAAGGGTAAATAATGTCTGAACAGTTAAAGTTTGTGCCTGAGCTTTTGTCTCCGGCTGGTAGTCTTCGTAACATGCGATACGCATTCGCCTATGGCGCTGATGCGGTATACGCAGGTCAACCTCGTTATTCATTGCGCGTGCGCAATAATGAGTTCTCTTTGGCTAACTTAAAGGTCGGCATTGATGAGGCTCATGCATTAGGCAAAAAGTTTTATGTGGTAAGTAACATTGCACCACACAACAGCAAAATTAAAACTTACTTGAAAGACATTGAGCCTGTAATCGAGATGGGCCCTGATGCCTTAATCATGTCTGACCCTGGTTTAATCATGTTAGTGCGTGAAAAATTCCCACATATGCCTATCCATTTATCTGTACAAGCCAACGCAGTTAACTATGCAACTGTTAAGTTTTGGCAAACTCAAGGTGTTGAACGTGTGATCTTATCTCGTGAATTATCACTGGAAGAGATTGAAGTTATTCGTCAAGAGTGTCCTGAAATGGAACTTGAGATCTTTGTTCACGGTGCGCTTTGCATGGCTTATTCAGGTCGTTGTTTATTATCTGGTTATATGAACAAACGTGACCCTAACCAAGGTACTTGCACTAACGCCTGTCGTTGGAGCTACGATGTTAAAGAAGCAAAAGAAGATGAAACCGGTGACGTGGTTCACAAAGTTGACCCTAACGATGTTATTCCTACATTGGGTGAAGGTGAGCCAACGGACGAGATCTTCTTACTAGAAGAAAAAGAAAAGCCCGGTGAGTTTATGCCAGCGTTTGAAGATGAGCATGGCACTTACATTATGAACTCAAAGGATTTACGCGCGGTTCAGCACGTTGAGCGATTGACTCAAATGGGTGTCCACTCATTGAAAATTGAAGGTCGTACTAAGTCACATTATTACTGTGCTCGTACCGCTCAGGTATACCGCAAAGCGATTGACGATGCGGTTGCAGGCAAGCCATTTGATGCATCATTAATGACGACATTAGAAAGTTTGGCTCATCGAGGTTATACAGAAGGCTTCTTACGTCGTCATGCGCACCAAGAGTACCAAAACTATGAGTACGGTCACTCGGTAAGTGAACAACAGCAATTTGTTGGTGAAGTATTAGGTCGCTGTGAAGAAACTGGTCGCGCTATTATTGAAGTGAAAAATAAGTTTTGTAATGGTCACCAATTAGAACTTATGACGCCAAGCGGTAACGTTACCTTTATTTTGGACTCGATGTTAAATAAACACGGTGAAGAGATTGATGATGCCAAAGGCTCTGGTCATCAAGTTCGAATTCCTGTACCAGAAGACATTGATTTAGAGTATGCCTTATTAATGCGTAACTTAGATTATGGTACTGATACTCGTAACCCGTTTAAGCAAGACGAGCAAGTGGCTCAAGCTTAAACTTTAATTGTGCAATGGCTCAGATTGTGAATGTGAGCCATTGCTTTATCTTTATTCATTTCAACTTAGCCAATTCCTGATTAAGTTCAAACTTCGGCTCTGTTACTATTCTTTCTAACGTTTCAATACGTTGTCTTAGCTCAGTATTTTGTGTCTTTCTCGGTTTTTTTTGTTGCTCACTGCCACCAGTGGTTAAGCCTAAATTATACTTTTTGTCGATGTAACTAAGCAGTAAAAGCAAACCAGTGATCAATACAATAAACATGATTTTTTCTAACATTTTCTATTCCTCTTTTGTTTTGTTACCTATTTAGTCTCGATAAAAATTTTTTTCTTACAGCTGTAAGAAAAAAAAGTTTTCACCGACTAGATAACTGCAACTAACAAATAACAAGGTGAAACAAGATGATGGAAGTAGTAGAAAAATTAAAAAATAGCTTATGGGCTAAACGTATTGCTAAACTCGGAGGATTATATATCGCGTTGGAAGTTATCCTAGTTATAGGTGCTTTGGTTTTTGTAACTACGTAGGACAATCCCTTGAGTTTAGATTTCAGCCAGGTATGGCAGCAGCATCAAAATGGTATTGGTCGTGTAGTCAAAAGTTATGAAGCCAATCATCACGAACAACAAGAATTGATGCAAGAAATAGGTTTAGCAATTTGGCGTGCTTTACCTAGCTGCCAAGACGACAGCAAAGTAAAAGCGTTTATTTACCGTATCGCTCATAACCAAGCTGTTGACCATGTAACACGACAGGTAAAAAGGCCAAAAACCGCAGAAGCGGATCTGGAGTTATTTTCCGAACAAATAGGCAAACAAGAAATGAACGCCCAACAACAAAAACTACTTGCTGCAATGCGAGTATTACCGGTTAACCAAAAACAGGTTATCAGTTTGTTATTTGAAGGTTTTAGTTACCAACAAATCGCCGAGATAACAGGGTTAACAAGCAGTAATGTGGGGGCTTTGATTAATAGAGGCAAACAAAAATTGCAGGAGACCATACATGGATAATGAAAATAAAGGTCAACCTACATCTCTTGAAGCTGAGGAGTTAGCACAACTGTGGCAAGGAATTGAAACCAACTCAGGCCCTTCAGCCCAAGAGTTAGCCAAGTTAGCTAAGCGCAATAAGCTTAAGAATACGCTTATTTTTGCTTGGGATTGGCTAGGCTGCGTTATTATGTTGGCCGTTGTGTACTACGCCATCAATAAACAGGCTTCATATGTGGTTATGACTTGGTTGTTATTGGGCTCAGTATTTAGTATTTGGTTAACGATTCAGTTTAATAAATATCGAGTTGCAGGGACCAATGCACTGTCTGGCACCACAGCTAATTACAACCGTTATTTAAGCGACAAAGCAAAAGCTGACATCAAAGTTGGTAAATTAATAAACCTATCAAGCTGGGGTTTATTGATAAGTATGATTGTGTTGGTGATAGCCGAGCAAGTGCTGCCAGTAAAAGCCATGATTGATAGCAAAGAAGAATGGTTATTTGTCATCGGCTGGACCACTTTCTGGATCAGTTTATGGTTGTATTACGGCTATAAAAAGATCCGCAAAGGCAAACAAGCACTTAAACAGCTGCAATCATAATGGCCACCTATCTTTCAAAGCGAGTGCTTTTTCGTTGAAGAATAAACACTAAAGTGTTTTACCGCTATATCATTTTCTAGTGAGAGTTGGTTCTTGTTTAGAAGCTCCAGCTCAAGCCCTAACATTTAGCAATAAACTTAAGGAGTAAATTTCCCTTACTAATACTAAGTTTAATTCGCTGAGTGGGGCTGTTTGTGCTAGGATCCGCCCTCAATTTTTATGGGGGCTTTATTGGGTTCCCTTTTCGTTTTATTTGTTTAGCCTGGAACAATTAAACATGGCCTTAAAAATTTTAGACTCTTGTATTAACTGCGATATGTGTGACCCTGAGTGTCCGAATCAAGCGATCACGCTGGGTGAAGAGATCTATGAAATCAATCCTGATTTATGTACTGAATGTATTGGTCACTATGATAAGCCAACATGCGTTAGCGTATGCCCGATTGATTGTATTAAGGTTGACCCTGAACGAGTAGAGACGGTTGACCAATTGGCCGAGAAATTCGTTGAAATTCACGGCCATGAGATGTTTAAAGGTTAACAGCTAGTAACAAGCTCTTCGTTTGTTATTTTTATGCCTGCTGTAAGATCATAAAGTAATGACTTGCTGCGCCAGCTAATACAAATAGATGCCAAATCGCGTGATTAAACACGATTTTCTTTTGTACATAAAAGAATACTCCAGAAGCATAAAACGCTCCCCCTGCGACCAACAAACCAAAGCTTAATGCATCCAAAGATTGGTAAAGAGAGTTAATAAAGGCTAAACACACAAAGCCCATTGCCAAGTAACTTGCGAGAGAAACGTATTTATATTTAGCGCCAAATTTCAGTTTGAACACAATGCCAATAGCTGCCAGCGACCATATCACTACTAACATGCTGTAGCCCAGCCAACCTTTAAGTGTAATTGCTAGTAGGGGAGTGTAAGTGCCTGCAATCAATAAATAAATGGCGCAATGATCAAGCAGCTTAAACAACTTTTTGGTTTTTTCATGGGAGATGGCGTGATACAAGGTTGAGGCTAGAAATAACGCAATTAAACTCGTTCCGTACACAGAATAACTGATGATCTTACTGACACTACCCTCCATTGCAGCGTAAAACAAAAGCACGGTTAAACCGGCAACACTGAGCAATACGCCTAGGCCGTGGCTGACCGCATTGGCGATTTCTTCTTGGATTGAATATGGAGCTATCATGAATTCACTATTTCAGCTTACACTTGTAAGCTGAAATAGTAGCAGCGAATTTGAAATCCGACCAGTTTTTATTTTGACCACTACAGTTCGAAATCAACTATCGCATCAAAGGACGATAATGACGCTATCGTTAACTCTTTCTAGTTGTCACTCTGTAGTTTGCCTCAGAGTCCATGGCATTTTTTAGCGGGCGTCATAACGGAGTAGGGGAATGACGCGCTCTAATTTATAGACCAGTCAAATGAGCGATTAAACCAATTAAAGCCTCCGAAGAAGCCGCCCCATACCACTAACCAGCCTAAGTGACTTTTGATCATTTGCTGAATAATGTCTTTCACCATTTGCGGAGTAAGCTCAGCTAATCTTTGCTCAACAATGCCTTCAACTTTGTCTACCATCTCAGAGATATTCTTTTCTGAAGCAACATTGGCTTTTAATTTTTCGGCGAATTCATCAGTGCCAGTGATCTCTATAATCGATGACTTTAATTTGTCTGAGAAAGGTTGTTTTAAAGGTGCTAGAGCTGCTTCGCCGCCTAACATACCCAACATACCACCAAATGAACTTTCTTTGATTGTTTCAACAAGAGAGTCGAATGCCGGGTCTAAATCAACTTCTTTAATAATAGGCTCTAAATCAAAGTGATGGGCCGTGACCATCTTGTTCAGACATAAATTTGTCTAAGTTTGCCTGCGTAAAAAATTGCTCCATGATCAAAGTTTTAATGCCAGTTTTAAATTGCTCAAACTTTATTTGAATAATGCCTGAGCCATACAAACCCGGTACTTTTTCAAACAGCATATGCACGGCTAACCAGTTAGTTAATGCGCCGGACAAGGCAAATAACGCCATGATAAATAGCCAATCGATTTGTAAAAAATAACCAACTAAACAAGCAATTAACGCAATCGCGTTAGTGGCAAAACTTTTATTCAAGGGAAAACTCCTAAATGTCACAATACATCAGTTCAGGCACAGACCTTTACCAAGCAAAGTCTTTGCTATTATTTGCGACATTTATATAGCTTTCGCCCCAGAGTTCAAGGTTTTTGTTGCTCAAGTTGCTATTTAAGCGGCATCGTCTTTTTCAATAACAAAGTCGACTAAATTATCTTCGCCATTTTTTCCGTCTTTGCTGTCAGTACTTTGCTTATTTTGGTCAATTAAGGTTTCCGATAAGCTTTGAGTTGGTTGTTGCTCGCTATCTTTCATCCAGTAAGTCAGCTTGCTTTTCTGTTGACTCTTTAGCCTTTTTGTTCAGGTTTGGCTTTTTTTTTGCCTGTAATGCAAACAGAACCTCTTCCCTCTGTTTTGCTAGGTAAATGCTTAAGCTTTCGCAATCTTGCTCTGATAACTCAACAGAGCTGGCGTGTAACACTTCAAACATAGCGTCAGCCATATCTAACATTTTGTCGTAATCGTCCGCTGAGCGTTTATCGGTAAATGTCATGACTTCTTGCTCCTCGTTATTGCGGTCAGTGCGAATAACCACATAGCGTGCCTCTACTGCCATAATTAACTCCTAAATTGCCAATTGATAAAAATTAGTAACTGTTTAAATATACAGTATAAATATACTGTGTAAAGTACTGGATTAAAATAAAAGTGAAGGAGTTACAAATATTTTTGGCTTGTCTCTTTGTCAGAATAAGGGGGGAATAAGTAAAAAGCCGTTTCTTTAGCAGGTAAATTTATGTCGGTTTACTTTACAGTGAATTTTTAATTTTAGCTCTTTTGTTCACTTAACTATTGATATTCAAATTGAAACTACAACTGGCCTAAAGGTTGCGTTGTTTATATTGGAACAACTAAAAACAAAAAGGGGCAATTCACATGATAAGTAAACTAAAAACTCTATTACTCGTTGTATTTGCTGTTGTATCTATGTCAGCACATTCAGCGTTGATACTGCAATCTACCGACTACAATATAGACGCCACTGTCGGTAATACTATCTCTTCTAATGACTTTCCTCTGACTGGAAACTCAGTTGTCAGCGCAGGGCCTGAATTCTCACAAGGTGCATCTTTAACCTTTATTTCCAGTGGATTTCCACAGACATTTATTGGCACGGTCCGTTTTGACTTAACCGCTGATACTATAACTGTTGGTTGGTCGGGAACAGCACAAGGTGTAGGTTTGAATTTCGATTTTAATAATATGATGTTTGATCTGCCTGGTGGTATTACCGGTCTCGAATTAGTTGCTCAATCTTGTACTGCTGGAAGTCTAGCTTGTACAGATTTTGGTATCGCATCATTTAAAGTGCCTAATTTTACGGCTAACTCTGTAATAGGCATGGGGATTAATTTGTTTGGTTTCCAACCAAATACCAGCTTTTCTCAAACATATAAACTAATAACGGAAGCTTCTACTACGCCTCCACCACCAAATGTACCAGAGCCTTCTACCCTAGCCCTATTTGTATTGTCGTTATTTGGTTTGAGACGTTTACAAAAATATAGAAATTAGTCACCGCGCATTTACGCAATCGCTGAGTAAGGTGATGGGTTGAGCTTTAACCTACACCTTGCTTATCGTTTCTGCTAACAACTCAGTTGAACTCTATTTGATGTATTTTTAGCTTAAAAGCCTCTGCTTTTTTATTACTGATCAAAAAGCCAACTTCTTTGACTAATTCAGGCCCTAGTTCTGGTGCATCCGAAATTATTCTTCCTCGATAAGTCGCAATGAAGTCTTTAATTGCTAATTTGATGGTTAAGCGTTGGTTAGCTTGGGTTTGAAACTTTTGTCGGTAACCAATTCTATAACCTTGAAGTATTGTATTAAGCCGAAGTTGGTAGGTTTTTCCATCGCCTGTAACGTCGAGTGTGATTTGCTCTATATTTGCTGGTAACTGAGGAATTTGCCTTGTTACTGAGGCTAAAGCCGCCATTGTTTTCTAACGAAATTTTACCAAAGAAAACGGTATATTCACCGTCGAAACGAATACCGCCTTGAGACACGCCACCCATGACATTATCGTTGACTGAACGCCAATAACGGGCTTCGTTTTTGTCAGACATGGTGAATGTTAAATCGCTCATATTTAATGACTCACTATAACCAAACCAAGAGCAGCTCAGTATTGCCAAGCTTATTAATTTGCTTGCAGTGGAGGGCATTACGCTGTTACGGCTTGTTTGATAAAAAGGTCATTTAGCTCATTTAAGTTTTTGACTTTTATATCGGCCATATCAGCAAAGTCCAGTTCCCTGTCAAAAGTCAGTAAACAAGATCTAGCATTAGCATTTTGGGCAATTTGCACATCGTAGAGGTAATCGCCGACATAAAGAATATTTTCTGGAGCAATTTGCCAAAGTTCGGCTAAGTAAAGTAGTGCATCTGGAGCGGGTTTAGCAGGGTGATCTTCTCTAGTTAAAATAATAGGCACATCAATTTGGTTTTTATTTATTTTAACCCGCGCGGCTTGTCGGCAGTTTCTTGTCAAAATAGCGGTCTCAAGCGGCGATTCTGTTATGGTTTTTAGCAGCTCATGACATCCTTCTAACGCATAAGCAGTATGAGCATCGGATACTTCATGGGAAATAACTCTATCAGTCGCTTGTTGCTGTTGTTCTAAAGGGAGTTGAGCTATGAACTCCAGTATTCCTTGGCTTTTATCACAACCTAATTCTTGCCTTATTAAAGCGAAGTCGAGTGACGATGAAACGAGTGTGTTGTCTAAATCAAATACAACAGCTTGAATGTGGTTTAACAAGAAATGTCTCCTTAACTTGCAGCTATACCTCTACTACGGCAATGCTGAGATATTAGATCAAGTCCTTGCCATCGGCTAATTACTTTCTATTTTGATTACTACTAAAGTCTATATTGATACATATTGACTCATTATTATTGTGGTAGTAATTTGTTTATAACGATACAAAACGTCTCATTTTGTTTTGTGAATTTAAACTGAAAATTGGATTAACCGTTATGAACCAAGCAAGTGAAGAAGAGCTAAAGCCGGGCCCACTATCGGGTATTACTGTGTTGGATTTCTCTCGAGTATTAGCGGGGCCGTATTGCACCATGATCTTGGCGGATCTCGGCGCAAGGGTTATTAAAATTGAGCGATTTGGCACTGGCGATGATACGCGTGCGTTTGGTCCTTTTGTTGGAGACGACTCCGCTTATTTCATGTGTTTTAACCGTGGTAAAGAAAGCATTTCTTTGGATATTAAGTCGCCAAGAGATCGTGAGTTACTAGAGAATTTATTAGACAGCTGTGATGTTGTGGTTGAGAACTTTAGACCCGGCGTAATGGAAAGGTTAGGTTATGGTCCAGAACGTTTGGCAAAAACTCACCCTCACATTGTTTACTCATCTATTTCTGGTTTTGGTCACAGCGGTCCTTTTAGTGATTTACCTGGTTACGACATGGTTGTGCAGGCCATGGGCGGAGTAATGAGTTTGACTGGCTGGCCAGACGAAGAGCCTGCTCGTGTAGGTACAAGTTTTGGTGACTTAGGTGCTGCGTTATTTGGTGCTATCGGTATTTTGTCTGCACTTTACAGTCGTAGTAAAGATGCACAAGGAACTAGAGTAGATATAGGTATGCTTGATTGTCAGGCTGCTTTAATGGAAACGGCGCTTGCCCGTTACGATGTTGAGGGAATCGTGCCAAACCGCACAGGTGATAACCATCCTTCATTGGCGCCGTTTGAAACCTTCGCGGCACAAGATGGCAAGTTCGTAATGTGTGCTGGCAATGACACCTTATTTTTATTAATGGCTGATGCTTTAGGCCATCCACACTTGGCGCTAAAGCCTGAGTTTTTAACTAATGACTTACGTGTACAAAACCGTAAGCAATTGGTTAAAGATGTTGAGGAAATTACCATTACACAGCCTATGCAGCACTGGATTGACGCCCTTAACGAAGCAGGGGTGCCTTGCTCACCAATTAATACCATCGATAAATTATTCAACCACCCACAACTCCTTGCTCGCAATATGATCATTAAAGTGCAGGGCGAAAATGATAGACCTGTTCGTACAGCAGGTAACCCAATCAAGATGAGTTCGCTATCAGAGATAGATCCAGAAGTACCGATTAAATCTCCTGCCCTTAATGAGCATCGCGAAGCGATTTTAGAAGAGTTGATGGAGAGCAAAGGGGCGTACGCTCCGACTGTTGAACCTGACTTCAGCTCAGAACAAAACCAATAATCAATATCAACAGACGCTGCTCAGTAAGCCAAGCGTTAACAGCTAATAAAAGAGAACCGGATCATGACAAAGAAAAGCAATGCAAAAATTGAAGTAGTAAGCGATGAACAAGAAAAGGTAGAAGCAAGTTCAACTAGTGAGTCAGCAGAAAATGCCGAAGCAAGCAAGGGCGGGTTGGAAACCATTGTGGTTGAGCGTCGAGAGCGTGTCGGCATGATCACCTTGCACCGACCAAAAGCTTAAACGCATTAAGTCGCCAACTCGCGCGTGAAGTGGTGGATACGTTAAAGGCGTTTGATGCGGACGATAATATTGGCGCAATTGTCATTACTGGTAGCGCAAGGGCATTTGCGGCAGGGGCTGATATTGAAGAAATGGCAAACTTAAATTATGCCGAGTTTTATTGTGACGACATCTTCAAACCTTGGGATGAACTGCGCACTATCAGCAAACCTATTATTGCTGCGGTAAGTGGTTACGCTTTAGGTGGCGGCTGTGAGCTGGCCTTAATGTGTGACTTCATCATTGCTTCAGAAGACGCTCAGTTTGGTCAACCTGAAATCAAACTAGGCATTTTACCTGGTATTGGTGGTTCTCAGCGTTTGGCAAATGCGGTAGGTAAAGCATTAGCTATGGATTTAGTACTAACAGGCAGAACGATTGACGTGCATGAAGCAAAAGCGGCTGGTCTGGTTGCACGAGTGGTGCCTGGAAAAGAGTTACTGCAAACAGCACTTGAAGCCGCGCATACGATTGCGGGTTACAACGACCCAGCAGTACGCATGGCCAAAGAAGCGGTCAATGTGGCGTTTGAAACTAGCCTTAGCGAAGGCATTCGTCATGAGCGCCGTTTGTTCCAAGCTGCGTTTGCAACAGAAGGGCAAAAAGAGGGGATGTATGCATTCATCGCAAAACGCGCCCCTGTCTTCCGTCACCGTTAATTGGCCTAGTGCTTTAATAAGGAGTTGATATGTCTACTCAAGTAATTTTACCGCGCATTATGCAAGTTGGTGAAGATGCTAGCCTTGCTATTCCAAATATTTTGGCCAGTTTAGGCTGTAAACAGCCGCTTATCATCACAGATAAAATGATGGTGCAACTTGGTTATGCTGGTCGTATTCAAGAAACCTTAGGTAACTGCCAAATCATGGCGGATGTCTTTGACGATACGGTACCTGAGCCTACGGTGGCATCGATACAAGCAGGCGTAGAAAAAGCGCGAAACGGTAACTACGACTGCATCATTGCATTAGGTGGCGGCAGCCCAATCGACAGTGCCAAAGCGATCGCAATATTGGCAAAACACGGTGGCGAAATGAAAGATTACCGTTTCCCACGCATTGTTACAGAGCAAGGTTTACCTATCGTTGCTATTCCAACTACTGCTGGCACAGGCTCGGAAGTAACCAAATTTACCATCATTACTGACGAAACCAGTGACGAGAAAATGTTATGTGTTGGCATAGGTTTTATGCCAGTTGCAGCATTGGTTGACTATAAGTTAACAGTCAGTGTGCCAGCAAGGGTGACGGCTGATACCGGCATAGATGCCTTAACTCATGCTATCGAAGCTTATGTCAGTAAAAAGGCCAGCCCTTACAGCGACTCGCAAGCGATTGCAGCAATAAAACTAATTGGTCCGAATTTGCGCAAGGTTTACCACAACGGTGAAGACAAAGAAGCGCGCGAGGCCATGATGTTAGGTTCAACCTTAGCGGGGGTTGCATTTTCCAATGCATCGGTTGCCTTAGTGCACGGTATGAGCCGCCCTATTGGTGCGTTTTTCCACGTTCCGCACGGTCTTTCCAACGCCATGTTACTACCAAGTGTCACTGAATTTTCTATTCCAGCCGCCACTGAGCGTTACGCTGATTGTGCCAGAGCCATGGGGATTGCCACAGAGCAAGACAGCAATGATGTGGCTAATGACAAGTTGCTAAGAGAGCTTAAAGCGTTAAACGACGAACTAGCCGTACCTACGCCAGAGCAGTTTGGCATTAAACGAGGCGAGTTTTTCGAAGTATGCCAAACCATGGCTGAACAAGCTTTGGCCTCAGGCTCACCGAGCAATAACCCAATTGTACCGTCCGTTGCCGATATGGTTGCGATTTATCAAGGGCTTTGGGATTAACCCAAAGCGACTTCAATTATTTTAGTTAGGATATAAACATGAATACCATAGGTCATTTTATTAATGGTGAGATCAGCTCCGACGCCGCTCGCACACAAGATGTGTTTAACCCTGCAACAGGTGAAGCACAAAGCCAAGTTGCTATTGCTTCAGTAGAAACTGTAGAGCAGGCCATTGCTTGTGCACAAGCCGCATTTCCTGCATGGCGTAACACTCCAGCGATTAAACGTGCTCGAGTAATGTTCCGCTTTAAAGAGTTATTAGAACAAAATGCCGATAAAATTTGTCAGTTAATAGGTAAAGAACACGGCAAAATTTCACACGACGCGGCGGGTGAGTTACAACGTGGTATCGAGAACGTCGAGTACGCTTGCGGAGCACCAGAGTTATTAAAAGGTGAACATAGTAAAAATGTTGGGCCAAATATCGACTCTTGGAGTGAGTTCCAACCATTAGGTGTGGTTGCCGGTATTACGCCATTTAACTTCCCTGCAATGGTGCCTTTATGGATGTTCCCAATGGCAATTGTCTGTGGTAACTGCTTTGTATTAAAACCATCAGAAAGAGACCCTAGCTCAACTCTGTATTTAGCTGAGTTGTTAAAAGAGGCTGGCTTACCTGACGGCGTATTAAATGTGGTGAATGGCGATAAAACAGCGGTTGATACTTTATTAACTCATAAAGATGTTAAAGCGGTGAGCTTTGTTGGTTCAACACCAATTGCTGAATACGTGTATTCAACAGCAAATGCTCATGGCAAACGTTGCCAAGCGTTAGGTGGCGCGAAGAATCACGCTATTGTGATGCCTGATGCGGATATGGATAACGCAGTAAGCCAATTATTAGGTGCGGCATTTGGTTCATCAGGTGAGCGCTGTATGGCGTTGTCGGTAGCTGTTGCCGTGGGTGACGCAGCAGGTGATGCGCTGGTAAGCAAAATGAAAGAGGCGATGAAAGACCTTAAAGTGGGTGCTTACACAAATAGCAGCAATGATTTTGGTCCAGTGATCACTGGTGCACACAGAGACAAAGTTGTCGGTTATATCGACCATGCAGAATCACAAGGTGCGAGCATTGTGGTAGATGGGCGCAAGCCAAATGTAGAAGGGTATGCAAACGGCTTCTTTGTTGGCGGTACCTTGATTGATAATGTCACACCAGAAATGGCGAGTTACAAAGAAGAGATTTTTGGTCCTGTGTTGCAAGTTGTTCGGGTGAAAACGATGCAAGAAGCGATGGATTTAATTGATGCTCACGAGTACGGCAACGGTACTTGTATTTTCACTCGTGACGGTGAAGCAGCAAGATACTTCTCTGATCACATTCAGGTGGGCATGGTTGGTATTAATGTGCCACTGCCAGTACCTGTTGCTTACCATAGTTTCGGTGGTTGGAAGCGTTCATTATTTGGTGATTTACACGCTTATGGCCCAGATTCAGTGCGCTTTTACACTAAGCGTAAAACCATCACACAGCGCTGGCCATCTGCTGGTGTGCGTGAAGGAGCCGAGTTCTCTATGCCAACTATGAAGTAAGTTTCTTCCACAAGTTACCTCGCTTATTTCATTGGCTAGTGAAACTAAGGCGGTGCCTACCCAATAGGGCACCGCCTTTTTTAATTTTTATTTTTCCCTTAATTTTCTTAGTATTAGCTAGGTCTTGGGTTAGTTTGCTTATGGCAAGCTCGCAGGCATATAATGCGCAACAGGTTTTTCAAAGGATTTAACATGACGGCTCAACGCAGAGAAAAAGGCTCATCAATAACTCGAGTACTTGAAATCATAGAAGCCATTTCCCGCGCGGAAAGGCCTATGTCACCAGCTGAATTGTCGCACTTGCTGGATATTCCAAAACCAAGCATTCACAGATTATTGCAGCAATTAGAAGCGGATAATTATGTGCAAATTAACATGCGTGGTTTGTTAGTGCCTGGCGATAAAATGCATAGCATTGCTTTGGGCGTGTTACACAGTAGTCGTTTTAGTGCTTTGCGCCAAGCAATCTTACAGAACTTAGCCGACACCATAGGTGAAACCTGCGGCATTGCTATTCCAAATGGCACCGATATGCTCTATTACGATCGTATCCAAACTAATTGGCCTTTGAGAATTCACTTGCCTGTAGGCAGCCATACTCCAACATGGTGTACCGCCAGTGGTAAGTTATATTTAAGCTCTTTACCTAAAGAGCGTCGGCAAAAGCTCATTGAAAAACTGTCTCTGGATAAACTGGCGCGTAATACTTTGACTAATGCGCAAGAGTTGGAAGCTGAATTAGAAAATGTGCAAGCAAACGATCTTGGTACTGACAATGAAGAGTTTGTCGATGGCATGGTTGCTTGTTCGGTTCCTATTAGAGATGAAGATGGCAAACTGTTCGCTTGTTTATTTACTCATGCTCCCGTTATTCGAACCAGTCTAGATGATTTATTGAAATTTGAACCAGCGCTTCGACAAGCCGCAAAAGAGTTAGGCGAGTTAATAAAAGAGCCATAAAGGAATCGTATCTCCAACAGGAGAAAGGACAGGTTAAGCGAAAGTGTAGGATCATATTCACCATACTTTGCTTAACCTGGTTGGGAACTACTCGTAACGTAGCGCTTTGATTGGGTTGGCTTTTGCAACTCGTAATGCGTGTAGTGAAATAACCAGCCAAGCTAGACCCACTGCAATCAAGCCTGCAAGAATGATAACGGGTATTTGAAAGTTGATCCGTTCGGCAAAAAACTGCAAGTACATATTTGACGCGAAAAACGCCAGCGGTAAGGCAAACAGTATGGCCCACATCACAGGCTTAGAGAATTGCCAAAGGATCAATTTGACTATCTGTGGAATCGTTGCCCCCAGCACTTTTCTAATACCAATTTCTTTGGTTCTGCTTTTTGCCATAAATGCCGCCAAGCCAAATAGACCAATTAATGCGAGGGTTAAAGCTATGGTTGCAAACCCAGCTAAAATAGAGCTCATCGCTTGGTAAATTTTGTAGATGTCATAGAACAGATCAGATAGCGGCCTGTGTTCGATTGGGTACTCAGGGATCACCTGTTGCCAGGTCTGCTCTATTTGTCTAATGGTGTCTGAGTTGGCGCCTTGCTTAATTCTAATTGCACCAAAACTGTGGCCGTCTGGGTCAATGGCCAGTAACCAAGCCTTCATTTTATTGTGTAAACCAAGGAAGTTTTTATCTTCCATTACGCCAATAATGTTGTACTGGAAAGGCTCAAGTTCACCTGGCATGCCCCAAATGGTTTGACCGACAATATCAATAGGGTTGTCATAGCCTAGGCGCTTTGCCAGCAGTTCATTAATAATGACGTTTGCTTCACGTTTATCATGGTCAGAGCGTTCATCCGCGAGCACCTGACGAGAGAAATCTCGACCCGCAACAATTTGCACATCAAAGGTAGATATAAAGTCGTGGTCTACGTTGATCGTGTTTATTTTAACTTCGTTATCCACATCGCCTTTGATGTTAGTGACTGAGCGGCCACGGTTGCTTTGTTCAAAAGGTACTTGAGAGGCAAAGGTCACCTTGCTTATCTCAGGAATTTTCAGCAACTCATTTCTTAAGGTGTCTTCACGGGCGGTGATCAGGTCAATGTTCGTGCGCTCTAACACCACAACGTGTTCTTTGGGAAAGATATCGGCACTTTGCTTAACCTTCTGATTTTGCAGTAACACTATCATTACCAACGCGAGCATAAAGATAGACAACATAAATTGTGCGCCTAACATGATAGAGCGGAAGGCACTGCCTTTATTGCCCTTTTGGCTTAGGTTTTTAAGGGCATTGATTGGCGATACGTTAGTGATCAAATAACTTGGATATAGTCCTGCAACTATGCCGACTAAAACCGCTGTGGTTAGTACCCAAGGCATAACACTCAAGTAGTTAATAACTAGGACTTTATTTAACGCAGTGTTGAAAACGGGCACTAGTACTTCAAGTAAAACAATGGCCAATACCGTTGCTAACAAAGAAATGGTGATACTTTCAAATAGAAACTGGATCATTAACTGCGGCTTATTGGCGCCTAAAGTTTTGCGTAAACCCACCTCTCGGCTGCGTCCCATGCTTTGCGCTGTGGCTAAGTTGGTGTAGTTGACGATGGCAATAATTAAAATAAGCAAGCCAAGTATTTGCACCGACTCAATCACTGGCATGCCGACCATTTCCCAAACCGCTGAGTTGGCTTGTTTTAGAGGTCTAAGTTTGAGTGACTCGATAAAATCTTGTTTTACATGCTCTGGCGCATGAGCGTTAAAAATAGCGTTAACTTTATTGTTTAGCTCATTCAGTGACATAGGTTGTTTGGTCATGACATAAACTTGATTGCCTGAACTGATGTTGCCCCAGTTGCCTTGTAAGTCCCAGCCATTAAGCCTGTTTAGCGCTACTAATGAGCCAAAAATGTCAGTCGTGCTGTAGATAAATGACGAGTTAAAGTGACTGTTTTTTGGTAAGTCTTCAATTACAGCTGCAACATAAAGTGTGTAGTCGTGGTTTACGGAGATAGGCTTGCCAATTAAGTTTTCAGTTGTACCAAATAGCTTGATTGCTTTTGATTTAGTCAGAATAAGCCCATTGGGATCGTCCAGTGCTCGCTCGTCACCTGCTAAATATTGCAAGTCAAATATTCTGGTGAAACTGGCATCGGTAAAAGAGATGCGTTCATGAAAGTGCTTATCTTGATTGCTTAGCAGGAAAGTAGAGCGAATGGTTCGCGCCACGTATTCTGCTTCCGCTAAGTCACTCTCAATAAACACGGCAATGCCAGAATAAGTGTTATCTAATGAGTTAACCGCCAAATTTGCGCTTGGCATAAGGTTAGAGCCAACCACGTAAGTTCGTTCATGGTTTTTAAACATGACATCGTGGTTTTTCTCATAGTCAGCCAACATGCCGCCGAATAGATAAACTGTTAAACCTATGGCCAGACCTAAAATATTGATAAAGGCATAGAGCTTGTTTTTGCCGATGTTGCGAACGGCCATTTTCCAATAATTTTTAAACATATAAACCTCTTATTCTGAGCTGAGTCGTTTTTTTTGAGTGCTAGTAGGGTTCAACCGATCACTCATACCTCAATGCCTTAATAGGATTAGCTTTAGCGACACGAAATGCTCGACTTGCCACGGTTAACCAAGCAACCAGCAGAGCCAAAGCACTGGCAATAAATAACACTGCAATAATAAATTCGCTGCCTAAGCGATATTGGAAGCCTTGCAGCCATTGGCTCATAAAGTAAAACGACACAGGCCAAGCGATTAAATTGGCTAACAGAACAGGTTTGGAGAATTGCCACACTAAGATCTGGATAATGTCTTTGATGGATGCCCCCATGACTTTACGGATCCCTATTTCTTTGGTGCGTCTTTCTGCTGTGTAGGCTGCAAGACCATACAAACCAAGGCAGGCGATAAAGATGGCAAGCACCGAGAAACCTAAAAACAGTCGTGCTTGAGCTAAGTCTTCAGCGTATTGCGCTGACATCATGCTAGATAAAAACTGTAAATTAACTGGTTGCATAGGCACGACTTGCTTCCAGATCTGCTCTATATCTTGCTGCAACTGATTTAGGTTATTAGTGTTGAACTCGATATTGGCAACGCGAAAACGAGCAGGCTCGAGCATAAAGACGGTTGGGCGGATCTCAAACTTGATAGAGCGGAAATAAATATCAGGAATTACGCCAATGATGGTTAACTCTCTATTTCCTGAATGCATGGTTTTTAACGTTTTACCAATCGCTTGCTCGGCATTGGCAAAGCCAAGTTTATGTACCGCTGATTCATTTAAAATAGCACTAGCAATAGGTGCGGTTTCCCCTTGTTCAACTCGCACTAACTCATCTGAACCAAAAGCTTCATCGAATAAACGACCTGCAATAGGCTGAACTTGGTAAGCATCAAAGAAGCCATAACCCATATTGTGGTAATTAAGTAGTTGTCCTTCGTTTTGTCCCCCTGCTGTTAGGTTTTCTACTAGGGTGAAGTAGTTGTTATTTTCGTTATCTTGGGTTGGCGCTTCTGAGGAAAAGGTCACCGACTTAATATCTGGGTGAGCCAGTAATTGTTGACGCAAACTGTCGCGGTTGTCTCTAATGCCAGCTAAATTTAATACCAGTTTATTATTGCTTTCAAAGCCGACATCGAGTGAATTTGAATACAGGGTTTGACCATAAACCACTATGGTGCTGATCACTAAAATAATCGAAGTAGCAAATTGAAACACGACTAAGGCATTACGCAATGATGAAGTATGCCCTGAGTCTGCGCTTTTATTCGATTTTAACACCTTGGCTGGTCTGAATTTAGATAGATAAGCCGCCGGGTAAATACCTGAGCCAATGCCAACAACTAAAGTTAAGCCAATTAAACTAAGCAGCAATTGTGGGTCGTCCAATAGTTGTAGCTCAATTTCTTTACCAAGTACTTGGCTGTATAAAGGCAATACTAGCTCAACCGCAACTAATGCTAATAACAAAGCCACCATTACCAGTGCCACGGCTTCAGCAATGAATTGTCCCGCTAGTTGTTTACGTTCGGCCCCTAGAACTTTGCGGATCGCCACTTCTTTTGCACGCTTGGTCGCTTTTGCCGTGGATAAGTTCATGAAGTTGATACAAGCAATCAACAAGACTAATGTTGCGACTATGATAAAGGTAGTGATCATGCGGGCATCGCCCATTGGGGTGAAGTCTCCCATGTTGCCAGCATCCTCTTTTGCGTGTAGATGCAAATCGGTCAGTGGCATGATCCTATGTTGAGTGAAATCGCTGATTTGTGAACCTTCGGCTTGCTCATCCATAAAATTTTTCATGGTTTGTTTAAATGGACTTTCATTGTTAACCCAAAACTTAATGCGTTGTTGCAGCTGTTCAGGTGTCACACCTTCATTGAGTTTGAAGTAGGTATAAACATTGACGCTAGTCCAGGTGTCCAGTACGCCGTTGTTTTCGCCAAAAATCGCAGGTTGCAGATACACCAACATGTTGATATCAAAGTGAGTATTTTGAGGTAGGTCTTTTAATACGCCTGTCACAACTAAGGTTGTAGCTTCATCTCGAACACAGCACAGAGTTAGACTTTCACCGACAACGTCGGTTTTACCAAAGTACTTGATTGCCATTTCTTCGGTAATAAGTAGGTCAAAAGGTTTGTTAAATGAGGCGTTTTTATCACCGTACACGAAAGGCAAATCAATCACGTTAAAGAAACTGCCATCCACCATAGTGATCTGCTCACTAAAAGCATCACCGTCTTTTTGCACCGTTAAACCAAAATGGACGAGGCGAACGCCATCGGCCACCTCATTTTTCGCAAAGTCGCGGATCGCTGGCATCATTCGCCCGGCACTGCGAACAGTTAAAAATGGTGGATTACCCGGCGTGACATAAGCGGTATGCATACGCACGACCTTGTCGGCATCAGGTATCCAGCGGTCAAACCCACTTTCTTGACGAACAAACAGCATGATCAAAATACAACTCATTAAACCTATGGCTAGGCCTAAAATATTGATCACGGAAAATAGTCCGTTGTTGATGTTGTAACGCCAAGCGATGGCGAGATAATTCTTAAACATAATAATCTTCTTTTTTAACTTTTTCGCTCTGAACCAGACCTTGGTCACTCCGTGCTCGAACCTGGTCACTCCGTGCTCGAACCTGGTTACTCCGGGCTCGACCCGGATTCTAAAAGCGCAGCTTGTAAACAATCAAAATCCAAAACTGAATGGATACCGGAGTAAGTCCGGCATGACGTTTAAAACTACTTTCAGGTTAAATCTCCTAAGCCGCTTTTACCGATTCAGTCACTACCTGACCGTCAAATAGGTTAATAGTGCGACGAGCGTAATCAGCGTGAGCTGGGCTATGGGTTACCATGATGATGGTTGTCCCTTCTTGGTTTAGCTGCTGTAGCATTTCCATTACTTCTTGGCCGTGGGCGCTGTCTAAGTTACCCGTAGGTTCATCGGCTAAGATGATTGCTTGGTCACCAACCACAGCTCTTGCAACTGCAACCCTTTGCTGCTGACCTCCAGAAAGCTGGCTTGGCATGTGTTTCGCTCTGTGGGCAATTCCTACTTTATCCATTACTTTGGCAACGCGAGCCTTGCGCTCTGACGATGGGATCTTGTGGTAAAGCAAAGCTAATTCGATGTTCTCTTCAACTGTTAGCTCGTCAATCAGGTTAAAGCTTTGGAAAATGAAGCCGACGTTGTGTTTGCGAATTTGGCTTAGTTGGTTCTCTGAGTAGCCCGCAATGTCTTCGTCCATGAAGTAGTATTGGCCTTCACTTGGCGTATCTAACATGCCGATAATGTTAAGCAAAGTGGATTTACCACAGCCAGAAGGGCCCATAATGGCAACGAACTCACCTTGCTCTATTTCAATATTGACGCCGTTTAGCGCCGCCGTTTCAACTTCATCAGTTTGATAAATCTTTGCTAGGTTATGTAGTTTTAACATCTTGTTATCCTTGTTGTTTATAGCCATGGGAAGACTAAGTTCATGGCTACGAGCCAAAGTAAAAATAGTAAGCTGGTGCTGATCAGTAACGCTAATTCAGTACCGTGTCTGCTAATAGTTTGAGTTAGTTGTTTCATTTTTCACCTAGTTCAATAAGTTAACGACTAAGGTCACGAAGGACATAAAGATAGTTAAAACCCTTAGTGTGCTCTGTGATCTCTGTGGTTTGGCTTTTTAAATTCGGTTACCTAATCCAGTTTTAATTGGTTAATGTCTTTGTAGCTTGAGTAAGGTGAGGTTACGACTTGTTCACCTTGTTCTAAACCATCAAGCACCTCAATGTAACGACTGTTTCTGCGACCTAAACGGATATTGCGCTTAACTGCATTGCTGCCGTCATTACTCACTACGAATATCCAGTTACCGCCTGTGTCTTGAAAGAAAGCGCCGTTTGGAATAAGTAGAGCAGGGGTGGAATCGCCCAGAGTTAATTTGGTTTGTTTGGTTTGACCTCGACGGATATCACTTGGTTGAGTGCCGCTGAACTTCAGATCAACTTCGAATTGACCGTTGCTAACTTGCGGGTAAATTTTGCTGATGCTCAATTGGTATTGTTCACCATTGTGCTCAAAGTTGGCGTTTTGGCCTAAATCAACTCGCCCCAAATAGTATTCATCAACAAATGCCGTTAGCTTAAAGTCATTAGGCGTATCAATTTGTCCAAGGCGTTCGCCACGACCTATGCTTTGACCAATCTCGACATTAAAGCCTGATAACTTGCCTGCTACAGGTGCTCGTACATTCATGTTGTCTAGATTTTGTCTAGAAATTGCTAAATTGCCTTCTAGGCGTTCACTGGTTTGTTTTAGAAACTTCAATTGCTCTTCTTGCATGCGAGTGTCTGAAGCTTGGCTTTCTAGCGTTAGCTCTAGTCGGTTTTTGTACCAGTTAAGCGTATCGGCAGTATCATCTACTTGGGATTGTTGAATCGCGCCCTGTTGAACGAGTGCTTGTTCACGGTCTAGTTGACGTTGCAGTATTTTGATTTGGTAGTTGATATCAACCAGATTGCGTTTGTGCTGCAGTCGGTTTTGCTCAAGACTTAACTCAATAGTTCGCATATTATTTAGCTGTTCCGCTACTCGAGCTTCATTACCAAGTACGTTTAGTTGGAGTGAAGCGTTAGATAGCTCGACTATTAGATCGCCCGCTTTTAGCTCAGCGCCATCTTCAACTAGAATTCGCTCAACACGGCCGCCTTCAATAGCGTCTAAATACAAGGTTTTAGCAGGGGTGATACGGCCTCGAATTGGGATAAAATCTTCAAATACACCTTGGCTTACTTCAGAGATCACAATGCGGTTGGAGTCGACAATAAGCGCTTGTCCTTGTTCTGAGTTACCTAATGTTTGGTAAAAATAGCCGAGCACAAGTAGTGCTAAAACGACAATGGCGTATTTGGCGTAAGGCTTATTTTTGCTGCTGACTACTCTGTCCATGCCACTGCCAGAATGGGCTTGTTTGTTTTCCTGTTCATGCACGCTTTTTAACTTCCTGTTGTTATCTGGCATGGTGATCGTCTTTTTATTTGCTTTTGCTTCAGTCATTTCGCTAATCACATAGTGTTCAATATTGCTATTCGTTACTCAATTACTGTTCCAATATTTAACTATTTGAAAAGTATGGTTTTTATGTTTTTGTTAGGATTTATTAAAAATAAAACTGTACGAATTTGAACACTAGGTGTACGTTAATGAACACCTCGTTTTTTTTGAAAAGCCAAGATGAAACTGCAAGCCACTGTCCTTATTGTTGATGATGATCCCGATATTTTGACTGCAGGAAAGCTGCTATTAAAACGCCAGTTTGAGCACATAGTTACCTGTAATGACCCAGCTGAAGTGCCAAAGTTAATGGCGCGTTTTAAGTTTGACGCCATTTTATTGGATATGAACTTTGGTCCTGGTGAGAGTTCAGGGCAACAAGGCTTCAGTTGGTTAGAAAAAGTATTGCAAATCGACCCACAAGCGGTGGTGATCATGATCACTGCTCACGGTGGAATTAATGTTGCGGTAGAGGCGATGAAGCTTGGCGCAACCGACTTTGTTGCTAAGCCTTGGCAAAATGAAAAACTCATTGCCACCTTATCCAGTGCCGTTCAATTGTCGCAATCTAGAGCCGAAACTAAAGCACTGAAATCGACGAATAAAGCACTTGTAAAAGTGGCATCTGGGCCGTTTTCGCAACAATTGCTTGGGGATTCACCAGCTATGTTGCAAGTACAAAATATGATTGAAATGACCGCTCCGACCGATGCCAATGTGTTGATCTTAGGAGAAAACGGCACAGGTAAAGAACTGGTTGCAAGAGCCATCCATCATCGAAGTAACCGAGCTGATAATGTATTTATGTCAATTGATTTGGGTGCGGTCAGTGAAACCTTATTTGAAAGTGAACTGTTCGGTCACAAAAAAGGCGCATTTACTGGTGCAAATGAAGACAGAGTAGGGCGCTTTCAAGCTGCAAACGGTGGCACTTTATTTTTAGATGAAATCGGTAATTTACCTTTGCATTTGCAAGCGAAATTGTTAACTGTGTTGGAACAAAGACAGGTTACGCCATTAGGCTCTAACCAAGTTGTACCTATTGACGTGAGAGTGGTTGCAGCAACAAACGTAGATAAACTAAAGTTGAATGATGAGTCGCACTTTCGTCAGGATTTACTGTTTCGACTGAATACCGTTGAGATCCCACTGCCAGCACTTCGAGATAGGCCACAAGATATCACAACCATTGCGGAATTTTATATTGAGCAATATGGCAAAAAGTATAGTAAACCGGGTTTGTCTTTAACCGCAGAAGCAAGCTTGGCGATCAGTCAATATAGTTGGCCGGGGAATGTCAGAGCATTACGTCATGCTGTTGAGCGAGCTGTGGTGTTATGCCAAGAAGAAGAACTGACAGCACAAGCTTTTCAGTTAGATCAAACGCTAGTGATGACCAAGCCAAAAGAACAACCTATGGTGCAGGAGCAACAAGAGTTGAACTTGGAAAAGGTGGAAAAGTCGACCATAGAACTTGCGCTGAAAAAACACAGATACAATATTAGCCATGCGGCAAAAGAACTGGGGTTAACTAGAGCGGCTTTATACCGAAGGATGGAAAAGCATGGGATTTAAACGATTTTCGATACTCATTGCCTTGCGAACCAGCTTTATTCTGGCGAACTTATTGTGTTTGGTTTATTTGTTAAATCTGTCGGGCTACCACGCTGCAACCTTATTATTACTATTACTTCTGGTATATCAATGTATGGAAGTAGTGCGTTATGTTTCTCGTACTAATGCGGAGCTAGTTCGTTTTTTTGATGCCGCTCGCTATGCTGATTTTTCCCAACGATTTGAGCTTTCTGGTTTGGGCTCAGGCTTTGCCGAATTAGGTGAAGCATTTTCCGATATTTTAAAACGCATTCAGCAAGTAAGGGCATCGCAAGAGCAAGAATTAAAGCATTTAAAAGCCATGGTTGAACATGTGCCAGTACCTTTATTGAGCTTGCACAGTAATGGTGATGTGACTTTGTGGAATAATAGCGCCCGCAGGTTATTTGGCTCTCATCGTTTAACCAAAGATTCCGATCTTGAACAATTTGGTGCCGTGTTTAGCCAGAGCATCAAATCAATTCAGCCAGGGCAAGGCAAGCTTGTCACCTTAGAAATTGACAATATGCAGCATCAATTAGCGCTAGCGGCAACTCAGTTAGTTATTGCTGGAAAGTCAGAATTGTTGATTAGTATGCAAGACATCCAATCGGAATTAGATGGTGTGCAACTTCAAGCATGGCAAGATTTGGTTCGAGTGCTGACCCATGAGATCATGAACAGCATTACGCCAGTCGCGTCGTTAGCTAAAACGACAGTGGACTTGGTTGAAGATGTGAAATCTCAACTGCAACAGCCTGAAGTGGTTGAAGAATTAAATGATGTCAGCGATGCGGTCAGCACAGTGGCACGACGAAGTGATTCCTTAATGCAATTTGTCAGCAATTACCGACAGTTAACACGGCTGCCAGAAGCGAACAAACAGCCTGTAAAAGTAGCGAACTTATTCAACCAAGTCGCTCAATTAGCGACCCAAACCTGGTTGGATAAAGGTATAAAACTAATACTGAATATTGAACCAGAGAGCATCAGCTTGCATGCTGATCCGGATATGTTGGAACAAATGCTGATTAACTTATTGTTAAATGCTGAACAAGCACTATCAGGTGTAGAAAGTGGCGAAGTGACTCTATCGGCTTTTATTAACAAGCGAGGCCATACCGTTATTGAAATTACCGACAATGGTCCGGGTATATCAGCTGAGATCAAAGATAAGGTGTTTGTGCCTTTCTACACCACCAAAAGGGAAGGCTCAGGTGTGGGGTTAGCATTAACTCGACAAATTATGATCGCCCATGGCGGTACGGTAAAACTGGATGATGCAAAAAGGGGCGGGGTAAAACTGAGTTTAACGTTTTAAATATGACCAGTTTTTGTTAGACTGCGCGCCCAGAAGTGCAATGCAGATAGCTCAATAGATCCTAATGTTCAATTAGGTTGACTTAGCAAAGCCGCTGGCTTGTATTATCGTCATTCTGAATGTGTTTCAGGGTCCATTGCTTCTTTTGCCTGTATTGCGCTTAAAAGGTAGGCATTTTTAATGCTGACTAATCACAACCTTCCAGTGAGTAAAAATATGAAGCAAGTCGCAATTGTTATGGGGTCTAAGTCTGACGGACCTACGATGAAACACGCAGCCGAAATGTTAGATAAATTCGGCATCGAGTACCACGCAGAAGTGGTTTCTGCCCACAGAACCCCTCACTTGTTACAAGAATTCGCAGAAACAGCGGAACAAAAAGGCTACAAAGTTATTATTGCTGGCGCTGGTGGCGCGGCTCATTTACCAGGCATGATCGCCGCCTTTACTCACATCCCAGTACTTGGTGTTCCAGTAAAATCAAGCAAACTAAGTGGTGTTGATTCACTTTATTCAATTGTCCAAATGCCAAAAGGCGTAGCGGTTGGTACGCTTGCAATTGGTGAAGCAGGTGCCGGTAACGCAGGTTTATTAGCCGCACAAATTATTGGTCTGAATGACCCAGAAGTGACAGAGAAAATCAAAGCGTTCCGCGCTGCGCAAACGCAAGACGTATTAGAGAACCATAAACTCGACTTCTAATTTTCAGGACTGATCATGACTCAAGATTTTTCTGGCAATGCCTCTTATTTAAATAATGGCAATGACTTAGTTGTGGTACTAGGTCATGGCCAATTAGCGCGAATGATGTACTTGGGCGCAAGCCAGTTAGGGGTAAACATTATTGCCCTTGATGCAGATAACAAGCAATGTGTTGACCCAGTTAGCAAAAATCCATTGGATATTAGCTTGCAACAAGCCTTTGCTAGCTGTACTGCTATCACTTCCGAATTCGAACATCTGCCAAAAGACTTAGTGGAACTTGCAGAAGCAACGGGTAAGTTTAGACCTGGCGCTAATGCTATCGCAGCTGGCGCTGACAGGATTGTTGAGAAGTCGTTATTAGAAGGATTAGGCGTGGCTAATTGTCCGCACCAAATCGTTCGCTCGGTAGCGGATTTACAGCAAGCATATAAAGCGCTTGGGCCTAAGTTAATATTAAAAACTAGCCGCGATGGCTATGACGGATACGGCCAATGGCGAATTTTCTCTGAGCAAGAATTAGAGCAAGTTTGCCAAGAGTTAGCAGAGTTTGACTTTGTTCATATGCCATTAGTTGCTGAGCAGTGTATCGCCTTTGATCGCGAGATCTCAATGTTAGGTGTGACCGATGTAAACGGTGGTCACAAATCTTATCCGTTGACTGAAAATCATCATGGTGCAGGTCAACTGGTTCTATCTTTAGCGCCAGCTCCTGGGATCACCGATGTGATTCAACAAAAAGCACAGGAAATTCACGATAAAATTGCTGACAAGTTAGATTACGTTGGCGTATTAGCGATTGAGTTTTTCCAAATGGGCGATGACTTATTGGTTAATGAAATTGCTCCGCGAGTACACAACTCAGGTCACTGGACCCAACAAGGTTGTGCTGCTAGCCAGTTTGAAAACCACATTCGTGCTGTGGTAGGGATGCCATTAGGTGATACCAAAGCTCAGCATTTAGTCGCTATGGTGAACTATGTTGGTGAAGCAAAACCAAGTAAGGAACTGTTAGCTATTAAAGACACGCACTTGCATTGGTACGACAAAGAAGTTCGAGCCAAGCGCAAAATGGGTCACATCAACATTGTTGCCGATAGCGAGTCATCATTACAACAGTCAATTAGCCAAGTTCACGCGTTATTACCGCAATCGCTTGCTGATAACCTAGCAAAGATAAAAAGTTAGAGAGTAGATCAGCTGCGCAGCTAGATCGGCTGCGCAGCTAGATCACTTTGTGCTAGATCGCTAGCTGATCTAGCGATGACTAAGTAATCGATCTAACGACTAAAGTAGTCGATCTATCACTCTAGTTTACTTCTCCTCCGATCTGGCATTATCTGTAAACTAAGCTATTTAATAATATAAACAAATCTCTATAATCCGCTTTTGGTTTTATTGATATAAAAGGTTCCGTCGTGGAAAAAATTTTAGAAGGCTTGAAGAAGTTCCAGCAAGACATTTACCCTCAACATAAAGAGAGGTTTGCTGAACTAGCTAGTAGTCAGCATCCAGAGATCCTGTTTATTACTTGTTCAGACTCTAGAATTGATCCGAACCTTATCACTCAAAGTAACCCTGGTGAGTTATTCATTTGCCGCAATGCGGGCAATATTGTCCCGCCACACTCTAATGAAACTGGTGGCATGACCGCTTCTATTGAGTATGCGGTTTCTGTGTTAAATGTTAGGCATATCATTATTTGTGGTCATAGCAACTGCGGTGCGATGAAAGCGGCAATGGCACCAGATGCGGTAGAAAGTTTACCTCACGTTAAAGTTTGGATTGATCACGCCAGAGCAGCAAAAGAAAGCGTAGAGCATCATCATGGCTGTATTCATGATGAACATTTACCTGAAGTGACTAAGCAAAACATTGTGTTGCAACTGCAACATTTAAAAACTCACCCTGCGGTATTTTCTCGTTTAAGCACTGGTGATTTACAGATCCACGGCTGGGTATACGACATTAAATCAGGCTCAGTTGAAGTCTTTGATGAAGCTAGCCACTCCTTCAGTAACTTATAAATGAGCAAGTCGGCATTACACCCTCGCAACCAGCATCAAGTGGTTGCGGGTAAAGCTTATGATCTTACCCTGCTAACAAAGATCAACCCCGATTTAGAAAAGTGGTTGGTTACCAGACCAGACGGCGAACAAACCGTTAACTTCTCAGAGCCAGATGCAGTTAAACAGCTAAACAAAGCGCTGCTGCTACAACATTACGATATTGTGTTCTGGGATATTCCTGCTAACTACTTATGTCCACCCGTGCCGGGCAGAGCTGATTACATTCATCATTTAGCTGATTTGTTGGCTCTGGCAAATGATGGACAAGTGCCAAAAGGCAAGCAAATTAAAGGTTTGGATGTCGGCACTGGGGCAAATTTGATTTATCCGATAGTGGGTACATATGAATACGGCTGGCAGTTTGTTGGCTCAGATATAGAGCTTGTGTCTTTAAGCTGTGCTGAGCAGTTAATTAAAGCCAACCCAAGGTTGAAAAAGTCAATCAAGTTACGCCAGCAAAACAACAGTAAACATATCTTCCAAGGCATCCTTAAGCCTGATGACAAGCTTGCCTTTACCTTGTGTAACCCACCGTTTCATGCTTCGAAAAAACAAGCGGAACAAGGGACGCACCGAAAGAATCGAAATTTAGGTCAAAGTAAAGGTAAGTTGAACTTTGGTGGGCAAAGTAATGAACTTTGGTGCCCCGGTGGTGAGGCTGAATTCGTATGCACTATGGTGCGTGAAAGTTCTCAGTTTGCCAACCAAGTGTTATGGTTTACCAGTTTAATTTCCAGCAAAGATAACTTGAGCAGAATAAAACGAGAGTTAAAAAAAATTAACTGCAAACAAGTCAAAATTATCGAAATGGGTCAGGGCAATAAAGTCAGTCGCTTTATCGCTTGGAGCTTTTTCGATGAATCGCAACAGCAGGGTTGGTTTCGATAAGTAACACCCTGTAATAACGGGGTAACAATGAAACGAATTAAAAGCTTGGTGGCTATCTCATTGATGGCTGCCTTAACGGCATGTGCAGACAAACCTGCGTCAGTAGCAGAAGTAAAACAAGATGCGTCAGCACACTGGTTAATTGCAGACACTATTTTATTAAACAACTCAGATGCAACAAAAGCTGAACTTACTGTCACTGACAGTCAAGGTGTGACGCAAAAGTTTGCGATGAACAAAGTCGAGTTAGCTGAGTCCCTGCGCAATGAATTTCCACACTTAGCACAGTTCAGTGCTTATCAGTTACCTAAAGACATTCCTACAAAAGCGCTTTTGAAAGGTAAATTGCAGGTAGAGCAGTATCAAGCTGGTAATAAAACTCTGTCTTCCCGCGTACAAACGTATGGGGTAATTGACCAGTTGTTTACCAGTGGTAAGCAAGATGCAGATGAAGTTATGGATTACGGCGCAACTCTGTTACCAAATGGCGTGCAATTTAAGCTATGGGCACCAACTGCTAGCAAAGTAACGGCTTTGGTATTTAATCAGGATAAATCTCAGTTACAGCAAATTGCGCTGCAAGAAGACTCTGCGACGGGCGTTTGGTCAGGTGTTAGTGAAAGTGCAAAACACTTAGACTTTTATCAGTATCAAGTTGATGTTTTCCATCCAATCTCTGGCAAGTTTGAATCATTAACGGTTACCGACCCATACAGCCTGAGCTTGTCGACCAATAGTAAATATTCGCAAATCATCGATTTAGCGAACTTACAGACTCAGCCTAAAGGTTGGCAATTACATAATGTACCTGTTGTTAATGAACCTGAAGATTTGCTGCTATATGAAATGCACATTAGGGATTTCAGCGCTGCAGAAACTAATCTTTCAAACCCTGATTTCAAAGGTAAGTACAAAGCTTTCAGCGAAACCAGCTCGAACGGCATTAAGCATTTAAATAAGCTAAAAGAGGCAGGATTAAACACTTTACATTTGTTACCAACTTACGACTTATCCACCATTAACGAAGATACTGAGCAGGCAATCGACATTGATGATTCAGTGGAGAAAATGTGTGGGATTGTCGATGCTACGCCTTTCTGTGCGGAGCAAAACATAGATAAATCAATGACAGTTAGAGAGTTATTGTCTTCGTTTTCGGATGATACGCAAGCGCAGGATTTGATGGAGCAAATTCGTACGTTTGACAACTATAACTGGGGCTATGACCCATACCATTACACTGTGCCAGAAGGCAGTTACGCAACGAACCCGGAAGGGCATAACCGCATCATTGAATTTAGAGAGATGGTTCAGTCTATCCATGAAATGGGTTTCCGTGTGATCATGGATGTGGTCTATAACCACACCTTTGCTTCTGGTTTGGCTGAAAAGTCAGTGTTAGACAAAGTCGTGCCGGGCTATTATCAAAGATATCACCCGGTTACCGGCAAGATTGAAATGTCTACTTGTTGTGACAACACAGCAACTGAACACGCCATGATGGAAAAGCTAATGACAGACTCATTAGTGGTATGGGCGAGGGATTATAAAATTGATGGTTTCCGTTTTGATTTAATGGGGCATCAACCAAAAGACGCCATGCTACGTTCTAGAGAAGCAGTACAAGCGGTTGACCCTGATACCTATTTTTATGGTGAAGGTTGGAACTTTGGTGAAGTTGCTAATAATGCGCAGTTTATTCAAGCAAGCCAAAATGAACTAGCAGGAACAGAAATAGGCACTTTTACCGATAGATTAAGAGACGCGATTCGAGGTGGTAACTTCCAAACGGGTCGTGAAGGTTTAAGACGTGATCAAGGCATAGGCAATGGCCTTTACGTTATACAAAATGATCTGCAAGGCGAAGATAAGCAATACGCTGAGTATTTAGAGTCGATGGATCAGGTTCGTGTAGGTATGGCTGGCAATCTAAAGTCGTTTGAAGTCATTGGTATTAATGGTAACAAGATCACAGGCGCTGACGTTAATTATGGTGGTTCGCCAGCAGGTTATGCTGAAGACCCAGCGGATACAGTTAATTATGTTTCCAAACACGATAACCAAACGCTTTGGGACAACAACCAATACCGTATGCCATATGACATGAGCAGTGACGATAGAGTTCGAGTTCACAGCTTATCGATTGCTTACCCATTGTTGTCGCAAGGCATTCCATTTTTACATATGGGGGCGGAGCTAATGCGTTCAAAGTCGTTCTTACGTGACAGTTATGATTACGGTGACTGGTTCAACTTTGTTGATTTTGGCTACCAATCAAATAACTATGATGTTGGTTTACCGCCAGCGGTTAAAGACAAAGACAATTGGCCTGTGATCAGTAAGTTATTAGAGAAAAATGGTGATAACGATGATGTTTCACCTGAGCAAATCGAACGCTCTGCCAACATATTTGCTGACTTCATTAAGGTAAGAACCAGTTCTAAATTATTCCGTCTATCTTCGGCTGAGGCGATTAAGCAAAGAGTAACATTCCATAACATGGGCAAGTCTCATATTCCTGGGCTTATTGTTATGGAGCTAAAAGACCTAGCAAATGAACAGTTAGACCCTAATTTCGAGTCGATAGTTGTGCTATTTAACAATGATGATGAAGCAAAAACATTTACGTTTAACGCTAAAGACTATCAACTTCACCAAGCTCAAGTTAAAGGAAGTGATGAGGTTGTTAAAACCTCGAAAGCAGTTGAAACCGGCTTTACAATTCCAGCACTAACGGTTGCCGTTTTCGTTAAATAAGGATACAAATTCCGATTGTTAAAAAGCCCTTGCTAATATTGCAAGGGCTTTTTGCTTTTAGGGCATGAAATGCCAACGTTATGGAGAAATTTGGTCGCGGTTAAAGCAGTCGAGTGTAAGAAAAGCTAATGAAATCTAAGCCCGGGTTTGGGTCCTGCAAACCAGCGTTAGAGTAGTGCAAGTAACGCAAACCTATGCTGTGCTCGTTGTTATCACCGAAATACGTTTTAATGCCAATTCTATCTTCAAACTGATAGTGGCTTCCTACATCCTTGCCTGCAAATTGAGTGTCATCCAACAGAGAAAAACCAATACCAAATTCAAAGTAAACCGGCTTGTTATTAAACTCTGTTATTGGGTATTCAATCACTGGCGACATAGCCAAAACGAAGTTGGTGTCATGTTTGTTTTCAGCACCATACTCCCAAAAGTTAACGCTAGACTCAAAATACAGCCCCAGCTCTTTTGACCAAGACTCAAGCCAATCAACACGATATTGGTAGGCGACTTTGATCCCGCTAACATCACCTTCGCCATGGATGTAGTCAACAGAAATGCTTTGCTGCTTAGCGTTTGCTTGTCCCAGCGATAACACTAAGCTGACGGCGATAAGTAAAGTTGGAATGAGCTTGGATGCATTAGTAAAAAAACAATTAGTTTTAGTAGAGAATAATGAATAAAAACGTAACATTTGTAATAACCTGATGGAAATTAATAACTGTTGGTAATATAGGTATAGACATTGAATAAATAAAATTATCAATTAATATGAAACACATCATTTAAATTAATGTATTGATTAAATTCCTCCTCATTCAAGGTAAGTTATGCGACCACAAGAACTGAATTTGTTGATGATCTTTGATGCCATCATGACCGAAAACTCAATTACTCGAGCTGCGGACAGGTTAGCTTTGACTCAGCCAGCGGTTTCAAATGCTCTAGCAAGAATGCGCCAAATATGGCGTGATGAGTTGTTTGTGAAAGACGGGCGTGGCATTCAGCCTACCGTTTATGCACAAAATTTATGGACGCAGATCAGAGAACCACTACAACAGCTAGATCATGCGGTTTCGCCAACGAGTTTTGTTGCCAGTGAAGCAAGTCGCACCTTTAATATTTCAGCACCAGATGCAATTGTCGATATGATCTGGCCAGCGATTCGAAAAATAATAGAACAAACCGCTCCGGGCATTAACATCCATGCCATTCCCTATACCATCACAAATGCCGAACAATTGCTGGTCGATGCTGAAGTTGATTTGGTAATTGGCCCGCCAACGCCTAGCAATCACTTATTTCGAAGTGAGTATTTGTATACCTCTTGTTATGTATGCGTCATGCGACCTGACCATCCGTTGGCTCAGCAAGATTTGTGTTTAAATAAATTTGCAGAGGCAGAGCATTTACTTGTGTCTTTATCTGGCGATATCACTGGCTACACCGACCAAGTATTATCTCAACACGGACTAAGTCGACGTATTGCTATGACGGTAAATCACTTTTCGATTGTGCCAGACCTGTTACAAGGTAGTGACTTGATATCCGTACTGCCATCAACAACGGTAGAACAAGCGTTATTCAATGGCGATATCATTGCAATTACACCACCTCTAGAAATCGTGCCTCCACATACTTCCATGTTATGGCATGTTCGGCAGGAAAATGACCAAGGATTGATTTGGTTACGTGAACATGTTGGTCAAATAATTCGAGCTTACACCAGTGAGCACAAGGTAAGATTGGATAGAGAGTTTTGCCGAGAAAGTAACTTATAACAATGATTTAATACGGCGGACTAATTATCGGTAAATATATGTTTTTATCTGTAAAAATGTCATTTATCGACTAAAATACTGAGCCTTGGTATCAGTTAATTTAACGCGGATAGGTTATTCGCCGTTTGACCGACAATTATATGTGATGAACTTCGGGTTTTGCCCGTTTTATCCTACTAAATAAGTGATACAATATATCTAATATCATCAGCACTCATATTCTTGAGTGAACCATTACTAGGTAAGAAATGAAAACTAAACGATTACTGCAAAGTATACTTTGGGCTGCAACAGGCTCAGTATTAGCGGCTTGCTCTGCTACTCAAAACAATGTTCAAAATGAATCTCAAACTGCTCCAGCAGTGGTAAGTGCGGATAAAAAATCAGATACCAGCTTAGTTGTTACAACATGGAACGTAGAGCATTTAGCTGCGCCAGTTGACCAAGGCTGTCGACCTCGTACTCAAGATGAATTAGAACAGTTAAAGCAGTACGCTAAATCATTAGACGCTGATATCGTCGCGTTACAAGAAGTAGCATCAAAACAAGCGATTGAGCAGTTATTCCCGTCGGATTCATGGCAAGTATTCATCAGTGAACGTCCAGATAGCGAAAGCTATGACTGTCGTAAAACTGGTTTTAAATCTACGCAACAGAAAGTGGGCTATGCGGTTCGTAAGGGCATTGACGTTAAAGATGTTAACTCGCTAGCTGAATTTAGCTTGGACTCTCGTGGTTTAAGACATGCATTAGAGCTTGAAGTGGATTCTCAATTTGGTGCTATGACACTTTTAAACGTTCACATGAAAAGTGGCTGTTTTGTAGATAACTACACTCGTAAAGATTCAAAAGCCTGTAACACCTTAGCTAAACAAGTAAAGGTGTTGGATGCTTGGGTTGAGCAAAAAGAAGCGGAAAAAGCGCCTTACGTTATTTTAGGTGACTTCAACCACAGACTTTCAGCACCTTATAACCATTTAAGACGTGAAATCACATCAAACTCAGACGGCTCTGAGTCTTCATTGATTAATGCAACAGAAGAGATCATCGGCTGTCACCAATATTACCCAGCACCGATTGACCACATTTTCTTAGGTAATACTCAATCTCTAAACCTAGAAACAACACCTAAAATGCACAAATTCGCTAACATGGAACCAAAACAAATGTTAAGCGATCACTGTGCGTTATCATTGGAAATCGACGCGCAATCTTTACCTGTTACTAATGCCGTTAAGTGGTTAAGAACGAGTAAAGAATACCAATACTTTACTACCAAGGCTTACAAACAAGCTGGTATCGACTTGGCAGCTATGAAGCCAAGTGGTGATGATTGGGTTGTTGTTATGGATATTGATGAGACAGTGTTAGACAACAGCCAATACCAAGATAATCTAGACAGAAAGGGCTTAACTTATAGCTCTGAAACTTGGGATAATTGGATTAAGGCAGAGCAAGCGGGTCTAGTTCCTGGTGTTAAAACTTTTATCGAAGGTGTGTTGGCACAAGGCGGTAAATTAGCGCTAGTAACTAATAGAACTCGTGCGTTGGACAATCATACATGGCGCAATTTAAAGGCTATGGGCATCCCTGTAACGACAGAGAATACGTGTTTGATGGGCCGTGTGAAAGAAGACAAAATGTCTATTGATCACGACATCATTAAGAACGACAAAGACTTAAGACGCCAGCAGATCCAAAACGGCACTGCAAGTTGTTACAACCCTGCCGGCAAGCGTCAAGCGAGCTTTGCACCTCAGCGCATTCAAATGCAAGTTGGCGATAACATCGAAGACTTCGCCGGTGTCACGCAAGAACACGCAGATGTACCAGCAATCATAGTTAATAAAGAACTCGTATTGCTACCAAACCCAATGTATGGCTCTTGGTAAATAATTTAAAAAATGGCTGACAATTTGTCGGCCATTTTTTATTGCAGGTAGAAACATAGACGACCAAAAAGAAACTAGTTAAACTGCCTTGTATAGGCGATTTAAAGCAGTAAAGAAATGGTATTTTATTTAGCAAGGCATGGTGAAACACAATGGAATCGCTTAGGTCTATTGCAAGGGCAATTTGATAGTAGTTTAACAGATTTAGGCAAAACACAAGCTCGTTCTCTTGCTGATGCGTTAAAGCAAAAAGGCATAGAGCAAATTTATACCTCCACGCTAAGACGCGCCAAAGATACGGCAGAAATATGCAGCCAGTATCTATTCAAACCAGTATCAGCGACGGAACAATTGGTAGAAAGGCATTTCGGTGACTTACAGGGTATGAGCTTTGCTGAGTTAAAGCAGGATCCCAAGTACGATACTTTATGGAGCGAGTCGATAGCCTTTAAACCGGAAGGTGGTGAATCCGCAGCTTGCAGTGCAAATCGCTTTCATCAGTTTTTGCTCAATACGGCTCGTTTAGAAACCAAGGGCAACGCATTAATTGTCAGTCATGGTGACATTATTCGAAACTTTATAAACCATTATTTGCATATCGATGGTCAACAAAAAGCACCCTTGTTAACCAATGGCGATTGGTTAGCGGTTACCTATTCAACTGACCATGAAAAGTTTATTTTAGTGTAAATCACCATTCCATGCTCGAAGTCATAGTTGTTCTCGTACTAGCAATAACACTCGACTTTATAGTGGGGGAAGTTAATCGTTATCACCCCCTTGTTGGCTTTGGCAATATTGCTAGTGCAATTGAACAAAAACTTAACCTTTCCAATATCAATGCTGGCGCACAAAAAAGCGCTGGTATCCTAGCTTGGTCGCTGTTTGTATTACCTCTTCCTGTGATCTATTGGCTAGCACAAGAAAAGCTACAGTTATGGCTGTTAGATGTCGTTGTGCTTTATTTTGCAATAGGTAACAACAGCTTAAAAACTCATGCCTTACAGGTGTTCCAGCCATTGCAGGATAATGACCTAGAGCAAGCTAGACACTATTGCAGTTATTTAGTTAGTAGAGATACAAGTGAGTTAGACGAACAGCAGATCAGTCGAGCTGTGACCGAGTCGGTGCTAGAAAACGGCCATGATGCCGTTATTGCCTCGTTGTTTTGGTATTGCGTTGGCGGCGCCCCTTTGGTGATAGCACACAGATTAGTAAATACCTTAGATGCTATGTGGGGCTATAAAACCGAAAGATTTATTAACTTTGGCTGGTGCAGCGCCAGAACCGATGATTTACTCGGTTGGCCATCGGCAAAAGTCACGGCTTTATTGTTTGCTATTCAGTCTAAACAGCCTTTTCAGTGCCTAATCAATGCATACTCTCAAGCTAAACAATACAAAAGTTTAAATGGCGGCTGGGCTATGGCAAGTGGTGCCACAGCATTAAATATTTGTTTAGGTGGCCAAGCCATTTATTTTGGCCGTAAGGTTGAATCTGTCACTTTAGGTCAGGGAGACGAAGTTCAAGCCAAACATATTAAACAGAGTGTTGAATTGGTATTTCGTGCAGCTCTGTTGTTTGTTGTATGTGTCAGTGTTTTGCTGTTTATTTTGGAGACCTTTTGTTAAATCACGGCGGAAAACTCAATCAAATAGCAGCTCAATACAAGATTGCAAAAGAACAGTGGTTAGACTTATCAACTGGCATCAGCCCGTTTGCCTATCCTGTTGGTCAGATGCCCGAGGAGGTATGGCAGCATCTACCGCAACATGACTCAGAGCTTATTGAGGTAGCAAAGAGTTACTATCAAGCTGATAGTTTACTCATCACCTCGGGTTCTCAAAGTGTCATCCAATTATTGCCAAGTTATCGGTTAAAGTTAGGTTATAAAAGGTCAAAAGTATGGCTGCCCAAACAAGGCTACAAAGAACATGAAAAGGCTTGGTTAGACGCTGGGTTTACAGTTTGTCACTATCATTCACTCTCCCAAATAGACGATATTTCAAAGCAGGATGTGGTTGTAGTTATAAACCCCAATAACCCTACTGCTGAGCTTGCTTCAAAGCTAACTCTGGAAAAGTTACATCAGCGTGTTGATGACAACCAAGGTTGGTTGATTGTGGATGAGGCATTTATGGACGCTGTTGAGTGTTCAGAGTCTATTGCCGATTTATGCCAGAGCGACAGTTTGTTTGTATTACGCTCAATGGGTAAATTTTTTGGCCTAGCTGGTATGCGTGTTGGGTTTATTAGCGCTAGTACAAGCCACCTTGAGCAGTTACAGGTTTTACTTGGACCGTGGCATGTTAATGGGCCAGCTTGTTATGTTGCCAAGCAAGCTTTAGCTGATCAGCTATGGCAACAGCAGCAGCGGGTTAAGTTACGAGCTGCGGCACACAAGCTTAGTCAATTATTGTTTGAACATTATAAAGTTCGTCCTCAAGGCACCTATTTGTTTCAAACTGTATATTTATCTAATGCGAGCCAAGCATACG
>CBDAVN010000002.1:0-56750 GCA_965200905.1 Psychrosphaera sp.
CTCGACTCGCACTGTCAGCTTCATTGTTTTTTATTGCTTACACCTTGCGTAAACAGCCTAACTTAATCACCCTTCGTGGTATAACTTTAATCGCCTTTTTACTGCCTACCCTGTTTTATTTGTACACGATGGAAAGTTTCTCTGGATTAGCGCAAACGCAAGTCCCTATTGTGTATTCAATGATGCCCTACCTTACCGTTGCTATGCTGGGGTTATTCCCACTTACCATTCTTGGTGGTGTAGCCCTTATTTCGGTGGTTTTTATTCCTTTTGCTGGTTTTCAAATAGGTCAATTGGAAGTCAGCTTTTGGCCGCTTATTAATGCTATTTGGCTGTTTTTGTTGTTTGCTGGCATTAGTTTGTGGCAACAAGCATCGCAGCTATCAATGCTAATGAAGCTTTATCGTGAATCTACCGTTGACCCTCTTACCAAGCTAATCAACCGTCGTGTCATGATGAGGATGGCTGAGAAAGAACAAAAACGCAGTCGTGATGCTGATGTCCCCTTCTCAGTTATTATGTTCGATTTAGATAAATTTAAGCGCGTTAATGATGAACACGGCCACCATATTGGTGACAAAGTATTGGTTATGACGGCAAAAACAATGAAGCAAGTGCTCAAGCAAAACACCATTGCAGCGAGATTTGGCGGAGAAGAATTTGTCGCTATTTTGCCTGATACAAAGTTAGATCAAGCGGTAGAAGTGGCGACAGCGATTCAAGCAACATTAAAACAGCAATCTATCACCTTAGACCAAGGCAAAGAGCTAAAAGTAACCGCCAGTATTGGCGTTGCCCAACATCAACAAGATGAGTCTTTGGAACAAATTTTCAAACGCGTTGATGACTTACTGTACGCAGCAAAAGGTGGAGGCAGAGACCGAGTCGTTGCAGAGTAAAAGTAAGCTGCTGGCCGCCAGTCAGCACTGCTTAATGTTTTTTTATTTTGCTTTTGCAAAATGCAAACACCTTCGTTTTTATAAATTAATATCATTATTAATCAAATAGTTACATTTGGCATATAAACTGATGGTTAACGTTTTTCTACAGCAGGAGAACGATAATGACTAACCAAAGGTTTCACGATATGGACTTTTGCCGGGCCATTTTCATGTATTGCGGGATCCTATTTCACTGCGGTCTCATTTACGGCTCAGGTCAAGATTGGCGAGTGGTGTCAGATCAAACCTCGGCTTTATTGTCATTAATATCTAATTTTCTTCATCATTTTAGGATGGAGTCTTTCTATCTCGTCTCTGGCTTTTTTTACCTGTTGATCTTTGAAAAAGGCCGCAGTAATTTTCTTCATGAAAGAGTACTTAGAGCCTTAATTCCCATGCTCGTTGTTGGTTTTACCTTAAACTTTGCGATGAATATACTCAGCAATAATCGTTCTTATGAGTTAGGTTGGAGTTATTTTTTAACGGGCAAATGGCAAGCTCACCTTTGGTTCTTAGGCAATTTGATCATCTATTTCTTACTGGCCTTCCCTATTATCAAAAAGCTCAAATTAAAAGAGATAAATAATAGACTTAGGGTTAGTTTATCTTCGGCCATGTTGACACTACTTGTGCTGGCTTTGGTTGGGCATTTAGTGGCTCGCCACTGGTCTTTCACAACGATTGTTTTTATTAACTTTGGCTATTTATTCTACTACTTTGCTTTTTTCTTAATGGGCGTGTTCGCATACCAACAAAAAAGTGGCTTTTACAATTTGATCGAACTGAAAAAATTCCCTATCTATTTTATCTTGTATGTCACGCTGCAAGCTTTAGTAAAACTAAACCCAAGCTGGAGTGAAGAGCTACAACATATCATAAAGCAAATATCACACTTTCCTTTAATGCTGGCGGCTTTCTCTTTGCTTTGTTTTATTGGCAAAAGTCAATCTAAAGCCATTCGCTTTTTATCTGATGCAAGCTACACCATTTACTTATTTCACCAGCCACTATTAATTGTCATTTATGTCTTTGGCTTTGCTCATTTGCAGTTAGGTGCGATCAGTGAATACCTGTTACTTATTGCCATCGTCTTTATTGTTTCCAGCCTAATTCATGTTTATTTGGTTGAACGCTTTAAACTCGCGAAATTATTGTTAAACGGTGTATTTCCCCGCTCCAAATAAAAAAATACCTTGGTCACTAACGACCAAGGTAGCTAACAACTGGCTTAACACCAATTGCCTTAACTAACTGTTTTTTGTGAACGTTTACCATAGACAGCAATCACGACAAAACACAATAAAGGCAAAATAAACGACGCTTTTGTTGCCGAGAAGCCACCTAATACCGTGCGTAAATCAATGATTGATGCTTGTGCCATAGGTAAGAAAGTACCACCTACAATCGCCATAATAAGACCAGCTGCACCTAGTTTTGCATCTTCCCCAGTTTCCGATAAAGCAATGCCATAAATAGTCGGGAACATTAAAGACATACAAGCTGAAATACCAATGAGTGCGTAAATGCCAAGCAAACCGTTAAGCAAAATAGTGGCGCAAGTAAAGCCTATGCCAGCCAATGCTAGGATCATTAGCAATTTGCTTGGGTCTAAGTACTTAAGTAAAAAAGTACAAATAAAACGGCTAGAGCAAAAAATGATCATCGCATAAATATTGTATACCTGCGATTGCGCTTCCGCTGCACGTTCCGTCATGCCTGATGCAACTAAAACTTCAGTGCCATAGTGAATAATAAAGGTCCAACACATAATTTGCGCACCAACATAAAACATCTGCGCAATCACCCCTTCGCGATAATTGCGATTTGCCATTAATCGTTTAATGCTGCCTTTAACGTCTAACTCATTAGAGGACTCTTCAGTCTTTGGCATTTTCTTTAGTGCGATCACGGTTAACATCACAAGTACAACCACACCAACCGCTAAATAGGGGTTACGGATCACTTCCAAGTCATTTGCCGTGATACTGGCTAGTTGTTCTAGTGCTTGAGCACTGCCATCTGTTGCTAATTGCCTGCGTTCTTCATCCGTTGCAGGGTTTAGCTTTTGAATAATAAACTGAGTTGCAATAAACATCCCTAATAGTGAACCTACAGGGTTAAAGGCTTGCGCTAAATTCAGTCTACGGGTTGCCGTCTCTTTTGGCCCCATTGAAAGAATGTAAGGATTGGCGCTGGTTTCCAAAAATGATAAGCCACATGTCATCACAAAAAACGCCAACAAAAATGGTGCAAAAGCTTGTGCATTAGCGGCAGGGATAAACAAAAAAGCGCCCAATGCATAAAACAACAAGCCCATCATTAAACCCGATTTATAAGAATACTTTTTGATAAATAAAGCCGCTGGAATGGCCATAACCCCATAACCACCGTAAAAAGCCACTTGCACTAAAGTGCCTTCGGTCGCGCTCATTTGTAATATTTTAGAAAAGGCTTTTACCAAGGGATTAGTAATGTCATTAGCGAATCCCCACAGCGGAAAACACAGGGTCACCAAAATAAAAGAACTTAAAAATGCGGCAGGGACAACTGGAATTTTGTTGTTCTGCAAGCCGGTTGACTCATCCACCATATCAGCTGGAGTAGATTCAGATCTCATAAACACTCACCCTGTTTTGACTATTATTATTGTTATATTTTTATTAGAAACTCAGACCATTTCGTCTTACTTATCTAGTGATCCAAACTGTTTATTACTCACCGAATACTTCTGTGTCTGTTTTCATTTAGCTGTTTTAGACTTTTTGTTAGCACTAAACAGTGAGGTTTATCACCCGACAAAATAAGTTTATTTTATATTTAAAAATACATATTAATAGACAATCTTACTCTGTCAAGGAAAGAGTTGCTTAACCCTTGTCACTTTTTCTTGCTGATGCCAAAGCTCAGTATTCAAGCCAAATGGATGTGTTTAGCAATAGTAAATATCGATTTAACTGGCGGAGGCTAGATAAATACTGTTCTATATAACTTTGTCACTGTTACGAAAACGAACTTAAGCAATAATCGTTTTATATTTAATGTGATCTATTGTTAATGACTAAAAGCGAGGTCTATGACCTTTTAGCTAAATAACCAATAAACGTTTTAAAACAAAGAGAAATTTGCTCTAAAAGAGCAAGAGCCATGGTGTAAAAGTGACTTAATAGCTCCCTGCGACTTGGTAGATGAAGTGTGATAAAAAAATAGTACTGTTAACTTTAAGCAGTTTTGATACTATTATAAGCAAAAATACACAGCCAATTACAAAGCCTGCAAATGTGCAGTAACTAATACGCTGATAACAATAAAAATATGGTACTCAGGACGTGGCAAAAAATACTTTTTTATTTAAGCAATCGATAAATAAAATGCTCAAACTTATTGAGGAAACTCCGCTTGGTCAGAGTATGCCAAACGATATGGAGCTGACCAAAATTTTGAGTGTCAGCCGGACAACGGTTAGAGCTTGTGTTGATCACTTAATTGACAATGGCATAGTCAAACGACAAGGCGCCAATAAAAATATTTTACGCCAAGTTACAGCAGCAGATTATTTTGAAGTCGATGAGACCAAGCCTAACAAGGACGCTGAGTTTGAGCGATTTTTCCTGAACTTAATCCACACTGGCAAACTTGTGCCAGGAGATAAATTCTCAGAGCTTAGCCTAGCAAAGCAATCTGGCTGTACCACCATTACCGTCAGAGAGTTTTTAATCAAGTTCTCTAACAACGGTCTGATCAATAAGATCCCTAGAGGTCGCTGGCAAATGGTCGAGTTTGACGAGCAATTTGCAAAAGAGCTGGTTGCATTTAGAGAATTGGTAGAGATGAAAGCCATCTCTCAATTGTTGCACCTACCTAAAGAGCACCCAGTTTGGGACGAGTTAAAGTCTTGTTTAGAAAAACACATAGAGCTTCGCGACAACTTTGACAGTCGTTACCTTGAATTCCCAGATGCTGACCGTCAACTACATTTAATTGTTCAGTCTGCTTTGAACAACCGTTTTACTAGCCAATTTTCCGATATTGTGTCTTTTGTTTGCCATTACCACTATCAGTGGGACAAGATGGGAGAAAAAGAAAGGTTTGAAGTTGCAGTCAATGAGCACATTGCTTTGCTCAATGCACTTTTAACTAGGGACACGGTAGAAGCTATCAAAGCGATGGAAGTGCATTTAAATACTGCCAAAGTAACCTTACTTAGAAGTGTTCATGGTTTAGAGGCCTAACTAAACAAAACCCCACTACTGATAATGAGGGCAAGACTAAAAAGTCGCCCTCTTTTTAAGCTCCCAATCCAACTAGCAAACAACGCTTTACCAATCTTTCTCAGATATTTTTAATGGCCTGTACACACTGTTTTCTCCGCCTTGCTCGCATTTAAAAGTGTGGACAATTAATGGTCATAGAGCAGTTTTATAATTAAGCGCAATAAATATATTGATATTGAGCAATTTACCCCGCTAATTGCTATGTTGTCACAGATAAAAATGTGTTAGCGTTGCTGTTCTTTGTTTTTATATCTACAGAGCTGAAATAAGACGTATGGCCATAGATAAGTTACTTAACTTTCAAATACTTGAATGTTTGTATAGCAGCAACAGTTTGTCCGTTTATCGGGTGGAAGACGAAGCGCAGGAAGACACATTAGTATTAAAAGTACTCAATAATGCCAGCGCTGAAATTGATGAAATTGAACAGTTACGTAATGAATATGAGATCTTACGACAAATTGCAGGGCTTGAAGGTGTCCCTACCGCATTAGAAATCATCGACAATGATGAGCAGATCATTCTGGTGTTGTCGGATTTTCACGGCATCACCCTACATCAAGCACTGGCACAAAACTTATTGTCGCTAGAGCAGATCGTTGATGTGTTAACACAATGCACAAGTATCTTAGATAACCTGCACCACCAACACATCATCCACAAAGATATAAAACCCTCGAACATCATTTGGAACCCTGAGAGCCAAAAGGCTCAGCTTATTGACTTTGGTTTGGCCGTTTTTTTTGAACACAGCCTAAATAATTTTTATCAGTTTGGTTCTATGGATGGTTCCCTATGTTATATGCCGCCAGAGCAAACAGGTCGAGTTAATCGTCTAGTGGACTATCGCAGTGACTATTATTCTTTGGGTATGACAGCATACGAACTAGTGTGCCAAGAAAAACCCTATACGTCGTCTGCCGACAGTGACGAAATTTTATATGCTATTTTAGCCATAGAACCAACACCGCCACACCGACTCAAGCCCGATATACCGGTCACCCTATCCAATATTATTATGCGGTTAATTGCCAAGGATGCGGAAGACCGTTACCAAACTAATCACGGTTTATTGCATGACTTGTCGTTATGTTTGTCTGACAATACATTGCAACTAGGCGAGTTAGACATACGTTCGCAATTTCAAACACCAAATAAAGTTTATGGTAGGGAAACCGAATTAGCTCAGCTAAAGCAGTCACTTAACCGTATATCCGAAGGTTATTCTGAGCGAGTGTTTGTCGCCGGTTTTTCTGGCGTAGGCAAAACCAGTATAGTTCGAGAGCTCTATGGCGATATCCAAAAAGCCAACGGGCAGATCATCGAAGGTAAATTTGACCAGTTGCAGCGCAACCAGCCACTGTTTGCCTTGACCCAAGCTTTCGACGATTTCTTCGCTTCGGTATTAGTTGGCTCTGATAAGAGTATCCAATGTTGGCAACACAACTTAAAACAGCAACTTGGGGACAATATTAGTGTTATCGCTAGGCTGATCCCAAACTTGGATTATCTAATTGATGGCTACGATGAGCCGTTATACCTAGCGGGTGAAGAAGGGCTAAACCGCCTCATCTTTGCGTTTTTAAGATTAATAAAACTGGTGGCAACACCTGAAAAGCCACTGGTTATTTTTATCGACGATTTACAGTGGGTTGATTTGGCTTCGGTTATGTTAATTGATGCCTTATTCCGCTCTGACGATATTAAACATGTCCTGTTTGTTGGCGCTTATCGCGATAATGAAATAGACCAGAGTCATCCAGTAGCCGAGCTTATTGATAAAGATCAAGAGCAAAAATGGCACAGCCAACAGCTGCAATTACAAAATTTAGTGCAACAAGATATTCAGCAACTCATTTGTGATGGCTTTCAAAACCGCATTGCCAGTCCAGAGACCCTGACTCAATACTTGTTTAAAAAGACCGCAGGCAACCCGTTTTTCACTATTCAATTACTTGATGATCTGATCAGTAGTAAACAAATAGTATTAAGCCAAGATGGCCATTGGCAATATCAAGTTGATGACTTAGAACAACTTGCAGTGGCTGATAGTGTTGTTGCTTTGATGCTGAAGAAAATACAGGACTTACCAAAGAGTGAGCGTCAGTTATTACAAATGGCGGCAGCGATTGGTCACGAGTTTAGCTTATCAACCTTATCACTTATCACTGAGCAACCAGAACAAGTACTTAAACGCCAACTCCTAGGTGCCATTTACAATGGCTTTATCACAGCGACAGAACAGAGTTTTGCCTTTGCCCATGATGGTATCCAACAAGCCGCTTATGCGCTTGGCGAAGTGGAACAAAGCAAAAAGCTGCACTTAAAAATTGGTTTTCATTTACTGCAACACTTCCAAAGTAATATCAAATCGCTCAAACGAGAAGTGTTTGATATTTGTTTCCATCTGAACCAATCCAGCGCTTTGCTCACCTCAAAAGAACAGCAAAATCGTTTGATTGAACTAAACCTCATTGCCGCTCAAGCTGCGCGACACTCAGCTGCGTTTGAAGTGTCTCTGAGCCATGTAAACGCCATTCTGCGCTTTTTGGTCGATTGGGGACAAGCCAGTTTCGATAAACAGTTATTTGCAATATATAAGGAAGCTGCAGAAAGTGCTTATTTGTGTTCAGAATACAAAGAGTCAGACAAATACTTTGAGCTGGCCTTGAACAAAGCCGAGAGTAACTACCAATATTGTCAGATCATTAATCTCCAGGTCGTGCAGCAAATTTCACTGGGCCAATATAGTGAAAGCTTTAGTTTTGGCATTGAAGCACTTAGAAAGTACGGTATTGATTTACCTGCTATCGATGACGATGAAGCCATTGTTCAAGCCTATAACAACAAAGCGCAACATTTTAAAGATAACTGGCTTAGCAAAGGTAAAACCATTGCCCAGTTGTATAAGCTGCCAGTTAATGATGACAAAGAAGTCACCCTGATCATGGATTTACTGGGCAGTTTATACGCCAGTGCATTAATGAATTTCAGTAATTATCAAAAAGTACTGACTATGGAGTTGGTGAACTTATCTGTACAATATGGCAACACCGCTATCTCTCCTATTGCCTACGCTTGGCATGGCAGCACAATAACGGCCATTTCAGATGACTTTGATAACGCTTACGAGTTTGGCTTATTAGCGGTAAAATTAAACGAAAACAAAATTAATAATCCTGCCATAGCTTGTAAGCTATACAATATGGTCGCTAACTTCATTAACGTATTTAAAGAGCCGTTAAAAGATAGCTTACCAACATTACGCCGTGCTTACTCTTTGGGTTTAGAATCTGGTGATAAGCTGTATGCAAGCTACAGTGTGATCAATGAGCTTCGCTCTGCCCTATCAACTGGTTTACCTTTACCTAAATGGCTCGCGCTGGACGATGAAATCATCGTTAAGCTAAAGCAATGCGATGCGGATGTAATGATAGAGGTAAGAGAAAGCTTCCGTTCTTACGCCATGTTATTAGCGGGTAAAAGCCATTCACTCGACAAATTAGATAATGATAATTTTGACGAGCAAGCTTATCGCGAAAAGTATCAGCAAGTTCCTTTATTTATTTGTCTACTCGACGCTTGGAAGATCCAATCTTGCTACCATTTGGGACAGTTTGAGCAAGCCTTAATAATAAGTGATTCAGATTCAAGTCCAATTGACAGCTTCGTTCTAGGTGTCGAAAAGCACTTTTTCTCCGCGCTAACATTACTGCAATTGCTAGAGTCAGACACTAAAGCCGAGTCTAATAATAACTGGCAAGGCAAAATTGATCGTGCTATTGAGAGGATCACTTCATTAGCTGAAAGCTGTGCCGAAAACTACCGTCACCTATTGTTGATACTGCAAGGTGCTCAAGCCCAACTAAACCAGCACTATGCAACCGCTTTGCGCTATTTCAATCAAGCAATTCAAACTGCTAAAAACAATGGTTTCTTACATTACCAAGCCCTTGCCAATGAACTTGCGGGCAAGCTGTGTTTTATTGATGGCATGTCAGAGTCTGGACAAGCGCATATAGAACAAGCGTACAAGTTATACAATGCTTGGGGCGCGGTCGCTAAGTTGCAGCAGCTTAGAGAACAATATCCTAATACCAAATTTTACCGCAATGAGCGCTCTAGTTCAGACTCCCGCTCTCGTTATATAGACAAAAGCGTCATTGACCAAAGAATTGACCTAAAAAGTATTATGGAAACGTCTTTGGCACTATCGTCAGAGATCGAGATTGATCAATTGATCAGTCGCATGATGAAAGTAGTGTTGGAAAGTTCAGGGGCGCAAAGAGCAGTTCTGTTGCTTGAGTCTGACGCCAAGTGGTACGTTTCATCTGAGATCACTAGCACTTCAGACTATATTTATCATACCCCGCAACAGGCAGTAAATCCTGAACACAAAGTGCCAATGTCAGCAGTACAATTTGTTATACGTACAGGCAAGACATTGCGTTTAAGCGATGCAGAAAATACTACGCCTTATGCCAACGATCACTATATCCAGCAGCATCACGCTAAATCAGTGATCTGCTTGCCGTTACGCCATCAGGGTAAAACTCGAGCTATTTTGTACATTGAAAATAATTTAGCCCGCGACTTTTTCACCAAAGAGCAATTTCAGCGTCTTACCCTGTTGTCTTCACAAATGGCATCGGCAATTGATAACTCTTTTAACTACCAAAGTTTATCTGATCGAGAGCGGCATTATCGCGGGTTATTAAAGAACCTACCTATTGCGGTACTGATCCAAGATCAGCAAGATGTGGTCAATTACGCCAATGAAAATGCTCACAAGCTACTGAATATCAACACGTTGCACTCTGGCAACAGCGAACATTACAGTATTGATGGTGAATTTTTAGATGAACATGGCACGCCTTTTGTCGATGGTTTCTCGCCTATTGAAAGAGTGTTTAACACTGAGCAAGCCCTGATAAACTCGGTCATTGGCTACTGCTCACCAAGCCAAGAAAATACTCGCTGGTTTATCTTAAGCGCGTTTCCACAATATTCTTACAATACATTGAGCAATGTTGTTACTTGCTTAATTGATATATCCGATCGCAAAGAGCACGAAGCGAAAATTGCTCACTTAGCTTACTACGACTCCCTAACTGGATTACCAAACCGAGTTTCTTTAGAAAACAAACTCAACACAGTGATCGAGCAGGTAAAAACAGATGAGTTGTTTAGTGCTGTATTAATGCTCGACTTAGATAACTTCAAGCTGATCAATGACTCATTAGGCCATGGTGTCGGAGATGAAGTACTCAGGCAAGTTGCCAAAGCACTCAGTGACAGTCTAGGAGAACAAGACTTTATTGCACGCTTAGGTGGTGATGAGTTCATTATTGTTACCGCTCCGTTTTGCAACAGCCGTGCAACGGGCATCTTGAGAGTTGAACAAATAGCGCAAAGCGTAAAACAAGTATTTACCCAAAAGTTTAATGTTGATGGCAGGCTGCTTAACTCTGGGGCCAGTATTGGTGCCGTTCTGATCCCAGATCACGGCGATACTGTTGATGAAATTTTAAGACGTGTAGACGCGGCCTTATACCAATCTAAGCGCGCTGGCCGCAACACTTTAAGCATGTTTGAGATGGAACAAGAAAATCAGATGCAACGCCGTTTCGAACTGGAAGAAGAGTTGCGCCACTCGTTAGAACATCAAGAATTCAAGTTGCTGTATCAACCCAAAGTTAATGTTGAAACTGGCAAGATCATTGGAGCCGAAGCACTGGTTAGGTGGATGCATCCAACTAAAGGGTTTATTTCACCAGCGGAATTTATTCCTATCGCTGAAGAGTCAGGGTTGATCATTCCTTTGGGACAGTGGATATTAAACGAAGCTTGCCAACAAACGCAAAAATGGCGAAAGCTCCCTGCTTTCAAAGGCTTTGAGCGCATGTCTGTGAATGTAAGTTCCGTCCAGTTTAATGATGAAAACTTCCAGTCCGTCGTAAAACAAGCACTATCCGATGCCGGGCTACCAGCTAATATGTTAGACCTTGAGATCACCGAAAGTTTGCTATTGGCCAACACAGAATCAATCATTACAAAAATGAATGAACTAAAAGGCACCAGCGTTAGTTTTTCTATTGATGACTTTGGCACAGGTTACTCATCATTGGAGTACCTAAAACGTTTACCTGTAGATACAATAAAAATTGATCAGAGCTTTGTTCGAGATATGATCGTCGACCCTGACGACAAAGCGATTGTAGAAACCATCATAGCTATCGCCAAAAGTTTACGCTTAACCACAGTTGCTGAAGGGGTAGAAACCGCTGAGCACTTAGATTTGTTACAACAATTAAACTGCGATGAATACCAAGGTTATTACTTTAGCCGGCCATTGCCACCAGAAGAGCTAGAAACGCTATTTTCAAAACATTTAACTTAACTTTCTAAGCTTTCACCTCTGTGAACGATTATTCATTCACAGAGGTGTCATACCAATCTGCATAAGGGATCACATGTTAATGGCTTGCAAAGTTTGGCAAGTAAAGCTGTAAAGCTTGTAACATGGCCGATTTGTCGTAAGGTTTGCCCAAGTGCGAATTCATCCCAATTGCTAAATAATTTTCCACTTCTTGCAAAGTCACATTGGCGGTAAGAGCAATGATAGGCAAGCTGTCTTTATCGTATTGCTCACGGATGATATGAGTGGCACTGACACCATCCATCACTGGCATTTGAATATCCATAAATACCAGATCATAACTTTGCTTTTCTATCATGGTAATCGCCTGTTTACCGTCCTCTGCCAAGTCAGCATCAACGCCAAAGCTTTTTAACATGGCCAAGGCGATGGTTTGATTTACCTTGTTATCTTCAACTAGCAATACTTTACTTTCATTGACCGCCGGTTCAGCATCACCTTGCTTATTTTCAGCTGTGATCAGCACAGTTTGTACTCGTTCATGTTTTGAGTTTTCTTGCTCCGTCAATACATTATAAAGCGCCCAACTAGTCAGTGGCTTACCTATGTACTCAAAAGATAAATTAGTGTCGATGTGCTGCTTGATGTAGTCCAACTCAAAAGCGCTGCAAATGATTAACCGCTTCGGCTTAAAGTTAAGTTGCTGCGCTTGCTTGATAAACTCTAGGCCGCTCTCCTGCGGTAAATGCCAGTCGATTAAGGCAAAGTCAAACTCTTGCTCTAAACAGCAGGCTATTGCTTTTTCAACACTCGTTGCTATCCTCACGTTCAACCCCATCTCTGATAGCATCCTATCCAATACAGTCTGAGTAATTGGGTTGTCTTCAATGATCAAAACATGTTTATCTGTTAACTGCTGCGTTGACATTACTTCATGTTTGTTTTGTGACGACTTACGGTAAGGCAAAGAAACAGTAAAACAGCTGCCCTCGCCTTTCACGCTAGTAACCGAAACAGTGCCGCCTAATAGCTCAGTTAACAACTTAACAATCGACAGTCCCAAACCTGTGCCACCGTATTTTCGAGTCGTGGAGTCATCCGCCTGCTCAAATCGATTAAACAGCCTTGAACATTGTTCTGGCGTTAAGCCGATACCAGTATCGATGACTTGATACTCAACAATAATGGTATCGTTTTGGCAATCCAGTAATCGACTTTTAACAGTGACATGGCCTTGTTCAGTAAACTTAATCGCATTGTTAACTAGGTTAAGTAAAATTTGGCTGGTTCTAACTGGGTCACCTTGCATAGTTTTTGGGATCTCGGCGTCGAGATCATAAATAAGTTCTATCGATTTTTGTTGCGCGGCCTTACCTAACAACACACTCAAATTGTCGAACAATTTAGTGTGGTCAAAGTCGATATTTTCTATCGCCAACTTGCCAGATTCAATTTTTGAAAAGTCCAAAATGTCATTAATGATCACCAACAGCGATGATGCAGAAAAGTGCAGTTTTGATAGGTAATCTTTTTGTTGTGGATCTAGGTCAGTTGTTAGAGATAGTTCTGCCAAACCAATAATGCCTGTCATTGGTGTGCGTATTTCATGGGACATATTGGCCAAAAAGCGACTTTTAACTTCCGCCGCTTCTTTATATTGCTGATTCTTTACCAGTAGTAACGATTGTTGCCTTTTTAGCACAGCAATAAAGATGAAAATGAACGATAACACTATGGCGAATATGCTAAGTAACTGGAGAGTTTGTGCTTGCGCTTGTTTGCCAATATAAAACTCTCTTTGCTTAATCAACTCGGCTGCAATATCAATGTTTTGCAGACGCTCTTTTTGCTCTGCCGCCAACGCGCTATTGTCTAAAATAAAGCGATAATGTTGCTGATAATGCGGCCAAGAAAAATCCGCATTACGGTATTGCGCAAATGCTAGATTGGCCCGGGACAACCAAAGCTCTAACTCAGTGTCTTCAATATTTGTGTCGGCAAAGTTGTGCTGGCTGAGTAAATTATTAAGGCCTAAAACCAGCCCTCTTTGCCCTTCTGTCATCGCATCGGTATTAGCCAATGCCACTAACCGTTTTGACGTCTTTAACATACTGGCCAGTTCCATATAGTGAGAAGACACATCACTATAATTATCAATCAATTGATACACTTGAGGGTTATTGACAAACGCTCTTTGGATCTGGTCGATTTCCAGTTGTATCTGAGAGTAGGTATCGTAGTGTTGTTTTGATACGAAGTTAATGTCCAGCAGCTCATTGAGTAGCTTGGGCGCGAGCGTTTTTAACCGATTCAAATTCTCATTGTCTGTTTGATAACGCTGCTGTTGGTGGTAACAATGAACAAGCACGCAACTGCTGATAGTGAATAATGCTAAGGCAAAAATATCCAAAAAATAGCGTTTAATCATCCTGATTTAATTCCTGTATCGGCGCACTAAACGATTGTAATAATGCCACTATGTCTGCTTTATCTTGGCTGGAAATGTCCATTCCTAACTGGGTTTTAGCCATGATGCTCACTGCTTCTGGCAAGGTAGCAACAGAGCCATTATGAAAATAAGGGGCGGTCTGGGCTATGTTTCTAAGGCTAGGTACTTTGAAGGTAAACTTATCTGCTGGATCTTTACTAAACTCATACAAACCTAAGTCCAATTTAAGTTTAACCGGGATCTCATCAAGACGCCCTAACTTCTGATAGAAGTTACCGCCAATATTTTTGCCCTGATGACAGGTTGCACAGCCAAAGCTGATGAACTTATCCAAGCCTCTAATTTGTTGTTCGGTTAAGGCTGATTTATCGCCGAGAAGATAGCGGTCAATTGGCGCATCTGGCGTAACCAAAGATTGTTCAAAAGTCACTAAGGCTTTTACTATGTTTTCTTTAGTCACCCCTTGGCTGGAAATACTGGCAAAGGCTGAAGAAAAATACTGATCGGCATTGAGTTTAGTAATAACTTCAGGCCAGCTGGTCGCCATTTCGACTGGGTTGTGAATAGGCCCTTCTATTTGCAGTGCTAAATTTTGCTCACGGCCATCCCAAAATTGGCGAAAGTTAAACACCGCATTTAATACCGTCGGCGAGTTTCTCTGACCTAACTGATCATCAACGCCTGTTGAAACCGCAAACCCGTCATCTCCCCCCAAACTGATAATATGACACGAAGCACAGGAAACTGAATTATCACTGGATAATAAAGTACTATGAAATAAAGCTTGGCCTAATAAGCGCCAATTGTGATCAATGGCCTTTATTTTAGGTAAAGGCTGAATTGGCCCATCCACATATTGATGTTGATATTGCGTTTCAACATCCACATTAGTGGTTTGTTGTTGTAGTAACCACAGGTGATAGCTGATTGGTAGCAAAGTACAAACAACAAACGCTAGCGCTATTTTTTTGAAATAAGACGAGTACACAACTCTACAGGCTTCCTAATCCACTGGTGTGATTATAATGATAGCTTTTTATTAGTAAAACTGGCTAGGTTTTTATTGGTTTGCGCTTTTGCTAACTCCATTTGCCCGATAAACCTAATAACTAGTTACAAATCAAAAGCCTTTGATTATTGTGTGTTTTATTTTTACTCCTATAATAAAAGCTAAATTAAAACAGAGGTGAAATTATGGCTGGACAAGGTTCGGGTGGTAACGTTATTTCCGCATTGGTTAATATTTTTATTCCTGGGTTAGGCCAACTAATCCAAGGTCGAATTTTAATGGCAATTATGTTCTTAGTTGTTGCTTACGGCAGTTATGCATTAGCGGCAACAGTAATACTATTTTTTATGTGGCCGGTAGGAGCAATATTCCACCTTTGGTCTATCATTGACGCAGCCAAATACAAAGGAAGTTAGCATGTTCAGAGCTTTTATTTTAGCTTCAGTACTTGCGCTTAGTGGCTGCCAAAGTGCTTACTACGCAGCTTGGGAGAAAGTGGGTGTAGAAAAAAGGGACATCTTAGTTGACCGAGTTGAGGACGCTAAAGGTTCACAACAAGAGGCCCAAGAGCAATTTACATCAGCTTTAGAGCAACTATCACAGTTGATCGATTTTGATGGCGGCAAGATACAAGCAACGTACGACAACTTAAAGGATGAATACGAATCAAGCAAAGCAAGTGCAGCTAAGGTGAGCAATCATATTAATAAGGTTGAAGATGTAGCTGACGCTTTATTTGAGGAATGGAATGACGAGTTATCTCAATACCAAAGTGAGAAGTTAAAACGCGATAGCGAACGTAAATTAAAGAACACTCAACGTAAATATGACTCGTTGCTGCGCTCAATGCGTAAAGCAGAAAGCAAAATGGAACCTGTGCTGGCTGCTTTAAACGACAACGTATTGTACCTAAAACATAACTTGAACGCTGCGGCTATTGGTGCCTTACAAGGTGAGTTTGACCAGATCAAAAATGATATCCGCAGCTTGATCAGTGAAATGAACAGTGCAATCGAGCAATCAAACGCATTTATCGACTCTATTCAACAGGGCTGATAACGAATAGCTACTTGCATAACGTGGTCAATTTATCCATTGGCCACATCTTTCTTTACCTCCACTTAACGACAAACAACAAAACAATAACAATCAATAACAGTTTTTAACATTCCTCCCAAGTACCATTGCCACTCAATATCAAATGGAGTGCAATATTTTGAAAAAGCTGATCTTATGCAGCGCAGTCGCCGCAAGTTTTAATGTTTGTTCTGTCGAACTGGACAGCTATGACTTATTAACTGAACAATCCAAACAACTCAATAGCGTACAAACGAAAGCTAGACACAAGGTATTAACTGAAAAAAGCTCTCCTTTGCTTAACAACAGTAAAAAGCAATTTTTACACCCTGTATTTAATACCCCTACCTTCATTTCGGCATCCCCTAATATCCCTGCATTTGATCCAAAAACACCGTATTCGGCTTTAAGGCATAGCAAGAACTCAACAGCAAAAACCAAGCTTAATATCAGAAGGCAAGCTAGTGAGTATTATTTGGCTCATTACCAAGATCTGTTAGTTGGCAAAGGTAACAAGCACAATCTGGCATTTGATTCGGCAACAACCAATAACTTGGCGTCGACACATACTATTCGTTACAAACAAATGCATTTGGGTAAAGAAGTGCTGGGTAATGGCGTAGTGATGTTATTGAATAAGGACTTAGAGCTAACTGCAATAAACTCTCGTCTTGTACCTGTTTCAAATTTAACCAAAGCTAAACAAGTTGCAACAAAATCGTCTCAAACTCAGGCATTTAGCCAAGCTGCTCAAATTGCTGCGGTTCAAGCAGCACTTAACGCTATTGTCAAAGCAACGCCAGCCACTAGTGCCTTAGAACCAAGTAAATTGACTCTACAATATAAACTTGTTGGCGATTTAGCTGGCTGGGTTAGTAATAAGCCAATATATGTAGAAGAGTTTTTCTACCCACAATTAAATCAATTTATCCCGGCCTATCGCGTTAGCGCAAGATTAAGTAAAAAAGGCGAACACTCCAGACATATGGGCATTGTGGTATCAGCGGAAAACGGTGAAATATTACAAATAAAGAACTATAGCCGAAAATTGCAACACAATAGCGCAACTGATCATCAATATAGAGTTTTTGCTGACCCTAGTACCGGCGCTCCGCAAGATGGCCCAAATGGCAATAATGGCAGTCCCCACCCTACAGGCCAACTGGATGGTTATATTGCACCACTTGCCAAACCTAACCTAATTACGTTATCAGCTATTGGCAATAATAAACCTTGGTTACCAGTAAATGCCGAATTCAGCAAAGGCAATAATGTTGATGCCTATCTTGATTTATCTTTCCCTGACGGTTTTAGCGAAGGCGACTTAAGAGCTCCGGTGTCAAATAACAGCTTGGACTATCACTTTGACGCCACCGTAAACGCAGATGCCAACCTACAACAGCAATACGCAGCGGTAACGAATTTATTCTATACCATCAATTATTTACATGATGTGTATTATTTAGCGGGGTTTGATGAGGTATCAGGCAATGCCCAGCTTGATAACTTTGGCCTTGGTGGTAAGCAAGGTGATCCTATTTTAGCTGAAGGCCAAGATTATTCTGGCGTCAATAACGCAAATATGTTCACTCCGCCAGACGGCCAAAGCCCTGTGATGCAACAGTATTTGTTTAAAGCAGAAAATAGCTTACAGCATGATTTGCAAATTGGTGGCAATAAGCTTGATTTATCTATGACTTCACTTGGTGCTCCTTTCTTCAAGTTAAACCAGCTTAGCGCTGCAGAGCTAAAGTCCAAAGACAACCAAGCGAATATTTGCGCACCAGTTATCAACGCCAATGAATTAGTTGGCAAGCTCGTATTTGTGCAATATATAGGCTCATGTAATGAACAAGAATTACTTGAACAATTACAGAGCATTACCCCTGCAGCTTTAGTCTTTGCTCAAACTGAATTAAGTGAAGGCTTTTTACCTTTTCAGCTAGAACAATCGCTACCTTATCCAATCCTCAGCACCTTCGCTTATGAATCAGACCCAATTAGTTATCAGCAAATCCAACAAGCTATTGAGCAAGACAGTCTAACCGTATCTGTTGCTTTTGAAGATACATTTGTCACAGATTCAACCATGAGTAATTTAGTTATTATGCATGAGTTCGGGCATTACTTACACGAACGCTTGGCTGGTAATGGTGAGGGGCTGGGCTTCAACGCTTATGCTGCTGCTCTTGGTGAAGGGATAGGTGACTTTAACGCCCTGCTACATCAGGTTAGAGAAGAAGATCTGAATAAAAATGGTGGGCACCAATACCAAGGAGTCTATGCTCAAGGTGGTTGGGTCGATGCCTACCAAAGCGAAGAGCCTTATTATTTCGGTATTCGCCGTGTCCCTTACAGCATTAACAGAGAAAAGAATAACTTAAGCTACAAACATGTTGAGCCTGGGCAAGCTTTGCCAACTGAGCACCCAATAGCGAGAGGGTTAACTCATGTTTCAGAGCAGCTTATTCCCCATGAAGGTGGTGAGGTCTGGGCATCTATTTTATTTGATGGCTTTATCAACTTAGTAAGAGAGAATGACCAGCCATTAGAGCAAGTGAAGGCTAAAATGCGCCGCTATTTAGTAAATGGTCTAAAACTTACCCCTACTAATCCAACCTTTTTAACAGCTAGAGATGCTCTACTTGCTGCGGTATTGGCAGAAAGTAAAGAAGATGCAAAAGTCATCCTTAGAGCCTTTGCCGCAAGAGGAATGGGTACACAAGCCAGTGGCTCAAGTGATAATTTCAGCGACATAACAGAGAGCTACAGTACTAAGGAGTCGGCGTTTGTTGATAAGGTGGAATTGGTCAAGCTATCTGGTCAATGTGACAATGACAATATTTGGGATCAGGGCGAAGCTGTAGAGCTAAATGTTTCAATTAAAAATACAGGCATTGAAAACATAGAAACAGGTAACTTTTCAATTTACTCCGACAATGCAAGCATCAAAGCTGAGCAAATCACGTTTAACAACCTAGCTGAGTTATCTTCGTTAAATGCCACGGCCAAAATCGAGTTAGAAAAGTTTGAACAGGTGCACCAACCCGTTAACATTTATTTCAAAAATATAGAGTCCGAGCAGGTTATCAGCAAGTTTCAACTGACTGCAAACTATGATATTCGCTCAGGCAATCTAGAAACATTTTCTCTGCCGTTTAAAGCTGATTTTCAAGATTTATCCCAGCGTTTTCTAAATTGGGACGTAGCGTCTTTAGTGGAATTTGAAAACCCTAAGGACACTGCAATAATGACTTGGCACAAAGACCTATCAACGGATAATCAAAAGGCTCGAATTTTACCTTTTATTGCTGATAGCAACCTAGATACGGTAATGGTTTCTAAACCATTTAAAGTAAGTGCAGATAAAGACTTAATCATTGAATTCAATCATGCCTTTGTCGGGTATGCCGGTAGAACTGGCGGTTTAGTAGAAATTAAGCCGCAAGGACAAGATTGGCAAGCAGCTAGTGATTTACAAATAAAACAGTACAACTCAGCAGGCAATGTAACACAAGGTTATGGTGGCAAAATGGCTAGTTTTGGTTCACCTCTGGATGGAGTCAGCGCTTTTTCTGGCACTAACCAAACCGAACAAGGCGTACTCAATAGTGACTTTATCTTCCATAAAACTCAGGTCAATTTTGCTCAAGACTACTCGGGACAAACAGTACAAATAAGATTTCGTTATTTTGACTTCTGGGAATCACGACCAGTTGACTTAGGGTACGCCGATATTTACTGGGGTATTGACGATATAACAATATCGGGTGTCGATGGCACAGTTTTCCGTTCTGTTGTAGCTGAAAATAGTAAAGTTTGTCAGCTAAATACGCCTCCACAAGTTACGCTTAGTTCTTCTTTTGGCAGTAATAACAATGGCGTTTTAAAGATCAAAGCTAACGCTGGCGATACAATTGCAATAAAGGCCACAGCATCGGATGCTGACAAAGACGAATTAAGTTATCAGTGGCAACAAACGTCAGGTCAAGACTTGACGATACATCAGTTAGGCTCAGGCTCTATTGGTGTCGCAATAGCAAAAACAGCCAAAAACGGTTCTGCCAACTTAGTTCTCAAAGTAAGTGATGGACAAGCTGAGGTAGAAGTGAAAGCCGAACTGACGATAGTCGAAAACAAAAAATCCGGCGGCGGTATCGGTTTCTTACTATTCGGTCTGCTTGCTTTTAGTGCTTATAGAAGAGGCCTAATTCGTTAACTGACACTCCTACCTTTTAATTGAGACCTGTTTTTACTAAAGAGGTCTCAATGCCTTCTCCTTTTCACTCTAAAAGATAATTGAAGTCCACCTTAAAAGTTCATAGACTAGAGGCCTACGAATTATTTAATTAAGATAACCCACTTCTCTTTGAGAAAGTAAGGATAACTAGGAATTATGGACAAATTTCAAAGTGTAGAACTACCGGATTTTTCATTTAAAAATAGAGAAGCTGTAAAGGACTCACTTAGAAAGTTTATTCTAGATAATAATCGTTCAATCTCTATCATTTCTGGCGCTTCACTTTTAGGGAAGTCTGAGCTAATAAAAGCAGTAGAAAAAGATTTGTCTGAGTCTAGTCTATTTGTTTATTTATCAAGAGAGGCGATCGAAAACTCGGCTTTGCTCGACCTATTGCTTATAGAGCTTTCATCTTTGAATAAAGATAAGAAAAGTAAGATAAGCATAAGTAGTATTAATAACCTTCCTACTTTGTACACCCCCCTGCTTTTGTTTTTTTTAAAAAAAGCAGGGGAAAATGTAGCTAAATCATTTGAGTCTGGTCTTACGGAGCTGAAACGGACAGTTATTATTAAGCTCCTGATAAAAGAACTAGCTCACAAACATATAATAATAAATGTAGATTTAGATAATGTACTCTCAGACAAAGATTGGCATTTAATCAATGGTGTATTAGAAAACAATAAAAAGACCACGCATAAAGCGAAATTTGTTTTTCATGTTCGAGGCGATAATAAAGACGTCATTGAAAACCTAGAGTCGAAACTAACTCAATATACAAACAAAGGTATGGTCTCTGGTTTTAAACTGACTCCTCTAAAAGAAAACTATATGAGGCAAATTCTAAGCGAGGTGATGAGTCACCCTTCGGAACTAAATGAATTGCTCGATATAGTTGAAGGTTCTCCAGGAAAATTAAGAAAGTATATTGATAAACTCAATTATGAAGGAGCCTTTACTTTAAAAAACGGCTTACTAAAGTTACATGATGTATCTGCATTGTCTAAGGTAAAGTTAAATAGTGGCTTAGATAGTCCGAGTGAAGAATTAAAATACATAACGAGTTTACTTTCGCTCTCTAAGGTTGGACTTACTATCGAGGAACTAACGCATTTGTGTAACCATATCGTTGTAGAAAAGGTACAAATATCAGGTTATGTGTCGCAAATGTCTCACTCTAATATGATCACCTATGATTATTCGACAGGTAAAACGAGAATAAAACTGTCACAAAGTTACTACGAAAGTCTGAGTTATAAGTCTTTAGGCGATGAAGAGCGAAATCAACTGACGTGGCAAAGCAAGATGTTGGTAGAGGCACTAAACGATACTTTATTTTTAGACTCTATAAATAAGCTTAATAATAACGATTTTAAAAGTGAATTAAATTCGCTTTTAGACAATATTGTTGCATACGCTGAGCTCGCTATATATTCGCGTACAGATAAACTAGTGGATATACTGTTTTTAGTTTTTCCATTGCTTGATACATTCGAGCAAAGTAAAGCCATAATTTCGCTTTACGAAAAAGTTGAAGAGTTAAAATTATTTGAAGGAAATGTCGACCCACGTATAGAGAGCCTTTATTTTATAACTTGTAAATTTTACTATGATGAAGCTCGATATGCTGAGTGCATAAAATTAACAAGTCGCATAGAAAAAAGTACAATTCGGGTCCTACTCTGGAAGTATCATTCCTCACTGCAAGTAAAGAACATTGAATTTTTGGACGAAGCTAAAGCCAGACTGGATGATATTCCAAAACTTGAAGACTACGACACATGTAAATATCAATATTACGGTTTACTTTGTATTAGCCTTCAAGAAGCCGGGTTCTTCTTAGAAGCTAATAAATTATATCTTACTGCAATGAAAATGGCTGAAAATGAGCTATATAGTGAGCCTGATTTATTCTATTTCAAAACCATATCACCTCTATTTACACCAACTGAGTCTGCTCAATTAATTTGTTCACAAGCTGTAGAATTTTACCGAAGTAAAGACAATCATTTGAAGTTGGGCCTTTCTTTAAACAATCTAGCTTACTGCAATATTTTGAATGGCGACTACCAAAATGCAGAAGAGAATTTACATGCATCATTAACGTCATTGCAACAGGCTTATCCTGTTGAAATTATTTTCGCCAAAAACAATTTAGCTGCTTTGTACTTATATAAAGGGCAGTTCAGTAAAGCTAATGAACTACTACAAGAGTGTTTATTCTATAATTTATCCCCCTTCTGGGAAGCTTGTATTAGAACAAACGCAGCTCTTGCTGAGTATCATATTGGCAACCACAATTATTCCCGACACTTTGATTTAATAAGCAAAAGTGAAGGAATACTCTCCGATCCTTGGATGGAGTGGCTAATAACCTACTCGGAAGCTTATACAAAAATTATAAACTCAAATGGAGACATGGCAATCGTGGAAGAATGCTTTCAAAGTATTTCTTCACTAAAAGAAGTTAACTCAGCAGCTTATTATTGGAATCATTTATTAGACTTTGCTTTAGAGGAAAAAGATAATCGTAAATTTAAGTTAAATTATGACTTTTCTCAAAAAGACTACAGTGATGGCATTCCCTTTTTAGTAAGAGAGTATCCAATTAGGCCATCACTTCTGTGCTTTTGCCATTAACCGTATCAATAGCTTAACCTATGAAGCATTGATTCAATAATACGGCGTTCTAGAGGTTTATCAGATGACAAATACAACTTATTAATAGCTGAAATTATTGTATTTCCAAGGGAGATATGGGGGGAACCATTACATTCGATAAAATATATTTTGTGATCATTAGTGACTCTAAAGTCAATTCTAACTATATCTTTTACTAATGTTTCTTCTGCTATTTTAATCGCGTCTGATCCGATGCTTTCTATAACTTTAGTTGAAAGAAATGGCTCAGGCCTAACCCACTTTAAATACTTATCTCTTGCCTCACTTGTTTTCATATTAGTGCAGTAAATAAAATTTTCATCAAGAAGCTCGCCATTTATAGAAGTGAGCATTAATGGATAACACTCCCAGCAGTTTTCTTGACGAACTAAAAATACTGTAACCTCAATTCCTGGAATAAATTCTTCTATTAGAGCAGTACCCTGAGTGCTTTCAAATAAAGTTGTTAAGTAACCTTTTAGCTCACTAGTTTCCACTATACTTCTTTCTGTTATTTCATCACTTGCAGAGCCTTCATTGGGTTTAATAATCCAGCTCTTTGGTGGAAGCTTGCTAAAGTCGATAGTATTTATACTTTGTGCACTAACAGTCATTCCAGCCGGCGATAATATTCCCGCGGACTGTAATAGGTTCTTACATGTATGTTTATTTCTTACTGTTAATAAAGTAAACGGAGTATTCCCGCTGTATTTCGCTCCACTCATTTCTAACAGCAAAGCTGATTGCGCATAACTAAAGTTATGCCCTACTCCTTGAGCCAAGTTTATAAACCCAAGAAAATAATCATTTAGCCCAATAGCTGTTATGTTTAACAACTCTTTTGTACTAGTGATCCTTTTGACGTTAAATCCGTGTTCTTCAATTATTTTAGCAAATAATTCAATGATGCTTAGAGGATAGCAGTTTTTAATTAGCTGAAAATTGTTTTCAACATCAATGTAGTTTTCGGGAAGGTCGTAAATTAGTCCGATTAATTTAGGCACAATAATTCCTAGTTATCCTTACTTTTTATTTACTCCTTTTGCATGATTTGTTGCCTTACGTTTGCCTGAATTATTTTTTCCCTCAGCACCTTGTCATTAACATGGGTGTAGATCTCTGTGGTGGAAATGCTGCTATGGCCAAGCAACCTTTGTACAAATCGAATATCGACTCCAGATTCTAATAATTCACAGGCTGCACTGTGTCGAAACATGTGTGGGGTGATGTGTCTTGAAGTGTCCGCCCTTTGCGCTAATTGTCTAATTAGTTTTCTTAAGAATTGCGCTGAAGCCCTTTTACCACGGCTATTTACCAGAAAGTTGTCATTGTCTGGCTGGGTTATTTTTCTGCTTATTAAATAGTAGAAAACGAGTTTATATAACTCTTCATTTGGTAAGTAAACGTACCTTTCTCGACTGCCTTTTCCTAGTATTTTTATCCGCCCTTCTTCTAGTTCTATGTTGTTAATTATGGTATTTGCTAGCTCGGATATTCTCATTCCTGTCGATAACAATAATTCTAAACTGATCAAGGTTGTGAGCTTATTAAAGTCCTTTTTGCTCTGTACACAATTGCCCAGTTTTGTCTTAGAAAGCTTTCGGTTTTGACTCAGACCCAACTCAGATTTAGCTTGAAAGATCATCTTTCTAAGGTCGGATGGCGTGATGTTTTGTGGCAGTTGCTTAGGTAGTTTTATTGAGGTTTTGATCTTGTTAAATGGATTAATTTCAACTAGTTCTTCTAGCTCCAACCAGCGAAACATAGCACGTAAACAAGCCAGTTTTCGCTTTATCGTTCTGGCACTTAGCTCTTGTTCAATAAGTTGAAAGTGATAATGCTCAATGCTCTGCTTGTTAATACTGGCGAGTTCTAAGTTGTCATTGATCTGCAAAAACTGTTCAAGATCTATCTTGTAGGCCTTTATTGTTAAAGCCGATAGATTTTTCGATTTTTGACAAACCAGCAAATATTGCTCGATTGCTTGGCTTAAATACCGCATATCTTTGATCCAAATGGCTTTATCCTATCCTTATTACCTCGATTCGGTAAATGTCTATTTTTTATTATTTTCTTTATTTATCAGTAAGATGAAAAATTAACAAAACTAAATGTTGAGCAAACCTCACCCATAGAAATGCATAGTTATTAGCTAATACTCAATGCTATTGCTGTGGTTATTTAGATGGCCATACAGTAAGCTCATTGTACGATTCAATGATAACAACAATGACTATGAGATATCGCACCAAGTTTTCATCTTTATATTTACTGCTCTTGCTCTTTTTCACGGGGGCTAGTTTTGGCCAAACGGTAAAACAACAAAAAATGGCTTTATTAGAATTTATGGTTGGTGAATGGATTGGTACAACAACTGTGTATGACCAAGGAAAAATCTCAAAGCAGGGTTCCGCTTACCAAAATATTCAATATGACTTGGACAAAAATATTTTAGTCATTGAGTTAAATACAGAGCTACTGCAGCTTCATACTGTTATTTACTTCGACGATAAAGACAAAACCTATTATTACTACCCATTTTCTAGCCGTGGCGTAAATAAATACCCAGCAAAGTATGACAATGGCCAATTTGTTGTTTCTAGTAGCGAGACCAATAGATTTGTTTTTACCAAAACTGAAGATGGTGGTTTTCGAGAGTATGGTGAACGTTTGGTTAAGGGTAAGTGGGTAAAGTATTTCGAAGATGTGTTTCAAAACAGCCAATAAGGATATAAAACCTCTACAACAGCGCTAAGCTAATTAAGGTTGTAGAGGCTTATTTCGCTAAAGCTTTATGCTGTTAAATGCTTAGCATGAAACTTAATATGCTCGCCAATAAAGCTAGAGATGAAGTAGTAACTATGGTCATAACCTGTTTGCATACGCAAATTTAGTTCTGAGTCACTTTCTTTAGCTGCAGCAAGCAAAAGTTCTGGCTTTAACTGCTCTTCAAGAAACTGATCTGCATCACCTTGATCCACCAAAATCGGTCGCTTAGTTTGCTGAGCTTTTAATAACTCACAGGCGTCGTATTGTTTCCAGCTTTGCTTGTCATTGCCTAAATAAGCATTAAAGGCTTTTTGACCCCAAGGACAATTCACTGGGTTAACAATCGGGCTAAATGCCGAAATTGAGTTATAGCGGCTTTGGTTTTTTAAGCCTATGGTAAGCGCGCCATGCCCGCCCATACTATGACCAGAAATACTCTTTTGCTTGGTCACTGGAAAGTTAGCTTCCACCAGCTTCGGCAGTTCCTCAGTGATATAGTCATACATATGAAAATGTTCTGACCAAGGTGCTTCAGTTGCATTTAAATAAAAGCCTGCGCCTTTACCTAAGTCGTAACCTTCATCATCTGCTACAGCTTCACCTCTAGGGCTAGTATCAGGTGCAACAATTGCAATGCCCTGCTCTGCTGCATATTGCAAGGCTCCTGCCTTTTGCATAAAGTTTTCGTCAGTGCAAGTTAAACCTGATAGCCAATATAACACTGGCACAGGCGTTTCTACTGTTGCCCCAGGCGGCAAGAAAATAGCAAAGCGCATATCGCAATTTAAACTCTCAGAACGATGCGTGTATTGCTTATGCCAGCCCCCAGCAACCTTGTTTTGTGTTGTATTTTCGATCATCGATTACTTATCCATATGAATAACAGAGCGAATACTCTTGCCTTCATGCATTAAATCAAATGCTTCATTGACCTGCTCTAACCCCATAGTATGAGTAATGAACTCTTGCAAGCCAAACTCACCAGACATATAACGCTCAACGATTTCAGGTAGCTCACTGCGGCCTTTAACTCCACCAAAAGCACTGCCACGCCATACGCGACCTGTTACTAATTGGAACGGACGAGTTGAGATCTCTTGACCTGCACCTGCGACACCTATGATCACAGATTCTCCCCAACCTTTATGACAACACTCAAGTGCTTGGCGCATAACATTAACGTTACCAATACATTCAAATGAATAATCAACACCGCCATCTGTCATTTCAACAATCACTTCTTGAATTGGCTTGTCAAACGATTGCGGATTGATCACGTCTGTCGCACCTAACTGTTTAGCAAGGTCAAATTTACTCTCGTTGATATCAACACCAATAATACGGCTAGCGCCCGCCATTCTAGCGCCGATAATCGCTGATAAACCAATACCACCAAGGCCAAATATTGCAACCGTATCACCCTGTTCTACTTTTGCCGTATTTAATACCGCTCCCATACCTGTTGTTACACCACAACCTAGCAGACATACTTCTTCCAATGGTGCTTCTTTATTCACTTTAGCTAGTGAAATTTCAGGCAATACTGTGTACTCAGAGAAAGTAGAACAACCCATGTAATGGTAAATTGGCTGGCCGTCTTTATAAAAACGAGTCGTGCCATCAGGCATTAAACCTTTACCTTGGGTTTCACGAACTGCTTGGCATAAGTTAGTTTTGCCAGAAGTACAGAACTTACACTCACCGCACTCAGCGGTATATAACGGAATAACGTGATCGCCTACTTCTACGCTAGTAACTCCTTCGCCTACCATTTCAACAATACCGCCACCCTCGTGACCTAGAATTGATGGGAAAATACCTTCTGGATCGTCGCCTGATAAAGTAAATGCATCAGTGTGACATACGCCCGTTGCTACGATACGTACCAACACTTCACCTTTCTTTGGTAACTGAACGTCCACTTCTTCCATTTTTAACGGCTCACCCGCAGCCCATGCGACTGCGGCTTTTGATTTAATAAACTGTTGGCCTGGTTGTAGATTTAACGCCATCGGATTTCCTTTAAATTAAATAACTAGTGAAGCAAGTATAGCTTGGCAATCGCAATTGATAATCCATCAATATTGCAAATCATTTTTACATATATGTAACAATAACCTAAAATATCTACTTATTATTAATTAAAGGCATAGTATGGCGACTTGGGAAGGGGTATCAGAGTTTGTTGCCGTTGCGGATACTTTTAGTTTTACCGCTGCGGCAAGTAAATTAAAAACATCAACAGCGCAAATAAGCAGAAAGGTATCGGCACTAGAAGAAAGGTTAGCGGTGAAGTTGTTAAATAGAACGACTCGCAAAGTCACACTAACTGAAGCCGGCCAAATTTATTACCAACAGTGCCGAGTGTTGGTGGAAGGTTTGGAACACGCAGAACTTGCTGTAACTCAACTGCAATCTTCACCTAAGGGGTTAATAAAAGTGACGGCGCCTGCCACATATGGTGAAAGGTACATTGCACCTTTGCTCAATGAGTTTATCGGTAGCCACCCACAACTCAATTTAGAACTGAGTCTCACCAACCAAAAGCTAGACTTGATTGAGTCAGGCATAGACGTAGCAATACGCTTAGGCCATTTGGAAGACTCAAGTTTGATGGCAAAGCGACTAGCCACTAGGCAGCTATACATTTGTGCCAGCCCAAACTATTTAGCAAAGTACGGTGAGCCCCATACTTTGTCAGAGTTACAAAACCACCAATGTTTAGTCGGTTCCGTAGACCATTGGAAGTTTAATCAAAGTGGTCAGGAAAAGTCGATTCGAGTGCAAGGAAGAATTAAATGTAACAATGGATACGCACTTTATGATGCAGCAAAACGAGGGCTAGGCTTAGTTCAATTACCCGAATACTACGTAAAAGAGGCCATTAACTCAGGCGAACTTGTAGAGTTATTACAACAGTATCGAGCCAAGCAAGAAGGCATTTGGGCGCTGTACCCACAAAACCGTAACTTATCGCCCAAAATAAGGTTGTTGATTGAATTTTTAACTAAACGGCTGAAGCATGCTGTTCCCTAACCAAAGCGGGTTAGTTACTGGACTTTCAACGACAGAGCAAAGCTTAGATGTTAACCAATAATACTGACGGCTGTTTTAACTTGCTTCTTCATTTAATAAAGCCCGTGCCATAGCAAACGCTTGTTCGGTAGTTTCAGCATACTTTACTTGGTCATAGCCATTTTTGTGTTTATCAATGACCATTTTATTGAAGGATCTTGGCGCGACAATGTACAAACAAAGACAGTTGTTCGACAGACTCCAGTCTTGAATGTCCTTTAACACTTGCATGATCTCCAGTGGGCCGCCTTCAAAGGCACTGGTTTCAGTAATTCGGCACCATTTATTTTGCCCTAGCTGAGTCGCTTTTTGCTTAACATCGGCAAAGTACTCCAGCGCGCCTTCTATATTCCAAGCACCTTGCATCACGCAATACATAATATTGTCGTTCAATTCGATACGATAATCACAGTGTGGTTTAAACATTTTCGCATTCAGTTCACTACAGTAGTGATATTATAAGCTTATCTGACATCAACAATCAGCAGCTATTATTTATAAAAATTGTAAATTTTGTCTTTTACTTTTAGTCCGTTGATATAGCTCAAGATTTATCGCTAAAAACTTCAGAAAAAATGCGAGTTAATAAGGACACCTTCTTTTCTTCTTTTGGATTGCGTTTATTGGCCAAGGATAAGTGGAAGTTGTAATTGCACTGATTCGGTTTGATGATCCGCATTTCACCTCTATTGAGCTCTTGTTGAATAAAGCTTTGCGGTAAGTAACCTATATACCGGCCTGATAAAATCATCGCCTTACGGGTATCAAACTGATAAGACTTAGCCGCCAAGTTTAACTTACTCAGTTGCTGTCGCCCCTCTGGGTCAATATCAATACCAGGATGAATCGCCAATGCTTGTTCTAGCATGTCTTCTGTTATTTGAGTATCTGTCTTATCGAAAAATGGATGTTCATTACTACAGCACAAATAAATACTTTCCGAGAAAATAGACTGATACTCCAAGCCATCAAGTTCGTGGTAGGCAGGGTACAAACCAATATGAGCTTTATCGTCTAGCAGTTGCTTTTCAATATTAAAAATTGAAGCGCCATCCAGCACCACGGACAACTTAGGACACTCATCATTGAGCAAACGGATCACTTCGCCTAATTTACGCTGTTTATTAGCATCAAGCTGATCTGCACACAATATGACTAATTCGCCACTTAGTTCTTGTCCCAAAGAGCCAATTAAAAAAGAGAAGTCGGTAAACGACTGGAATAATTTAGTTACGGCTTGGTAAACCTCTCTGCCCTCTTCTGTCAAAGAAAAGCCACCTCGACCTCGAAAACAAAGGGTATAGCCCAATCGAGTTTCTAAGTTACTCATATGCAGACTAACGGTTGAACGAGTTATACCTAAAGCGTTTGCTGCGGCTGCAAAACCTTGATTTTCGACCACGGCGACAAACACTTTTAGCAATCTTAGGTCATACTCAGATACGGGTTTAGGAATAATCGACGGTGCAGGCATAATGTTTGAGCAACTCCAAACTAAAGGTTGAATGTTTTGTATTTAACAATATTAATTTTTCCTGTTCAATAGCCCACCTAAAATTTACATCAACGTAGAGACAGCCAAAATGATTAAGCTAAGTGATACTGAATTACTGCGTAACCACTCCTATATAAACGGCAGCTGGCACGCAAGTGAAAATCAATTTGAAGTAACTAACCCTGCTACAGGTGAAGTAGTTATCCAAGTTTCTGACGCAACCAGCGCAGAAGCAGAGTTAGCCATTAAAAGTGCAAAAGACGCTTTACCAGCATGGGCAGCAAAATCAGCGAATGAACGTGCGCAATTAATGCGTAAATGGTTCGATTTAATGATGGCTCACCAAGATGACCTTGGTTTGATCCTTACTACTGAACAAGGTAAGCCATTAGCAGAAGCAAAAGGCGAAATCGCATACGGTGCAGCTTACATTGAATGGTTTGCTGAAGAAGCAAAACGCGCATACGGCGACACAATTCCTGCGCCTTCAAAAGACAAGCGTATTGTAGTGATCAAACAACCAGTTGGTGTTGTAGCGTCAGTAACGCCTTGGAACTTCCCAAATGCAATGATCGCTCGTAAAGCGGCGGCAGCATTAGCAGCTGGTTGTACTTTTGTTGGTCGTCCAGCATCACAAACGCCACTATCTGCACTAGCAATGGCTGAGTTAGCAGAGCGTGCTGGTATCCCAGCTGGTGTATTCAACATCATCACTGGTAACGATGCCCGTGGTATTGGTCAAGTGTTAACACAACACCCTGACGTTGCTAAATTCACTTTCACTGGCTCTACAGGCGTTGGTAAACAGCTTATCGCGCAATGTGCAACAACAGTTAAGAAAGTATCGATGGAACTAGGTGGTAATGCACCATTTATCGTTTTCAACGATGCTGACATCGACGCAGCGGTGCAAGGCGCATTAATGTCTAAGTACCGTAACGCAGGTCAAACTTGTGTTTGTACTAACCGTATCTTCGTCCAGTCGGAAGTAAAAGAAGAGTTTGTTGCTAAATTCACAGCAGCAGTTAAGCAATTAAACATGGGTAACGGTGTAGCTGAAGGCGTAAACATCGGTCCTATGGTTAGCTCAAGTGCAGCTGCAGACGTAGACAAGTTAGTTTTAGACTCGGTTGCAGCAGGTGCAAAAGTTGAGTTAGGTGGTCATATCAGCGAGCAAGGTAATTGTTTCTACCAGCCTACTATAATGACTAATGTAACAAACGACATGCCGATTGCTAAAAACGAGATCTTCGGTCCTGTTTCGCCAATTATTGAGTTCAATGACGAAGCAGAAGCGATTGCCATGGCAAATGACACTGAGTTCGGCTTAGCAGCTTACTTCTACTCTCGTGATATCGGTCGAGTATGGCGTGTTGCTGAAGCACTAGAGTACGGCATGGTTGGTATCAACGAAGGTATCATTTCTAATGCAGCTGCACCATTCGGTGGCGTTAAAGAGTCAGGCAATGGCCGTGAAGGTTCTAAGTACGGCTTAGACGACTATATGGAAATCAAATACCTATGTATGGGTGGCATTTAATACCACATCACTAAGATGCCTCGGTATAACCCTATTATTGATATTTAATAGGCAGAGTATTCTGCCTTTTATGAGAGAAAGACAATGACAACAAATCAAGAATTACAAAACAGAAAGACCAAAGTAATTGCACGCGGTCAAGGTAATGTTTACCCAGCATATGTAGAAAAAGCAGTTAACTCTGAAGTATGGGACGTTGAAGGCAACCGTTACATCGACTTCGGTACTGGTATCGCTGTTTGTAACACTGGCCACAGCCACCCTAAAGTAGTCGCTGCGGTTAAAGAGCAAATTGAAAAGTTCAGCCACACTTGCGTTATGGTTAACCCATATGAGGTAGCCGTTGAACTAGCTGAAAAGCTAACAGCAATTGCTCCTGGTGATTCAGAAAAGAAAGCTATTTTCGTAACAACGGGTGCTGAAGCAGTAGAAAACTGTGTCAAAATTGCTCGTGCTAAAACAGGTCGTCGTGGCGTTATCGCATTCAACGGTGGTTTCCACGGTCGTACTAACTTAGCAATGGCGTTAACAGGTAAGATCACACCATATAAGAACCTGTTCGGTCCTTTCCCTGGTGATATCTTCCACGCACCATTCCCAATTGAGTGCCACGGCATCACAGTTAAGCAATCTTTAAAAGCTGTTGAGAACCTATTCAAAGTTGATATCGCACCTGAAGACACAGCGGCTATCATCGTTGAGCCAGTTCAAGGTGAAGGTGGTTTCTACCAAGCGCCACCTGAGTTCTTAAAAGCGTTACGTGAGCTTTGTGACAAGCACGGCATCATGTTAATTGCTGACGAAATTCAAACTGGTTTCGCTCGTACAGGTAAAATGTTTAGCATCGAACACGCTGGCGTTGAACCAGACCTAATGACAATGGCTAAAGGTATTGCAGGTGGTTTCCCAATCGCTGCAGTCGTTGGTAAAGCAGACGTTATGGATGCACCAAACCCTGGCGGTTTAGGCGGTACTTACGGTGGTTCTCCAGTGGCTTGTGCAGCAGCATTAGCAGTACTAGACATCATCAAAGAAGAAAACCTAGTTGAGCGTTCAGCGCAAATTGGTGAAGCCTTCAACGGTCGTTTATCTGCACTTAAGAATGAGTTCCCTGAGCTTATCTTAGACGTTCGTAACCAAGGTTCGATGATCGCACTAGAGCTAATCCAAAACGGTGACGAAGAGCAACCAAATACAGAACTTACACAAGCATTAATCGCAGGTGCTAAAGACGCAGGCTTAATTCTATTAGCATGTGGCTTCTACGGTAACGTTATCCGTTTCCTACCAGCATTAACTATTCAAGACGAGATCCTGAACGAAGGCCTAGACAAGTTCGAAGCATTATTCAGAAGCTTAGTTGCGAAGTAAGTTTACAAAGACTTAAGTTAGAGTTCCTTCCGAACTCACCCTTTTAAGCCTCCCACCCGGAGGCTTTTTTTTTGCTTATATGGATATAAGTATGTCGCGGTTTCATGGATGAAAAAGAGCGACTGCCTGGTGGATGAAAGTACGTCGGCTGTATTTGTTCCCAACAAACTACCAGCATTCGCCACATTCCCTGTGAGTCAACCACCATGGATGGTATTAGGTTCGTGTGCCAACGGATGAGGGTATGCCGGTCGAGGTTGTTCCCTACAACCATTCGACATTCACCACACTCCCTGTGGGTCAAGCCACATGGACGTGACCGCCTTCGGTAGCATGAGAGTTCAAAGCTCTATATCAGTTCATCTAACTTCATCAGGGACGTAATCAGCTTCGTGTGCAAATTTTAGCTAAAAGTAATTTGTACCCACATGGACGTGACTGGCTTCGGTAGCATGAGAGTTCAAAGCTGTATATCAGTTCATCTAACTTCATCAGGGACGTAATCAGCTTCGTGTGCAAGTTTTAGATAAAAGTTATTTATACACATGGATGAAAAAGAGCGACTGCCCTTTAAACTTAGCTATTTTTTCGCTAAACAAGCGTTAAGCAACGCGCCATAGCCTTGTTCTCGTTGGAAGTTAGTATTATTTACTTGTTGATTGACAAACTCTCTAAACTGGTCAAAATCAACTAGCGAGTTACAAATATAAGCCTCGGTCAACTGACGGTCACACATGTCGTTATAGTAACAAAAACCCCAAGCACTCAAATGTGCTTGTATTGGAAAATAAACCGCTTGCAAGTTGCCCCACTCAGCTAAAGTAGGTTCTTTCTTACTCCTTAATTCACCATACATAGCTTGGATCTTTTGTGCCGACTCCGATATTGCACCACTTTGTCCGCTGACGATAAGTTGCATTACCGCTTCTTTTTTTAGTCGTTCCTGTACTCTGTCATATAGCACAAACTCTCTAATCGCAAAGGCTATACCTATGGTAACCGCTATGGCTTGGATCCAATCAGTAATCGATGATTTCATTCGTCCCTCAATCATGAATAGCAAAACACAATATTTTGTTCATTTTTATTTATTAACAAATACTTGTTCATACTTTAGTCAGTAACTATCCGAGTTAAAAGTTTAATATCAGAATAAAAAACCGGCCTAAGCTTGCGCGTTAGGCCGGTTTTATCTTTTTTAGTAACTAATTTCGCTTAGAAACTATAGCTTGCACCTAGGTAGATGTAGCGGCCTGTACTGTTGTGTACGCTGCCGTCATAACCAAAGGTTTCGTCAGCTAAAGGCGGCTCTTTATCTGCAATGTTTCTGATACCAAAGGTAAGCTTAGTGCCTTCTAAATCACCTTGCTCGAACGTGTAATTCACATACATGTTTGCAGTAAACCAGCTGTCTACTGGTAAAAAGATAGTATCGCCATTAGCGTCTCTTGTGTTGTTAACGCCAGTGTCAACAAACTCGCTAATATAACGACCAGTTACACCTGCACTCCAATTGTCGCGCTTCCAAAGCTACAGTTAAGTTTGCACGCCACTCTGGGTTGCCGTCTTGAGCTAACAATGTACCGCCTGCACCAGGCACGTTAACATCTTGGCCGTCAAACTGCAGTGCTGTGTTGCCAGCTTCTTGCGCATCAATAACAGCTTGCGTAATAGGATCTACCTCTTGCGAGAACTCTAACATTTTTGCCGCAGTTAATTTGAAGTCAAAGTCACCAATGTTGGTTGCTAAATCGTAATAAATACCAAAATCTAAACCTCTTAATTTTTCTTGGTAATAGGTTTTAGGTATGCATTGTTAACTTGAATGATTTCATTGGCGCTGTTACGCACTACCCGCTGGATTAGATGAGCCTTCAGAGCGCAATAATGCATCGTATAAAATTTGCGTTTGCACATCTAACTGACCAATTGCGTTATCTTGCTCTATTTGCCACCAGTCCACCGTAAAGGTTAAATCGTCAGTTGGGATTTAACACAATACCTGCAGCCTTGTTAGTGCTGTCTTCTGGTTTTAACTGGTCACTACCGCTACGGATCTCTGTTGTACCTTGTCTTTCCCCAAATACAGGGTCACTAGTTGTGTTTGAACGTGCCAAACCAGCTGTTACAACTTGAGGGATACCTGGTGCTTTAAAGCTTTCTGCAAATGATGCTCTAAATTGGAAGTAGTCATTTGCTACCCAAGACAAGGCCACTTTTGGCTTTAATACATCTTGGTTGATATCAGAGAAATCTTCATAACGCGCAGCGATCTGTAAATCAACTTGTTCGGCAAAAGGAGCATCCGTTAATAACGGTACATAAAACTCCACATAAGCCGACACTACGTTACGGCTACCTTCACTGTCTAATGTCGGGCTATTACCTAGTGCATTACTGCCACCTAGAGTACGACCAGTATTGATGTCAACAAAGTTGGTGTTTAGTAGGTTGTCACGATCTTCTGAATAAGTTTCGCGTCTGAACTCTGAACCAAAAGCAAAACCTACTTCACCCATAGGTAATTCAAATAGTTCACCAGTCGAGATCTTAAAGTCAACCAAAGCAATTTCAGTTTCTGCATCACGGTAGATAGTGTCGGTAATAGAGTCTAATACCGATTGAGCGTTTGGCGTAGGATCAACAACTGAGCTTAAGTTGCTAGCATCACCACCGTTGAACAGGTTGTATGCAGTTGCTTGATCTTTACTATTGGCAGCTTGTGCTAATAAATCTAAGCGGACCCAGTTATAAGTTGTATCTTCTGTTTCAGCCTTTGAATAAAGTGCCGCAGTCTCCCAATCCCAGCTGTCGAAAAAACCACGAACACCGACTAAAGCACGGTAACTGTTATCTTCTACTTCTGTCACCCTTGGGCCTGCATCAACAGCTCGATAGTTACGAACCGTAAACATTTCACCAAGCGGGTTGTAATATGCGTCTGCAGCAACGGTAAAACGTTGTGAACTGATCATGTGTGGAGCAAACGGTCACGAGTTGATTTTGCATAGTAATAAATACCTTCGGCAATAACTCCATGTCGTTTTCTAACTCTTGGGTATACATAGTATATAAGTTAGCTCTATCAAGGTCGGAGATAAGCGAGTTAACTTGGTTTCTGTTGTAGCGCTGATTTCTACCTAATGAACCTTGGTCGACACAAGTGCCAGCTGACAGACCTGAAGGTTGTTCGTCAATACAACCTGACTCAGTTGCAGGTTGAACATGGTAACGAGTAGATGAACCTGAAGTTGTACCTAGCTGATACTCTAACCAAGGTGAACCCAAGTGACTATTGTCTAAGTCAGTATCTTCTTTAAGCTCATCTGGCACTCTAGGATCTTGTCTTAAATCTGTTCTAGCAGCATATTCACGCTCAGACGCAGGCATACCTTCTCTAGTTAAGTAATTGGCTGAAATAATTAGGTTGGACTTATCGTCGTTAATGAAATACCTGTTACACCACCAATGGTCAGATCATTGCGGCTAGTGCCTTCCGCTTCGCCGTAACGAATACTGAATTCAGAGCCTTCATAGTCATCTTTCAATACATAGTTAACAACACCAGCAACCGCATCCGAACCATAAACCGCACCAGCACCATCACGCAGTACTTCTACTCGCTTCAGACCTTTTACAGGTAAAGTGTTTGAGTTAACCGTCGTAATTGGTACTCGGTTCTCTGACTGTGTACCTGGGTGTAGAACAAGTCTTCTGCCATTTAATAAAGTTAGTGTGTTACCTGAACCTGCACCACGTAAGTTAATTGAAGATACGTCACCACGAGCATCATTAACCCCTGCCCCAGCTCTAGCTTCGTTAAAACCAACATCACCGACCTGAGGGATCTCAGCTAGTAATTCATCACCAGAGAGCGCGCCTGAATTTAAAATATCATCTTCAGTCACTGTGGTAACAGGTAAAGCACCTGTGTCTCGGTTAATTTTAATATTCGAACCAACGATAGAGATCTTTTCAATGTCTTCATCTTTTGGCTTATCTTCTGCAAGTGCGTAACTGCTAGCTACCATGCAACCTGTTAATGCCAATAATAACGATTCAGACACCTTCTTTCGTTTAAACATTCTATGTTCCCCGTTTTACTGTGTTGTTAGGTACGAAAAATCGTACTTTTTTGTTGTTATTTTAACCTAATCTTTTGCCGCTTAATTAACCAATAACAATAACTTAACTAGGCATAACTTGATGTTATGGCATGGTGATTTTTGGCAGGGAATATTATCGAGCTTTGGGCTCTCATGCTACCGAAGGCTTTTACATCAATTTGGCTTGACCCACAGGGAGTGTGGCGAATGTCGAAAGGTTGCAGGGAACAACCTCGACCGGTATACCCTCATCCATCGGCAACCGCTCTTTGTCATCCATGAGCGCAAAAGCCAGCGAGTGCTGGCTTTTGGAAATGTAAAGAAGTGGTAATTTAGGTTAATAACCTTGTGTTAACGCATTTGGACGTCTTGGATCAGATGAACCGAACATCAGGCCATCTCTAACCATAATGGACTGCGAGCTACCCATAGTGAAAGTTTCCACCACGTTTTGCCCTCTTTCTTTCAGCAGTCTCATAGTGTCGCGGTTAAAGCCAGGCTCCACTTCTAACTTGTCCGGGATCCATTGGTGATGAATACGGCGTTGCTTGGTTGCTTCTGCCACATTCATATCATGGTCGATAACATTCGAGATCATTTGTGTAACTACGTTAATGATACGGCTACCACCCGGGCTACCAGTAATAAGGTATGGTTTGTTGTCTTTTAATACAATGACAGGCGATTGTGAACTTACAGGGCGCTTACCAGCTTCAAGCTTATTTGCTTTAACTCGCTATAAAACCTTTTGCACCTTCTATACCTGCTCTGACTGAGAAAGTATGAATTTGGTTATTCATTAAAATACCTGTGCCAGCGGCCACTTTACCAATACCGAATGAGTAGCCTAGGTATAAGTGTTAGACACGGCATTACCGTCTTTATCAACAATTGAGAAGTGAGTCGTCGATGGCCCTTCTTCACCTAATGTTTGGCCTTTTAACTTCAACGCGTCGATTGAAGAGTTCATATCGATTTTCTTAGCTAAACCTTTTGCACGTTCTTTATCTGTCAGCCAAGCAATAGGAACATCATAATAATCAGGGTCCGCCATGTAAGTACCACGGTCAGCAAAAGCTAGTTTCATTGCTTCTGTCATAACATGGTAAGTGTCGCTGCTAATCCCCCATTTTTTCAGCGGGAACTGCTCAAAGATATTCAACATCTCAATGATAGTTGTACCGCCAGAACTCGGAGGTGGCATGCCTACAATGCTGTAGCCGTGATAATCGCCAGATAATGGCTGTTTGATCTTAACTTGATAATTAGCCAAGTCTTGTAAATCAATGTGACCACCATGCTTTTTCATATCTTTCGCAATTTTTTGCGCGATTTCGCCTTTGTAGAATGCATCAGGCCCTTGCGCTGAGATCAGTTTAAGTGACCATGCTAAATCAGGTTGCTTTAAGATCTCACCTTCGCGATAACCGCTGCCATCCGCTTTATAAAAGGCTTCAGCTGCACTTTTATTTTCTGTTAACCAAGGCTTTTTGATCTTTAAGATCTGGGCTAAGTCATAGTTGACTGGAAATCCTTCATCCGCCAATTTAACAGCAGGGGCAAGCAATTGTTGCCAGCTAAGTTTACCGCTGCCAAATACTTGCCAAGATTTGTGCATACCGGCAACAGTACCTGGTACGCCCGGAGCATTCCAAGATGTTGCAGACGATCTATCTTTTTCACCGGTTTCGGTTAAGAAATGTTTTGCGGTAACACCTGTAGGTGCGGTTTCACGATAATCAATAGCATAGCTTTTGGCATTCTCAGTTGAGTGATAAACCATAAAGCCGCCACCACCTAGATTACCCGCTCTTGGTAGCGTTACCGCTAGAGCAAATGCAACTGCGACAGACGCGTCAACCGCGTTGCCACCTTGTTTTAAAATATCAATCCCTACTTGTGTGGCAATGGTATTTTGCGTCGATACCATGCCCTGCTTGCCTACAACAGGATGAAATACGTCATTGTATCTAACAATACCTAACTTTGAGGTATTGTATGGCTCATCCACTTTCTGCGATGGCACACCTTGCGCCATCGAGTTGGCAGAAAATAATAAAGCTGAGCTAATAAAAAGAGATGAAAACTTCATCTTACCCTCCAAAAAAAAACGGCCTAAGCTTGCGCATTAGGCCGAATAACATTCACAAATTAATTGCTAGTACAAATTAGAAGCTGTAGCTAACACTTGTGTAGATGTATCTACCACGGCTTGAGTGTAATGAACCATCATAACCGAAAGTAGTATCAGCTAGTGGTGGCTTCTCATCAGTGATGTTGTTTACACCAAACGTTAGGTTAAGATCTTCGTGACCCATAAAGTCTTTACGAGTTACAAAAATGTTCGCGCGTTCTTGTGAGCCCATGTTATAGAACACAGTCTCGTCGCCAACAGTTCTGCTTACAGAAGTTACATCCACGTCACCTACGTGCTTCATGAATAAACCTGCACGCCATAAGTCGTCAGTAGATTTCCACTTCAATGAAGCTGTTGCTTGCCACTCAGGGATGCTGCTTGTACCTACGATATCACCTACATCAGAACCTAGAACGTCAGTTGGTGCACCTGCATTTACGATTGTTGCAGCATCACCGCCAGCTTCTTGGTCAAACTTCATCGTTCTAGCACCGTTAAGTGTTAAATCAAAGTTACCGATAGAAGTATCTAAGCTGTAGTTAACGCTTACGTCGTAACCTGTGATAGTACGAGTGTTTAAGTTCTCGTAACGACGGTTAATCTGGATGATTTCACCTAATGGGTTCTCTTCGTCTGCTGGACCACGGATAACATCAGGGTTAGATGAACCGTTTGCACGAGCAATTAAGTCTAAACGAGAGATGTTTTCATCCGATAACACACCAACTGTGCCATTTGTTTCAACTTGCCACCAATCGTACGTTAGTGTCAGGTTGTCTGTAGGCTGGAATGTGATACCAAGGCTTAAGTTTTCACTTTTCTCTGGTTGCAAGTCTTTGTTACCAGATGTTTGTAAGTTGTAGTTACCGTTACCTGGGCCACCATCAGATAGGTTTTCAGTGTTCAGTACAATATTACCGTTGCCATCTAATGCATTTTCAGCAAAGTCATCAACACTTGTTGTTAATGTCGCGCCAGGCGAGTTTAACTGAATTAAGTTAGGTGCACGGAAACCTTTAGAAGCAGCAGCACGGATTTGGAATTGCTCAACAGGGAACCAAGAGATTGCAACTTTAGGACGAGTGATGTTACCGATGTCGCTGAAGTCTTCGTAACGAACCGCTAATTGCATGTCTAGGCTTTCAACACCTGAGATACCTGATAATAGAGGTAATGCTAATTCTGCGTATGCAGAGAACACTTTACGCTCACCGTATACGTCTAGTCTTACACTACTACCTTGTAAGCTACTCGCGTTAGTTGGGTTAGAGTTACCTTCAACAAAAGGTCTTGAACCGTCGAAAATGTCACTGTTGTTTTCGTCAAGTTCTTCTTTACGCCACTCAACACCCCATGCCATACCAGCGTCACCGCCTGGTAATTCAAATAAGAATGGGTTTGATGCTTTAAAGTCAATTAACGTTAACGTTGTCTTAGCACTGCGTTGTGCCGTTGTTAAGAACGGGTCAATGCTAGATTGTGGGTTAGGCGTTAAGTCTTGGATGCTCGAAGGAACATTAGGGTTTACACCAGTGAATGGGTTATAAGCTTCAGCTGTGTCTAAGCTTAATTGACGTAGTAACAATGGCGAGCTGATACGGTTGCTCATGTTGTCATCAGTTTCAGCTTCACTGTATAAAACCGCTGTATCCCAATCCCAGTCATTGTAAGTACCGCGTAAACCATTTAAGAAACGGTAGCTTGAACTTTCAACTTCAATTTGACGAGGACCAACATCAGTTGGACGAATGCGTAAGTTATACGCTAGACCTTCAACAGGTACTACTTCAGGGTCTAAACCAGCGATACGGTTAGGGTTAACACGACCGTCAGCAAAGGTAACTGGACCAAACGGGTTCCAGTAGCTGTGTGCAGGTACATTGAAAGTACCGTTACTTAAGATTGCAGACTGTTCCCACTGACGCTCAGTTTTTGAACGGTAGTAAGTTGTTTCGTTATAAAACTCAATATCATTATCGAATTCATGTGAGAAGTTAGTATATAAGTTGATACGGTCAATATCAGGAACTAACGTTCTCTCTTCGTTACGGTTAGGGCGTAATGCTCTATCGTGGCTACCAGCTGCATCTAAACAGATGTCACCCATAACGCCACCGCCACTTGGTAACGCACCGCCACCACAGCTGCTTGCATTTTGTGCAACACCAGCATTATTAATATAATTAGTAGGGCGAATGATGTAGTCATCAATGTTACTTGCTAAACCAATATAATGGATGTCAGCCCAAGGCTCTAATGACGAACGATTGTCAAAATCCGTGTCATTAGCAAATTCTTCAGGCGCTCTAGAACGTAAATCTTGGCTTCTAGAGAAGTCGTATTCTGACGCCATTACGCCTTCTTTTTTAGCGTAATTAGCACTGATCATAAAGAAGCTACTGCCGTCGTTAAACTCGAAGCCTTTATTACCAGAAATAGTGAAGTCACTGCGGTCTGTACCTTGCTCTGCGCCGTAGCGTACTTTAAAGCTTGTGCCTTCAAAGTCAGTTTTCGTTACGTAGTTAACTACACCTGCAACTGCGTCAGCACCATATAAAGCGCCAGCACCGTCTCTTAGTACTTCAACACGGTTTAAACCAGAAACTGGCAAAGTGTTTGAGTTAACTGATGTAACAGGTACACCAAAGTTTGTTTGCGTGATTGGATGGTTAACCATACGGCGACCATTAAGTAGTACTAAGGTATTACCTTCACCAATGCTACGTAAGTTAACTGAGCCGATATCACCACGAGCGGCGTTAGTACCGGTGTTACCACCACGCGTACCAGTAAAGCCAACTGCGCCGATTTGAGGAATTGCACGCAATAACTCGTCACCACTTAGGGCACCCGTAGTTGCGATGTCTTCCGCATTTAAGTCAGTTACAGGTAAAACACTGGTCATAGTGCTACCTTTGATATTTGAGCCGACAATTGCAATGCGCTCAATATCTTCTTCTTTTGGCTCTTCCTCTGCCATAGCATAAGAGTTCACCATCATGCATCCGGTTAATGCTAGTAGCATTGACTCTGATACTTTCTTCAGCTTAAACATAGTGTTTCCCCATTTTTGGTTTATGGTCAAGACAGAAATACGACTTGCCTTTGTTGTTGTTCTTTTAACCTAGTTGGCTATTGCCACATTGACCAATAAGATTGCTTTAAAAACCTATAACCTTTGGTTATATATTTAAAACCTTAAGTGGCAAAAACAACCGATTTCATCTGCTCTACAGCGGTTTTCAGCCCTTAAAAATCAAGCCTCTGTGTCATGTATGAGTTTTAACCAACTGATCAAATGTCTATTTTTCGGACCTATTAACCTTAGTCTATATCCTCAGTTATTTTAGGAATTATGTAATTTTATTGTCTTGGTTCATATTTAACCTGCAGGCGAATTATTAAACTAAATGCAAGCAGGAGACTGATAATGGCTGATAACACTGAAACTAACTATCAAACGCAACAATCTGTTGAAGCAGAATGTGCACCATCAAACCAAGTTGAAGAACCACAACAAGAAGTGGAAAACGAATACTTTGTCCTTGGCTATAATTAATAGCTACATGTCGTACCTTAACAATGGCAACTCAACACTATGGATTGGCAATTATTAGAAGTACACAGAGAGTTTACACAACCATTTAACTAAAAAGCTTCATTACCTAAATAATGAAGCTTTTTTTATTCTTGCTATTTATTGCGGTTTAGCTAAGAACTGACCCGCTAGCACATCGTTATACTTGCCATCGGAAATGACTTGTTGACCATTCAACCAAATCGCATCAACGCCGCTGGACAGTTTGTTCCAAGTTGAGAAGTCGGCATTTGCTTTAAACTCTTTTGGGTCCCATACCACGATATCAGCAACATAACCCTTCTTAATCAGACCACGGTCAGTTAACCCTAAGATCTTTGCGGTCTGTCCTGAGCTACGGTCAATAAACTGTTCTACCGTTAAGTACCCCTTCTCCATAACGTAACTTTCAAACTTCTTTGGAAAGCTAGCATATTTACGAGGGTGACCATTTGTGCCATCTGACGAGGTCACAACCCAAGGCTGAGTCATAAAGTTCTTTAGATCATCTTCCGACATGTTAAATGAAGCAACTCTTATAGCGCCGCGTTGTACTAACTCCATTGCCGCTTCTGCTGGCGGTAAGTTCAGCTCTTGCGCAAGTTGCCCAAGTGTTTTGCCCACTAGAGCTTTATCTTTAAATGCGGTAACTAATAAAGACTCTGGACCGCCTCGACGGCGAATGTTTTCCGAGATCTCTGCAACTAAACGCTGTTTTAACTTAGGATCGTTTAGACGTGCATAAAATGCTTCTTGCGAATCGGCTCTTACCCACTTAGGCATAATCGCACTGTGTAGTTTAGTGCCGGATGCTAACCATGGGTAATGATCAGCACTAATACTTGAACCATTGCTCTGAGCTTGTTCAATAACCTCGATTGCTTTTGAGCTTAAACCCCAAGTATCAACACCAAGTGCTTTTATATGTGCCAAATGTAGATGGATATCTGCTCTATCAGTGATCTCAATCGCTTCTTCTAGGGCAGCAATAAAACCAATGTTAAAAGTAGACTCGTCTCTTAGGTGAGTATCATAAATACCACCGTATTGAGCGGCGACTTTTGCTAACTCAACCACTTCTTCTGTCGATGCATAACCACCTGGTACATAGTACAAGCCCGTTGAAAAGCCAATTGCGCCCTGCTCCATCGCTTGTTTAACTAAAGACTTCATTTGCTCGACTTCCGCAGCGTTGGCATGACGGTCTTCAGTTCCCATTACCGCTTCACGAACGCTATTGTGGCCAACGAACATGGCGATATTGGTACCGATACCGTTCTGCGCTAACTTATCGGCCAATTCAGCAATCTCAAATGTACCACCGCCATCGTTACCATTTACGACAGTAGTGACGCCTTGAGTTAAGTAATTTAAGTTAGCTTTTTTATCACTACTTAATAACTCAGCCGTAGTGTGAGTATGAGGGTCGATAAATCCAGGGCTAACAATCTTACCTTGAACATCAATGACCTTAGCGGCATCTATTTTGTCACCTTGAGCAGAAGGGGTTATCGCGCAAATCTTATCTGCACAAATCGCCACATCAACTAACTGCAAGCCAGAACCATCACCAAAAAACACTTTGCCGTTAGCAATAAGGTAATCGGCTTTTATATTGTTAGCTGCACTGTCGTTCGTTGCTTGACAACCTGCCAACAAACCTGTTGCAACTAAGCTGCTAATAAGGCTCAGTTTTAACTTAGTCATTATTCAGTGCCTCGTTATCCAGCATCATAGTTTTCATTAACTCATTAGCTGCATCTGCTGCTAGCTCTTTAATGAAAGCTCTATCCGTGTTATCACCCATTTCGTAAGTAATAGCGTGAACATTGAAGTTATCAGCAAAGTACTGCTTAAACACACCTAAGTCTGGGTTATTGCCCGGCTTTTGGATCACTTTAAAATCTGGGTGTTGTTTGTCTAAACTGTTCAACCAGTTATTAACTAAGTATCTTTGTGCTACGCCGTAGTCGTTTGGCATAGTGTAGAAAATATCTCTGTGGGTAGAATGGAAGTCGACGGCCATGCTCATCTTGGCACCATCGGCTACTAATTGTTTTAAATAACCATCAATAGCGATGACTTCTGGTTGTTTAAACTTGTTCCAGTCACGATTCAAATCAACGCCGTTAACATTGTGACGCCAGTTACCTAGCTCAACACCATCTGGGTTAATATTTGGAGCAATAAAGATGTTGTATTCGCTACGGAATTGTTTAGCAACATCGCTGTCAGATAATAAGGTTTCAACAAATGGGAATAAAGCTAAGGCACCAGTTAACTCTGGCGGGTGCATACGACCTAGAACCACTAGCCACTTGTTGTTATCTGCCGTTTTACTTTCCAGTTTGTAAATTGGACGGCCTTGCACTGATTCACCTACTACGTCGTAGTTTAAACCGTGCTGTGCTTCTAACTTTTTCGACCAGTCGACGTAATATTGATTATCGATAATTTCTTGGCCTGCAATATAAGTAGGTTCAGTGCTGATATCCAAAGAAAATGCTCTTTGCTGTTCATTATCTGCAAATTTGATCAGCGACCAGTTTGATAAGTCAGTACTCGATTTTGGTAAGTACCTGTGTTTATCACCTTCTACCTGCATAGTCACTTTAATGGTTGCAGGTTGTGCTGCCACGGCTTTAAAGGCGTACCATGGACTTGAGTTAATTGGCGTATTTTCTGGCTTTAAGGTAATACTGAATTCATTTTCACCGACGCGTTGACACTCGTCCATACGCGAGGTTGGGAAGTCGGCTAGAAGTTGCACGTCACCTACGTTACAAGCTGTCACTAAAGCAGTTGAATTGGCGGTTGTTGTATGATTTTGACTTTGGCTACAAGCGACTAGAAGACCTGCAGAGAATAAAACAGAGCAAGGAAGGAAAATATTCTTCATATTATTACCTTTGTTGTTATGCCTTTTGAGACACAATTTATATGTACTTTTACCATGGATAAATAAACCAATAGATTCAAGTGACTGTTTATCCAAAACCTATAACCCAAGGTTATATTGTGTTTTGATAAAAGCAACTTACCTGAGTCGCAATTAGTGATAATTTATCTTGCTATCCGAAAAACTATTGGTATAACGCAGTCCTCTAATAAGCTATTAGTTAATGACTAATGGTAAAACAATAATAAGGTAGATATTTCGCTATGAATATTGAAGTCGGTATAATAGAAACACTACTCGTTGCCTTAGTAATTTTGTTTGTTGGTTACTTTTGTAACAGCAAAATTGCTTTTTTGAGAAACAATAACATCCCAGAGCCAGTAGTCGGGGGCATTGTTTTTTCTATCCTAGCGGGCATCGCTCACTTTGCTTTTGATTTCCACTTACAGTTTGATATGAGTTTTAAAAACCCATTGATGACACTCTTCTTCACCACTGTTGGTCTAGGCGCTAGCTTTAGCCTACTAATAAAAGGTGGCCCTAAAGTTGTCCTTTTCTTAGGCGTTGCAACCCTTTACTTGTTAGTACAAAACGCAGTAGGTGTATCTGTTGCTATGGCTTCAGGTCTAGAGCCTCTTATGGGATTAATTGGCGGTTCAGTTACCCTTTCAGGTGGTCACGGTAACGGCGCAACCTATTCGGATTTATTTATTCAAGAGTACGGCATGCCTGGCAGCGTATTCGAATTGGCAATGGCGGCCGCAACATTAGGTCTTGTTCTTGGCGGCCTTGTTGGTGGTCCAGTTAGTAAACGACTGATTAAAAAATACAACCTTAAAGCAGACGAGTTCCACGAAGAGCTTGACGACACAGTTACTTTCAACCCTGAAGATCATGACTTAGTAACACCTAAGAAAATGATGGAAACCTTATTTATAATCTTACTTTGCATGGCAGTAGGTCATGTTGCTCACCAAGGTTTACGTGAAGCAGGTGTTGTATTACCAGCATTCTTACTGCCACTACTATTTGGTGTAGCTGCAACTAATATTTGTGAATTCTCTAAAGTATATAACGTCAGTCGTGCTTGTATTGACTTATGGGGTACGATGGCACTTTCCATATTCCTAGCCATGGCTTTGATGTCATTGAAAGTTTGGGAACTTGCTGCGTTAGCAGGTCCTATGTTGATCATTATCCTGATCCAAACTGCTGTGTTAATGGCATTCGCTTACTTCATTACCTTTAGAATTATGGGTAAGAACTACGATGCAGCAATTATGGCAGGCGGCCATTGTGGTTTCGGTTTAGGTGCTACGCCTACTGCTGTTGCAAACATGGAAGCATTAGTTGCTCGCCACGGTCCGTCACCACAAGCTTTCTTAGTTGTACCATTAGTAGGCGCATTCTTTATCGATATTACTAATGCGTTAGTTATTCAGTTCTACTTAAGCTTGCCTTTTGTAGCACCTTAATAACAATTCAACAGTCTTAGGCTTGTTAATAGCAAGTTAAGACGTGACATTACACTGAGTTTTCAGTAACACTTTATAAGGGCAGACTATTTCTGCCCTTTGTGTTATATGTAGGCCGTGTTGATCTTTGTTGCACGTTTTTACAGCAGTAAGTTTGGCTTTGCTGTTAATTAAGTCTCAGGAAAGTTAATATCTAGAGCTTGTCTGATAAAAAAAGCCAAACTTGTGCTGCCTAAAGGCTCAATCCAAGCGCTTTTACTCTGCGTTGCTTCCTATTGACTTAGATGACTAAGCCGGCAAGGAAGCGTCTTGATTAAAAACACCTGGAATTGAGTAAAATTCGCACACGAAAGATCAACACGACCTATAAAATAATAACAAAATTATAAATTTAGCAATCGGGGAGGACGACTATGCGCCTACGTCACATTGAAGTGTTTCATGCCATCTACACAACAGGCTCGATTACCAATGCAGCTAAATTGCTGCACGTATCTCAACCATCGGTCAGTAAAGTATTATCTCATGCTGAGCTGCAGTTAGGGTTTAAGTTGTTTGAACGAGTCAAAGGCCGCTTGTTTCCAACCAATGAAGCCGAAATGTTATTTGATGAAGTTGATAAGATTTATCAGCAAATGCGTAGTGTTAACAATACCGCTGAAAACATCAAACGCTCAGGGTACGGTAGTATCAGGATGGGGGTAACGCCAGCTTTGGGCTTCGACGTGATCCCCGAGGCAATCGTCAACTTTTTAAAAGACTTCCCTACTGTAAACTTTGAAGTAAAAACCGTTCATAACGACGAAGTTATGCAGGCTTTAGTTGAACATAAGTGTGACTTCGCATTGCTCTACGCGACGAAAGAAATGGCAGGTGTCGCAGCTGCCAAATGTGCGGATTCTGAATTGGTCGTTATGTATCCAAAAACCTGGTTTGAAAATTCACCAAAACAATTAACCCTAAAAGAGCTAGCTGGCCGCGAGTTTATCGATATTTCAGACAGTGGTCCGTTAGCTGACATGCTGTGGGCTAGGATATTAGAAGAAAACATTCAATTTTCTTCACACATGAAGGTACAAACTTACTTTATTGCCGCCAGAATGGTCACTAAAGGGCTGGGCTTTTGCGTAGTAGATAAATCAACAGCTATGGCCAACTCTTCTGAAGACATTGCTATCGCGTCTTTTGATCCGCAGTTAACCTTTGATGTCGATTTATTGCATTTGGAAAACCGCGCTATCCCGAAAGTCGTTGAAGAGTTTATTCCTTATTTAAAAGACGCTATTTCACTCTAAGTCTCATCTGACACATTAAACTTAAGATACAAAAAAGGGGCTTTCGCCCCTTTTTTATCGATACTTTAGCTTTATTTAAGCTCTATACTCAACGCTTGGTTAGAAGTATTACTAACGCCGATATAGTTAACCATCTTACCGCCGTCATCCGTTAAAATAGGCTTTTCTGAGTTTTGATAAGCGGTATGCCATTGCACCAACGAAAAGTTATCAATGTGCGCAACCGTCTTACCGCTCGACTTTGAAACCAATTCAGCGATGACTCGATAACTGCGATAGCCAATTCTTGGTGAATTAAAATCAATTTCAACTGGCTGCCACTTTTTGTCAGCTGTTAATTCGACAGAACTAATTAAGTTTTTAGGACTATTTTCAAAAGCATCAAACAACTTTTGACGAGTTTTTCTGCCCTGCCAATATAGATTTAAGGTTACATCTTGGTTCACCATGACATCTGTTTTAAAGGTAACTGGCGTATCGTTCAAGTAGACTCTCCTGAAATACTTCATAGCAACTTCGGTCTTATCTTTTCCTGATAGTTGAACCGCCAAACTTTTGCTACTGTCAAAACCGGTTTGGCCAATTTCAACCTTACTAGGATCAAAGGCAAAACCTCGCTCATTGGTATCAAAGGTATCGAATTGTTCGAAGTCACTACCGTTAACTAAATTTGTACCTAAGCGATAAGCCTTAACATCTTTAGGTAACTTAATTTTTTCAATTAACGCACCAGCTTCAGCAGTTGTGATTAAGTGAGTTTTAGCGTTATTGGCTAATACTTTAACTTCAGCAAGCGGTTTATCCTGAAACTTACCAGTAATAACGCCATGACCCGCTTGCGTGACAATTTGAGTGTTGCGCTTGGCCGACAGCCAAGTTAAGCGTTTTAATAAATTATCACGCTCTAAATCCATTGCAGGGGTTGGCTTATATCCCTTGACGTATATAGGCACAATTTCCGCACGATGGAATTTGCCTTCATCTAGCCAGACATAAAGCAATAAGCTTAACTGTGTCGAACTAAAGTACTGATCAAATAAGAAATTCCCCATCGAGTAAGCAATGAGCTTATTGTCATACAATTCTAATCCTTGGCTGACATGCGGGTGGTGAGCAATCGCTAATACTGCGCCAGCATCTAGGCCTGACTTAAGTCTTTGCTCTGTTAAAACTGTTGGTTCATTGCTGTATTCCATGCTGCCGTGAAACTGAATCACAGCCTTTTGTTTATTGGCGTTTGCTTGTTTGACCGACTGAACAATATTTTTCTCGGTTCCAAAAGCTGGACCACCTTGTTTTGAGTTAGCCGCCTGCTTGATAGCTTTAGTACCTTCCCAGCCAACATAACCCAACATAGCGTAATCTGCTTTGTCGGTTTTATACACATATGGCTTTAATGCTTCTTGCTCATTTAAACCAGCACCTGAGTGACTAAGTTTATAATCGTCAAGCGCTTTAATAGTAGAGATCAGCCCTTCATCTAAAAAGTCATAGGTGTGGTTATTACCCAAAGTAACATAATCAACGCCAGCCCATTGCAACGCTTCTATTGTCTCTGGTTTAGAATAAAACCGAATGCCCTTGTCTGCTTTTTGCGTAGGTTCAGTTTCTGCAATTTGCGTTTCTAAATTTATTGCCGCCATATCAGCCATCATCAGGTAAGGCTTAATTGGTGCTAATAGTTTTTTTGAATCTTCTAGGAGAGAGCCTTCATGGAGCAATGCCGGTTCATCAAAGTGTGGAGAGTAGTATCGTCGAGTCATCATAAGATCGCCGCCAAAAGCCATCATCACTCGCCCTGGCTTTTGTTCTACTAAAACAAATTCCAGATCATTGCCCTGCGTTAACTCACTATGAGAAAAGTCATGTACTTTGTTGTAATAGCCATTTGCAGTTAAATTAAATTGATAATTGCTTTTGCCTGCTAACTTAGCTGTAAAATTACCATTTTTATCTGTTGTTATTGTTGTACCTGCAAGTTGCACCTTTGCCTTAATTGGTTCATTCTGCTCATCAACTACTTTGCCCGTTACTTCTATGTTCTGCCAACTCGCTAATGCTATCGATGAAAATAGCGAAGCGCCCAGCAATACCAATGCTTTCATGTCACCCACCTTGTTATGTTTTTTAGCCAGTATACAAAGTATTTAAGCTTGCAAACCCATTCCTTTAACAAGCAAAACCATAAATACAGGCTATAGAAATGAACAAAATTCAAACAGTTTAGGTATAACCTAAAGTTATTTGGCTGCAAAAGATAGCTAATACTACAAATCCCAGTCTTGATTTATCTTTTTAATACATACTTTTTATTCGATTTGCGTACGCGCACTAGGGTATGTCAATTAATTATAATTAGACCGTAACACAGGAGTCTAAAAATGTTCAGAAAGCAGAATATTGTTCAACAGGCTATTAAAGATAACGTACTAACAGATACCGTTACTGCGGTTGGCGTTATTGATTTTAATCGCCTTAAGCAAACAGTCTCTGATTTACATACCGCTTTTCCAGCGCCTTTTTTCCATACCTTTGCTGTAAAGGCGAACGCACTTGTAGAAGTATTAAGAGAATTAAGAAACTCTGGCATGGGCGCTGAAGTCGCTAGCCCAGGCGAATTATTAATTGCCCAAAAAGCAGGTTACACAAGTAAAGAATTGATCTTCGATTCACCAGCCAAAACCCTGTCAGATTTGAATCAATGTGTGAAACATGACATTTCATTAAACATTGATAACTTGCAAGAATTAGCAAGAGTAGATGAGTTATTAGCACAATACCCAGAAACTAAAGCGGTTATTGGTTTCAGAATTAATCCACAAATCGGTTCTGGTAGTATTTCGTCAACAAGTACAGCTACAGCAACCTCTAAGTTTGGCTACGCTTTAGCAGATGGTGACAATCGCCAGCAATTATTAGATATCTACAAAGCAAGACCTTGGTTAACAAGCTTACATACTCACTCTGGCTCACAAGGTTGTGAATTAGAGCTGATGGCATTAGGTATTAAAGAGCTAGTTAAATTAGCTGAAGAAATTAATGCTTATGTTGGTCATCAACAAATCAAACAAATTGATATTGGTGGTGGTTTACCAGTTAACTTCGCAAGCGAAGAAGTAACACCAACATTCCAAGAATATGCTGATGTATTAAAAGCGGAAGTTCCACAACTATTTAGTGGTGACTACCGAGTAAAAACTGAATTTGGCCGCGCTATTGCAGCGAAAAATGGTTTTATCCTAACTCGTGTTGAATACACTAAGTTTATGGGCGGCCGTTACATCGCAACAACACACGCTGGTGCGCAAATCTTAACAAGAACAGCGTTTTTACCTAACTCTTGGCCTCTACGTGTATCTTGTTTTGATACTGAAGGTCAGCTTCGCACTGAAGAAAACAGCGAAATGGTTCAAACTGACGTAGCAGGTCCATGTTGTTTCGCAGGTGACTTAGTTTGTAAAGACAAGTTATTACCTAAGTTGGAAATTAACGACTACGTTATGATCCATGATACTGGCGGTTATTACTTCAGTAATCACTTTGACTACAACAGCTTACCTCGTGTTGCAGTGTATGCAGTGAACGGTGAAGATGACGCTCCGGCACTTACCTGTATCCGTAAAGCTGACAGCTTAGAAGACGTACTTTCACGTATGTAAAAGGCAGTAAGCTGATAGTTAACAGATATTTGTTTCTCTTCCTTACAAGCCTTAATTTACTCCTCAATTAAGGCTTTTTAACTCACAAGCACTTCGCAGTGTCTAATATTGAGTCCATTGCCAGCATAACCTGCTGGCATTTTTTTATCTTTTACAATGAAAGTTACCCTCTTTCTACCGATAGCATGTAACTCAGCACTTCAATGTCTAACAATAGACGACATATTATTTGCAATGTTATAATTTGTTGAATTTAACAAATCAGGGACGAGTTAATGGGTAAACACCATAATTTTCTTTTATTAGTCTGGCTAATAACATTACTCTCAGCATGTGGCGGTAGCAATAATGATACTCCGACACCTCCTGTCGAACCTGTTAATCAAGCGCCTGTTGCCAATGCGGGTGATGATATCAGCGTTGATGAACAAACCCCCGTTACGTTAACTGGTCAAGGTACTGACAGTGACGGTACCGTTGCTTCTTACCTTTGGCAACAAACTGCGGGCACTCCAGTAACTTTAACCAACACAGACAAAGCGCAAGCTAGCTTTACAGCTCCAGATATCAAGACGAATGAAACCCTAGCCTTTTCACTAACAGTAACCGACAATGACGGTGCTACTCATGTTGACGAGGTTTCAATTGAGGTTTTACACGTCAATATCTTACCAACCGCCAATGCAGGAGCAGACATAGATGCCGATGAAGAGACGGTCGTCACCTTATCAGGTTCAGCTAGCGATGAAGACGGCACGATTACTTCTTATAGCTGGAAGCAAACAGCTGGCACCGAAGCAACGTTAAAGAATGCCGACAGCTCTGAATTAGCCATTGCCCTGCCTGACTTACCACAAGATGAAACGTTCACCTTTGAGCTGACAGTTACCGACAACAACGGCGGCACTCACACCGACACTGTTGATGTAAAAGTGAAACACTTGATCTGGCAAACTAAGTCTAAGAATTCCGGCTCATTAGCCGAATTAAAAGCCGAATTCCTTGATATCAACTCAGATGATATTTTAGATATGTTGCTTGAACAATCCGCCGAAGGTAATCGAACCAGAATTGCTTGGAGCAAAGGCAAAGGCGATGGCAGTTTTGAAAAACCTTCAACTATTGCCCGTTTTACTAATGAACTTATCAATTCATATAGCTTGGAAGATATTGACAATGATGGCTTTAAAGATCTGCTAGTTGAGACCAAAGTTGAACAAAGTAATTCCTCAACGTCTAAGTTTTACTGGAATAAAATCATAACTAATGAACTGTATTCTGAGCCTTATCTTATTACAGAAGTTACTTCATCCGAGGTCAATGATTTTAAATATTCCTACTTAGGTAAAAGTATTACTGATAGCACAGGTTTTGGGCTAATTTTGGTATCCGATAACGACATGTATTGGTTCCAACGTCTCAATAATGGCCGCTTTGCAGAAAAAGCTTCTTTACTGGAAGGTTGGTCACCAATAAAACAAGACCAACTGTCAATTGACACTGACGTTCTACCTGGTAGTTGGGCTTTCAGTGACGTCACAGGGGACAAGTTACCCGATTTAGTCGTGTCAAAAGCTTTACCTTTAGGTGGTTCACTTGAACTTTCTAAATACATTCAAGTAGCGAAAAATACAGGAAAAGGGACATTCCAAAAACCTCAAGTATTACTCGACAATCATCAATTAACGTCTTATTTCTCTTCTGGCGGAGATGCCTCATTCTCTTTGGAAGACATTAACGGTGATGGTACCAATGATATTTTATTAGATATTTGGAGCTTTGACCGCCCAGGTCAAACAACCACAACAAAATGGTTTAGCTTTAAAGATGAACAATTACAGGAGTCAGTTATTTTTTCGACTCAATACCTCTCATATGCTGGTAGGAGCGCAAAAAGAATAGACTGGAATGAAGATGGTATTTCAGACTTTATATTACCCATTGAACAATGGTCTTCGTGGGGGATAAACGATCTTGTGGTTACTTTGGGACAAGGGAATGGCATTTTTTCGGAGCCTATCTTAGTAGAAGAGATTCAGCTATCAACACGGTTCTTTTCCATTAATTTAGACTTAGATCTCGATGGTAAAAAAGACTTCATAGGCTATCGCTCAGAGCGATATGACAATGATGATGGTACTCGTTCATATAAACATTTTATGTTCTGGCATAAGAAACTAGTAAGTAACATAGAACCCGCTCAAGATTTATTTGAATACAAAGGAAAAATCAAAGGTACATACGACATTAACAATGACGGTCATATCGACTTTGTATCAGAGCTGAATGGCACTTTGTATTGGTATCAAAACCAAGGTGACTTAACCTTTGTTGAAAAGTCACTATCTTTAGCACAATAATCTCAAGGAAGAAGAATAATGAAACTACGATTTTCCGTACTGGCGTTATCCGCTTTACTATCAGCATGTGGTGGTAGCAATAATGATACCCCGACACCTCCTATTGCCCCCGTTAATCAAGCACCAGTTGCCAATGCTGGTAATGATATCAGCGTTGATGAACAAACCCCCGTTACGTTAACCGGTCAAGGTACTGACAGTGACGGTACGGTTGCTTCTTACCTTTGGCAACAAACTGCAGGCACTCCAGTAACTTTAATCAACACAGACAAAGCACAAGCTAGCTTTACAGCTCCAGATATCAAGGCGAATGAAACCCTCACCTTTTCACTAACAGTAACCGACAATGACGGTGCTACTCATGTTGACGAGGTTTCAATTGAGGTTTTACACGTCAATATCTTACCAACCGCCAATGCAGGAGCAGACATAGATGCCGATGAAGAGACGGTCGTCACCTTATCAGGTTCAGCTAGCGATGAAGACGGCACGATTACTTCTTATAACTGGAAGCAAACCGCTGGCACCGGAGCTGCGTTAAAAAATGCCGACAGCTCTGAATTAGCCATTGCCCTGCCTGACTTACCACAAGGTGAAACGTTAACCTTTGAGCTAACCGTTACCGATAACAGCGGCGGCACTCACACCGACACTGTTGATGTAAAGGTGAAGCACCTAACCTGGCGAACTAATTGGTCTAAGAGTATAGGCTCATTCGGCTATTTAAAGATCGAACTCCTTGATGTCAATTCAGATGGTATTTTAGATATGTTATTTGACCAGTTCGCCGAGGGCAATCGAGCTAAAGTTGCTTGGAGCAAAGGCAAAGGCGATGGCAGTTTTGCAGAGCCTGTAACTATTGCTCGTTTCATTGATAGCGTAATCAATTCATACAGCGTAGAGGATGTTAATGGCGATGGTTCTCTGGATTTACTAGCTGCATATTACGACAACGACAAAAGTAATAATTATATTATTTCGCGCAAAATAGATGAAACCGACCCATTTAGTAAATCAAATCTAATATACAGTTCGGCCTACGATGAAATACTAGACTATAAGCTGGCTGATATTGACGCTCAAGGAAAGAGTGATTTAGTTGTAGCGACCAGTAATGGCATCAAATGGTTACAGAAAACTTCAAATAATGGTTTTGCTGAAGGTGTGTCTATTACTCAGGATTGGTCCATAAAAACGTCAATCACTTCTGCTGGAGACGCTATTTTGCCATCCCATGGTTTTACCATCGTAGACATAAATGGTGATGCTCTGCCAGACCTAATAATGAAAGCTATACTCCCCCGCCATGACAATATATTAGACTCATCTAGCTATATTCAAGCATCAGTTAATTTAGGTAAAGGGGTCTTCTCATTGCCGATCTCCTTAGTTTCAAATCACACTGAAATGACTGTACTTTCATCTTCTGGTAGCACGTCCTATTCTTTACTAGATATAAATAATGACGGTATTAAAGATGTTTTAGTCAACCTTTATTTTCAAGACAACGGTGCAAAGAAGACAACAACTAAATGGTTCAGTTTTAAAGGAGAGCAAGCAAAGGAATCGTTTGTTTTTTCCCCTTCTCGCTACGAAAGTTACGATGATACAGGTTTAGCATCACTACTAGATTGGGATGAGGATGGTATTTCAGACTTTGTCTTACCCATTAAACAATGGTCTGGTGAAGACGAGTTTATGATCGCTTTTGGTCAAGGCGATGGCGTTTTTTCGGAGCCGATCTTAGTGGAAGATACTCCGCTATCAACACCGTTCTTTTTCTTTACTTTAGACTTAGATCTTGATGGCAAAAAAGATCTCTTAGGCTACCGCGGAGAGAATCATGTCAATGATGATGGTACTCGTTCATATAAACGCTTTGTTTTCTGGCATAAGAAACTAGTAAGTAACATAGAGCCAGCTCAAGACTTATTTGAATACAAGGGTGAAATCAAAGGTACATAC
>CBDAVN010000003.1:0-647028 GCA_965200905.1 Psychrosphaera sp.
GCTCATTCACCGCTTGCTCTTGAACATCTCGCGTAACTTCGAACCAGCCTTGGCGACTAAACAAAAACACTTGGTCATTGTTTTCTTTGGTAATAGCAAAAAGCCGATTATCGCCACTAAAATAGATATCTGAAGTGCCTGTAACGGTATCAAACAAAGCAATCTTATCTGGGTAAAGTAGCCATACTCTACTGCTGCTATCTGCCACAATTGATAACACTGGTGATAGGCTGTTTAGCCTATCTAGCCGATCTTCTGTAAAGGTTAAACTATTCCTATCAAACTGTCTTAACCCTTGATTAGTGGCCAGCAGTACAGTGTTGTCTGTTAACAAATGAGCGTTAACATTAAATCTTGGCAAGCAAGTTTGGGGGCAAGTTTTAACGACTTTAGTTGCACCTGAAGAGTCTAATTCAATCATAGCCTTGGCGCTGATCAGCATAAGCTTATTTTCAGAAACGTTAAAGATCAGGTCACGGCTGTTAATCGCAAGCTCAAAATTCTGCACATAAGAATCGTTATCCAACGCCACCAGCTTGTCACTTTTCACAAACCAAATCGCGTCTTTGGTGGTAATGATTTGTTTGCTGTTAGCAATGTTTGGCAGCTGTAATTTCATTTGCCAAGTATGCGCTTTGCCATTACGCAAAAATAGGTTTTGTCCTTTCAATGCGTACTTAGCAGTGTAAACATCAAACCGACCTAATACAGGATTAGCTGATTCAAGTAGATTAATGCTTTGCCGCCAGTTAACTTGAACGTCATAAGGGCTTAATAGCCAAATATTCGCGTTGTTATCTAAGTAAATTCGTTCAGTAACAAACGGTAATTGCAATGAACTGGTGCTGCCCATTTGCCTAAGCTCATTGGCGCTAATAAAAAATAATTGGTCCTTAGTTTTTAATAAACGTTCGGCTGTTATCCCTTTACTTTCCATAGTCGTGGTGTTGCCCAGTAAACTGACTTTAACTAACTCTCGACTAGCATTGATAGCATGAATACCCTCTGACGTTACCGCTAGCTGCTCTAGAGGTTGTGACAAATTGAACGAACGGAGCGGGTTATTAGCAGAGTGCACAGATAGTTGTTGTTGCGCCAAGACATAAAGTTCGGTTTGGCTTGCTTGGAGCTGAATAATAGGTTCTGACATAGCCAATATCAATTCAGGCTGTTGACTAGTTAGTTGAGCAAGATCTAGCTGGTAGACTTCAGTCAAGGTGGTAATAACAACTTTGTCAGCAAATTGCTGTAACCCTGTTATTTTTTCCGAAGGACTACGCCATATCGGCAAAGCTGCCGAGTTGTTAGCCTTGGCGCTATAAAATAATTGCTCTGAAGTCGCCAGTAAAAAGCCATCTTGAACCAGTAAACCTGCCACTATTTCAGCGGGCAGCTGAAAACGACGATACTGAATAAATTCATCGCTGGTAAATAAACTGACGCTAGCATCGGCAAAAAGCCAAATTTGGCCACTTTTATCTTGTTGAATACTAAGGGGAAACTGTGGCGCACTGGCGGAGGGTAACTTAAATGAGGTAAAAGACTCAGTGGCCTCACTAACAAGACTAACACCGAGCATGAATAATATAATAAGTCCCTGCCGCAACATTCTAAGTCCTTCTAGGATCCAACTTACCTGCTTAAAGAATAGTCAGTTCGAGAAGAAATTCCAGTTAACTCAATAAGATGTAATATCGCAGCTGGGATTTAGAGCAATTCAGTTAAAACTCGCGTTATTAACAAGCTCCATCAAAGTCTAATTGACGCCAAGATTCATAAACAAAAACCGATACCGCGTTAGATAAGTTCATGCTGCGGCTATTTGGCTGCATTGGGATCCTTAACCAATTTTGTTTATCCATTTGCGCCAGTACATCATCTGGTAAGCCTCTGGTTTCAGGGCCAAATACTAATGAGTCGCCTGCTTGGTAAGAAACTTGGCTATGAAAGTTTTTGCCTTTGGTGGTGCAAGCGAATAATCGAGAATCAGGGTGCGCATCAACATAAGCTTGGAAGTTTGGATAACGCTTTAGATTAGCTAAGTCGTGGTAATCCAAGCCCGCGCGTTTTACTTTCTTTTCATCTAAGTCAAAGCCTAGCGGTTCAATCAAGTGCAAATTAAACCCCGTATTGGCACACAAACGAACAATATTACCTGTGTTAGGCGGGATCTCGGGTTCAAACAAAACAATATTTAACATAAGCATCACTGGGCTAAATTATTTATAGAAGGGAGGATTCTAACTATTTCACAGCGCAGGGCAAACTGTTCTAGCTTGAAACGGCAAGTTGGCTGATAAAATCGAACCAACTTGCTAATAAACGGACGTTAAGAGTTTGAGTTGTAAAAGCGGATAATTTGTTCCAAAGCACGATTGCGCAGCGGATCTTGTTCAATCAATAGCTCGTGTCTGGCGCCGTCAAAAACGATGGGCTTTCCAGTCAAACAAGGATTACCAAGTTCAGCTAGCTTTTGGCAAAACAGATCCTGCCCGGCATTATCAATCACTTTGTCATTACCTGATTGCATGACCATAATTGGCAGTTTAACTGCATCTAACTGCTCATAAGCCAAATCGATGGCTTTTACTGATTGATCGAGCCAATTAAAAGTAATGCTGCCAAGCTTAAGCTTAGGCTCTTGTTCATAGGTATCACGGAAAAACTGATAACGAGCTGGCGATTGGGTTAACACATTTTTATCAAAGCTTGTGGCATTGTAATCTTGGCCCCCAACAAAATAGGCACTTTGATCATTAAATAAGTTATTAGCCCAAGTAATTGAACTCACCACCCCTTTGGCAATAGATTTAGGTAAAGGCCCTGCATCCAATCCCCACATTGGCGAAGAAAATACCGCTTTAACAAAAGTATCAGGGTACTGCTGAACATACCTTAAGCCAATTGCCCCACCCATTGAGTGACTCAGAAAATACAGTTCACCAGCAAACTTAGGTTTAATTTCTTGCTCTATAAGCTGATGAAGATCAACTACATAGTCGTTGAAGTCCTCAACATATCCCTTGTGCGGGTTGTCTAGTCTACGGCTTGAAAGCCCTTGGCCTTGATGATCAATAACAGCAACGCCATAACCTAGTTGAACTAAGTCATACATTAGCTCTTTGTACTTTAAGTAACCTTCAACTCGGCCTGGTGAAACCACGACCAGTTGCTTTGCTTCACTTGGGATGGTGTAAGCATAGTTAATGGTTAGCTTTTGTTTATTAGTGAAAGACGATTCCATAACTTGTTGCTGCCAAAACGGTTCGAGTTCAGTCGTAACAAAAGATTGAAAATTTTGCTCTCTATTTTGCAACAAACTAGACAAGGTATTCATACTCACAGCATTAACCACAAACGACATTCCAATTGACCATATAACCAATAGAGCACATATTAACTTCAAAGCCTTTCCTTATAAATCAAATATTCGGCATCGTCATGATAACGACAAAAGTGATACATAAATATGACAACCGAGCCATTTCACAACATTTATCGACTTTTATCAAAAAATGCTCTCAACGCGTCTAGCGCTACTTTCACTTTAGAAGGGTAATTTTTATCACGGGTTAAGGCAAAAATATCATGCACACCGGTTTGCCAATCGGGTAACAAATTGACCAGATCGCCACTTTTGATCAACTCTTTAACTTCAAGGTGAGGTAAAAAAGCAATGCCATAGCCCTGTTGAACATGACTGATCAAACAATTCATATCATTAAAACTGAATCGGCACTTAGGCTTTATCTGCACACTTTGATGTTTGGGATGAGTCAATTCAATACAGCTTAAAATACCTTTAGACTCGGTTTCATTCATCCCAAGCCAAGTATGCTCCGACAATTCTTCAGGCACCACCGGATTGCCCACTTTCTTTAAGTAGCTAGGGCTAGCGCACAACACCACGCCATTTTGACCTAGATAGTGGTAAATATAACTGGAGTCACTAGGCTTGCCACAGTCGACCATAATATCAATGCGGTGTTGGATAAAGTCTACTTCGGTATCACTGGCAATGATCGCCAGTCGTAAGTTTTGATGCTCTTCAAATACAGGAGCCAACGCCCGAGCAACTGGACTTGCAGCCAAACCTACTGGTAATGCAATGCGCAGTTCACCACTTATTGAAGATGTACTTTGATGGATCACTTCTTGTGCTTGCTCTGCGGCAAGTAACATTTTTTTACCTTGCAGGTAATACTTTTCACCCGCTTCCGACACATTGATCCGCCTTGTCGAACGGTATAATAAGGTCACCCCCAGTTCATTTTCTAATTGATTCATGAACTGGCTTACCGCGGGAGGACTGACGCCTAACTTTTTTGCGGCTTCGCGCATTGAGCCAGATTCAACCACATGACAAAACACGCCAATAAGTTTCAGACGATTTAATAACTCTTGAGCCATAACTGCTTTTAATTAAGTGTTACTTAATAGATAGTTTAGAATAATAACACTAATCATTCTCAAAACCATTCTTTATAATACACGCATCGATATATATCAATACCCACAACAGAATCATTGTTATTTCAGGCTGATCCTCAAGACAACAACTCATCGATTATATTCAACTTAGCTTAATAAGTTGAATGATAATCATTTTTATATTCAGATTTAGGAAAATAATTAAATGAACCGTTTAAAATTATCTCCAATTGCACTGGCGGTAATGTCAATTAGCTGTACAGCGATCGCAGATGCGAATGAAGAGAAAAAAATCGAAAGAATTAGTGTTTATGGACAGCACAACCAACTCATTCTAAATTCTGGCACTGCAACTAAGTCCAATATGGACTTAATTGAGATCCCTGCAGCTATCGTAGTTGTTGATAAGGAACTCATCGCCCAGCAAGGTAAAACGGATTTACAACAAGTAATTAACAATATCAGTGGTTTAAACCAAGCAGGCAATAACTATGGTATAGGTGACAACCTAGTTATTCGTGGTTTAGGCGTAAGTTATACCTATGACGGTATGTACGCCGGTGGTGATTTAGGTAATAGCTTTAACCCAACTCGCTCAATGACTAACATTGAAAACATTGAGGTATTAAAAGGCCCAGCAACGGGTTTATACGGTATTGGTGCTGCCGGTGGTGTGATCAACTTAATTGAGAAAAAACCGCAGTTTGAAAGCGCATTTCAAGTACAAGCTCGGTTAGGAAGTTGGGACACGCAACAATTAATGCTAGATGCAACAGGCCCGATTGCAGAGAACTTAGCCTATCGTGTAGTAGCGAATCACGAGAAAAGTGACGGTTACCGAGGCCTTGGCAAAGAACGCACAGAGTTGTACTCAACTCTACTATTAGAAGGCATTAAAGATCATTCATTCACTGTATCTGCTGCTTATATTGATGACAGCGTACAAATTGATTCAATAGGTCATCCAGTTAGGATCTTAAATCAAGATAGCATCAATGGTTCGCAAACAGACTGGACTGCATTAGTTAACGATAGCGATGCTGACGGTGATGGCACTTTAGGTATTCAACTAACAGAGGCACAACGTCAACAGTTGGCTGAGTCAATCAGAACTACCGACGGTTTGAAACCATACGATTTAGGCAGAGGTTCGGTAATCTCTCCTTTATCTAAGCCAAACGAAGGTAAAGAGTTACGCATTAAGTTGAAGTCAGAATGGCAAATCAATAAAGATATTGAGCTAACACAACAACTTCAATACCGTGACTACGACTCAAAGTTTGCTCGTCAAACGGGTGCATTCAACTATGTTTACTGGAATCGTCGTGGTGAGATCAATGCGAACCCTCGTGCCCCATTAGTGGTAGATGATGTGCTATATCCATTTGCTGCACGCCGCCAAGAATATCGCCGTCAGTACTCAGATGAGCAGTCATTGCAATACTTTGCCGACTTCAAAGCCAGCTGGACGTTTGCTGGTTTAGAAGGTGAACATTTAGTAAGTGCTAACTATGAAAACCGTGACATGAGTGTTAAGTCATGGTCTATCTATGATGCTGACGGCACCAAAGCAGAAAACGCAGTGCCTTACATTCTAGATATTAGAAACCCTAACTGGCCAACAGGTGACTTTGATGATTACGCGCCGTCACTGCGCAGTAATTATGATAAATCGGTATCTGCTAAGGGGATTAGCTTACAAGAAGTTATCTATTTTACTGATAGCTTAACAGGCCGTTTTGGCGCGGCTTATACTCAGGTAAAACAAGAATACCAACACTTAGGTACAGACCGCTCGCCACTAGCAACTGAAGAACGCGATGCGGACGATAAAGGTTTCACTTACAATGCCGGTCTAAACTATCGCATAACGCCACAGGTAGCAGTGTTTGCTAATGCCGCTAAAGGTAGAACCGCTTATAGCATTCTAGGCAGCCTAGCCAAAGATAAAAACGAACGTAGACCTGACTCTGAGTCAGAGTCTTTTGATTTAGGTATTCGTTTCACCGCGTTAGACGAAGAGCTAATTGGTTCTGTCGTATTATTTGATACTCGTAGAACTAACCTTAGATACAGCAATCCTCTGTTTAACGACAATCCAGATGATGCTGAATTCAACATCGATGTACCTCAGTTCTTCTACGATGACGAAGACAAAACTACAGGTGTTGAAGTTGATATCAACCTAGATATTAACCAAGTATTCTCAATGAATGCCAATGCAACCTACCAAGATGCAGAGCATATTAGGCACCGCAAAGTTGATGGCTCACTAACTAAGACATCTGGCCCAGTAAAAGGTATTGCCCAGAAGTTTGCTAGCGTTTGGGGTCATTACAATGAGCAATTGTTTGGTTTGCCGGGGAAAGTTGCTGCAAGTCTTGGCGTAACTTACGAAGACGAGCGCACAATCAACTCAGTCGCGTTTGGTTTGCCTGTATCGGTTGTAGGCAGCTACAACGTTTGGAATGCGGCAGTTGGCTATGAAACTCAACAGTGGCAAGTAAAACTGAACTTAAACAATTTGTTTGATAAAACTTATTACTCTAAGGCAATGTTCTTAGGCGGTCTGCCAGGTGAAGGTAGAAACGTTAAGTTAACATTCGACTATAAGTTCTAAAAAGTATGAGCCAGCACACTATGTGCTGGCTCAATGTTGTCTCAACTATGCATTACTCTATTAATATTAGTTTACGTTTGTTGGCCGCCACGATTGGCGCTTACATCCTATCTATTTTATTCAGTTTAGCTTTGGTGCCTTTACTGGTTCTGAGCCTTAATTCGCAATTAAGCGATGCGGTTTACGCTGCCACTATGTGGTCATACGTCGCTTTTTTCTTAGTGTTTATTGCCGCTTTTTCCGTTGCTACGGTCAAACGCCTGTACTTCATCTTATTGTCTCTATCAGGCACTTTATACGGCATTTTCAGCTTAGCGAATCCATTTATATCAAGCGTAGGTAATTAACTTGAAAACAACATTTCGCAAGTCAATGATTTGGCTTCATACATACAGTGGTTTATACGCAGGTTGGCTCATTTTTGTTGTTTTCTTAACAGGCACATTGAGTTACTACAACCAAGAGATCAGTCATTGGATGACGGGCAATACCATTGCACATCAAAATCAAAGCCAATTAATTAATAATGGCTTGCAAACTTTACGAGAACAAGCGCCCAAAGCCAGTATGTGGTACATCCGATTGCCTGACGAAAGAGGCGGGCAATATCGCGTGTTCTATCGACAAGGCAAAGAGCAAAAAAGTATTTATCTCGACCCGCTGAGCCTAAATGAAATTGACACCCCGGTCACCAAGGGCGGAAATTTTTTCCGGACGTTTCACTACACCTTATCCCTTCGTCAATGGGGTGGGCGCTATTTTACTGGCATCGCTGCTATGTTGATGCTGATTGCTATCTTTAGTGGAATTTATACCCACCGACGCTTTTTCAAAGACTTCTTTACCTTAAGAAACAAAGACAAGCTTAAATTCACTATCGATTTTCACGCTATATCAGGGGTTATTACGATCCCATTTGGCTTTATGATCTGCTTTAGTGCATTGCTTATCTATATCAGCATGTACCAACCCTTTGCGATTAACCAATACTATGAAAGCTACCGTGATTTAGACAAACAAGTATCTACCAAACACCAACCAGTTAACCCTTCAGGCATAACAAGAACAGAGCCATTTGATATTGAAAGTTACCTGTCACAACTTGAACAAAAGTGGGGAGGACAGTACCAGCTCAGTAGCGTTACCGTTAATCAGCCAAACGACATCAATGCCCAACTGATCTTTACGCAAAGAAAAATCGATATTTTATCGAATAAAGCCGAAAGTTTAGCTTTCACAGAGCAAGGTGTTGCAGAAGTTGAAGATGAGCGTTTGGCTCGTATGGTTAGACGAGTATTTTACGGCTTACATGAAGCTCACTTTGCCAGTCCATTATCCCGTGCCATGTTCTTTCTACTTGGTATGTTTTCCAGCGTATTGATCGCAACGGGTATGGTCATTTGGCTAACTAAAGTGCAGCAAAAACACCAGCCAAATAGCTTTGCCTTGGTCGATAAACTCAATAATGCGGTTTTTTACGGCCTGTCATTAGCCATTGCTGGTTATTTTTTGGCGAGCAAAATGTCGATATTTGCCGTTTCAGCAGCCCATATTGAATTACCCATATTCTTTTACACTTGGCTTGCTAGCCTAATACTGGTTTTATTTTGCTCAGCGGGTCAGGGTAAACGTATTTTATTATTTGCCAATGCGGCTGCGTATTGTTTATTAGTCTTACTCGATACAGTGAATTTAGTAAGCCAGTCTAATCATTTAATAAACGTACCTTACTTAACTGTCGTTTTCTGGGTGTTACTCACTGCAATCTACTTTGTTAGTGCTAGTCGTAAAAACAACTTACTTAGTAATAAAAAATAGGCCACTGACATGCTAAGCACCTTACTTATATTTATTGCTATCGCATTGCTGTCATTGGCAATGCATAAGCACTACAAAGCAACATTCAACAAACCTCTAACAGATAGCCGCAGTAAAACACTAAAAATAATGGGCTGGTTACTCTTGCTCATTTCCCTATCTGTGGTCCCGCCATCGTCAGTGAATTATCTGACTTGGCTGCTAAAATTATCCTTAATTATCTTTGCACAGGCTTGGTTTTTGACTAAATTACAACAAGATAGAAAAAAGTAATCAAAACATAAAATATTTTGTTTAAGATTTAATCACTTCTGCCGATATAATCGTTGGGTAGAAAAGGTAGACACATCATGATTAAGTTAAATGCAGATTTAACTCAAGGCTTGGATATTTTTAAAAATAGAATATCCGGTTCCGGGTTAGATCAAACTAGCTCGCAAGCAACCAGAGCGCAAACCGATACGGTACATATAAGCCAAAGCCATCAGCAAAGCTTCACGTTTTTTTATCGTTCTGTTCACAACAAATTAGAGCAGAGCCTCAATGCCAGCACATCTAAGTTAGAACGAGATGTAGCAGAGCAGCAGTTAGCACAACGAGATGAAAGAGCAGAAGTGGCAGCTAATAACATTCTAAAGTTTGTTGAGCTGCAACTAAAAAAAGACGTTGAAGACGGCGCCACTCCAGAGCAACTACAAAGTCGTATTGACGCTGCACTAGAAGGTTTCAATCTAGGTTATGATGAAGCCAATGGCGCATTAGCCGATTTAGATTTATTGAGTCCTGAACTGTCGCAAGAAATTGCCTTGACCAAAGAAAAAGTGTTAGCAGGCATTGATCAATTCAAACAGGATTACTTAGGCGAAGAGCCAAGTGGTGAAGTAAGTACACCAAATCAAAACGTTAGCGAAGCCGCTTATGTTGAAGAGCAAAGCGCGGGCTTAGCCAACGATTTCAGCTTTGAATTGACCACCCGAGATGGCGATAAAGTTACGATCAACGCTTCAGCGTTAGTGGCTCAATCAAGCCAAAGCGGCGCTTACTCTGGCACGATTGACGGTCAGCAAGTACAAATGGCTTATCAAAGCTACGCTGGCTACAGCGAAAGCAACTTCGCATTTTCCGTTGAAGGTGAACTGGACGAAGATGAACTTAAAGCCATCAACAATCTATTAAATCAAGTCAACGACCTAGCTGGTGATTTTTACCAAGGTGACGTTGGCAAAGCATTCGATAAAGCGTTAGAACTAAATTACAACAGTGACGAGATCAGTCAGTTCTCTGTTTCGCTAACGCAAATTAAGAACTACACGGCGTATCAGGCATACCAAACCGACAAGCCAATTTTCAACCCAAATACGGTAAGCCAATTGAAACCATTAGCCGACTTCACTAATGACTTGGTGAATGTAACTGGCCCAGTGGAAGATATGTTTGCTCACCCAAGGGATCTGATCACTGATGTGATGAAGCAGATCACGCAATTACGCCAACCTATCGAATACCCAGAACAAAAACTCAGCTTTGAAGAGTTTGCTAATCGACTACTAGATCAAATCAGTGGTCATTTAACACCTTCTACAAGTAATGCACTCAACTAACTTAGCAAACTTTTCTGACAAAGCCCTGTTTCACAACAGGGCTTTACTTAGCTAAGAACTTGTCAGTATGCTGCCCAAGCGTAGGCGGCGCAGCCTCATATTCAATTGGTGTCACTGAAAACTTCACAGGATTAGCCACCATAGGTACCTCTCCCGCACTAGGATGAGGCAGAGTAAATTGCATGTTCCTATGCTGCACCTGCTCATTGGCAAAGACTCTATCAATCGTATTAATTGGTCCACAGGGGACATGCACCGCAGATAAATGTTCCAGCCAGTGATCTAAATTACGCTCTAATAATAACGCTTCTAATTTTTCAATAAGTTCGTTTCTATTAGCAACGCGGTTTTGGTTTGTTGCATAACGTTCATCAACAGCGAGCTCTGGAGCGCCCAGAATATCGCAACATTTAGCAAACTGCAGATCGTTCCCCACAGCTAAAAATAAGTGACCGTCTTTCACCTTCATTGCTTGGTAAGGTACTATGTTTGGATGCGCTGTGCCCATTCGCTTCGGTACTTCACCAGATACCAAATAATTACTGCCTTGGTTTGCTAGCCAAGCAACTTGTGTATCTAACAACGCCAAATCTATGTGCTGACCTTCACCAGTTTGAGTGCGATGGAATAAGGCAGCCAAGATCGCCGATACTGCATACATACCCGTCATTAAATCCGCTACCGCAACGCCAACTTTTTGCGGGCCGCCACCTGTCAAATCATCAGGCTCACCAGTAACACTCATTAAACCGCCCATAGCTTGGATCATGGCATCGTAACCAGCTTTATTTGCATAGGGACCAGTTTGACCAAAACCTGTTATAGAACAATAGATAATATCGGGCTTAATGGCTTTAATTGAGTCGTAGTCTAGGCCGTATTTCTTAAGGCCTGCCACTTTGTAATTTTCGACTAAAATATCCGCGTTAAGCGCCAGTTCTTTTATCACTTGCTGGCCTTGCTCAGTAGTAATATCTAGTTCAATGGATTGTTTGCCTCTATTGGCAGTAAGGAAGTAGGCTGACTCTTTGGTATCGTTACCTGACAAGTCTTTCGCAAACGGAGGGCCCCAATGGCGAGTATCATCCCCGGCTCCTGGTCGTTCAATTTTCCATACCTCAGCACCATAATCTGCCAATACCTGAGTTGACCAAGGTCCTGCTAAAATTCGACTCAAATCTAATACTTTTATTCCCTGTAAAGGACCTGCCACAACGTCACCTTTTTAGGTTTATTTATATGGTTAAAATCATACCCCGTTTCAGCTTTGTTGATCCATTGTTGTTAATTGTACTGCTCTGACATTGGCAAAATAAGTCAACATCAGAGCCAAGCAATAAGGCTGTTAATTCAACAGTCAAACTTCTGTTAATACCTTACAAAATTAACCTAGAGGTAAACCTAACTTTATATTTTATAATCGATTTAATTTGATAATGATAAACACTCTCATTACAATTCGCGCAAAAATTAATAACTAACGATAACTTTGAGAACTAGAATGAAAATGCAAAAAACGGCAGGAGCAGTGAAAGTCGCCTTATTAGGTTCACTTTTCTCTGCTTCAGTGTGGGCTGAGCAGCCTACAAATATGGATGACGTCGAAAAAGTAGTGGTTTATGGGCAAAAAATCGAAAGAACCCTGCAAGAAACAAAAGAAAGTATTGCGTTAGTCTCGGAAAAGCAAATCGATGATCTAGGTTTACTTGATTTAGAAGATGCATACTTGGCAATGGCTAACGTTTATACCATTGCTAACGGTGAAAACTTTGGCATCCGTGGTATAACCCAGAACCGATTAGCAACGGGTGGTGGCGGCGGCCAGCTGGGTAGTTTTTACATGGATGGCGTGGCGTATACTGGTTTTGCTACACGTTTTGGTCCTAGAGACTTATGGGATGTACAACAAATTGAAGTACTTAGAGGACCACAATCTACTAACGTAGGTCGTCAAGCACTTATCGGTGCGGTGGTAGTAGAAACCAAAGATCCTTCGCTTTCAGGCTTTGAAGCAGCGGTTCGCGGTCAAGTTGGAAACTACAACACGCGCTCGCTAGAAGGTATGGTTAATTTTGAAGTAACTGACGAGTCGGCTCTGCGTTTAGTTGCTGAAAAATATCAAAGCGATGGCTTTATTGATAACAAATTATTAGGTATCGACGATTACGACCCTGATGACAACCTACTATTAAGAGCTAAATATTTATTCCAACCATCTAATGAACTATCTATTCTATTTACTGCACAAAAGTCAGATATTGAAAGAGGCTGGGATGCATACCGATATGATTTAACACCAATTGATAGTTACCAAAGCAGCGCAAACCTATTAAGTCATGAAACCTATGACGGTACTGCCGTCTCACTAGATATTGATTACGATATTAATGACAACTGGTCTGTACGCTCTGTCACTTCATTTATTGATGGTGAATACAACAGATTTAACGACGATGATTCAGGCCCTGAAGGCGGTAACGCTTTCCGTGGTCGCTACGTAGAAGATAAAAACTGGGCACAAGAATTCCGTGTTACTTATCAAGGTGATTCGCTAAGAGGGGTGTTTGGTACCTATTTCACTACAGTAGAATTATTTAACAACACCACTGGTATTGTTACCTTAATCCCTTCTGATCTTGGTGTTCCAGCTGTTCTATTACCATTCTACCCACAAGAGTTAACGGTTAATGTAGGCATTCCTGCGAATAACGAAACATCGAATATGGCATTTTTCACTGAGTGGGATTGGATGGTTAACGACAAGTTAACCTTATCAGCTGGCTTCCGCTACGACAGAGAAGAGCAAAAAGTACTGCAAAATGCTAAGAATACCTTAGCTGTAGGTTCAGAGTTGCCTGATCCAACGGCTTCAGGTCAAGCAGCTGCAGCACTTGGTTTCCCACCTCAAGTTGTGGCACAAATTGTCGGCGGTATCACTCAAGTAAACGGTTTATTGGCATCTCAATTAACGCCAACCGATAATCCATTACAAGAAGAAGATCTAAACGCATTTTTACCGCAAATTGGTATGACTTATAAAGTAAATGATGACGTATCCGTCTCTGCTTTTTATAAAAAAGGTTATCGTGCCGGTGGTGTTGACGTAGATACGGTTGGCTCTATTGATAGATACGATGCTGAGTACTTAGACAATTATGAAGTAGCGCTTCGCTCAGTGCATTTAGATGGTGATTTAACGTTTAACGCTAATGTTTATTATGGTGACTGGAAAGATCAACAACTAACGGTTTATGTAAACGGTAGCTTATTCGATACTGATATTATCAATGCTGGTAAATCAACAATTTATGGTGCCGAACTAGAAGTTCAATATGCATTGTCGAACAACACCAATATCTACACTAGCTTTGGTTACGCAAAAACCGAATTCGATGAGTTTTGTTATGTCGATGGTACTGCTGAGTCCGATATCACTGGCGCAAAATGTGACGCAGGTAGCGGCTTAGTTGGTCAAGACTTAAGCGGCAACGACTTTGCTTACTCACCAGATGTATCTTTCTCTTTTGGTGGTCGTCATTACATCAATGACAACTGGTATGTAGCTGGTAATTCAACTTACCAAAGTGAAGCATTCAGTGACGTGTTAAACACCGCTAAAAATGAAAACGCTAGTTTTACCTTAGTAAACCTAAGCGCGGGTTATATTCACGAAGACTTTGAGGCTAGCATTTTTGTTAAAAATGCATTTGATAAGTTCTACACTAGCTTCTTAAGTGATGACCAATCATTGGATCAAAGTGGTAACACATTTACTCGTAACTTCGTTACGCCTGGTACACCAAGAGAAATAGGTGTGACTGTTTCTTATCAGTTCTAATTAATTAGGCCTTATGTAAAAAAGCAGATGTACTATGCATCTGCTTTTTTATTCTCTGGAATTTAAGTCAGCTCTTTAATGGCTCGGCCGATTCCGTCAACAGTCAGAGGATACATTTTGTCAGCCATGATCTGACGCATAATGTCGATGGACTGATAATATTGCCAATGCGTTTCCCGCTGCGGGTTAAGCCAAACCACTTTATCAAAATGATTGAGTACTTGGTTCATGTAGTCCACACCTGGTTTTTCATTCCAATGTTCCACACTGCCACCTGGATACATAATTTCATAAGGCCCCATGGTCGCATCACCGACAAATATCACTTTGTAGTCACGGCCAAAGGTTCTCAGCACTTCATCCAATGACTGGGTTTGGGTAAAGCGCCTTTGATTATCTTTCCATACCTTTTCATACAAACAATTATGAAAGTAGAAAAACTCTAAGTGCTTAAACTCAGTATGAGCGGCTGAAAATAGCTCTTCACAGGTGTGGATGTATTCATCCATGGAGCCGCCAATATCAAAGAACATTAGCACTTTCACTGCGTTATGGCGTTCAGGTTCCATAACCACATCCAAAAGTCCGCCTTTTTGCGCCGTCGAACGAATGGTTGTGTTCAAATCCAATTTTTCACTGGCGCCAGTTCTAGCAAATTTTCTCAGCTTCTTCAGTGCCAACTTGATATTACGACTGCCAAGTTCACGGTCTTGGTCAAAGTTTTTAAATTCTCTTTTATCCCAGACTTTTACTGCTCGATTGTTACGATTTTTATCTTGGCCAACACGAATGCCTTCTGGGTTGTAACCATATGCACCGAATGGCGATGTGCCGCCAGTACCAACCCATTTATTGCCACCAGCATGACGCTTTTCTTGTTCAGCTAACCTTTGTTTTAAGGTTTTCATCAACTCTTCAAGACCGCCAAGGGATTCAAGCTGTTTCTTTTCCTCGTCACTTAAATGCTTTTCAAACTCTTTGCGCAGCCAATCTTCAGGCAATACATGATCAAAGACATCAACTTGCTCAACCCCTTCAAAATATTCAGCGAACGCTCGGTCATACTTATCAAAGTGCACTTCATCTTTAACCATAATAAGCTTGGCTAGGGCATAAAACTCATTAACGTCGGCAAACACAACACCTTGTTTTAATGCATTAATAAGATCAAGCAACTCACGAAGTGAACAAGGCACTTGGTGCTTTTTCAGAGTTGTGAAAAAATCGATAAACATTAGCGGTTACGACGACTCATAAAAGCGAGTTTTTCTAACAAAGAAACATCTTGCTCATTCTTCAACAGAGCGCCAAACAACGGAATAACGTCGGCTTGTTTATCTAGCAATGTTTTTTGCGAAACATCGTCAGCAATCAATAATTTAAGCCAATCAATTAACTCAGACGTCGATGGCTTTTTCTTCAAACCATTTAATTCTCTTAATTCAAAAAATACTTCCAATGCTTCAGTTAACAACTGTTGTTTCACATTTGGGTGGTGAACTTCAATGATCTTGGCCATTTCATCTTTAGTCGGGAACTTAATGTAATGGAAGAAACAACGACGAAGGAAGGCATCTGGTAGCTCTTTTTCATTATTTGAAGTGATGATCACAATAGGGCGCTGCGCAGCTTTAATCACCTCTTGCGTTTCATAAACAAAGAATTCCATCTTGTCTAACTCTTGCAATAAATCATTTGGAAATTCGATGTCTGCTTTATCAATTTCATCAATCAATAGAATAGGGCGTTTACCCGACTCAAACGCTTGCCAAAGCTTACCTTTAACAATGTAATTGCCAATATCATGCACGCGCTCCTCGCCCAATTGACTATCTCTTAAGCGCGACACCGCATCGTATTCATAAAGGCCTTGTTGTGCTTTTGTCGTTGATTTGATGTGCCACTGAATAAGCTCTGTATCTAGTGCTTTTGCTAACTCTTCAGCTAACTGTGTTTTACCAGTTCCTGGTTCGCCCTTGATTAACAGAGGCTTTTGTAAGGTAATTGCAGCGTTAACCGCCAGCTTTAAATCATCAGAAGCGATGTAATTGTCTGTGCTTTGAAATTGCATTTTTGACTCTTAGGATGAAACTATATTGTCACTAGAGTACTGCTATTATTGGTGTAATTACAAGAGGTCTGAGCTGTTATCAACAGGCTTCAGGTTAGCTTAAGCTCGGTGATTTTCTCGATAACTTGATGGCGTATAGCCAGTCCACTTTTTAAAAGCTGCTCTAAAATTAGATGGATCGTTAAAGCCAATAGACACTGCAATGTCTTCCATTGTTAACCGAGTTTTGATCAGTAATTTCTTAGCCGCTTCTGCTCTTAGCTCGTTAACCAAATCTCTAAAGCTAGTTCCTCGTTCAGATAACTTGCGGCGAAGGGTTCGAGGACTCATACAGAGGTAATCCGCCAATTCTTCAGCACTGTGCTCCTTATGCATATTGGCCGCTATCCACTGGTTAATTGTCACTAAAAACTCATCTTTATTGGCAATTGAGTTAAGTACCATTTCACACTGATCTAGCAATAACGGCATAGCAAAAGGATTATTTCTCGAGGTCGAAAGATCTAGCTTTTGCTGCGACACCACAAATTCATTATGCGCTTGGTTGTAACTTATGGGACACTTAAAATGTTCTGCGTACAACAGATGGTTCTTCGGTTTATCAAAACTAAAACGCAGTTCATCAAAGATAAATGACTTATCTCCCAAGCATTCTCTTGTTAGTGCCTGCACAATTGCGCATTGCAGCTTGATATTGAACGCTTCTATTTGCGGGTCGATTAATAGATCTTCAAAGCGGTAATAGGCACAAGGTTTGTGTTCATCATAGGTTAATGACATCTTCACTGTTTTAGTTGCAATGCCATGATATCTAACCGAAAACTCCAGTGCAGCTTGCAAGTTGTGACAACTAAGCAAGGTACAACCATAAAGGCCATAATCATTAGTTCTTATTGATTTACCTAGCAGCAATCCCAAACCAGGAATTTGTAATTGAAGTACGTTGCGATAAAAGCCAACGATTTGTTCTCTATCAACCTTGTAATTCGGATCATTTAAGTTTTCCACGGCAACGCTGGTGTCTTTCACTAAAACTGAAGGTGATACGCCGTATTTAGCTAACTGGCTAGCGAGGTAATTTAATTTATGCGCAAAAACCTGACCGATTTGATCGTTTGTTATGTCTGTAAGCTTGGCCATTAACTCATCCTTCCATCGTTTAGCTTGTTTATTAAAACAGCAATACGGCCAATATGCACCCCCTGATTGACCGAATCTTACCTTATCCAGATGCTCAGCTCTGTCTATATTAGAGTGGCGGTCACACAGCTAATAAAAAAATAACTCACGTCTGTACTGCCGCTAATAACAATTAAAAATACCAATATCAACATGGGATAGATTATGAGAACCACAGGGCAACGAGGGCTATTGTGCCTATCAGCCTGTGCTTTAGCTGTGAATGTAGCTATTGCACAAGAGCAACCAAATCAAAGCAGTGACATTGACCAATCGAAACTTGAAGTCATTCAAATTACCGCGCAAAAACGATCCGAAAACGCACAAGAAACACCAATTTCAATCAACGTCATTGGCGAAGAAGACTTGCGAGAACAAAGCATAGAAAAGATTGATGATCTGCAATATGCCGTTCCTAACCTGCATATGACAGAAACAGGTATTAGTACCCAAATGTTTATTCGAGGAATTGGTACTGGCAACAATCAAGGCTTTGAACAATCTGTAGGGCAATACATTGATGGTATTTATTATGGCCGTCAGCAACTGCTTCGGATGCCTTTTTTAGACTTGGCACAAGTTGAAGTATTAAAAGGCCCACAGTCGATTATGTTTGGTAAAAACTCGGTGGCTGGAGCATTAAACTTAATTTCCGCAAGACCTTCACAAGATACAGAAGGCTACGTCAGTGTCCAATATCAACCAAAATTTGGTGCAACAGAACTCAGTGCTATGGCTTCTGGCGGGATCACTGACACGCTATCAGCAAGAGTCGCAGTTAGAGATTATTCAGAAGATGGCTACATCTATAATTCATTGCGTGATAGAGATGAAACCAATCGCGAAGAAACAGCAGTACGTTTGAGCTTATTGTGGGAGCCAAGCGATGAGATGAATTTCTTATTTAAAATTGAACGTGATGAATTTGATGGTGTTGGTCGACAAATCGAGATCATCCGAGACGATGCCGCACTTCCAGGCTCACCAATACCAGGAGCTACGTTCAGCCAAGTTCTCACTGCACTAGGTCATCCAGGAGCAATTACTGATAGTGACATTGATTACCAACGTCAAGCCAATGCTAGAGAAGACAGTACCAATACACTCGACAATGCAACTTTAACCGCAAACTTTCAGCTTGGTGATTACACCTTAACCGCAGTATCGGGATTAGTGTCATATGACTTTGTTGAGCGATGCGATTGTGACTATACCGGCGCCCCTGTTTTTTCTGTTTTGCTGGAGGAAGAATACGAACAATTTAGCCAAGAAATTCGTTTAGTATCACCTGTTGGCGACCAGTTTGATTGGTTGGGCGGGGTGTTCTACCAAACCAGTGAGTTAGATTTTGCCGATGATATTAGAGTTGGTGATAACAGTATTTTAGGCTTGCTTTCTGGCGGTGCCTTGAGGCCATTATTGGGCAATGGTGCAGGTAGAAATTATCAGCTTGATACTGACATGTGGTCAGCATTTTTCCAAGGCCGTTACCACTTCGATGACCAACTTACCTTAACTTTGGGTGCGCGATACACCAGCGAAGAAAAACAAGCTTCCAGAGTATTAAATATCACAGACACAGCATCTGGAAACATCAGCCAAGATCCTATGGCTGCAGTTTTGTTTAATGCCGTTTTTGCCATCCAAAACGAACAAAGCCCGCTGTCTCCTGAAGGTCATAACTTGACGGGCGACAGAGATGAAAGCTCGTTTACACCACTTATCAATTTGAGCTATAAATTTGATGACAAAGTCATGGTTTATGCTTCCGCTACAACAGGTTTTAAAGCAGGCGGCTTCGATGCGCGGGCGAATAATGTTAACTCTTGGGAGTTTGAAGAAGAGGAAGCAACCGCTTATGAGGCTGGCTTAAAATCATTATTACTAGACGATACTCTAGAGGTAAATCTTTCTTTTTACCGCACTGAATATGATGACTTACAAGTCAGCCAATTTGATGGCGTACTGGGCTTCACGGTTGGAAATGCGAAAGAAACCCTAGTGCAAGGTTTAGAAGCAGAAGGGCGTTGGCTTATCAACGACAGTTTAACCATGCAATATGGCGTTGCTTATCTCGATCACGAATTCAAAGACTTCACTAATGGCAATTGCCACAGTAGGCAAGTACCAAACGGAGCAATTGGCGCTGACGGCAATCAACTCTGCGATTACACTGGAAAATCAGGCCAATACACTCCTGAAGTCACAGCAAATATTGGTTTTGACTACGTACAAGAAATTTCATTTTTGGGCTTCGAGTACTTCCGCGCAAATTTAGGTTTTTATCACGCCTCCAGTCAAAATGTTGATGTAAATTTAAACCCATTATACGAAATCGATGCCTATACCAAGGTGAATATGCGCGTAGCATTTGAAGCTGAAGATTGGAGTTTAGCTTTATTCGGCAAGAACATAACCGACGAAGAGGTGTTGACCTATGTAGGTAACGCACCACTATCTGGTAGCACTTTTGGTACCGACACTTTTTATGGTTTTGTCGACAGACCTGCTGTGTACGGTGTTCAATTTGAATATAAATTTTAACTAAGCAAACGTACTCACTAAACTTTGCAGATTAACTTGTATTTGACTCAGTTAGTCTGCAAAGTGGCAGTACAATAATTATAAAATTAACCGGAGTAATAATGACGAAACCTTGGTTAAAAAACTACCCTGACAATGTCAATGACGATATCAACTTGGGCCAATACGGCTCGCTAGTAGATTTATTAAAAACGAGCAGTTCTACATACGGCGACAAATCAGCTTATATACAGCCGGGCAGCAAAGATTTAAGCTTTGCTGAAGTCGAAACGCTATCTCAACACTTTGCCGCTTACTTGCAAAATAAACTGCAGGTAAAAAAAGGTGACCGAATTGCACTTATGTGCCCTAACTTACAAAGCTTCACTGTTGCAATGTGGGGTATTCTAAGAGCTGGTGCAGTGCAAGTTAATGTAAACCCTCTGTACACACCAAGAGAACTTGAACATCAATTAAACGACGCTCAAGTTGAAACTATTATTATTTTTGGCATGTCACTACAGACATTAAATCAGGTCGTTGAACAAACCTCAGTTAAAAACATCATTTCCGTTGGTATGGATGAGCTATCCGCAGAGGTAAATGAGATTGATGAGCACAGCAACCAGTTATCTTTCGCTCAAGCCTTAGCTATTGGTGCTAAAGAAACCTTAGTTGAGCCTGAGCTGAATGCCGAAGATTACGCCTTTTTACAATACACAGGTGGAACCACAGGACTTTCTAAAGGTGCAACGCTAACTCACGGCAGCATCATAGCGAATATTTTACAGTACAAAGAGTTCGCTAAAGCCAACATAGAACCGGGCGCTGATACCATGATCACGGCTATTCCTATGTATCATATCTTTGCATTAGCGGTGAACACGCTTTGTTACTTCTCACTTGGCGCGCGCAATATACTAATAGCTAATCCAAGAGATATGGCGAGCTTTGTTAAAGTTTGGCAACAAAACAAAATCACTTTCTTCACTGGGGTAAATACCTTATTTAACGGCCTTTTACATACGCCAGGTTTTGCCGATGCTGATTTTTCAGAGCTTAAATTAGTCGTTGGTGGTGGCGCTGCAGTTCAACAAGCTGTTGCGGATAAATGGCGTGAAGTAACAGGTGTGCCGCTGCATGAAGGATATGGTTTATCTGAAACTTCACCTATCGTGTCGCTTAACCTGACAGGCAACTCTGTAGGTATTGGCTTCCCGCTACCAATGACAGATCTTAGTGTCAGAGATGACCAAGGCAATCCGCTACCACAAGGCGAATCTGGTGAGTTATGCGTTAAAGGTCCGCAGGTAATGGCTGGCTATTGGAACAATGCAGAAGCCACCGCAGATTCAATGTCAGAAGACGGTTATTTCAAAACTGGTGATGTAGGCTACATGGACGAACGAGGCGCATTTCATATCGTGGATAGAAAAAAGGATATGATTTTAGTCTCAGGTTTCAACGTATTCCCTAACGAAATTGAAGCTGAAATGGCCAAAATGCCGGGCATTCTAGAATCCGCTTGTGTGGGTGTTGCCGATGATAAAACCGGTGAGGCGGTAAAACTGTTTGCAGTTAAAGAGCAAGCGGACGTGACCGAGCAGGACGTCATTGAGTTTTGCCGTCAGCGCCTTACCGCTTACAAAGTTCCTAAGCACGTTAGCTTTATCGACGAACTACCTAAGTCCACAGTAGGCAAAGTGTTACGAAGAGAACTAAGATAAATAAAAATAATGTCCCGTCCTAAATTAAGTTGACGGTTTTTAAAGGCCAGTGATTATTATCATTGGCCTTTTTCGTAGTGCACTTGGTTAGGAGTTTTCATTCCTAAACTTAAGTGCGGTCTTATTTCATTGTATGTGTAAATCGACTCTTCAACGAGCTGCTTTAGCTCATTCATGTCCTTACATTGATACAGTAAAAATTCTTGTTTCAATATGCCATTGACTCGCTCAGCTAATGCATTTTGATAGCAATCATATCCATCTGTCATAGATGGCATTATGTTGTGCTGATTTAACGCCTGTTGATATTCATCTGAGCAATATTGTAAGCCTCTGTCTGAGTGGTGGATTGCTTGATGTGAATACCGTTTGTTCTTAATACTCATTTTTAGGGCTTTAACCACATCTGATGCTTTCATTTCATCACTCAATTCGTAGCCCATTATCTTTCGTGAATAGGCATCCGTTGTCAGCGATAAATAATGGGTTCCTTTGTCCGATTTCAAGTAAGTAATGTCACTGACGAACACCTCTTCCGCTTTCGTTGCTTTGTGCTCCTTAAGCAAGTTTGGGTGCTTGCGCATCCAATGTTTGCTGTTCGTTGTTTTTGTATAGTTTTTCTTTGGCTTTACAAGCAAATCATTGAGCCTAAGATAGGTAAACAAACCGTCTCGACCAAGCTTAATGTTTCGTTCCATTAGTTCAGGTTTTATCAATTTATATAGCTTTCGAGTACCCACTTGCGGCATGTACTTTCGCCAGTAACCAACTAACTCTTTAACTGGCTCTAGTGTTAGCCGTTTTGCCTCACCTCTTTGAATCGCTTGATAAACACTTTGTCGTGTAATACCAAATACCCTACATGCGGTAGCTAATTTTATTTTTCCTGTTTCTTTTTCTCGCCAGAGATACTGGCGTAATACTTTTTTCTAATGCCTGCTCCATACTCATTGTCCATAATATCTACCATGCCTTCCATGACATCATTCTTGAGCTTTAAGTCGGCTAATTCTTTTTCTAGACGTTTGATTTTTTGGGCGGGGGTTTCTTTTGATTTTGGCATATCGGGCATACTAATTAGTTTCGTCCAATCAAGCTTACCATGTTTTCTCAACCACACTAGAACGGTACTTCTACCTTGAATTCCATAATGTCGCTGCGCTTGTTTGTAAGTAAAGTTGCCTTTTTCTACTTGCTCAACCACGGCTAATTTAAAGCCTAGTGTGTAATCTCGTTGAGTCCTCTTAACTCTTTGTTTATCTGTACTTGTCATAATAAGTCCTAAATGTGTAAACACATTTCAGGACGGGACATAAGAAACAAAAAAGGCAGAGTTTACTCTGCCTTTTTTATTTTTTATCACTCAGGCTTTAGCTCAATAGGCTCGCCTGCTTGCTTAGTTGCAGCGTCGTTAACCAATGACCAGAATTCTTGGTCGGTACGGTTATCAATCCATTGTCCATCGAGATATTCAAAATGATGACCGTTAAACTTGGTCGCAACCCACAACTGATGCAAAGGGGCTTGTTTGTTCACAATGATCTTGGTGCCATTAGGGAAAATAACTTCAACGATGCCGCCTGCACTTTCATAGTCCAGATCGAACTCTACTTCATCGACCGCATCTTGCAGTTGCTCTAAAATCTGATCGGCTAACTGATGATACTCAGTGTCATTCATATCTTTTCCTAATTAAACGTCTAATTTATTGCTGATTATAAGCAGCAATATCATTTGATTCAGTAAAAACCTTGATAAAAATTCTATTGGTTCGAATTGCCTTATGCTCATATCTTCTAATAGCAAACTACATTCTGGGTTAATCCATCGAGTTGCCACTTGCAATTGAGTTTTTCCGTGCGATTATAGGCGGCTAACTCATTGCACTTTTTTATTACTATGAACAACTCTGGAAACACACGGTTGAAGCCTTCTTTATTCGCGGCAACAGCGGCGATTTCGCTTATTTTACTTTCAGCATGTGGACAAAGAGGGGCGTTATATTTGCCAACCGAAGAGCAAAAAGCGCAACAGCAAAAAACCGCAGCTAAAGACGCAGAAAAAGAACAAACACAACAACCAATAAAATCTCAAAACTAACGACGAGTAACGAACCTTGGATCACTTTAATTATCAAAACCAACAATTGTTTGCTGAGCAAGTTAATAGCAACGACATAGTTCAAACATACGGTACACCAACCTACGTTTATTCAAGAGCAACGATTGAGCGTCATTGGAAAGCATTTGATCAAGCTGCTGGCGAACACCCTCACTTGGTCTGTTATGCGGTAAAAGCTAACTCAAACCTAGCGGTATTGAATGTAATGGCTAAGCTCGGTTCTGGTTTTGATATTGTTTCTGGCGGTGAACTAGCAAGAGTATTGGAAGCGGGTGGTGACGCTAAAAAAGTCGTGTTTTCAGGTGTCGGTAAGACTGAAGCGGAAATTGAATACGCGCTAGAAGTTGGCATCAAATGTTTCAATGTTGAATCTGAAGCAGAGCTGCACAGAATCAACTCAGTTGCTAAGTCACTAGATAAAGTGGCACCGATTTCAATCCGTGTAAATCCAAATGTCGATGCCGGTACTCACCCTTATATTTCGACTGGATTAAAAGAAAACAAGTTCGGCATTAGCATTGAAAAATCAAAAGAGTTGTATGTTTGGGCAAACCAACAAGAAAACCTAAATGTACAAGGCGTTGACTGCCACATTGGTTCGCAACTTACTGAAGTTGCTCCTTTTTTAGACGCTTTAGACAAATTATTAGTGCTAATTGACCAACTGTCAGAGCTAGGTGTGACTATCAGTCACCTAGATATTGGTGGCGGACTAGGGGTAACTTACAAAGATGAAACCCCACCTCACCCAACCGAGTACATGGAAGCCATCATGCCTAAGTTAGGCCACCGTAAAGACCTAACCATTTTGATGGAACCAGGCCGAGCAATCATGGCAAACGCAGGCATTTTGTTAACCAAAGTTGAGTTCTTAAAAGAAAACGAAGGTAAACACTTTTGTATCGTTGATGCGGCGATGAATGATAATATCCGTCCATCACTGTACTCAGCTTGGCAAAACATTATCCCGTTAACACAAACGGACAAGCCAAACGTTAATTACGATGTTGTCGGCCCAGTTTGTGAAACTGGCGACTTTCTTGGCAAGGATCGTGAATTAAATGTTGAAGCTGGCGACTATTTAGTAGTACGTTCAGTAGGTGCCTATGGTTTTACCATGAGTTCCAACTATAACTCTCGCCCAAGAGCGGCAGAGATCATGGTTGCAGGCGACAAAATGCACTTGATCCGTCAACGTGAATCCATCGAGTCGTTATGGACAGGCGAAACAATAATTAAAGACTAAGTGGTCATCTTTAAGCGAACAGATTAATGAATTTAAACTTCACAAAAATGCATGGGCTAGGCAACGACTTTATGGTCGTTGAGGGTGTAACGCAAAATGTATTTTTCTCGCCAGAACAAATCAAGCAACTGGCCAGTCGTAATTTTGGCGTAGGTTTCGACCAACTGTTATTGGTTGAACCGCCTTACGACCCGGATTTAGATTTCCATTATCGTATCTTCAATGCCGACGGCTCAGAAGTATCTCAATGTGGCAATGGCGCACGCTGTTTTGCTCGTTTTGTGCAAATGAAAGGACTGACTAATAAACAGGCGATCAAGGTTAGTACTAAGTCTGGCAACATGGTGTTGTATTTAGAAAGCAATAACCAAGTGACCGTTAATATGGGTCGTCCTATCTTGGAACCTAAAAAGGTGCCCTTTACCGCTCAGCAACAAGAGAATACCTACATTTTAAAAAGTGGTAATGATCACGTTATGTGTGGTGTGGTTTCAATGGGCAACCCACATTGTGTCACCGTCGTTGATGATGTTGAAACCGCGCCAGTTGAAGACTTGGGCGCTCGCTTAGAGCAACACGAGCGATTTCCAGAAAAAGCCAATATCGGCTTTATGCAGATCATAGATCGCGGTCATATCAAGCTTAGAGTATTCGAGCGTGGAGCTGGTGAAACCTTGGCTTGTGGCAGTGGTGCTTGCGCTGCGGTGGTAGTAGGTCGCAAACAAGATTTATTAGATAGTAAAGTTAGGGTTGACTTGCCAGGTGGCAGCTTGCATATTCGTTGGCATGATGAAAATTCACCGGTGAAAATGACAGGTCCTGCCGAACATGTGTTCGACGGACATATGCACCTATGAGTAAAGTATTAACACCAAGTATCGATGACTTACAGCTGGACGCTGAGCTAGTCAAAGAGTACCTAGAACAAAACCCTAACTTCTTCGTTGAGCACGGTGATTTAGTAACAAAGTTGAGGATCCCCCACGCCTCTCACGGCGCGGTTTCTTTGTTAGAAAAACGCCAAGAAATTCAGCGTGCTAAGATCATAAAGATGGAAGAAGAACTGAGCATTTTACTTGGTCATGCCAGACAAAATGAAGTTATCTTCCGAGCTATCAGCGATATGTACATTGCCTTAGTAGGGTGCAGGTCTGTGGCGGCACTTGAAGAAGCCGTTGATGGCGTTTGCAAAAACCAGCTATACCTTGCCCAATTCCGGTTATTACAACCTGAAGACGAGGCCTATATCCATCTACAAGCTAAATTAGCAGGCAGTACTAGTTATTTGGGACGACTATCACCAGAGGTGATGGAGACCGTGTTTGATGGTAATGCACAGTCAGTCGCACTAGTTGAATTAAACTACGAACAAGATGACCAAGAGTGCATATTTGGTATCGCCGCTTTTGCCTCGGCATCCGCGCAACATTTTCAACCATCAATGGACACCTTATTTATCGATGAACTTGGTCGTCTGTTAAGCCGCCACGCGGTACATTTAACCTACTAACAATATGGTTGTTAAACCAATTACCCCATCGTTAGCATCAGATATAGCGCATTATCTCGACTTTTTAAAATACGAACGAGGCTACTCGCAACATACACTTGATGCTTATAAGCGCAATCTAGCTGAAGTTGCCGACTTTATTGAACAAGCCAATGTTCGCCAATGGCAGCAGGTAAGCCACGATATACTTAGACGCTTCGTCATGCAGACCAAACAAAATGGCCTCAAGGTGCGGAGCATTCAGCTAAAAATATCGAGTATTAAAGGTTTCTTTAAATTCTTGCTACAACGACAGCTCATTAAAGCTGATCCTTCAGAACTGTTGGTCATTCCTAAAGCCGATAAACCGCTGCCGAAAAACATCGAAGTAGATGAAGTCAATCAGCTGTTAAATTTTATCCCAGAACAAACCATTGATTTTCGCGACAAGGCGATCATGGAGTTGTTTTACTCCAGTGGTTTGCGTTTGTCTGAGCTCGCCAATTTAGACCTTCACGATTTAGATGTAGCCAGCGCTGAAGTACTGGTAACGGGTAAAGGCAATAAACAAAGATTATTACCACTGGGCCGGCAAGCGTGCGAAGCAATTAAACAATGGCTAAAACTCAGAGCTGAATTTAACAAAGCCAACTCTCCCGCTTTGTTTTTGAGTAAATTAGGCAATCGAATTAGTACCAGACAAATCCAACAAAGGCTCAGCCATTGGGCGAAAAAGCAAGGCTTGAATAACACCTTACACCCACATAAATTAAGGCATTCATTTGCTTCTCATATGCTTGAGTCCAGCGGTGATTTAAGAGCCGTACAAGAATTACTAGGCCATGAAAACTTGAGTACAACTCAGGTTTATACTCACCTTGATTTTCAGCACCTTGCTCAAGTTTATGATCAAGCGCATCCAAGAGCGAAAAAATAGCGCACAAGCGAGTTAGAGCAAGTTATAATTTATTAAGCCCAAAGTTGGATCACATTGATTTAAGAGTTAATGGAAAGTTTAGACCTTAGCAATCCCGAGCAGTTAAATGTGTTAGTCATCGACGACAACCCGTTAGTCCATGACTTAGTTAAGCGCGCCTTATACCAACAAGGTATCTTGAACGTCCGCACTGCTGAAAATGCCTTTTATGGTTTGGCCTTATGCGCCAAGATCAAGTTTCATATTGTGGTTACCGCTTTTAACGTAAAAAGTGACCGAGACGGTTACCACATCCTCGAAGAAATGAAGTTTAAAGGCTATGTAAATAAACAAACCGTACTCATTTTTTTAAGTTCTGAAACGCCAGAAACCTTAGTAAACAGTGTCACAGAGTTACAACCTGACGATTTTTGGGCAAAGCCGCTAACAATTAAACTGGTGCAAGAACGCCTGACCAAAGTACTGCAAATCAAGAGCAAACTAGCCAATGTATTTGAGTGCATTGACCAAAGAGACTTTGGCAAAGCTGTTTATTACATCGACCGCCACATCAAGAACCCAGAAGTAAGACGTTACCACCAGCATCTATTGAAGCTGCGTGGCGAGTGTTTAATTTCACTGTTTGAATTCGAAGAAGCCGAATCTTATTACCGCTCATTAATAGAAGAGTATAAAAATTCATGGGTGTACTTGGGTTACGTCCGTTCACTCCTCAAGCAAAACAAGATGGACGAGGTTAGAGATCTTATCGACACTCTGACCAACAAAGCAGAAACGCGTTTTGCCGCTTTCGATATGCTGGCGCAGTACTACGTTGACAATGAAGATTATCAAACCGCTTACGAAGAAATTAAGAAAGCGGCCAAATTGTCACCAAGAAACATTGCGAGAAACCGTAAAGTATGGGACTTAGCTCGACTTAATCACGATCAAAGAGCGCAATACGAAGCCACTGTAAACATGGCTAAATACGCCAAAAAATCCATTCATGACTCCCCTGAACTGCTGCTAAACGTGATCCGGTCAGGTATCGACTTGGCCACAGCGGTCGATGAAAAAGAGTCAAATGACATTTTGCAGGAAATGGAAAAGTACGTAGTCGATTTTAGCCGTGATTACGAAGATGCAGGCATGTTTAAAGAGCAGTTGGCCATAGCCAAAGCTCGTATTTACAGCGCTAAGAACGAAAAGGACAAAGCCAAGCGCATTGTTGAAATACAAGTATCACCTAAACCAACCACCTCGGTAGAAGATAACCTTGATAAGGTGAAGGTGTACCATGAAGTGGGGTTCCGTGAAGAAGCGGTCGACTTGTTAAAATCGATAAAAAAACAGATCGCCTGCGATAACTTAGCTGGCGTCGTTACTTCTCGCTTTGTTGAGCAAGAAACCAAAGAACGACAAGACATTCACTTCACGCCCAAGCAACTCAATAAAATGGCCATTGAATTCTTTAAGAAACAAAAGATGGAGCCAGCCTTACACACGTTAAGCCAAGCCTTACAGTTAACCCCACACGATGTGAAAGTATCCTTGAGTTTGTTAAAAGTACTGGTAGCGATCCACCGCTCTCAAGGCCTGGATTTAGAACAACAACAACTTGCTTCTGCAACCTTAGGTAAGGTAAAAAACTTAGGCATGGACGATACCCAGCTGACTCACTATCACGAATTAAAAGATGAGTTAGTGCAAGCCTTAGCTAAAAAACTATAAGTCATCACGCTTGTTGCCAATAACAATACTCAGAAGCTTGAATACGAACTACTATGCCAGATAGGCTCTCGTCTGCATGTTCGGTTTTAATTTTATCGGCATCTTTGCGGCACATATCTAAAATCGCTTCAGGTGTGTCTTTTGGATAAACAATCACATCCGCCAATTGCATCAACTGCAAAGCTTTAATGGTTAAATTCTCAGGGTTACCATCACCGTAAAACACAGTAAAGTTTTGATCTTCAGTGGTTTCATTGCCCGCTAAACTTTGTTCAATTGTTTCTGTGATCTCTGGCCATTGCTCCTTTGAGGCCAAAGCCGCCAAGTCACCACGGAAAAAGCGCTCCCAAAAATGTCTGCGTTGGGCAAAATCAGTAAATTTATCTTTTACTTTTTGTCGATAGCTACCAGCGAGACCTGCTAATCGACCAGTCCATTGCGGGATCTGTTTTTCGAGCGTTTCTTTCCAAAGTCGAGCCAATACCGGCGCTTCGCCACCTGAAGAAATAGCAAAAACTAAAGGTGAGCGATCAATTATCGCTGGCGTAATAAAATGGCAACGAGCAGGATCATCAACCACGTTGACAAAAATCTTACGCGCTAGCGCATCCAAGTGAACCTTATCGTTTAACGCTTCATCGTCTGTTGCTGCGATCACCAACCATTTATTATCAAGTAATTCAGGCTCATAACTTTGCACAGATAAGTGTAGATTTTCTGCATTAATTTCTCGGATATCCTGACAAATCTCATGTGCTACTACGTATACATCGGCATTCGCTTTCACCAATGTCTGGACTTTACGCAAAGCAACATCGCCACCGCCTACCACTAACACGGGCTTATTAATTAATGAGACAAATATAGGTAAGGTCTTCATACAAACTTGATTTCTGACTGGTTCATAACGCCATATTAACCTGCATCGAAAAGAATGCTAAATAGCTTTTTGCTTTGCTATATATTAGTGAGCGTTTGCACTCATTGTGTGCACCAATGATCACTTATGGCTTTCAAGCTTCCCCATATAAAATCATCTAACCCAATGATAAAAAACAGCTTTCACCAATTAACATAGATTAAAATTAGGCTGGTATCTTATTTGCTTTATCCACTCTACTGTTAAGGAATTCACTTCCATTCACTGTGCTAGCTTGCAGAAATCACAGTATTTCTGTCACCAACGACGGTGGTCTCCACGACTTGTAGTTTCAATGCTGAAACTATCATCCAGTCTAGCTTTTATAACGCATAAAGGTTTTAACAATGGGACAGCAAAAAATAATCGTCGTTGGCAACGGCATGGTAGGCCATAAATTTATCGAGACCTTAATTGAGCACTCGGACTATCAAAATTATCAAATTACGACATTTTCAGAAGAGCCGCGCTTAGCCTATGACAGGGTTCAACTTTCCTCTTATTTCGATGGCAAAAGTGCTGACGACTTAATGATGACGTCAGAAGATTATTACGATGAACATGGTGTGCAATACATTATCAAAGATAAAGTCTGCGCTATCGATAAAGCTGCACAAACCATCACCACAGAAAGTGGTCGTGTTGAACAATATGACAAACTGATCCTAGCAACTGGCTCCTTCCCGTTTGTTCCGCCAATTCCAGGTAAAGATCAAGAGCACTGCTTGGTATACCGAACTATCGAAGACTTGGAGGCCATTAATGCGTCAGCAGCACAAAGCAAAGTAGGGGTTGTCGTCGGTGGCGGTCTATTAGGTTTGGAATGTGCAAAAGCATTACACAGCTTAAATCTTGAATCCCATGTAGTAGAATTTGCTCCTAGATTAATGGCAGTACAACTTGATGAAGGCGGCGGCGATTTACTTCGAACCAAAATCGAAGACTTAGGCGTTCATGTTCATACAGAAAAAAATACCACTGAGATTGTTGCTGGTGAGACATGCAGATACAGAATGAATTTTGCTGACGGCTCCCACGTCGAAACCGACATGATAGTATTTTCTGCAGGTATCAGACCACAAGATGAACTGGCTCGTCAGTTTGATTTAACTATTGGTGAGCGTGGCGGTATTGTTATTGATGACAATTGCTTAACCTCAGATCCTAATATCTATGCCATTGGTGAGTGTGCCTTGTGGCAAGGTCGTATCTTTGGCTTAGTCGCCCCTGGTTACACTATGGCAAAAGCCGCAGTTTCACACCTTACTGGAGGTGACTTGCAGTTTACTGGTGCCGACATGAGCACCAAGTTGAAACTAATGGGAGTCGATGTTGCAAGCATTGGTGACGCCCATGCCAGAACAGAAGGCTGCCAAACTTACACTTACATCAATGAAGCCGAAGGTTTATATAAACGCCTAATCGTTTCCAATGACAAACAACACTTATTAGGTGCCGTTTTAGTTGGTGACACCGCTAATTACGGTACTTTGTTGCCTATGATGCTTGAGCAAATAACTCTACCTGAAGCACCAGAAAGCCTTATTTTACCAGCAGTAGACGGCGACGAAAGCGCCGCACTTGGTGTCAATGCCTTGCCTGATTCAGCACAGATCTGTTCTTGTCATGACGTTTCAAAAGGTGACCTCATTGAAGCAATTCAAGCGGGTGCCACTGATTTGTCTGCATTAAAAGCGTGTACCAAGGCAGGCACAGGCTGCGGCGGATGTACCGCTATGGTTGGCCAAGTGTTAAATGCCGAATTAGAAAAAATGGGGGTAGAGGTAAACAACGACCTTTGTGAACATTTCCCTTATTCAAGACAAGAGTTGTTCGACATTATTCGAGCCAAACAAATTAAAACCTTTGACCAATTGTTAGAGCAGCATGGACAGGGTCATGGCTGTATGACCTGTAAACCTGCAATCGGCTCTATGTTGGCGAGTTATTGGAATGAATATGTGCTGTCTGACGACCATATCCATTTGCAAGACACCAACGATATCTTCTTAGCCAATATGCAAAAAGATGGAACCTATTCTGTAGTGCCCCGTATTGCGGCAGGTGAGATCACGCCGAAGCAATTAATCACACTAGGACAAATAGGCGAAAAATATGATCTGTATACCAAGATCACTGGCGGTCAACGAATCGATTTCTTCGGCGCACAATTACATGAATTACCATTAATTTGGAGTGAGCTAACTGAGGCAGGGTTTGAAACTGGCCAAGCTTATGGCAAATCGCTTAGAACTGTTAAGTCTTGTGTTGGCAGTACTTGGTGCCGCTTCGGCATGCTTGATTCAGTCAGCATGGCAGTGAATTTAGAAATGCGTTACAAAGGGCTTCGCTCTCCGCACAAATTAAAAATGGGCGTATCAGGATGCACCAGAGAATGTGCCGAAGCACAGGGTAAAGACATTGGTGTGATTGCCACTGACAAAGGTTGGAACCTTTACGTTTGTGGTAACGGCGGGATGAAACCGCGCCATGCCGATTTATTCGCTAGTGACTTAGACGACGCAACCTTAATTCAATACATAGACAGAATTTTAATGTTCTACTGTCGAACGGCTGATCGCCTGCAGCGAACTTCAGTTTGGATGGACAACATGGAAGGCGGTTTAGATTATCTGAAACAAGTGGTCGTTGAGGACAAGCTTGGAATTTGCCAAGACTTAGAACAAAACATGCAAAGGGTCATAGAAACTTATGAGTGTGAATGGCAGAAAACATTAGACAGCCCACAAAGATTAAAACGCTTTGCTCACTTTATTAATTCAGACGCGACCGATGACAGCTTAGCTTATGAAGCAGATAGAGGCCAAAACAAGGCAAGAATCGCAGTAAAAACAATAGATGACAGAGCTGATAAAGCCAAAGGCGAAGAAATATCAGTGGCAGTAAGTTAGGAGGCAATCATGACAGAATTTAATTGGCAAAACATATGCGAGTTGGAAGACATCAACCGTAACACCGGAGTTTGTGCGCTGCATAATGGCGAGCAAATTGCCATTTTCAGAGTGGGGAGTGATGATCAATTGTTTGCTTTGCAAAACTTTGAGCCGTTTGGTGAAGCCAATGTGCTTTCAAGAGGCTTGATTGGTGATGTTTCGGGACAACTCGTTGTGGCCTCACCACTTTACAAACAACAATATTGCCTAGAGTCAGGAAAATGCTTAGAAGATGAAAGCGTGATCTTGCAAACTTACATGGTGCGCCAACACCAAGGTAAAGTTCAACTCAGGGTTTAACCACATTCTTATAAGGTTGTTCAAAACAATCGGCAGGGTAAAAATGAAGGTCACGGATGACTTCATTTTATTATCAGTTTTCCACATTCTGTTCTATGTTAGTTATACAACACATTTATGATCAGAATGCCGCGACAAAAGCAGTAAAACAAACGCTCTAACCATTCTGCTAAATGAGCAGGGCAAAACTATGGAAAACAAATCACGGATCAGCGAGTTAGTCGAACTGTCACAGGGCTGCATTTCATTAATCAGAGATGCGGGGCTAATACTGATAGTATTAATTATGATCGTATCCCCAACCCACTTTAAATCATTTCTATCTGAAGCCGGAATAAGCAAAGCCTTTGGTTTAGAGTTTGATTTACAATCCTTTGATAAATTAGAAACAACGCAAGTTTTGATCTCCAATCTACAAAATAAAAATAACCAGCTCGTGCAAGCGTTAAAAGAAGCGGAAGCGAAAATAAATGACGAGCAATTTAAGATCAAAATTGACCAATTTGCTAAAACCAACATAGAGCAGAAACAAAAAACCAGACTACTACAACAAGACATCTCTAAGATACTCGAGGAAAACACCCCACTTGTTGAAAAAACACTGTCTGAATTATCGAATCCAATGCTAACTAAAAACTCACTATACACTGTTGGGCTGCAAACTTATGGCGTATCAAATGAAACCAGAAAAAACCTCAATCAAAGCCTACAGTCCGACGGCTACAGCCTAAGCAAGATCACTGGCTCATATCCTAGCAACCGAGCTAAGCCAACATGGTTTGCCAGTAAATCGACGGTTTTTTATTATTCTGCAGCAGCAAAGTCATCCGCTCAAACACTAGCGGATAAGCTGCGTTCACTTACCGGTGAAACTTTTCTAGTTAAACGTGGTGCAGGCTTAGGCGTTGATCCGAATAAAAAGGACACGACCTTGTTTGTACATTACAAAAAAGGCCGTTAGTTAAGACGGTAAGTTATCAGACTTTATTGTCAACAAGCGGTAATTTTTGAGATAGCAAACTTACCGTTTATATCAAGTTTGTCCTTTATTTCTCAATCTCAGAAATAGCTTCTACCACGCTCTCAATTCGGCTTTCTAAAATAGCTTGTGCATCGTACAGGCCTTGGTTGTAGTATATTTTGCCAAACTCTTTTGAAATAAAATCTAATAAAAATTCCGCATCAAACTGACCTAACTCTTGCTCAAGTTCACGTTCAAAATAGGATTGTAACTTATCTACAAGTTCCGTCTTGTTTTGCTCTGACAGCTTTAAATTCGACATAACAAAGTCCAAATAATTAATACCTTACATATCGCTATTGTGTATTATTTTGTCACTACCTTAAACACAAACGCGCAAGCATTAGCATGATAGCTCGATTATTTTCGTCCCCATTACTACTCACCGTTCTAGCCATGCTGGCCTTTACTGGTAATTCACTATTATGCCGTATCGCACTAAAACACACTGAAATTGATGCCGCTAGTTTCAATACAATTCGGCTCATATCTGGCGCGGTTACCCTATGGTTTATTTTAATTTGGCAATCGCAAGAAAAGCTAAACCTGAGCCTTAAACCAAGTAACTTATTGCCAGCTTTAAGCCTATTTGTTTATGCCGCTGGCTTTGCCTTTGCTTACATTGAATTATCAGCGGCAACAGGAGCATTGCTATTGTTTGGTTCAGTGCAACTGACCATGATTGTTTATGCACTTTATTCAGGAGAACGATTTACTATTAGACAAGTTTTCGGCTTAACTATCGCTGTTGCTGGAGTAATTGTTTTGCTTTTACCTCATGCTACTTCTCCAACTTACTTTGAAGCAGGCTTGATGATCATTGCTGGGATAGCTTGGGGCGCATATTCATTGCTCGGCAAAAAAGCCAGTAACGCCACCAGAACCGCTGCCCAGAGTTTTATTTTATCTGTACCACTCACTTTGATATTAAGTCTTATTTTTATCGAGCAACTTTCTCTCGACACACAAGGTGTAACTTACGCGTTAATTTCAGGTGCCGTTACTTCAGGACTCGGCTACGCCATTTGGTATCAAGTTCTACCTAAACTTACTGCCACTATTGCTGCCTCGGTTCAATTGAGCGTACCTGCACTCACTGCTATTGGTGGAGCGCTAGCTTTGGCCGAACCTATTACTTTAGAGTTAATATTAATAACAACCACCATCTTGGGTGGCATAGCATTAGTCACCTTTGCCAAAAAATCCTAACTATTGCACCTTAACTATTATCGGGTCATATTATCGCCACTAGGATAGTTTTATTGCTCAAATTAGGGGAAGACGATGCGCGCTTTTGCCACCATATTATTGCTCACTTTCATCACCGCATGCTCACAACAAAATGAGCCAGAAGTTGATCAACTAGCAAAGCAAATACTGCCGCTAAAACAACGAGCAGAATTCATCGACTCAATCACCGAAAAACGAGTCACTCAGTTGATGCCAAAGTTGATGGAGTCCTCTGGTATCGACGCTTGGCTGTTGATCAGTCGTGAATACAATGAAGACCCTATTTTAAAAACTATGTTGCCAGCTACTTGGCTTTCCGCCCGAAGAACCACCATATTTTTATTTGTGCTAGACCAAAACAAAGCCGTTAATGCCTATGCTATCGCGCCATATCAGGTAGGTAACGTGTTCAAAAAAGGCTGGAACAAAACCGAACAGCCGAACCAATGGCAGGCTTTAGTAGAAATACTGAATAAGTATCAGCCAAACCAGATTGCAGTAAATCGCTCAGAAATATGGAGTCATGCCGATGGGTTAGTCGTCACTGATGAAAACAACCTATTAAAAGCACTACCGAACGAATTAAAACAAAAAATTGTATCGTCTGAACCTCTCGCTATCGCTTGGCTAGAACAACGTATTGATGAAGAAGTCGAAGTGTATAAAAACATTGTCGCCATAGCTCACGAGATCATTGCTGAGGGTTATTCAAATAAAGTTATCACGCCAGGAGTCACCACAACTGAAGATTTAATGTGGTGGTATCGCGAGCGAGCTGCCGAGCTGAACTTAGATGTTTGGTTTCACCCTAGCGTCTCAATTCAGCGCGCTAACGACGAGAAGTTCGATCACGAAAAAGCGTTCACGAATAAAAAACCAAACAACGTGATCATGCCAGGAGACCTGTTGCATTTAGATTTTGGAATCACTTATTTAAGATTAAATACCGACACGCAACAACATGCTTATGTACTTAAACCAAACGAAAAGAAAGCGCCCGAATACCTAGTGAAAGCATTACAAAAAGGCAATCGACTGCAGGATATTTTCACCGACTTATTTACCACTGGTAAAACAGGCAACGAGATATTAAAGCAAGCAAGAGAAGCCGCTATTGCTGAAGGCCTGAAACCGACAATTTACACCCACCCAATTGGCTATCACGGCCATGGCGCAGGCACGACACTTGGAATGTGGGACTCGCAACAAGGCGTTGCTGGTGATGGAGATTATCCTTTGCACCTAAATACAGCATATTCAATTGAACTCAATAATGCCGTGTTTATTGAATCTTGGGGCAAAGAGATACGCATCATGTTAGAAGAAGACGCCATGTTTGATAAAACGGGTGTTTGGTACCTAAACGGCAGGCAACAAGAATTGCACTTAATCAGTTCTGATTAATATCAAGCGATTCAAAGTATTGCTTTGATTTTTCTTCTACTAATGCCTGCTCTTCTGGGGTTAGTGCTTTATATTCTCTTGGATAAGGCCAGCCGTAGCCCCAGCGAAATTGGGTTGGTAAATAAGGACTGCCACCAACTCTAACGCCCATTAACATTAGCTTGGCAATTTCTGGTTGGCCAACTTCGGCGACGCAACTTTCTAATTGCTGATCGGCTTCAAGTCTTTGCTGCTCAGTGCCTCCTTGCCAATATGCCAAGTCGTGCGCGGTACAACATGACAACCAAAGCTCTTGCTCTGACAAGGTGCCATCGGGAAACACGCTGCAACCATCACTGGTAAAGGGCTTTAGCTCATCTGCATTAACACCCCATGCAAGTGAACAAAGTGCAAAGGCCAATGCTTTCATACTATTTACGATATTGTGCCCAAGAGTCATCTTTATCCACAAAGGTACTAATATAAAGTTGTTCTACTTTGTCTCTGGCCCACTGAGTTTTGCGCAAAAACTTCAGGGTTGAGTTAATTGATGGGTTTGATTTAAAACAGTTGATGTCGATGTTGTGGGCTAAACCTTGCCATCCATAATGTTCGTGAAGCTCGGTCACTATGGTTTTTAGAGTGATACCATGCAATGGATTATTCGGTTGGCTTTGGCTCATGGCTTCCTCTTCTGGACTGACGCAATAAAGTGATAAGTAATAAGCTGACTATGATAGCAAACAAATCCACTAATCCCCCAGTGCCATTGGCAAAATCACCATAAGTAATACTCAATGATAACGGGGCAAAGATAGGAAAGGTAAAAGGTAACGCAGCAACTCTTACACTAATAAATAAAAAGCCCAACAGTGATAATAAAATACCAAGCTGTAACCTTTTATAAATTGAGTAAGCGCCTATTGCAGGCAGCAAGGTATACACAGCTAAATAAACTAGCTGCATCATCGGCTGTTTTGTCCAATCTGTCAGCGTGGAAATAACCGCGCCGACAATGGCGTAAATTGTCAGAACACAGAGTAAAATTTTAGCAATCAAATTACGTATCGAGGTATGAAAATCTAACGCCAGAGTTAACCACGCAAGGTCATTAAGAAGCAAGATTGGCTAACAAATAAATAGTCAAACAGAGCGATAGATAAAGTTATTTCACTTGTTAAGTGAAATAATTTAACCCAATGAAAATAAATAACTTTTTGGATCATTTTTGTGCATTTAACAACTAATTTTGTGCACCAGAAAGAGTTTTTACTCTAACCAAATCCGATAATCCCCTGTAAGCCTTTGTAAATGCTAAATAATCTTTTTTTGGCATTGTTGATGCAGCCTAAATAGTGAAGGTTAGGTCGAACGCGCAATTGATAAACAGGTAAATAAACCTCGGCGCTATCGCCAAACAATGAAGATAAATAAGCACTAGTTACAACAATAAAGACAACTTGAACAAATCACTCTCATAGTTGAGAGGTGTTTAGGGCACAGCAGCCACCGTTTTGAATTCTTATCACCCTAGGAATTCAGCGGTGGCTTTTTTGTTCAAAAAAATTGGGAACTAACAAGATGATCACAACAAAGATGAAACAAGCTGTAAAAGCCATTGCAACCGGCGCAGCAATAATCACCAGTAGTTTTTCTTTTTCTGCAGGGGCAGAACTAGGGTATCCAGAAAAAGAAGAATTGAAGTTTGGTTTTATCAAATTAACGGACATGGCGCCTATTGCCATTGCCTATGAAAATGGCTATTTCGAAGATGAAGGTTTGTACGTCACTATTGAAGCTCAAGCCAACTGGAAAGTATTGCTTGATGGCGTCATTGATGGTCGTTTAGACGGTGCACACATGCTTGCAGGCCAACCTATTGCAGCAACCATTGGTTACGGCACTAAAGCTGAAATTATCACGCCATTCTCAATGGATTTAAACGGTAATGGCATCACGGTTTCAAATGAAATTTGGCAGCAAATGAAACCAAATATTCCAAAAATGGCAGACGGTCGACCAGTTCACCCAATTAAAGCAGATGCGCTAAAACCTGTTGTCGATAAATACATTGATGAAGGTAAGCCATTTAATATGGGCATGGTATTCCCAGTTTCGACTCATAACTATGAACTTCGCTATTGGTTAGCTGCAGGTGGTATTCACCCTGGTTTCTATGCTCCTCATAAAGGTGATACGTCAGGTAAAATTGACGCTCAAGCACTGTTATCTGTTACGCCTCCGCCACAAATGCCTGCAACTTTAGAAGCTGGCACGATTTACGGTTACTGTGTTGGTGAACCTTGGAACCAGCAAGCGGTATTTAAAGATATTGGTGTGCCAGTTGTTACAGATTACGAGATCTGGAAGGACAACCCAGAGAAAGTATTTGGTATCACTAAACAGTTTGCAGAAAAGTATCCAAATACCACAATTCGCCTAACTCGCGCTTTGATCCGTGCAGCAATGTGGTTGGATGAAAACGACAATGCCAATAGACCAAAAGCAGTTAAAATCTTGTCTCAATCTAACTACGTTGGCGCTGACTACGACGTTATTGCAAACTCAATGACAGGCACATTTGAATATGAGAAAGGCGACAAGCGTGAAGTGCCAGACTTCAACGTATTCTTCCGCTACAACGCAACATACCCTTATTACTCTGATGCGATTTGGTACCTAACACAAATGCGTCGCTGGGGTCAGATCTCAGAACCTAAGTCAGATGACTGGTATCACCAAGTTGCGAAAAAAGTATATCGTCCAGACATCTATATGAAGGCAGTAGAGTCACTGATCGCAGAAAAAGTTGTTCCTGCAAGTGAATTTTCATCATTAAAAGGAGTCGATGGCTATCGCTCTCCGCAAACGCACTTTATTGATGGCATTGTCTACAACGGTAAAAAACCAAACGACTACATCAACCAGTTTTCTATCGGCTTAAAAGCTGACGAGAAAATCTAATTAGCTATTCGGCACTGAGGTCTGTTGCCTGCAATAAGCTTCAGTGCCACCAGCAATAGTTCAGTATTAATAACGTTTGCGAGAGAGTCATTATGTCTAGTTTTATTACGCAGTTTATTACCAAAAAAAATGAAACCGTGATCAAGGCAAATTTGCCTCCCTCGGTCGTAAACTTCCTAAAAACGGTAACCTTACCAGCTATTGGTATTGTGGTTTTCATGTTTATTTGGGCTGCCGCCGCCAACAGTATCGATACCTCTTTAGGTAAGTTTCCTGGCCCAGCTCAAGTCGCCAGCCAAATTGGCAATTTATACACTGAGCACCAAGAGTCACGAGAAAAAGAACAAGCATTTTATCAGCGACAAGAAAAGCGCAACGCCGATAGAGTCGCTAAAGATCCAAATTATGTACCTAAGATCAGAGCGTACACAGGCAAAGAAACCTTTGTTGATCAGATTGGTACAAGCTTAATCACGGTAATGAGTGGTTTCGCACTTGCCGCCATCATTGCAATTCCACTTGGTATTGCGATAGGTCTGAGCAAATCGCTCAATACCGCTGTTAACCCAATTATTCAGATATTCAAACCAGTTTCACCACTTGCTTGGTTACCACTGGTGACTATGGTAGTCAGTGCGCTATACGTATCTGACGATCCTATGTTTGCTAAATCTTTTGTCGTTTCCATGCTGACCGTGACCTTATGTTGTTTATGGCCAATGGTGATTAACACTTCTGTTGGCGTTGCATCACTTAATAGCGATTGGGTGAATGTCAGCAGAGTATTGAGATTACCGGCGCTAAAACACGTACAAAAAATTGTGTTACCTGCCTCTATTCCAGCCATTTTTACTGGCATGAGATTATCCCTTGGTATTGCTTGGATGGTGCTGATCGCCGCTGAAATGTTGGCGCAAAATCCAGGTCTTGGAAAATTTGTTTGGGATGAATTCCAAAATGGCAGTTCAGAGTCTTTGAGCCGAATTATGACGGCTGTCGTGATCATTGGCCTAATTGGCTTCATTTTAGACCGTTCGATGCTGCAACTACAAAAGCTATTGTCTTGGGACAAAAGCGCAGCGGTAAGATAAAAGAGAGAGTAAATTATGACGGATCCAATTTTAGATATTAGTAAAATCGACATGGTCTTTCCGACGCCTAAGGGTGACTTTACCGCATTAAAAGGCGTGGATTTAAAGATCAATAAAGGCGAGTTTATTTCGCTAATTGGTCACTCTGGTTGTGGTAAATCGACTGTGCTTAATGTTGTAGCTGGCTTGTACCAAGCAAGTAAAGGCGGGGTTATTTTAAATGGTAAAGAAGTAAATCAACCCGGACCTGAACGCGCAGTGGTATTCCAAAATCATTCTCTTTTACCTTGGCTCAGTGCATATGAAAATGTTGAATTAGCGGTGTCTCAAGTTTTCGCTAAAACCAAATCAAAAGCAGAAATTAAAGAGTGGATTGAGTACAATCTAAAACTCGTGCACATGGAACATGCCATGCACAAGCGCCCTGATGAGATATCTGGCGGGATGAAACAGAGGGTTGGGATTGCAAGAGCACTGGCCATGCAACCTGAAATACTGCTTATGGATGAGCCATTTGGCGCGCTCGATGCACTGACAAGAGCACATATGCAAGACTCTTTAATGGAGATACAAGAAGAGTTAAATAATACTGTCATCATGATCACGCATGATGTCGACGAAGCAGTACTATTGTCGGATCGAATTGTGATGATGACAAACGGCCCGGCAGCCACTATCGGTGAAATTCTTGAAGTTGAGTTGGCTCGACCTAGAGACAGATTAGCCTTGGCACAGGATCAAAAATACAACCAATATCGCTCCGCTGTACTGACCTTCTTATATGAAAAACAACGAAAAGTAGAAAGCATTAACAGCAATAAAACACAAAAAACAACCCTTGCTGATAAAACAGGCGTGGCTTAACTGCGCCGATGCTAGAGCTAATTAGTACAAAATAAATAGGGACCACAATGAAAAAAACACATATTGCCTTGCTAGTCACGCTACTCACATCAGGCACTGCGTATTCTGCGGTTAAAACTGATTTAGGCACAGCTAACGTCGACTTTCGCTTGCGCTACGAAGCAGTGGATCAAGACAACGCGTTAAAAGACGCAGACGCGCTAATATTAAGAACAACAGCAAACTTTAAAACGATTAATAAACAAGGCTTTTATGGCTTTGTTGAGTTAGAAAATTCTTTTGCTTTGATTGACGATTACAACGACACCAATGGCAATGGCGTTGGTTATTCTGTTATTGCTGACCCAGAGTCAACTGAAGTTGATCAAGCCTACATAGGTTATCAAAAAGATGGATTATCAGTGAAAATTGGTCGCCAAATGATGACATTAGATAACCACAGATTTGTTGGTCATGTTGGCTGGAGAAACGACAAGCAAACTTTTGATGCCGTATCAGCAAGTTATTCCGCTTCGGAAAAAACCAAGATCACTTATGCTTACATCAACCAACGCAATCGCATCTTTGCCGACGAAAAAGACGTAGACTCAAAAGATCATTTATTCAATGCATCGGTGCAGTTACCTTCTGGCAAATTGACTGGTTACGCTTACATGTTAGAGGTAGATAATGGCACTGATAACGCGCTAGACACCTATGGTGTTAGGTATGCAGGTAAAGCCAGTGGTTTCTCTTATATTGCTGAGCTAGCCCTACAATCAAACGAGTCAGCCGGGATGGAATACGACACTACCTACATGCTACTTGAAGCAAGTACCAAAATTAGTGGCGTAAGTGTAAAAGCAGGTTATGAATCGCTTGGCTCAGATGATGGTAACAAAGCATTTACCACGCCACTGGCAACCTTGCACAAGTTTAATGGTTGGGCTGACCAATTCTTAGCAACGCCTAATCAAGGTTTGGATGACTTCTATGTCAAAGTAGGAGGCAAAGCCGGTAAAGGTAAATGGCTGGCAGCCTTCCACTCATACTCGGCTAATGAGTCAACTGCAGGCGTTGATGATTTAGGCTCAGAAGTGAACCTGCAATACACAACTAAGATTTCAAATTTCCCAGTTGGCATCAAATACGCTGCTTATTCAGCGGGTGATATTAAAGTAGATACCAACAAGTTATGGCTATGGGCAGGCTATAAGTTCTAACAACAAAAGCTGTTACATTGCTTGATGTAACAGCTTTTTTAATCTCGTGTTTATTACAAGTTAGAAAGCGTAGCTAACTGTCGCTTTGATGTTTCTGCCCGGCTCAAAATCTTGTAAATAAAGCTCACCAAATCTAGGGTGGAATGACACACCCGTGCGCGATGATTGTGATGCGTAAAATTCATCAAATAAATTATCGACTCCGACAATAACAGCTAACCCTGCAACTTGTTGTATAGCCCATTTAGCTGAAATGTTATGTACCGTGTAAGCATCTTTTGCATTATTTAACGATGCACCATCTAAATCTAACCCTGCATCCACATCGGCGGCACGTAACGCTTCCCAGTTTAGAGTTAAACCAAGCTGCTCAAACTCATAGTTCACATTGGCACTGATGGTGTCACCTTGTTGTCTATCTAAACGAGCACCATCAAGGCTAGCATATTGACTGAACGCATCCAGTTCACTTTCAGCATTTGAAAACGTTACATTCGCAGACAAATTGCCTTGCGTTACGCCAGCATAAGCTTCGAAACCATCTATCGTCATATCACCAATATTGTCTTTCCAATAACGGGCGCCTGAATCTGCTGGTGCTGGCGCATAATCATAAATGTAATCATTCACTTGGGTATTGAACACTGTTGCCCCTAGTGAAAGCTTGGTGTTTTCAATTAACTCAACTTGGTAAGCAAATGCAAACTCTAGATTTAACCCCGTTTCAGCTTCAATGCCAGCGTTAGCTGTGTCATTAGTACCAGCCCCAACAAACACTTCGCCAATTTCTGGACCTTTGAAAAGTTGTGTGCCACTGAGTTTAAACAGCAAATCATTGTTTACTTGGAACTCTAACGCTGCCGCTAAAGAAAGCTCAGAAAAGCGGTCATCAACAACAGCCGAATCAATGTCATAACTGTCATAACGCGCACCGGGTATAAAAGTAAATTGTTCATTTAAAGCAATGCTATCTTGAACATAAACAGCAAAGCTCTTCGCTGATTCTTCTGATATTTGCGTTGCGCTAGGATATACACCTTGATATTTTGTATCGTGTTTAACGTAGTCAAAACCGTAAGTTAGCTCATGGTCAAAGGCGCCAGACATGCTGCTTTCAGCAATTAAATTGGCACCGGTATTGGTTGCTTCACCCGTTACTAAACCAGCCCATCTTGCAAAAGCAGGGTTGGCAGCGTAACCACTTTCATCGCGGAATAATTCGCTGGTATTGCTATATATCGCAGCTTTCACCAAAGTATCAGCCGTTGCTAACTCGTAGTTCAAAGTAACCGTATCGCGAGTGAATTCAGTTGGCCAAAGTAAAGGCACAGCTAATGACTCTGTAATGGCTATATCTGTCGCTAACCCCATATCAGGGCGGTAACTATAATCACCTTCATCGACGTAATTTTCGTAACTAATTTGCACTCTCTGACTCGCATCAATATCCCAGCCAAATTTGATCAAGGCATCGGTTAATTCACCTTCTAAACCTCTGACTTCACCATCCGTACCAGCAACAACAGAACCATCGGCATTTAAGATCTTACCTCCACCAACTTCATAATTTTTTCTATCCACGAAGTTGTAATAGGCCAGAAAGTCAAGGTTATCACTAAGCAAACCATAACCAGTTAATGAAAAGTTATTGTTGGCGTTATCGCTTGTCCCAACTTGAATTCTGGCACCTAAGGTTTGCCCATTTGCCAACAGCTCTTTTGCTTGTTTTGTTTCGAAGCGAACCGAACCACCCAAACCACTATTGATCACCGAGTTGCTACCAACCTCAATATCAACCGACTTCAAAATATCAGCGTGAATTTGTAAATTGCCCATGTGGTGATACATGTAGGTATTTTGCTGCGCGCCATCAATGGAAATGGCTAAGTCTTTATCATCCATGCTACGAATGGTAATTCTTTGGTTTAGCGAGTGCGCACCGCCCACATCAACACCTGGAATTGTTCTTAATAAATCACTGATATGATCAGCTTGTTTGTTAGCGATTTCTTCTCCTTTCAAATAAAGAGAAGAGGCTTTAACCTGAGTACTCCAAACTTCTACTACTTCAATTTCATTTGCTTCATTAGTTTCTGCGAATACTTGGCTTGAAGCAGCCAGAGCTGAACCAACAGCCAAAGCAACCGCCGTTGTTTTATATAACATGGATAACATGATCAACCTTTAAATGAGAATAATTATCATTATTTTACATTCATGTTATTCTCAACCAAAACCAATGTCGTGTTATAAATCGCCAAATTATTATGCTCAATCGTCACGGAGTAGCAGAAGCAATGGACAATAACTTAAACCAACGAGAGCTCATCCGTACTCTGTCTGACGCAGGTTATAAACATGCACTTATGGGCGTTACCACGCCACCTCAAGGAACCGTAATAAGCGGTAATTTATGCTTTGATACCCTACCATCTGGCTTACGAGTTCATTGCACTGACACCATAGAAAAATCAACAGGGCAAATGGTTTCGGAAATACAACCCATGATCAGCATTAACGTGTTGTTAAAGGGCCAACTTAGTTTTGCTCTGAATAACAAAGATCACTACTTCCATGCTCACCAAGAGCCAGTTACCTTTGTTAATCTAGTTACTAGACCAAGTATATTTAAACGTTATTTTAGTACTGGCCACAAGGTCAAAAAGGTGAATATTTCCGTAGAACAATCTTGGTTAATGGCACGCTGTAAAAGCACTCAAGACCAGCAAGCAATTCAACAAATCTTCAATATGGAACCAAATGTCTTCACTTGGCCAGCGTCTGAAACATTTCAAGCAAAAGTATTGCGACTATTAGAGCTACATGAAAAAAGCGAACTCCTTGCAGCCATTGAAGAAGAACAGCTTGCCTTGCAAATTGTGATGGCGTGCTATCAAGAATTGGCAGAAATAGCCGTCTCAAATGCGAATGACGGCGATAACAAAAGTGCAAGTGAAAGCAACAGAGAAAATAAATATGAAGAGCAAATAGAACAGCTCATTGATCAATCTTTTACGTTAGACGAACTTGCCCAAACGTTGGGCGCAAGCATCAGTACACTACAGCGCTATTTTAAGCGTGTTCACAATCTAACATTGAAACATTACATTAGAAATCAGAAACTTGAGTTAGCAAGAAGACTATTAATTTTCGACCAGAAATCGATAGGAGAGGTCGCGTTTGCAGTAGGTTATAATCACAGCTCTAACTTTACCAAAGCCTTCAAAACCTACTTCAACATGACACCTGCAGAGCTACAAAAGCAGTACCTTTAGCTACTTAATATTCTTGTATTTCTGTTTGTTTTTGTGGGCTTGATGGCGGAAAAAAGCGATACGATTGCTAATAATGCCTACGTAGCCTTTGACCGATAGCGCCAACGAGATAACTAAAATCGTCAACGCCACTATTTGCACATAATGATGAGTGCTGATGCCTAAATACAACAAACCGATTGAGATCAAAAACAACACCAACCCTATGACAAAAGTGCGAACACTTTTCTGCGGATCACTGCCTTGTTTTAATAAAAAGTCTTGAAGTTTATCGTGTGCCATAAGGTCAGCTTTACTCGATATTAAAAACAATTAAGCCTCCATTTGGAGGCCTAATCAATGAAGTAACTGTTAGTAGTATGAGTGCTCACCCGCTTGGTGTTCAGTCATATCTTTAACGCCGGTGATCTCACCTTCAAATTGCATCAACATTTGTTTTTCGATGCCTTCTTTTAACGTTACATCAACCATTGAACAACCGTTACAGCCACCGCCAAATTGCAGAATTACCACGCCTTCGTCCGTAATTTCAACAATTTGAACATTACCACCGTGACTTGCTAAGCCTGGGTTTACTTCAGCTTCAATGAAATACTGTACACGCTCGCGTAATGGTGCGTCATCCGCTACCTTTTTCGCTTTAGCATTTGGCGCTTTTAGCGTTAATTGAGAACCCATTTGATCAGTAATAAAGTCTATTTCTGCATCTTCTAAATAAGGTTCACTTTCAGCATCAACCACGGCTTCAAAACCGTTGAATGGTAAAATGATGTCTTCTGCTTCTACTGACTCTTCTGGGCAGTAAGAAACACCGCACTCTGCACTACGAGTGCCTGGGTTAACAACAAATACACGAATGCGTGTTTTGTCCGCTTGTTTGTCCAGTAATTTTACAAAGTGCTGTTGAGCTGTTTCTGAAATAGAGATCATATTAAAAACCGACTGGTTTACTAGGGTATAGGAATGATACTTGGATTCGTCGTCTGAGCCAAGCTATTGGCCTAAATAATTGCTGATTTATTTGCCGTCACTACCTGCAAATTGGTAGGGTAGCGGCAAGTTAACTTTATGCTAAGAATAATTATGAAAAAATTGCAGTCTTTGTTCATTCTGCTCTTTGTTTTACTGTCTTTTACCAGTCATTCAGTAGAGTTAGATTTTTACTTGCCAAAAGAAAAATATAACGACAACATTCCAACCCCTGAGTCAGTATTAGGCTACCAAGTGGGTGATTGGCACGTTCGTCACGACCAACTTGTCAATTATTACAAAGCTTTAGCAAAAGCGAGTGACAGAGTCACAATTAAAACAATTGGCTACAGCCATGAGCAAAGAGAGCTACTGCAACTTACTATTACCTCGCCAGCTAACCTGCAAGATATAGGTAATATTCAAAAGCAGCATATTGCACGTTTAAACCAAAGCAAAAAGCCAAATCACGTGGATTATCCACTTATCGTTAACTTGAACTACAGTGTTCACGGTGACGAGTCATCTGGTAGCAACGCATCAATGCTGGTTGCTTATTACTTAGCTGCTTCAAACAATCCAGAAGTACTGAACTATCTTGAAGAGATGGTGATCTTATTAGACCCTAGCTTGAACCCAGACGGTTTAAGTCGTTTTGCACAGTGGGCTAACCAACATAAAGGTAAAAACCTAAACTCAGATCCCAATAACCGTGAGCACATCCAAGATTGGATCCGTGGTCGTGTTAACCACTATTGGTTTGACCTAAATCGTGACTGGTTACTATTGCAACACCCTGAATCTAGAGCTCGAATTACTGAGTACCATCAGTGGCGTCCAAATGTACTGACTGACCATCATGAGATGGGTGGTCACAGCACATTCTTCTTCCAACCGGGCATCCCAACGCGAAAAAATCCTTACACGCCAGATGAAAACGTTGAACTTACGAAAGAGCTAGCGAAGTTCCACGCTAAAGCGTTTGATCAGCAAAACAAACTGTACTTCACAGAAGAGTCATTTGATGACTTCTATGCGGGCAAAGGCTCAACGTATCCAGATTTACACGGCACCATTGGTATCTTATTCGAGCAAGCATCAAGCCGTGGTCATTTGCATGACACTATCAACGGTTTGTTAGACTTCCCAACAACAATTCAACATCAAGTGATTGCTTCGCTTTCAACTTTAGAAGGCAGTTTAGAAAATAAAAAGGCATTGCTAGATTTCCAATGGCAATTCTCGCAAAGCTACAAAGATATTGCTGACGATGCCGACATTGATGGCTTTATTGTTTCTGAAAGTAAAGACAACAGCCGTTTAACTATGCTGCTTGAGCTATTAGAAAGACATGACATCAAAGCGTATCAATTAACCAAAGACGCTAAAGCAGATGGTAAAAAATTCGCTAAGAATACGTCTTACTACATTCCGCTTAAGCAACCACAAGCACGTTTAATCTTATCTGTATTCTCGGAGCAAACGAGCTTCCTAGATAATACTTTCTATGACGTTTCAAGCTGGAACTTAGCGATGGCATTTAACCTTGAGTTTGCTCAAGTTGAATCGCAACGCTCGGTAAAAATAGCGTCTAATGCTTGGGACTCTGCAACAAAACAACAACCTGCTGAACTAACAGCAAATGCATACAGCTATGCAATTGACTGGGCTGACTATAAAGCACCAGCATTAGTTTATGCATTGTTAGATAAAGGCATTAAATTAAGAACGGCATTAAAACCATTTAGTGCCAACACAGAACAAGGTTTACAAGAATTTGCCGCAGGCACCATCTTAGTCAATGCAGGCTTACAAACTGGTGAACAATGGCAACAAGACTTAACTAAATTAGTTGCTAAGTTTGCGGTACCAACACAAGTGATCACTTCAGGCTTAACCGCCAAAGGTATCGACTTAGGTAGTCGCAACATGATGCCGGTTACTAAACCAAATATTTTAGTTGCAGGTGGCTTTGGCACTAACCCATATGAAGTAGGCGAAACTTGGTACTTACTAGACCGCCACTTAGGTCTTTCACCAAGCATCATTGAAAAACGTTGGTTACTGAATACTGACTTATCTAAATACACCCATATCTTGTTAACGGATGGCAGTTACAGCAAATCAGACGAAAAGCTATTAGACAAGTTAAAAACTTGGGTTAAAGCCGGTGGCGTACTTTGGACACAAAAACGCAGCGCGGTTTGGCTGGCAAAAAACAACGTACTTGAAGCTGAATTTGTTGACCAAAAAGGTATGAAAGACAACTTCAACACTGACGGTTTACGTTTTGGTGATCAAGAAGCATTAGCTGGCCGTCAACGTATTGCTGGTGCGTTTTTCGAAACTAAGTTAGACCTAACACACCCGTTAGCATTTGGTTTTAGCCGTGACATCTTACCGGTATTTAAAAACCGTACAGAGATCTTATTAAATCCTAAAAAGCCATTTGTTGAAGTTGCTGCTTACACGGAGAAGCCTTTGCTATCTGGTTACGCTGACGACATCAACGTACAAGAAATTGCTAAAGCAAGTGGTTTAGTTGCCAATGCTTACGGTAGCGGTGTGGTGATTGGTATGACTGATAACCCGAACTTCAGAGCCATTACTTATGGTACAAACCGATTACTATTCAATGCGTTATTCCTAGCCAAGGCTATCGATTAATCTAGCGTTCTAATTGCAACAGCAGCGACATACACTGCTGTTGCACCTTTTTCTATCAAGGCTTTTGCCGCTTCATTGACAGAATTCCCCGTTGTCACGACATCATCCACTAACAATACCGTTAGGCCGGATACATCTTTGCTGCATTCAAATGCGCGCTTTAAATTGCGCTGACGTTCAGATTTACTTAACCCCGATTGCGCTTTTGTTCTTTTGCTTCGTTTTAGTAAGTTTAATGCAATTTTCCCTTTTAGTTTTTTCATCTGTTTGGCAATTAAATAAGCCTGATTATAGCCACGACTAAACTCTCGAACTGGATGTAAAGGCAAGGGCACAACTTTATCTATTGTTGGCCACATTTGATGAATGACTTGCAGCTGCAATAATTGACCAAACCATTTTGCATGAATGTTGCCTTGATGAAACTTGAGGCTCGGAATAAATTGACTAAACGGCCAAACATAATCACTGACCACAGCTAAACCTGCAATATAGCTGTGCCGTATTTGTGCGGCGCCAGAGGGGTTATGCACTATATAATCGTAACCTAGTTCAAAGTTATCCATATCCGCTAAGCAAACACTGCAAACCAAGTTGTCTAAGTTTTCTGTTGAGTGCCGACATAAAACACAAGCATTGGCTAACCGAACGGCTTTGAATGCGTTTTGAAAAAAGTTTTGTGTCTGGATCCGCGCTTGTTTAAAATTCCATTTATTCATCATTCCACTCTCAATCTATGGTCAAGTCCATGTGTACCCAACTTAGTAATAGCCAAGTAACCGAAAAAGCGCCAATCGTATTTTTACACGGCTGGGGAATGAACAAACAGATCTGGCAACCAGTGCTAGCACAATTGCCAGACAACTTAGCACAAAGAGCCATTGCCTTAGACCTGCCTGGCTATGGTGACAATAATGCTTATCAGGGTGGATATGAACTAGAAGACTTAGCTGACTGGTTAGCACAAGAATTAAAGAACAAGCAGCCCGCGATTATTATTGGTTGGTCATTAGGTGGCTTGGTTGGTCAAATGTTTGCAACTAAGTACCCAGATAAAACCCAACAGTTAAATATCGTAGGCTCTACCCCTAAATTTATGGCCAGTGAGAATTGGCTTGGTATCAAACCTGAAGTACTGACTATGTTTGCTGAGCAACTAGTCCAAGACCATAAACTAACAATAGAAAGGTTTCTGGCTATCCAAGCAATGGGCTCAAGATCAGCTCGTGATGATATAAAACACTTGAGAAAACTGGTCACCTCAGCCGCAGAGCCAAACCTTAATGCATTAGCTAAAGGTTTAAAAATATTAGAAAAAGAAGACTTAAGAGCAAGCTGGCCTAAGTTAGAAATCCAAACTTTTGCCCTGTTCGGAAAATTAGACTCGTTAGTGCCATATAAAGCAATAAAAGCTATGCAGGAATTAAAACCGGATCTCCATGTCGAGATTTTACCTAAAGCTTCCCATGCCCCCTTTATTTCTCACCCACCGGAGTTTATGGACTGGCTAACTAGGTCGTGTAGCCCTTAGTCATATGTTTTTGCTGTAGTGAGCTATCACCTATGTAAGAAATAGATACTATATTGAGAAAGAGAGCCCGTACAGCCCTAAAGGGCTCACCCCAAACGCTTTTACTCTGTGTTACTTTCTTTTGACTTAGATGACTAGGCCTGTAAGAAAGTGCCTTGATTAAAAACGTTTGGAATGAGCAAAATTCAAATGTCCAAGAGCAACACGGCCTAAAACCTAAATTAAAACTTTCAAAAAGTTGCTTTTTGGTTAATAATTAAACACGGTAGTAGGTAGATTTTAATGGGGGATTTATGCAAGTTAATTCATCTATTCCTTCCGCAATTCAATCGGGACTAAATGGGGTCCAAAGAGCTGAACAAGGCGTTGCCGAGTCAGCAGTACAAATTAGCCGATTGAACACAGAACAAGATAGAGTTGCTCAGGCAGATGACCGAGCAGCTCAACAGGCTAGCGTAAGAGAACAGCAGCAACAGCGCCCTGATCCTTCGTTAGAAACTGAAGCCGTTAACTTAATCGTTAACGAGTATTTAGCAAAAGCAAATACCAAAGTAATTAAAACCGCCGATGAAATGATTGGCACTTTAATCGATACTAAGGTGTAACTTTTATGTCGATGAACATTGCTCCACAAATCACTCAAGTTGTTGTTAACGCTGCGGCGCCAACAACCGAAGCGTTAGCGAAATCTAACGCTAACAAACAAGTGATCCCAGCAACTGTTCAAACCGAAGCATATGTACCGCAAAAGTCCCGTGAACAAGAAGCGCGTTCACCAATCAATAATGAAGACCCTGGTACTTATGACGACATCCGCAATAACAATCTAAATAACCGCGTTATATCTGAAGACGAACAACAATCAGATCAACAAGACACTGAACAACAGCAACAAGGTTCAAGCTCCAACTCCGAAGAGCAGCAAAATAATGACGATGCGCCAGTAGGCCAAGCTCAAGAAGCTAACTCCAGCGAACAAGAGCAAGGAGAACAGGTTGAAGGCGAAGAACCAGAACAAACACAACGCCAAGAGGCTCAAGAACAAAGAGTTATCGATCAGCTTAAAAGCCGAGATCGAGAAGTCAGAGCACACGAGCAAGCTCACGCAGCAGTTGGTGGTTCACTAGCGGGTTCACCAAGTTACGAATATCAAACTGGACCTGATGGCAAAAAATACGCGGTAGGTGGTGAAGTATCTATTGATGTTTCGAAAACTAATGATCCAGAAACAACCATACGTAAAATGCAAACTGTCCGAGCAGCAGCATTAGCACCAGCAGAACCATCGTCACAAGACAGAAAGGTTGCCGCTGAAGCTTCCAGAAACATTGCCGAGGCAAGAGCTGAATTAATTAACGACAGCTCAAACATTCAAAACCCTAACGAAACTCGCAATACACCAGAAGTGCCAAATGCAACTAATGGTGAAGAAGTCGAAAATCAACAGCAAGGGCTTAACACTTCTGCAACTGAGGCAAGAGATATTTCAGTACCAACGGTTGAACGTCAAGAAGCTCAGCACCCGAGTAAAAGAAACCTAGCGAAAGATTATATAGCTGCAAACAATGATGATAGAACAGCACAAGTAGTTTCTAATCGTTATGCCTCTTCATTCCAAAGTACAGAAAGCTACTTCAACGCAGTAGCGTAACTGACATCACCTTCCAAACTTCCTAAACTGAACAACAAACTTATAGTTCAACCTTAAAGTATCGGCTATATGGATCGGGTTCATAGTCAGCAAACGCGCCGCACTCAACAAAACCATATTTTTGATAAAATTTAATAGCAATTAACTTACTTTGTCTGGTGCAGAAATAACAAACTCGACAATGAATTGTAGTTCAAAGTCGAGTTTTGAATATTTGATTTTTCGATTCTCTAATTGTTATTAGTACTTAGAGAGTTGTTTAATATGGATAACTAAGCAACCATAATTACGCAATTTGGTTTTGTCTGAATGAAGTATATAGTTGGCCTCGGTAACATGCCAAGATCAGCAAACCAAGTACAAACAAAACAATCATGCTTGGTTCTGGAACGGAAGCACTGTTGATTGTAACTGCAAGACTACCGAAATTATTTTGCGGACCACCATCTGCCATCCATAACAATAGTTCTCCTGTCGCAATGGCAGTACCAGAAAAATTTGTTCCTATTTTAAAAAAGTGACCATCAATAGAACCGAGTAAAGTACCAGCATGGCTTAAAAGCCCATCCGGTGCAAAAGCTCCTAAACCGTAATTACGGCCAATCAATGTACCAACTGGGCGGCCAGAGTCATCATCAGCTGTGGCGTATAAATTACCATCCAAACCGTCAGCATCTGTCCAGTAAGTTGATGTCCTACCATAGACACTCCATAAGTCGTTCTTGTCTACCGATGCTGTGAAGTGATCTCCTTTATTGAAAAAGTAACCCGTACTAGCACCTAACCCGACACTGATCATGTGCGCATTAGCATCAACATTTATGATCCCTGACTTTGCAGACAGACTGAAAAGAGCAAAAGCAATTGTGAAAAGTATTCTTAGTTGTTTCATATTTGTATTAATTCCGATTTAGATACGAATTGAATTTAGTTCGGGAAGTAGTATATACAACTTAGAAATAATTTGTAAATTGATCTTGATCAACATTAATTGACAGATGCTGAACATGAAAAGCATACAAATAACGCCAACCTAAAAAACTCACCATAAAAAACCAATAATATTAATCTTATAAGACGAAATATGACGTTAACTAATATGGTGTTCAGATCAGCCTATAGTGGATAAAATTCAATTTTATTGAATTAATATTTCATAAGGAATACTTCAATCAGGCACTTGCCACACTATATTAGTGATTAAAACGCCTTCAACGCTGTCAACATTAAAACATTTTTGCTTTCCCACATTGAACAAAAATTCACCACCTCGCGTTCTGCAAGAGCACACCTAAGTTAATGGGCCAGATTAATTTAAGCACACTTGGTTAAGTTAACTCACCGTTGAATATGAAAGTGATCCTTCTGCCAATAAACCTTGTGCCTAAGGTGAAGAGGTTCTACAAATAGGATTAATTTTCACCAAGCTATCAAAGCAAAAATAATTAATATTGGGATAGATCAAAAAGTGAAATATTACTGATAACTTATGCTAAATGTAGACTAGTACTATGTGCTTTAAGCCATTGTTTACTGGCGTCACAATTACTACAGAATTCTTGATTAAGTTGCCAAAACTGGGCTGAATGATTCATATGCTTGAGATGACAAAGCTCATGAATAACCACGCAATCGATGACCCATTTGGGAGCCCCAGCTAACATAGGGTTGATCTTGATTAGTCCAGAACTGTAACAGCAACCCCAACGAGATTTAAAAAATTTAAGCTCTAGCGCCGAAGCTTGTAGGCCTGTTTGCTGTTCCAGCTGGGAAAATCGCTGCTCTAAATAGTTAGCAGTTTGTTCAACATAGAATGCTTTGAGCTTAGCCTTTACATACTTTCTAACGTCTTTTACTCGGCTCGGTATGTAGATCTTTAATTGCCCTGTTTCGACTTCAAGTTGCAGGAAAAACTGACGAATGGAGATAAGCCTCAAGGTAAACCACTGGCCAAACACTAGTACTTGTTCACCGTCTTGATATTGGCATGGTTGAGGTCGTTCTGCCTGTTGCTGGAGTTTATCCATCAACCAGTCTTGCTTAGCTACAATAAAACTCTCAACGTCTTCCATGGTAAGCCAATGCGGCGCTCTGATGGTTATCTGCCCATGTTTTAATTCTAATGCTAAGGTTTTACGACGAGTGCTTACTTTGACTTGATAGCTAAGTTCTAAATCGTATTGGTGTAGATAAATAAAAAACTCACCATCAAACAGTCTTTGCGGTAAAGAAAGCGATAGTGAGTTTTTAAGGGAATTTAAAAAGTTAGCCAAGGACTACTTTTTCGACAATGCAATTGCCGCTTCTTCCATTTGGCTAAATAGCTCGCCGTAAGACTTAGCTTTAAAACCACTTGTTAAGATCTTGTATTTGTCATTGATGATGAAAGTTGGAACCCCAGTTAACACGCGTTTTCTAGATAGCTCGTCTTGCTCTTTCTTCATTTTTTTCGCTGCTGCCGTTACGGCAAAGCTATTAAATACTTTATCAAAAGCCGCACCATCAACGCCGTTGATCACGAATAAGTTACGCACGTCTTTTTCACTAGTAATAGCGGCTCTTTGCTTTTGGATGTAATTAAAAATAGCATCGTTAACCTGTGGTGCATTTAGCTTTTCAGAAGCGACTAATGCTTTTGTTAACATATGCTGGATCTCTGGACCCGCCGCACGTAAAAAGTCGACGTGGTTTTTGACAAACTTATAGCCTTCTTTTTCAGCATTGCTCTTTAGCGTTTTTGCTAAAGGTTCAAATGCTAAACAGTGTGGGCAATAGTAAGAAAAGTATTCTTTGATCTCTGGCTTAGCAGTACCTGCAGACTTTTTATCGATGACTTCGTAGTGAACGCCTTCTTCTAAATCGATAGCAAAAGTGCTAGCAGAGAAAACAAGCGCGGCAAATAAGCCTAATAGCTTTTTCATATTTATAATTATCCTTAGGATCTTGTATTAACGCATTAGTTAGATGGATTATTGATCCTGTAGTTCCAGTTTACAACAGCGATTAATCGCTTATGGCATTAACTTCAGCTCAGGTTCTTGTAAAGCGGCCAATTGTTCTTTAATGGCAAGCACTTGCTGTTCCCAATATTTATCGGTAGCAAACCACGAAAAGTTACGAGGAAATGCAGGATCTTGCCAGCGCTTCGCTATCCAAGCCATGTAGTTAAGCATGCGCCTAGCTCGCAATGGCTCGATCAGTTTCAATTCAGAATGGTCAAACTCATGAAACTCTTCATAGGCTGATATAAGCGTGTCTAATTGCAACAGCTTGGTTTGCCTATCACCACTTAACATCATCCAAATATCTTGAATCGCAGGGCCCGTAATACAGTCATCTAAATCAACCAATAAAGCTTCTGCTTTATCGCCATCTTGCTGCCATAAAATATTACCGGCATGGCAGTCACCATGAAGCTGAATACGGTTAAACGAATATTGCTTGGTTTGTTTTAACGTTTCTTCGATCATTAAATCTAAGTCGTTGAAAAATGTATTACGCAAATAGTCAGGCAGTAGCTCATTGTCCGCTAACTGTTTACGAGCTGCCATCATCTCCTGTTCAAAATCGACTTTATCTCTGTGAGCAAACTGCTTGGTGTGACTTACTTTATGCAAGCGCCCTAATAAACGCCCCAACCATTCAAGCTGATCTAAGTTATCAAGCTCAAACATTCGGCCACCAACACTAGGGAATAAGCAAAAACGGTAACCTTCATACTCAAATAAAGATTGTTGCTCAATTTGGCAAGGTGCAATAACAGGGATCTCCTGCTCTGCTAGTTCAAAAGCAAATGCATGCTCTTCTAAAATCTGCTCGTTGCTCCAACGCTCCGGGCGATAGAATTTAGCAACATAGCGTAAGGCGTTATCTGCTTTGAACTGATAAACACGGTTCTCATAGCTATTTAACGGCAAAAGCCCAGATTCTGGGTAGATGCCAACGCTCTCGATGGCATCTAAGATCAGATCTGGACCTAGTTCAGAAAAATCAAAATGTGACATTAACGTCCTTTGAAGAATCGGGTCTCTTCATAAACTTTAGTTTCCCCATCTTTCGAAGTAATAGTGATCACCATATCGGTTACCGGCTTCGATAGATCAAATGGGTCAACAGCAATACTGATAGGGGTGGTATAAATTTCACCGGCTTTAACGGTAACTTCTTGTTTGCCATAGTACTGATAGTCTTTTAGACCTTCAATGCCAACAACATAAGCATTGTCTTGCTGGCTCTTGTTCAAGATTTGCAAAGTAAAGGTATTCTCAATCAAGCCTTCATTATTCTCGCGATACAAAGCGTTACGGTCACGCTCAATGTTCAATTCTAGCGGAATACGCGAAGTTAACTGGTAGATAAAACCAATAAAGATGATCGAAATAATGGCTAGGTAACCATATAGTTTAGGGCGAACAACCTTAGTTGGCTTGCCTTCTAAACTGTGCTCTGTAGTGTACGAAATCAAGCCCTTCTCGTAATTCATCTTCTCCATTGTTTCATCACAAGCATCAATACAGGCACCACAGTTGATGCACTCATATTGTAAACCGTTACGAATATCGATGCCCGTCGGACACACCTGAACACAAAGGTTACAGTCAATACAGTCGCCCAAACCTAACTCTTTCGGGTCTTTCTTACGTGAACGAGGACCACGAGCTTCACCGCGTTTAAAGTCATAAGTTACGGTAAATGTATCTTTGTCAAACATAGACGACTGGAAGCGAGCATACGGACACATGTGTAAACACATAACTTCGCGCATCCAACCTGCATTTAGATAAGTACAAATGGCAAAGAACAGAGTCCAGCTAGTAATTGCTGTCGTTGTTTGCAAGGTAAAGAAATCAATAAAGACTTCTTTTGCTGGCACAAAGTAGGCCATAAAAGTAAGAGCCGTTAACAATGCAACGACGACCCAAGCAGTATGCTTTAAGCCCTTTTTCCAAATCTTTTCCCAACTCAGAGGCATAGAGTCGAGTTTCTTACGCTTGTTGGCCGAGCCTTCTATTTTCTCTTCGAACCAAATATACATAAAGGTCCAAACCGTTTGTGGGCACATATAACCACACCAAACTCGACCATAAAATGTGGTGACAAAAAACAGCGCATAGGCGGAAATGATCAATATGGTAGCAAAGAGTGTTAAATCCTGCGGCCACAGGGTCAAACTAAAAATATTGAACTGCTGATTAGCAATATCAAATAAAACCGCTTGTTTGCCTTCGTATGGGATCCAAGGAATAAGAGCAAACAGCAATAATGAAACGAAACCCATGTTTCGGCGCAAAGCTTGGTGTACACCTTTTACAGCTCTGACGTAGATACGATTTCGTAAGTTATAGTCCAATGTTTCATTGGGATCAGGCTTATGGACTTTTACATCTGTCGGGATGTTTTTAACATCTATTTTATCGTTCATGTTTAATGTCACTTACTTGGCGTTGTGTCTCTAGAATAAATAGTAGTCTCATTTGTCATTGTTTTTATTGATCTACTTCTATTTATTTTGGGTATATTAGATTTTTCTAAAAATCATCATAACTCGCAATATCCATGCCCTCCATTGTATAACCAACTTGAGCTAACTCACCCTGCCAAGACTCTGTTTTAATCACACCAATCACGTAAATTGGATCATACATCGCCTCTGCAGGCGCCCCTTTTGGCATAGTGACATGAATTAATTGGTTCGATGGCGGTGGCGGTACATGGACACAAGCACCAAAATACGGCACTAATAAGAACTCAGTGACTTTCTCTTCATCACCTTCTAGCGGCACCACAAAACCGGGGATTTTCACCTTTTTACCATTGAGTTCTTTTACTACAGGTGCATTGATTGTTTGCGGTCCAGCCATAGCTTGGCCAATATGCTCAATGTCCATACTTGGCGTAGCAAAGCCTTTTGGTACTAAATCTTCCCATTCTAACTCTTGTGGCGCTTGTTCTGCAGTTGTAACAAAGGATATAAACAACAATAAAAACAGGGGATTAATTAGGGCTTTGATCATTATAATTTACCTTATCTGATATGGTGTGCAGGATAGCTCGCCACTGCTTAAATGCCAAGCTGGCAATTGTTTATTTGCCAGTAAACAGGTAGGTTAACAATAAAACTCACCACTAGGACTCAAATAAGCGCACTATGAACTGGTACAGCAAACGCTTTTCTGATTTATCTGTTGATCAACTTTACGACTTACTTAAATTAAGAGTCGATGTATTTGTCGTAGAACAGGAGTGCTTTTACCCTGACCTAGATGACTTAGACCGACACCCACAAGTTCAGCACCTGTTCTGTTATGAGCAAGATATTATGCTTGGCTATTGTCGTTTACTGCCACCCGGACTCGCTTACGATAAGGAATCGGCCATAGGTCGTGTTGTGGTCAGTGAGCAGGGGCGTGGTAAAAAGCTTGGTTATCAGTTGATGGAAAGAGCCAATATAGAAGTGGAAAAGCGTTGGCCAGAGCATAACTGTCACATATCTGCACAGGAACACCTTAAACACTTTTATCAAAAGTTAGGGTTTGAGCAAATATCAGAAATGTATCTAGAGGACGGCATACCACACATAGGTATGCTTAGAAAAACAAAAGGCTAACCTTTGGTTAGCCTTTCACTTAAATTAGATACCGCCTAAACGCTCTGCAATTTCTTTGTATTTAATTACATCGTCTTTATTAAAAAGCGGGTTGCCTTCAGCGTCTTTATCCGCAGCGTTTAACAGATGCTCTCTTTCTAGACGCACAACGCGAACATCTTTAACACCTAAAAACTCAGCTACTTCATCTACTGTCATTAGCGACATTATCTGTCTCCGTTTTTACCTAATTTACTAATTAAAGTCCAAAACACTGAAAAATCTAGTGTTAATCGCTGTCGATACTAGATTAGTGAGGAAAAAATGCAAGTCTAAACTGCATTTGTGCAAAATATAAACAGACTCAAGCCAAGCGCTAGACCTTGATCACTAATACAAGTATTATCGCTCAAACAAAAGCTAGGCTTTACCAAGCCACGACGTCCACCCATAGCTCAGCTGGATAGAGCGCACCCCTCCGGAGGGTGAGGCCGCAGGTTCGACTCCTGCTGGGTGGGCCATTTAATTATCTAAATAAATCCACCACTGCTTTTCAAAATCAACAATACCTGTCCTGCATCAATTGCTATTTTTGTCTCATATAAAATGCAGGGTTATGTGCCGAGGCTGTTCAGCACATAACTACAAGTTATCTTAGTGTGATTTAGGCATTACTGAGCTTGTTCTAGTCAACCTAGTCCAAACAGCAAACAGGAATAATAAGAATAAAGGAATAGAAGTACTTCCACCTTTACTACTTTCTGTTTTTGAGCCACTAACTTGCACTAAGACGGTTGATGAGGCTGTTGCGCCATACTCATCTTCAACTGTGTAATTTATCGTGACAGAGCCATTTAAATTACTTGGTGCTGTGTATGTCAGTACGCCACTTGCATCAACTTTTACATTGCCCTGCTGCGCCGTTGCACTTGTCACCGTTAACTTATCGCCATCTGCATCACTATCATTAGCCAACACTTGAATTTGTACTGAGCTAGCAGCGTCAACCTTGGCTGTATCTTGATTAGCAACAGGCGTTGTATTCCCCGTTACGTTAACCGTCACAGTAGCTGATACGATATTAAAACCATCTGTAACTGAGTAAGACAACTTGGCAACACCAGCAAATAATAGTTCTGGCGTGTACATAAGTGTGTTTTGCGCAGTAATACTTACCTTGCCTTCATTTGCGCTAGCACTGACCAAACTCAGTTTGTCACTTTCTGGGTCAGTGTCGTTAGCTAATACCGCAAGTTCAATTGATTTAGAGTGGTGAGTGCCACCTTGATCTGCAGCTAACTTAGGTGCTTGGTTTGCCAGCACTGTAATATTTACAGTTGCACTGCCACTACCGCCGTTGCCATCGGTAATACCATAGGTAATCGTATCAAGACCGGTCATATTCAGTGGAACTTGATAAGTCAAAGTAGCGTCATCATTAATTGTAACAGTGCCTAATGAAGCTTGAGCTGAGGTAATGCCCAGACTGTCATTATCTTCATCTGTATCGTTTTCTAGTACGTCAATGACTGACTTACTGTTAAATGCAACTTCGACATTATCGTCGTTAGCAACAGGTAAATTGTTACCTGTAAACCTGACGCCTACTCCACCAGGGTCAACAATGGCTTTGTTGGCTTGGCCGTCATCGTCATTTGGTCCGCCGTCTTCAATTTTAAGCTGAACACACCAGTGACCTTCAGTTAAACCAGCACTCCAGCTGCTATCTCCAGGCGGAGGACACACGCCTTTGGCTCCCGTTGCACTGTATATTTGGTTATTCGCATCGGTAACAAAGTCAACCCATGTGTCAGTGGCCGCTTTGTACTTACGATAAATCGCATTGGCTGGAATAGGGCTAAGTTGTGGTAACACCAATTTAACGCTTTGGCTTTTCTCTTTTAACCCTTGCAGAATAAAGTCAAATACACCACCAACGTTAGTCGCGTCGGTATCAACCGTTTCTATATTATTTGAAACTTCCAAACCACCAGATTTATCCGTTTGAGCAAGCACCCCCCTGCGCAAGCTGACTCCAGACTCACTTTCAATTAAGAAAGCATCCTGAACTTCAGCCTGCTGAGGCATCACATTTGGCTGACTAATGGCATCTAAATAGTCAGGAATACCATCTCCATCAGAGTCAAGGTAACCCTCTTGTGCATCAGGTATTAAGTCACCGTCAGAGTCTTGTTCAGCAGAAAGAGTGCCTAGTGATGTAACAACTTCTAGATATAGAGTTGCAGAGCTGTCTAAACTCGGGCTGCCATTATCGGAAGCATTCAAAGTTACAGAGTACACTCCAGCACCTATAAGAGCCGGATCAAAGCTAAATAACTCTTCATCGCTACTAAGGTTAGCTAGCGTCGAACTCTGCCACTGCAAAGATAGGATATCTTCTGGGTTAGCGTCTGCGACACGAGCAACTATTTCAACTAGACCTTGATCTTTTGCTACTGTTAAACGCTCGGTATTGGCTTGTTTTGCGGTCAGCACAATTTCAGGCGCGATATTCGTTTCAACAATGTCAATTGTTGCTTGGTTCGTTACCCCAACATGAGCACTTGAGTCCAAAACAAATACAATCTTTTCGCTTTCTTCGCTCACTTCATCAGCGAAGACTTCAAATACAATGTCAGTTTCGGTAGCCCCATTTTCGAAAGTCACACTGCCTGAAGTTGCATTATGATCTAACGCCTCATCGGCCGTTCCTTCTACTTTGTAACCTACTGTCAATGGATACACTGGAGCCTTACCATTTAACACTACTTTCACTACTGCACTGGTGCCTTCTGCAACGACTTGATCCTGAACAAAAGAGACTAATGGATTGACGTTAACAGCTTGGCTGGCAGTGGCAACCGCGCCAAATGCATCCTTAGCTTGCCAAAATACTTCGTAGCTACCCGGAGCAAATACAGTTTTGCTTTCAACTAGGGAAACAGCAATAGGATTGCCTTTGGCATCAACCGCGGTTGCAACACCTAAATTGACAGGCGTAAATAAACCTGTGGCATCGACCGTGACATCTTCTGGTACCGTAATAACTGGAGCACCAGCGTTATTTAACCCCTCAACGGTTAACTGCACATTTGCACTATCACTCAAGCCTTCATTGTCGCGGATGGAGTAAGTTAAATTAACATCACCAAAGTATCCCTGTGGCCAAACATAAGATAGCTGACCGTCAACAATAGTAACTGAGCCTATATCTGCGCTTGCTCCTTGTATTACTAACGAGCCATTAATCGAACCTGTGCTTTGATCAATATCACTGTCGTTGCTTAAGACGTCTAAGTTGTATGTGCCTTCTGCGTTAAATGGCAATACAAAGTTATCGTCAGCGGCCTGTGGAGCATCATTGATTGGATTTACAATAATGCTGATGGTTGCAGGCTCCGAGGTAAATTCATTATCTGCTGCGACAAAACTAAAGTTATCTTGGCCATGGAAATTTTCATTCGGCGTGTAAGTAAAAGTAAGACCATCAAACGCCACTGAACCATGACTTGCTGGCTTGGTAACCGACAGGGTCAATTCATCTTTATTGTTATCAATAACCTTTATCAAGTCGGTTAAAGCCTGATCTTCATCGACCGATAACTCTGCCCCAAAAACAATTGGTTTGATATTTGGCCCAGCTTCTACCGAGATAGCAAAAGCTGGCAAACTGGTTGTTCCTTTACCGTCACTCACCGCTATTTCGATATTGCTATAGCTAGCCACATTATCCTGCTTAGGTGTCCCTGTTAATGCACCTGTGGCGGAGTCGAAAGCTGCCCAACTTGGCTTGTTATTAATAGTAAAAGTTAAACTGTCACCATCAGCATCCCGTGCACTTGGTGTAAAGCTATAACTATCACCAACTTGGATACTTGACTCTGGCGAGCCAGTAATAATAGGCAACTGGTTTGGCGCCTCTACGGTTATGCTAAAAGTGATAAAGTCGGTATCTATATTATCTGATACCGTTATTCTGATGTTTGCATAAGTCCCTATGTCCGCTGAACTAGGCGTTCCTGTCAGCGAGCCAGTAGAGCTATCAAAACTTGTCCAAGATGGAGCATTACCGATGCTAAAGTTTAGCGCATCGCCATCGTCATCACTGGCACTTGGCGTAAAGCTATATCCTTGTCCAACAGTAATAGATGTTGCAGGCGACCCCGTTATTATTGGTGATTGATTGGCGTTAGCCACATCAATGCTAAAGGCTGGCAAACTCGAACTTTGAGAACCGTCAGAAACGCTTATCACTATGTTTGCGTAATTACCTATGTCGTCAGAGGTTGGTCTACCAGTTAAGGCGCCCGTTGCACTGTTAAAGTTTGCCCAGCTAGGTTTGTTAGTGATAGCAAAAGTTAAATTGTCGCCGTTAGCGTCCGTCGCATTCGGCGTAAAACTGTAATCACTTTCTGCTCTAACACTGGTACTTGGCGTGCCCGATATTGTTGGAGCAGAATTTAATTCCATATTAAATAAAGCTAATAGCGGATCGTGGTCACTAGCACCGTCTTCAAAGCCAACAAAAACATGCACTTTTTCAAACTTAGCTTGTGTATGTTTGAACAAGTTATTCGATACCAACATATGATCTAACGTCTGAGCATTGCCACCAAATTCGAACGAGAAGCGCTTATTGACCGCTAGGCTGTCTTCCAAGTTGTGCATCGCTTTGGTACCAGTAGTACGTTCCAATATATCTACAGTGCTAGAAAAGCCGAAGGTGTTGTAGTCACCGACCACGATCACATTTGCAGCACTGTCTTTACTCAAGATGCTTTCGACAAAATCCCTGACTACATGGGCTTGCGCCTCTCTTTTGTTTTCATTAGTTTGTGGTGGTTGTACTGATCCCCAAAGCGGATCTGAGCCACCTCTAGAAGAAAAATGGACGTTGATCAGTGTGATCGTTTCACCCGTGGTAGTGAAAGTGAAGTTAGCAGATGCTGGAATACGAGTACTCTTGAACGCATTTTGCTCTGTAATGCCAGAGTCAGTGTAAGAGGTATCACTGCCGCTGTCATTGTCATAAATACGAGTAGTAAGTGCTGAAGTTCCTTTGGTCGCTTGACCTGAACCATCGACTAAGGTTACTCCAGCAGCTGGCGTTACACTTGGTAAAGCCAGAGTAACTCGGCTAGTTCGGAACAAGTAGCCAACTCGAATATTACCACCAGGTTGGCCACCTTCTTCACCAATTACAGGATGAAAATCAAAATAAGCGTAGTCATTGGCACCTTTGCTTTCTGCGGCGATAGCATCGATTAACTTCTGCGCGGTTTGGCTTGCCGAAGTCACATTATCACCACTAGCAGAACCGCTGTTATCTTGTACTTCCTGTAAAGCGATAATGTCAGGGTTATTCATATGATTAACGATAGCATCGGCCATGCCATCAAATTTAGTTTGGCTGTCACTTGGATCTAAATTCTCCAAGTTCATACCACCTATAGTCAGCTGCTTATCAGATGATTTAAGCGCACTTACCTCAGGAGTCACGGCACTAGTTTGACTAACGCTGATCGCGTTATTGGCTAATAATGCAAAGCCGTCACCATCAGAAGACATAATGCCAGTTAAGTTACTAACTTTATCGCCCGGGCTAATACTTGGTGTGCTTATGTTAGGTAGTGTGTCGCTCACTTTGATCTTTTCTGGATTGAAGTCATCATCAGCAAAAGTACTGTCGTCTTGACCACCAGATATAACCAATACGCTACGCTCAGCGTTGTAACCCGTAGCATTGTTGCCGTTATCAGCAACTACGTAAAAGTCATCTCCATTATCAGTACTAATAGCTACAGGATCGTTGACAGCTACCAACATAGACTCAATTGATTCGAAGAAATCAATACCATCGGCGCTAATATCAAAACTAGCGAAGTTATCATCTTCAATCACGTTAGTAGGAATCGCTCTGCCACCATCACCTAGCACAACTGGAGTGATATCTAAGCTGCTGTCGTTGTCATTATTGTCTATCGATACTTGAGTTAATCGAGTTTCAGAAATATCAGAGCTGGAGTTAATGTCTTCAGCAACCACACCTGTTACAGTAACTCGGTTACCTACAGATACGGTTGGTGCACTAACGGTGTAAACAAAAATAGCGGAAGAAGTCGCCAAGTTGCCATCATCCGTCACAGCCTGTAAGTAAAAGCCATCATCTCCAGAGGTTTTTGTTGCTGTTACTTCACCTGTTACCGTAACCGATCTGCCTAATAAGCCAGAGCTGTGGGAGCTACCTTGTACTTGCTCAATAGTAATATCGGTAGCTGTGCCTGCCGCTGTAAAGTTAACAATAAAAGAGTCTGAATCTGCACCACCAATGCCATCAGATGATGCAACCGTGAGTATGGTTGCACCAACAAAGCCGTTAGCAGATATGACTAAGCTGTTTAATGCGCGGTTAATAGCAGCAAGATCGGAAGACTCAAAAGTAATGCTAGATGTACCACTGCCAGCGATTTGAACTCCAGCTTCAGCACTTGCCGTCAACACGCCTTTCAAGCTAGTAATAGTGATTTTGTAAGTACCGCTGCCACCAGCATCTGCCACACTAATTCCTGATCCTAGTGCCACAGAATTTCCGCTTGCCGCCGCTACTGTGTTAGTAGGCACAGTATTTTGAGTTGGAAAGTTTGTCGGCGAATTTGTCACATTGACTGCCATAGTTTTAGTGTCTGAGCTTAATAAGCCGTCAGTTACTGTCGCGGTCAAAGTGGCGTTCACTTCCGAATTAGGAGCTTGGTATAATAATTTAGCTGCTAAAGTCGCATTGATTTGCGCAACCGTACCAGCAATATGAATTCGGTTTGTCCCATTGCCAGTAATATTATGAGCATTAGCACCGTTAGCAACACTATTATTAATCGTTAGCGAGCCATCACTAACAAACAACTGCAAAACAAGCGAAACGTTATCGCTTTCTGCAACGGTTAAACCTGCTATAGACAAGGTTGAACCTGTTAATACTTCATTTGCCGCAGGCATAGTAATAGATGGTTGATTGGCTGGCGCAGGTACATTAATTCGGTTGCTTTGACCTGGAGTATTAAACGCTTCGTTGTTACCTGTTGTGCCACTAACACCTGCAATGACACCTTCACCGGAAAAGTCGTTTCTCACCCAGTCGGCTGGCGTATCTGTATCTAAACCATCAACTCTTCTTGATGCGCCACCAACCTCGAATGGACTGGCACTAAAACCTGGGAATAAAATGCTTTGCGCTAAGCCTGCACCATCTGTCGAGTCATCAGCAACAGCAATACTGTCATGCAGCTTAGTCCATAACGCATTATCAATGACTTCGTCATTATTGCTATCAATATCGTTACCTTGAGCGCCAGTAAAGCCTTCAACTAAAAATAGTCCGACGTTGCCATTTTCAATATTGGACGAGAAATTAACTCTGATAAAACCCAAGTCGTCTGCTTGACCTAGGGCCGTTACTCGGTCAATAGAGCCGACGTTAGAGGTTAGATCCAACTCGATTTGTAGCAAACTATAGCTACTCATATCGGCCTTTGGAGTGGTTAGGATCTCAACAAACTCATCGTCATCATCACCTGATTGATCTCGAATAAATTCATTGATCACTGGCGTGATAGAAGTTGTATTACCCACTCTAAAACTAGCAATGTTAACGACTGGATTAAGGCCCGAAGAGTTATCTCGCAGCTTGCTAGCACTATTGGTGAAAGTAAAAGAAGTTACCTCTCCCTTAGTAAGGCTCGATACCAAAGAAACGGTAACAAGTGAATCACTTATCGCTACACTGCTACCAGCTACTGCGCCAGAAATACTGCCAGTAACTTGAAAATCGGATGCCTGAGGCAAGCTGCTACTATCTAAGGCCTCATCAAACTTTAGAATTAACGAATTACTGTAAACTATCGCAGAAACCAGTTGTGGTGCGGTATTGTCGGTATTATTCGCTACAACTTGAGCAGATAGCGCACTGGTGTTGTTACCTGCGGTATCTTGTAACGGAGCATTGCCAACTACATAGTTAAGGGCAATCGTTCCTTCACCAACATTACCAGCTAAGCTAAGCATTACATCTTTGCCATTTATAGCTACACTAGAGACGGCTATCGAACCATTAGCCGAAGTAGTTACCGCGAAATCATTAGTAGCTGGTACGCTACTTGTGCTTAAATTTTCTGAATAACTGAGGGTGATCTTAGTACCTTCTGCACTCGCAGTTAACAGTGTTGGTGCCGTTACATCCGATACGATAAAAGGATTACCATCTACTTGTGTACCAGGAGAAAAGCTTGAGCTATCAATGGTATCTGCTGTTTCGTGCTGGGCGTATGAGCCATTTATCGACTCGGGAGTAAGCGTAATAGATTGGTTACTACCAGCGCCGCTGTAAGAAACAACTAATACATTACTGCTGCCATCGTTAACCGTTATAGTATCACTGCTGTTATTCAGGCCTAAACTGCCTGACGAAGCCACCTGTACTACCGATTTAGCAAAATCCCCTGTTGGAGTACCTGCACCGAATACAACTAATGCTTGCCCAGGATCAAGTACAGTATTGTTAGCTATAGTATGCCTTGAACTTGATTTATCACTGATCGTCCAACCACTAACATCAAGTGCTTTACCGCTGACATTGATGAACTCCAAGAACTCATCAGCTGAACTGTTGATAGTACCGTCACCATTAGCATCACCCGAACTTGAATCCGGATCGGCATTGATTTCATTTAACAGTAAGCCACTTGCCACCGCTAAGTTAGTATTGGTAATGCTTTGCCCAGAAAAGCTCGCAACTTTATTGGCACTGGCATCCTGTATGGCTTTGGCGCTTTGACTGTAGTTGAAAGTCGCACTAAGAGCTGCTGGTACTGCAGCTTGTAAATTCAAGCTCAGTTCAGTGTTGTTAATAGTTAGCGATCTAACGGCAATTTGACCACCCGCTCCCCCTTTAATAATAAAGTCGGTAATAGCAGGCTCACTGCTTGGATCTAACGCTTCGTTAAATTTAACCGTTAATGTAGCGCCAGCTAATGTCGCAGACTGCAGTACAGGAGCCGAAGAGTCACCAGTAGTATTGGTTAAGCTCTGGTCAGTAAAACTTGCAACTTTGTTACCGCTCGCATCTCTTAATGCTGAACCAGAATAAGAGACAGTCACAGTCTCTCCAGAGTTAACAGTATTACTAAGCGTCATTGTTAATTCTGCGTCTGCAATCGCATCAACAGAACTTAATGCAACAGAGCTGCCATTTACCTTAATAGTAAACTCGCTTGTAACAGGCGTGTTTGCCGAGTCTAAGTTCTCATCAAAACGTAAAGTGATCTTAGTTGCTGCTACCACACCAGAAGCAAAAGTCGGTGCTGTGGTATCGGATGGTGCAACAAAAGCGCTGCCATCAATTTTAGTCCCTGGTGAAGCAATGGATTGGTCAACCGTATCTGCCGTTTTATGAGAAGCAAAGCTGCCAGTCAGATCTGGACTTCGAGTTTCCGATTGATCAGAAGGGTGGGCGGTGGAATAAACAATAATATCAGAGCTAGTATCATTAACCGTTATGGTATCGCCGCTGTTATTTAATGACAGACTATTAGTGCTAGCAACAGCAGTTAATGCTCCGGCAAAGTCGCCTGTTGGTGTACCGCCACCGAATAAAACAATGGCCTGCCCAGCAGCCAATACGGTATTTGCTGCAAAAGTATGCCTAACTTTAGACGCATCACTGACCGTCCAGCCAGAAATGTTAAGTGGCGATGAGCTGGTATTAACAAATTCAATAAACTCATCTCTAGAGGTGCTGGCCGAGCCATCGCCATTGGCATCATAACCTGATGCTGGATCTGAAAGGACTTCGTTAATAATCAGCGTTGCGTTGGCTGAAAAGTGCGACAAAGCAGAAAACAGTGTAAAAGCAGTGACCACTAAGCTTTTATTTAACTTAAACATATTTTACCAGCGTCTGAAAAATTGGGCGGCAAATCTTAGAGACGCTTAGTTACAATTATATGAAAAAATTATTATTTTTTATTACCTTAGCTACCTAAGCAAAGAGACTGCTCAATTACCAAACGGTTAGTATAAAATTGCAGCGCGTTGAGCTGGTAAAAGCTAAATTAGCAGTTCTAAATTATCAGCGCAAAACACTGAGCAATACCAAACCAACTGCTAGAGCAATTGGCAGTAATACAAACTTGTTTGGCTGTTTTACAATGCCAACAACAGTACAAATGTAAAAGCCTGCGAACAATAACCAATGCTCTGGGGCAAATATATTCGATAGCAATAATACCGCTATTGCTAATGAGAGTTTGAGCAAACTGTAACCTATTATCGACCATTGCAAGGCCAAGTTACTCAAGGGTAAGGTCGTAAAATAAGCCGCGTAGCTGGTTTTTAATTTTTGCAAAGAAAACAAATTGCTAGCTAAGACAATGCCATATAAAAAGGCAATAAAATTAACAAAATAAAAAGCCACCTCGGCAGATACTGTAGTCACAACCACCTTTGTGATCAGCAAGATAACGAGTGCCGTAACGAGTATGATCTTGTTGTTTTCTGGGTAAGTCACTTCCCAGTTAAAAAACAATGAATACAACTTATTTGGCTTATTCACTTTAGGTTGAAAACTAAATCGATTAATACACTCTAGCGCTATAATTACGAACCAAGAAACGACATAGACCAATTTACTTATCTCTAATTGAGACAAACTCAAAAACAATGGAAAAATAAACAAGCTTAACCAAGGCGTTTTTAGCTTTACCGCGGCAAAACAGTAATAGCAAGACAGCAGCAATAACCCACCTAGAGCAGTGAAAACCTCAAACAGGTTTGGATCGGATGCAGAAATATTAAAAATGGCGTAAACCAATAACAGAGCTGGTGCTACTACAAAAAAGTTAGCGACGTAAATTGCTACGCTGGCACTAGCTAAACTCTTCAGCCTACCGCTGACTGGTAGACTAGATAAATAATGGTCATAACCTTGCGCTAGTATCCCTTGTTTTTGGCAATTCACCCACGCATACATGACTAACAAGTATCCCCACAAAGCATCAAAAAAGCTTGTCGGGGTCGTTTCAGGTTTAACAATGATCCCTATCGACAACAAAGGCATGAGTATCAATGCAGGCATAGCCAAAGGGAATAGAGCAACAATGGCTACGCCAGCTTGTTTTAAGTTCTCTAACCAGAGCTTTAAGGCGTTGTGATAAATATCAAAACGCAAATTAAGATATTTGATCATGAGCACTTTTTAATTGTGAAATTGGTAATTCATACATCTCAGACAGTAATGCTGAATTTGCGTCGTGACTGGCAATAATAATTTGCCCAGAAAATTCATTAATGACTTGATGCAAAGTGTGCAAGCCTTGTTCATCTAGACCATTAGTCGGTTCATCCAATAGCAATAAGTCTGGTTGATGAAGCAGTGCAGTGATCAAACTTAACTTTTTATAATTACCTAACGACAGTGCGGCAACACGAGTATGAACAAATTTATCTAGGCCAAAACGAGCTAGCCAAGTATCAGCATCAGCGCTGTCAAACTGGCTCATATGGAAACTTAGTAAATCATTCACAGTCATAAAATCGGGCAATGCCACTCTACTCGCACTTACACCAATTGTGTTTTTGCTCACCGTTGCGCTGACATCTTGACCGTTAAGTAAAACTTGCCCGGAACTAGGAATTAATAGACCAGCAGCCAATAATAATAAGGTTGTTTTACCACAACCGTTTGATCCTGTGATCACCGTTCTCGGTTCGTGCAGCGATAACGATAATTGATGAAAAATAGCTCGAGAAGGGTAGTGATAGTCCACATTAGAAAAATTAAGCAAAGCACATCCTATCTGCAATGATTGGTCTGAGACTATGGTAAAGAAGGAATGAGTAACTGTGAATATGTTGAGAACGATAGTTTGCAACAAAACGTAACTACTGGTTCTTTTGATGTTATCGGTTTACTCTAATCTTTAAATGTATCTGCCAAAGACGATAATGACTGGACTCGCGTTTTCAAATCTGTGCTTATGTTAGCAACCGTTTCCGCTTGGGTTAAATTATTTTGTGACGCTGAATTGACTGTCACCACGCTTTCAGCAATTTCTCGCGACACTAAACTTTGTTGCTCTGCAGCAGTAGCAATTTGGCTGGATAAATCCGATATATGGTCAATCGCAGTCTGTAGTTCTTGTACTTTCTGATCCGCCAATTGAGCTTCTGCAATGCAGTTTTTCGCCGCTTGCTGACCTTGTTCCATCATGCTCGACCAGTTATTTAAGGTATGCTGAATTTGACTAACGGAAGATTCAATTTGCTTAGTGGCTGCATAAGTTCTTGAAGATAAAGCTCTTACTTCATCAGCAACCACTGAGAAACCTCGTCCTTGCTCACCCGCTCTTGCTGCTTCAATTGCGGCATTAAGTGCCAGCAAATTGGTTTGGTCTGCAATGCCTTGAATTTCCTGCATCAACCCACCTATCTTTTCGGCTTCATCCGTCAGCTCAACAGCGGTTGAGGCGGATTGCTCCACTTCTTCTGACAAGGTAAAAATTTCTTTTGTCGTCGTTTGCATCACCTGACTGGTTTGCTTGCAGTCTTGCTGTGCCGATTGCACTTGTTGTGATGTGGTTTCAGAATTACGTGCCACTTCGGAAATAGTGGCCAGCATTTGTTCCACCGCAGTTGAGATTTGGTGCAACTCTAGAGACTGTTGCTCCACGCCCTTTTTCGCTTTATTAGAAGATTCGGATAACTCGGTATTACTGGCAAGAATAGTCGCACTGGCATCGGTTATTCTGCCCAAAATGGTTTTAATTTTGCCGTTTAGCATTTGGATTTGATATTCAATCGGACTCAAGAGCCCTGAGCCCAAAAACACGTGCCTAGAAACACTGTCGTATTTCGCTTGATAAGCTTTAGTGGTATTGGAAACGATGAAAATTTGTTGATAAAAACACAATAGCGGCAACGCCAATTGCAGCAACAAAAACCAAGGTGAATAAACGGCAGCAAAACAGATAATAACACTCAGGATCAGATAAAGGCTCAAGCTAACCGTTTGCTCGCTAAAACGTCTTTGTGACCAACTGCCATTGTTAATTTTGCTATAAAGCTCGCTTGCTCTTTGTTTATGTTCAGGTTCGAGTACCGTTCTCACCGACTGATAGCCAACTTTTTCCCCTTCGCGATATATTGGGGTAACAAATGCATCTACCCAGTAATAACGACCATCCTTGCAACGATTTTTAACCGCTCCGCGCCAAGCCTCGCCAGCTTCTAACTTTTGCCATAAATCAGCAAATGCTGCCTTTGGCATATCTGGATGACGGACCAGATTGTGGTTTTTGCCAACCAATTCTTGCGCTGAATAACCAGCAACTCGGCAAAAGGCATCATTAGCATAAGTAACCACGCCTCTTAAGTCGGTTGTAGAAATAAGCTCCTCTGTTGCAGAAAAGCTGACTTCCTGATCTATTACAGACTGGTTTCTTTTAGCCATTGATAACCTTGCATAAATACAATTGTACTAACCGTATTACTTTAATCTTCCCTAGTAACCTCCTGCGACAAGGTCGCTAAACTAGACGCTCTATTAAAGATAGATGGTTTTTTGTGCTTCTGCTATACATGTACTATCAAGGTTAGCGTTAGGATCATTAAGAAAAGACTCTGTGATTTGATCCACGCATGCATCCCCGGCAAATATTTGGCCATGACCTGTGCTCGGGTGCGTTACCATTTTTGCGTTTGGCAAATTATCGGCAACTATTTTGCCCCAAGAGACGGGAGTTTGTGTGTCGTTTTGGCCATTCAATAGCAACACAGGCAATTGGCTTGTCACCGCTTTAGTTTCAATTTCACTAGCGGCGGATACCGGCCAATGTGGGCAGTTAAGGGCGCCAAAGTGATTTTGCGTCAGGGTTGCAATAACGTTTGTGATATTACCATTCCAGCGTGCTTGGTTATCTTTGGATAAGATTGATGAACCAAGAAATGGATACTCTTCAGCACAAACCGTTGACAGTGTCATGCCCAAGCTAAATGCACTTTGCGGTATTTCCAATGTAGGCATGGCAACAACATTGTTCGCTTCCGCCTCTTTTGCTTTGACCAGCTCAACTAATCTAGGGTTTGCCACGCTAGCCATAAGCTGCAAAACAAAATCAGCGGCATAGGCAAACTGGCCTTTATTGACAAACCTATCCACTGTTGACTCAATACGTGCTTGCAGATCATTTGGACAATTTTCAGAAATCGAACAAGTCGCTAGAATTTGATTTAACACTTCATAATTAACCCAACCAGAGTCACCAATGCCGTTTACTTCTATTGGAAACATGCCATCTAACACAACACTGCGTACACCTGAGCTATCTTGGCGCAGAATAGTTGTGGCTAAACGAGTGCCATAAGACAAACCGTACAAATTCCATGATTCAAGTCCCAATGCTTTTCTCAATTCAATAAAGTCCAAAGCACTATGGACACTTCGATATGCATCAAGGTTTACCCCCGATTTGGCAAAACGGTCATAACAAGACTTTAGCTGAGTTGGTTCGCCCTCAAACTCGGGGCAAGTTAGGCTTGGTGTTGATAGCCCTGTACCTCTTTGGTCAACCAAATAGACATCTCGAGATTTAATTACATTGCCTTTGGCAAACCTCAATATGTGGTTGGTCGCACCACTGCCAGGGCCACCTTCTAGATAAACCACAGGATCATTTTTTGCTGTGGAGGCGGTTGAGGCCAGTTTAACCACAGCTAATTTGATTTTATTGTCAGATAAATTAAAGCCATTCACTTGGTAAGTTTCAGGAGCTTGTAAATAACCACAGGTAGAATTAGGCGTTAGCTCTGCAACCGCTTCATCTGGCAGCATAGTACTACAATCAACTTGGGTATAAGTCGTTAACTTTGATTCTGGTGTAAGCGGCGGATTATGGTCAATAATACCTAAATCCTCGTTACAGCCTGACAATAACAAGCCTAAAGCAAGTAAAACTGAGTACTTCACATTCATATCTGGATCTTTTTCTGGCTAAAAACAGAGCAAGGATACACAAATGGCTTGGTAAAAAGTGTTATCAGTTGTAATTGTTCAGGCTAAAACTGGGAGTCTTTTAATAAAGTAGATAAGGGCTTCTTTGTTGTTGATATTTTTTGAGTTTTTGCTGCCAACTGGCTCGGATCTCAGGTTCACTCTTACCTTGTTCTATGGCTAATCTTAATTGATCGGTGCCAGCCAATTTATCCATAAACTCAGGGCGCTGAAAAAATGCCTCATCTGTGGCTTGGAATGCGTTATACCAATTGAGAAATATCGATAAATCTAAGCCTTTGACCGTCGAATTACGAAGGTCTTGTCCAGCTAATTGTTTGCCTTCCAATTTTGGGTAAGGCGCAGCATGAGGGATCTTTCTTGGTGTGAATTCAAAGTTGCCTAAAGCTTGGCTAAGTTTTGCTTTGTCATAACCCACCACTTGAAATGGGAAATCGGTGCCGCGACCAATACTAATGGGTGTCGCTTCAAAAAAGCACAGTGCAGGGTATAGCTGAATTGATATGTCATTAGGTAAGTTCGGGCTTGGTGGAACTGGTAATGAATAGGTGTCGTTCCTTGAGTAATCGCTAACAGGAACAACGGTTAATTTGAGCTGTGAATGCTGATGTTCGTTACTAGCATTAATGCTTAACCAGCCTTCAGCCAAGATCATTTTTGCTAGCTCACCTACGGTAAGGCCATGCAAAATAGGAATAGGATGCATACCAACAAATGAACGAAACTCTGGCTCTAATATTGGCCCGTCGATGAACTGAATATTGGGATTAGGTCGGTCCAGCACAATAAATTCGATGTTAGATTCGGCGGCCGCTTGCATCATATAGTGCATAGAACTGATATAGGTATAAAACCTCACGCCGACATCTTGAATATCAAAAACAACCACATCCAACTCGCTCATCACTTGCTTGGTTGGGCGTTTATTTTTGCCGTAAATAGAGCTGATCTTAATGCCAGTTTTGTTATCTATCCCAGATTTGATGATCTCGCCTGCACCTTGGTCACCTCGAAAGCCATGCTCAGGAGCAAAAATAGTTTGAATATTTACTTCATGACTTAATAACAAATCAACAATGTGCTGCTGGCCAACCACTGACGTTTGATTGACCACCATCCCCACTTTTTTACCCTGTAACATAGGTAAATATTGAGCAAGTTGTGCTGCGCCTACTTGGCTTGGCAACACTTGTTTCGCCGTCGCCAGATAAGAACAAAATAAAGCAAATACGGTAAAAACGAACTGAACCAGTTTATTGGCCATTACTTATCCTTAATGACTTGTTTCTAGGGCATTAATTGCTTTACGTAAAAAGCCTTTATGCTGAGATAGAGCTTGTTTAGCCGTGACGATATCAACCCCAGTTAACACGTGTAAAATTGCAACTTTGGCGTTGTATTGTGACTTCTCAAGCGCCAGCTCCGCTTGCTCTGCAGTACAATGGGTGGCCTGCATAACAATGCGAATCGCTCGAACATAAAGCTTTTTATTACTCGCTTTAACATCCACCATTAAGTTACCAAAACTCTTACCCGTTTTGATCATACTTGCCGTTGTTAACATATTTAACACTAGCTTTTGTGCTGTACCAGACTTCATTCGTGTTGAGCCAGTTAACACTTCAGGTCCCACCACAGGACAAATATTCACATCACCATAACTTGCTAACACACTGTCAGGGTTGCAACTTAGCGTCACCGTTTTTGCACCAACCGATTTCGCGTGATCAAGAGCACCTAGCACATATGGTGTTCTGCCACTTGCTGCAATACCAACAACCGTGTCTTTGTCTGTCAGTTTAATTGCCGCTAAATCTTTAGAGCCTAGTTCAATAGAATCTTCAGCCCCTTCAACAGACTTATAAATGGCTTTGTCGCCACCAGCAATTAGACCAATTACCTTGCCATGTTCCACGCTAAACGTTGGCGGACATTCAACGGCATCCAAAATACCTAAACGGCCACTAGTCCCAGCACCAACATATATCAGCCGCCCCTGTTGCTCGAAACTGTTAACCACTAATTCAACCGCAGCTTCCACATCGCTTAAACAAGCAGAAATAGCCTCTGGAACCTGCTTGTCCGCATTGTTAATTACCGACAGCACTTGTTTGGTTGAAATAAGATCTAAGTCTACCGAGTCTGGGTTTGGCGTTTCTGACACCATATTAGACAACTGTGCTAACAATCGCTCTCTGTCTTGTAACTTAGTTTGCTGCTCTTGTGCTTCATCTTGAGTATGGTTAGACAACAGTGCTTGATATAAATCGCCAGCTAAAATACACGCTCCATCTAATGAAGAGCCTTTAGCTAATTGGCAGAAACCAGATACTTTTTCGCTTAAATTCGCTAATGTCACTGGCGCCAGTCCGCCCATTAGTACAACGTCTAAGTTTGAATCTGAGCGAGTCTGCAAGATCAGCTTTTCACATTCTTGAATATGTTCTTTGAACAGCGCAGCAGACACTTCGCACTCTGCAGCAGCATCAAAGATAAATTGCGCTAATTCAGCATAGTCTTTGGCAATCGCTTGAGCTAACCAATTAGCTATTTGTTGATTGTTGGTTTCAACACAAACCTTTCTATCACTATCGGTGATTGCCTGTTGTATTTTTTTAGCCAAAATCGAGCTAGCACTGCCGTACCAATCAATTTCTTCCAATAAACACTGAACTGCGCGAAAGCCAAGCTTGGCGCCACTGCCGCCATCACCAACTGGGAACCCCCAGCCGCCAGTGTAAGATTCTTGGCCTTGTTGGTTTAATCGCGCACCGACTGAACCTGTACCAAGTGCAACCATTGCAATAGGTTCACCGCCATTAGCACCAACTAAAGAGGTTTTGGCATCGTTATATACATCTAAATGAGCAAACATAAAAGGCAGGTCTTTGTGTAGTTGCTTAGCTTGCGTTTCCACACCACCACCAGCAACACCAATAACAACAGCCGTTGATTTCGCTTGGGCATTAAAATGCGCTAATAAATCGGATAACAAGTGAGCAATAACTTCTTTTGCTCCCTCATAATTATTGCTAAGTGACGAAGGGCCGCTCTTTAGCTCAAAGGTTTTACCTGTGTGTTGATCTTCAATTCGACCTAATGTTTTAGTACCACCGCCATCAATACCGATTGTGTATCGTAAGGTGGAAGATTGATTGCTTGTTTGATTACTATTTGCGGTCATAAGAACGGGTTCGTTATTGCTGATGAGGTGACTTGCACGATAATATTCAGCGAATATATATTGTCTTGATCAGATATAAAATAGTATTTTGTTAATTAACCGCATCCCTAGCCAATTACCACCTAATATCATGAATTTGTTGTCTAAAAAAATCCAGTTTGTTGCAGCCTCCTTGCTGTTTGTTTTCGCTACCAATTTATCTGCAGAAACTGAAGACTTAGACTTTGCTATCGCGCAAAAGATCATGCTGGATTTGCGGTATTACTGCCCAGAGCTAGAGAATAACAGGCCAGAGCTAGAGCATAACAGCCCAGAGCTGGAGAATAAGAGCACAGAGCTCACTCAAGGAAGCAAGTGCTATAAGCCGTTAACTAAACTGCCAAACGAACTAAAGCAGATGATCAGCTCAACTGGCCTAGGCGGGGTTATTTTGTTTGCTGATAACCTAGTGAACCCAGAGCAAATCAAACAGCTAACCGATGATTTACAACAAGCGGGCTCAGCCCACAAATATCAACAACCTTTGTTCATATCGGTAGACCAAGAAGGCGGTCGGGTCGTGCGACTACCAATGCAATACGCTACCTCTTTTAGTGGCAATATGGCAATTGGTGCAACATTCAAAACTCATAAAACCAAATTCGCCCAAGAGACGGGAACAGCCATTGGTGCCGAATTAAAAACACTAGGATTTAACATCAATCACGCGCCAAATGTCGATGTTAATGTTAATCCCAACAATCCAGTGATAAATGTCCGCTCATTTTCCGAGTCTTCACAAATGGTTGCTGAGCTAGGTAACGCCCAGCTCGAAGCAATGCAAGCGCAGGGAATAATCGGCACTTTAAAACACTTCCCTGGTCACGGTGATACCAATGTTGATAGCCATACTGGTTTGCCTAAAGTGACACACGATATCAGCACTATTGAAGCGGTCGATCTTAAACCGTTCCAATACGCGATTGAGCAAGGCAATGCGCATATGATCATGACCGCTCATATTCAGTACCCAGCTTTGGATGATACGACTTTGGTAAATAAACATGGCGAAACCATGGTTAAACCCGCCACCATGTCGAGAAAAATACTAACCGATACACTTAGAACAAAAATGCAATTTACTGGTGTGGTGATAACTGATGCACTGGATATGCAAGGAATTAGTTCGTTCTTCAACGAAACCGACGCCGTTATTCATACTTTCCAAGCCGGTGCTGATATTGCTCTTATGCCAATCAAAATTCGCAGTCCACAGGACATTAACAAGCTATCTCAATTAATAGCCTCAATAAAGCAAGCCATTGAGAGCAAGCAACTATCAAAGCAAGAAGTGCTAGCTTCTTACAACAGGATCAAACAGTTAAAGCAAAGGATAAAATCGCAAGCCAACTTAACCATGCAACAAGCGGTCGCTCAGCTTAAACAGCAAAAACAAAAGCATGAAGAATCGGAGCGAGCTCTTTCAGAGGCGGCATTAACGGCAATAAAGGGAAACGGAAAAATTAACGGCCAAAGCGTTCACTTTATTATGCCAGATCCCAATAAATGTGCGGCGATAGAGCAGGCGGTATCATTGCAGAACCGTTGGCTTAACATCAGTTGTACCGACTATTTAAGCAAGAGTTACCAACAAACTAAAACTGCCAGCAAAGCGGCGGACACGATTGTCGTCACCAGCATTGAACCAAAGCAAAGCTTGGCCGAAATTGGTGGCATAGATGATCTAGCCAAGAGCATCAAATTAAGCCGACAAGCTAAATGGCCAAAGTCAGAGCGTAAAAAACAGCTTAGGTGGTTAATGCGAGGGGCTATGCTAGAACAGAAACAAGTTATATTTGTTTCACTCAGAGCGCCATATGAAGCCGCACAGTTTAAAGCGCTAGCCAGCGATGTCATTGCAACTTACTCATACACTCATACCACCCATGATGACAAACAGTTTAGCGGCCCTGTTTATAGTGCGTTAGCAAAGTTATTAACTGGAAAAATCACTGCACAAGGCAATTTGCCAGTAACCATAGAGTAAGAGTTATCCTTGCTGCTCAAATGCTACTTGCAGTTGTTCTAACTCCAGTTCTGAGAAAACTTGAATATTATGTTCAGTTAGTAGCTGCGCGGTTAGCCCCATGCCTGAAGTTAATGATTGGCTAAAACTACCATCATATATCTGAGCATTGCCGCAACTTGGGCTATTGGCTTTTAACAGAGCAAAACGGACTTGATGTTGCTGACACAGAGCCAAAGCTTTTTCTGCACCCGCTCTAAATGCCTCGGTAACATCAACGCCACTTTGGGTTAACACTTTATCATGCACTCTTTCCGCTGGCGCTCTCGGCACTGGCAAACCGCCAGCTAATTCAGGGCAAACAACCACTAATCTGTGTTCTCGCTCCAGCTGCTTAAGCCAAGTTAATTGGGTAATTGGCTTACTTTTGCCATCATAACGAACAGGCTGACCAAGCAAGCAGGCAGAAATTAATAATTTCTCTGACATTTTTAACTGACGTTGTAGATAAGTGGCTTTATACTAGCTGAGATTTTACAAGGTTATGAGTATTACTATGAGTTTATCTGTTGTTATTTTAGCGGCTGGCAAAGGGACACGAATGAAGTCCAGCCTACCAAAAGTACTGCACCCTGTTGCCCATAAACCTATGGTGCAACACGTCATTGATGCAGCAGCATCACTTTCATCACAAAACATAAGCCTAGTTTACGGACACGGAGGAGATCAGCTACAAGATAAACTCAGTCACAATGAAGTAAATTGGGTACTGCAAGATCAACAATTGGGTACTGGCCATGCGGTGAAAGTAGCCCACGACCACATGCCGGATGAAGATACTGTATTAATTCTATATGGCGACGTACCGCTAATCCAAACCAGTACATTAGAGCGTTTACTAGCTGTTAAGCCAGAAAAAGGCATAGCGTTGCTAACGGTTAAACTACCAAACCCTACAGGTTATGGCCGTATTATTCGTGACAATGACAAAGTGGTAGGCATTGTTGAGCAAAAAGATGCTTCAGCCGAGCAACTACAAATTCAAGAAGTAAATACTGGCATCATGGCGGTAAACGGTGACTTATTGAAAGGCTGGTTAGCCAACTTATCAAGCGATAATGCCCAAGGTGAATACTACCTTACAGATGTCATCGCAATGGCACACCAAGCTGGATATGACATCAACACGGCCCACCCAGATAACGCGATGGAAGTTGAGGGTGCAAACAACCGTGTGCAACTAGCGGCCTTAGAGCGTGAGTTCCAAAAGCGTGAAACTGAAAAATTGATGCTAGCAGGTGCAAGTTTAAGAGACCCTGCAAGAATTGACGTTCGCGGTGATGTAACCGTAGGTCAAGACGTGGAAGTTGATGTTAACGTTATTTTCGAAGGTAAAGTAAACATAGGTAACAATGTAAAAATTGGCCCTAACTGCGTACTTAAAGACTGCAGCATCGGTGACGGTGCAGTGATTGAGTCGAACTCATTAATCGACCAAGCGGAAGTAGCAGCATTAGCGCAAATTGGTCCTTTTGCTCGCTTACGTCCAGGCGCAATTGTGCAAGAAAAGGCTAAGGTTGGTAACTTCGTAGAAATGAAGAAATCAGTATTAGGCGTAGGTTCAAAAGCAAATCACTTCTCATATTTAGGTGATGCAACCATTGGTGCTGGGGTAAATATTGGTGCGGGTGTTATCACAGCAAACTACGATGGCGTAAATAAGTTTAAAACCGAAATTGGCGATAATGTATTTGTTGGTACCAACTCAACCTTAGTTGCACCAATCAAAATTGATGACAATGGCTTTGTTGCGGCAGGCTCAACTATCACAAAAGCAGTTGAACAAGACGGCTTAGCAATTGCTCGTGGTAAACAAAGAAATATTACAGGTTGGAAACGCCCAACTAAAGACTAGAAACTAGATCAAACAAGTTTGTCAGATCGACTTCGTCGTCAGTAAAAGCTCCCAGTAATTGGTATATCCAATTATTGGGACTTATCTAATCTAGCTTTTTATTTTAAAGCCAAGCCATTTTTCTAACGCAGATCGAGCGGACAATTGCGGTACAATGGATTATCGCATCGGGGCACGATAATGACGGTATCGCTTTTTTGTAATGTTTTCAGAAGCTCTGTCTCATCCTTCATCTAACGCGAAGCGATCTAGCAGTCGGTCGAAGACTGATCTAGCGGCTTGTCGATCGAACTGTACTTGCTCGAACTGGATCTCTTACGCTGCTTGCACAACTTGTGATGTAAGAGAAATTTGTTGCTCTGGGCTTAGTTGCTGATACAAGCTCACTACGTCACCAATGATGATAAGCGCTGGTGAACCAATTTGATGCACTTGAACTAAGTGATCCAAATCTACCAACTCTCCAACAACCACTCTTTGATCTGGCCTTGTGCCTTTTTCAACAATAGCCACTGGGGTTTCTGGTGCTCGACCATGTTTGATCAGGTTAGCTTTGATTTCTGGGCTTTTTAAAATGCCCATGTAAACCACTAACGTTTGATTTTCCGCGGTCATTTTCGCCCAATCAACTGGGTTTTCTTGCTGTTGTTTAGTCGTAGCTTTGCCGTGACCAGTTACAAACTGAATCGACTGGGCAAAGTCTCTGTGAGTAAGAGGAATACCAGTTGAAGCCGAACACGCTGCAGCCGCTGTAATACCAGGTACCACTTCATATTCAATTTGGCTTTTCACTAAATCTAACGCTTCTTCACCACCGCGACCGAAAATATAAGGATCACCACCTTTCAAGCGACAAACCGTTTTACCTTGTTTCGCTAGCTTAACTAAAAGTGCATTAATTTGATCTTGCGGAAGGGTATGGCGGTTAGCCAATTTACCCACTGAGATCTTTTCTGCTTGGTCAGAACACAAATCAAGAATTGGTTGTGAAATCAATGCGTCATAAACAATGACATCTGAACTTTGGATCAAACGCAATGCTTTTACTGTCAGTAGATCAGGATCACCTGGGCCACCGCCAACTAAATAAACTTTGCCTTGTTTTATCGCTTTTAAGTTATCTTGAGCTTGATTTATATTCATATTCGTTACCACTTTTTTAACGGCATTAATTAAATGCCGTCACCACCAGTTAACTCATGTAAACCACATTCGCGGTTTAATCCGAAGAAACGCGTTTCTTCCTCTGTCATACCAGGCTCTAAACGCCTTGTTGTATGCACATCACCTACTGATACATAACCTTCTTCCCATAATGGGTGGTAAGGTAAATCATGTTTTTGCAGGTATTGATAAATGTCACGATTGTTCCACTCTAAAATAGGGTGGACTTTTAGTACTGGTTTATCTTTGCCACGAATGTAGCTGTATTCCGCCAATGCTTTGTTTGCTCTAGAGCTAGATTGCCCTGCACGGATGCCACTGAACCAAGTTCCAACGTTAAGCTCTTCAAGCGCTTGGCGCATAGGCTCAACCTTGTTCATTTGGTTGTATTGTTTGATGCCGTCTTGACCTTGTTGCCACAGCTGACCAAATCTCGCTTCCTGCCAAGCTGGTGCAAGCTCTGAGCGGTATACTTTTAAGTTCAACTTTAATCGCTCAGTTAACTGATCGATAAATTGATACGTCTCTGGAAACAAGTAACCTGTGTCCGTCAAAATAACAGGAATATCTGGTGCTTGTTGCGTTACCAAGTGCAGCATAACGGCTGCTTGAATACCAAAGCTAGAAGACAAAACTACCTGTTGTGGTAAGTTTTCTAGCGTCCACTGAACCCGTTGTTCAGGGCTTAGTAGCGCCAACTGCTGATTAGCAAACTCAAGCTGTGAAGCCTGTTGTGCCTTGTTCTCATCGGCAATCGGCTCTAAGTTTGTTGCTATCGTCATGATCTTATTCCTACTTAATAAAGTCTTGAGATCTAAGCGTGAAAGTCAGTTTTTGAAACTTTTACTTCCGCTACGATTTGCTTACGAATGACAAAGTCACCAAAGCATTCGTCTTGCTCTCTTTCTTGTGCCCAAGTACCAATTAACTCATCTAATGCAGGTAGGAACTTATCTTCACCAACATTCTCTAGGTATAACTTAGGAACTCGTGTGCCTTCGCGGTTACCACCAAGGTAAACGTTGTATTTACCCGGGCCTTTACCTACTAAGCCAATTTCCGCCAACATTGCGCGACCACAGCCGTTAGGACAACCAACAACACGTAGAATAATGTTGTCATCTGCAATGTTATGTTTGTCTAAAATCGCTTCTGTTTTTTCAACTAATTCTGGTAAATAACGCTCAGCTTCTGCCATTGCTAATGGACAAGTAGGTAGCGATACACAAGCCATTGAGTTCTTGCGTTGCTCAGTGTGTGCGTCGTCAATTAAGCCGTGGTCACGAGCAATTTTCTCGATTTGAGCTTTGTTCTCAGGCGCAACACCCGCAATAATCAAGTTTTGGTTTGCCGTCATACGGAAATCACCTGTGTGGATTTCTGCCAGCTTACGACAACCTGTTTTTAATGGACGGTCTGGGTAATCTAAAATACGGCCACTTTGAATAAATAGCGTTAAGTGATGTTTACCATCAATGCCTTCAACCCAACCAAAACGGTCGCCACGATGAGTAAACTCATACGGACGGCTTTCTTCAAACTTAATACCAGCACGATTCTCTACTTCAGCTTTAAATGCATCAGCACCGAAGTTATCTAATGTGTACTTAGTTTTCGCATTCTTACGGTTTACACGGTTACCCCAGTCTCTTTGCACGCTTACCACGTGCTCTGCAACTTTTAGCGTGTGCTCTAATGGCACGAAACCAAAGTCATCGGCTTTTCTTGGATACGTTGCCGTATCACCGTGTGTCATTGCTAAACCGCCACCAACTAGTACGTTGAAGCCAACTAGCTTGTCACCTTCGGCAATCGCAACAAAGTTTAAGTCATTGGCGTGTACGTCCACTTCGTTATTTGGTGGAATAGTAACGGTTGTTTTGAACTTACGAGGTAGGTAAGTACTACCTAAAATCGGTTCTTCTGTTGATTCTGTTTTTTCACCATTTAACCAAATCTCAGCGTACGCTTTTGTATGTGGTAATAAATGCTCAGAAATCTTCGCTGCCCACTCGTAAGCCTCTTGGTGTAACTCAGACTCAACCGGGTTAGTGGTACAAAGTACGTTACGGTTTACGTCACCTGCTGTTGCAACTGAGTCAATACCTACGCTGTCCATCATTTGGTGCATACCTTTGATATTTGGTTTTAATACACCGTGGAACTGGAACGTTTGACGCGTAGTTAAACGAATACTGCCGTAGCTTGTTTTCTCTTCAGCAAACTTGTCAATTGCCAACCACTGCTCTGGCTTGATAATACCGCCTGGCATACGAGCACGAAGCATCACATTATGCAGCGGCTCTAGCTTTTGCTTAGCACGCTCTGGGCGAATGTCTCTGTCGTCTTGCTGGTACATACCGTGGAAACGAACCAGCTGGAAGTTGTCTTTGTTAAAACCACCTGTTAGCTGCTCTTTTAAATCCGTTGCGATAGTGCCGCGTAAAAAGTCACTTTCTGTTTTTAACCTTTCGTTATCCGCAAATTTCTTCTGTGCTTCCGGATCATGTTTACTATTAGGCTTAAATTCTGTGTTGCTCATGGATATTCCTATTAAATTTGTTAAACACGACGAGGATTAATACACGTCTTTTTGGTAACGATTGTTGCTTCTTAATTCTTTCAGATATTGCTCTGCTTGCTCGTCGTCTTTACCGCCGTGCTCTTTAACAATATCAATTAGCGCTTGATGAACGTCTTTCGCCATGCGATTAGCATCGCCACAAACATAGAAATGTGCGCCTTTTTCTAACCATGCAAACACTTCTTGGCCTTTTTCTTTTAGTCTGTCTTGCACGTAAATTTTGTGCTCTTGGTCACGACTAAATGCCAAGTCGATGTTATTTAATAAACCAGACTTCACATAAGCTTGGATTTCAACTTGGTATAAGAAATCTTGAGTGAAGTTAGGGTTACCAAAGAATAACCAGTTTTCACCTTCCGCTTCATTCGCTTCACGCTCTTGTAAAAACGCTCTAAATGGCGCAATACCGGTACCAGGGCCAACCATGATCACAGGAGTATTGCCATCGGCTGGTAAACGGAAGTTATCATTGTGCTCAACGAACACCTTAACTTGTGCCCCTTCTTCAACACGGTTTGCTAAGAAACCTGAACAACCGCCATAGTGTTTCTCACCAAAGGCGTCAAACTCGACTAAACCAACGGTTAAGTGAACTTCTTCTTCCACTTCCGCTTGGCTAGAAGCAATTGAATACAAACGAGGTTGGATCTTACGAGCACAATCAACTAATGCTTGCGCTGCTAATTTAGCTGGGTTTTGTGCTACTACATCGAAAATTTGACGAGCTTCAATGTATTCACGCATCGCCGCTTTATCTTCAACTAATGCCAATAAAGTTTCGTTGTTTGTCACTTTTGCAAACTTCTCAACAAAACCAGGGTAAGACTGAGTTAACTCTAACTTTTCAACTAGGGCTTGTTTAACTGATAGCGTTTCATCGCCAATTTTAACTTCTTCATCACCAGATAGTTCAACCTGCTGTAATAACGCATCAACTAGCGCTTCATCATTTGTGAAGTAAAGACCTAATGAGTCACCCACTTGATAAGTTAGGCCAGAGTCTTCTAATGAAATTTCTACGTGACGTACGTCTTTAGTTGAGTCGCGACCTGTAATTTTTTGTACAACTGACAGCTCTGCCGTTAATGGGTTTTGTTTGTTATAAGCCGATGTTACAGCTTGAGGTGCAAAACCAGCCATTGGAATAACTTGAGCACTGCCTTGGTTAGCCGCTTTCAACTCAGGTTCAAATGCATCTAATGCACCTGCTACCCATGTATTTGCTTCGTCTTCATAATCAACATCTAGCTCTGCGCGTGCCACGATAGTTTCAGCACCTAATGCTGAAAAACGTTGTTCAAAGTCGATTGCCGTTTGGCAGAAAAACTCATAGCTTGAATCACCAAGGCCAATTACCGCTACTTTTACACCATCCAGCTTAGGTGCTTTTTTCGATACTAAAAACTCGTGTAAGTTTTCAGCGTCTTCTGGCGGCTCACCTTCACCGTAAGTAGAAACGGCAACCGCGATAAATTTCTCTTTTTTCAGCTGATTTGGTTTGTAATCAGCCATGTTCACTAATTTAGTTGCTAAACCACGAGACTCAGCTTGTTGCTGAATTTGGGTTGCTACGCCTTTCGCGTTGCCCGTTTGTGAGCCATAAAGAATAGTTAATACCTGTGCTTCACTTGCTTGCGGTGCTACACCTGCAATTGGACCAGATGCTAAACCAGCATTTGCTGTTGCCGCTAAGTAACCACTTAACCAAGCCTGTTGAATAGGATTTAAGTTTCCTACTAATTGTTGTACTTCTGCCACTTGCTGATTTGACAGTGGAGATGCTGCTGCATTTAACTCTTGTAATAACTGTGCTGGACTCATTTTTCGCAACCTAAATTGAAAGTGTTCAGATTGTAGAAAGAAACCACTTATTCTATAAAGTACCAATATGATAAATTTTATTCCTTATAGTTATATAGAGTCAAAAACCCTATAAACTCAAGGTATTAAGGCTGGTTATTAGACGATATGACTTTTTACTATGAGATAGATCGAAAATAAATTAAGCGCTTGAGCAGCTATTTCTAAGGGAATGAGAAGTATTTGCAGTAAAGAGAACAATGAGTAAGTCACCGCTGGACGCTCATGACTTACCCATTAGAAATTTGATTATTTAGAAATTAACAACCAAAGTTACGCTCGTTTCAGAGTCGGTTTTTTCAAAGCCTGGTTCGACTTCCGAGTTGGTAATTGTGTTGTACGAAAACTTCATTTGCATGCTTGAGTTAAATGATGCAGAAATACCCGTCTCCGTGATAGTACGAGTGTTGTCTAAGCCTGGTGCATATTCAACGCTGATATTCTGCACAAACTTAGTTTTATCATTGATTTGCCATTCAAATGCAGCAGAACCACGATATAACTCACTGTTATCGCTTTCACCTGTACCTTGCGTTTCAGCATCAACGAAACCGACACCAGCATTTAAGTCTAAGTGCATTTTTTCTTGATCGATAGCGCGGAAGCTATAACCGCCAGAAACGGTTGTATAAGTTGAGTAAGCGCCGTATTCGTCATCAGTGTAACTACCGAAAATAAATGCCGACTTAGTATCGGTAAACTTGTAGTTTGCTTGTGCAGAAGCAGTCCAGCGATTATCCGTCTCTTCGGTTACCCTGCTACCATCACTGCTTTCAATTTCAGTGTCTTTTTGTAAGAAATCCAGTTTGTATTCGTTACGCCAATTAGTAAGTTCTTGGTCAACTTTTAACTTACCTAAATAAGAAGAAGACTCGGTATTACCAGTGGTGATCAAAATACCCAGCTCAGCTGAAATTTTAAGATCTTTGTTCTCTGCTTTTTCTTCTGCAGATAAATTAGCAGACAAAAGTGCAGCCGCCACTAGCGACAAATTAGCTATTTTTTTCATGGGTAGCCCTAAAGATGTATTCGTTGTATTGAAGTTGTTGTTTAGCACTTTGTATTGTTTCGATAGAAAGTACCATTAATGACTAATGTGCCAGTCTTTCTCGGCTTTTTAAAGCAATAATAACGAGAGCCAAGCCATTGATGCGTTACTGTGTATACAATGGACCAGTAAACGAGAAGTAAGACTAGCTAAAATGATTAAAAGTGGACGACAAGGGTTACTGAGCTTTGTGTGTCTGTATTTTCTCGACCTTCGGCCACTTCATCATTGAAAGTCGCCTTAAAACCAACCTTCATCAGCATAGAGCCGTGAATTTTGGCAATTACCGCAACTTGGCCAATTACCCTAGTGTTTATGCTCGAACTTTCAATGCTTAAGTTTTGCGTCAACTTAGCATGACTGCTAACCGTCCAATTAAACGAGCTTGAGCTCCTCAATACTGGTGCGCTGTCAGACTCGCCTTCTCTGGTTTCAATAAAGGTATAACCTGGTGCGACGTTTAAATCCCAAGTGATCAAGCTGCCATCAATGGCACGAAAGTTATAACCTGCTACGGCACTGCTAATAGAGCGGAACGCGCCAAATCTATCATGGTCACTACCTACGTAGGCAAAAATAGATTCACTGTCCGTGATCTTATAATTAGCCTCAGCATCAAATAAATACTTCTCTGCTGACGTTTTGGTGTATTGCCCCTGATCACTTTGCACTTCATCGCGCTTAAACAAAGATTCGAATGAATATTTGATGCGCCATTTCTCTAACTTATGTTTCGCTTGTAACTTCCATAACAAAGAAGTCGATTCATTATTACCCGTAGTAATTAACGCGCCCAGCTCAGCGGCCAAATCAAATGGTTTATCGGCTAATAGAGGCTCCAGCTTATAATCTTTGTTCTCAAAAATATCTTCAGCCATGGCAGGGAGTGAAGAAATAGCAAAAATACACAGACAACAACGAGTAAAAACAGACATAGCGCGAACAAAAATGAAACAAAGTTTCAGTATTGTAACTAAAATGACTTTTTTAGTTCAATCCTTTTGAGTAAATACCCTAATTGAGTTTTGTTATACGATAAGCGACAATTCGCCTTTGACTAAACATACAGGGTAAATTGAGTGCAAGTAGACTTTGACGTGATCATTATCGGAGCAGGGGCAGCTGGGCTTATGTGCGCCGCAACTGCAGGTTTTCGAGGTAAAAAAGTACTTGTGCTAGACCACGCCAAACAGGCGGGAAAAAAGATCCTGATCTCAGGTGGTGGCCGCTGTAACTTTACTAATATGGACGTTGAACCAAACAATTACCTGTGTGGCAACCCACATTTTGTCAAATCGGCGTTATCTCGCTATACCCAATGGGACTTCTTAGGCTTAATTGGCAAATACCAAGTGCCTTACCACGAGCGTGACTTTGGTCAGCTGTTTTGTGATGACAGCGCCAAAGACATAGTGAAAATTCTGATCTCAGAATGCAACGAGACCGAAAACGTCCACATTCAATTGCGAACAGAAATAACCGCAATAGAACAAAATGCAGATCAGACGTTTACGGTTGCAACTAATGCAAAGTCATACAAAACCACTTCACTAGTTATTGCTACTGGTGGACTATCTATGCCGAAATTAGGCGCCACGCCGTTTGGCTACAAGGTTGCAGAACAATTCGGTCTTGATGTATTGCCAACAAGAGCAGGGCTAGTGCCACTAACCTTGCACCAAGAGCAAAAAGAACAGCTAGCTGATCTGTCAGGCATCAGCTTCCCTGTCCGTATTGAATCTGAAGACAACACTAGCTTCGCTGCAGATATGTTACTAACACACAGAGGCTTATCAGGCCCTGCAGTATTACAAATCTCCAACTACTGGCAACCTGGTGAAAAAGTATCTATCGACTTGTTACCAACAGAAGACATGGAACAAGTATTAGCAGAAGCAAAACAGAACAAACCAGATCAACAGCTAAAAACCCTGTTGAGTCAGTTCTTACCAAAGCGTTTTATCGAAGTACTAATCGACGGTAAACAATTACCTGACAAAGCGATTAAACAACTGATCCACAAAGAGCTAGAACAAGTTATTAACACCATGCACAAGTGGCAAATAGCGCCAAACGGCACAGAAGGCTACCGCACCGCAGAGGTAACATTAGGTGGCGTTGACACCAACCAACTGTCATCAAAAACCATGGAAGCCAAAAACGTCCAAGGCCTATACTTCATCGGCGAAGTTATGGACGTAACCGGATGGCTCGGCGGCTACAACTTCCAGTGGGCTTGGGCCAGCGGCTACGCCTGTGGGCAGAGTGTTTGATGTTAACTTAAACTAATTAATTGGAATTAGTCTGAAACAGCCTTATAAGCTCAGATTAGCCTATTACCAATTGCCCTTTTAGTTCGCTTAGCTCTATTTGCGCTATAGTTCCCGCATTAAACTCTATGCTATCTGATTCAATGCCGTCTGAAAAAATTACGCCATTTTCAGCCATTCTTGACGTAAGAACTAGTTTATTATTATTGGCTACTTTTCCAAATACCTTGTTACAGCTAGTGACTGAAGAAGGAAAGGGTTCACGAACGCTATAGTATAAAAATGAGCTGTCCCATGGAAAACCTTTTTGGAGGTTTTGCCGAACCTCTCGTCCAGCTACTCCTGAAGCTCCAGCTAAAATACTTTTAAACCATCCAGTAGAACCAAGCCCGGTTGAAACTATTATGCCAGATGAGCTTTGTTCCTCAGAGCTATTACCGATAGCCAAATTATATCGAGCTGAAGTATGCGACTTTGGACCAATAAATAAGTCATTCACGGCAAGCAGGCTTTGTCCTATATTTGTATTTACTTCGGCCAGACTAATTGCTTTAGTTGCATAACTTTGGTTAAGAACCTGTAATATTACTTCTTCAGCTTGATCTGGCAAAAAAGGTAATAGCAGTCCATCGAATATGTCAGGTAACGGATTGAACGCTATTATAGGCTGTCCAGTTAAGTACTTCATAGTATTAGCGACCAATCCATCTTGGCCTAGCACTATAACTACATCATCACGATTAAATTTATAACTAGGCAAAAAGCTTCTCTCTAACAGCTGTATGCGAGCTAACTTACTGACGACTCTTTGTAACTGGTTCAACACCCGTTCAAAACGATTATGCTCATCTTGATAGGTTTCAATAGATTCACCAAGATGTTCAAGATAAAACGTCGCTTGACCCAAAGTGCAATACTTTTCCTTTAACTCTTCCAAACGAGTTTTTCGTCTCACAATAATAATTTTTCTATCTGTTACCATCATAGCTTCCTACTTGATTAACGATTGCAGTAAGTCTGGAGATAAATTCAGATGTTCAACCTTATTGTCACCTTGAGTTAAATTCTCAATAGCTTGAGCTATCAATTGCTCTGGTTTAGCCCCGTTCATACTCATTACTTTTAATCTTTCAATATCAATATCATTGAATGCTTCTAATTGAACGCGAAGATCATAAGCTTTTGTATCTGCTTGGGCTTTCGAGTTAGAGTTCTCTAATTCTACCAGTTCAGCTCTTTTTCTTTCATTGTCTGTGCTAGCTGCAAGCTTTTCTTGATCCATAGTGAACTGCTGCTGCATTTTCTCACGCTCTGCTTCAAGTACTTGTTTTTCTAGGTCTTGTTGTTTTCGTGCAATCGCCTTCTCAGTTTCAAGCTCTTCTTCACGCACTTGCTTTTCTTTCTCAATACTCGATAGACGCCTCGCGTAAATAGCATTGTCAGCATCTTTTAAAAGAGACTCTCTCACTTCAGCTTCAAGTGCTTTTGCTGTTTCAGGCGTTGGAGTTATAGCTGTTAAAGAAATCTCAGTGATCTCAATACCAAGCTTCTGTAGCGAAGACTGACTAGGCAATTCTTCTTGTAGCGTTTTTGTTAATAGTTGTGCGCTCGCTAATGCAGATTGTAGATCCATCTTGTCCATTGCATTTCTTACGACAACTTGGACACTTCTCATAATACGTTCTTCTAACTTTTCAGGTTCTTCAGATTTATAACTTCCATTAGCATCAATAGAAAAATTGATCATTTGTGCTGACAATTCAGGGTTTTCAATACGAAAAGTAATTTGACCTTGTACTGTTATGTCTTGGAAATCATTTGTTTTCATTCGAAATACAAAAGGTACCTCTTTTGTACTAAGAGGAATAGCGACAAGTGAAGAGCTTGGAGAAAAATAGTAGAAGCTTGTGCCTCTTCCCTGAAGCTTAATTTTTCCATTTTTAAATAGCATTACATGAGTAGAAGGGTCTGCTTTATAAAAGTTAATACCAAACATAATTATCTCCTTAATTAATATATGTCCCAGTGACACTTTTAATATATGTCCCTGTGACACATTTGTAAAGTAAGAAATGAACATTTTTTATAAATTGGCATTTTTTTGATGGTATGCAAGAATAAGTGTCACTGTGACACTTAACTTTTTTGTGAATATGTCTAACTACGAAAATCCGATGCTAACCATTGATAATGTTTTATTTACTGTACATGAGAGCAAGTTAAAGATTCTTCTGGTAAAGAGATCTATTGAGCCATACAAGGGTTTATGGTCGTTACCAGGCGGGTTTGTAGATCCTAAACTTGATGCATCAACTGAAGACACTGCACAAAGAAAGCTACGTGATAAATCTGGCGTAGAGCCTAATTACCTTGAGCAATTAGAATCTTTTTCTGGGCCAGATAGAGACCCTAGAGGGTTTTCAGTAACGATTGTCTATTTTGCTCTGATTGGTCACCAACAAACGGCCATACATATCGACACGGTAAACAATGCTGAGTGGATTAACGTAGCAGAACTTGAAAACATGAGGTTAGCTTTCGATCACGAAAAAATAGCAAAAGTGGCACTTCAAAGACTTCAACAAAAAACACTTTATTCGATGGTACCAGCATTTTGTTTGCCCGAACTTTTTAGTATTTCAGACTTAAAGTCTGTTATTGAAACCATAATTGAGAAACCTATTCAACGAAAGTCATTAATGCGGCGAGTAGAAGCCAGCAATATGTTTGAAGAAGTAAATGAAAAAGCAGTAACAGGCAAGCGACAGGCTCAGTTATACAGGCTCAAGCAAGGCGGAGACATTGTTAATTTTGAGAGAAATTTAAGCAATTAATAGCGCCTAGTACTGACAACTATGTCCAGTTTGGTATCTGGGGTATTAGTTATAAATTGCTGCCACGAAGTTTTATTTTTCTGACTAATACGTCTAGCCATAATCCGGACAATCCCATTGGTCAGGGTTAAATTTATTACCAGTGCATATTTTATTATTCGCCGTATTGAAGTCGTAACTGCCTAAGTAAATGTAAGCGGGCCTAGTATGGCCTTGGTGATTGAAATAAATCAGGTCTCAACTTCGCTCTCCAAACTTCAAGATAAATTCATCATCGCTTATTGAGTACATTACTTCCATTCTACCAACGTTCTCATTTCTTCCTTACACACTTTCCACCTTATCGACAGCTAAAATACTTTTACAACTAAAAGCCACAAACAAGTCAATTTGACTCAACAAAACCTATGTCATTATGACTCAAAATCTTTTAGTGAAAACATAATTCATTGATAAATAAAGAATAATTGCCTGGCATTTATATTGATAAGTGGGGGTTCTTTTTATTGGCGGACTGCTTGGCTGGCAGGCTCCGCTTTGCACCAACATTGGAGTAGTAAATGTTAACCACTGAAGATATTAGAATCGTTAAAAGTACTGTGCCTTTATTAGCTGAAGGCGGCACTGCTGTTACTCAGCATTTTTACCAGCGTATGTTTAGTCATAATCCTGAGCTTAACGATATTTTTAATATGAGTAATCAGCATACTGGGCGTCAGATTGAAGCGTTATTTAATGCTATTGCCGCTTATGCGCAGAACATAGATAACTTGGCTGTGTTGAAGAATATGGTTGAGCGTATTGCGCAAAAGCATACCACTTTTCATATTAAGCCGGATGACTACAAGCTTGTTGGCCATCATCTTATTGAGACTTTAAGAGAGTTATTGCCTGAACAGTTTAGTCAAGAGGTTGAGCGTGCTTGGACCAATGCTTATGGCGTGTTAGCGAATATTTTTATTAATCGTGAAGAGCAGCTGTATAGCGAGCGAGAGAAGCAAGTTGGTGGCTGGCGTGGCAAACGCGCATTTAGCTTAGTTGCCAAAATTGAAGAGTCTGAGTTAGTGACTAGCTTTGTGTTTGAGCCTATCGATAGACTTCCCGTATTGGATTATCAGGTAGGTCAGTACATAGGCATAGAGCTGAAGCCAAAAGGGGCGGAATACAAAGAGATAAGACAATACTCTTTGTCTAACAAGCCTAATGGTGAGAGTTATCGTATTTCGGTAAAGCGCGAGTTAACCGCTGCACCAACGCCAAACGGTTTGATTTCCAACTACTTACACGACCATTTGAATATTGGCGATTTAGTCGACTTACATGCGCCAGCTGGTGACTTCTTTTTGCTAGAGCCGTCTGAACGCCAAAACTCGCCTACCGTTTTAGTTTCAGCGGGAGTTGGTGTTACGCCTATGCAAGCAATGCTAGAGCAACTAAATGAGGAAATGAATTGTTCACAAGGCAACCATCAGCAAGTCTATTATTTACATGCTTGCATGACACCTAAGCAACATAGCTTCAAAGCAAGAACCGCTGAGATTTGCCAACAACACAATTGGCCGCTTTATACTTGGTATGAAAATGACTCGGAGCATGCACAGCCGCTAGCGAGTGAGCAGGTAAAGAGCGGCTTTATCAACTTTGCAGATGCAGACTTGCCACTTGATAGCGCTCATTTTTACGTTTGTGGTCCAGTTGCTTTTATGCGATATGCAAAGCAGTCGTTAATTGAATTAGGGGTAGCAGAAGCTCGTATTCATTACGAAGTATTTGGCCCCCACGCTGACTTTTAGCCCTAAAACTCAACGTAGCTTTGATTAGTCGTTGCTGTAACTATGTAGGCGGTTTTAAATAGAAGCTTTGTTTTTAAAAATAAAAATCCCCGCTGATCGCTCAACGGGGATTTTTTAGGATCAACTTAGGTCAAGTATAGAAATACTCAACCTGTCAACACCAGTCAGTTTAGAAGTTGTGAGTTGCTTTTACGTAAACCACTCGACCAACTAGGTCACCTAAACCTGAGTCATAGATTCGGCTACCAAACGCGTGGTTGTTTGGCGTAGAAATTCTATCCGTAAGGTTACGTGCACCTAAGCTTAACTGAGTATCTGTAGGCAGTATGTAAGACACAGATAAATCAACTGTTGTGAAGCTTGGTAAAGTACCCACTTCAGACTTAACGTTGTTTAAGTATTTATCTTCTGGCGTTCTTGCGTCATAACCATCTGTGTAGTTAAACGAAAGGTTTGCAGCCATGTCATCCATGCCCCAGCTTAAAGATAATGTTGATCTTAACTCTGGCGTAGATTGGAAGCCTACGTTGTCAAACACACCTAAACCAGGCGCAGATTCGTTATTGAATTCCATAACGTAAGTACCAGTTAAGTTCGCTTTGAACTTACCGTATGCTGCTGTTGGCATTGTGTAGTTAACATTGAAGTCGATACCACTAGTTTCGAAACCAGGTAGGTTAGCGTAACCATTGATAACTTTAACGATTTCACCTTGGCCGTCACGAATAACATCAACGTTGAACGTTGCAGGGTTAGCGCCTGTCGCTTCTAAATCCAATACCGCTTGTGTGCTTAAGAATTGGATTTGGTCATTAATTTCAACGTTGAACCAGTCAACTGTCATGTTTAGTTGCTCTGTCGCATTCCAAACAAAACCAGCTGCTAAGCTTTCTGAACGTTCAGGGTTGGTTTCTGCACCAGGACGTCTTTCCGCTTGGATTTCACCAGTTCTACAAAGTGGTGAGTTTACGTCGTTGATTTGGTTACAACGTAAACGGTCAATCGCTTGGTCAGTTGAACGACCGCCTTCTTGTAATAACGTATCGATGTCTGGAACACGGAAACCTTCAGAGTAAGAAGCACGTAATACTAAATCGTCAGTCATTTGGTAACGAACACGTAAAGACTGAGTGTACTCGCTTGCGTCTTTAGGTAGTGTGTACTCGTCGTAACGACCTGCGTAAGTCATTACTACGTCGTCATTGATTGGCATTGCGAATTCAAAGAAAGCACTGCGAGAGTCACGACCGCCACCAGATGGACCACCGACGCCACCGAAGATACCGCCTGACTTAGTCAATGCGTCATAATCTTCGTCGAAGTCTTCACTTCTAAATTCAACACCTGCTGAATAAGCAATTAAACCACCAGGTAGTTCAAATACAGGCAATTCTGAAGACCAGCTTAAACCAGCAACAAATAAGTCGCTTGATGCTTCACGGTATGAATCGGCACGGATCTGATCCGCTGCTTTAGCAACTTCTTCCGCTGAACCGAATGGGTTGATCGCGCTGTCTTCAATAAGATCGAATACCGCACTTGTTAATACTAGGTTGCGACGAACGTTGTCAGACTTTTGCTTGTTCCATTGAACATAACCGTCTAATACGCCATCGTCGATGCCCCAGCTAAAGCCAGTTAAGAAATCTAGCTGTAGTGTATCAACATCAAATTCACGGTTACCCAGTGCTTGAGGACGCCATTTTACTGCAACGTCTTGTGGGTTAGCAGTACCGAAAGTTGGGTTAAGTGGGTTGTCCGCTTTTACTGTGATACCAAAACCTTCAACAAGTGGGATTGGTGCGAACACAGCTTTACTTTCTAAGTTAATGAAAGACGATTGCGCGTAAACCGATAAGTCATCAGACACTTCGTAGTTTGCATTAACAAACACTGAATCTGTTTTAAACGAAGGTAACCAAGTTGATACGTTGGCGTATGGGAACATACACTCTTTGTCAGTAACAGTTACTTGCTCTTTTGTTACAGGGTTAGTTTTTACAATACCTGCTGTTTCACGAACTAGGCTTGCATCACACTTAGGGTCTGGCTGCCAAGGACCTTTTACGTTAGTACCGTCGTTAAAGAAGTCTTTTACTCGGTAGTTTGCAGGATCACTGTTTGCTGAGTGACCTGTCCAATCTGCACTGTTTGCAGCAGTAATGTCGCGGTCTGCAGTATAAAGTGCGCTTACTTCTTTGTGTTCAAAAGCAAAAGTAACATTGCCGCGGTCAGAGCTCATGCCGCCAACTAATGAGAAGTTTTCTTCGTCCGCACCACCGTCTCTGCTAGGGCGGCTTACTTGAGTACTTACTTGTAAACCTTCAAAGTCTTTGCGCAGGATAATATTTACAACACCAGCGATTGCTTCTGAGCCGTAGATAGAAGATGCACCATCTTGCAAAATTTCCATACGTTCGATCATTGTTGCAGGAATTAAGCTTAGGTTTTGACCTGAACCGCCGCCTAATGCGTCAGCTGGTAAACGTTTGCCATTAACTAAGATCAATGTTCTGTTAGAACCTAGACCACGTAAGCTAAGGCTAGCTGTTGTTTGTGCGCTGCTACCAGAGCGAGGGGTAAATGAACCTTGAGAGTTGCCTGGGAAGTTTCTTAAGATCTCGCCAACAGAAACGTCACCTGTCGCTAATAAGTCTTCACGACTAATAACAGTAACAGGCAGAGCGCTTTCCATGTCTGTGCGCTTCAAACGCGAACCTGTAACTTCGATTTTTTCAATGTCTTCAGCTGCAATAGCTGGTGAGGAAACAGCTACAACTGTTGTGCTTAACAATAGAGCTGAGTGCACTAACTTTGCTGCTTTACTAGTTTGAAACATTACTTCTCCGAAAAAAACTAAATAACTGAGTTATGTTTATTATGAATTTTTATTGAGCCGATTCTGGCTTGTGAGTGAGCCTGAGCTTTTCAGGGGGGCGCATATTATTTGAAAAAACTAAGAAAAATCAATGGCTTTATTTTGTTAATTTTGGAAATTAATTCTACACAGCGAACAAATAACAACCAACACAGTCCATTTAATGACTAAGTTGGCAAAAAACAGTCACTTTTTCTTTTTACTTATCAGTACCTTTAAACAGAATTGTTTAACTTTTATTCAGCTGAATAAATATTCTCATCGTTATTCATTTATATTGTTATTTTTTGTAATTATTGCCGATTAAACCGTCTGACAGGTCAGGAGTTCAGCCATTATCGAGTGAAATTCAAACAGCGCGCGTTTGGTTAGAACAAAAAAGCATCGATAAAGGCAATGTCACTTCATCAAGAAGTGATAGATTTTGAGTCAAGCTTAGAATGACGCGAAAGAATTTACCGTGCTGAGCTAGATTCAGTATCTAAATGACGAGCAAAAAAGTCGTCATACCGAATTGGATTCGGTAGCCAAATGACGGTTTCCAAGTGTCATTTTCTTGCTATAAGATCGATAAAGCAGCTGACTGAGCAGCTGCTTATTGTATATACAGGTTAACTATTTCAAGTCGAAACGGTCCGCTTGCATCACTTTGGTCCATGCTTTGACAAAGTCGTTAACAAAGCGCTGCTTCGAGTTATCAAAAGCGTAGACTTCAGCAACCGCTCTTAGCTCAGACGAAGATCCGAAGATAAGGTCAACTGGCGTTGCAGTGTATTTAACATTGCCTGTTTTGCGGTCTAACCCTTGATAAATGTCACCAGATTTCTGCCACTTGGTTGACATGCTCAACAAATTAACAAAGTAGTCGTTGCTTAACGTACCTGATTTGTCAGTAAACACACCGTGTTTGCTGCCATCGCTGTTAGTATCTAGTACACGCATACCACCTAGTAATACCGTCATTTCAGGCACTGTCAGAGCAAGTTGATCTGCTTTATCAACAAGCGCAGCTGTTGGTGATTTGTAATAACCTTTTTCGTAGTAATTACGGAAACCGTCAGCTTGTGGTTTTAACAGAGAGAATGAATTTACATCGGTTTGCTCTTGCGTAGCATCACCACGACCTGGCACAAATGGCACTGTTACTTTAAAACCAGCATCTTTAGCTGCTTTCTCGATAGCTGCTGCCCCACCTAAGACGATGACATCCGCTAACGACACTTTGCTTGAGCCGAAGAAACGGTCGTTAAAGCTGGCCTGAATATCTTTTAACTTAGCAACGACTTTTGCGGTTTGCTCAGGGTTGTTAACCGCCCAATCTTTTTGCGGTGCTAACGCAATACGCGCACCATTTGCACCACCACGCATATCTGAATCGCGGTAAGAAGCGGCCGATGCCCAAGCCGTTTGTACTAACTCAGATACCGTAAGCCCGGAATCTAGAATGTCGGCTTTTAAGCTAGCAATATCTTTTTTATCAATAAGCTTATGATCTGGCTTCGTGATTGGGTCTTGCCAAATATGCTCTTGCTTAGGAAATTCGTTGCCTAAGTAGTTATCGCGAGGACCCATGTCACGGTGAGTCAACTTAAACCAAGCTTTAGCAAACGCTAAGCGATATTCTTCTGGATCTGCCATAAAGCGCTCTGCAATTTTTCTGTAAGCAGGGTCAACTTTTAATGCTAAGTCAGCGGTGTTCATAACAGGAGGATTAAACTTACCTTTTACGTGTGCATCTGGCACAGCTTTATGCAAAGACTCATCGGTAGGAACCCAAATGATCGCACCTGCTGGGCTACGAGCCTGCTTCCACTCAAAGTTAAGTAAGTTCGATAAGTACAATGAGGTCCATTTAGTTGGCGCTTGTGTCCACGCACCTTCTAGACCACTTGTTGTGGTATCTTCAGAATGACCTTTGCCACATTTATTCTTCCACCCTAAGCCTTGCTCTTCAATTGGTGCGCCGCCAGGCTCAACACCAACACATTTGCTAGCTTTGTGAGCGCCGTGCATTTTGCCGAATGTATGACCACCAGCAATTAATGCTAATGTTTCTTCATCATTCATCGCCATACGAGCAAACGCTTCTCTTACATTCTTCGCTGATGCTAGTGGGTCTGGAACACCACCTGGACCTTCTGGGTTAACGTAAATTAAGCCCATATGAACTGCCGCTAGCGGCTTTTTAAGTTTACCGTCGCTGTCACGGCGATCACTTGCTAGCATTTCTACTTCTGGTCCCCAGTAAACCATATCTGGTTCCCAGTCATCGTCACGGCCTGCGGCAAAACCATAAGTTTTAAAACCCATGTTTTCTAGCGCAACATTACCTGCCAATACAATTAAGTCACCCCAAGAAATAAGTTCACCGTATTTTTGCTTTACTGGCCAAAGTAAACGACGAGCTTTGTCTAAGTTGCCATTGTCAGGCCAGCTGTTTAGCGGGTCAAAGCGTTGCTGACCACCGCCTGCACCACCACGACCATCAAGTGTTCGGTACGTACCTGCTGCGTGCCAAGTCATGCGGATAAATAATGGGCCATAGTTGCCCCAGTCTGCTGGCCACCAATCTTGTGAATCGGTTAACACGCTGTCGATATCTTTTTTCAGTGCCGCCATGTCTAACTGAGCAAAAGCTTGTTTGTAGCTAAAGTCTTCGCCAAGTGGGTTTGAGCGAGAGTCATGATCTCTAAGGACTGCAAGGTCAATTTGATCTGGCCACCAAAATAGGTTGGATTTTGCTTGGTGTGGCGATACTTTGCCCATACCAATCGCACCTTTTGGTTTGCTCATCTTAGCTTCAGATGCCATTGCGGATTGATTTATAGTTAGCGCTAGCATACTCGCTACCGCTGATAATTTAAGTAGTGTTGTCGCTTTCATTATTCCGTTGTCCACTATTGCTTTAGTATCCAACAAAGTATAGAAGGCAATCTTTATAGTTAAATTTGATTAAATTGAACGTAATAATCTATTTTTTTAATGATCAATAAATTCAAATTTATGCATAGGAAGAAACAGTGGCATAGTTAGCATGCTATGCCACCGAGAAGAGATTAAAAGACTAAATCAACACCAAAAGTTAGTGCTTTACTGTCACCTGCAACAGCAAAATCAAATGAATTGTCTTCAACTTTATCGTATTGAACTTTGAAAGCGGCAGAACTGTGGAAGTCCCATCTTACCCCAACAGCTGTGGTATTGTGGTTTTCGCCATCGGTAATGCCATCGCCATCTTGCTCCATCTTAGAGTAAACAACGTAAGGCGTAAGGTCGTTAACACGGTAGCCTAGAGTGATCATGCTAGTATCAAGATTGCCATCAAATTCTAAATCTAAACGGCTCAATTCTGTAAGCACAAACCAGTTACCAAAATCTGCGTTAGTCGCTAAGCCATAAAACTTACCGTCACGTTCAGTATTGCCACCCCAAGTTACGCTTTTACCTGAAATAACACGAGTGTTGGTGTAAGACATATGAGTAAGTCGAACTTCAAGCCAGTCATTAGATACATTAACAACAGCACCTAAAATATCTTTCCAAGTTTCATCAACCGGCTCTAAGAAGAAGAAGTCACTTAATAGAGCATTATCATTGTCTTCTTCTTTACCTGTATATACATTTGCTGATACTGACCAATCACCGACATAACCGTTGTACAACAGGTTAACACCTTCATAGTTAAAGATTTGCCAAGTGTAGTTATCTGCTGGTGCACGCATCCAAACATAAGCATAACCAACGTCATAAAAGTCAGAATAATAAAAAAGTGGTAAACGCTTTTTACCCGCTTGCAAAGTCCAGCTCTCATTAAGCTCGTATGATAAGTAAGCCCATTCAAACTCTGCGTCGTAATCTTTTGCGCCACGAGACACTATTTTGTGCGGTTGCAGTTAAACCTTCTGCTAAATCTGCTTTAACCTGCAAACCAAACAGACTTTCTGGAGCAAATTCCCAGTCATCACCGTAAGCTGAAACGATTGGATAATCGGCTAAGAAAGTAGGCGGTACATCATATTGTGGTACGCCACTGCCGCTCAACACTTTACCAGCATTAACGCTTACAAAACCTGAAAACGAAACATCTGCTGATACCGTGGTGCTGACTGATGCCAGTGCCACTGAGCAAGCCAAGGTCCTTATATTTTTATTTAAACGCATGTATATACCCTTATTACAATTGTCGTTGTTGCGCATCCTGTATTATAAGATATAAAAACTGATCTGTTTCCTTTAATTTTAATAAATATCTGTTAAACCTTGCCAATACAGACTAATAATGGCTTAACACCACTATGAGTTGCTAATAGGTTCTTACATTTCAATAACCTACACTAAGCTACATTTCACAACAGACTGTGACAGATTTATATACATTCACTACTTACCATGGCGCTAACTGAATTGAATTAAGAGAGATATATGAAAAAGTTAGCCTCAGTATTGGTCATGTCATTAACTTTATTCGCTTGTGGCAGCTCAAATGATAAAGGTTCTAAACAACAGTCCGATGTAACGCCACCAACAACAACTACAGCAGAAGTCCACGGTATAAAACCAGAAGATGTCGAGCGTTATGTGGAAAATTTTCAGGAGCAGTATCGACAATTATCGTTGCAATTAGATGGAGTGGATACTGAGTTTTCTTTTGTTGACTCCGACGAAGAAAGCAAAGTATTGATACTTCGCATTAAACAAGGTGTATTGTTGGCAGGCTTCGATCTTAACAAAGAAGAACCACTAGCAAACCTAACTTGGTTAGCAAGTAATGAGTCTGATCTTGAAAAAGTCCTCTCTGATCCAGATAGCACATACACAGGGCAAAACATTCAATTACAACAGTCCGATGACAACGTTATTTACTCTGGTGATTTATTTGACAGCGTTTCCCAACGTTCAGTAACAGCAAGGCTAGTTATTAATGAATCTTTAATGTCCGCAGGTAGCAGCAAAATCGAAGTGAAAGATACTCAAGCGATCATTACCGGCGATTTAGGCACTAATTTTTACATTCAAATGAAAGAGTTAATCGCACAGCAGCCTAAAGTGACGACTCTTGTATTAAAAAATGTAAGAGGTTCGGTCAATGACGACATTAATATGCACTCTGGGCGCTTGGTAAGAAATGCGCAGCTTACAACCCTAATGCCAGCAGACGGTGAAGCAAACTCTGGTGGTGTCGATTTATTTGCAGCAGGCTATAAACGTGTCTATCAACAAGGTGGAAAATTGGGTGTTCATTCATGGTGTTGTGAAGACGGCAAAGGAGCAAGCGAGTTAGGCCGAGATCATAAAGCTCATGGTGCTCAACTGACTTTCTTTAGAGAAATGCTAGGTACTGATTTAGGCCCTGAGTTCTACTTCTTTACCATTGAAGCTGCGCCTCATGATGATATACATCTAATGAGCCAAGCTGAAATTGATAAATACTTGTTAGTTGGCCAAGACTAGCCACAGCTAAAAAGTAAAAAAGCCAGCTTTTCGCTGGCTTTTTTGCTACACACACTAGCTTCGGTTAACCCTCAGCCAATAAGTTAAGTAAAGTAAGGCCGCTGCGACTAACAGGCCAACAATACTGATCTTGTCCATTAATACGTAAAACGGCAGCATAGTCGCATCACTATCAGCATTGTAATGCTGGCTGATCAATATCGACGTTACTTCAAAGTAGTGGCCTAAGATTGGCAGGAAAATGTAAGAGTTTAAGTTAAAGAACTCAACGGTTGTTGCTTCAATCACTATCAACAATGCAACAGGCATTATCGCCCATAAAAACGGGGCTTTTTTGGCATACATTGAAGCCAACATAAACCATGCATATACAGGCAACATCCATAGGAAATAAGGCAATAAATTAATCCAAATTTTCACTAAGCTAGGTACAACGCTAATGTTCCCCCACACTTCCCAAAGTGAAATACTGTAACCATTGGCTAAAAACACACTAAATAACAAACCAACAATAATAGCGACAACTAACGTAATGGTCGCAACCAGCATAAAGATCACAGGAATAACGATACCACCAGTTAGTAGTTTGATCGCAATTGCCGACGCATCAGACACAGGCAATGAACGCCAAAAGTACACTGATAAGTCACGGCGCTCATCAAATAAACAAGAAGTGAAATAGTACAACTGAACAATAAATGAAATAGCGATAAAAGGTAAAAACAGCCCAGCAATACCGGCAAAACTCGACTCTCGAATTTGTTCTGCTTCATATTCAGAGATGTTGACATTAGAGATCTCTCTTAGCTCAATTAAGATCCTTTGCCATTGATAGTCTTCTAATGACCAAAACTGCAGTAAAGGTAGGGCAATGATCAATGCGCCAACGATAATAGGTAGCCACATTAATATTTTGTGAAACTCCCACAATTCTTTTTTAATGCCAGCAGAGAATGGTTGAATGTTCATTAGAAAGCCTCCTTATTCATTACGCCAACAAAAATGTCAGCCAGACTAGGCGTGCTTAACTTGCCAAACTGGCTTAGTGTTTGTTTGTCTTTATTGTCGAACAGCATGCTGGTTAAGCCCATTAAGCTATTGGCATATAAAGGGTTTAACTCTTTTGCTTGCGCTAGGTGTTCATTGTTTACCGCAACTAAATTAAAGCGCTCACGCACATTCTCAACATTGTCAGCCAAGACTAAGTTGCCGTCTTGAATAAAGGCAACATCGGTAAGAATGTGTTCAATTTCTTCAATTTGATGGGTTGTCACTATGATGCACTTATCTTCATCGTAAAAGTCTTCCAATAAGTGATTGTAGAATTGACGTCGGGTCAGTATGTCTAAACCAAGAGTTGGTTCATCTAAGATCAGCACTTTAGCGTCTATTGCTAAAATTAACGCTAAATGCAGCTGAGTAACCATACCTTTTGATAAGGTTTTCACTTTTGCACTTTTACTGATATTGGTCTTGGCTAAAAAAGTTTCCGCTTTTTCAATATCAAAGTTAGGGTGAACGCCCGCCATATATTGCAAAGCTTGAGCAACCTTTAGCCATTTTGGCAATACTGCAACATCAGCAATATAAGCAACTTGCTCTAACATTTTTTGGCGTTGAGTTCTTGGGTTTAATCCCAGCACTTCTACTGTGCCCTGACAATCAATTAAACCCAAAATAGCTTGCAGACAGGTTGTTTTGCCTGCGCCATTAGGCCCAACTAAGCCAAGTATTTGACCTGCGGTGACCGTCAAATCAATTTGGTTTACGACAGTGGCATTATTGTATGTTTTCGTTAGCCCCTGTATCGAAATTAAGTCTGTCATTATTACTTCTCCCCAATCCCTACTAACAACTCTTCCGGCGACAACTTTAATCTGGTGATCTGAGCCACAATTTCCGGCCATTGCTGTTCGATAAAGATCTGACGCTCTCGAGCTAACATCAGCTCCTGCGCACCATTTTTAACGAATAACCCTTTGCCTCTTTGTTTTTCTACCACTTGTTCATCTTGTAACATTTGATACGCCTTAGAAATTGTTAACGGATTCAGTTGGTACTCTGCTGCTACTTTTCGAACCGAAGGTAGCGCTTCGCCTTCTTGAATATTGCCATCTAAAATTCGGCTAACCACTTGCTGATACAGCTGCAAATAGATAGGTGTGTCAGCCTGCCATTGCTGTGTCATTGACTAAACTCCTAACAAAAACCTCAATAATTAATAGTGTTATACATCACCAACACACCATGTGCAAATTTTGATCAAAAACAAGATGTAAAAAAGTATGTATTTTTTGCAATAATTAACAGGGCTAGCGACAGAGGATAAGTTTAACTGCTTGATTTATATAGTGGTAAGTTACTACTTTGAAAAAGAAAAGGCTGAAAAATATCAGCCTTTGGTCATTGCTTTTATTTACTTGCAACCTTTAGCAGGCTACTAAGTTCAGAGCTTTTAGCCACAAGCTTGGTGCCTGTTATGACTAAGTTATCTAAGTACATGACCGTTACTTGCTCTTCTTTTACGGTAAAGTTTTCTACTAACTTTCCTTCTCTGTCCAACATAATTGGATATGCTCTTTTGCGCATGGCAGGAAGGGCAAACAACTTGCCGATTAAACTAGGCATACCACTAATGTCAGCAAGAAAAACGGTGTTCATTTTAGCTAGTTGCTCACCGTTATACTGTTCTAACGCCTCTTCAACAATATCATTGCCTGCCATATCGTGGGCAAAAATAACCACTTTGGTCGACCGATCAATTTTTTGCGCTTGGTCAAATTGGTCTTTTAGTGTTAATTCAACCATTTTGCCTGTGCTATTTGACTTGTTCTGTTCATCGGCTTTAATCGATGTAGAGCAGCTAGTTAGGCAAAGTAGCGTTATTAACAATATGCTTAAATGAGTAAAAGGGGCCATCACAATTCCTGTTTTATTAGTGTTGAGCTGCTTCCGAGTTCCAGTAGCTTACTCTCGTTAGTGGTGATAATGAACTAATGTATTGCAGAACATCCTGCTCAGGCATAGGTTTAGAAAAATAATAACCTTGGAAACCTGTGCAGCCATAGTTATTTAACTTTGACATGATATGTACATATTCAATGCCTTCTGCGATCACTTTCATATTTAATGCGTTGGCCATGCCAATGATCGCTGTGACTAGGTTCTCCGCTTCTTCCGTTTCATCATTCAGGGCAGAAATGAACGAACGATCTATCTTTAAAGTATCAATAGGGAAATGTTGCAACAGGGATAAAGATGAATAGCCAGTTCCGAAATCATCTAGATATATTTGTACACCTAGGCGGTTAAATTGAGCCAAGTGACGGTTAACGATCTCGTGGTTTTCTATTAGCGCAGACTCTGTTAACTCAATTGCCAACAAATGACCAGGTACTTGATAGCGCATTAACAATTGCTCTACCACTTTTACTATATCGTCATCTAATAGCTGTAATGGCGAAATGTTAATACTGATATAAGGGCAATTGGACACAGATTTACCCGATGCGATATAAAGCTCTTTTAGTTTCTTAATTGCTTTTTGTGCTACTAGCTCACCAAAAGGCTTAACCCTGTTCGAACTTTCAATCAAAGGTACAAACTCAAACGGCATGATCAAACCTTTACTTTTGTGCTGCCACCTAGCTAAAGCTTCAAAGCCTCTTAAATTACGGTGGTTATCGAATATAGGTTGGTAGTGCAAAATAAACTGCTCCTGCTCAATTGCTATATTCAAGTCGGACTCAAGCTTGTGCTGGTGCATAACTTGGTCATACATTTGATTGCGGAAAAAGACAACCTGACCACGGCCAGACTCTTTCGCACTGTACATAGCAATATCAGCATTGCGCAGTATGTCTTCTGAGTTAGTACCTGCAACATCAATAATAGAAGCGCCAATGCTAGCTCCAATTTGATAACTTTGCTCTTGGATATGATATGGCTTTTTTAAGTCCTCTAAATACCGCTCGGCTATTGTTACCACTTGCTTTTGGCCTGATAAATCTTGCAATAAAATAACAAATTCGTCGCCACCAAAGCGGAATAACAAATCTTTAGCCCGGCTATTGGCTTTAATTCGTTGCGATACTAACTGTAAAATTTGATCGCCCACTAAGTGCCCCATAGTGTCATTAATTTTTTTAAAGTGATCCAAATCGATAAATAGGATGCTAAATGGTGTGAACTTGCTATTAGCGCAGTTTTCAGAAAATGTGTTGAGATGGGCAAACAACGACGTTTTATTTAACAGCGAGGTTAACTGATCATGCGTCGCTTGGAATTTCAGTGAGGCGGTTCTTTCTTCAACTAGCTTATTAGCCCACTGCATACGATTAATATTGTTGTAAAGGTAATAGCTTAACGTTGCAGTTACCAGCATCACTAAAAAAGCCGCTAAATAAGCATAATAATCGTCTCGTCCCTGCAGCTTTAGCTGATTAAACGAGATGTACCAAAGTTGGTTAGCAAAAGGAATGTCTGTACTTTTACTAAACTCATAATTTTCAGTATCACAATCGCTGCTACAGTCAGTAAGCCAATGAGAGTCATAGAGCTTTTCTGTTTTGTTCGGATCTGCGTGAATAGTCAAGCGATAATTGGCTGACTGGGTCAGCTCCCCCCACAAGCTATCCACTAGCTCATTGATCATAACTAAACCAATGACATAGCCTGTGACTTGTTGTTTATTCTCAACAGGTAAGAGCAAACGCAGACCAACTTCGCCAGAGTCATTTTCAAACTGACTTGCAACAATTCGGTTTTGTTTTACCGCTAATTCCATGCTACTTCTCAGTTCACAATCGGTGCTGATATTAAGGCCCAGCTCATGGCCGAGGTGCTCACTAGGTTCTGCGTAAGTGATGGGGAAGATTTTATCTGGCTGTCTTTCGCATGTTTGCTCGGATCCCATCTCTCTGATAGCAAAATCAAATATGCCGGATTGCTGTATCTTGGCTTCAAACTCACTTTGGTTTTCAGTAAGGACCACAGGCGCCCATTCAATGCCTTTAATACTGGTGCCAGATAACAACTTTTCGTTCACTAGTTGGGAAAAGTTTTGCGCCGATAAATTAGGGGAAATCGCCATAATTTGCTGCGTCGCGATTAGCACTTTTTCTATCGCAACAACGGCTTTGGTCAAACCTGTGGTTTTATCGGAAAAGGTCGAGTTAAACTGTTCTTCAAGTTGTAATTTTTCGTAATAACAGATGACAGCAAACGCCCCGACAGCCATGCTCACGCCGAGTGTGGCAGCAAGTAAGATTGATTTATATCGGCTTAGAGTGTTTGACATAGCTTTCGTGTGATTGTTAAGAATAAAGGAACGGTTGCGAAATCAACCTTAGACCTGCTTTACATGCTAGAATAAAATACGTATATTGTAAATGATAATCATTATCAAGTGTTAAATTGGTTTATCCTATCACACATTGAGGAAGTTATAAATGAAGATGTTTTTCATCGCTTTATGTTTAGTATTGATAGTTCCTGTGGCCAACTCAACAACTCAAGTCGTCAACATTTATTCTTTTCGAGAAGCTAAGCTGATCGCGCCATTGATTGATAAATTTACCCAATCAACAGGGATAAAGGTCAACGTAGTCAGTGGCAAAGCCGACAAATTAATGAAACGCCTAATTAAAGATGGCGACAAAAGCTTTGCTGATTTAGTTCTCACCACTAATGTCGCTCGTCTGGAAAAAGCCAAGCAACTTGGCCTCTTACAAGCAGCTCAATCAGATTACTTAAATACACACATTCCAACTGAGTTAAAAGATCCTCAAGGGTATTGGTTTGGCATATCGCTAAGAGCCAGAGCGATCTTTTATGCCAAAGACAGAGTAAACGCAGGCGACATAGACAGGTACTTGGATTTAACCGATAACAAATGGCAAGGCAAAGTTTGCTCAAGGAAAGGCAGCCATATCTACAATAGAGCAATGCTAGCTAGTTTTGTTCATCATTATGGTGAGCAATGGACCGCAAGCTGGGCAAAAGGGTTAGTAGACAACTTGGCTATGCGACCAAATGGTGGTGATAGAGATCAATTAAGAAATATTAAAAGAGGCAGCTGTGATATTGCCTTAGCCAATAGCTATTACTTTGGAATGATGTCGCAAAGCTCAAAACAACAAGACCGCCAAGTATACAAAGACGTTGGCGTTATTTGGCCCGAACAAAGCCAGTACGGTACACACGTAAATATTAGCGGCGCAGCCATTACTAACGCCGCTAAAAATAAACAAAATGCACTGGCCTTTATTGAATTTTTACTCACTGAAGAAGCGCAGGCTATCTATTCAGAAATCAATCATGAATGGCCTATCAGGTCAGATATGGAAGTAGGGGAACTACTTAGCTCTTGGGGCAATTTTGAATCTGATAAAAAGGCGATCCGTAGTTTATACAAGCACTTGCCAACAGCAGATAAGATCATTGCCGAGTCAGGTTGGTAAGGCCAAAAAACGCTGTGCAGCTGTTACTTTGCTAACAACGAGTCGGCTACCGCTTTTAAATTAGAAAACACGTCATCAGCTGAAGCTTTGCTCGACTCTGTTAACACTTTGCCGGTTTCGACCAAAAACTTTTGCCCCACTCCGGCATTTTCAGCAGCTTGCATATCCGATGGTTTATCGCCGACCATAATAGACATTTTCGGATCTATACCAAACTCATTAATGGCCTTTAATAACATTCCTGGAGCGGGTTTGCGGCAATCACAATCTTGCAAATATTCAGATAGCGCTTTTTCTGGATGATGAGGACAAAACTGGACATCGAGAATATCCACACCTTGTTTAGCAAACTCTTTAATCATCCATTTTGTTAATGCGTGAAAGTCTTGTTCAGTATAATAACCGCGGCCAATACCTGATTGATTAGTGACAATGACAATATCAAAACCAGCATTTTGGAATGCTTTGCAAGCTTCAAACACACCATCAATAAATTCAAACTGCTGTGCTTTATACAAGTAACCATGATCAACGTTTACAACGCCATCACGGTCTAGAAATAAGGCTTTTCTCATAAGTTAAAGTCTTTTACTAAGCGATCAAATTGCTGCTGTACTTGCTCAAGAGTAATTTGAGCCATTAAGCCAGCACCTTTTACTCGAGTGCCCCATTTTAATTGCTGGGCAGGTTTACCTTTTTGCTCAATGACATTGTCATAATAAACTTCCGCCACGTAGTCTTGATACAAATACGGTCCCGTTCGTTTTGGGTTTGAATGTGCATATAAACCAAGCACTGGAGTACCTTGCGTCACTGCCATATGCGCAGGACCAGTATCAGGTGCAATGACTAAACTTGCTTGTTTTAAGCAACATAACATCTGCTTCAAGGAGGTTTTGCCAACCAAGTCGGTAAATTCGTTATTACTCGCCGCTTTAATAGCATCCGCCAACTCTCTATCAATTGGTGCTGGCCCGCCACAAAGCACTAACTTGAATCCCTGCTTGGCGGCATGATCAGCAATTTGCGCATAGCGCTCTGGTAACCAATTGCGCTCTCTTTTACTAGCCGCAGGTGAGATGACAAGGCTCTTTTCTTTCGGCATATGTTCACTTGCAAATTCACTATCTTGCTGTGAAACAGGAATTGACCATTTTAATTGTTCTAATTCAGATGCCGGCACACCAACTTGCTCGGCAAATGCAAAAAAGCCTTCTAATACATGAGGTTCATGCTGCGCTTTGATGCGTTCTTTTGTGAACAAAGCATGTAACTCTTTGGCACGAGCCCAATCAAAACCAATCTTACGTTTTGCTGGAATATACCGAGCCGCCCAGTTTGCTCTAAAAGCAACTTGCATATGAAGCAGAACATCAAACTGCTTACCCGCCATATTTTGCTGTAAGTCTTTAAACGCCTGCTTGCCTTTCGATTTATCAAATATCACAAACTCCACACCCGGCAGACCGTCTAATAACGCCTTTTCAATTTTGCCAATGATCCAAGTGATCTTAGCGTCAGGGTTGTACTTTTGAATCGCTTGTACCGCGGCAACCGCGTGACAAACATCACCTATGGCAGATAAGCGTAAAATACAAATGGAATTAAGTGACACAGACACTCCGTAATGCAGCCTTTTAATAATCGGCAATGCTAATGTATCATTGCCTTTAATCCAACGATTAATATAAGTTTTTACCTTGCCTCACAGACTCAATAACGATAAATGGCACACTGCCAAAACGCATAACACCCACATTTGGTTTGATAAAAGCTTAGTGACCAATGTTCAACAAGCTTGGTTTCAAGCTGAGCACTGGCAAAACAGTGGCGCTGTCACTGGTGAATCAAAAGGGCGCTATACAACGTACTTCGTTAGGACTGAGGATATAGATAAACAACCGTTAGACATGGTCTTGCGTCATTATTATCGCGGTGGCTTGATCAGTAAATTAAGCAAACGAAGCTTCATTTATACAGGTTTACACAAAGCTAGAGCTTATCAAGAATTGCTAATGTTGAGCCAAATGCGGGAACTAAATTTACCTGTGCCTCGACCTATTGCAGCGCAAGTAATTAAAAGCAAACCTTGGTTATGCCAGAACGATATTCTGATTGAGCGTATTGACCAAGCCCAAGATCTTTTTCAGTTTTTGACTGACCAAGAACTGCCTGATGTCCTCTGGCAGCAAGTCGGCAAAACCATAAAAAAATTCCATCATCACGGGGTGTTTCACTCTGATCTGAATATTCACAACATTCTAATGGATAAAAGTCAAAAAATATGGCTTATCGACTTTGATCGTTGCCTATTTAGAGAGCAAGCGCCAAGCTGGCAACAGGCCAACCTTGATAGATTGCAACGCTCTTTGAATAAAGAAAAGACACTCAACCCTAATTTTCATTTTAATGAAAGCAATTGGCAGCAACTATTAGCAGGTTACCAAGCATGAAAACATGGTTAGCCTTGGCCTTTTACAATCTATTATTGATTATTTTTACCTTGGTCGACCTTAGCAAATGGTTAGTTGCCATAGTTAAGGCAAAACTTACTAAGGTTGATAACAACAAAATAAAACGAGACTGGGCTTGGGGCCAAAAGTTTGGTTTACTCAAGCCTTCAATACCTGCTAAAGAGCCAGAACACACTCGATATTTAGTCCATTGTGCATCCATGGGCGAAGTTATCTCTGCCATGCCTTTACTGACAAAAATGCTAACCGAGCGAAGCGATTTATCAATCGTTGTCACTACCAATACGCTTACAGGCAAAGAGCAGGCAATAAAAATGATAGAGCAGGCAAAGCTATCGGACAGAATGTATCATTGTTACTTGCCCGTTGATTTGCCTTGGTTAGCTAAACGCTTACTTAAACAAGTTAAAGCCGACAAACTGATCATCATGGAAGTAGAGCTCTGGCCTAATTTAATTCTTGCCGCTAAAGCACTTAACAAGCCTGTCGCCATTATTAATGGGCGCATGACCGATTCTAGTTGCAGGGGTTACCAAAAATTTACTTGGTTAGCTCAGCCAATGTTGAACGCGTTAGATCAAGTATTTGTTCGAAACACCAAAGATTTTGCAAACTACATTAAGCTAGGCATACAAGAGCCCATTCTTCAGCTAGCAGGCAATATTAAGTTTGATATCAGCTTACCGAGTTCGGGTTTAGCTGGATCTTGGCGAAACAAACTTAATATTGATGACCGATTGATAGTGGTTGCAGGCAGCACGCATGATACCGAAGAAAACGCGCTGATTGACAGTTATAACAAGCTCGCAGCCGAACACCCAAACTTACTACTGCTAATTGCGCCTAGACACCCTCATAGGTTTGCAGAGGTAAGTGACTTAGTCGCTCAATCTGGCTTAAAGTATGTGAATACCAGCAAAGAACAGCAAGCCAGCGCGCAAACTCAAGTTATCGTTCTCGATCAAATGGGCGTTCTAAGTGAGATATATTCAGTAGCAGATGTGGTCTTTATTGGCGGCTCTATTGCTAAAAAGGGCGGACACAATCCAATTGAAGCTTCAGCTTTTGCCAAGCCAGTGCTTATGGGACAACACATATATAACAACCCAGAGATAATAGACACCATTGCCGACGGTGGCGGTTTAATTAAAGTATCTAATAGCTCTGAGCTACAGCAACAGCTTTCACGCCTTTTATCTAATGCTCAGCTCAGACAAGAAGTCGGTAACCAAGGTTTGGCGACCATAAAACAAAACTCAGGTGTACTCTCTTTACTGGCTGAGAAGCTGTAATATGAAAAACGTTTATAACCGGCCTTTAATTGAGTTAACCGCTGACTTGCTTGTTTCTAAGCATCCAGAGTTTGATGCCGCAGACTTCGTGCAACTGGCCGGAGACGATTTAGAAAATAGAGAATTGAAAGACAGAGCAAACCAAATTTGTTTAGCCTTTAAACACTACCTTCCAACGGATTACAAAACCGCTGTAAAGCTATTAATTAGCGTATTAACCGCGGTTGAAGATAACCAAGACTTAGACTTAATTAACTCAGATAAAAACGGCTTAGCAGGCTGGATCGTCATGCCTATGACGCAATACGTTGGTGAATTAGGTCAACACGAGCTTGAGTTTTCAATGTCTGCTTTAAAGGAAATGACCAAACGCTTTTCTAGTGAATTTGGTATTCGATATTTGTTAATTGCTCATCCCGAAGCGAGCCTGTCTATTATGCAGAGTTGGCTAACCGATCCTTGTCATCATGTACGCAGATTGATCAGCGAAGGTACTAGGCCCTTGTTACCTTGGGCTATGCAAATACCAGAGTTTAAACAACGCCCTGCGCCAGTTATCAAACTGTTGGAAAAGCTAAAAGACGATGAGTCTGAATATGTCAGGCGAAGTGTTGCCAATAACTTAAACGATATAGCAAAACACCACCCAGATTTAGTCGCCGAGATCGCAACTGACTGGCTAATAAATGCTAACAAAAATAGGCAAAGATTAGTCAAACATGGATGTCGAACCTTGATCAAACAAGGCCATAGCAAAACGTTAGAAGCATTTGGCTACATCAATGCAGCTCTATTGCAGGTTGAGTTGGAACTAGCGACAGAAACTGTAGAGTTTGGCAACGCGCAAACGATTAACTGTAAGATAACTAACCCAGAAACAACATCGCATAAGATCTTATTGGATTACGTCATTTATCACCAAAAAGCCAATGGCAAATTAGCCCCTAAAGTATTTAAGTGGAAAGAGTTTGAATTAGCCGCAGGTGAAACGGTTTTATTAACCAAACAACATGCTTTTGTTCCGATCACGACGCGAAAATATTATTCCGGACAGCATCAATGTGCTGTACAAATCAACGGTAAAGAACTTGCCCTAAGCGCTTTTCAGTTAGTAATCACACAATAAATTAAGATAATGCTGATTGAACTTGGTTGCGCCCCGCTTTTTTCGCTTGGTATAAATATTTATCTGACTTGTCTAACAAACTTTTGATGTTGCTACCATCGTCAGGAAAGCTAGATACGCCTGCCGATAAAGATAACTGCACCGAAGCCGAATTTAACAAAGCGGCGGCTTTTTGCTTAAAGCCCTGATTTATCAAATTAGCTTTTACTACCGCCTGCTCTAAATCTACACCAGGTAACAAGAGTGCTACTTCATCACCGCCTAAGCGACAACACAAATCCTCTTTTCGAGTATGTTCTTCTATCACTCCTGACAGCGTTTTCAGAGCTAAATCACCCGCATCATGGCCAAGGTTATCGTTGATGTTTTTAAAGAAATCAATATCCAAAGTGATAACCGAAAGCTTGTGTTCTGACTCAACGTTTTCATAGCTGAACAGCTTGGTTTTTTCTTGCCAGCCTCTGCGGTTCAACAAACCGGTTAATGGATCTTTAATAGATTGATGTAATAAATTATCTCGCAAACTTAGATTAGATAAGGTCAAAGCTAAAATATTAATGGCTGGTGCAACCAACTCGGACAATCGCTCTGCATCATCAGGCTCATTTAGCGCCAAACAAATCAAGCCGTGATAATTATCAACTGTGCGAATAGGTAAGCATAACTGCTGTTTTGGATCCGTTGTTAAATTAGTAGAACAAGCGCAAGCCATTATTTTATTGCACTCAGCTTCCTGTAAATCAACTTGTAGGTCAAAAATTCGCTCTCGCGCTTGGTTATTCCACTCGCGAATAATGGGTTCATCGTGCTCACTGTTATTAAGCATTAGGGCGCTAGCACGTTGTTTGGTCAAATCGCTAAAGTGATTTTGAAAAGAGCTAAGGGCTTGCTCGACACTAGTTGCTGCGAGTAACTGTTCCGCCATAGTGCCAACTATTGATAACTCAGTAGAGCGAGCTATCGCTTTTTGCTCGCTTTGCGCTTGCTGCTGTTGTAAACGTTCAATAGCTTGTAATTGGGAGGTTAATTTTTTTTGATGGTGTTTTTGCTCACGCCAGCGACGCCAAGCAAACCAAGCAAAACACAATGAAAGAGCGGCAGCCCCCATTGGTAGTTCGTCGATTTCATATTCTTCATACTGCTCTGCCCATTCAATAAACTCTTCGTTAACATCGTAATAAGAGGCAAGAAATAAGGCGCCAATAGCTATGGCTAAAGAGATAAGTAAATCTTTTGTCTGATTGGATATACGCATACGTCACACTGTCCCTACTCAACAGACAACAACCGAAACAGTCCGTAACACAACAAGGCTAAAAAACACTAACTGCAATGACGACTTCAGCAATCTTTGTTGATCTCATATTACCCTCAGCAAAAGCATAAAATAAAGTACCATTTCAACAATTGTAGATTATATCTAATGTTATTTAAGGTAAGCCATTACTTTTATTGCTTTTGCCTGCTGGTCTAAACAGTAAAGCACAGTAACTCACGCGTATTTATATAGGGTAATAAAGAGGAAAGCAGTTTAACAAGGAGAGTAAAAACTTAGACATTGAAACCGTCATACTGAATCCAGTTCAGCATGACGGATTAAATATTGAATAGCCTTTTACTTGGCCTGAATTTTTTCGATGATCTTAGTAGTGGAACAGCCATCGACAAACTCAATTACCGCAACTTGGCCGCCAGATTTTTGCACAAAATCAGCACCAACAATGGTTTCAACCGTATAATCACCACCTTTAACCAATACATCTGGCTTCACTTTGGTGATGATGTCATAAGGGGTGTCATCAAATTCATTGCCATTGATTTCACCAAATGGGATCACCCAATCGACGCTAGCTAAACCTGTAATAACAGTGGCACGCTCTTTAAGTGGGTTAACAGGGCGACCTTCACCCTTCAAGCGGGTGATAGACTCATCGTTGTTCAAACCAACAACTAGACGATCACCCAATGCCTTTGCTTGTTCTAAATAGTGAACATGACCTGCGTGAAGAATATCGAAACAGCCATTGGTAAAGACGATTTTCTCTCCCGACTGACGAGCAAATTCAATGTGTTTCAATACTTCATCAAATGGAGTTTGATAGTGCGCTTGTTTAGAACCAAACATATGCTCGTTAACCACTTTATAAAGCTCTTCTGGCGACACAGTGGCAGCACCAAGCTTGGCAACAACAATACCTGCAGCTAAGTTAGCAACTTGCGCAGCGTCAGCTAGCTCTAACCCTGCAGCCATCATCATAGTTAAAGTAGCAATAACCGTATCACCCGCACCTGTTACGTCAGAAACCTCTAATACTTGCGCAGGCATGTCCACTTTACTGTTAGCAGAAATCGCCGACATACCTTGCTCACTTCGGGTCAATAAAATCGACTCTATTTGGCACTTATCCATGATCTGGCGAGCCGAATTAGTGATCTCTAGCTCATTACCTACTAAACCACCAGCGGCAACAAACTCTGTTTTATTAGGGGTAATAACATTTGCGCCAGCATAGTCAGCAAGGTCTTTAGATTTAGGATCAACCAATACTGTCTTGCCTGCCTCTCTAGCTATTTTGATCATTGCTTTGATTTGGCTTAGAGAGCCTTTGTTGTAATCAGAGAACAAAACAAAATCAAAGTGGTTTAATTGCTGTTCGAAAGCTTGTTTAACAATATCACCATGCTCTGCTGAAAAGGTTTCTTCAAAGTCTAAGCGAACAACTTGTTGCTGACGGCTGATCACTCTAAGTTTAGTGATCGTAGGTTGCGAGCTTTGTTTAACTAACGCTGACGAAATATTTTCATGGGCTAATAATTGCTCTAGACGCTCGCCATTTTCATCTTCACCAATAATGCCTAACAGCGTCACTTGGCCATCTAAGTGGGCTATGTTTCTTGCAACGTTCGCAGCTCCACCCACCTTGTCATCTAGCTCACCGATCTTAACCACAGGTACTGGAGCTTCTGGCGATATACGAGAAGAGTCACCAGTCCAGTAACGGTCTAGCATTACATCACCAACAACGAGAATTTTGACATCGGATAAAGAGTTAAAAACAGATAAATCGAACATAGCGCCGTCTTGATAAAAGTATTTGCTAGAATTTTAACTGAATTAAAGTCCAATGTCGTTATTAGATCGCACCATGTTCACTCTGGAGAATAAGGCTCGGCGACCTTATCATTTAGCGATACCAATTACTTCTGAGCTTCAACAGACATATTGGCCAACTCTACACTATTACATTCTCCTCGTATGCGAGTTTACGTTGGAGAAGCTGCATCGATAGAGTTTGGTGATGAAAAAGCTAAGCTAAAATTAGAAGTAAAAAGTGATCAGGCTGGCGAAGCATTTTCATTTGAAGTCAGTAGTAAGTCTAGTTCTGACGGTGGCTGGGACTCTCTTACTATGTCAGCTCCTTATATCGTGCTTGGTAATACACTGCTGCTAAAAGGAGAAATCGCAGAGGAAACCTACTTGTTTCAAATATTCGCAAAGAAAGCGGAAGGCTAAGTTCAGAAACTAAACACTTAGCACATTAATGATTTTAAAACGCTAAAACCAAAAAGTCCGAGACATGATCTCGGACTTTCTCTTTAACTTAAAGCTTAAAATTACTCTTAGCCTTGAGTAACTAACTCATCAATTGCTTCACATAACCAGTGACCAATAAACATATGCGCTTCTTGGATACGCGCGGTGATGTTGTTTTCAATAATAATAGGTAACTTAGCAATGTCTTTTACTTTACCGCCATCGCGACCAGTAAAAGCAACGGTATAAGCGCCGATTTTATTCGCAGCTTCTAATCCTAAGTTAATATTTGGACTAGTCCCCGATGTGGTTAAGCCAATAACTACATCTTCTGGTTTAACTAACGCTTCAACTTGACGTGCGAACACAGTGTCAAACTCATAGTCATTGGTGTGTGCAGTTAAAATTGATGTGTCTGTGGTTAATGCAATAGAGGCTAGTGCTTGGCGTTCTTTCTTGAATCGAACCACGAACTCTGCTGCTAAGTGTTGGCTGTCTGCTGCACTGCCACCATTACCAAAAAAGATGATCTTGCCACCTTTGCCAAGCGCATCAAAACACTCAATTGCTAAGGTTTCTACCTGTGGTAGGTAGTCTTCCATTTTGTTAAATAGCTCAAGGTGCTGAGCTAAGTTGTCTTGATAGCACTTTTTTAAATCAAACATGTCAATTACTCTTCTGTCGCTGCGCCGTCTGCCAAAGCTCGGTACTTTGCCGCTAGCTCTTGGTAGCTCGGCTTAAACTCTTCTGTCACATAAGGTTTTAGTAACAATAGTACTTTCATCAAACCTTGATAAATAAGTTGATCGGTCACCACCGCATCTTCCGTACTGGTTTTACAATAGCTGATCCAGAACGTCACTTGCTGCTTGATAATGTTGGCTAACTCATCAATGTCGTCTTTATCCATATCAATGACGTTTGCCACCTGTAGGCTGACGATAACATGGTGAATTTTTTCCATCATCTTATTGTGGATCTGCAAGTATTGAGTGCGTAGCTCTGGATCTCGGGCCATGATCACAGGCAAGTTATCGTATAAAAAGTTGAAGTGATAAAGTGCGCTGAACACGGCATCTAGGTAGTTTGTCAGAATTTGAGTGGCGTCTTGGCTAGGCTTGACCGGCTCAAATGAAACTTGCATATGATCAGCGTATTTACTGAAAATATGACGAATGATCTCTTCTTTGTTGCGGAAATGATAATACAGATTACCAGGGCTTATGTTTAAGTGCGAAGCAATGTGATTGGTTGTAACATTTCGCTCGCCTTGGCTGTTAAACAGCTCGATACTTGCTTCAATAATTCTGTCTTTTGTTTTCATATCCTAACTCTGTCTCTAGCGCAGGCTGTGTTGCCTTAGTGAGCCATCCCGTTCACTTAGCAGCCTTATTACCCAAAATACCAACAAATATAAATACTGGCGTAACATTGCATTCTGGCCTTAATGGCATTTTAGATCAATAGCTCTATTATTATTCTTTGCGATCTTTTTTATTTTAATTTTCTAAGCCCGCAATAGGCCTGATAAAGCACTAGGGTCTGTGATCCTTTGCTGTTATAGTCGAGAAAACGTAAAAATTAAGAAATTCCTATGGTTAAAGCTATATACCCGGGTACCTTTGATCCCATCACCAATGGTCATATCGACCTAGTTGAGCGCTCTGCAGCAATGTTTGAACACGTAGTATTGGCAATTGCCACTAGCGCCAGAAAACAGCCCTTGTTCAACCTTGAGCAAAGAGTGAAACTAGCCCAAGATGCCTTAGCTCATATTCCAAATGTTTCTGTTGAAGGCTTTTCTGGACTATTAGCGGACTACGCGAAAAGCCATAATGCCAAAGTATTGATCAGAGGGGTAAGAGCGGTTGCCGATTTTGAATATGAATATCAGTTAGCCTCTGTAAACCGAAAGCTTAACCCTGAACTAGAGAGTGTGTTGCTGACTCCAGGTCATGATCATGCACATATCTCTTCAACTATAGTTCGGGACGTTGCTGCACACTACGGCGACGTTAGCCACTTTGTTCCTTTAAATGTAAAACAAGCATTAGAAGCTAAATTCGCCAAATAAGCCAAGAGTAGCACTATGAAAGACAAGCAATTTACCACTACTACCGTACACCATGACAGGTTGCTTAACCCCGACAGTGGCGCGGTTCACTACCCAATCGTTAACTCAGTACTATTTGGCTATGACGACCCGCAAGACTTAGTTGATATCTTCCAAGGTAAACTGGCAGGGCAAGCTTATGCTCGCCAATCAACACCAACTACAGATGCGTTGCAGTCACTGATCAATAACATGGAAGGTGGTTCAAGTTGTTTGGTATTTGCTTCAGGCATGGCCGTTATTGCCACTACCTTTTTTACTCTCTTAAAGGCGGGTGATCATGTTATCGCCAGTCAATTTCTATTCGGTAACACGCCGAGCATATTTAACACGCTAAAACGTTTTGGTGTAGAAGTTAGTCAAGTTGACGTAACAGACGTTGAGCAAGTTAAAGCGGCTAAACAAGCGAATACCAAAATGGTATTTACTGAAACAATTGCTAATCCAGTGACTCAAGTTGCTGACTTAGCAGCAATAGGCTTATGGTGCCAACAAGAAAACTTGGTTTACATGGTCGATAACACCATGACGCCTTCATATCTATTTCAAGCCAAAGACGTACATGCCAGCTTGATTACCTGCTCATTAACAAAATACGTTGGTGGTCACGGTACAGTTACCGCGGGAGCATTAGTGGATACTGGCTTGTTTGACTGGAGTGGCTACGACAACATTATGGAAAGCTTTAGAGGGCTGCCAACAGAAGCTCAAGCTATCACTCAGGTTAAAAAGAAAGGGCTTCGCGATATGGGCGCTTGCCTATCTTCAGACAGTGCCCAAATGATCGCTGTAGGCGCTGAAACAATGGCGTTACGTATGGACAAAGCTTGTAGCAATGCGATGGCTATCGCTAGCTATTTAGATAACCACCCTAAAATCGCTAAGGTGTATTACCCGGGTTTGTCCGATCACCCACAACATCAAAGAGCAGCGGATCACTTTAAACACTTTGGCGCGATTATCAGCTTTGATCCTATTGCTTCTATTGACCCAATAGAACTGTTGAAAGAGCTAAATCTAGTGATCTCTGCAACCCACTTGGGCGACACTCGCACCTTAGCGCTGCCTGTAGCACAAACCATATTCTGGGAGATGGGCTTAGAGAACCGCCAAAAAGCGGGGATCAGTGAAAACATGATACGTATGTCGGTTGGTATCGAAGACGAAGTCGACTTACTTGCAGACTTTAAACAAGCATTAGAAAAGTTTTAGGAGCAACATTGAAAACGTTCTCTTTTATTTCGGCTTTAGTTTGTTTGGCACTTTCTTTCAACAGCTTAGCGGCGCCGATTTGGAGTAATAAAAACGCAAAAGGCAACGACTATCTAGTTGGCACGATTCACTTAGGCGATGAGCGTTTCAAATCTCTGCCCAATGCCATTAAGCAGGCTGTTGATCAAGTTGATGTAGTGGTACTGGAGCTAGATTTGGGTGCACTAACACCTGAGCAACAACAGCAATTGACGTTAAAATATGGCCTTTTGCCACCGGGCAAAACACTCGCAACCGAGCTCTCACCAAAAGTGTATGCAAAAGCTTCACAATACTTGGCAGGGCTTGGCGTTAATATCGAACAGTTTGCTGCGGTTAAGCCTTGGATGTTAGGGCTAACCATGGTGCAAATTGCCTATATGCATCAAGGCTTAGACGCCAATAAAGGGATAGATAGGCAGATATATCAATACGCAAAGCAGCAGGGTAAACAAATTGTCGGATTGGAAACCTTTGCCCAACAGATGCAGTTTTTTGATCAAGTCATTACTGGCAGCGATGCGATTAATAGCGACGACTTAATCTTAGACACGCTCAATGAATTGGCTTTGCATACTGAGCTACCCAAACAAATGGTGTCGGCTTGGCTAAAAGCTGACATGACAAGCTTTAATGAAATATATCGCCAAACGTTAGGCCAATCTGAGTTTGATAAAGTCGCAGAAAAAGTATTGCTGACCGACAGAAACAAAAATTGGCAACAACAACTTGCCGATATGTTAAAGCAGCAAAAAGTATTAGTCGCTGTAGGCACTTTGCACTTTGTTGGCCCCTATGGCTTGCAGAATCTATTAGACGACAAATTTATTCAACTTTAGGTACTCATTAAGATGGATCAACAAACAGCACTGTTTCACAAAAAAAAGCCAGCTCGACTAGGTCGAAAACTGACAATATTGCTCTTAGTGCTGTTTACTCTCTTAGTGTTAATGTTTGATATTAATTGGTTTACCCGACAAATAAATCAAAACATTAGTAAAGCTTCTGGCAGTCAAATAAACATCAACAACATTGAGTTAAATTTGTCATCGCCGACCAGTGTTACATTAAATAATATTAAAATTAAACAGCCTGGATTAAGTGGCACCATTGCCAAGTTATACCTGCAAATCGATCTATGGCGATTATTTTCTAAAGAGCTGATAGTCGAGCAAGTGACCATCGACAGCCCTAACTTTGCTCTCAACCTCGAAAAGTTAAAACAACAACAAACCGAAACAACACCAACAGAGCAAGGCCAAACTCAAGCTCAACCACTGCCTTTGGATTTAGTCGTGGTAGATAGAGTGCTCATTAATAAATTAAACGTTAAAGAAACCTCTTCAGAGCAATTATTTGTCATTAACAACAGTAATATTCAAGTACTTAACCTACAACTCGTTGAAAACGCACAAGTAAACAAAGAGGTTCATCTACCTGGCACTAAACTACAGGCTCTATTCGAAAACGTGGCGGTACAGTCTGAACAGGTTGGAGAGGTAAAAGTATTAGCGCAAAGTTTTGCTGATAAGGTATTTGTTGAGCAGCTGAGCATTGATAACCAACCTAGTATGCTTGATTTAACAGCCTCCATTTATTTACCTTTTGCAGCGCCTAAAATTGAATTGGAAGCGGCTGACAATAAACTGCAACTAGAGCAGTTTTCACACTTAATGAAAGAGCTAAGCGTGCAACCGCAAGGCTTAGTGAAGTTTTCAACAGCGATCACAGCTAATATTGCAAACCAGCCAGAGCAAGACCCTCTAACCATGGTAACAGGTTCTTTCGATGCCGATATTGCGCCTGGAAAATTGATTGGGCTGGATATAAATTCGGCATTGACCGCTTTAAAAGATAGCCAAGAAACCAGTTTATTAGATATTGGCGGTTACTTATTAACAGGCCCGCTTGGGTTAATTGCAGGGCAGTTATTCGACTTAACTGGTGGTATATCAACCCTTGGTGGTGAAACTCAAATCAACCATTTATCAATAAAGACTAATTTCGAACAAGGTGTGGTTGATGTTACTGATACGGCCATTGCAACCGACAAGTATAGATTGGCTTTAAAAGGCAAAGCTGACATCGTCGCTCAAGAGTTTCAACAATTTGAATTTGCCATTCTTGATCAACAAGGTTGTGCAGACTTATCACAAACCTTAAACGGTCCAATGAATGAGCCAACTAGCGCAGTCGCCAGCAACTTACTTGCTTCGGTTGCTAGTCCTGTAACCGATATAGTTTCAAGCGTTACTAATACAGTGTCCGACTGTGAAGTATTTTATTCTGGCGTTGTACAACAACCATAAAACTCGTTGAACTAGCGGGTTTCCGATTGTTGCATCAGGTTAATCATCGCCTTGTTAAAGTGCTCTATCCAAACTGGGCTGAATAACTTATCTGCGTCAGCATTGAGCTCAATCACGGCTCTACGCATAGGGCGTTTTATATGGTTTGAATGCGATCTTTCATGGGTTAACGCTTCATAACTGTCGGCCAGTGCTAATAACTTAGCACCATCGCATATTTCATGTTCCTTAAGGCCAAGGGGGTAACCTGAGCCATCACTTCTTTCATGATGTTGCATGATGATCTCTAATGCAGGCTGCCAGGTAGGTAAGTGTTTGAGTAGCCTAGCACTGGTATAAACATGTTGCTGCAGGATCAGCCTTTCATCTTGGCTAAGGCGTCCTACTTTGTGTAGTAGGTTATGGCTAATAAAGCCCATACCAAAATCATGTAAATAACAAGCAGCAATAAGCTGTTCTTCTGGGATCGGTTTACCCGCAATTTCGTTTACATACATACAAAACTTAGCAATACGTTCGGCACGGCCATGCCAATAACGAAAACGTTTTTCAATTGGCAATATGATCTGCCGAAAGTACTCTAAATCATCGGCGAGTTCATCTTCAATTGGCGCTGAAACATGGACAGGCTCTGACACACTTGGTTGCTCTTGAATATTTAAACTCGGGTCGAGCAGCAACACCGCTTCCGTCAATAAGTCCTGGTGTTTTTCTTTATTATCAGGCGTGATCTGGTCTATCTGCGTGGCAAGCTTATCGTATAAGTCATTGTCGTATTCAATTTCACCATCTCTAATGACTTGCTCAACAAACTGTTCAACTTTGTCCATGGTTAGCAAGACTAAGTCACTCATAATACTGGTGTATTCAATTTTGCCATTGCGCAAATAATCTAATAGGTCTTCAACATGTGACACCAGTGGAATAATTGGGTCAAAGCTGACCAAGCCTAAGTCACCTTTTATTGTGTGGATCGCTCGAAATAAAGCCCGTTGTAGTTCAACATCTTCCGGCGTCGCTTCTAACGCAATAAGGGTTGATTCACTGCTTTGGTATAGCTCACTTATCTCTTCAAGCAAGTCATCCAATATGTACGAATCAAAAGCGGGTAACGTAAAGGTTTGCATAATCATCCATCTATCAATACCTTAGATGAATCAATAGTAGGACATAAGTCGCTTTCTGTCATACTGTTTGCTACAAAATGATTGATTATTTCCACATTTTAAAATGTGATATGACAAATGCAGGAAACAGTAGGGTAACAAGATGCAAAGCTAAGAAAATCGACGGCTTTGCATCTTGGTAGCTAATTAGGTCGAGGATGAATTAAGAAAAGCTTCAACCACAGGATTGGCTTTTTTATTTTTCAAACAACATACCCCCAAATCAAATGGTTCAGGGTTAATGTTTGGTTTAAGCACAGAGATCTTACTTTTAACAGGGCTGGCTTCTACCACTAAATTTGGTGCAATACTGACACCTGTACCTAAAGCAACCATACTCACCAAAGCTTCATGACCAGAAACCGAAGCGTAAATTTCTGGTTTAATCCCCATTGCTTTTAACCACTTCTCAAACTTATGGCGAATTGGACCTGACTCAGGCATAACATATGGCAAGCTAGTCCAATCAAGTTCTGCTTTTTGACAAGTTAACGCCAGCTCACTGTTATCGTTTGGTCCAATGATCAATAACGGTACTTCTTGCAATGATTGAAAATAGTACTTGCTCGACTGACCATCTTTTAGCGCCGCTATTGCAATATCCACTCTGTCAGAATCAATCATATTGAGAGCTTGTGAAGCATCGCCCGTCATTACTTGTAAGTCCACTAACGGGTGTTCAGCTGAAAACTTCTCGATTAGGCTAGGTAAAAACTCATAAGCCGCCGTCACAGTACAAAATATTCTAAGTTGTCCTGTTAGTTCTTCGCTTTTCTGTTTTAACACCTGTTGCAGTTGTTGCCATTCATTAATAGTCGTCGCGGCAAATTCACGAGTTTTGATCCCCGCAGAGGTCAATTCAACTTTTCGATTATCACGAATAAACAAGGGTTCGCCTATTTCTTGCTCTAAGCGCTGGATCAATCTACTCAATGTAGAAGGGCTTAAAAACATGGCATCGGCAGTGGTTGCGAAGTGTTTACTTTGGCATAAATGCAAAAACGCTTTGAGTTCTTTTAAATCCATAAATCGAGGTCTATATTTATTTCATAATGTGAAATGATTCATTGAGTATATATCAATTTACGCAACATTGGCTAGGGCATATAGTCACCACATCAAAACTATTGAGGAAACCAAGATGGCAAATTATTTTAATACATTACCTTTACGCGAGCAGTTAGCTCAGTTAGGCGTTTGTCGCTTCATGGAGCGCAGTGAATTCAGTGCGGGTTGTGATGCCCTAAAAGGTAGCAAAATTGTCATCGTAGGTTGTGGTGCACAAGGTCTTAACCAAGGCTTAAACATGCGTGATTCAGGCTTAGACGTATCTTATGCATTACGTCCAGCGGCAATCGCAGAAAAGCGTGATTCTTTTGTTCGTGCAACAGAAAATGGTTTCAATGTAGGCACTTATGAAGAGTTAATTCCTACTGCTGACTTAGTTTATAACTTAACACCAGACAAACAGCACTCTGCAGTTGTTGATGCAGTTATGCCATTAATGAAACAAGGTGCTACTTTAGGTTATTCTCATGGCTTCAACATCGTTGAAGAAGGTAAGCAAATTCGTGAAGACCTAACGGTTGTAATGTGTGCACCTAAATGTCCAGGTACAGAAGTTCGTGAAGAATACAAGCGTGGTTTCGGTGTGCCAACACTAATCGCAGTTCACAAAGCCAATGACCCTGAAGGTAAAGGTTGGGATATCGCTAAAGCACTAGCATCAGCAACAGGTGGTGACCGTGCAGGTGTACTTGAGTCTTCTTTCGTAGCAGAAGTTAAATCTGACTTAATGGGTGAGCAAACTATCCTTTGTGGTATGCAGCAAGCAGCAGCAGTAGTTGCTTATGACAAGATGGTAGCGGAAGGCATTGAGCCAGGCTACGCAGCAAACTTAATCCAATACGGTTTAGAAGTAATTACTGAAGCATTAAAGATTGGTGGTGTATCAGGCATGATGGACCGCTTAACTAATCCAGATAAAGTGAAAGCTTATGAGCTTGCAGAAGAGTTAACTGCTGAGTTCCGCCCATTATTCGAAAAACACCAAGACGACATCATCTCAGGTGAATTTTCTAAGACGATGATGGAAGACTGGGCAAATAACGATGCGAACTTATTAAAGTGGCGTGAAGAAACAGGCCAAACTGCATTTGAAAACGCACCGAAAGTTGAAAATACTATCACTGAACAAGAGTTCTTCGATAAAGGCATCTTCTTAGTTGCATGTATCAAGTCAGGTGTAGAACTAGCGTTTGACGTTATGGTTGAAGCGGGTATTTTACCAGAGTCAGCTTACTACGAATCACTACACGAAACGCCGTTAATTTCTAACACTATCGCTCGTAAGCGTTTATATGAAATGAACGTGGTAATTTCAGACACAGCTGAATACGGCAACTACTTATTCGCTAACGCTGCAATTCCAGTATTACGCGAAAAGTTCATGCCTAAGTTAGGTCTTGAATATATTGGTAAAGGTTTCGACTTCGCTGACAACAAAGCTGATAACGTTCAGTTAGTTGAAATCAATGAAAAATTACGTAGCCACCCAGTAGAAACTGTAGGTAAGCAATTACGTGGTTACATGACAGATATGAAACAAATTCACACGGTTTAATAACCAAAAGGATTAATCATATAATTTAATGAACTAAGTGTTGTCGAGTTTTTGTTTGAATCGTATGCCGTTTCGTCGTACAAAGACTATTCTTTAGTCAAAAAGACAAACAACACTTACTCATTGCTTGAAATAAAAACAAGCAGCGAACTAAAAAACGAATTGAATAAATGAAATTAAACCAAGCTCTTCTGATTATTATTAACAACGTCGTGGTCCTTATTAGACCAAGTCGGGGTTAATGCTGAGCCAAATTTAATTTTATAAACCCCGGCAGCTAAGTTCGGGGTTTTTCGTATTTTCGCCTTGAACTTTAGCCGGAATATCACTTAACACTCAAAACGAGTATAAGAAAACGGCAGGAAACAAGATGATAACAGGTGCAGATTTAATCATAGATACCCTACATGAGTTAGGGGCGACAGAAGTATTTGGTTACCCAGGCGGTACCATTATGCCCGTCTATGACGCCCTGTTTCGCAGCCTCGAACGCGGTTCTCCAATCAAACATTATCTATGCCGACATGAGCAAGGTGCTGGCTTTGCCGCTGTAGGTTATGCTCGTTCGACTGGTAAAACTGGTGTATGCATAGCTACTTCAGGCCCTGGCGCAACTAACTTAATCACAGCGCTTGCCGATGCTCAATTAGATTCTGTTCCTATTGTTGCTATCACAGGTCAAGTACCTCGACCTATGATGGGCACTAATGCATTCCAAGAAGTAGATGTATTTGGTTTATCTGTTGCGTCGTGCAAACACAGTTTCCAAGTGATGGACCAAGCCGAATTGGAAGATACGCTGAAACAAGCTTTCCGCATTGCCAATGAAGGCCGACCTGGTCCTGTTTTAGTAGACATTCCAAAAGACGTGCAAATGAACCAAGTGATCAAGCAGGTTCCTTTGACGTTACCAAAGCGCGCACCACTGACAGCTGAATCAAACTTATTTGCACAAGCTGCCGAGCTTATCAGCCAAGCTAAAAAGCCTGTATTTTACATTGGCGGCGGCGTGGATATGGCTGGCACCTCAGAACAGTTAGGCCAGATCTTAGAACAACTACAAGCACCAACTGTAACGACACTTAAAGGTTTAGGCACAGTAGATTCAAATTACCAACCGCTTATGGGCATGTTGGGAATGCACGGTAACGGTGCGGCAAATATAGTAGTACAAGAATCAGATTTATTAATCGCACTAGGCGCTCGTTTTGATGATCGAGTGACAGGTAAATTAGCGAGCTTTGCACCAAACGCCAAAGTACTGCACATAGATGTTGATAACTCAGAGTTAAACAAATTACGTCAGGTTGAATTGGCAATTTGTGCTGACTTAGAAACCGCAATGCCGCAACTTGCCAATGCATTAACAGCAATAGGTCAGCCTCAATCATGGCAGCAATGGCGTGCTCACTGCCAAGCATTGAAGCAAGAGCACCAATGGCGCTATGACTTCCCAGGTGAAAATATATATGCACCAGCCTTGTTAAATCAGCTTTCAAACAAGTTAGACAATAAAGCAGTCGTAACCTGTGATGTTGGTCAGCACCAAATGTGGGTAGCCCAACATATGTCTTTTGATAGCGTTAAAAACCACCTTAGTTCAGGTGGCGCGGGCACCATGGGCTTTGGCCTTCCAGCCGCTGTTGGCGCTAAAGTAGCAAGGCCAGACGATCAGGTTATCGCAGTGTGCGGTGACGGTTCTATCATGATGAACATTCAAGAATTAGGCACAGTAAAACGCTTTGGTTTAGGCGTGAAGATCCTACTTATCGACAATGCCAAACTTGGCATGGTTAAACAGTGGCAAGAACTTTTCTTCGACAAACGCTTAAGTGAAACCGACTTATCAGATAATCCAGAGTTTGTTCAATTGGCGGCAGCTTTTGACATTCCAGGTCAAACCATTACTAAAGCTGAGCAAGTAGAACAGGCACTAAATGAATTTGTTAACCACCAAGGGCCATATCTTCTTCACGTAAAAATAGATGCATTAGACAACGTATGGCCGTTAGTACCACCCGGTGCAGCAAACGAAGACATGATAGATAACTCAACCAGTGACAGACAAGCAAGTTAAGGAGCACGACAATGAATACTTTTCCATTTACTGAACAACCATTAGCTCATTTTAACCTTGTCTGTGTTTCATCAAGCCTATTGTTGGAGCGCGTGCTACAAACATTACGCTACCGCAGTTTTCAACTCGTTAGTTTAAATTTCAACCCTACGTCAGCGAATGAGGTAGTGGTATCACTGGTGGTAAAAGGTCAAGGTAAATTGACAACCTTGCAAAAAAGTTTTGAAACCATAGTTGAAGTGCAAGAGTGCTATTTAACAGAGGATCAGGCAAAATTAGCCACTTTATTAGACATGGGACAGTTTGCAAGTCCCGAATCAACTAACCAGCTAACGCAGCAACTCGCTGGTTAGTTTTGTAAGAGGATAACATTATGGCATTGCCTTCAACTGCAGAAAAAATTTGGTTTAACGGTGAATTAATTCCATTTGCGGACGCAAAAGTACACGTATTAAGTCACGCAATTCATTACGGTTCATCGGTATTCGAAGGTGTAAGAGCTTACGATACGCCAGATAAAGGCACATGTATTTTCCGTTTAGACGACCACACTCGTCGTTTATTCGACTCAGCAAAAATCTACCGCATGACCATTCCTTACACATTTGAGGAAATGAACCAAGCGCAAAAAGACGTGGTAGTAAAAAATGGTTTTAAATCAGCTTACCTACGTCCAGCGGCATTCTATGGCGAAATCGGCCTTGGTTTAGCAGTGCCATTTGGTACCGAAGCTGACGTATTAGTTGCTGCTATGCAATGGGGTTCTTACTTAGGTGAAGAAGCGCTAGAAAACGGTGTTGACGCTGGTATTGTTAGCTGGAACCGTTTAGCCGCTAACACTATGCCTACAGGCGCAAAAGCAGGTGGTAACTACTTATCATCACAGCTAATTTCTATGGAAGCACGTCGCCACGGTTACGGTGAAGGTATTGCATTAGACACGAACGGTTATGTATCAGAAGGTGCAGGCGAAAACATTTTCGTTATTCGTGATGGTGTTGTAACAACAACTCCAGTTACTGCTGCAATTTTACCTGGTATTACTCGTGATTCTATTATCACGTTACTAAAAGACATGGGCTACGAGGTTCGTGAGCAAAACATCCCTCGTGAAGCTATGTACTTAGCAGACGAAATTTTAATGTGTGGTACTGCCGCAGAAGTAACTCCGGTTCGCTCTGTAGACGGTATCGAGGTTGGTAACGGTAAGCGTGGACCAATCACAAAACAAGTTCAAGACGCGTTCTTCGGCTTGTTTAACGGTAAGACAGAAGATAAATGGGGCTGGTTAACGCCAGTTAAGTAACCCATATTTCAGGATTGACTAGAGACAACAACAAAACGATTGCTTGCTGCGGTAACTAACGTTTTTAACTATTTATTCAATTCAGTGAAATTTTGTTCGCGTCTGCTCCTTTGGAGCGACGTACAAAAGCTTCTGTTGCCAAACAATTTTACAAATATGTTATGTGCACAGAAGCTTTTTTTGTGCCAGAAATTTAAAGGAAAGTTAAGATGCCTAAGTTACGTTCAGCAACATCTACCCAAGGTCGCAATATGGCCGGCGCACGAGCTCTATGGCGTGCAACGGGCATGAAAGATGGTGATTTTGATAAGCCAATTATTGCGGTAGTAAATTCATTCACCCAATTTGTACCAGGTCATGTTCACTTAAAAGACATGGGGCAGTTAGTTGCTGGCGCAATTGAAGAGGCAGGCGCAAACGCCAAAGAGTTCAATACTATCGCTGTAGATGACGGTATTGCTATGGGTCACAGCGGCATGCTTTACAGTCTACCTTCACGAGACCTAATCGCTGACTCAGTGGAATACATGGTTAACGCGCATTGTGTTGATGCCATGGTTTGTATTTCTAACTGTGACAAGATCACTCCGGGCATGCTAATGGCCGCTATGCGTTTAAACATTCCAGTTATCTTTGTATCTGGTGGCCCAATGGAAGCAGGTAAAACTAAGCTTTCTGACCAAATTATCAAGCTAGATTTAGTTGATGCCATGATCCAAGGTGCCGATCCAACGGTTTCTGATGAACAAGCAGAGCAAGTTGAACGTTCAGCCTGCCCAACATGTGGTTCTTGCTCAGGCATGTTCACGGCTAACTCAATGAACTGTTTAGCTGAAGCACTAGGCTTAGCATTACCAGGTAATGGCTCAATGTTGGCAACACATGCTGACCGTGAACAGTTGTTCTTAAAAGCTGGTAAGCAAATTGTTGAATTAACTAAGCGTTATTACGAACAAGACGATGAGTCTGTATTACCACGCAATATTGCTAGTAAAGAAGCGCTACACAATGCCATGTGTTTAGACATTGCGATGGGTGGTTCAACAAATACGATTTTGCACTTATTAGCCGCTGCGCAAGAAGCAGGTGTTGATTACACCATGTCTGACATGGACAAATTATCTCGCGAAGTGCCTCAACTATGTAAAGTTGCACCATCTACGCAAAAATACCACATGGAAGACGTGCACAGAGCAGGTGGCGTAATTGGCATTTTAGGTGAACTGTCACGCGCTGGCTTATTAAATACGGACGTACCAAACGTATTGGGCACAACACTAGCTGGTGTTATTGAACAATACGATATCAAAGTGACCGATAATGAAGACGTTAAGAAATTCTATCGTGCAGGTCCTGCTGGCATTCGAACAACTAAAGCATTCAGCCAAGATTGTCGCTGGGATACGTTAGACGATGATCGTGAAAACGGCTGTATCCGCAGCATAGATAACGCGTTCTCACAAGAAGGTGGTTTAGCTGTACTTTCAGGCAATATCGCTACTGACGGCTGCGTTGTTAAAACCGCTGGTGTTGCGGACGAAAACTTAACATTCACTGGCCCTGCACATGTATTTGAAAGCCAAGACGACGCGGTTGAAGGCATTCTTGGTGGCAAAGTGGTTGCCGGCGAAGTGGTTGTAATTCGTTACGAAGGGCCTAAAGGCGGTCCAGGTATGCAAGAAATGCTTTACCCAACCACTTACTTAAAGTCTATGGGCTTAGGCACTAAGTGTGCGTTACTGACCGATGGTCGTTTCTCAGGTGGTACCTCTGGTCTGTCTATCGGTCACGTTTCACCAGAAGCGGGCAGTGGCGGCACTATTGGTCTAGTTGAACAAGGCGACATCATTCATATCGACATCCCAACTCGTAAAATCGAGTTACAAGTAAGCGACGAAGAATTAGCTAAGCGTCGTGCCGCGATGGATGCCAAAGGTGTTGACGGTTGGAAGCCAGTTAACCGTGTACGTCCAATCAGCTACGCATTGAAAAACTACGCGATGTTGGCAACTAGTGCCGACAAAGGCGCAGTCCGTAATCGCGAACTATTAGACAACGTCTAATCATCAATAAAATCAGAAGTAGGAAAAAGCAATGTCTCCACAGGAACAATTAAATCAACTGAAACAAGCACAAAAGTACGTGCATGATATTTTACTCGCGCCTGTGTATGACATTGCTATTCAAACTTCAGTTGACCGCTTAAAGCTGATGTCTGACAGGCTAGGCAATGAAGTATTTGTTAAGCGTGAAGATGAACAACCTGTTCACTCTTTCAAGCTTAGAGGTGCTTATAACAAACTGGCTTCTTTGTCTGAACATCAGCTAAACAAAGGCGTAGTTGCAGCCTCTGCTGGTAATCACGCGCAAGGGTTAGCTTTATCCGCTAAATCTATGGGTAAAGTAGCAACCATTGTAATGCCGGAAACCACGCCAGATATCAAAGTAAATGCCGTTCGAGGCCACGGAGCAAATGTTGTTTTACACGGTAAAAGCTTCGATGCAGCCAATGAATACGCACTTAATTTAGCGGCCGAGAAAGAACTTAGCTATATCCACCCATTTGATGACGAAGCGGTGATCGTGGGTCAAGGCACGGTGGCTAAAGAGCTTTTACAACAGGTTAGAGACCTAGATGCGGTATTTATTCCCGTTGGCGGTGGCGGTTTATTAGCGGGCATGGCCGTTTACATCAAACAGCTAAAACCTGAAATAAAAGTCATCGGTGTAGAGCCAGAGGGCGCAGCTTGTCTTAAAGCTGCGATGGAACAAGGCCATCCAGTTGATCTTGGCCAAGTTGATATTTTTGCTGACGGCGTCGCAGTGAAACTGATTGGCTCTAATACCTTCAAACTAGCCAACCAATATTGTGATGAAGTAGTAACGGTAAATTCAGATGAGATCTGTGCTGCAATCAAAGACCTATTTGACGATGTAAGAGCGGTTGCTGAGCCTGCTGGCGCACTTAGTCTTGCAGGTCTGAAGAAGTATGTCGGTGAACATAAACTAGAAAATAAGCGATTAAGCTGTGTGCTTTCTGGAGCGAACTTAAACTTTGACAAGTTACGCTATGTGTCAGAACGAACAGAGTTAGGCGAAAATAAAGAAGCCGTCCTTGCTGTAACCATTCCAGAGCGACAGGGTGCTTTTATCGACTTTTGTGACGCGCTAGGTGGCAAACCAATTACCGAGTTTAATTATCGCTATCAGGACGAGTCGGAAGCCAAGATCTTTGTTGGTCTTAAACTCGCCGATGCTGAACAGCAATTGCCTGGAGTTATTAACGATCTGCAACAAAAACAGTATCCAGTTACCAATTTAACTGATAATGAGCTGGCAAAGCTACATGTTAGACATATGGTTGGCGGCAAACCGATAAAACCGCTTAACGAACTTATCTACAGCTTTGAATTTCCAGAATACCCGGGAGCACTTGCTAAGTTTTTAAACACGCTTGGACAAAAGTGGAACATCACTTTATTCCATTACCGTAACCACGGTGCCGCATTTGGCCAAGTATTGGCAGCATTCGAAGCTGATCAAGCACAAGCTGAAAAACTACAAAGCTACTTGGACGAATTAGGTTTTAACTGGACGAACGAAACGGATAACCCGAGTTTTCAGTTGTTTTTGCAAAGTTAAGTATCCTCAACTCACCTTCAAATCACACGGTAAGCCCTTTTAATAAGGGCTTTTTTATAACACTTAACACAAGAACAAAAATTGACTTCCAGTCATTTTATAAACACAAGATTTAAATAGTGCTTTATCAATAAGGGCTTAAAGTGATCAGCCAAATAGATTTTCTATAATTTTTCTAAAAACAAAAAACATTAACTTTTTTATAGGACTTTTTATCACCAAGTTTTCATCCTGTCAGCGTTTTGCAAAAGGACAGAAAAATGAAAACAACATACCTAACATCTTCTATTTTTTTAGCACTGGCTAGCACTTCCTCATTAGCTGGCAAAGTAGAGCCAATTGAGCCTATTATGGTGACGATCCCAGCTGGTAACTTTAAAATGGGCTCTGTCGATTATGCCGATACTCAACCCATAGAAACGGTCAACATTGACCAGTTTAGTCTGGGAAAGTATGAAGTAACCGTTGCAGAATTTGCCCGCTTTGTCGCCGCGACCAACTATCCAGTTCCAGAAGCTTGCTACCACGAGCTAGATGGTTGGTTTAGTAAAGGAGCAACAAAAGGTAACTGGCAAGTAAACTCACTTAATACTAGCGAATATCAGCCTGTAGTTTGTATTAATTGGCAAGCAGCGCAAGCCTATACCCAATGGTTGGCTAAAGAGACTGGTAAACCCTATCGTTTACCTACTGAAGCAGAGTGGGAGTACGCAGCTAGAGCGGGCACTGAAACGGACTATTTTTTCGGTGATGACGAAGATCAAACTAAAGTTTGCGAATATGCCAACACCGCTGATTTGTATGGCGAAAATATACTGCAGCGAAGCAATACCACTTATTACAATTGGTCAACCGGCATATCAAATTGTATAGACAACTCAGCTTACGCCAGTATTGTCGGTATGTATAAGCCGAACCAATTTGGCTTGCACGATATGTTAAGCAACGTATTAGAGTTCTTAGCAGACTGTTATGTAGACAGCTACAAGGAAACACCAAAAGACGGCTCAGCTGTCGGATCCGAAAGTTGTGAGCACCGCTCTACCAGAGGTGGCAGCTGGCATTGGAATAACTCGCCTTTGGCTGAAAGAGGCAGAATACCTGAAACTTTTTCTGGTGGTGTTGACGGCTTCCGTGTTGCTTTAGATGGTGCGTCACCAGCACAATCCAAACAAACCAAACTGTTTGCTAAGCAACTTAAGAACGAGCAAAAGTTAGAACAACAACGCCGCGATAACTATCGCCCATTGCCAGCTAAAGTAACAGGGTTAACCATAGAGCAAGATGAGTATAAAGTAAGGTTGCAATGGGATAAATCCTCCGATGACAACACAAGTTATCGCATTTACCGAAATTTCTCACCAGGTTCAATTTACAAACTCATTGCTTCGAACATAACCAATAATCAATACTTGGATGCAAACCTAGATCAATTCAGATATGAGTACAGTGTCGTTGCAGTCAAAGATCATATGCAAAGCATATACAGTGAACCTGTAATAACTAAAGCACAGATAACTGATCTGCCGGGCAAGCTGCAAGCGCAATGGAACTCCGAGGCAACAGGTGCCAGCATCGCTAAAACATCGGATAGTGATGGCGAGTACAATCTAACAGGTCCTGTTGGTATTACCGAAGATGCAAGTGTCAGCTTTGAAGTGACAGTGAAGAAAGCAGGGACGTATAAGTTGGCTTATAGAGTCGCAGCTCCACGAGATACCAAAGGGTTCGAGATATTCAAAGACGGCACCTCTACTGGCATAAACTTAGTTGCTAAAACAGGTGGTTACCACGATTGGCAGACTCAACAAGGCAAAGAGATCTATTTGGATAAAGGCAAAAATACCTTGGTGCTTAAGTCCCTTGACCAAAACTGGAAGTTAAACTGGCTATCCATAGACTAGTATTGTTCTTGCCGTTATAGGTTTAACGAAACTAATTTGCTTTCGTTAATGCGGCGCCAATTTGGTGTCGCATTCTCTGCTATATATTGGGAATAAAACTCAACATTCACTGCTGATTCAGACTGTTCAAACAATACTAAAGCAGCATTTAAACTCAATGAGTTATTACCTGTTAGTTCAGCTTGTTCAAAGGTTTTCTTTGCTTGAGCTATAAGCTCTACTTGATTTCCCTTAGCAGCAGCCAACAGTACCCTAAGATAAGAGTTATGGGCATTGTCAGAAAGTGCCTGGGCAACTAAATTTTCCGCTTCTGTTAATCGCTCTTGTTGCAGATAAAACTCGACTAATTGTTGTCGACTAACCTGAGCAACCCAATGATCTGGTGTTAATCGAGTAAAGGCTAATACCCGCTTCAAATGAGGCTCTTTAGCCGCTTTAGATTGAGTATAAATGGCGTGATGAAAAGGGATCTTGGCAAAACGATACTCTGGCAATTGATAGTGTTCCATCGCTTGCTCAGCTTTGGTTAAATAAAGATATTTGTCGTCATCTTGCTTAAACTTATGTGCAATTACTGACAAATAAGTCAAAGTGTGAAGTTCTTGGTCAACATTTTTTGCTTGTTTTGCTAACTCAGAAGAGGCTAATAAACTATCTCGAGCCGCGCCATAATCATTTCTAACGTAAGCCAACTGAGAGCGCTCTTCCCAAACAAGTGCCTGTCCCTGTAAGTCGTTTATCTTGTTAAATGCCAACTCCGCTTTTAGCAACTGCTCATCACTTGCGTCATAGAGCTTTTTTAGATGCATTATCTGCCCTTGAGCCAACAAAGCTGAAGCCTGCTGCAGTGTATTGCTTTGTTCAACCGCCATGGTTTCGTGTTTTTCTGCAAGAGCCATTGCTTTTTCAAACTCGGCCATCCTAACGTAGACTTCAACCAGTCGGCGCAAGATCACAAAATCAGTAGGCGTCTGTTGGTGAGCTAGCGAAAGCTCAGCTTGCTGCAATTGGTATGAATGAGGGGAACGCAGTAACCGATAAATGAAACCATGAGCTAAATGTTGCTTGAATTTTTCTTTGAGCAAGTCAATAGAATCTGCTGATAACTGACCTTGCCACTCACCGCCAATGCCTTTAATGACAAAGTCTAAATAATATACCTGCTCAAATTCCCTTACCTTGCCAGCTAGCAGCAGCGGGTGTTGTGCAGCCAAAGTGTGAAACTCTAGTTCCTTAGTTGCAATGAAGCGCCAATAATCAATATGGGACAGCTCGGTTGCATTAAAAAGGTCAAACTCAGCGATTTCAATGGCTAGCTCGCCCTTATCTGTTTTAATTGGTAGGTAAGCCAAGTTAACGCTAGGATCATCTTTCGCTAAATTTGTATATACAAGTGAGAAGACCATTATGAATAACAATAAAACAGCATCGACTAAAGCAGGCTTCTGTCTATCAGTCATAACTGCAACACTTTGCTCTTGTTTTGTCTCAGTACTTTGGCTTGATGCTAAAATGGTTAGGGCTAATTGCCACTGGTAACCGCGCTTTGAAAACGTTTTTATTGCCTCATTTCCTAACAAGCTACGTAAATTGCTAATACTTTGAAATACCGCTTGCTCCGATACGATTTTGCCTTGCCAAACGTGCGATAAAATATGCTCTTTAGTTAATACCTGCTCAGCATTATCTAACAATAAAGCCAGTAACTTAGCGTCATTGTGGCGGATCTCTATTGACTGTTCATCTTGGTTTAAAACTAAACGTTCACTGTCAAATACGTAGTCGTTGAATTTATAAAGCATTATCCATTAGCCTTGACTTGCAGAGGCAACAGTATAACTAAATCATTGAGCCTGTGTGGAATAAGTTTAGAAAGCGCAGCTCATTGATAAAACACCTTCTTTTTACTGCGATAATAAGCAATAGGAATGACTAAAAGCGTCAATACAGATGACACTGCCATACCAAACATCAGTGATACCGCTAGTCCTTTGAAAATAGGATCAGAAACAATAAATAGCGCACCAATCATGGCTGCTAAAGCGGTTAAGATTATTGCTCTTGCACGCATTTGAGCGGAAGCAATCACGGCATTTTTTAAGTCTTCTCCACGTGCTAGTTGCTGTTCAATAAAATCGACTAGCAAAATGGAGTTTCGTACGATAATGCCAGCTAACGCTATCATGCCTATCATCGAAGGCGCGGTAAACTTCGCATCAAGCAACCAATGACCAGGAAAAATACCTATCACGGTCAGAGGGATAGGAGCCATGATTAAAAGTGGTAGTTTGTAGCTTTTAAACTGAGCCAAGATCAACAGGTAAATTAATAACAATCCCGCAGCATACGCAGCGCCCATATCACGGAATGTCTCGTAGGTGATCTGCCACTCACCATCCCATTTAATTGCATTTTCGTATGGTGAACTCGGGGCTTGTGTGTAAAAACTAGCAACGTCAGAAAATTGCTGGCGAAACTTATCATTCGCTTGAAACATGCCATATAGCGGACTGTCGGTGTTGCCAGCCATATCAGCGACAAGATAAATAACAGGACGCAGATTTTTGTGATAAATCGGCTGCTCTAGCCTCCCTGATTTTACTTCAACAACTTGGCTCAGAGGCACTAATTCGCCATTCCGATTAACTATTTTACTATGTAACCATGACTCTATATTCGCTTTGTAAGCATCTGTTGTAGATATAATTATTGGCGTAGGTGTAGTACCAGATTGGTTATGTAAGTAGCTAATCGGTTGTTCAGACAATAGTTGCTGTAAGGTGGTTTGAATATCGAGTTTATTTAAGCCCAAGATCCTAGCTCTTTGTTCATCGACAACCACCTGCCACTTAGTTTGCGGTGCCGCTAAGAAAATATCAGTATCAACAACCTCTGAAGTAGAATTGAGGATAGTTAATAAACCCTTTGCAGTTTCTACTCTAGCATTGTGATCTGGTCCATAAACCTCTGCGACAATAGGTGCCAATGTGGGAGGCCCTGAAGGTTCTTCCACTATTTTTATTTGTGCTTGATAGCGCTTAGCCACAGGTGTAATGACTTGTCGTAAGTGCTTAGCAATGTCGTGACTACCTTGTGCTCTTTGTTCATTGCCTAAAATAGTCAAAGCGATTTCACCCTGATGTGCCATCGTACGCATGTAATACTGCCGAACCAAACCATTGAAGGTAATGGGTGCGTTTGTGCCGGCATATAGCTGATAGTTAACAGTATATTCTTGCTCAGCAACGACAGCTGATATTGCCTGCAATGTAGCTAAGGTATTTTCAACCGTAGTACCTTCTGGCATATCGACAGTAATAGCCATGGTCGATTTATTATCAAATGGCAACATTTTTAATAACACCGCGCCCGAAGCTGGCAGTAACAGCACACTAACCATCAACACCACAATGGCAACAAACAATTTCCACTGATTGTTAATAGCCCGTTGATGAGTAATAAACTTAGCTAAAATATTTGCCGCCCACAGGCCTATTAAATCAGTATTCGTAATGTCGGCTCTGGCTTTATTCCTCCTGCGACTTTCTGTCTTTAGCAGTCTTACAGCAAGCCAAGGAGTCACAGTGAAAGCAATCAATAAAGACAGCAACATACCACTACTGGCATTGACTGGAATAGGGCTCATATAAGGTCCCATAAGGCCTGAGACAAAGGCCATGGGTAATAGTGCGGCGATAACGGTAAAGGTCGCCAAAATAGTAGAACTGCCTACTTCGTCAACCGCTTTTGGAATAATAGCGGTTAATGGCTGGTCAGGCTCTAACTGCTGTCGCCTATGGATGTTTTCAACCACAACAATGGCATCATCAACTAAGATCCCAATTGAAAATATCAGAGCAAATAGGGAAATACGATTCAACGTGAATCCCCACGCCCAAGAGGAAAATAGGGTGATCAAAAGAGTAAGTCCAACGGCAATACCAACAATAATCGCAGCGCGTTTACCCAGAGCGAACAGCACCAAAACAACAACGGCTAAAGTCGCAAATAACAACTTTTCTATTAACTTGTTCGCTTTTTCTTGCGCCGTTTTACCCGAGTTTCTAGTGATGGAGTATTCTATCTTGGTTGGAATAATTTGCCCTTTAAGCGACTCGGCTGTAGCTAATATCTTATCTGCTACATCAATTGCATTTTCGCCTTCTTTCTTGGCAATGCTTAACGTAACCGCAGTGTGCAAACTTGCTGTGTCCGCTTTTTTGGCAAAGCCCATTTGGACATAACTGCTAGGTTTTGTACTTGATAAAGTAATTTCAGCAAAATCGCGTAAGCGCACTAACTTATTGCCTTTTGCCAAGACAATTAAGTTGCCGACATCACGCTCATTTTGTAAATACTGGCCAATGGAAACTGAGATATTTTGATTATTGGTTGGTATAGATAGTTCAGGGGACACCCTAGAAAAGCTCTGTAAAGCGGCAGCGACAGACCGAATATCAATACCATAATTCGCCGCTTTAATAGGGTCTACTTTTACATTGACTGCATTAACCGCGTAACCGGAAATTTCTATGTTTCTAGTGCCTTCAATGCGCTGTAAAACATGGCCAACTGACGTGGCAACTTGGCCTAATTGGGTTTGGCTCACCTTAGTGTCTTTACTATAAAAAGTTAAGCTCACTATTGGTACATCATTGATACCTCTGGCTCTAACTACAGGGGCACTGACACCAAAAGACTCAGGCCATGACAACTCTGCCATCACCTGCTCCCAAGTTTTAACCAATGCTTGTTGACGTTTTACCCCCACTTCGAACTGAACCGTGATAACAGCTCGGTCAGATGAAGAAACACTGAAGACATGTTCTACGCCAACTATTTGTGACAAGGCAACTTCCGCTTTTGTCGCTATTTGCTTCTCAATATCTGTTGCCGACCATCCAGGTGCAGATAAGAATACATCAACCATAGTGACATCTATTTGCGGATCTTCTTCTTTCGGCGTAATAGTCATAGCAATCAAGCCAAGTATCACCATTACTATAGCCAATACTGGCGTCAGTGGATTATTTTGAAAAGCCTTAGCAATACGACCTGAAATGCCTACATCCATACTCATAGTCCAATCCCAGTATGCGCTATCTTTGCTAGATAACGGGAGGCATCAAGGATGACTTGATCACCTTTTTGCAAACCAGAAATCACCTCTTGTTGCCCAGCATCAATCTCGCCAACAATAACTTGCCTGAGCACAACACTAGCTCCAACTTGGACATATACTGCAGTCAAGTCACCTTGATAAAACACTGCTGTTGAAGGGATATAAAGGCGTTTCTTTGATGCCAGATTAACGGCAACTTTAATGAAACTGCCGGGGCGTTGTGGCAATGACGTTTTATTAATATTAGCTCGTACCATCACGCTATCAGTGTCTTTGTCGATATGGGGAGCAATAGTTAAGTTAGTTAACGTCAGCCAATCTCCACTTACCGCTTGAGCCTCAATACTGCTATTTTTTTCAACTTGCGAAATCAAAGCGTTAGGCACATCTACAGTTAAACGACTTTGCTGTAACGCAAAACCTGACAACAGCGGTGTACCTAGTTGCACCATTTCTCCTGACTCTACATGCCTAGTCGTCACGGCTCCCGAATACGGCGCTATGACTTTGGTATAACTTAGCAACTGAGTTACATGAGCAATTTGTGCCTTGGCTACCTTAATATTGGCTTGGGAAATATCTACCGCACTTTGCGCTTTAGTCATATCATTATCGCTGACAAAGCGGTCTACCGATAATCGCTTGAGCCGAGCAAATTCACTTTGCTGACTTTGCAGCTGTGCCTGAGCGACCAAAAGCTCGGCCTTAGCTTTGGCTAGCTGCGCCTTTAATTCCGTATTATCTAGCTCTAATAACACAGTTCCAGCAGTCACATTATCGTCGACATCGACATATATCTGCTTAACCTGTGCACTAATTTGAGCCGACACAGTCGCTTCTGTGATAGCTTCAACATAACCAGTTAAAACAACCTTCTTGCTCACCTCTCGCTCGATTACCGAAACTCTTGGTGTCGCTAATAAAGAGCAGCTCAAAAAAATAAAAAGCCAAGATAAACTCAAGGTTAATTTCGCCACGCCATTCATTTGATTAAACCCCAGTACTTATTTAGCAAGATCACTTACCATTACATAAAAGCATTCTAAATTAGAAAATACTAATATACAAATTAATCAAAATTTAACAATTATTGTTAGTAAAAACATGCACTAACCTTTTTTATAAACTAGGCTTGGTAACTGTCGGATATGCAAAAAGAGGCTCAAATGTTTTCAATTTCGTTTCAACTCAATCGCAGCATTATAGTTAACAAGCCAGTGGAACAAGTGTTCTCCACTATAGGAAACTTCACCTCTTGGCCTGCATGGTCGCCTTGGATAATTCAAGAGCCAGACTGTCCAGTATCGAGTTTAGGCGAGCCGGTTTCTATTGGTCATCAACAAGAATGGAACGGCAAACGGATTGGTTCTGGGCGCATCGTACTGGATGAAATTGTTAACAATCAAAAGCTCGGCTACGACTTGTACTTTCTAGCGCCTTGGAAAAGCCAATGCACCACTCAATTTGAGTTCACAGCTATCACTGACAAAGACGGTAATGAAACCACTGAGGTCACTTGGTTAATGCAAGGAACATTACCCTTTTTCTTGTTTTTCATGAAAAAAATGATGGTTGCTATGGTCGGCAGTGACTATGAACGTGGGCTAAAAATGTTCAAAGAATATTTAGAAACTGGCAAAGTTAATTCGTCCGTCGAAATCAACGATACCCAGTTAAAAACTCGATTCTATTACGTTGGTTATCCCGTAAGTTGTAACTTATCCGAGATCAGCCAAGCGATAAGGCCAAAGTTTGAAGCACTAGAAAACGCGGATATTCCAGAGCCTGAAATGTACCTAACCGTAATAAATAAGTTCGACTTTATCACTAAAGACGCAGATATGGTGGCGGCCGTCGCTTACAAAACCAAACCAGATTTTGCCTTTGCTGACGATATGTTTGAGGGCGAAATGCCACCACACAAAACCCAAAGTGTTACCCACACAGGCAGCTACTATCATTTAGCTAACGGCTGGGCAACGGTTATGACTTACTTGCGTTTTGCCAAACAAAAGCAAAATAAAAAGGTGAAAGAATATGAGGTTTATTTGAATATGCCGAGCAATACCGCTGAGACCGAGTTAAAAACTGAAATTTTTATTCCGATAAAATAGATCATTGATACTTGCGATAAATGCTTTGTTTATCGATGGTTTTTAATTGGTTCCAAACCTGCTCAACCACAGCTTGGTTTTGTGACCAGTATTGTTTACTGAAAAATAAGAATCCGTGTTCACTCGTAACCGGATGCGGGTTCTCAACAATAAAGTCAGGTTTATTCTTTAACTTACAATCACTTAGTGACACGTTAAATTTCCCCGTGAATAATAACTTGTGAGCAAGCCCGATATTAGAAGATTCATAAACATCAAAACCCAGCGCCTTCAAATCATCCACCAACGAATAACCCATTGGCGCAATTAATCCTAGTGGCTGTTCTGCTTGTAAATTCTTACCATCCCAAAGCAAAGACACTGACTTATCGTGAATAAAACAGGACTGGGTCGTCGATATCGCTTTTGAAGTGTCTAACTCGCCATTCGCTTTTGTTGGGTAAACGGCAAACTCAGATCGCTCCTTGGTATAACGGCCAATCACGGCATCCGCTTTACCTTGATTAAGTTGGCTTAGACAACGTTTCCAAGGCATACGCACAAAGTTTATATTTACGTTTTTTAGCTCTTGGTCAATAACTTGAATCGTTTCAATTGCTGCGCCCGGCTTGTGCTCTGGCACATGCATGTCATTGGTCAGATAGTGGGGAAATAATTCTTGGTTTTCATAACAAAAAGTGAACTTACTAACGGCTGGTTCAGCCATAACAGGAAAGCAAGCTGCAATAGCTATTGCGCATAGAATAGTGTTAACGACTGTACGAAACATAGTCATTAACTTTGGCGACTGTTCAAGTAAAACATAACCGCAAAACTTCATAGATTATTTTTTATTGCTTGTTTTATTAAGTATTGCACTAGCTGCAAAAGATGCAATCGCCAATGAACAATTTAGTCGGTTTGTACGTTCTTTAACAGGTTGTCACTCTCGTCAACCTTATAAATATCTAACTTCGCTTCTTTTAACGGATACACAGCGATTAAATAGTCAATGTCGCCATATCGTTTTACTGCAGCAACATATTCTTGACCAAATTCAGCAGGCCAATAATTTTCCATTTCCGCTTTATTCACACCACACCAAGGTAGCTTTTCCACTTCCATGAAATTACCAGTGTCACCTTTAATTAACTCTTGAACTTGGAACACAAAGCCGTTGTAGCTGTTCACACTGCTTGGCGTGTCAGGCAGCATATATAACCTAACCACTTTACCAAAATAAACGACGTCAGCTTCCTGTGCTGCAAGCAAAAACTTATCTGGCGCTGAATAACCTTTTAACCTGTCATCAGAACAAGCAAACGTAGCAGTGGAGATCAGAGTAAGTAGTAAAACAAAAATTTTCATGACACGACACTTAAGTAAATAAAGTAGCTTTATTTTCGGTCATTCAAGCAAAAAAGGGAAATTAAAATTAACTTTGACCGTCAGACCATACTGAGCGAGTCGCTGCTGCTTAATGTTAAAAGCGCAATTCTAAAAAACGGGCTGCGCCCTTTTATTTGCCCTAAAAAATAACAACTTCATTTTTAATAGTACTAGCAACTACTTATTAATTTTGTTTAAAATATTCCACTCAAAAAGTGCGTAACCGCAAATCAGAAATATGCGCGATTTGCGCACTATTAAATTGTTATACCTAAAGAGAATTTATGCAGGTAATTTACGACCTAGTCCAAAAATCTCCAGAGTTTTATACATGGATTTTCTCCATTATTAGTACCCTAGGTTTTATTTTTGCCTACTTCAATAAACAGAGGCACAGTAAAGAGCTTAAAGAACTTGAACAAAAACTCCGCTATGACGCAGATCGCAGGCTTAAAGTATTCGATCTCAAGGCTACAGAATACAGCAGGTATGTAACTCACCTAGATGAGTTCGGTAAAAACAATAATTCAAAGCTATCTGAGAAAATACAGCCAATTTTAGATGAATATCTAATAAACTATCTAGCAGCTGTTGAAACTGGAGATAAGAATCGAGAAATTGAGGTTATCACTTGGCTTGGTTCGCAAATATCTCAGCTGACTCAAGATGGTATGAAAGAGGTAATGCAGCTTAGACATGAATCAAACAGGATAAAATTGATAGCTACCGAAGAAATGTTACAGACACTAGAAAACCTTGAGCTTTTAACCGATAAAGCAATGAATCATTCAAATGAATTTATGAGTAATTTTGTAAAAGTGGTATCAGAGAACCGACAAGATATGTTGGAATCCTATCAATTAGGTGCACTGGAGTTAGGCGAGCGAATAAAAGGTCAGACTCAACTTCTGATGTCGCAGATGAGAACGGAAATTGGTGCAGTTTAGGTATAACAAACGTATCAACGCATGGACTAAAGGAATAATCGAGCAAGTAATAACAGGGTCAGGTCTTGCATTTTGCATGAATGGCTTGACCTGTGACTTTGTGTTTACTGCCCTATGGCTTGAGGGCTCGAAAAGGTATGTTGTGAGTGCGATACGCTCATTGGTAAAACCTATACCAAAGTGCAAAATGCAAGACTTGACCCTATTCATGTTTTTAGTTGCAAACGACGCAATAAAACTGCCAAACTGTTTTACCTATTAATCAGGCGTTATGTGGTGTCATGATTTGAGTAATAATGGAATTTAGCTTTTTAAAGAATAAAACTTTTTGGAAAAAGGCTTTTAAGGTAAGTTTGTTTTTTCATATTGTTATATTAACTTTTGTATTCGTGAAAACTTATCTTTCGGGGGATATTGGTGGAATAACGATAACCGGCTTTTTAGGAGCATTTGCTGTAAGTGGCATTTGTGGTTTATTCGTTGGGATTTACTTAGCCATTAAAGATGAAAGTTTATAAATTACCAACATAACAAGCTGTTTAAAATGACGCGTTATGTGTTTAGGAGAGTCACCTGAAAACTTGGAAGTTTGCTTTTATCGTTTCTGTTCTCGTCTTAATTGCCAGTAACATTTATTGGTTTCTAGTAGTTATTGACCAAGCTGTTACAGATAAGTATCAATCCATGGATTTGCATCATCAAGATCAACTGATTAATGATATGGGTAGCTTAATTGTTCAGGGAATAGAAAGTAAAAATAAAAAAGATGTTTTGTTTCTATTAAGGCAAGCTAAGCCAGACGCATTTATTGTTGACGAAGGTGATATCTTAATTTTTGAAAATATCGCATTTGAATTTGAACAAGATAAATTGGTTAAAGTTGGTAAATAAACACATAACAAGCCAATAAAGTGGGACTGCTAAAGCTTGGCTCGGTTTCGCTTGGCTTCACTAGTATAGCCAAGCCTTTATCAGCCCCTTATTGGGGCGTTAGGCTGCTCAGAATAAAGCTAGGAAAATATATGAATTTTATCTCAGAGTTACAAAACTTAAACTACATAGCTATAGCGATTGCAACGATTGCAAGCTATGTACTTGGCTTTGTCTGGTACCACTGGGCAATTTTTGGTGAAGCATGGGCAAATTCTTTAGGCCTCACTAAAGAGGAAGCCGATAATACCGAAGGTCTTGGTGGCGCTTTTGCTGTATCTTTAGTTTCAGGGCTAACAAAAACTATATTTATCGCTTTGCTTATGTCGGCAACAAATATATCTGGTGTTTTAAGCGGTGCATTTTTTGGAGCAGTAATTGCAGCTGTATTCACTGTCACATCATTAGGCTATTACAATGGTTTTGCACGTACACCTTCAAAACTAACATTAATAAACTCAGCACATAGCGTTGTAGAGCTTGCTCTAATTGGTGCAATTATTGGTGTATTTGCTTAACAAACTTAGCCTAACAAGGCCATCAATCTGACGGCTTTTCCGTTGCCGTTTTTGTGTTTGAATAGCATAACACTCACAATTACAAAGCCGCAGCTTATGGCGGCGTTAACCAAACCTAAAAGTTCAAGTTAAGACTTATTTAGTTGATGAGAACCGATCTGACTGTCTAGCCAGATCGGATTTTCTGAATTCAGTTACATTTGATATTTTGTCGCTTGTTGCAACAGCTTAGCGGCTGTTAACTTGCCATCGCCACACTTCATAATATCTTCTTTATCAAACACATATAGTCGATTGGTTTTACCTTCAATACGGAAGGTCATGTGCTGGCCTTTTTCTAAAGAGCGTAAGCCTGAGCCAAAATCACACACACTTTCACTGATCACTTTTTCCGTTAATGCTAAGCGAGCTTTGATTTTTTTCTCTTGTTCTTGTTTTATTTCTTCTGCTTTCTTTTGCAGTTTTGCTGAGTTGGCTTTCAGTTTGTCTGCTACTTCAGAAAGTGAGTCCGTAAGCTTATCCATTTGCGACTTCAATGCCGCCGTCTTTTTACTGTCTTTTTCTGCTTGTTCGATTTGTTCTTCAAATCGAGAGTCTCTTAACTTGCGCTCAATTGTACGAACTTCACGCTCTAGCGTTCTCGCTTCGCCTTCTAACTGTCTTTTTTCTGCTTTTAACTGTGACTGCTGGGCTTTAAAAGCACTGCGTTCTGACGAGCTAACTGAAGACCAATCTACATCCGACATGTAGTCTAATGAGATCTCTGCCATTTCCATTGCTGACTCTGCAGCAATCATTGCAGCTTCTTCAATGCGGTCAATTTCTTCTTCCGTAAACTCGACGCTAATGTGCGCTCTTGGTGGCAGAGGCGGTAACTCTGGCAGTTCCGGTAAATCTGGCAAAGAGTGCATTTGAAAGTGGAAGCCGTTACGTTCTTGAATCGTAAACAACATGCCTTGCTCAGCCAAATAAACGCTATCGATACTAGGGCGAGACTTAGTTTGCTCAGTCAACGAGGTTTTTAAAATGTTGTTCATGATCTTTAAATCGCGTTCAATTCGATTTAGTTTTCTCTCGTCTAGGTCGGCGGCAAAGCTGCTACTTGCTAATAAACTAAAACAAGTGATTAATGATAAAGAGAAGGTCTTGTTTAAAGATAATAATGCCATGTTTATCTCCGGTTTAAATTATTCGGTTATTTGCACGTTTTCGTCGTCGCTGAAGTTATTACGCGCTCTATAATCCGCTCGACGAAGGTTGTAATTAATGTCACTAAACTGTTGCTTTAAATAGTCGAGATCATCGCGTCTTTGCTGCTGAATCAACTCCACCATGTCTTGAATATCTTCCTGTCGCTCAACTCGGCTGTTGTTGAGTACGTAACTCACTAACTGCGCCGTATTTTGCTGCTGATTCGCTTGGAAGTTATCCAGTCTGTTCTGTATTTCTAAATTGTTTTTCGCCGCTAAATCTGCAAATTGCTGTTCCAGCTCCATTTTTTGCACTTGCCCTGCTGTGGCTATGGTTAAGCCATTGTCAGAAACATTCACTTTTAGGTCGAATAACATCACTACACAGGCAAACAGTGAAAACGTCACCGCCGTCATCGACAAACCTTGAGTTTGCCACCAGCTAGGTTTTTGCAAATATTGCTCAAAACCTGCATTGCGATTCCAATTTGGTACCTCTGTTGCCTCATGTTCAGATTGCTCTGCCAGTGCTGAAAAGCTGCCAAACGCTAACATGCGTTCTCCCCAGATAGGGTGCATTTGCAGTTCCATCAATTCATGTTCAGCTAATTCTTTGCCTAGACACCACAATTCAAAATTGCGCTCTAGCTTTTGCTCGTTGGAGTTATGCTGCGTCATCATTCTGCTCCAGTAATACTTTTAACTTATCTAATGCCTTATAAAATCTCGATTTCACGGTATTGGTCGAAATACCCAGTTGGCGACCTATGCCATCGAAGGTTTGTTGTTGAAACACTTTCAACTCAACTACTAGCTTCAACTCAAAAGGCAGTTGTTTCATTATTACAGCCACTTGTTGCTGCGCTTGCTGATTAGAAAATGCCAGCTCTGGGCAGGCATGCTCTGGCTCAGCATCCATTTGCTGAATTTCAGAATCATCAGCAAACCATTTGCGTCGTCGATAAAACTCTATCGTTCTAAAATGGGCTATTCGCAATAACCAAGTTTTAAATCCACTATCGCCTCTAAAGTCAGGCAAACTTCGGCACACCGAAATAAAAGTTTCCTGCATCAAATCCAATGCGTCATCGGCATTGCTGGTCATGCGAAGCGCGTATTGATATACGCAAGCTTCATATCGCTTGACCAGCTTGAGCCAAGCGGACTGATCGCCTTTTATCGCTTTAGCAATTAATTTTTCGTCTGTTTGCTTAAACAAAACAGCTATTTCCTTACATTCTGTACAAAATATTTTTGGTTTATTTGTAAACGCTTCAATATCTTAGTCGACAAGGGTAAATAAATAGTTTTAAAAGTTCTGAAAAAAATTAATTTATTTTTGCGAGAGCTTGCTGCCACTGCTGAGGGGAGTTGGCGTTAAACCAGTCATGGTCTGGCTTTGGCGGTAAAACTTGGTGTTCCATCAAGCTTAAAAAATGTCGAATAGAAAGCTTGTTTGCTTGATTGAGAAGGTCTTTCAGAACTTCAAGGTTGTGATTATTCGCTTGAAGCAAAAGAGGAAGTGGCTGTTGATGGTAATGGCTAGCACAGTTATGTTTTTCGCCTTCGACTATTAATTCAGACAATGCAGCGGCAGATAAAAAAGGTAAATCAACCGGACAAAACAAACACCACTGTCCAATTGAAAGCTGTGACAACACAGAATAAATTCCAGCAAGAGGGCCTAAGTTATTGTAGTGATCGGGTATCCCTTTTTGCGCACCAAATTGACTGCTTACTAAAATTTGTTTAGCACCAGCGTCCTTCAGCTGTTGTTTGGTAAATTCCAGCATGGTTTGCTGCTGTCGCATTAGTTGCGACTTGTCCTTACCCATTCGGCTTGATTGGCCACCAGCTAGCACCACTCCAACAAATTCCATTAACCACCTAACATAGCTAAGTGTTTTGTTGCTCCAACTTGCTTGTCATGAAGAAAATGGCTTACCGCCTTTGTTTGCAGTTGTTGTTGCAACCAAACTTTCAGCTCTTCCTTTTGCTCAGCAGACTGCAAAAAGTGACGTAAACTTTGCCCTTGCTCGGCAAACAAACACTTATGTAGATTGCCTGTCGCCGATACTCTTAAACGGTTACAACTAGTACAGAAGTCATTAGCATAAGGTAAAATAAAGCCTATTTTGCCCGCGTAATCAGGGTGGCAGTATTCTTGCGCTGGGCCTGCATCCTTGAGTCTAACAATGGGTAACCAGCCTTGTTGCTCAATTTGCTGTTTGATGGTCTCGCCACTGACATGTTGCTTCTCAAAGAATTCTTGGTTATCGCCTGTTTGCATTAATTCAATTAAACGTAAACTGACTGGCGTATGCTTTAACCAATTTAGAAAAGAATCAAGTTGCGACAAGTTGTACTCTCGCATCAGCACAGTATTCACTTTTAGTTTATCAAGGCCAAGACTGAGTGCTTTGTCTAGCCCCGCCAAAATAGACTGATGCTGTTGGCTACCGGTGATTAAGCGGAAGGATTCTGGATTTAAGCTATCAATACTAATGTTTAATGCATCTAAGCCAGCCTCTAGCCAAGTCCCTATATTTTTTTCTAGATTAAAACCATTGCTGGTCAGCGCCACTTTGTTGATGCCAGGCACAGCTTTCACCGCGGCGATAATATCGGGTAGGTCTTTTCTTAACGCCGGCTCACCACCTGTGATCCGAATTTTACTCACCCCCAATTCAGCAAATGCAGTAACCAAGCGCTCAATTTCTGGCAGGGTTAAAAACTGCCTATCACTGTCGCATTGATAACCATCAGGCAGGCAGTAGTTACACTTAAAATTACATACATCGGTAATCGATAAGCGTAAATAATGAAATTGTCTGTGCTGACTATCTACTAACATGCGTGCCTATTTAAATTTGTTTGCCTGAATAAACCTAAACAATCGAGGTTTATCATTCAAGTTTGCGCTAACGGGAATACGATAAATCAATATCTGTACCAGACCAGCGACATGCGCGATCGCCTTTATTCATTGAATTTTATCACTGGGCTAAAAATTTACCCTATGGCAATCGCACCAATTTTGCGCAAGAAAAACAATTTCAGTGCAACAAAACCCTATTTTTCACTTTTGCTTTTACTCACCAAAACAAGGCTAAGCCTTACATTCCGTATGGTATACGGCTGCTGCTAACACTGTGGTGCAAATATTGAAGTATCAGCAGCGAGACAATAAAAAATAAAAATAGCATGGTAAAACCAAATCACTCAGCTGCAACGTTAACGGTATTGATCATCGATGATGATATGGCGCGAGCGGAAGACTTTAGAGCAGCGCTAAAAAATACCCCTTACCAAGTAAAACACTTGGCGCATACCAGTGTGTCTTTATTAAAAGAGGTGGAAAAAGTAGAGCCCGACATCATTCTTATCGATATTGAGTCACCTAACCGTGACACCATCGAAAGCTTAAGCACGATTTCAGCCTACAACCCAAAACCTGTGGTGATGTTTTCAGAACAAGACCAGCCAGATTTAATGCGTGATTCTATAAAAGCAGGGGTCAGTGCTTATGTTTCTGGCGAAACCAATCCAGAGCGCGCCAAGTTTATTCTTGATGTTGCGGTAGCTCGCTTTAACGAATACCAAGAGCTGAAAGCCGAGTTATCCGATGCCAAACGCAAGCTGGAGTCTCGAAAGTGGGTTGACCAAGCCAAAGCGTTACTCATTGAAAAACAAGGTATGACAGAACAACAAGCCTATTCAGCAATTCGAAAAATGGCGATGGACAATGGCCAAAAGATGGAAGACGTTGCAAAAAATCTAATCTCTATGATGCAGTTAATAGCGGGAGGCCAATAAGATGTCTATACAACTAATTGAACAACCAATTCTTGATATTGGTATCGTTGCGCTTACCGATTGTGCGCCGTTAGTTATGGCTAAAAAATTAGGCTACTTCGAAGCTCAAGGCTTGCAGGTTAACTTACACATTCAACCTTCATGGGCAACGGTCAGAGACAGACTACATGCGGGTTTACTCGATGCAGCTCAAGTTCTTGCTCCTATGCCTCTGGCCAGCACACTTGGCTTAAATGGCAACAAATGCGAGCTGATTAATGTCATCAATTTAAGTATGAATGGTAACGGCATTACCCTATCAAACAACTTAGTAGAGCAACTGACCGAGCTTAACCAAGGTGCTATGCCTAATTTACCGCTAGACGCACAACTGATTGCTCAGCTGATCAAACAAAGCAGTAATGACCGCAAGCTCAAGTTTGCCGCGGTTTATCCTTATTCATGTCATTACTATCAGCTTAGAGATTGGTTGCAAAGTGGCGGAATAGATCCGGATTCAGACATTGAAACCTTAATCATCCCGCCTACCCAAATGGCGAACGCACTAGCAAATGGTGATATAGATGGCTTTTGTGTTGGTACACCGTGGAATGCCAAAGCAGTTAGAGCTGGCACAGGTACAACGGTGACAACCTCTTGTGACATATGGCAACAAGCGCCAGAGAAGGCACTGGCTGTAAGTAAACAATGGCAGCAACAAAATCCAAATACATTTGCCGCCTTACTAACTGCAACAAAACAAGCATGCCAATGGTTACAGTCAACAGCCAATCGATTTGAAGCCGCGGTTACCTTGCAAGATTATCTAAATGAGCCACTAGAAGTCATTGCGCCTTCATTAATTGGTAGTTGTTTAACAACGAGTGGTAAATCACCAAGAAGCATCCCTGATTACAACTGCTTTAGCGATGATATTGATAACATCCCGCAGTCATATCAAGGGGCAAACTTGTTAGAAAAAATGGCGAGTGCAGGCCAATTACCAAAAGACTTCCAGCATAGCGATTGGAATAATTTACTAGCTAAAGTCTACCCTGCGGGTTAAAAGCAGAAATTGCCCTGACCCAAGTCGGGGCTGGATTTGCTCAATCGCAAACAACAATGCACTAATGCTGTGCGCAGTATTTGATAGGGTTGACTGTAGCAATCGAGAGTGACATTAAAAGTTATTATATAACAGCAAGTTAAACATAAAATTAGTAACTACAAATGCTGGCACACTACTTGTTTTATATTTATTGGAATAACAACTTACCCTGTTGATATTCACACTAGTTAGCTCCTCAATGTAGAGGTTTAAAGTTTAAAGAGCAAAGGCGCTTCGGTATTAACCGATAGCGCCTTTTTTTATACATAACATTTATGCCGAGATAGCCATGACACAACAAAGATTTGAACAAAAAGTATCACAGACAACATGCCCATATTGTGGCGTTGGTTGTGGTGTGGATGTGACAACTTTAAACGGTCAAGCAATTGCGGTAGCAGGAACCAAGCAGCACCCTGCAAACTTCGGCAAACTATGTATCAAAGGTTCTAATTTAGCAGACACGGTAAGTACCGATGACCGTTTGCTTATACCTGAAGCATATGGTCAACAGGTAACTTGGCCGGAAGCTACAAACGCCATAGCTCAAAAGTTTAACCAATTAATAACTGAGCATGGCCCAGACTCTATCGCGTTTTATGTTTCAGGACAGATCTTGACCGAAGACTATTACATTGCCAACAAACTAATAAAAGGCTTTATCGGCACCGCTAATATCGATACCAATTCACGTTTGTGCATGTCTTCTGCGGTAGCCGGTTATAAAAGGGCGTTTGGCTCAGATACCGTACCTTGCAGTTATGATGATTTAGAACACACAGATTTGTTAGTACTAGTAGGCTCGAATGCCGCTTGGACTCACCCGATTCTGTTCCAACGAATGGAGCAAGCCAAAAAGCGCGATCCGAATTTAAAATTCGTCGTTGTAGACCCTAAAAAAACCGCGACTGCAGAAATTGCCGATGTGTTTTTACAGATTAAGGCAGGCTCTGACGTCGCGCTGTTTTGTGGATTGCTTCAGTATCTCGTTGAGCAACAACAAATAGATCAGGCTTACATAGAAGGTCATTGCCAAAATTGGCAGGACACAGCTAATAGCGTTGAGCAGTGGGATATAGCGACCACGGCAACCTATTGTGATGTGAATGAAGATGACTTAACACGCTTTTACCAATTGTTCTCTACAACCCAAAAGGCCATCACCTTTTACTCTCAAGGCGTGAATCAATCTAGCCAAGGCGTGGACAAGTGCAACGCCATTATTAACTGTCATTTAGCAACGGGCAAAATAGGAAAACAAGGCAGTGGACCTTTTTCTATTACTGGCCAACCAAATGCCATGGGTGGCAGGGAAGTAGGTGGCTTAGCAAACATGCTAGCGGCTCATATGAATATTGAAGACCCGCAACATAGAGAAACTGTACAAACATTTTGGCAGTCGCCAACTATATGCACCCAGTCTGGCGCAAAAGCGGTCGATTTATTTGAGCAAATAGAACAAGGAAAAATAAAGGCGCTGTGGGTTATGGCTACCAACCCTATGGTCAGCATGCCAAATCGCAATCAAATAGAACGGGCTCTATCTAAGTGTGAATTAATCGTGGTTTCTGATTGTGTTGCCGACAATGACACTCTGCGCTTTGCTGATATCAAGTTACCTGCAACAACTTGGGCAGAGAAAAATGGCACTGTCACTAATTCAGAACGCCGAATTTCAAGGCAAAGAGGCATTATTGACGCACCTGGTCAGGCAAAGCATGACTGGCAAATTATTTCAGAAGTGGCACAAGCAATGGGCTTTAACCATGGCTTCAACTACCAACACCCAAGCGAAATATTTGCTGAACATGCGGCATTATCTGGCTTTAACAACAATACTAATGGTCATGCAAAACGAGACTTTGATATTTCGGCCTTTGCCAATATAAGCCAACAAGAGTACGACAAGTTTAAGCCAATACAATGGCCCGTTAATGCTGACTTTCCAAACGGATGCAAACAAATGTTCGCCGATGGTAAGTTCTTTACTCCATCTGGCAAAGCTAACTTTGTTGTGGTGTCGCCTAAAGCACCTAAAAGCCTGCCAAATAAAGAATTTCCATTTGTTTTAAACTCTGGAAGGGTAAGAGACCAATGGCACACTATGACCCGTACAGGTAAATCTGGTGCCTTATCACAACATACAAAAGAACCGTTTTTATCAATAAACAGTGAAGATGCGGACAAATTAAAACTACAACGCCATGACTTAGCAGAAGTTTATAGTGAATTTGGCAAAGTTACCTTGCCTATCACCATTGACGACGGAGTTAAAACAGGCAACTTGTTTGCTCCTATTCATTGGAATCAAACTACCTGTCCTTCAGCAAATATAGCGAAATGCTTTGGTTCGTATGTCGATCCTATTTCAGGTCAACCTGAAAGCAAGTTTGCGAGAGTAAACGTTAGAAAACAGCCAACGGCACAATACATTCAAATATTTAGTAAGCAATCACTTACACCAAGTGTTAAATATTGGTCAAAAGTTAAAACCCATGAAGCGTTGGAGTACCTTTGCCAAGATAGCCAAACTATCACTTCACCTATCGATTGGGCCAAATCGCAAACCTCATTAACTGGCAAGTGGAGTTACTTTGCTAACACTGCCAAAGAGTTAACGACGGTTATTTGCTTACATCAAGGTCAACTGGCGTTTGTCGCATTTTTCGCAGCTAACAAACTCAATATCAACTCAGATTGGTTAGACACACTAATGTCAAAACCAGAGTTATCGCCTGCCGATATAAGCCAGTTATTACAAGGCCAAGTACCTATCGAGTTTAGCCAAGGTAAGATCATTTGCTCATGTTTTAAAGTTGGTGAAAACCAAATCATTGAGGCTATTACGGAACATGGCAACACAAGTGTCGAGCAGCTAGGAGAGCGCTTAAAGTGCGGCACCAATTGTGGCTCTTGCAAAACCGAGCTGAGCAAATTGGTCAAGCAACAAGCACCTAATAAACACCAAACTCAACAACGCATTGATGTTGTTGAGATCCAGTAGGAGTTCATCATGAATATTTCTCAGTTTTTTCAAGCACCATTTTCTCGCAACCTACATTTTGACAAAGCCCAGCAGCAACTAAAAAAACTAAGCTCATTTGGCAAGCTTTTCAGTAAGCCTAACAATCAAGCTGGCAAAGTGTATTTAGTGGGAGCTGGACCTGGTGACTCAGAGCTATTGACCATGAAGGCCTATCGCTTATTACAGCAAGCCGATGTTGTGCTTTACGATTGGTTGGTTAGTGGTGACATCATTAATATGATCCCAGCTAAGGTAAAAACTGAATTTGTTGGTAAAAAATGTGGACGTCACAGTATGACTCAAGCTGACATTTGCCAACTCATGTCAGACTATGCATTACAAGGCAAAAACGTAGTTCGACTTAAAGGCGGCGACCCAGCTATTTTTGGTCGTGCAGCAGAGGAAATTGAGCACTTACAACAGCACAACATCAAATTTGCCATAGTCCCTGGCGTGACTGCTGCATCAGGTTGTTCGGCGTGGTCAGGAATACCATTAACCCACAGAGATTGCGCCCACTCGGTACGTTTTATCACAGCTCACTTCAAAAGTGATGACATCCAGTCTGATTGGCAAAACTTTGCAAACTCTGAAGATACCTTAGTGTTTTATATGGGACTTAGCAAAATCGCCTCAATAGCGGAGAACTTAATCAAATACGGCAAAGATAAAATCACGCCAATTGCTCTGGTCGACCAAGGAACAACGAGCCAAAGCACAACTTATGTGTCTACCTTAGCCGAAATTGCAGAACAACTAACTCACTTTCAACTGCAAGGACCAGCATTAGTTATCGTCGGCACAGCAATTGAGCATAGAGCGAATGTTGATATTAGCCTGCTCACAAAAGACGCTTTGTTAAACCAAGTAGAAGCATAAACTTGGGGCAACTGTGAATGAACTATAAGCCAGAAAATCAATTTACCGAGTACGTAAAACTGATAGGTAAAGGCAAAAGAGCCGGAAAGTACTTAACTTTAGAACAAGCCTATGACGCCTTTAAACTGCTATTGGCTGGCGAAGCTGAGCCTGAACAAATTGGTGCATTTTTAATGTTACTCAGGGTCAGGGAAGAGTCAGTAGAGGAGCTCGCTGGTTTTGTTAAAGCAAGTCGTGAGTTTGTTAACCCAGAACTAAAAAGCCTGTCTGTAGATATTGATATGGGCTGCTACGCAGGTAAACGACGTCATTTACCTTGGTTCCTACTCGCGGTTATTTGTATGGCTCAAGCTGGCCACAAGATATTCTTACACGGCTGCACCGAACCGGGTTCTCAGCGTATGTATTTACCCCAAGTTTTCGAGTGCTTAAATATTCCTATCGCCCACTCAGCCAGCCATGCACAAGTACTAATTGATAATGTCGGCTTTGCTTACATGGACATAGCAAGCATCAATGAACCACTAAATAGATTACTGCAAATGCGCTCATTGTTTGGTTTACGCTCTCCAGCAAATACGCTGGCACGAATGCTCAATCCTTGTCAGTCTCGCTTTAGTTTACATGGTGTTTTTCATAAGCATTTTGACCAAAAGCACATAGAAGTTGCTGGCTTGCTCAATGATCGAGGAGTTGGTTGCTTACGGGGTGAAGGAGGAGAGGTTGAAGTTAACCCAGAGCGAGCTTTTGACTTGTATACACAAGAAAAAACTCAATTAATACAATCATTTCCAATACTATTAGAACAATGGCAAATTAAACCAGCTAAGCTATATCCAGAAGAGTTAGAGCAACTTTGGACAGGCAAGCTCAAGTTCGAATATGGCGAGCAAGCTGTTATTGGTACCATAGCCTGCATGTTATCGCTCACAAAAAAAATAGATTCGAGTTCCACCGCATTAGAACAAGCAAAAGCTATTTGGCAGCAACGTAACACCGAGCCTTTTAACCGTATTCTCTGTTAATTGTTTTACATCTAAACCTCCTGTTGTTTGCACTAATTTAGTTTCACCTCCTTTTGTTTTTCACCGCAATAAAAGACCGATACTTGCAATTTTCTCAACCTTATTCCTGTCTATTTTTTGAACTGGCACCTTTTATGCTGGTCAAACTTTTAACAGAGTTAGAACAAAATCTTCTAGTAAAACTGATCGCTCTGGTGGATTTTGAACTACCTTTAAAGAGAAGAATATAAGCCGGATCATAGAGTTAGCACTCTAGAATAAGTGTATATCGGGAGGCGTTATGAGTATTTTTGAGCACTACCAGCAACGATTTGAAGCTGAACAGGAACAAGAATTTACCATAGATGAGTTTCTGAACTTATGTAAAGAAGACAAATCTGTGTATGCTTCTGCTGCTGAGCGACTGCTAATGGCAATTGGTGAGCCAGAGATGGTGGATACATCTCAAGATCCAATATTAAGTCGTATTTTTTCCAACCGGATCATTGCCCGCTATCCAGCCTTTAAAGATTTTTATGGGATGGAAGATTCAATCGAGCAAATTGTGTCTTACCTTAAACATTCTGCTCAAGGCTTAGAAGAGAAAAAACAAATTCTTTACCTTCTTGGCCCTGTTGGTGGCGGTAAATCCTCTTTGGCTGAGCAACTAAAGTATCTAATGCAAAAACAGCCTATTTACTGCCTGAAAGACTCACCAGTTAATGATCACCCCTTTGCCCTATTTGACGTCAATGAAGATGGCGATATCTTGGAGCAAGAGTACGGCATCGCAAAGCGATATGTAAAAACCATTATGTCGCCGTGGGCAGCGAAGCGCTTGCAAGAATACGGTGGTGATATCACTAAATTTAAAGTAGTAAAACGTAATCCATCTGTTTTACACCAAATCGGTATCGCGAAAACCGAACCAGGCGATGAAAACAACCAAGACATTTCATCTTTAGTGGGCAAAGTTGATATTCGAAAACTTGAAGACTATTCCCAAGATGACCCTGATGCGTATAGCTATTCAGGTGCATTATGTCGAGCCAATCAGGGCTTGATGGAGTTCGTGGAAATGTTCAAGGCACCAATCAAAGTGCTGCATCCATTATTAACAGCGACCCAAGAAGGTAATTATAACGGTACTGAAGGCTTATCCGCTCTGCCATTTGATGGCATGTTGCTCGCGCACTCTAACGAGTCCGAGTGGGAGTCTTTCAGAAATAATCGTAATAACGAAGCGTTTTTAGATAGGGTGTATATAGTTAAAGTGCCATATTGTTTACGCATTACCGAAGAAGTTCGCATTTATGAAAAACTTCTAGAAAACAGTGAGCTATACAAAGCGCCATGCGCGCCAAGCACCCTGAACATCTTGGCTCAGTTTACTGTTTTATCGAGAATTAAAGCGGTAGAAAATTCTAGCTTGTATTCAAAAATGCGTGTGTACGATGGCGAAAGCTTGAAAGACACGGATCCAAAAGCTAAGTCATACCAAGAATACCGTGATATGGCTGGTGTAGACGAAGGCATGAACGGTTTATCAACCCGCTTTGCCTTTAAGATCTTATCTCGAGTCTTTAACTTTGATCACCAAGAAGTAGCTGCCAACCCAGTTCACCTATTTTATGTACTGGAACAACAAATAGAGCGCGAGCAATTCCCTCAAGAAATGCAAGATACCTATATGGAATTCTTGAAGGGTTATTTGATCCCGCAATATGTTGAATTCATTGGTAAAGAAATTCAAACCGCGTATTTAGAGTCTTACTCAGAATACGGTCAGAATATTTTTGATCGCTACGTAACTTACGCTGACTTCTGGATCCAAGACCAAGAATATCGCGACCCTGAAACGGGACAAATGTTCGATAGAGCCGCTTTAAACGACGAGTTGGAGAAAATTGAGAAGCCTGCTGGCATCAGTAACCCAAAAGACTTCCGCAACGAAATCGTCAACTTTGTGTTAAGGGCGAGAGCGAACAACGAAGGGAAAAACCCAGCGTGGAACAGCTATGAAAAATTACGCACGGTTATTGAGAAGAAAATGTTCTCAAACACCGAAGAGCTGTTACCTGTTATTTCTTTCAATGCCAAAGCAAATGCCGACGATCAGAAGAAACACGACGACTTTGTAGCGCGCATGGAAGACAAGGGTTATACCCAAAAACAAGTCCGACTCTTATCTGAGTGGTATTTAAGAGTTCGTAAATCACAATAGTGATTTGAGTGAGGTACTATGGCCCACTTTATAGACCGACGACTTAACGGCAAAAATAAAAGTACGGTAAACCGCCAACGCTTTTTGCGCCGTTACAAGTCGCAAATCAAAAAATCGGTGGCTGATTCGATCAGCCAGCGCAGTGTCACGGATACAGAATCCAGTGAAAACATCACTATACCTAAACGTGATATCCAAGAGCCTATTTTTCACCAAGGCAAAGGCGGAGATAGAGACAGGGTATTACCTGGTAACGACCAATTTAGTCGAGGCGACAAAATAAAACGTCCCGAAGGTGGTGGCCAAGGCTCAGGGCAAGGTGAAGCTAGTGATTCTGGTGAAGGTGAAGATGACTTCAGCTTCTCTATCTCAATGGATGAATACCTCAACTTGTTGTTTGACGATTTAGAGCTGCCTAATCTGCAAAAAACGCAAAACATGCAAGAGCCTGATTTTGAAACCTTTAGGGCAGGGTACAAAACCGATGGTGTGCCTACCAATATAGATATAGTGCGCTCATTAAAAGGTGCACAATCTCGCCGAATTGCATTGACTGCGTCGAAGAAAAGAAAGCGCAAAGAGCTTCTGGCCTTGTTGGATGAAGCCAACCTAGCAGAGCAAGACGAAGAGTACATTAACAAGTTACAGCTGCAAATTGATGAGCTAACCAAACAAATTGATAAGGTGCCCTTTATTGATAGCTTCGATCTTAAATATCGCAACTATGATAAACGACCGATCCCAAGTTCAAATGCGGTGATGTTTTGCTTAATGGACGTGTCAGGCTCGATGGATCAGGCCACGAAAGACATGGCAAAACGCTTTTATATTTTGTTGTATCAATTTTTAACCCGCAGTTACGACAAAATTGAAGTGGTGTATATCCGCCATCATACTCAAGCGAAAGAAGTTGATGAGCACGAGTTCTTTTATTCAAAAGAAACCGGCGGCACCATAGTATCTAGTGCGCTTGAGCTGATGGACGAAATTGTCAAAGAGAGATATCCGGCAAACCAATGGAATATATATGCTGCGCAAGCGTCTGACGGCGACAACTGGGCAGATGACAGTCCAAGGTGTGGCCGCTTACTAAGACAAAGATTATTAACCTATAGTCGTTATTACGCATACATAGAGATCACGGAAAGAGCTCATCAGTCGCTTTGGAACGAGTATCAAGGTATTGACGAAGAATTCGGCAACTTCGCGATGAAGAATATTCGTCAGGTCAACGATATCTACCCTATATTCCGTGAGTTCTTCCAAAAACAAAGCAGTAAATAGGAGTACCTTGGATGACACAAGTGTTAAACAATCAACCTATTGAACGATTAACCGATACGCCATTGGATGACGGTCCTGAATGGACTTTTGAATTATTAGGTGACTATCAAGCTGAAATTGAACGTGTTGCCAAGCACTATCGATTGGATACCTATCCCAATCAAATTGAAATCATTACTTCAGAGCAAATGCTTGATGCTTATTCTAGTGTAGGTATGCCAATTAACTATCATCACTGGTCATTCGGCAAAAAGTTCATAGAATCCGAGCAAAACTACAAACGCGGTTATATGGGACTAGCCTACGAAATTGTTATCAACTCTGACCCATGTATCTCTTACCTGATGGAAGAAAATACCATGACTATGCAAGCTTTGGTCATGGCACACGCTTGTTACGGTCATAACTCATTCTTTAAAAACAACTACCTATTTAGAACTTGGACAGATGCCAGTTCTATCATCGATTACCTGATCTTTGCTCGCAACTATATTGAAGAGTGCGAGCAAAAACACGGTGTTGAAGATGTGGAAGAGTTTTTAGACTCCTGCCATGCCCTTATGAACTTGGGAGTAGACAGGTACAAACGACCGCAAAAGATCTCTATGTTTGAAGAGCAAAAACGACAAAAAGAACGTGAAGAGTATCTTCAAAGCCAGGTTAATGATTTATGGCGCACAGTTCCTAAAACGTCTAGCATAGAACAGGAGAAAACAACTAACTTTCCTTCTGAACCACAAGAAAATTTGCTCTACTTTTTTGAAAAACACGCCCCCTTATTAGAGCCTTGGCAACGAGAGTTATTGCGCATTGTCCGCAAAGTATCTCAATACTTTTATCCGCAAAAACAAACGCAAGTAATGAATGAAGGCTGGGCAAGTTTTTGGCATTACACCATCCTCAACCACCTTTTTGATGAAGGGCAAGTTAGCGAGAGTCTAATCTTAGAGTTCTTACAAAGTCACACTAACGTCGTCGCACAGCCTGCATACAATAGCCCATACTATTCTGGCATTAATCCATACGCCCTTGGTTTTGCTATGTTTACTGACATACGTCGTATGTGCGAACAGCCCGATGAAGAGGATGCCGAGTGGTTCCCAGATATTGTAGGTAAAAATTGGTTAGACACTCTACATTACGCCATGGAAAACTTTAAAGATGAGAGTTTTATCGCCCAATACTTATCACCCAAAGTTATTCGTAAGTTCAAGCTTTTTAACCTGCAAGATCACGAAGAAAAACCAATGCTAGAAGTTACTGACATTCACAACGAACAAGGTTACCAAGCGATTCGCCAAGCCTTGGCAGCACAATATAATTTGAGTCAGTTAGAGCCTAACATTCAAATCTCTAAAGTTGATGTTAGTGGTGATCGGTCACTGACATTAGAATATACGCCACACGCAAACATTCCATTATCGAGCAATGTAGATGAAATGCTGCGACACGTATACCGCTTATGGGGCTTTGACGTGAAGCTCTATAAAATAAACACGGTTGGCAACCCTACGTTATTAGCCCAATGCCCGAAAGCAGGGGAAGAAAAGGACTAGAGTCGATCAGGTGTGTCTATCAAGTCGCTTCAAGTTCTATTAGCCAGTGACCTGACTATCTAAACTATTCTGCACTCAGCAACCATTTTTGCTGATTAAATTCAACAAAAATATTACCCTGTTGGGCTTCATAGTGCCTCTAACTAAACGCCAAGCAAAACACTTAAAACTTTGCCTTCATTACATCTATGGTTATTAAAATGAATAAGTTTGAAAGATTTACAACATTTTTGACGTTAGCTGGTTTAATTATCGCGGTACTAGCTTGGTTATTTCCTCGTTCGCCAACAGACAACAAACTGGATATTTACACCTCTTCTAAAATTAGTACGGTCTTCAAGGAGAATCAGCCATTACTGAACACACAACCTTATAGCCTAACCACTAAAACTCAAGAAAGGAAACCGTTTGAACCAATAGTTACAGAGCTTACATTTGATAGTTTCTACCAACAATTACAGTACTCTGGACTAGACTCCGGAAAAATAGCATTTATTCGCAAGTCTCGTCGGCTCTTTTCACAAAATATGGAGTTCAAAGAGTTTCTACTCGCTTTAAATACAATCAGCTTAGATTCAAATAAGCTTGAAGCTATTGAGCTTCTAAGACCTCACATAAACACACCTACAGGTACTGATCTTGAAGTACTCGCTGATCAATTTTCTTTATCATCAAATCGTCACGATGCATTTAATTTACCTAGCAAAAACTAGACTATTTAATTAACTCGAAAATCTATTTGGTCTTCCAAATACTGTTTTTATATTGCCAAAGTTGCACTGAACCTCTGGTAAACATGAATAAACAGAAGGCAAGCCATAAACCTTGGTTTGCCATTTCAGTCGTCAGTGCAAAGGTAATAAAAAAAACTGCCGCAGCGGCGAACATAGAGCTGAGCATTCTTTTGCTCCAAGCTAAACCAACAAATACGCCATCCATGATAAAACTCAAAAAGCTCACTAATGGGAATAGGACAATCCATAACTGGTAGTCCATCAGCAAGATCTGTATTTCTTCAACGCTGCTCAACAAACTGATGATTGGCTGATTCAACAGTAAGTACGCCAAACTGTAAGCCAGAGCCAGTCCAACAGACAGTAGTATGCCCGTTTTGACATAGTGCTTGTACCTCACTTGTTGCTGCTTACCATAAGCTTTACCCACCATAGACTCCAAGGCAAACGCGACCCCATCCATAGCAAATGAAATGAATAAAAAGAACTGCATCAAAATGGCATTTGCCGCCACTGCAACATCGCCAAATCGAATTGCATACAAGGTCATAAACGAGAGGCAAAGCTGTAACAGGAAGGAACGAGCAAACAAGCTAGTATTAAGCTTAAGCATTGCCGTTTCTATATTGGTTGGCCGCCATGCCAACAAAGTACGAAAACCAAGCTGCGAAAACACAGCTCGAGCATAAATAATGAATAACAGTAACTCAGCAAGGACACTAGCGTAGGCGACACCACTGACTTGCCAACCAAGTACTGGAACAAACAAAATATCAGCAAACAAGTTCAATAAATTCGCTGCGATCACAGCACGAAGTACTAGTTTTGTGTTACCTAAACCAATCAAATAACCTGTAAAAACTAAGTTTGCTAAAGCAAAAGGGGCAACCCAAATACGGATATCAAAGTACTCTTGAGCAGACTGTTTGGCCAGAGCCATATCGGAACTTTTAACCAGTTGCGATACCAAATTAAATAATTGCGACTGAAAACATAGGATCAGCGTGGATAACAACAATACCCAGGTTATCCCCTGCAACACTATTTTTTGTTGCTGTTGTTGATTGGCACTAGCTTGGGCAATAAGGCCTGTCGTCGACATTCGTAAAAAGCCTAACAACCAAAACAAAACGGTGACAATAAGACTACCCAGAGCTGTGCCAGCTAGGTAACCAGCATCAGGTAAATGGCCAATAACTGCAGTGTCGACAAAACCTAACAATGGCACACTAATGTTTGCTAATATCATAGGCCAAGCAAGCAGCCAGATTTTACGACTGGTTGCAGTTTGTCCAAACCAAATTTTCAAAATAGGGTGTGTCATGAGATCAGTTTTTTTAGCTTTATTGTTATTAGTCGTAGGCCAAACTCAGGCCGCAAGCGTGCTATTGTATCACCATGTCAGTGCAAAAACGCCTAAATCAACCAGTGTTACTACAGAGCAATTTACACAACACTTAGAACTGATTGAAGAGCTAGGTTTGGAGGTAGTACCGTTAACCACCATCACAGATGCAATTAAGCAAAACAAAGAAGTATCGAATCGTTGGGTTGCTATCACCTTTGATGATGGCTATCGCAATGTTTACGACAATGCTTACCCACTGTTAAAGCAAAAGAATATGCCTTTTACCGTATTCGTAAATCCGAGTATGGTAAAGCCAAGTAAATTGTATATGGACTGGGCGCAGCTAAAAGAGCTCAGCGACGACGGTGTGATCATCGCCAATCATACTATGGCTCACGAAAACCTAGTACAAGATGGATTAACAATAGAGCAGATTGTGGCGAATATTGAACAGGCTGAAGCACAAATTAAAGAACAGCTTGGCCAGAACCATAAAATGTTAGCTTTCCCTTATGGCGAATATAACGAACAAGTGGAGTTGGAGCTTGAAAAGCTAGGCTACATCGGCTTTGCCCAGCACTCTGGTGCTATTGACCAAACATCGAACTTAACCGCATTAACTCGCTTTCCAGCAAATGGTATTTACGCCAACCCAAAAACACTTAAAAATAAGATCAACAGTCTGCCGTTTGACATTAAGTCTATTAACCCACGTGATACCAAACCACAAAATTTACAACCACAATTAGTAGTAGAGCTAAATTCAAAAGATTTCTACAAGAGCCAGCTAGCGTGCTTCATCACTGGAACTTCTAAGCCACAAAAGCCTGAATGGTTGTCGGATACCCAGTTTGCCATTTCAGCGTCCGCTGAGATACCAAAGGGCAGGGTGAAATATAACTGTACCGCGCCATCCATTAAACACAGAGGTCGCTTTTATTGGATGTCTAAATTGTGGATTAATCAGGGCTAAGGTTGCTGGAACCGCTTAACAACTAGAGCAAAATGCTCTAGCGCTTAGCGATCTAGCAACTGTAGGTTGATCTAACTAGCTTGCTAGGTCGTTTTTACTTCTTTACTACCGATTGAATAAGCGTTTGAGCAATCTTATCTAACGGTAAAATCTTTTCCGCCGCGCCCATTTCAACCGCAGCCTTTGGCATACCATAGACAACGCAAGTGTCTTCGTTTTGAGCAATTGTCATTGCACCATTGTCTCTAAAGCGTTTTAAACCCGCTGCACCGTCTGCTCCCATACCCGTTAGCAATACTGCAATAGTATTTTTCGCATATTCAGGGGAAAGTGAGTCAAACATGACATCAACAGCGGGACGATGGCGGTTCACAAGCTCAGACTTTTCTAGTTGGCAATAAAAGTTGGAGCCTTTTTTAACCAATTTTAAGTGATCATCTCCTGGAGCCAAATAGACGCAGCCGTGTTCTACTTTTTGCCCATCTTCGGCCTCGTAGACCGTCATAGCAGATGAGTTATCTAGCCGCTTAGCAAACGTGGTGCTAAATACTGGTGGAATATGCTGAGTAATAACTACAGGTGGGAAGTGTTTAGGTAATTTAGTGACAACTTCTTTGATCGCTTCGGTACCACCAGTTGATGCCCCAATCGCAATAATTTGGTTAAGCTTAAAGTTAAGGTTATCCCAGTTTCTCGCAATTGCCGCTTGACGCTCTGTTGGTTTCTTTACATTAGGATCATACTTGGCAACTTTGGCTTTCGCTGCTGTACGGATCTTTTCATGTAACAATTCTGTATATTTAGGTAATTCAGCGGTGACATTTAAACGAGGTTTTTCTAAGAAGTCGACCGCTCCTACTTCTAAAGCTTCTAGCGTTACAGGTGCACCTTCTGCGGTTAAAGTCGACAGCATGACAACAGGCATAGGGCGCAGACGCATTAAATTTTTTAGAAAAGTAACGCCATCCATTTTTGGCATTTCTACGTCTAGCGTGATGACATCTGGGTTTAATTCTTTAATCTTTTCTCTAGCTTCAAATGGGTCTTCAGCATCACCCACTACTTCCATATCTGGCGCAGCATTAATCATCTCTGTCACTAAGGCTTGCACTAATTTTGAGTCATCTACCACTAAAACTTTAATCATTTCCTAACCTAAAACAGTTCAATATCTGTATTGTCATTAACCGGTTGCTCTTGCTCAAGACTGTCACGGTACTGAATTTCACGACGTTGAATCGTATCATTATGCGTAGACTGAATTTTCTTAACTAAGGCTTTGCCTGTAGCAGGGAAAAACAATACCTTTCTAGGCCAAGGGCCTCCTACGTCTGAGCTTACAATTGGTAAACCTTCATTCTCAACATACTCTCGAGCAAATTGAATGTTTCGTTCACCAACATCGGAAGTCATCGTTGCTATTACTTGACCGCCGCCAAAAAGTTTAACTTTCAAATTGTTTCGACTGCCGCCGTTTTTTAATATCTCATTGATCAGATATTCCATAGCCCAAAGGCCGTAGCGACAGGTATAACTGTTGTCCGTTTGCCAACCGTGGGCGCCGAAACTATCACCTTTTACTGGCAACATAAAGTGGTTCATGCCGCCAATCGCCATTTTCTCATCCCAAATACATGCAGAGATACAAGAGCCTAAAACAGTCGATATTGCTTCATCTTGTTTAGTGACGTAAAACTCACCAGGGAGAATTTTTGCCACTACAATTTTGCGGTGTTTATCCACGTAGCGTTTGATATGCTCAAACTGCGGAAACACAGGTTTAAATTCTATATCATGCATCCCTACACCTTCTGATAAATCGTTCTGCCAAGTGACTTAAACTCGGTTACGTCGCGGCTCATGGTTTCGGAGTGACCTAAAATTAAGTAACCATTTGGCCTTAACATTTGGGCATAACGACTGAACAGTTTATTTTTCGTTTCTAAGTCAAAGTAAATAACCACATTACGGCAAAATATGACATCAAACTCGCCTTTCATTGGCCAAGCTTCAAGCAAATTGAGCTGCTTGAAAGTGATCATTTGTCTGAGTTTGTCTTTGACTTTATAACGCTCTCCCTGCGCATCATGTAAAAAGTGGGTTTTCAATAGCTTATCATCGATACCAGTAACACTTGAGCCTTGGTATATGCCCGATTTTGCCGTTGCCAACACGTTGGTATCTAAATCCGTAGCTAAGATCTTAAAGTCCCAGTCCTTAGCAAAGCTATTCGCTGTAGACATAGCGATAGTGTAAGGCTCCATACCTGTAGAGCAACCTGCAGACCAAATACGCACACGTTTATCTAATCTATGATTGTCTCGCATCTCTGGCACTATGGTGTTTTTCAAGAAATCAAAGTGGTGAGGTTCTCTGAAAAATGAAGTCAGGTTAGTCGTGATGGCGTTAATAAACTCAACAAATTCGGCTTCTTTATTGTTTTTTAAGTAGGCAATGTAGTGGGCAAAATCACTGAGCTTTAAGGCGCGTATACGTCTAGCCAGTCGGGAGTAAACCATATCTTTTTTTTGGTCACTCAAGACAATGCCACACTCGTCGTATACGGTTTGACTAATAAAGCGATAATCCGCATCGGTCATGGAAAATTCTTTATTTTCAAACATATATTTACTCTGAAAGTTGGACTTTAAGTTGCTACAGACTGATCAACAACTTGTTGATGTGGTTAAGAAAATAATCGTTAACAGGGAAAATAGAAAGCAGGTTATAAGACTATAACCTGCTTGTTTGTTTTACATCAAAACTCTTCCCACTCTTCGTCGTCAGATATCGTAGGAACGTTACGACTCGCACTTGATGCTGAGCTCTTAGGCGGTAAACTCGCTCTAGGTGCTACCTGAGGTTGTGCCAATTGCGGCTGACCACCTTCGACTAGTCGGAAGAAGCTCAACAATTGCTTCATCGCTCTAGCTTGCTCAGACATAGACTCACCAGCAGCTGACGCTTCTTCAACTAACGCTGCATTTTGTTGAGTCATTTCATCCATTTGAGAAACGGCTTTGTTAACTTGTTCAATACCAGATGATTGTTCTTCCGACGCTACGCTAATATCCGCAATAGTGGTATTTACTTTACGTACCGCTTCAACGATTTCATTTAGCATGTCACCAGATTGGTTAACTAAAGACGTACCATCTTCAACTTTAGATACCGAGTCTCGGATCAAGTCTTTGATTTCTTTTGCCGCTGCTGCAGAACGTTGTGCCAAGTTTCTAACTTCGCCTGCTACAACCGCAAAGCCTCGACCTTGCTCACCAGCTCTCGCTGCCTCTACCGCAGCATTAAGTGCTAATAGGTTAGTTTGGAATGCAATTTCATCGATTACGCCAATGATGTCTGCAATCTTCTTACTTGAATCATTGATTTCAGCCATGCTCGATACTGCTTTGCTAACAATGTCGCCACCAGCTGAGGCTTTTGATTCCGCTTCTTGCGCCAATGTATTCGCTGTTCTCGCATTATCTGCATTTTGACGAACCGTCGATGTCATCTCTTCCATACTTGAAGCGGTTTCTTCAAGGCTAGAAGCTTGTTCTTCTGTACGTTGACTTAAGTCCGCGTTACCTTGAGCAATTTCTTCTGCACCAGTAGCAACTGTGTTAGCAGAATCTTCAATACGACCAATTACTTCCGTTAACTTCTCAGCTGTGGTGTTAGCATCGCGTTTTAACTTATCAAATAGACCTTGGTAATCCGTTGTAATACGCTTAGTTAAGTCACCATGCGCTAATGCATCTAGAATTTCTACCGTGTCGCCAATAACACCTTCAGCAATACTTACAATCTGGTTCAAGCCACCAGATAGCTGCTTGAAGAAGCCTTCTTTATTGTCTAATGCTACACGCTGACTTAAGTCACCAGCAGACGCTGATTCAATGATGCTTTCAACTTCTACTTCAATCGCAACTTCATTGGTTCTATCTAGCCACTCAACAACAGTACCTAGACGTTTGCCTTCTTCACTCACAATAGGGTTAGCAGTTAATGAGAACGTACGACCGCCTACTACGATTTCTGTTTTATAGGTAGAAGATAAACGCTCTAACAGCATTTGTTGGTGTGCAGGGTTTTTATGGAAAATATCCACGTTTTTACCCAATACATCGTCAGCATTGAAGTTTGGTAAATCTTTGCGTAAGTCGCTTTCAGCAATTTTAAGCATGGCATGAACAGACTCGTTCATGTAGATAATGTCATTCTTTTCATCTGCAACCATGGTACATGTTGCAACATTATCTAGTGCCTGTTTTACTCGAGCATTAGTCTCAGCCAACTTACGCTCAGCTTTTAATCTAGCTAACTCATCAGTCTCATCTTCCCACTCAACTAGGGTACCTAATCGCTGGCCTTCGGTGCCGTACCAAGGCGTAGCGATAAGTTGGAATGTTAAACCAGCTAGTTCTAGCTTAGTTTTATATACTGTTGTTAGATTTTGCAGCATGCCACGTTGATGCGACGGATCTTTGTGGAAGTCATCAACACAAGTACCAATAAGATTGTCTACGCTGAATTTAGGCAATACGGTTTGGATCTGGCCTTCACGGTTAGATAACATTTTTTGCACTTCTTTGTTTACAAAAATGATCTCTAAATCATTATTCGCCACCATGATATTGGCTTGGCAATCGGTCAAAATAGTCGATAAATTTGCCGTATCTCTGGCTTTTTCTTCCGCTAGCTTTTGTGCCGTGATGTCACTTGCATACTTCACAACTTTGAACGGTTTACCATTCATATCCATGATTGGATTGTAAGACGCTTGGATCCAGATCTCTTTACCGCCTTTACCAAAGCGCTTGTATTCACCAGCATCAAAGTTACCAGCATTCAGGTTATTCCAGAAATTCTGATAGTCCGCCGATGCAGCGTACTGAGGGTCAGCAAACATACGGTGGTGCTGACCTTGGATCTCAGATAAAGCATAGCCCATAGCGTTACAGAAATTATCATTAGCAGTGATAATAGTACCGTCCATATTGAACTCAATCACCGCCTGAGATTTAGAAATTGCATTTAACTGACCAGCAGCGTCAGAAGTAGCTAACTTTTGTTCGGTAATATCAGAAGCAAACTTAACCACCTTGATGATGTCGCCATTTTCATCTTTTACCGGATTATAAGTTGCTTGGATCCAGATCTCTTTACCGGCTTTGGTCATTCGTTTGAATTCATCAGAGAAAAACTCGCCGTGTTTTAGCCGAGACCAAAACTCTTTGTATTCCGTTGATACGGCATAGTCATTATCAACAAAGATACTATGATGGTGTCCCTCAATCTCAGCTAAGTTGTAGCCCATTGCAGATAAGAAGTTATCATTAGCACGAATAATTGTGCCGTCCGTTTTAAATTCGATAACGGCCAATGACTTATCCAATGCTTTTAACACTAAGTCACTTTCTGAAATCGTTGGTTTGGAGAAGTTACTGAACAATCCCATGCCAATCACCACCTTTTAAATTAATTTCCGCTTTTAAATATCTAACACTTTATCTAGATCGAGTAAGACAACCATTTTGTCGCCGACATTAATCAATCCATCTATAAATTCTTTGTTTGCCATATCGCCAACTGCTGGCGTTTGTGCTGCTTCATCTTTGTTCAGGCTGTACACATCGGACACCGCATCGACCACGATGCCCATGATCTTTTCGTTACCTTCAATCAGTACTTTTACTATCACTACGACAGTAACTTCTGAATATTCGACTTTTGGTAACTGGAAGCGCAGGCGTAAGTCGATTACAGGTACAACTGTGCCGCGCAAGTTGATAACTCCTTTGACATAATCAGGAGCGTTTGGGATCACCGTCATTGGCTCCCAACCACGAATTTCTTGCACAGATAAAATCTCTATGCCGTACTCTTCGTTATCCATCATGAAAGTTAAGTATTGTACTAACTCTGCTTGTTCATTATCTTGGTCTAACATATTGATATCTTGCAGGTCACTTAAACTCATCGCTCTATACCGCCTCAGATAAAGGTTTATTAAAGTCTAGTCCCTGTTTACCCGCTTTTTTCAGGCCAGCAAGTTTAATCAAACCTGAAATATCAACAATTAGAGAAACGCTGCCATCACCTAAAATAGTTGCCCCTGAAATACCGTCTACTTTCTTATAGTTCGCTTCTAAACTCTTTATCACGAATTGTTGTTGTGCCATGAGTTCGTCAACTAACAAGCCGACTTTTTCATTATCACTTTCAACCACAACCAATAGTCCGTCTTCTAATCGAGTTTGTGCGTCATTGTGGTTAAACATTTCATGCAGGCGCATGATAGGAATATATTCGTCTCGCAATCTAAGCACATCTAAACCACCGCCAACTGAGTTAACCTTGCTGATATCGATTTGTAACGACTCAACAATAGACACTAACGGAATAATGTAAACATTGCTGCCAACTGTGATTAACTGACCGTCCAAAATGGCTAGAGTTAAAGGCAAACGGATAGTAAAGGTTGAACCGACATTTGGTGTTGAGGCAACTTCTACCGTGCCATTTAACTCATTGATGTTACGCTTTACTACATCCATGCCTACGCCACGACCAGATAGGTCACTTACTGCGTCAGCCGTAGAGAAGCCAGGGCGGAAGATCAGCTCATTAATTTCGTCGTCAGTTAATTCGTCGGTCTCTTCAATAAGGCCATTAGCCAATGCTTTTTCTTTGATTTTCGCGGTGTTTAAACCTCTGCCATCATCGATGATCTCGATGACAATATTGCCGCCTTGATGATAGGCATTTAACGTGACAGTTCCCGACTCAGTTTTACCTGCGGCAAGTCTTTCTTCAGGGGTTTCCAAACCATGATCTAGCGAGTTGCGGATCAAGTGAACCATAGGGTCAGATATTTTTTCCATAACGGTTTTATCTAACTCGGTTTGCTCACCAATGAGCTTCAGCTCAACTTGCTTTTCTAGTTTTTGTGAAATGTCACGAACTAAGCGCGGAAAACGTGAGAATACAAAGCTGATAGGCAACATACGAATACGCATGACACTTTCTTGTAAATCTCGGGTATTGTGAGATAACTGGGCAAGCCCTTCTTGTAAAGCTGCAAGTTTGCTTTGATCAAACTCCTCCGCTTCACCTAACTCATTTAACATAGCTTGAGTGATAACTAACTCACCAACCATATTAATTAACGAATCAATTTTATCCGTACCTACACGAATAGAGCCGGAATCTGATTTGGCTGGCGCTTTCTCTACTTTTCTAGGCTTCGCTTTGGCGGCTGGCTTTGCAGCTTCAGCTTTGATTTCTACGACTTCAGCTTCTGGCTGTGCAACAGATTCTTCTGACAGAGTCTCAACTTCTGGCTCTTGTCCACTAGGCGCATCTAAAAATGATAGATCTTCTATTTGTGCTTTTTTGCTGATCTCTATTTTGGCGTCGTCTTCAACCCATTCAAATACTTCTTTGATCTTATCTTCAGTGACGTCTTGATTAGCATCTAAAGTTACTGTCCAGTTCATGTAACTATCTTCAGCCTGTAACTGCGTCAGATCTGGAACGTTTTCTAGCCCTGCACGAACGGTAATTTCACCCAAACTTTGCAGATCTTCAAATAAGAACAAAGGCTCATTACCGGTTCTAAATAGGTGAGATTCTGGGGCAAATTGAATTTCCCAAATCGTTAAAGTCAGCTCTGAACTGGACTCATCTTCAACCACTGTTTCCGTAACAGGCTCTGGTACTTGTTCACTTGATGTATCGGCTGTTTCGCCATCTAAAATTGCTTGGAATTGTTTGCGTAAATCTTCAGCTTCTTCTGACTCTTGCGGCTCATCGTTCTGAATTGCTGATAGCATACCTCGCAAACAGTCGACCGACTTTAACAGCAAGTCTATATGCAAGCTTTCTAACTCGCGCTCACCATTGCGGATCTGATCTAATAAGGTTTCTAATACATGAGTAAAATCGGCAATGGCCATAAAGCCAAAGGTACCACTGCCGCCTTTAATTGAGTGTGCTGCTCTAAATATGGTATTGATGATTTCACTGTCCACATCTCCCGGTTCTAAATTTAACAATTCAGATTCCATTGCTTCCAAACCTTCGAAGCTTTCATCAATGAACACTTCGTAGAATTGGGACAGATCTATACTCATATCTAAGTCCTTAAGTCACAATCAATTGTTATTTATTAACGAGCTACTTTTCTGATCACGGTAAGTAGTTGTTCTGGGTTGAAAGGTTTAACAATCCAACCTGTTGCGCCCGCTGCTTTACCTTCGGTTTTCTTATCAGTACCAGACTCAGTCGTTAGCATAAGAATAGGGGTAAATTTAAACTGTGGTAAGCCACGTAGGTTCTTAACTAATGTAATACCATCCATTACCGGCATATTCACATCAGAAATGATGACGTCGAATTGAGCCGTCTTAGCAATATCTAACGCCTCTTGACCATCTTTTGCTTCAGTAACGTCAAACCCTGCTTTTTTCAGAGTAAAACTTACCATTTGACGCATAGATGCAGAGTCATCAACGGCTAAAATCTTCTTCATTTATTTGTCCTTCTTTGTTTCCAGTTCTTTGTTATTCGGTTATCGCAAGAAACTCGGCAACACCCAAGGTATCGGCGGCTTCACGGAATGCTTTACTACTGCCAACCCAATTTATGCTGCTACCAGTCGTTGCTAAAGATTTTTGTAAGGAACAGAGCGCTTGCATGGAAGCGGTATCCACTTCTGCAACATCACTAACATCAATGTAAACTTGCTGCGAAGAGTCTAACAGAGCTGCCAATTCTTTAGTCAGTGCCTCGACCTCGCTAATATGAAGTTTACTCGCTAGTTTCATATGTGCTCCCAATTTTCCCTTATTGTATAAGATGTGGACTTAGAATAGTTATTTATTCTTAATTTTCCACCGCAATAACAAGCCTTTATCGTCAATTGCTCAGGATTTATTCAATTAGCGTTTGAAAATCTGCCAAAAGCACTTGTGAATTGATTGTAGGTACTTCACCAACAACGACTTTGGGCTTAAATATAGCAGCTATTAAACCATCTGGATTGATTAATATCACCGAGGCACTGTGATCAACGAAATAATTTTCTTCTTCGGCCGTTGGCACTGAGTACATTAAGCCAAGGTTACGAACAAATGGAAATAAGTCCTTATGCTCTGCACCAAGGCCAACAATATTGGGGTTGAAGTAATCGACATAAGCTTTGCGCTTGTCTGCAGTATCACGTTTAGGGTCAACGGATACAAACAAAACCTGTACAGGTAAATTTGATGCATCTTCTAACTTCGGCAACAAGTTAGCAAGCTTTGCCATTGTCATTGGGCATATATCAGGGCAAGACAAATAACCGAGAAAAGCTAAACTCCATTTGCCTTTTAACTGTTCATTGGTGAAGGTTTGTTGATCTTGGTCGACCAGCTTAAACGCTTGCAATGGCCTAGCTGGTTGATAAACCTGCGTAGTTTCTGCAACGGTATCGGCAAACTTTAAGTGATAAACCAACTGGCCAACAAACAAGGCTACCGCTGCAACCAATAAGTAAATGAGTTTTTCTTGTGATTTCATATGGTCAAAGCTTAATAAAGTGATCGAGCAACAATGCTATAAACAACCACAGTAAATGCCAAATGGAAAATTTAAAAGTTTCATAAGCAAAGTTCTTCTGTTGTTTGATCTTCAACAAAAAAGCGTATCGTAAAAACATCAGATTTAGCACAACCGCGCTGACCAAATACAACATACCTGTCATGCCAACTAAATATGGTAACAAGCAAACCACAAATAATAACATGGTGTATAAAAGCACAGCTTGCTTAGTAAATTCGACACCATGGGTGACAGGTAACATAGGGATCTTAGCTCTGGCATAATCCTTTTCTCGGAAAATAGCTAATGCCCAAAAGTGCGGCGGCGTCCAAGTAAAAATAATCATCACTAGAAAATAAGCATGTGGGTGCAATTCGCCTGTCATTGCCGTCCAGCCTAGAAGAGGAGGCATAGCTCCAGCTAAACCGCCAATAACAATATTTTGTGGCGTCAGTCTCTTTAATACAAGCGTATAAACCACCGCGTAACCGAACAAGCTTGCGAGCGTCAACCAAGCAGTTAATGGGTTTACCCAAGCATAAAGTACAGCAAACCCTAGTACAGCTAAGAAAATAGAGAAAGCAACCGCTGTTTGATTAGATAAACTTCCTCGAGCTAACGGTCTATTATGAGTTCTCGCCATCTTGGCATCGATATTTTGATCGACCACATGATTAAGGGCCGCAGCTGCCGCAGAGAGTAAACCAATGCCTAAACTTGCCAATATCATTAGCCCAAGACTAGGCAATGTCGGTTGTGATAAAACCATACCAACAATCGCCGTGATCACTAACATAACAACCACTTTTGGCTTAGTGATCTGGTACAAATCATTAAGTAGTGTCGGCGAAAACGTAACTGAGTGAAGCACTTTTGTTGTATTCATAATGGCTCCTTAATTAAATGCCAGAGCAGGCTTGGACTGTCGTAGTTTGAACATCAGGCTGAGCAAACAAGCTAATAGGCAAAGTGCGACAAAGTTATGAGCTACTGCCACCGCTAGGGGTAACTGAAAAACCACATTGCTAATGCCTAGAATAAATTGGGATAACACTATTGCTGTTAACGCATAGCTGAATTTTCTAAGTTGCAGATTGCTCGATTTAAATAACAACCATGCCAACCAAAACACGGCGAAAAGGGTTAATACCGCGCCAGCACGGTGCATGATATGAATCGTCATTCGAGCTTCATATGGAAATACCCCATACTCATAAGTGGCATAGCCAGTCGGTACTGAAAATGCTTGTTTAAAGTCAAATTTACTTTGCCATTGGCCTTCACATACTGGCAGTTCAGTACAAACCACTGCGGCATAGTTAGCCGCGGTCCAGCCTCCTAAAGCAATTTGAGCCACAAGTATCAATAACACCACTTTGCTTGCCAGCAGAGAATGTGAACGTTCTGCGCTATTGACTTCGGCGGAGTCTTGCCACTGACCTTCTTGCCTTCTAATCGTCAGCGCCAACACAACTAACATGCAAAATGTCGCAAACCCACCCATTAAGTGACCCATAACGACCACTGGAGCCAAGTTCATGGTTACTGTCCACATACCAAGTGCAGCTTGAAAGCAAACGAGTATCAACAACGCGGTGGTCATTGGGCGATATTGTTTTATTTTTAAACTCAGTAGCCAGATCACGCCAATTAGCAAACCTAAACTGCCGGCAAAATATCGATGGATCATTTCATTCCAAGCTTTTTGTGTTTCCACTGGCCTTTCAGGAAAGGCGGCTTCTGCTTTTTGTACTTCATGGGCTTGGTCAGGCACCGTTAAAAAGCCATAACACCCAGGCCAATCAGGGCAACCTAAACCAGCATCAGTTAGCCTAGTGTAAGCGCCTAAAATTACCACAACTGCAGCGAGTAAAATGGCAGCAAGGTTTAAACGTAAGATCATACTCATAACAACTCCTCAATCATCTTTTCACTAGCCAACTCGAGAGTATTTAAGCAGTTTCTTAATATCGGCAAGTACCGCTTTACTGCTGGCAATGGTTTGTTCTCTATCGCTATTTACAGGATATTGCAGGATCACCTTGCCAAACGGGTCGACTAAATAAAGGTGGGAAGAAGACAGGGATTGTTCTTGATAGCTAGTCGCAACTAATTTGGGATAAGCTGATAAATCAAACTCTTCGCTAAAAACACTGGCTTCGACTCGTTTTTGCAGCTTACCTAATGCGATGTAAGTTTGATTAATGCCATATAACAGCTCTTTGCAATCATCGATACAGCTACTGCTTGGCTGGACAACAAGACGCCACATGCCTGCTTTAAATTCCGGCCTCGACGAGATATCCAGTTGAATTTCTTTTTGCACAAACTCGCCTTTGGCGGTTGCACCTGGCGTGTACCAACCAAACTTGAGTACTGCGTAGGCTAACGCTAAAGGCACTAACGCCATACCGACAAAAAGCATGAAAAAAGGTTTAGTTTTCATTATTAGTCTCCTTTTTACGACTTGCCAATATAAATACAACCACACAAGCGATAGCGAGTAAGAACCATTGCAAGGCATAGCCCATGTGCTTTTCAGGTGGCATGACTACTGGTTTGTATGTCTGTACTAAACCAGTGACCAAATCTGAATCTGCGTAAATAACACCATCTTGAATATCAAGCTCTTGCATTGCTTGAATTCTTCTTGGCCAACCCGACTCGGAAGTTTGCTTAAGCACGATTTGCTTAAAACCCTGTGCTTTAACTAGCCCTGTCAGCTGCAATTCATTCTCAGGTAACACGATACTTGGTAATAAATCTCGAGCTTGTGGCGCTTTTACCCAACCCCAATCAACTAACACCTTTTGTTGCAATCCTTTAAGGCGAAACTCGGTTATTACACTGTACCCAACTTGTCCTTGGTGAATTTTATTATCCAGCAACCAGACTTGTTGTGGCTCAATAGTTCCTCTCAACACCACTCTTTGGCTATGCAGGTCGACCTTATTTGGTGTGGTTACCCATTGCTCTACCGCAACCTCACCTTGCTGTTCCAATAACAACAGCGCTTGTTGTTTTTGTTCAGCTCTTTCTAGCTGCCAAAACCCCAATCTTAGTAAAATTAATGTTGCTACTAACGCCACTAAGAATGGCCAAAAGTTAAATTTCATAGTTGCAATTACCCTCTGCACTACTAGGCTGAAAAGAAAAGCCGCTTGATTATGAATATTGCAATTAAACTGTTACTACTTGGTCTGTTGTTTTTAATTATTTTTAACTTAGCTAAAGCCATGACCATTATGCTTAAGCCGCCATCTTCTGAAAAAACTATGTCGACCTTTATTGGTCGCCGCTTACTCTTTTCTGTGGCATTAATTCTATTGCTCTTACTCAGTTTAGTGATGGGCTGGGTACAACCTAATCCCAGACCTTATTAATCTCTATTTTGCTTACAGTATGTAAACAAAGATAAATAAGAACACCCACACCACATCAACAAAATGCCAGTACCAACTTGTCGCTTGGAAGCCAAAATGATTTTCTGGAGTAAAGTGATCTTTGATAACGATACGTAAGAACATGATCAGCAGCATGATCGTGCCTAGAGTGACGTGTAAACCATGGAAACCGGTGAGTAAGAAGAAGGTATTGCCATAAATACCACTGGATAGCATTAAGCCCATTTCTTGATATGCATAAACATATTCTTCAACCTGCAACGCCAAAAACACCATACCTAGCAATACTGTGATACCTAGCATGACTTTTAGTTGGCCTCGTTTGTCTTGCTCTAAACCAACGTGAGCAAAGTGACAGGTGACCGATGACGTAAGCAGAATAAGGGTATTGATTAGAGGCAAACCATTCCAGCCCATGGCTTCAGTGACTTGACCACTTGGAGTTGTCGTAAGCGGCCAGATAGCTTCGAATGTTGGCCATAACACTTCATGGGTCATGGCGTTATTACTCGCGCCGCCAAGCCAAGGCACCGCTATCATTCGGGCATAAAACAATGCGCCAAAGAAAGCAGCAAAAAACATCACTTCAGAGAAAATAAACCAACTCATACCTTGGCGGAATGAGCGATCCATTTGCGCGCTGTACATGCCACTCATTGATTCGTCGATGACGTTTTTAAACCAGCCGACCAACATATAGATGATGATCGCGACCCCAAGTAAAAGTAAGTAACCACCAAAGCCGGAAGTTTCATTTTTTACGTCAATGACGTAATTACCCGCGCCAAACGCGATAAAAAATAAGCCAACAGCCCCGACAATTGGCCATGGGCTTTGGGCAGGCACATAATATTTTTGATATTCATTGTTCATAACTTGCCCTCTTTCTGAGCATTGTTGTTATTCATTGCAAATAGCTTATCGAATTCGTTGTCCGCCAAGCTGTCACCTATATCAAACAAGGTGTACGACAAGGTCACTGTTGAGTATTGCTCTGGCAGTTCTTTGTCTATGTAGAACTGCAAACCTAGAGCAGCAACTTGACCTTGAATAAGTGGCTGTTGGTTAAAGCAGAAACACTCTATTTTATTGAAGTACGTTGCGGCCATGCCGGGAGAAACCGAAGGTACAGCTTGCACCACCATGTTTTCGCCAGACAAATTGGCAACTTCAAAATCAACTTGATGCATTTGCCCTGGGTGCACTTTCATGCGTTTAACCACAGGCTCAAATCGCCAAGGTAATTGGCCTTGAGTACGGGCAATAAATTCAACTGTCACCAGCCGACTTTCGTCAACATAGTTTGATGTCACTGCAGCTTGGTCACTGGTTTTACCGTTGATCCCTGTTACTTCACAAAATACGTCGTAAAGTGGCACCAAGGCAAAACCAAAACCGAACATAGCAAACACAGTGATGACTAGACGTCGAACTAAACCTATATGTTGCTTTTCCATGTTGCACCGCCTTATTTAATTTTAGGCGGTGTTTCAAACGTGTGATATGGCGCTGGAGATGGGATCTCCCACTCTAGGCCTTCTGCCCCTTCCCAAACCTGGTCAGTTGCTTTTTCGCCACCTTTGATACATTTGTAAACCACTGCAACAAACAGCAATTGCGATAGACCAAAGGCAAAACCGCCAATACTGATGATCGCGTTGAAGTCTGCAAACTGAGTCGCATAATCAGGAATACGTCTTGGCATCCCTGCTAAGCCGACAAAGTGCATAGGGAAAAACAGGACGTTTACGGAAATTAGTGATAACCAAAAATGCAGTTTTGCTAACCCTTCATCAAACATATTGCCAGTCCATTTTGGCAGCCAATAATAGGCACCAGCCATGATTGAGAATACGGCTCCTGTTACCAGCACATAATGGAAATGAGCAACAACAAAATAGGTGTCATGGTATTGGAAGTCGACTGGGGTGATTGCCAGCATCAGTCCCGAGAAGCCACCTATGGTAAACAGTACGATAAAGGCAATGGCAAACATCATGGGTACTTCAAAGGTTAATGCCCCTCGCCACATCGTTGCTACCCAGTTAAACACTTTTACCCCAGTAGGTACTGAGATGAGCATGGTGCAATACATGAAAAACAACTCAGCGAATACCGGCATACCCGTTGTAAACATATGGTGAGCCCACACGATAAAGGACAGTAACGCGATAGATGCAGTCGCATAGACCATTGAAGAGTAGCCAAACAGTTTCTTACGGCTGAATGTCGGTACAATGTGAGAAATGATACCGAATGCCGGTAAGATCATTATGTACACTTCAGGGTGACCGAAGAACCAGAAGATATGCTGAAACAACACTGGGTCACCACCACCTGCAGCATCAAAGAATGACGTAGCAAAGTACTTATCCGTCAGTACCATAGTTACCGCACCAGCTAACACTGGCATTACAGCAATTAATAAAAACGCTGTGATCAACCATGTCCAAACAAACAGCGGCATTTTCATCAATGTCATGCCTGGCGCCCGTAAGTTGAATATGGTCACAATGACGTTGATCGCCCCCATAATGGATGAAATACCCATAATGTGAACGGAGAAAACAAATAATGCCGTACTGTCATTACTGTAAGTTGTTGATAATGGCGCATAGAAAGTCCAACCAAAGTTAGGCCCACCACCTTCCATAAACAACGACATAAGTAAGATCAGGAAAGCAAAAGGTAAAATCCAAAAGCTCCAGTTATTCATTCGAGGTAAGGCCATATCCGGCGCCCCGATCATCAATGGCACCATCCAATTAGCAAGTCCGACGAACGCTGGCATCACGGCACCGAATACCATGATCAAACCATGTACTGTGGTCATTTGGTTGAAAAAGTCTGGCTCTACGATCTGCAGTCCAGGTTGAAAGAGTTCAGCTCGAATGACCATTGCCATACCACCACCGATGAAAAACATCAGTAATGAAAACAATAGGTACATAGAACCTATATCTTTGTGATTGGTTGTTAAAACCCAGCGCATAATGCCTTTAGGTGCGCCATGGTGATCATCGTGATGATCTGCAATTGTGTCTGAAGTACTCATGCCGCCTCCTAATTACCAGTCAAATATTCGTTAACCGCAGCAGCCTGCACAACATCACCGGTATTATTACCCCAAGCATTACGCTCATAAGTGATAATCGCGGCTAAGTCTTTTAGGCCTAGCTGTTTGCCATAGGCCTGCATTGCAGTTCCAGGCTTGCCATTAACAACAATATCAATATGTCCGGCTAAATCATTTAGTGCCATTGGACTGCCTTTAAGAGCTGGAAAAACACCTGGAATACCTTGTCCTTGAGGCTGATGGCAGGCAGCGCAATTAGCTAAATAGGCTTTTTCACCAACACTCATCAATTCTTCCATCGACATGTTCATTGCTAGCAGCTTCTGTTCTTCCGCTTTCGCCAGCTTAGCTCGCTCTACCTCTTGAGCTATCCAAGCATCAAAGTCAGCTTGCTCTTTGGCGATCACAACAACTGGCATAAAGCCATGGTCTTTACCACATAGCTCTGCACATTGACCACGGTAAACTCCTGGCTCATTAACCCGTGTCCAAGCTTCATTAATAAAGCCAGGATTGGCATCTTTTTTAACGGCGAATTCAGGTACCCACCAAGAGTGAATTACATCGTCAGAGGTAATTAAGAATCGAACTTTTTTGCCAGTTGGAATAACCAGCGGTCGGTCAACTTCAAGTAGATAATTTTCTGATTTGGCAATTTTGTTTTTGATCTCGTCCATCGGTGTGGCGAGTAAACTGTAAAACTCTAAATCATGATCGAAGTATTTATAATGCCATTTCCACTGTGAGCCGGTTACTTGCACGGTAATATCAGCATCACTGGTGTCTTCCATGGCAATCAGCGTTTTCGTCGCAGGTATTGCCATACCAATTAAGATCACAAAAGGGATAGCGGTCCATAGGATCTCTACCTTAGTACTTTCATGAAAATTAGCAGGTTTAACACCTTTCGACTTTCTATGGTGGAAAATGGACCAAAACATAAGTCCAAATACGATTACTCCGATAACACAGCAGATATAAAAGATGATCATGTGCAGGTCGTAAACCTGATTACTCACATCTGTAACACCTTTAGTAAGATTAAGGCGCATATCCTCCGCCGCTGCATTGTTGGCAAATACAACAGCTGGCAACAGCCAGCACGCTTGCTTAGCAGTCACAAAAACCTCCCGACTTGTCATCTAGAGGAATTTTGTACAACCCAAAACTACGTACTGCACAGGCTCAGTTGTCTACTTGAGCCCTAGCGCTTTCCCCATCGATGCTTTTTTTAATTATTTTTATTCGTTGATTTAATTAGATAATTTTTAGTTCAACACCATTAAGCTAGTTGCTAACTGAACATTGTGCAAATTTTAAACTGAACTATTTTTACGCTTTGCCAAGAAATTGGAAAGACTAAATTAACCAGATGCTCTGGAATGGTTTATTAATAAAGGGCACCAGAGTAATACTCGATAGGTAAGAATATTTTTTACAGAAAGAGTCTGAATAAAAAAGTAGTCAGTGCACTGTTGGGATATTTAGGAGATCATAAAATCAGGCAGCAAGTATAGACTTCATTACCCCATCAAAGTAAAACAAAGAAAAGAGCCCTTTGCACGATTGCTCAGGCTCTAGGTTGGGACTTGTTACATCAGCGAAGAGTTTCGGATCACGCCAACAGCCAAGCCTTCAATGGCAAAGTCTTGATAGTTTAAATCTACTTTTATCGGCGAAAACTCTTGATTTTCAGCGTGCAAAATAACTTCGCTACCGTTGCGCTCTAGTCTCTTTACGGTTACATCTTCTTCTACTCTTGCAACTACAACTTGGCCATCTCTAACCGTTTGTGTTTTATGCACAGCTAAGAAGTCTCCGTCCATGATGCCAATATCTCTCATACTTTCACCTTCCACACGCAATAGAAAATCAGCGTTTGGTGTAAACATAGTTGGGTCAACGTTAATGTGAGACTCAACATGCTCAAGTGCTAAAATTGGTGAGCCTGCCGCCACTTTACCTACTAGGGGAAGGCCAGAACCAGGTTCTTCAATATCTTCGGTTAAACGAATACCACGAGAGGTGCCTGGTAAAATTTCAATATGCCCTTTTTTTGCCAGTGCTTTTAAATGATCTTCCGCCGCATTTGCAGAGCGAAAGCCTAAACGAGCAGCAATTTCGGCTCTTGTTGGTGGCATGCCTGTGGTCACGATGCTTTGTTTTATCAGATCTAAAATTTGAGACTGTCGTTCGGTTAAAGGGCGCATTATCTGTTTTTCCATACAGTTGAATTACTGTCAGTATATACAGCAATTTAAAAACTGCAAATTTTAGTTTGTGTTATAACAATTTGGCCAAACTCTTGTTAAAATCAGGGTTTTATATCTGAGATGGGTTAAAGCGAGTTTTTATGTCTATTTTCTCTTATTTATTTTATTGGCTAACACGCCCATTCATTAAAACCAACGTGGTCTCTGATGGCGATTTAAATATCGATCCAAACAAACCTGTTAGTTACGTCATGATCACTGACTCGTTCTCTGATCAAATGGCCCTTCACCAAGCAACCAAAAGACAAGGGTTACCTTCACCATTTACTAAGCTCAAAGTGGGTTATTCAACCTTTGCTCGTACTTTGGGAGTAAAAACGCAAAAGAATCTATTAAGCTCAGATAAAAAGCATCAAGCTGAAGCGATAAAGGCAGGCACTAAACTACTGGCGCAAGTTCAACGCAGTCAGCAAGATGTTCAGTTTGTTCCTGTCATGATCTGCTGGGGCAGGGCGCCAGGTATTGAGAAAAACGAAGCAGGCAAATCGAATGAGATTGGTCTTAAAGACCTGATCGCAGAAAACTTACAAGCGAGCTGGATCCGCAAATTTTTCATCGTGTTATTTTCTGGTCGCCATAACTTTATCCGTATTTCAAAACCGGTTTCTTTAATGGAAGTTGCACAAAAGCACGGGACTTCTGACGCAGCTGCGCACAAGTTACTGCGTATTGCTAGGATCCACTTCGAGCGTCAACGCATTGTTGCTACCGGTCCAAAAATTCAAAATCGCCAAGCTATGTTTAACAGTTTGCTTGCCAGCCCAGCTTTGAAAAAAGCGCTGCAAGATGAAATGAAGAGTAAAAACATCAGCCAAGAGCAAGCGAAACAAAACGCTATGAAGCTGCTTGATGAGATTGCAGGTGATTACAATGAAACTTACATTCGTTTTGCTGAACGTGTATTAACTTGGCTTTGGAACAAGATTTACAAAGGTATTCGCGTTCATAACGCAGATAAACTTCGCGAGCTAGCGCAAAAAGGTCACGAAATTGTTTATGTACCTTGTCACCGCAGCCACATGGACTACTTGCTACTGACGTATGTTATTCATAGAGAAGGTTTGGTCCCGCCACACATTGCTGCAGGCATCAACCTTAATTTCTGGCCTGCAGGCCCAATTTTCCGCAAGGCTGGGGCGTTTTTCATCCGCCGTAGCTTTAAAGGCAACAAGCTGTATTCCGCTGTATTCCGTGAATATTTAAGCCAGCTTTTCATTAAGGGTTATCCAGTAAAGTATTACACCGAAGGGGGTCGCTCTCGTACAGGTCGTTTATTGCAGCCAAAAACAGGCATGATCGCAATGACTGTGCAATCTATGCTAAGAGGCGTTGATAGACCTATTACGCTTGTGCCTGTTTACATTGGCTACGAACACGTAATGGAAGTAAACACCTACCTGAAAGAGTTAAAAGGTAAGAGTAAAGAGTCTGAGTCAGTATTCGGTATTTTCAAAGCCATTCGTAACTTGAAAAACTACGGTCATGGCGATGTCAACTTCGGTGATCCGATCAACCTTAACGAAGTGCTAAATGAACAAGCGCCTGAGTGGCGAGACCTGATCGATATAGAAGAAGTTGTGAAGCCGAATTGGTTAACACCTGTAGTGAACCATACAGCCAACGCTGTAATGACTACTATCAACCAAGCTGCAGTTTTAAATACCGTTAACTTAAGTGCGATGTCGCTATTAGCAGCGGATAACCACGCTCTACCAAGAAGCGAAATGCAGGCTTTAATCAGCTTATACACTCAAATGCACAAGCAAGTGCCGTATGCCGATAATGTTAAAGCAACAACGCAAACTGCGGATGAGATCATCGACGAAGCCATCACACTAGAAAAAGTAGAAGCGGAGAGTGATGAGTACGGCACTATCATTAAATTAAATGAAAAGAGTGCAATTTTGATGAGTTATTACCGCAATAACGTCATCCACTTATTCGCTTTACCAGCTATCGTTGCAGGCGAGATATTGCATGCTAAATCAACATCAATCAAAGCAATTAAAGCTAAAATTGAAGACTTGCTACCGCTGTTGAAAAACGAAATGTTCATCAACCTAGAAGACTCAGAGCAGTTTGCTCGTGATCTTGTTGCTTTCTTTGTTGAGCAAGATTTAGTAGTAAACAATCGCGGTAAGATCACGGTTTCAGATAACCCTAAAGCGCAATCACAACTAACGTTACTGTCTAAAGTAATGAAAGATACATTGCAAAGATATGCCCTTGGCTTTAACCGCTTAGAACAAATTGATGGCGTTAGCAGAGGTGAATTAGAGTCGGATTGTGAGAAGCTAGCGAAGCGTTTATTGAAGCTTCACAATATTAAAGCACCTGAATACTTCGACAAAAAAGTTATCTCTAGTTTTGTCAGCTGTTTACGTGAGCAAAACTACGTTGAAGTGGATGAAGCTGGTTTAATGCACTTAACCGACTTAGGTAAAGAAACAGCAGAAGCTATCAACTCATTGCTTAGTGCTGAAATCCTACAGTCGTTAAAAACCTTAGGCTAATAATAAGAAGTTCGATCTAGCAAAGAGATTTGCTAGATCGCGAAACACTTGCCGCAGTAACTAACTACTGCAAGAGATTGACAAGCCTTTGCTCCAATCAGGCGGAGGCTTAGCATAATCCTGAAATTGCTGTTGTTCTTCATATGGCTTTTTCAGTACCTCGAACAAAGTTTCAACTTTGCTAACATCGCCTTGTTCAGCAGCTTCAATTGCTTCTTGTGCCAAATAATTACGAAGAATGTATTTCGGGTTTGAGCTCAACATCAAAGCTTGTCGTTCAGCGTTATTGTTATCGTCAAGCACAGCTCTTTTCTTGTACTTAGCCAACCAGTTCGTCGCCATTTCTCTATTGATAAAATGATCAACAAAACGGCTGTCTGGTTCATCTAACTGGAAATTTGATAACAATCGCCATGTATTAGTGTAGTCCGACTTATCCATTTGCATTAAAGCAAGTAATTCCGACAACAACAGCCTGTCATCCTGACGTTTAGTTGCTAAACCTAGCTTACTGCGCATCAGCTGAGAATACTCCGCCAATAAGGTTGGTTCGTACTTTTTCAGTAGCACTTCAAGGTCTTGTCTTTCAATCAGTGGTGATAGGGCATGAGCAAGGACGTTTAAATCCCACAAGCCAATACTAGGCTGCTCGTCGTAAGCATAACGACCAGAGTGATCAGAATGATTACAAATATGGCCAGGATTGTATTCATCTAAGAAACCATAAGGGCCAAAGTCAAAAGTAATACCTAAAATCGACATATTGTCGGTGTTCATTACGCCATGACAGAAGCCCAATGCTTGCCATTTGGCAATCATACTTGCTGTTGATGTCACCGCGTATTGCAGCACTAAGTACGCTTTTTCCTCAACAGCTAGGTTATTCTGGTGATCGAGAGGCAAAACCTGATCATAAACGTAGTGAACCAATCGTTTAAGCAGGTCAGTGTCACTTTGATAAAACGCATATTCAAAATGACCGAAACGAATGTGGCTTTCTGCCACTCTCGCCAACACAGCTCCCTGTTCAATGGTCTCTCTTTGCACAGATTCTGAAGTTGTGTATATGCCTAATGCTCGACTCGTTGGAATACCTAAGTGGTGCAAAGCTTCTGACGCAAGAAACTCTCGAATACAACTTCTAAGTACTGCTCTGCCATCGCCAAATCTAGAGTAAGGCGTTTTACCAGCTCCTTTAACGTGGATATCCCAGCGGCTAGATTGAGTTTCTAGTTCACCTAACAAGATACCTCTACCGTCGCCCAAGTCAGGATTGTAGTGACCGAATTGATGCCCCGTGTACTTTTGCGCTATTGGTTGTGCACCTTCTAAAGCGAGGTTGCCACTAAGCCAGCTTAATAAAGACTCAGACTCCAAGGTTTGCTTATCGATTTCCAATAAGTCAGCTACCTCAGAACTGGTTACCAACCATTTAGCCTGAGCAAATTGGGTTGGTTTTATACCTGTCAGCACTTCAGGTAAGTGTTTGACATAAGTGTTATTAAATCGTTTTGTTAAGTGAGATAAGTCGGTCATTTGTTAACTTAGGTTTTTGTTTTTGATCTAAACTAAAGAAATTACTGTTAAATAATTTACGCTAGCGATTAAATATTAAGATCAATAATAATTTACTTTTGGAGACAACATGAAAAAAGTATTAGTTTCAGCACTAGCAGTATTTGCTGCTTTTTCAATGAATGTTAACGCAGCAGATGCTGCTGCAGGTAAAGCTAAATCCGCTACTTGTGCAGCATGCCACGGAGCCAATGGGATTAGCCCAATACCAACATATCCTAATTTAGCAGGTCAGAAAGAACAATATATAGTAAAACAACTTAAAGATTTCAAATCAGGTACTCGTAAAGATCCAGTTATGGCGCCTATGGCTATGGCGTTGTCGGATGCGGATATGGCGAACCTAGCTGCATATTATGCATCTTTAAAATAAACTTTGTTTTATTGCCTGTAAAACTAGTTTGTATAGCTAAGCCAAACAAATCGTTTGGCTTTTTTTATTGCTGCTAACCGTGACTAGGCCTCTTCTAAGTGCTGATTTATCACTCTTAAGAAGGCTTCACCATATCTTTGCAACTTAGTTTCACCAACACCTGAAACAGATAACATTTCTCTTTGTGTGCTTGGTAATCGCGTTGCCATATCAGCCAATGTCGCATCTGAGAACACCACAAACGGCGGCACATCATGTTCTTCCGCAACCGCTCTGCGAAGTCCCTTAAGACGGGCAAACAGACGCTTATCGTAGTTAGTTTTAATTGGCTGCTCATATAAGTGAGTTCTACCAATCCTAGGCACGGCTAGCTGCAATACTTCTTCACCTTTCAAATACACTCTGGCTTTTTCGGTTAATGCCAAGCGACTTGCACGGGCAATATCTTGCTCCACCAAACCTAAATGAATGAGTTGACGGAATATACTCAACCAATATTCGTGATTGTGATCTTTGCCTAAGCCATAAGTAGACAGCTTATCGTGACCGTGGTCTTTGACCCGTAAGTTTTGGCTACCTCGCAAAATGTCAATCACATGACCAACACCAAATTGTTGCCCTGACCTGTATATACAAGACATAGCTTGCTGGCCAACAAGGGTGCCATCAAAGCGTTTTGGCGGGTCTAAGCAAATATCGCAGTTACCACAAGCTTGGTTCTCGTATTCATTAAAGTAGCTCAGTAATACCTGACGTCGACAAATCTGTGCATCTGCCAACGACACCATAGCATTAAACCTTTGCAATTCGACCTTTGCTCTTTCCTCATTAGGATTGTCGCTGATCAGCCTTTTTACTCTTGGAATATCGGCAGGATCAAAATACAGAACACATTCTGCAGGCAAGCCATCACGACCAGCTCTGCCCGTTTCCTGATAATAATTTTCTATTGTTTTTGGCAAGTCGTAATGGACAACAAAACGAATATTCGGCTTGTTGATACCCATACCAAAAGCAACGGTAGCAACCACAACTTGAACGTTATCACGCTGAAACTCGTCTTGAACTTTGATCCTGTGCTCTGTTTCTAAACCCGCGTGATATGCCGCGGCACTTATGCCTTTAGCTTGTAATTTAGCGGCTATGTCATCCACTCGAGCTCGGCTTGAGCAATAAACAATGCCTGCATTGTCACCTTGGTTTTTTAAGAAGTCCTGTAGCTGGTTTAGTGGCTTAAACTTCTCTTCTATGGTGTAACGTAAATTTGGACGATCAAAACTGCCAACGTAAATTAGCGGCTCTTGTAACTGCAATTGATGGGCAATATCAAAACGAGTCGCTTTATCTGCCGTTGCTGTCAGCGCCATAATAGGAACGGTTGGGAATTGCTGTTTTAAGCAATTTAGACGTAAATAATCTTGTCTAAAGTCATGGCCCCAGTGAGATAAACAATGAGCTTCATCAATCGCAAACAAACCAATTCCACAATGACGCATATGCTCCATAAAGTGGTACTGCAATAGACGTTCAGGCGATACATATAAGATCTTAATCTCACCATGCTGCAACTGATTTAATACCTGAGTTTGCTCTTCACGAGTCTGTTGACTGTTAACGTAGGCCGCCGCAATCCCCATTGCTTGAAGTTGATCTACTTGGTCTTTCATCAGAGAAAGTAAAGGGGTGACAACAATGGTAACTTGCTCAAGTAATAAAGCGGGCACTTGATAACATAAGCTTTTACCAGCGCCTGTCGGCATTAGTACTAAGGTGTCTTGACCTTGTAAACAGGCATTAATAACCTGTTCCTGACCTTCTCGGAACTCGCTGTAGCCAAAAACTGAATCTAATACTTGCTGTGGGGTAGTAAAACTCAAGGTTATTCTTTAGGTGATAATTGCGCTGCTGCAGTGTACCAAAGCCTAAGCTAGATGGCAGTAAAAACTGATAGCCTAAGGCCAATATGATCAGTTAAAATTAGCTTTTATCCCATACCTGAATAAATCCATGAACCAAACCAATAAACAAGGCGCGTTACTTGCCATCTGCGCGTTTGTCATGTGGGGCCTTGCACCTGCATATTTTAAGTTGCTAGCACATGTTCCTTCTGTTGAGATCATGATGTATCGCATTGTTTGGTCATCAGCTTTACTGGCAGTGATCATTACCGCGAGTAAAAACTGGAGCAAGATTAAAGAATTAATTTTCGACAAAAAGGCGATGTTAATCCTAGTTGCTTCTTCATCCTTTTTGGCTTTTAACTGGTGGGTATTTATTTGGGCGGTGAATAACGACCATATCCTAGAAGCGAGTTTAGGCTATTACATTAACCCACTGCTCAATGTTGCTCTAGGCATGTTGTTTTTAGGTGAGCGCTTGTCTAAACTACAGTACGTTGCTGTGGCATTGGCTGTTGCTGGGATACTCATTCAGCTAGTCACCTTTGGCTCCTTCCCTGTTATTGCCGTTGCATTAGCAGCTTCTTTTTCCGTTTATGGTTTGATCCGAAAAACCGTTTCTATTGATTCAATTTCTGGCTTAACCATTGAATCTTTTATTATGCTGATGCCTGGTGTGGTTTATTGGTGTTTATTCGCTTCGAGCCCAGAAAGCAATATGCTAACCAATGACTTTATGACCAACTTCATAATCGTCATGGCTGGTGTAGTAACCACCGCGCCTTTATTGTGTTTTGTCGCAGCTTCAAGAAGACTTGCATATTCAACACTTGGATTTTTCCAATACATAGGCCCAAGTATTATGTTTTTAATGGGTGTGCTTTATTACGATGAAGAAGTGGGGCAAGACCGCTGGGTTACGTTTATCTTTATTTGGTCAGCATTAGTATTATTCAGTCTTGCATCGTACAGAACGGCAAGACGCCAACGTAAAGCTAAGCAAGCTGCTTAGTTAAGATATTAAGAACACTAAGCGTTAAACAAAAAATGGGCAAGGTGTTAAGCCTCGCCCATTAATCTATCTACCTTAAAGAGCTGCTAATACAGTTTCTGCATCAGATACTTTAAATTCTTTTGGTTGCTCAACATTTAAAGTTGTTACTACACCGTCTTCAACAATCATTGCATAACGTAAAGAACGAACGCCACCGAAAATACCAGTTTCAAACTCTAAACCAATCGCTTTAGTAAAATCAGCACCGCCGTCAGCTAACATGATCACTTCTTCAGCATTACTTGCATCGCCCCAAGCTTTCATTACAAAAGCATCATTTACTGATAAACAGATAATGCTATCCACACCTTTTGCTTTAATTTTGTCAGCTAGCGCAACATAGCCTGGTAAGTGCGCTTGTGAACAGGTTGGAGTGAACGCACCTGGTACAGCAAATAACACAACTTTTTTGCCTGCAAATAGGTCTTCTGTTGTCGCTGTAACCATTTCACCTTCTTTATTGAAGTACTGCAGTTCTACACTTGGTAACTTATCGTTTTGTTCAATCATTTTATTCTCTTTATATTTATTTAAATCTGTCTAACCGAAATTGAAATTATTTCATTGCTGCTTTTACGTATACGTCAAAACGGTTCTTCTTGGTCTTAATTTGTGTACTTGGCGTTTGCTTATGCAAAAAAGGTGCGTAATCAGGGCGTTTTACCACCACACGTTTAGTCGCAATTTGCTGTGCTAATGGCAATAACTCATCCGCATCATCATCCGTGCCAACGAAAGTCTGAAACAAAGCCATGTCTTTTTTCACCGCTGCCGACTTTTCGCGATGTGGAAACATAGGATCAAGGTAAACGACATCAAACTCTTGTTGCTGTTTTATCGCATTTTCCATCGCTTGTTGACTTGAATTGTGTAACAAGGTCATGCGTTCATCAAACCAAGGCAAATGCTCACTTTCTTTAGCTCGACGAAAACCATCAACTAATAAGGCGTAAATAGGCTTCTGACGTTCCACTAAAGTGACCGTACAGCCTAAACTTGCCAATACAAACGCATCTTTACCCATTCCTGCTGTAGCATCCATTACGCTAGGCGTAACGCCTTTGTTCAAGCCAACCGCTTTCGCAATAGCTTGGTTTTTTCCACCACCAAATTTTTGCCTATGGGCATTGGCTCCTTCAGCAAAATCGACAAATATTTTAGTTTTGCCGTCACGAGTTAAAAATAGCCTGTCTTGTTCAAAGCTCAAGTAAAGCTCACCTTGGTCAGGTGTATGCTTACTCATTTGCCAAGCAAAAGACTCCGCTAATTCAACCAGTTCTAACGGAGCTTCTCGCCAATTGGTAAAGATCATTTTGTTATCCATACTAGGCTTCGATACCAACAAAATTGTCACCAACAGAGTAAGAAAGCACGCGACTTAAAGTTGTATAGTCAAGTTGAGTTTCTTGTTGCCATTGGTTGAAGCATTGTTGAATGATCTTGTGATTTTTCTTTGAGTTAATGCCGCCTTCAATAAGCTTATAAGCTCTGAAGTAGGCCTCATTATCTTGGCTGATAATAAAGGTATCGACACCCATTCTGCGCAGTGCGTAAGGACCAGTGTTGCCACCAAGCCTGTCACCATGCTTTTTCAAGAACGCCCATAATTCAATGATATTGTCTTTCGGCCAATTTGCGATCCACTGGCCAATAGAGCCGTGTTCCGCAGAAAGTTCATAAATCATTTGCGCGTTATTTTTTATCGTCATGACTTTTTTGCCATTGCGAATAATGCGCTCGTCTTTACACTTCGCTTCCCACATCTCGTCTGGCATCATCAACATCTTTTCAATGTCGAACTGAAAAAATACTTCTTCAAAACCAGACCATTTGTCTTCCACAACGCGCCAAACGAACCCGCTTTGAAAAACTTGCTTGGTAAAAGCCGCTAACCAACGGTCATTTGGGATCTTAGCTAACATTTCAGACGGCAAACTGCCGCCTGCAATATCCAGTACATAATCGACAGAGCCTTTACGCTCTGCCGCACGAGCTAATATCTGGCTAAATGGCTCTAGATTTTTGATTTCGGACATAAAACTACTAGTCCGTTAAGCCGCAATGCCGCTATGACGTAACAATGCATCAATCTCAGGCTCTCGTCCCATGAATGACTTAAACAGCTCCATTGGCTCTGCGCTGCCACCTCGTTCTAGAATGCAGTTTAAGAAAGATTTACCCGTTTCTGGGTTAAAAATACCTTCCTGTTCAAACTTAGAGAACGCATCTGCAGAAAGTACTTCAGCCCATTTATAGCTGTAGTATCCAGCTGCATAACCACCAGCAAAAATGTGACCAAAGCTATGTTGGAAACGGTTTGTTTTAGGCGGTTTAACCACAGCTACTTGTGCGCGAACTTGATCTAAAACTTGTTGGATATTAGCACCCGTTTCCGAGCTATATTCCGCATGGATCCTAAAATCAAACAGGCTGAATTCTAACTGTCTTACCATCATCATTGCCGACTGGAAGTTTTTCGCAGCAAGCATTTTATCTAACATATCTTTTGGTAGAGGTTCACCAGTTTCAAAATGACCAGAAATGAAAGCTAGGGCTTCTTCTTCCCAGCACCAGTTTTCTAAGAATTGACTTGGTAACTCTACCGCATCCCATGCAACACCATTAATACCGGCTACCGCCGCTTCTTCAACCTGAGTTAACATGTGGTGAATACCATGACCAAATTCGTGGAATAGGGTGATCACTTCATCATGGGTGAATAACGCAGGGTTATCGCCTACTGGTTGGTTAAAGTTACAAGTCAGGTAAGCAATTGGGGTTTGCAGTTGCTCTTGAGACCATTTAATACGACCACGACAATCGTCCATCCAAGCGCCGCCACGCTTCTTCTCGCGTGCGTATAAATCTAAATAGAAGCTGCCGCGATATTGGCCATCTTGGGCGAAAATATCAAAGAAACGAACATCTTCATGCCAAACATCAACTTCGCCTTTGGCCCTTTCTTTTACTTCAATACCAAATAGACGGTTAACAGTAGTGAATAGACCAGACAATACTCTGTCTTCAGGGAAGTAAGGTCTTAATTCTTCATCTGAAATCGAGTATTTAGCTTGTTTTAACTTCTCAGAATAATAAGCGTAATCCCACGGGTTTAGTTCTGTTACGCCATGTTCTTTTTCTGCAAACGCTCTAAGTTCTGCAACATCTTGTAGTGCTTGAGGATGAGATTTTTCCGCTAACTGATTTAAGAAACCAACAACTTGCTCAGTATTTTCTGCCATTTTTGTCGCTAATGAAGATTCAGCGTAGTTAGCAAAACCTAGTAGTTCTGACACCTCATGTCTTAAAGCTAATAACTCATCCATAATTTCTGAGTTGTCGTATTCACCTGCATTTGGCCCTTGGTCTGACGCTCGAGTTGTAAATGCCGTGTACATTTCTTCTCTAAGCGATTGATTATCGCTGTAGGTCATCACAGGTAAGTAACTTGGAAAATCTAGAGTAAATAGCCAACCATCTAATTCTTTCATTTCAGCCATTTGCTTAGCTGCGGCAACCGCAGATTCCGGCAAACCAGCTAACTCAGACTCTTCAGTTACTACTTTTTGCCAAGCATTGGTTGCATCCAATACGTTGTTAGAGAAGGTGGAACTTAACTCTGATTTACGAGTTTGAATATCGCCGTACCTTTGTTGCTTGTCTTCGGCTAAATCAACACCTGATAATTTGAAATCACGCAGGGTATTATCAATGACTTTCTTTTGAGCATCTGATAACTGCTCAAATTCAGCAGAATTAGCCAATTTTTTATAAGCTTCGTTTAACCCTTTATGCTGGCCAACCCAAGTGCCGTATTCGGTTAATAAAGGTAAGCAAGACTCATAAGCTTCGCGCAGTTCGTCACTACTTAACACTGAATTCATGTGTGATACTGGTGACCAAGCTTTTGACAGCACGTCATCAACTTTGTCAACTGCTAATACTAGGTTTTGCCAAGTTGGAGTTTGCTCTGACACAGCTTGTTCAATTGCTTGTTTGCAGTCTGCTACCAGCTTCTCAACTGCTGGTTTTACGTGTTCAGGTTTGATCTTTGAAAACGGTGGCAGGTCAAACTCAGTTAAAAGAGGGTTTTGCATTCTGGATCCTTAGTCATTTTTCTCGACTTATTAAGGCTATAAATGGAGATTAAGCTGCAAAAAGCAATAGCGCAAAAGTTTGTTCGGAACTTTTTTTAAGCTAATGATTCTATTAACCTAAACAAGTACTCAACTGAGGACACAAGGATGCGACACTGTACTTTAATTATCAGCCTACTATTTTTATCTTATACGGGCTCTGTGCTAGCAAAGGATTACAAAGCCGGCGAAGATTATTTTGAACTTGGTAATGACGTCAGTAAAGTGCAACAGATCACTGAGTATTTTTCTTTTTACTGCCCAGCCTGTTTTCGTCAAGAACCATTTATGAAGTCGATAAAAGCATCATTAGTTGAAGGTCAAGAGTTCAAAAAAAACCACGTAAGCTCAATGCCAGGCCGAGACCCAAATATCCAATTGTTGTTATCTCAAGCTTTAGTAACCGCTGCATTGCTCAATGTTGAACAACGAATTGTCGATGCGATTTTTAATTATATTCATGTTTCTAAAGCTAATTTGAGTAATGCTAAAGACATTAAAAACTTATTCTTGTTAAACAACGTCGATAGCGAGGCATTTGATAAAGCCTTTTTCAGTTTTAAAGTAAAAACCGAAGCCAAACGGATGGCGGCAAATGCTCACAAACTTAGAGGAAAAGGCTACACAGCAGTACCAACGTTAGTTATTAACAATAACTACATTGCCAATATTAAAAGCGTTAAAACTCTCGATGAATACCAAACTCTAATCTCTTACCTACTTAATAAAAAATCATAATTTTATCTTTAACTTAGTATAAAAATACTGTCTTAAAAAAGTCTAAGACAAAGTAATTTCATCTCTGATATTAAAAATTATTTGTAATTAGGATCATTAACGCCTATGTTATCTTTTGTGGATTTAGATCCATAATAATTTAATTAATAATAGAGATATAATAATGATAAAAACAATAACGGCTATTACACTAGGCATCGGGGTTTTAACAGCAAGCCATGCAAGTGCTAACGAAAAACTGCTGGTTGCTGAAACTTCTAATTATAAAGCGACAATAGCAGAGTCATTGCAACAAAAGTTGCTAGATCCTATGTTAAAAGAACGTCTATTGGCGCAACTAGAACAATCTAATGAGCCTATTTTATTTAGCAACCTATTAGCTAATAATTTATCGAAAAACACCGAAGTTATGCTCGACAGTGCACTAACAAAAGGTATTTATCCTGAAATTTGGCTTCACAAACCTGCAGCCATCAAGACAAATGATGTAGAGCCACAATTTGTTGCGTATGCACCTAGCGGTAATGAAAGCAGCTGGCAGTCTATTCCGGCCATTAATCTAGCGACAGGTGAAAAAGTGCAACTTGATGTTGAACAAGCACCAGATGTTCCTGTATTGGTTGTGGAGACCCATGGTAAGTACTCAATGCAAAGCTTTGTCACTGAGTTGAATATGGGACTGCAACAGCTTAAGCAAACAAAGAAAACTGCGACACTGTCGGCAAGATCGGTGGTAGAAACCACTAAGTTAACCAAGATCTCACTACAGGATGATGAAGAACCTTGGATTAAAGGCGATGCAGAGATCTTCACTTTTGTAGCTGGTGTATTTGACAATAACCAACCAGCTATCAAAGCAGTGGGCTTACCATATTTAGATCACGACGATACCGTCTATTATCCGAACCAATTAATCATCAACTGGGGTGATTACAAATATAACGCAGTCAACTTCTCTATGTATGAAGAAGACAGTGAAACTAACTACAAAGAGCTAGCTAAAGTAATTGTTACTGCAGTAGGCGCAATTGGCTCGCTAGCTGGTTTTGAACCTGCTATTGCGATAGCTGAAATTACTAACCGTATACAAGATGCAATGCCTGATAGCTGGTACACAGATGATCACGATTACGTTGATACTTGTTATACCTTAGTAAAAGGCGAAAGCCTAAATGATCAATGGTGCGCTCGTCGTAATGCGAGAATAAGCACTAGACCATTTATGTTGCAGTCAAACTAATTAAATGCGCCACAAGTGAAAAATAGGGACTTTGTGGCGCTACCAATTTGTTCCTCTAGATATCCCTGCTTACCTTGCAATTTAAGGACTAGATAACTTCAATAGCTGCTAAATATTTTGTACCTATTGATGTTATCTATTTTTTCTATTTGGCATTCTGTCAATATGCCCATATGCTAAGACGTATTAATCTTTGTTGCACGTTTTTGCAGCAGTGAGTTTGGTTAGCCTGTTAATTCGTTTTCAGCGTTATTAGATAAATTGAGTATATCTGATAATTAAAACCAAACCCGTGCAGCCCTAAAGGGCTCAACCCAAGCGTTTTTACTCTGTGTTGCTTCCTATTGCCTACAGGATGTAGGTATGTCGAGTTTTCATGGATGAGAGAGAGCGACGGACTTAGATGACTAAGCCTGCAAGGAATCGCCTTGATTAAAAACACCTGGAGCTGAGCAAAATTCGTCCCCCAGAGATCAACACGTCTTAGGTAAAAATCATTAATTCAACAGGAATAGATATGACAACTCACTTTGATTACATCGCCATCGGTGGCGGCAGTGGTGGTATCGCGTCAGCAAACCGAGCGGCAATGCGCGGTGCCAAAGTAGCACTGATAGAAGCTAAACACATGGGCGGTACATGTGTGAACGTTGGTTGTGTGCCTAAAAAGGCGATGTGGTTTGGTGCTCAAGTTGCAGAAGCTATCCACAAATACAGCCCTGATTACGGTTTTGACGTAACAGTAAACAAATTTGATTGGTCGAAGCTAGTTGCAAGCCGTGAAGCTTATATCAAGCGTATCCATGGCTCTTACGATCGAGTGTTAGCTAATAATGGTATTACTGTCATTGATGGTTTTGCCAAATTTGTTGACGCCAAAACGGTTGAAGTAAATGGTCAGCAATACACAGCAGATCATATCACTATTGCTGTCGGCGGCAGACCAACGATCCCTAATATTGAAGGAGCTGAGTTTGGTATTGATTCAAATGGCTTTTTTGAACTAAACGAACAACCAAAACGCGCGGTTGTTGTAGGTGCGGGCTATATTGCCGTTGAGCTAGCGGGTGTATTACAAAGCTTAGGTACTGAAACTAAATTAGCAGTGCGCAGAGATAAGCCACTTAGAAACTTCGACCCTATGCTGTCTGATACCTTAGTTGAGATCATGGCGGAAGAAAAATTAGAAGTACTGACTCAAAGCACCCCTGAACGCGTTGAAAAACAAGCAGATGGTTCATTAGTATTGCATTTTGAAAACGGCAATAGCGTTGAAACTGACTGCCTAATTTGGGCAATTGGCCGAACGCCAACTACCGACAAAATCAACCTTGAAGCGGCAGGTGTAGAAGTTGATAACCGCGGTTACGTCCCAGTGAACGAGCACCACGAAACAAATGTTCCTAACATTTACGCCCTTGGTGACATTATTGGTAAAGTTGAATTAACGCCAATCGCAGTAAAAGCGGGTCGTATTTTAGCGGAACGTTTATTTAACAACATGACTGATGTTGTTATGGACTATACAAACGTACCTACTGTTGTCTTCAGCCACCCAGCAATCGGCACTATGGGCTTAACAGAACCTGAAGCGATTGAACAATATGGTGAAGAAAACGTTAAAGTGTATACCTCTGGTTTCGCGGCAATGTACACAGCAGTTACAGAGCACAGACAAATGACTAAAATGAAGCTAATTTGTGCTGGTGACGACGAGAAAGTCGTTGGTATTCACGGCATTGGTTTTGGTATGGATGAGATCCTGCAAGGCTTTGGTGTAGCAATTAAAATGGGCGCAACGAAAGCTGACTTTGACGCTTGTGTGGCTATTCACCCAACTTCAGCAGAAGAGTTTGTAACTTTAAGATAATAAAGTACATTTTTCATTTAAAAGGGAGCTATTTAGCTCCCTTTTTGCCTACAGGACGTAGGTATGCCGCGGTTTCATGGACGAAAAAGAGCGGCTGTTTTCGATATAACCTATCTAACGTTTCTTAACATTATCTTAATGTCCATTGTTTTAGTCTTATTGTCATCCATAACCAGCGGAGTAACTTATGATGACAGAAACAAAAAAATGGGACTTTTACAACGCTTAGCATCAATTTGCATTCTATTTGGACTCACAGCATGCAGCGGTAACAACAGCTCAATAACCCAGTCTGATGTAAACCAATTACTGAGCAATGCTCAGCATGGCTTTAATGGTAAAGTAATTATCATAGGAGCAGGAGCTGCCGGACTAGCAGCTGCTAGTCAATTGCAAAAACAAGGCATTGATTATCAAATACTAGAAGCTAGCGATCACTATGGTGGCAGAGTTCAAAAGGATAGTGATTTTGCTGATTTTCCTATCGACTTAGGTGCAGAGTGGATCCATGCTGACAAAAGCAGCTTAAATGCCTTACTCGGTAAACCAGGTGATGAACCAGAACAGGAGGTTATCCTGTACGCCCCAATGGATGTTTTAGAAGTATCGGAAAATGGCGAAGTGAGCCAAGCCAGTACTATTGAGCTAAACATTTATTACAAAGCTTACCCTGAGTACAAATTTAAAAGTACAACTTGGTTTGATTACTTAGAGCAAAACTTTGCCCAATCGGTAAAAGATAACATTACCTACAACGCAGTTGTAACCGATATTAATTATTCAGCTGACGAAATTCAGATAACAACAGCTAATGGCAACACTTACAACGCTGATAAGTTAATCAGTACGGTATCTGTTGGCGTACTAGCAAACAATCAGATTCGTTTCACTCCTGAGTTACCTGATGCTAAACAACAAGCACTGAAGAGCACCTCGTTTTATCCTGGCTTTAAACTGTTCTTAAAGTTTTCAGAAGACTTTTATGCCGATATGACAGAGTTCGAAACTGCTTATGGTGAGAAAGCGTTTTATGACGTTGCTTACAAAAAAGGGGCACAAGATAATGTATTAGGGCTTTTAGCGACTGGGGAATCAGCGGAGTACTATTATCAACTGGGTTCAGAGCAGGATGTCTTGAGTGCGGTACTGGAAGAGCTTGACCAAATTTATGATGGTAAAGCGACAGCGACATTTTCAGGTGAGTATATTTATAAAAATTGGGGCCATCATAAATTTACCTTAGGTACTTGGACTGACGATATCGTTGCTAGCCAAGAGCAAGCTTTGGTAAGCGACATAGATAATAAAATCTTTTTTGCTGGCGAAACTTTTGACACCTCGGGTGCAAGATCAACAGTTCACGGCGCCATATTGTCAGGCTATGATGTAGTGAAAACATTATTACAACAATCATCTGAATAAGGCCCTAGTTGATATGCGAGTGCTAATTGTCGAAGACGATATTGAATTGTCAGCCGCAATAGCTGAATACTTAGAGTTACAAGGTGCAATTTGCGACTTTGCATATAATGGCAAAGCCGCTGTAGAGCTCGCTGCAGCAAATCAGTTTGATGTTATTGTACTTGATCTTATGTTGCCTAAATTGAACGGCTTTGATGTATGTTCAAAACTCAGGCAACAAGGGAAGCTAACTCCAATTTTAATGCTAACAGCGATGGGAACCAATGAAGATCAACTCAACGGCTTCGCTGTTGGCGTTGACGATTACGTCGTTAAACCAACTCCAATGCCTATTCTCTGGGCAAGGTTGCAAGCTTTATTTAAGAGAAGTCAAAACCAAATAGCACACAGAGTATTAGGGCCGCTAAAAATAAACTTATCATCTCGAAAGCTAGAACGAGATGGTAAAGCTATCGAATTAACAGCAACGGAATGGAAACTCTTTGAGTTACTGCTTATGAAAAGCCCATCTGTTGTTTCTAGAAGTGAAATACACGAGTACCTTTGGCCAGATCAAGAACATGACTCTGGTTTACTCAACGTGCATTTGCATGGTCTGCGTAAATCCCTCGATAAACCTTTTGCTTATCCTTTAATTAAAACACGTGTAGGCATGGGCATAGAGCTTTCAGATGGAGACTAAAAAGCAAACTTTCGCACAGCGACTTAGGTGGCAACTTGTATTAGCAGCAATCGCTTTTATGTGTGCTATTACTCTGAGCTTTAGCTATATCTTGCTAAACACAATAGATAACACAGATGCAAGAATGACTGTATTAGCTGCCGAATCTTTTGTTTCTCGACTAGATTCAGGGCAAGTCACCGAGTTACCAAAAGATCCAAGTATGCGTGGCTTTTATGATTGGCAGAGCATTCCTAAAGCACTTAGAGCACCTTTCGAAGACATTGAGCTTGAGCTAAGCGAAGTCACTGAAACCAGCTTTATTAATCCTTTCAACGAAGAAAGCTACATAGGTATTTTGCCCATTAAAAGAGAAAATGGAGATACCATTTACTTTGTTAGCGAGTACGGCTTCGAACAATCTAATCAAGCTTACCAGGAAGTGGTAAATAGCTTCCTGTTAGAAATTTTTTGGCTGTTAATTTGTATCTTTTTAGCGCTTTTAGTTTTTGTATTCTGGTTATTACGAAAAGCGGTTGAACCTATGACCATGCTAAGCAATTGGACACAGCAGATAAGAACCGATGAAGGGTTACCAGAGGCAAACTTTACCATTCAAGAAGTCGATGACATTGCCAGCCAATTAAAACAAAGCGTTAATGAGGTTACGGCCTATAACGAAAGAGAAAAGCAATTTTTAAAATACGCATCACATGAGTTAAGAACCCCGCAAGCCACTATTCAAGCCTGTTTAGATACATTGCAATTGCAACTAAGAGGCAACCAATTAAAGACCTTAGAACGAGCACTGCGAGCAAACTTAACCATGAGTAGACTGTCCTCTACGCTATTGTGGTTAAGTAGAGAGTCTACTGACCCAATAAAAAAAGAAACTGTCGATATCGCTTCACTTTGCCAGCAACTGATTGCTGAGAATCAACACTTGATCGCCAGAAAAGAGTTAACTTTAACGACTGAAATAAATGCAAATACCTTACTAATAGAAGCCGATTTATTGTTAATTATTTTCTCAAACTTACTAAGAAATGCCTGCCAACATGCAGAGCAAGGGGATATTTGTATAGTCATTACGGGCGATTCACTAACCATTACCAATGAACTTTCAGATAGTGAAAGTGGCAATGATATCAATAGCTTTGGTTTAGGTTTGCAATTAGTTTCAAGTGTTTGTGACAAACAGAATTGGGTATTTGAGTCCAAGTACGAGAGCAACAAAGCAACCGCTAAAGTAACTTGGTAAACACATTTATTTTCTAGTTTGAGTGCAAATCACCCATGGTGATATATGCTTAAATTAAATCTTGTGTTGAACCTAAGGTATTCAACTTGAAGTTTGATGTTCTTAATCACGTGCCAAAGCATTTACGCAAACAAGTGCTACTGACTGAGTTTTTCATCTTATTTTTATTTCTGCCTGTATTTTTATACTTTGTCAGAAAAGACTTTGCTCCTTACTTAATCTTGTTCTTAGTCAGCACTTTAGGCTGGTGTTTACTGTTACTGCTCAGCGACCAACGTTTTAAGCGCTTTCGCTTTTGGAACATCGAAAAGCTGAGACTTTATTTACCAAAAGTCCTGAAAACCTTTTTCATTGCGGCTTGCGCAATTTTCATCGCTAGTTGGCTGTTAACCCCTGAGTGGCTTTTTAAACTGCCGCTAGAAAATCCGATGATATGGCTAGCGTTACTTGTGTTCTATCCATTATTTTCGGCCTGGCCACAGGAGATCATCTTCCGTACTTTTTTATTCCATCGATATAAGAAAGTGTTTAAAAGTAAACAACTTAGAGTTTTTATTAGCGCTGGAGTATTCGCACTTGCTCACTTGGTTTTTGCCAACTGGATTGCCGTTGCAGGCTCATTTATCGCGGGGCTAGTCTTTGCTTTTACTTACATGAATTCGCGATCTACTTTACTTGTCGCGATTGAGCATAGTTTATGGGGATTATGGTTGTTTACTGCTGGACTGGGGATCCACTTCGACAGCAGTGTGTTGCAATAATGCTCGCCACAACTCTCTAAGTTTGGCAATCAGTTGCTTTTCACCAGTAAAGCTATATTTATCAATGAGTTGCTTATCTGTGTATTGAGCACTGCTTTTATCTAAAATTAATGGCGGAACTGTAATATTTGGCTTTTGATTGCTTGTATATACAAATCTATGCATGGCTAATAAACAAGTATTTAACGATCTGAAATGCTCTGAAAATGCCCGCAAGTCGGCTATATCTTGGGCATCTAACTGCGCAGTTATCTTTTCGACTGGTATTTGAATGTCCATCTCTCTTAATTTGAAACCAACCTCAATTGACCATATTTGTTTAAATCTAGCTGTTATTTGCTGGTAAAAATCAGTACTTGAAGATTTTAATGGTTTTAACATCAAGACTGAATACTCGCCCGTTGAAGCTTCTTGTTTTAATCCAACACGAGCAGTCTCCATACCTGTAGTTAACCAAAATCGATACAAATCCTCGGCATAACCATAACTAGTGCAAATGAAGTCGATGTTTTTAGATTTTGACCAAGTTTCAATTTCCTCGATCAGTTGGCTACCTAAACCTTGTCGCTGCAGAGCAGGGTGCGTGGCGATTCGAATAATTCTGTTGTAACTGTATTTACCCGAGGATTTAAAGCCTGAATGGGCTATTAGAGATTGAGGGAATAAATGTCCTCTAGGCCTTCTTCTTCCTTGCCAAATTTGCTCTGTTAGCTCATCTGGCAACGCACCTTCTAAGCCAATCAAAGCTGCAGCAACCGTATCAGTACCCATCTCTAAAGTAACTACCGAGATATTTGGACCATCTAATATCTGTCTCAGATCGGCAGGGGAAGTGCGATAATGCGCGTTCACCAACAAAGAGAAAATTTGCATAAGCTTTTGCTCATCATCTCGCAACTGCACAGATGACCAAGTGCTAAAACTCACACAGCTTATCTTCTTATTTTTACAAACTGGTAAATTGACGTCTAAAGCCAAAAGCCTATTTACGTTAGCTTCAAGGAAGTCGTCTGAATACCAGCGAATAGGTTGCGAAAGGGTCAACTCTGTTAATTGATCATAGCTCTTAGCTAACAGTGGTTTTAATTTATACTCAAAACCTCGCCCTGTACCTTCATAACCATGAACTGTAGTAGCAAAAACAGCACGAGAATATTTGCTAATGATTGGCTTGAGCATTTGAATTGGAATGGCCGCTGCCTCATCAACGAATAAGAAATCGGCTTCAGGCTGCTCTAACATCAAGTTATCTGGCGCAACAAACTGGATACATCCATATTCAGTAGCAATACGGTTACTGCTAACTTCACACTCTATTTCGCACCTTTGGATAGCTTGTTGGCAATGAAAGAATAACGTTTGGACTGAAGCTGACAAAGGCGCGGTCACAATGATCTGACTATATTTACTGTCAGAATTTATAAGTATGTTTGCACCGACTAACCCCAGGAGACTGCTTTTACCTCTACCTCTATCTGCTTGTATTACTGAAGCGAGTGAAGTTTTTTCACTATCTTGTAAAAGATAAGTAAGTTGAGAAGTAAGCTTTTGTTGATCAACCGTCAGATCTTTACTCGATCTTGGAGAAAAGTGAGGTGATATTTGCTGATCTTCACTTACTTTTACCACACCATCTAAACTGTCTAACTGTTGAATTAGTCTAGCTGTGTAGTATTGCTCAATGTCTTCAATTTGATATGGCTCGGTGCAAAGTCGAGTAAGTTCAGGATCTGGGTAATCAAGCCATTGAGCGTTTTCTGGCGTAAGAAGAACACAAACACCGCCTAATTTGACAATACCAGCTAAACCGCCAAATGCATCTGGGTTAAAACCGGCATAAGCATCAATGACCACCAGCTCTTTTTCTTGACCGAGATACTTTTTATATTGCTTTAGCCTGGCTTCTAAGTACTTTGCAGAGCTTATTTGCTTAGAGTTATGCTCCAACTCACCGAACCATAATACTTCTGCTTGCTGATCCAACTCGGCTTTCAGCCATTGATAAGCCCAAGCTCTATCTCCTTGCAAATGCAGCAACACTCTTTGCTTACTGCTTAGTAGTTGCTGTCGAAGTTGAGTTAGAAACATTGGGCTTTTAATTCAATTTAACGATAATTTTAACTAAATTGCAGTTAACTTAGCGTAAGTTGTGACTAACCACTTAGCGCCAAACTGGTCAAAGTTAACCTGTATACGTGCACTTTCACCATCGCCTTCACAATTTAATACTGTACCTTCACCAAACTTAGCGTGACTCACTCGTTGACCCAGTGAAAACGCTGAGTCTGAGAACTTAGCATGGCTACTAGCTGACTTTTCAAAGCCTTTATTGCGGTTACCTTGGTAACCACCGTAACCGGTTGAACTGCCATATGAGCTAGATTGGTTATAACTGTTATTAGCAGGGCGGGAAACTTGAGTCGATAGCTTAACTTCGTACACGCACTCAGAAGGCATCTCTGCGATAAATCGAGACGGTCTATGATAGTGCTCTTGGCCATACATGCGACGAGTTTCAGCGTAGGTAATAAATAGCCTTTGCATCGCTCGCGTCATACCAACGTATGCTAGTCGGCGTTCTTCTTCCAATCTGTCAGGTGAATCCGCACTTTGCTGGCTAGGGAACATGCCTTCTTCAACACCAGCTAAGAATACCAACGGATATTCCAAACCTTTAGCACTATGCAATGTCATTAACTGTACCGCATCTTCAAACGCGTCGGCTTGTGATTCGCCAGATTCAAGTGATGCATGGGATAAGAATGCTGACAGTACGGGCATCTCTTCCATGTTTTCGTCCGGTTCAAACTGACGACAAGCAGTGACCAATTCCTCTAAGTTTTCTACTCGAGTTTGGCCTTTTTCACCTTTTTCTGCTTGGTACATCGCCATCAAGCCAGATAATCGAATAACGTGATCAGCTTGTTCATGTAACTGCAGAGGTTCCACTTCCGAGCCTAACTTTTCAATTAAATCTAAGAAGCTTTGTACTGCGTTACTCGCTCTGCCAGATAACAGCTTTTCGTTAATTAGGCGACCCGCAGCTTGCCACATAGTTAAATTTTGACTTCTTGCTGCATCCCTTATCGTTTGTAAAGTCTTATCACCAATGCCTCTTGCTGGAGTGTTGATAACGCGTTCAAATGCAGCATCATCATCGCGGTTAGATACCATACGTAAATAGGCTAGGGCATCCTTAATTTCTTGTCGTTCGAAGAAGCGTAAACCACCATAAATACGGTATTTCAGTCCGGCTTGTAATAAAGCTTCTTCCAATACACGGGATTGCGCGTTATTACGGTACAAAATTGCAGAATCAGATAACGCCCCACCTTCCTCTTGCCATTTTTTGATGTTACCGACAATAAATCTAGCTTCGTCTAATTCATTAAAGGCGGAGTACAGAGCAATAGGATCGCCTTCTTTGTCTTCCGTCCAAAGATCTTTACCTAATCGATCTGAGTTATTTGAGATCACTTGGTTTGCGGCTTTTAGAATGTTGGCCGTCGAGCGGTAGTTTTGCTCCAACCTGATCATATCCACGTCAGTAAAGTCTTTTTGGAAGTTGTGAATGTTCTCAACTCGAGCACCACGCCAACCATAAATAGACTGGTCGTCATCTCCTACAATCATTACGTTTGAAGGAGGAATATCTTCAGCAATACTGCCCTCATGAGCTCCCGCTAATAACCTGATCCAAGCGTATTGGATTTTATTAGTGTCTTGGAACTCGTCTACTAGGATATGGCGGAAGCGTTTGCGGTAATGGTTTAAGACATCTTGATTGGTTGCTAATACTTCATGGCTACGTAATAAGATCTCAGCAAAGTCAACGAGACCGGCACGATCACAGGCACCTTGATAAGTTGTATATACATTTAACATAACCTGTTCTGTAGGATCATGTGGATCGATGTGCTTAGGCCTTAATCCTTCGTCTTTTTTACCATTGATGTACCACATCAACTGCTTTGGCGGATAACGTTTCTCGTCTAAGTTTAAGCTTTTAAGAATACGTCGAATTAATCTGTGTTGATCGTCAGAATCTAAAACCTGAAAACTCTCAGGTAGTTTTGCTTCGCGATAATGAGTGCGTAAAAAGCGATGAGCCAAACCGTGGAAGGTGCCAATCCACATGCCGTGACGGCTAAATTGAGAGCCTACACTACCCTGGCCTAATAACCCTTCCAGTCTGTGGCGCATTTCTGCAGCCGCTTTGTTAGTAAAGGTTACCGCTAAGATCGAAAAAGGTGAGATCTGATGTGCTTGCACTAAATAGGCAATACGGCTTGTAAGTACCTTAGTTTTACCTGAACCAGCGCCAGCCAAAACCAACATATTTTGCGGTGGAGCAGTTACCGCCTCGTACTGACGTTCGTTAAGCTCGTTTAACTTAAGTGCAGGTGGTGCTGAAATATCGTTTGGAACAAACACATCCATAGAAAAAAATTATGCCTTAGACTGTATATTTAACCAGTTTTTGATTATAGCAGTTCTCAATCACTCGCCAAGAAATAACTCAGTTCTAACGCTAATAATTTTCACCACACGGTATAAGGTACGACGCCTCACCTAAACATCAGAGTAATGCCAATAAATCGCTTAAGTCACTGTATTCGCCAGTAGGTAAAGCAAAACCAGTAGGGTATTTGGCACCGTTTGGGTTAAACCATAAATTAGCCATACCTGCATTTTGTGCGGCTTTAATATCTGAGCTGACACTGTCGCCAATATGCAGTACCTGTTCAGGTTTTGCTAAACTCAAATCGCTCACCGCTTTGTTTAGCATATCTGGATGAGGCTTCATTCTGCAGTCCTGTTCACCCGCTCGGTAATAACCAGAAAAATACTCTGCTAGGCCCACTTTATTGATATCGACATTGCCATTTGTCACGGCAATTAGTCTATATTTCGTTGTCAATTGCGCCAAAATGTCAAAGGTCTTTGTCGGTACCAAAAAATTAGATCTTGCTTGATAAAATGCGTCATAAACCTGAGCTATAGCACTTTCATTTTCAATACCAAACTCAGCTAACCCTTTTTTAATCACTGCTAACCTCCATTGGCTGACATCGTGACATAATTCAGGGTTAGACTTTGCAACTTGCCATTTTAATTCACGCCAATGACTCAAGCCTGTTTCTTTTACTTTTGGTATTAACTCGCATACAGCATCTAACTGAGCTTGTTCTGCATTTCGGATCACATCGCCATTTTGATAAAGGGTGTCATCGAGGTCAAAGCTCAATACTTGAATATCACTAGGTAAAGCTTGGTAAAACTTCAGAGTCATAGGTTACTCGGGTCTATTATTTAAAGTAGGCTAGTATAAAGTGTGCAAAGAAAAACTCTAGGTTGGACTAATTTTATTAGTATTGTCATCAACATAGGTTTGTTATTGCTGATCATAAGATACGAGTCATTCGCTAATTAAGATTTTAAAATTAATTATTTTGGCCGATAAGCACAAGGCGATAATAAAAAGCATAATAGAGAAAGGTGTTATGGATTCGGGATTTTGGCAGTTGTATTCGTTTATTGAGCGTACGTTTTTTTATACTTTATCCAGAAAAATATTGGGCAATATTGGTTTCTTGTTATTGTTTCAAATAGCTGGCTTTGTATTATTTTTAAATTTGGACTCAGCCTCACCAGAACAGCATGAATCCTTGCTCAACTGGGGTAAGGTACTATTTGCATTAAGTTTTTTAGCTTTTGCTTTCACTATATTTTATTTGCACTATTTGTTTGTAAGACCGATAAAAGCCATCTTAACTAGCTTAAAAAATATTAACTCTCACGATGCCGATTTAAAAAGCCAGTTGCCAGCATTTACCCAAGATGAGTTTCGATTGCTGTCTGAAGAATATAACTCTTTTGTCTCTAACCTTGCTGAATTGTTAAGCACTATCTACAGAAACTCTGAACAAGCCAATGACGCAACAGGTACAGTCGTACAAGCAATGGTAGTAGCCAATGAAAAAGCCAGTTCTCAAAAGCAATTGAGTGAGCAGATCTTTAGCTCGAGCAACCATATTAATGACAGCATTAACCATATTGTTGGCGCTTCTGAAAAAGTCGCTGCGAGCAATAAGTCGAGCTTAGATAAGGCAATATCAGCCAATCACCAACTAACCTCAATCGAACAACAGATAGCTCAAATAGGCCAGTTACTTGGTCAATTTGCCAATACAGTAGATGGCTTACAGCAAAATGCTGGCAACATACGTCATATTCTAAAAATGGTTGAAGAATTTGCTGATCAAACTAATTTGTTGGCCCTCAATGCGGCGATAGAAGCGGCTCGAGCAGGAGAAGCTGGACGAGGCTTTGCTGTTGTTGCAGACGAAGTTCGTTCACTCTCTTCCAAAGTAGCCAACGCAACTCAGCAGATCACTGCATTTATCAACGATATGGATAAGTTGGTAACCGATACTAAGAGTGAATCAGACAAATTGGTCGATCAATCAGAGCAAACCAGAACAACCATTGAAAACACCAATTCTACCTTCGATCAGATGATGTCTGATTTTAATGCCAACACAAAGCAGTTTGATGCTATCAGCGACTCAATTCATGCATTAAATAGTCAATATCTACAAACTCATACTAACGTAGAAGAGATTTCTAGTTTAAGTGAGACTGTGCAAGGGCAAATGTTGCAAGCCAATAACGAAGCTCAGGTTGCACAGCAACAAACCGAACAAACCCAGAATAGGCTAGCTCGGTTTGCTCGTTAGTTATACTTATTTACGATTTGCTGAAGTCGGCCACTTTCTCTTAGTACTCTAACCCCCTGATCCAGTGCTCGACTTAATCTAGGACTTAAATTGCTATCAGGGGAAAACGCTAAATAAATTTTCTCTGGTGGTAAACAGCCAGCAGCTCTCAATTGTTGTTCTGGTGCTAATGTTAGGTTTGCTTGGTTAATAACAATTTGATCTTCGACCAGAGTGCTCACCTTGCTATTGTTTAATAAGCTAATACGATCGCCAAGTGTGTCTTTACCGTAAGCTCTGATGATATTTGTAGTACCAGCTGATTGCTGTCTAATAACATAGTTATCAAGCTTATGACCGTAACTGTATGCATTAACCAAACTAATGCTTCTGTTATCAAGGCTGGAAAGACCTGTGTAAAGCCACTTATCGTCAGCTCTCGTATAAAAGCACATATGAGAGACAACTAAGTGCTCTTTACCGAATAAAAAGTCCGGCGAGTCTGTTCTGTAAGCTCCAATTATGCCTTGTACACTGCCTTTTCTGGCTTCTTTGATCGCTCGCGCCCAATTTAACCAAACAAAATCAACAAAATAGCCTGACTCGGCAAAAGCTTGCTGCGCTATTTCGATCAACATGCCGGGGTTATTGTCTTGCTCTTCACAGACGTAAGGACACCAAGGATCCGTCGCTATTTTGACTTTAACGACAGCATAACTTGGTAAACTAAGACACGCTAACACTACAAACCACAATAAGCGCACTTTAGCTCCTTATTTTTAATTAACTAACAAAACTAACAATACAAGTTTAATACCAAGCTAATATTACCAAGCTATGGCATACATGTTGTTATTAGTTAAACCATATTTGTTTAGAAAAGCTATGTCGAGATCAATGAATACCGCTGTAAACCAATTAATTCAAGCGTTTAGAGATAAACACAAGATAGCAACGAACTTCGATTCTATTGCACTAGATTGGTTCATTCCAGCAGCTGAACTTATCCACACTCACCAACAAAGGGCAAAACCGCCACTTTTTATTGGCGTTAACGGAAGCCAAGGCTCAGGTAAATCAACCTTTACTGATTTTATCCAGTCATATCTATCCGCTCTATACAACTTAAACGTAGCGGTTATTTCTTTGGATGACTTTTACTATCCAAAAAAAGTAAGAAATACGCTAGCACAAGACGTTCACCCTCTGATGGTCACTCGCGGGGTGCCAGGCACTCACGATACTAACTTGATGCAATCGGTATTAGCTAAATTAAAAAGAGGAGAACGTACTAAGCTACCTAGGTTCAATAAAGCCACAGATGAGCCTCATCCTGAGTCCTATTGGTCAGAGGTTGTAGAGCCTGTTGATATTGTTGTTTTAGAAGGTTGGTGTTGGGGGGTTATGCCGCAAAACAAATATCAGTTAGCTAAGCCAATCAATAAATTAGAACACAGTGAAGATACTCAAGCACACTGGCGTACCTATGTTAATCAGCAATTAGCTACCGAGTACCAGCCCTTATACTCGTTATTTGACTTTTGGTTGATGCTACAAGCTCCAAACTTTAACTGCGTCGCAACATGGCGCAAAGAGCAAGAGCATAAACTCAGAATAGCCACCACCTCATCACCTAACAATGGCGTTATGTCCGATCAGCAAATTGAAAAGTTTATTCAACACTATCAAAGACTAACAGAACAAAGCTTAGAAACAATGCCATTGAGTGCAGACTTAGTGTTTCAGTTAGACGAACACAGAACCATCACCTCAATAACAGGAAATAGTAAAACCGACTTCCAACAAATCAAGCGTTTACGAGGTGAAAAATGTTAGAGCAGTACTTAGTTTTTACCGACCTGGATGGCACTTTACTCGATCATCATAGCTACAGTTTCGAACCCGCCGTTGCTATGCTGACCAAGCTAAAACAAGCTAAGATCCCTGTGATACCAACAACAAGCAAAACCTTTGCTGAACTGCTGCAGATCCGTCAAAACGCCGAATTAACCGGCCCTTTTATTGTAGAAAACGGGGCGGCGGTTTTCATTCCAGAACACTACTTTAGTGAACAGCCAGCACAAACTCAAAGTTACCAAGGCTTCTGGGTAAAAAGCTTCTGTGAACCAAGACAATATTGGCTTTCATTGCTAGCGCAATATGCTGCAGACTTTAGCTCTGCATATAAAGGTTTCAGTCAAATGACCACTGAAGAACTGAGTGACGCAACCAACTTACCACTGACAGACGCTCATTTAGCAAATACCCGTTTGTACAGTGAGCCATTGCAGTGGTTGGGCAGCGAAAAACAAAAGCAGCAATTTTCCCAACAAATGACTTCTGCTGGTGCCAACGTATTGCAAGGAGGACGCTTTGTCCATATCAGCGGCAAATGCAACAAAGGTCTGGCAATGCAATGGTTAACCAATGTATTTGCCCAACAGCAAGTAAATCAGGCAGTAACCAATATCGCTTTAGGAGATAGCTTCAACGATAACGACATGTTGGAAATCGCCGATATTGCGGTGCAAATCAAATCCCCGAAACACGATTACCCTCTATTAACCCGAACAGACAACCTCTGGCAAAGCAAACAGCACGGTCCCAAAGGCTGGTCAGAGTGTCTGCAACAAATTTTAAATCTTTAAAAAGGATGACGTTATGGCAGATTTTTATCAAAACGGCATAGTGACGACACTACACAACTTGACTAACCGAAGCACAGAAGACTTAGAAGCTGAATTAACCCAGTTTGCTCAAACGCGCCCCCTTGGTTTGATCCTGCCATCCCTTTTCTCCGAACTTGAAGGCAAAGCATTACCAGATATTATCAGTAAGATAGCCCAAGTTCCTTATTTGTCTCAAATCGTAATAGGATTAGATAGAGCTGACTTAGAGCAATACAAACACGCAATAAAGTTTTTCAGCGAGTTACCTCAGCATCACCGAATTTTGTGGAATGACGGACCAAGACTAAAAGCGCTAGATAAAAAATTACAAAAGCTAGGTTTAGCACCAACTGAACTGGGAAAAGGCAGAAACGTTTGGTACTGCATGGGCTACATTCTGGCAACAGAAAAAGCCGAGTCCGTTGCTTTACATGACTGTGATATCTTAACTTACGACCGAAATTTACTAGCTCGACTGATTTACCCGGTAGCCAACCCACAATTTAATTACGAATTCTCAAAAGGTTACTACGCTAGAATTGCCTCTGGAAAACTCAACGGTAGAGTCGCTCGTTTATTAGTTACTCCGTTGTTAAAAGCCCTAAAGCGGGTACTTGGCTACAACGAATATTTAGAATTTATGGACAGTTTCCGCTACTCCTTATCAGGCGAGTTCTCATTTCGTCGTGACGTGCTAACGGACTTAAGAATACCAAGCGATTGGGGCCTTGAGATTGGCGTATTATCTGAGATGCACCGTAATTATGCAGCCAACCGGATCTGCCAAGTCGATATTGCCAATAACTACGATCATAAACATCAGGATTTATCACTGAACTCTACTGATGGCGGTTTGTCGAAAATGTCGATCGACATTACTAAAGCTCTATTCAGAAAGCTTGCAACTCAAGGTTATACGATCAATACCGAAACAATGCGAACAATCAAAGCAACTTACTTCCGTATCGCACTCGATTACATAGAAACCTATCGTAATGATGCGATGATCAATGGCTTAAGCTTAGATATTCATACCGAAGAAAAGTCTGTGGAAATGTTTGCTAAAAACATCATGGAAGCTGGAGCAAGCTTCCTAGACAACCCAATGGAAACCCCATTTATTCCATCTTGGAGCCGTGTTGTTAGCGCCATGCCTGAAGTGTTAAGCGAACTTAAGCAAGCAGTCGAGCTAGATTATCAGGAGTTTTCTCAAAGCATTACTAATGCTGCTTAATCAGCTATGAGGTGAAAATATGTCGAGTACATTAGCAGATCTCAAACTCAAAATAGAAAAGCAATTAGCTGTTATTTATGAAGACGTAACATTGAATATCAGCTATGCCGACTTGGCTGAGCAGCTACTTGGGGAAATGAAGCTCAGCTCCAATAATATCGCTGAACCTATCCCTTATAGTAACCATTGGACACAAGAAGATCACATACTGATCACTTATGGCGACAGTGTTATTGAAGAAAACAAAAAACCACTGCAAACACTGCAGCGATTCTTAGATGAACATTTAGGAGACAGCATAAACGGCGTACATATTTTGCCGTTTTTCCCATACAGTTCGGATGATGGTTTTTCCGTAATAGACTACTCAAGCGTCAATGAATCACTAGGTAACTGGGCTGATATTAGCGAGATAGCGAACAAACGTAAACTAATGGCGGATTTGGTAATAAATCACTGTTCGGCTAGAAGTGCATGGTTTGCAAACTTTATAAAATCGGAAGGCAGAGGCCACGACTTCTTCTTTACCGCTTCACCTGATGACGACTTAGCCAAAGTAGTAAGACCTAGAACCAGTCCCCTATTAAAGGCTGTCGAAACCGCAGCAGGGACAAAACATGTTTGGTGTACCTTTAGCCATGATCAGGTCGACTTAGACTTCCGCAATCCAGAAGTATTAAAAGCCTTCGTTTCCATTATTCGACAATACCTAGATGCAGGAGTAAAACTGTTCCGCATGGATGCGGTTGCTTTTTTATGGAAGGTTATAGGTAGCACTAGCATTAACTTACCGCAAACTCACGAAATGATTAGGCTATTAAGAACACTAATCGAACATAGTAACCCCGACACGGTCATCATTACGGAAACAAACATACCAAATGTACAGAACTTAACTTACTTTGGTAATGCTAACGAAGCTCATTGTATATACAATTTTTCATTACCACCTCTACTTGTTAATGCATTGATCACTGGCAGCTCTTTATATTTGAAACGTTGGTTAATGAGTATGCCACCAGCCCAAATGGGAACCTGTTATTTCAACTTTATCGCATCCCATGACGGTATTGGTTTACGACCTGCAGAGGGGTTATTAAGCGAACAAGAACTTAATACTTTAGTTAACACAATGAAGAACTTTGGCGGCAGAATTTCTTGGCGAACAGGAGATAACGGTGAGCAAAAAGCTTATGAGATTAATATTGCTTTGTATGATGCACTGCAAGGCACAATAGACGGGCCTGATAAATGGGGATTAGACAGGTTCATCTGTGCGCATGCAGTAATGCTTGGATTAGAAGGGATCCCGGGTATTTATATACACTCAATGCTAGGTACCAGAAACGATTATGAGAAGGTAAAACATACCCACCACAACCGCTCAATAAACCGTCGTAGATGGGATTATCAATCACTGTCAGAGCAATTGGCGAGTACTCATAACGAGCATCGTAAAGTACTACAACGTATGTTAACGTTAGTTAAAATACGTAAGTTACAGCCAGCCTTCCACCCAAACGCGACACAATATGTACTGCACTTAGGCTCTCAACTATTTGGCTTTTGGCGACAAAGTTTAGACCGAAAGCAGAGTATATTTTGCATCAGTAACATTAGCAGCGACCCCGTTGCCCTGAGACTCAGTGAATTAAATCTTATTGTAACAGACCCATGGTTTGATTTACTCTCGGATAACATTATTGACGATGTTGGTGAAGAACTGGAGCTTGCTCCATATAAAACCATTTGGTTAACAAATTATAGAGTACAAAAATAGGAATTTAAGATGTCAAAACCAGTTACAAAAGCGGTTATACCTGTAGCAGGACTAGGAACGAGAATGTTACCCGCCACAAAAGCAATTCCAAAAGAAATGTTAACCTTAGTAGACAAGCCATTAATTCAATATGTGGTAGAAGAAGCGGCAGCGGCAGGGATCCGAGAAATTGTACTGGTGACCCACGCTAGTAAAAACTCTATCGAAAACCACTTTGATTCGAGCTTTGAGTTAGAAGCACAACTTGAAAACAGGGTAAAACGTTCGCTATTAGAAGAAGTAAGAGCTATCAACCCTAAAAATGTCACTATGATCTCGGTGCGCCAAGCAGAAGCTAAAGGTTTAGGCCATGCAATTAACTGCGCACGACCTGTTATTGGTGATAATCCATTCGTGATCATGTTACCTGATGTAATAATCGATAGATACTTTTCAGATCTAGGCGTTGAAAACCTAGCAGCAATGCTAAAACGCTTCGAGCAAACAGGCGAAAATCAAATCATGGTAAACCCAGTACCTCATGAAGCGGTTAGTAGCTATGGTGTAGTTGATATTGATGGTGTTGATTTAAGCTCTGGCCAAGGTGCTCTAATTAAAGATATGGTAGAAAAGCCACCGGAGTACAAAGCACCGTCAAACTTAGCTATTACTGGACGTTACGTTGTGTCAGAGAATATCTGGCCGTTACTAGAAAAAACTCAGCCAGGTGCTGGTGGTGAAATTCAGCTAACGGACTCATTGGATCAGTTACTCACCATGGAGCCTATTTCAGCCTACCACCTTGTGGGTAAAACGCATGATTGTGGCAGCAAAATTGGTTATCTAAAAGCAAATTTAGAATACTCAATGCATAGACCTGAGTTCAAACAAGAGTTAACTGAGTTCTTACAACAAATGCTGGCAGAGTCAGAGTTAACCGACGCCAATCAATAACAACGAATAGCCCTTTTACTATGGTAATAAAGGGCTAATCAACTTTTTTGTTACTGCTGCAATTGCTTTTTGACACATAAGTTTGTTGAAAAACAGTATCCGGTTGTTGTTGGTAAGAGATCTCAAAATTAATGTTGTAACCTTGCTCAAACCAAGTAGTAAACTCTGGCTCATTACATGCAAACTGTTGAGCTACTTGTTGATAGTGAGACTTGAGTTGATTGAGCTGCTCTGAGTCCATGTTCACGCCATGTAATTTCAGCTTTAAAGTATAATTTTTCGCTGATTCCTCAACGGAATCTAACACAAGCTTTTCGCTGCTGTAGGCTGGCAACATGTCTACTGCATCCGACACGGCACTAGCATGTGATAACCGAGTATAGGCGTAATAAGTGCCTAGTCCTAATATAGTAAGAGCAATCAGTGCTCTTCTTTGGATTTTAGATTTGCTTGTTTCCATATATTTGCCTTCCTTTATAAATTATTAAGCAACTAATCAATAAGTTATCAAAAACTGAGGCTTGTGTACCTAGCACAGATGTTACTAACTGTGTCTAGCTGTGAGTAACCTAAAGTTGATCGATAGCCTTGATACCTATTGCAGCAATTTCAACGTTTTTTGGATATATATCAAAGTTGTGGTTATTGCCGCTTTTTTAAACTTTTTTTTATGTCATACTCAAAACTGTAAATTTTCTAGTGACAACGGTCACCCGTTCACATTCAATAGACGCTTTGTTATACAAAAGAATTTATGACTTTAAGGTTACTTTGTTTTTTCCTATGTTTTGCTTTGTTTTACATTAAACCAGCGTTTGCTGAGCAAAAGTACTCCATTTATCTAGACGCCGACTTTAGTTCAGCGAAAGCCTCTTCAGTTTCTATTTTACAAGGAATAAATACCGCCCTTGCTGAAGTAAATTACCAAATCCAAGGTCATACATTCGATATTATTGTCAAAGATCATCTCCGCAATCCAGTTATAAGTAGAGACAACTTAAGTTCTTATCTCAAAGATCCAAATGCTCTAGTAGTATTTTCTGGTTTACATTCGCCACCGTTAATCTCCAACAAGTCTTACATTAATAACAATAAAATTTTATTGCTTGATCCTTGGGCTGCAGCCGAGCCAATTACTAGAAGTAACAACGGACAAAACTGGATCTTTAGATTGTCTATTGATGATAAAAAAGCCGGGGCATTTATTGTTAATGCGGTCGTTAAAAAAGGCTTTAACAAACCTTATTTAGTGTTAGAAGATACAGCTTGGGGACGGCAAAATTACGACAAAATTAACCAAGCACTTAACGGTGAAGGGATCAAAGCCAGTGGTGTATCTTGGTTTGATTGGAATATTCAGCTCCAAGAGGCAAGTGCATTAGTAAAAAAAATAAACCGCGCCAACCCAGATATGATCCTATTTATCGGCAATGCATCGGAAGCGAAGACCATTGCGCAAGCAGTGCTCACAATGAAAAAACAATTTGAGTTTCCAATATACAGTCATTGGGGCGTAACAGGCGGAGATTTTTTTGAGTTCATTTCTAAAGCGCAAGATCACTCATTGAGTTTAACCTTTATTCAAACAAAATTTGCATTTACTAACCCAGACCTTACAGTCGCAGCAAAACGAGTTTTAGCCAACGCGATCACTTACAACAAAGAGATCAATAGCAGGCAAGATATTAAAGCCCCAACAGGCTTTATTCATGCTTATGATTTAACTAAATTGCTGATCAGCGCAATAAACCAAGCTGGATTAACGGGCGACAGAGACATTGACAAACAAGCAATCCACCAAGCACTGGAGCATTTAAACAAGCCAGTGCATGGACTTATTAAAACCTACGATAAACCCTTTAGCCCATACGATAAAAACACTCCAGATGCTCACGAAGCACTCGATTCTGGTGACTATGCTTTAGGTCAGTATGATAGCAATGGAGAAATTCGTATTATTAACAATTAGTCTCACCCATTTCTTCAGCCAATTTAGCTAAAAACGACTTCATAAATTCAACTCTGCGTTCGGCTTCTTTTAACCCTTCTTGCGTTTTCATGGTTTCTGCCGTTTTAAATAGCTTTTCATAGAAGTGATCAACCGCAGCTAATTTACTATCAGGTTGTCTCGACTTACAAAAAGGATCTTGTTCTGCATAAAGCTTGCTGCCAAGTTTACCAGCAACCAACATGCATCGACTAACACCAATCGCGCCCAATCCATCAAGACGATCTGCATCTTGAACAACTTCTGCTTCTAGCGATTTCGTCGCTATATTTGCACTATAACTGTGCGCTTCTATAGCGTGAGCAATATCCGCGAAATACTGCTCTGGGTAGCCGAGTTGTCGCAACAAAGCTAACGCTTTCTCAGCAGCCAAAATAGAAGCTCTATTATTGTCTGGGTGCGATTTAGGAAAAGAAACACAATCGTGTAACCAAGCCGCAGGGATAACAACATTAAGGTCTGCTTGCTCTTGTTCAGCCAACTTTTTAGCTGAACTAACAACCCTTTTTACGTGATTTATATCGTGGGCGGCATCATGTATTTGCTGTTGTAAGATAAATTGCTCAAAGTGCTGTTCAAATTGCTCTAAATTCATTGCTTTTCATTAATAGATAATAGGTTACGACTAAGCTAGCTTACCATACGACGAGTCGCTACAAGAGCATTGCAATCATATATTGCAAAAAAGTAAACAAGAAAATCAGACATTTTCTAAATTAGAGCTTGCGCTCGAAAAAATTGAATGTTAAAAATTACACAAGCTCTTAATAGAATATTTATCTAAAATAATGACAACTTTATTCACAAGCCAAATTACTCTAGTACTCGACCTGCTGCTTAGCTGTAAGCGCGGGATTGTTTTGGTTGGCTGAATAAAATATCAGATCCAAGAGAAAAACCCCGCACACACTGCGGGGTTTTTTGCTTTCAGGGAAGAAAGTATGTCGAATTTACATGGACGTAATCAATTTGGCCGTATATGGACGTACTAATGCTGGGAAGCCATGGATGGCTTATGAGCAGTATTTGCTTTCAGGGAAGAAAGTTGCCTTCAAGGAGGAAGGTATATCGAACGAACAAGGATGTTAAAGCGTTCGATGATAGTCGAATTTACATGGATGTAGTTAATTCGACTCGTGTATGGACAAAACACGAAAGAAGAAACTGGCTAGATAGCAAATTTCTACAACAATTAATAACAGATTGAACAGACGTAAATCGGTAGGGCAAGAGGACAGAGGTAACAACATGAGCACAGCAAATGATAAAGTGGTGATATTTGATACTACATTAAGAGACGGCGAGCAGGCTTTACGTGCAAGTTTGACCAAAAGAGAAAAACTACAAATTGCTCATGCTATTGCAAAGTTGGGTGCGGATGTAATGGAAGTGGGTTTTCCTGTTTCTTCACCAGGCGACTTTGATGCTGTACAAACTATCGCCAAAGAAGTTAAAGGTCCAACGATTTGTGGTTTAGCAAGAGCGGTCAAGAAGGACATTGTTGCTTGCGGAGAAGCATTAGCCCCAGCAGAAAAACGTCGTATCCATACCTTTATCGCTACCTCACCTATCCATTTAGAGCACAAATTACAAAAAACATTAGAACAAGCTGGTGATATGGCAGTAGAGGCCATCGAATTAGCTAAAACCTACACCGATGATGTTGAATTCTCATGTGAAGATGCAGGCAGAACGCCAGTTAAAGACTTGGCCTACATCATTGAAAGAGCGATTAACGCTGGCGCGACAACAATCAATATCCCAGACACGGTAGGCTATACAGAGCCAACTGAATTTGCAGCTATCATTGAAGGTATTTTCAAACATACACCTAATATCGATAAAGCAATTGTCTCTGTCCATTGCCATAACGATCTAGGTTTAGCTGTAGCAAACAGTATTGCCGCGGTACAAGCTGGTGCTCGTCAAATCGAGTGTACCGTTAATGGTATTGGTGAGCGAGCTGGTAACTGCTCATTAGAAGAGATAGCAATGATCTTGCAAACTCGCCAAGAACGTTTTGGTGTTAGCTCAAACATTAAGTCAGAAGAAATTTTTAGAACGTCCAAATTAGTAAGCCAACTTTGCAATATGCCTGTACAACAAAACAAAGCGATTGTTGGCGCTAATGCTTTTGCTCACTCTTCGGGCATCCACCAAGACGGGGTATTAAAAGCACAAAACACTTACGAGATCATGAAACCTGAACACATAGGCATGCAAAGTAACGAATTAAACTTAACTTCACGCTCTGGCAGACACGTTATTCAACATCGCATGGCTGAAATGGGTTATGGCAAAGATGACTATGATTTGGATGTTGTATACAACGAATTCTTAGCGTTAGCCGATAAAAAAGGCCAAGTACATGACTATGACTTAGAAGCCATCGTCTTTGATTTACAGCTAGAAGAAGAGTCGGATTACTATCAATTATCTTCAATCCAAGGTTTATCAAGCAACTTACCAGTGAATACGGCAACGGTAGGCATCACCATTGGTGATTCTGAAGTGGTTTACAAATCTGAAACAGGCAACGGTCCAATTGAAGCCTCATACAAAGCCTTAAAACAAATGACTGGAGTAGATTTAACCATCGTCGACTTCAAATTAGACTCAAAAGGCGAAGGTGCAGATGCCATCGGTCAAGTTGACATTATTGTTAAATACAAGGGCCGTAACTTCCATGGTACAGGTTTAGCAACGGATATTATTCACGCTGGTGTAAAAGCCTATATCCACGTACTAAACCTAATCCGCCGAGCGCAGAAAGTAGAAAACATTAAAGAACAACATCAAGGGGTGTAATGCTTAAAGCGTACACTTTTTGCTATAAACAGATACAGAACAAGTCAGCAATAACTGACGAAACTAGGAATGAATAGAGACATGACTAAAGAATATAACATCGCAGTATTACCTGGTGACGGTATTGGCCCTGAAGTAATGGCTGGTGCAATCAAAGTGTTAGATGCCGTACAGAATAAATTTGGCTTCAAATTAAATTACACTCAGGCTGATGTAGGTGGCATTGCTATTGATAATCACGGTTGTCCATTACCAGAGTCAACATTGGCTTTGTGTGATAATTCAGATGCCATTTTATTTGGTTCTGTTGGTGGACCAAAGTGGGAACACTTGGCACCGAATGATCAACCAGAACGTGGTGCCTTATTACCTCTGCGTAAACACTTCTCTCTATTCTGTAATATGCGCCCAGCGGCGTTAGTACCAGCATTGGCTCCAATGTCACCTTTACGAGCTGACATAAGCGCTAAAGGCTTTGACGTATTGGTTATGCGTGAATTAACTGGCGGTATTTACTTTGGTGAAAAGGGTCGCGAAGGCGACAATGCATTTGATACACAAAGATACTCAAAAGCGGAGATCACTCGTATCGCAAAACTAGGCTTTGAAGCAGCACAAAAGCGCAAAGGTAAGGTCACATCAGTAGACAAAGCAAACGTTTTACAAACCTCTATCTTATGGCGTGAAACGGTAAACGAAATAGCTAAAGACTACCCAGATGTTGAGTTAGAGCATATCTATATTGATAACGCGACCATGCAGTTAATCAAAGATCCAAACCAATTTGACGTTCTATTATGTGACAACTTATTCGGTGATATTTTGTCCGATGAATGTGCAATGATCACTGGCTCAATGGGCTTATTACCGTCAGCAAGTTTGAACGAACAAGGCTTTGGTATGTATGAACCAGCTGGCGGCTCAGCCCCAGATATCGCAGGCCAAGGCATTGCTAATCCAATCGCCCAGATCTTAAGTGCAGCATTAATGCTACGTTACTCACTAGATCAAAATGATGCCGCTAATGCGATCGACGCAGCAGTTAAATCGGTAATTGATCAAGGCATAGTGACTTCAGATATCGCCCAAGGCAACGAGTCTTATTCAACTGAGCAAGTGGCAGAGGCCATTGCTAACGCAATTTAAGCCGGAGACAACAAACATGGCTAAAACCTTATATGAAAAAATCTGGGATGATCACTTCATCTCAGAGTTAAGCGGAGACAACAGCTTAATTTATATCGATCGTCACTTAGTTCACGAAGTTACTTCGCCACAAGCATTTGCTGGGTTAAGAGAAAAAAACCGTCCAGTAAAGCGCTTAGATAAAACCTTCGCAACTATGGATCACAATGTATCAACTCAGATCCGCTCGTTTGACGCTGCGGGTGAAACGTCACGTAAACAGTTAGAAGCCCTGTCAAAAAACTGTAAAGAGTTTGGCGTAACTTTATTTGATTTAAACCATGAAAACCAAGGTATTGTGCACGTTATTGGCCCAGAGTTAGGCATTACTTTACCAGGTCACACCATTGTTTGCGGTGACTCTCATACTGCGACGCACGGTGCATTTGGCGCTTTAGCTTTTGGTATCGGAACCTCTGAAGTTGAACATGTATTAGCAACTCAAACTCTGCAGCAGAAAAAAGCTAAAACATTAAAAATTGAAGTAAATGGTCCTCTACACAAAGGTATTACTGCAAAAGACATTGTATTAGCAATCATTGAAGTGTTAGGTACCGCTGGTGGCACAGGATATGTTGCAGAGTTCTGCGGTCAAGCGATCGAAGAATTATCAATGGAAGGTCGTATGACCCTTTGTAATATGGCCATTGAGTTCGGTGCCAAAGCTGGCTTAGTGGCGCCAGATCAAACAACTTTCGACTATGTTGAAGGCAAAGACTATGCCCCTAAAGGCGAAGACTTTAACAATGCTGTGACTTACTGGAAGTCATTAGTAACTGATCAAGATGCAAACTTTGATCACACAGTGACTCTACATAGCAATGACATCATTCCTAAAGTAACTTGGGGCACAAGCCCAGAGCAGGTTGTAAGCATTGATGCTGTTGTTCCTAACCCAGATAAAGAAGAAGACTTAGTTAAAGCTGATGCGATCCGCAGAGCCATTGACTACATGGGTTTAGAAGCAGAACAAAACATTACAGATATTAAAGTAAATACTGTCTTTATTGGCTCTTGTACTAACTCTCGTATCGAAGACATGCGCCAAGCGGCAGAAATTGCTAGAGGTAAAAAAGTTAATGAAGGTGTTAGAGCTTTAGTTGTTCCTGGTTCAGTTCGCGTTAAGACTCAAGCAGAGCAAGAAGGCTTAGATCAAATCTTTAAAGATGCAGGCTTTGAGTGGCGTGAACCTGGTTGTTCTATGTGCTTGGCGATGAACGATGACAGGTTAGAGCCTGGCGATAGATGCGCATCAACATCAAACCGAAATTTCGAAGGTCGTCAAGGCAGAGGCGGTCGAACTCACTTAGTTAGCCCAGCAATGGCAGCGGCTGCAGCTATTCACGGTCACTTTGTTGACGTTAGAGATTTATAAGGAGCAAACCATGACTGATAACGTATTCCACCAAGGCTTAGTTTGCCCATTAGACAAAAACAACGTTGATACAGACCAGATCATTCCAAAGCAATTTTTAACTTCTGTTGAACGTGAAGGCTTTGATAAAGCATTATTCTTTGATTGGCGTTATTTAGATAACAACCAACCAAATCCTGATTTTGTGTTGAATTTTCCGCAATATAAAGGCGCTAGTATTTTACTTACACGCGAAAACTTTGGCTGTGGTTCGAGCCGTGAACATGCACCTTGGGCACTTAAGCAGTATGGGTTTCAGGTAATTATCGCGCCAAGCTTTGCCGATATTTTTTATAACAACTGCATTAATAACCAAATTGTCCCCGCAAAAGTTTCAGAGCAACTGGTCGATAAATTATTTATCTTGTGCCAGACTAAAGATCTTGTTGAGATCCAAGTGGATCTGAAAAATCAGCAATTATTGATTGCTGGTGAAGACCCGATAGATTTTGAAATTGCTGCTGACGTTAGAGATAGGTTATTAAAAAACCTAGACTTTATTGGTGTTACTGAAGAGTTCAATGAGCAAATCCAAGCCTTTGAAAACAATCTTCAAAACAACCGCCCATGGCAGTAATTTAGACTGAGCATCAGCTCTGAACGATTTTGTTCCCATGCGACCGCATTGCCGCTACTCCTTTTATAGTAGCGGCTTTTTTTATGTATATGGATATACGGTAATGCCGGGAGCCCAGGGATGGTTTAGCGAGACGGTATTTGCAATCATGGATGTAATCGCCTTCGGTGAACGGCTGCTCAATCCGACTCAGATCTAAATTGAACTCAAACAGGGACGTGATCATCTTCGTGTGCAAGTTTTATCCGCAATTTATTAATACTCAATTGCCTTCGGCAAATCATCCCGCCGACAACTCCCCCTGTTATTGAACTCCAACATGGATGTAATCGCCGTCTTTTACTTTCTTACACACCTTGCAACTCAGCCTAAGACTCAATAAGTTACACTTTTCACGTATTAAAAAAGAAGTTAAAAGTGCAACTAGAAACGGAAAGGTTAGTGTTAACTCCCATATCACAAGATGATTGGCCGTTATTCCATGAAATTCATAAGTGTGAGGAGGTAATGCGCTATGTTACCGATGACCTCTCGGAACAAAATATTAAAGCTCGATTTGATGCTCGAATAAAAGAGTGGGATCCACGCTGTAATGAGTGGTTAACACTGACTATTACAATAAAAGACACGGGTGAAAGTATTGGATTTACAGGTTTCTGGGCACAATGGCAACCATACCAACAAGCTGAACTGGGTTTTCTTTTTAGTACTAAATTTCAAGGTAAAGGTTATGCTAAAGAGTCGACTCTGGCGCTATTGGACTACATATTCAAAGAGCAGCATTATCACAAAGCGGTAGCGACCGTGACAGAAGGTAATCAGGCATCGGTTAATTTGCTACAAAAGATTGGCTTCCAGTTAGAAGGAACCATTAGAGATAATTTTAAATTGCATGGCAAATGGTACAACGACCTAAAGTTAGGTTTACTGCGAGATGAATACATCACAGAATAAGCTTTGAAGCGGCTGTATTACTCGACATTTTAAGCAAATTCATTAGTATTAGCCGCTTCTAAATAAGATGAAGCGCAACCATGTCAGAATTTAAATTATGTAGTATTGAAGAAGCTCAACAGATGATTGAGCAAGGTAATGTAGCTATCGCTGATATTCGTGATGCCCAATCATTTGCCGACGGCCATGTAGAAAACTCATTTCACCTGACCAATACCAGTATGGGGCAATTTGCCAAAGACGTGGACTTTGAAACCACAGTGTTAGTGTTTTGCTACCACGGCAACAGCAGCAAAGGCGCAGCTCAATATTTAGCACAGCAAGGTTATGAAGACGTCTATTCGGTAAATGGCGGCTTTGAAGTTTGGAAGCTAAATTACCCTTTCATCCGTAGCTAATTTTTTTTCATAACCTTAGAGTCCATTACTGATGTTATTGTTAGGACAAATTAATAACCCAAGAGCCTGCAAAGCCTTTACTGATTACCTATCGGTGCAAAATATACCGTTTCAAGTTCAAGGCCAAAATGACGAGCTGTCGATTTATGTTACAGAGGCCGAATTTGATACTGCCCATCAGCTTTACCAAGAGTTTGTCAGTAACCCAAACCAACAAAAATATTTGCAAGCGTCTTGGCAATTGAATCAACCAGTGGCAGGACAAACACAAAGCCTTGGATTAACTAAAATATGGCAAGCAAATGGGCCATTTACCAAGCTGGTTACCGTATTGTGCATTAGCATTTATTGTCTGTCAGTCTTTGGTTATTTCGGTGCTATCTTCAATAACCTTTCTTTCAGCACGCAAACTGAACAATGGTATCGACTCATCACTCCAGCATTTATGCATTTAAGTGCTATGCACCTAGTTTTTAATATGAGCTGGTGGTGGTATTTAGGCGGCAAGGTAGAGAAACATTTTAGCATTTCCCTGTTACTCACAATTACTCTTGTCACTGCGTTAGTCTCAAACGTATTGCAAGCTTACCTAGTCAGCTCAAACTTTGCTGGATTGTCGGGCGTTAACTATGGTTTGGCTGGTTTTGTTTGGCTGTATGGTCGTTTGAGTCACAGTCCAACCGTTAATCTAGCGAATAACATTTTTGGCTTTTTGGTGGTTTGGATGCTCTTAGGCTTTGCCGATATATTGCCTATAAATATGGCGAACTGGGCACATTTATTTGGTTTAGTTACTGGTTTAATTGCAGCTAAATTGGTGTACAAAAAAGCTGATCATTAAGATCAGCTTTTTTATCGATATTGTATCAAGCTTAGTGATATAGATACTTAGCAAAAAACATATCGCGTATTAATTCTTGCCCAGTTTCTTTTTTCATCAACTCTCTGAGTCTATCTAGAATAAGTACCCTGATCTCTTCACGTCCAGTCATAGACTTAATTTTTTGCTCTGGTTGACGCACTAGAATATTGATGATCGCGTCTCGCAACAATGGGTGATGGTGTTCAATAATAGAAACATAAGACACATCTTCTACCATTAATTCAACGGTTACTCTGACAAAGCCGATCTTCTTCTGATTAACACTGACATAATTGGTAATAATATCTGGTTCAAAGCCATAATAACCTACGTTTTCAGTCACGGTATCTTCTGCTTTTAACGGGTTTGAAATACAAATCAAGATAAAGGCCAACGCGGTTAATACTTGTTTCAATGTCATTACTTATTCCTAAAGAAGAGTTTGCTCGTTGATTTTAGAGAAATATAAAGCAAGTACCAATGATAATTTTCATTTCTGGCAAGAAATTTCATATTGAACTTGGTAACATATCGCCAGTTTAATCATTTATTGTTATCGCATTGTACCCTTTACCATTACCTTCTCATTGGTATTGTGCAACACGCACAATTACTGATGTTCAGCACGTCCCAGCCCAAGACTGGATCCAGTCAGAAAGTTCGCTTACTGTTAGGATCAAAGAGCTTGGCATTGCTTTTTCTTTGCAAGTGTTGAGTCAAACTGAACAAAACTTAACGCCACATCAGCAACAACAGTTAGGTACTGAAGATTTATCGGCAACGTTTCGCGAAGTTTTACTAAAACAAGGCGATACACCACTGGTTTATGCACAAACGATTATTCCTGCAAGTACCTTATCTGGGGCAGAAAAAGGCTTAGCCGAATTGGGTAACCAACCTCTAGGCCAAGTTTTATTTCAATCACCACAAGCCATTAGAAGCGCAATAGAGTATGCTGAGGTAGAGCCTAGTAGTGCGCTAGGACAATTTATCGAACAAGAACTACAGCAGCCCATTACGCATAACTGTTACATTCGCCGTTCTAACTTTTTATTAAACTCTAAACCTTTATTGGTTTGTGAGTGTTTTCTTCCAGCCCTTTTTGAGTAACAACAATGAAGTTTTTGTTAACCACAAGCAACCTAGGCCCATACTCACGACTGATGCGATTGGAAAAGCCAATAGGTATTTATCTTTTGTTGTGGCCAACACTCTGGGCACTTTGGATAGCAGCAGATGGCATACCTCACTGGCATTACATTATCGTCTTCGTTTTAGGCACTGTGATCATGCGTTCAGCCGGTTGCGTTATTAATGACTTTGCTGACCGAAAAATAGACGGCAAAGTAGAACGAACAAAAGCTAGGCCAATTCCATCGGGAGAGGTAACCAGCAAAGAAGCAATTCAACTTTTCTTAGTTTTGATCTTTGCCGCGTTTTTATTGGTCTTAACGCTAGACAGCCAAACGGTGGTTCTGTCCTTGATTGGCTTGTTACTGGCCTTTTGCTACCCATTTATGAAGCGTTACACCAACTTCCCACAAGTAGTTCTTGGTGCAGCTTATAGTTGGTCAATCCCAATGGCTTACATGGCTGTAATGGCTGATTTACCACCTGATGTTTGGCTAATTTATTTTGCCAACCTTTGTTGGACGGTAGCTTATGACACCTTCTACGCTATGGTAGATCGCAATGACGACTTAAAGATTGGGGTAAAATCCACAGCAATCGCATTCGGTGATAAAGACTTATTCGCTATTGCTTTGTTGCAGGCTTTGTCATTGCTATTTTTATATCGAACTGCGCAATACTTAGACTGGCACTGGCCTATGACTGTGGCCTTAACCATTGCAGCTATGCTATTTGGTCATCAATTGTGGTCATGCCGAACCAGAGACAGAGCCGCTTGTTTTAAAGCCTTTTTAAGCAATCATTACGTAGGTTTAGTGATCTTTATAGGTATTATTATTGAATACGCGCTTTATTAGCAGGTTGTGAGATTGCTATGAATACCTTAGCCATTATTGCCCCTTTAGCTCTAATTTGTTTTTTAGGGTATCTAACGGTAAGGCTTAGACTATTTAACAAGCAGCAAATTGATGGTTTATCTGCTATTTGCTTCAACCTTTTGATCCCACTTTTTTTGTTCCGAACCACCTATAATACTGATTTATCTGCTGAAATATCGCCAGCTTGGTTCGCCAGCTTTTACATTCCCGTTATAGGCTATTTCTTAGCGGTATATTCGGTTAATAAATGGCAAAAAAAATCCACCAGCAAAGCCACACTAGAGTCGTTAGCCGCCAGTTATTCCAACACAGTACTGATTGCCATTCCGGTGATCACCTTTTACCTTTCTGAACAAAGTGCGGGCCGAGCTTTTGTATTAATTGCTTTTCATAGTGCCATTTTGTTTTCGTTAACTGAGCTATTTGCTAACAATACAGGTTACAAAACAATACTTAAGACGCTTAAAAATCCGATTGTGTTAAGTATCTTAGCTGGACTTGGCTGTAACCTGATCGGTCTAGATATATCGCATAAATTATTAGATCCACTTGCAACCTTATCTCAATCCGCTATCCCATTGGCGCTATTTGGTTTAGGCGCGTCTATTTTCTTTTTACCAATCAAAGGGAATAGAACGCTAGCTATGATTTACGCCTTTGCCAAACTAGTCATTTTGCCACTGCTTGTATTCTTACTGGCTCACTACGGCTTTAGCCTTTCAGCAGAGCAAATATTTATCGTCGTGTTGTTAGTAGCGAGCCCCACTGGCGTTGGCGCTTATATAATGGCAACGAAATACAAACAAAGTGAAAATGTCGCAGCGACGACCGTTGTGTTCTCAACCATACTATCGCCAATTACTTACTTCTTTTGGATTGAGTTTTTACTATAAGCTGTACCTTTGGTATCAGAGTTGTGCTAGTAAAACGTCATTTTTATCTTATAGTTAATACAGTGCATTGACTCAGCGCAGCGGAGCTGATGGCATTAAGGAGACAACATTGAAGGGTATTATTTTTAGCGAATTTAATGAGCTAGTTGAACAGGCATTTGGCCCAGATATGCTCGATGATATTATTGATGACTGTGAAGACAAGTTATCCTCTGGCGGTTCATATACCAGCGTAGGTACTTACGATGACAAAGAGTTAGTTCATCTTGTCGTTGCTTTGAGCGACAGATCCGGTATAGCCGTTCCTGATTTAGTAAAAACCTTTGGCTTGCATTTAGCTAAAGTGTTCGAAGTTAAGTTTCCTGGCTTTTTCGCGGAATGCCGAGACTGTTTTTCATTTTTTAAAACCGTCGACGATCACATTCACGTTGAAGTAAAAAAGCTCTACCCTGATGCGGAATTACCGACATTCACTTACGACGACTCCAACCCAGATATATTTTTACTAACCTATGAGTCAACTCGCCAATTTGCAGAACTCGCTGTTGGTCTGTTAGAGGGCGTAGCCGCCCACTACAATGAGTCGATAAAAATTGAACAACAAGACTTCTCAACTGAAGGCTTTACTAAGGTAGTGTTTACCATCACTAAGCAATGATCAGAGCCTCATATGGCTATTGCTTTTGTTCAAATTGTAATAGCCATTGCTTTTTATCCAAACCACCAGCATAGCCTGTTAATGAGCCATTACTGCCAATAACTCGATGACAAGGCACCACTATCGTCAGTGGATTCCTGCCGTTTGCCGCCCCAACGGCTCTCACCGCTTTTGGCTTATCCATATTTTTTGCTTGCTGACCATAGGTCCAAGTTTGACCATATGGAATATTGGTCAAGGTTTGCCAACAATGGCGCTGAAACTCTGTACCATATTCGCTGGTGTGCTTTAACAATTCGTCAAACCTTGTTCTTTGACCAGCAAAATACTCGTTAAATTGAGCTTCAGCTAAATCTAATAATGGATGTTGAGCTTGGTTACTTTGATCAAATAGTTGCTCTTTAGTTTTGAACTCAAAGTACCAATAGCAATTTTGATCTTTCACACCAATTTCCATTGGCCCAAGTGGCGTATCAAACCACCTGGTGATTAAATTTTCTGGCATAGGTTGATTGACCGAACTCATTACAACATTCCCCACATTTGCATTGTTAAATATGAACGCCAAGGTTTGGCTTTATCGGCATCTATGTTTGGAAAAATATCCAACGCTTTTTTTATGCCTAAATCGGAGTCTAACCAAATATCTGGGTTTTCTTCCCCTCGCATTTGCGCATACTCCACGGTCCAAGGACCAATTCCCTTGATCTCCAACCAACTTGCAACATCGGCATTAGGGTGTTTTACGCAGTATTTTGCCAATGCTATCAAGCTCGCTTTTCTTGCTTCTGGCATTTTGAAAAAACTCAACTTTGACTTTGCGACTTGAGCTGGTGTTGGGAACCAGGCAGCGCCTTCTTCATCTTTATCCCCAAGTTCATCAACCAAAGTATTGACTAACGTTGTTGCGGCACGAACGGAGACTTGCTGGCCTAATATTGCTCTTACGCCTGCTTCAAACTTACTCCAACATCCCGGAAGTCGAAGCCCCGACTTCAGGTTATGTTGCGGAAATCCTGCATAAACTAACTGCTGTTCAATCAGCTCAATATTGGCATTGAGGTCGAATACTTGTCTTATTTTTTGACTAACAGGGTACAAGTACTTGGTATCATCCATTGTAATGCTGACATTAAAACCTTGCTTGTCAGGTCGATGGACAGCATTAAATTTACCTTTCACCCAATTTCCATCTTCGCCAAGCCAGTTGAAGGTTCTACCATAAGAGCTATTACCTATTGTTTCTACTGCTAGAATTTGTCGATTGGATTTATATTCTCGAAAATTCTGCCAATCGAAAGGAGGCTGGTAATTTAGCTGTAGTCGAATTGCCGAACTGACTCCTTGACGTTTTCTCACTTCAGAAGGGGTTTTCTGGCTAATACGTTTAAACGCATCATTGAATCGTCTGACATTATTAAAGCCACAAGCGTAGGCGATTTGATTAATCGGCAATTGCGTTTGGTGAAGCAAAGATTTAGCGAATAAAATTTGCTGGTGCTGAATATAAGCTTTTGGACTGACACCAACTTGTTGCTCAAATAATTTTCGAAGATATCGGTCAGTGATGCCTAATCTGCCCGCTAATTCACTCAACTTTATGCCATTAAAGCCATTTTGGTGAATAATACTGAGAGCACGCTTTACTGTTGTCTCTGTGCCGCTCCAAGCTGGAGAAAAAGGGGCTGACTCAGGTCGACATCTTAAACAAGGTCTATAACCTGATACAAGCGCTTCTGAAGCGGTTTCATAGTATTCAACATTTTCTTCTTTTGGTGGGGAAGCAGGGCAAACTGGCCGACAGAATATACCTGTCGTTTTGACAGCGGTAAAAAATACCCCGTCAAACCTTGGGTCTCTAGATAACCTAGCTTGCTGATATTGTTGTTGATTCACAAAGGCAGATCCAAAATGACTAGATAAAACTAAGTCTAGCGGATAATCAAAATAAAACTAGATGATTTCGGAAGTGTACCATAAGCGTTAGCTACTAAATGATTGTTAAAACATAAAACTATAATCCTCTCTATACTCGGACAGGTAGAGTATTCTAATGCATTAAAGGTTTCATCTTTCAAAGTCTTTAACAGAGAGTAAATACTAGAGGAGGGGATTATAATTTCTAATTTCTATTTTTTGTTTTTTTAGTACTGCTAAGTGATCTTCATTCATGTCAACAAACCATTCACTATCATGCCACAAATGCTCTTGGATATACCTTTCTCCCATACCTGCTAATAATTGAATTTCAAACCTTGTGATTTGGCCCTGACGATTCCCATATATAGCTCGGCTTAAGCAATCAGCATCATAATGCTTTATACATTCTTCTACTTGATCAAAAGACTTGAAACCTAAAGTTATTAATAATTTGGACGTAAACTCATAATTATATTCGCTCATTCTTCCATCTCTACCTAACTTTTTATCTAGGTAAGCTTTTAAAGCATCTGTAGTAATTTCAATCCCATTAACCTCACCTTCCTCTAATGATTGTCTAGCAGAGTCTCTTAATTTTTTATCTTCTTTTTGAATAGCTTGAAACTCCCTATCAGCAACTTCAAGCATTCCAGCTAAAGCCATAAACCTACGTTTTATCGACGAAGGTATAGTTGCAACCGATTTATATTGAATGTCATGCTCAATTTCTGCCCATGCGTGTTGTAAAATAGTTCTGACTTGAATTTCACATACTAAATCTTCACACAAACTATACTCTGGTAACTGTGCTCTATTAGATTTCAATTTGACTAAGTAATGTACACTTTGATAACCAAACTTTTCTTCTGCTTGAAGAATATTAGACTTGTCAATTCTCTCAAAAATATCAAACTCTCTCTTCAAAATAAGTTCTATTTCTTCTATTGATTTTAAGAAAAATACAATTATCCGAACACCACTTAGATCAGTTATTTCTTTTAAAGGGTCGGGGTATTTTGGTGCACTTGGGTTAGAATCTTTTCTTTTTTTACATTTTTTTTCGAAACTAGCTAAATCTTTTGCTCTACTTTCAATAGAGTGAATAAGAAGCCCATCATGAGATAATGCATTATGGATAATTAACTTTATGGCGTCTGCCAAAGACTCATATCGAGAACGTAGCTTAGAATATTCTGCTTTTGAATGCCTTGCGTGATTTTCAAAATCGAAATGTTCGGAACTTTCCATATTACCTTCTAAAAAAACAAACTATTTTGTAAAATACAGTGAATTTTACCACACATAAAGATGAGTGTTAGATTTAATTTTCAAAACTCAAATACGACGTCTAAGGAGTAATGTAAGCCGATTCTTGTTCAATAGCTTTTAGGCCAAGATCGAGTTTTTTGATGATCTCACTGTTTTTTAATTCTTTGTTAAAGGCTATGTAAATATCGCTAGTATGATTAATCTCACCTTTAACTATTGCATCTTTGCTTAATTCCATTTCGTCCAAAGTGTAGGCAGCGACCTCATCAAACATAATTGCCATGTCGATCCGGCCTATCATTAACATCTTAATAATTTGAGTTTGCGAGGATACTCTAGACTCAGAAAAGCGGTTTTTGTGCTTTTCATACTCATTTCCGTATTCATAACCTATGATAGTTGCGACTGCAGTATCATTTGGGATCTCTGCTAGGTTTTTATAGTTACGTTTAGAATTAGGTGGATAATAAAAAGAAGCCGACACTTTAAGTAGCGGAAGCTCACCAAAGGCATAGAGACCTTCCGTGCTAGCTTGTTTAGTAACATTAAACGCGCCGTGTACTTTGCCTTGCTCTGCCATTAATAAGGCTCTAGCGTAGGGGACAGTGACAAATTCAACTTTGGTACCTGAGTAGGCGTACGCCTTTTCTATTATTGCTTTAGATATGCCACTGCCGTCTTGCTTGGCAAAAGGGGGCCAAGAGTCTTCAGCAGCGAGCTTGACGACATTGGCAAATACCAATGGACAAGATGCAGCAAGCGTAAAACATATTAAAGCCAATATAGTTTTCATAACATTAATTAAGAACTAATAAGATAAACCTAAACCACAATACAGCACAATGTACAAAGTGAACCATTAATTCTCTAAATAAAATAATATTTCCATTAGGTCAGGTTGCCATTGGTAACTTTTAAGTGAGACACTTCGGCCTTTGACCATCACGCCTTCATCCATTAACAAGGCTCTTTGTTTATCAAAAGTATCAGAGCCGAGTGGAAAAGCAATTTGTCCAGATGATCTTAATACTCGGTGCCATGGTACAGCTTGGCCTCTATAACCACCTTCGGGTACAAAGCCTAAGCTTTTTCCTGCTAATCTAGCCCGTCCTGGTAAACCAGCTAAGTCGGCAATTTGGCCATAACTCGCCACTTTTCCTTCAGGGATCAACTGAACAACATGCCAAATTTTTTGATATTGCTCCAAGCTCATAACACTCCAACAATGCATTGTTTAATAAACCATTAATTGCTAGTTTAGCGAAAAAATCGCAGAGCTAAAGGGATAGCAACAATGAAACTACTTTCTTTCATACTTGGAACATTACTGGCTTTTTCCATACAAGCGAAGGAGAAAGTACTCGTTGTTGGAGCCGGAATTATTGGCTCATCCATCAGCTACCATTTGGCTAAAGATAGCGCTGACGTTACCTTAATAGATATGGCAGGCCCAGCCAGTCATGCTTCCAAAGGTACATTTGCTTGGCTAAATGCATCTTGGGCAAAACAGCCTCAGTCTTATCACTCATTGAATCAACAAAGCGTAAAGTACTGGCATCAAATATCGAGTGAGCTATCAATACCAGTAAAGTGGGGTGGGTCATTAGAGTGGTTTGGCTCTGCACAAAGGCAGCAAAAGCTAGCATTACAAATTACTGAGCAAGCAGAGTGGGGCGAAGCAGCCAGTATGTTAACGCCAAAACAAAGCGTAGAGCTTGAGCCTAAAGTGAACTTTTTCAACGCCAGTGCTGTAGCCTATTCAGCCAATGACGGTGCAGTTGACCCTGTACTGGCCACTAAGCAGTTTATTCATGCAGCACAGCAGCTAGGGGCTAAAACTATGTTCCCATGTACTTTAGAAGACATTAGAAATCCAAATACGGCTATGACCAGCTGCGGTGATATTCAGTTTGATAAAATCATATTAGCGGTAGGTGCAAACTCAACCCTTATTAAAAAAGTAGCCAAGGTAGATGTTCCACAAAGAACAACACCTGGCATAATTGTCGTTACCAAGCCATTCAAAACGCTAGTTAATCGTATGATAGTTGCGCCTGGTGTTCATATTCACCAAAGGTTAGACGGAAGAATTGTCCTTGGCGAACAAGGTGGTGCTCCGAAAACAAAAGCTCATAAACAAAGGCTAGCAGGTCGTCCAAATAAATACCCAAGTAAAGAACTGGCTTTACAACATGCAAACAGGATCATCGCTGTTGCAGTTCAATATCTGCCGGAAATAAAAGGTGTTGAAGTAGAAGATGTAAGTATTGGCTGGCGCCCTTTACCAATTGATGGTCACCCAGTGCTTGGATTCTCTGAACAAGTCGAAAACGTCTACATTGCAACTATGCACAGTGGTGTCACTCTTGCCCCTATTGTTGGCAAACTCGTAGCAAAAGAAGTGATATCAAATAAGCCAGAATTGCAATTACAGGCTTACAGACCAAACCGAGAGTTTACTAATATAAAAAGGTATTGATACTTATCTTATTGCTTTGAAGTGTTCGTACCTTTGTACAAGATATTCTTGTAGTGCGGCATCGTGGAAGTTAGCGTGGATGAATTTGAAGATCTCAGGTTTACTCATTAAACCGCGTTTTTCTTTATAAGCCCAATAAGACGCCATCAGGTCATACTGAATAGTATCTTGTTCTTGTTTTGATTTGGTCGCGATGTTGTGGCTCATGTTACCGTTAAATCTCTTTATAATACTTTTCAGGCGATATTTTAGATTAGTGACCTATATACGCAATAGGTTATTTTAAAAAGCCATATACTCTATACGTTTAACTAGTAGGATACACGAACCTAATACCGTTCATCCCTACAAACAGTCGCTCTTTGACATCCATGACACCGCGACATACTTATGTCCCTATAAGCAAAAAACCCGACATAAGTCGGGTTTTGTTATTTTGGGCTTATGCCCAATAAAGCTTATTAGCCTTTACGGATCTGCTGGATAACACGTAATTGCGCAATTGCTTCAGAAAGTTTAATTGCGGCTTCAGCATATTCGAAGTCTGCAGTTGGGTTAGCTAATGCTTCTTCAGCAGCTTTTTGTGCTGCCATAGCTTCAGCTTCGTCCAAGTCTTCTGCACGAACAGCAACATCTGTTAATACAGAAACGTTGCCAGGTTGAACTTCTAATACACCGCCTGCAACATAGAAGAATTCTTCTTCACCATGTTGCTTAACTACACGTACCATGCCAGGTTTAATGGCAGTCAGTAAAGGCGCGTGACCAGGGTGGATACCTAAGTCACCTTCACTACCTGACACCTGTAACGTTTCAACGCGGCCAGAGAAAAGTTGCTCTTCAGCGCTTACTACGTCTAGGTGGACAGTCATTGCAGCCATTGTACGCTCCTAATTAACGTGTTCTTACTTAGCTTTTTCTAAAGCTTCGTCGATTGAACCAACCATGTAGAACGCTTGTTCTGGTAGGTCGTCGTATTCACCAGCTAAGATGCCTTTGAAGCCAGAAATTGTATCTTTAAGAGATACGTACTTACCTGGAGATCCAGTAAATACTTCAGCAACGAAGAACGGCTGAGATAAGAAACGCTCAATCTTACGAGCACGAGATACAGTCTTCTTATCTTCTTCAGATAATTCGTCCATACCTAGGATCGCGATGATGTCTTTAAGCTCTTTATAACGTTGTAACGTTGTTTGAACGCCACGTGCTACGTCATAGTGCTCTTGACCGATAACTTGTGGGTCAAGCTGACGAGATGTTGAATCTAGTGGATCGATCGCTGGGTAGATACCTTTTGATGCGATGTCACGAGATAGTACAACTGTTGCGTCTAAGTGAGCGAACGTAGTAGCTGGAGATGGGTCAGTTAAGTCATCCGCAGGTACGTATACCGCTTGGATAGACGTGATTGAACCAGTCTTAGTTGAAGTGATACGCTCCTGAAGTACACCCATTTCTTCAGCTAGTGTAGGCTGGTAACCTACGGCTGATGGCATACGACCTAGAAGTGCAGATACTTCTGTACCAGCTAGTGTGTAACGGTAGATGTTATCAACGAAGAATAATACGTCACGGCCTTCGTCACGGAATTTTTCTGCCATTGTTAGACCAGTTAGAGCAACACGTAAACGGTTTCCTGGTGGCTCGTTCATCTGACCGTAAACTAGAGATACTTTATCTAGTACGTTTGATTCGTTCATTTCATGGTAGAAATCGTTACCCTCACGAGTACGCTCACCAACACCTGCGAATACTGAGTAACCGCTGTGCTCGATTGCGATGTTACGGATAAGTTCCATCATGTTTACGGTTTTACCAACACCGGCACCACCGAATAGACCAACTTTACCACCTTTAGCGAATGGACATACAAGGTCGATAACCTTGATACCAGTCTCAAGTAGTTCAGTTGCACTTGATTGTTCTTCATAAGAAGGCGCTTCACGGTGAATTGTGTAACGTTCTTCTTCACCAATTGGACCTGCTTCGTCAATTGGGTTACCTAATACGTCCATGATACGACCTAGAGTGGCTGTACCAACTGGAACTTCAATACCTTTACCAGTACCTTCAACTTCAGCACCACGTGCTAAACCGTCAGTAGTACCTAGTGCGATTGAACGTACAACACCGCCACCTAGCTGCTGCTGAACTTCTAGCGTAAGACCTGCTAGGTCACCGCCAGTTACTTTAATCGCGTCATATACCGCAGGTACTGCATCTTGTGGAAACTCAACGTCCACAACTGCGCCAATGATCTGTACGACCTTACCTTGACTCATGACTATTCCTCATAATTTGTGCTGTCAGTCTATTAACAAACAGCAAAATATTTACTTAATTACCTTAAACCGCTGCAGAACCTGCACATATCTCAGAAATTTCCTGAGTAATGGCAGCCTGACGAGCCTTGTTGTAAACCAGTTGTAACTCATCAATTAAGTCACCAGCGTTGTCTGTTGCGGCTTTCATCGCAACCATACGCGCTGCTTGTTCTGATGCAGCGTTTTCAACAACACCTTGGTATACCTGGGATTCAACATAACGAACCAATAATTGCTCCAATAATACTTTTGGATCTGGTTCGTAAATGTAGTCCCATTTACCAGCTACTTCGTCGTCTTCTGTTTTTGGTAAAGGTAATAACTGATCGATCGTTGGTTCTTGCGTCATTGTGTTTACAAACTTGTTGTACACAACGAACAAGCGGTCGATTTTGCCTTCATTGTACGCGTCTAACATAACGCGAACTGAACCTACAACGTCTGTAACAGACGGTGCATCACCTAAGCCTGCTTTAGCAGCTACAACAGTGCCACCAAAACGGTTGAAGAAACCAATTGCTTTTGTGCCAATGGCAGCAAAGTCTACTTCAACACCAGCTTCAACATACTTTTGTACGTCGTTTGCAACAGCTTTAAACTCATTTGCGTTTAAACCGCCACAAAGGCCTCGGTCAGACGAAATCACCACATAACCTACACGCTTAATCTCACGCTCTTCCAAATAAGGATGGCGGAACTCTAAGCTACCACGTGCAATGTGACCAATCACTTTACGCATTGTTTCTGCATATGGACGGCTAGAAGCCATACGGTCTTGTGCTTTCTTCATTTTAGAAGCCGCAACCATTTCCATAGCACTGGTAATTTTCTGAGTATTCTTGATACTCCCGATCTTACCTTTTATCTCTTTTGCGCCGGACATGTGATTCTCCGATTAACATTCAACGAAGGAGAGGCTACTTATAACGCAGCTTCTCCCAACCTAATTACCAAGTTTGAGTCGCTTTGAATTTCTCAATGCCTTCTTTCAAACTTGCTTCGATTTCGCCGTTGAAGTTACCAGTTGCGTTGATGTCTTTTACAAGGTCAGCGTATTCGCTGTTCATGTAAGAGATTAACGCTGCTTCGAAGTCTAAAACTTTAGCTACTTCGATGTCCTGTAAATAACCTTTTTCAGCAGCAAATAAAGAAACACCCATGTCAGCAATTGACATTGGAGCATATTGCTTCTGCTTCATTAGCTCAGTTACGCGCTCACCGTGCTCTAACTGTGCACGTGTTGCATCGTCAAGGTCAGATGCGAACTGAGAGAACGCCGCTAGTTCGCGGTATTGAGCTAGTGCTAGACGGATACCACCACCTAACTTTTTGATGATCTTAGTCTGTGCAGCACCACCAACACGAGATACCGAGATACCAGCGTTAACAGCTGGACGGATACCTGCGTTGAACATGTCTGACTCAAGGAAGATCTGACCATCTGTAATCGAGATCACGTTAGTAGGTACGAATGCAGATACGTCACCAGCTTGAGTTTCAATGATTGGAAGTGCAGTTAAAGAACCAGTTTTGCCTTTAACTTTGCCTTCAGTGTAACGTTCTACGTAGTCAGCGTTTACACGAGCAGCACGCTCTAGTAGACGTGAGTGAAGGTAGAATACGTCACCTGGGTATGCTTCACGGCCCGGTGGACGCTTAAGAAGCAATGAGATTTGACGGTAAGCAACAGCTTGCTTAGATAAATCATCATATACGATTAGTGAGTCTTGACCGTTATCACGGAAGAATTCACCCATAGTACAACCAGCAAATGGCGCTAAGAATTGTAATGCAGCAGATTCAGATGCAGATGCAGCAACAACGATAGTGTTTTCTAACGCACCGTGCTCTTCTAGCTTACGTACAACGTTCGCGATTGTAGAAGCTTTTTGACCGATAGCTACGTATACACACTTAATGCCAGAGTCTTTTTGGTTGATGATAGCGTCGATTGCTAAAGCTGTTTTACCAGTCTGACGGTCACCGATAACTAATTCACGCTGACCACGACCAACTGGGATCATAGCATCAACAGACTTATAACCAGTTTGCACTGGCTCGTCTACTGATTGACGGTCGATTACACCAGGTGCAATTTTTTCAACTGGTTCAAAACCAGTTGCGTCGATTGGACCTTTACCATCAATTGGTTGACCTAGCGTGTTAACAACACGACCTAGAAGTGCATCACCAACTGGTACTTCTAAGATACGGCCAGTTGATTGTACTTTTGTTCCTTCTTGAAGGTCCGCGTAAGGACCCATAACTACCGCACCTACAGAGTCGCGCTCTAGGTTTAATGCGATAGCGTAGCGGTTACCAGGAAGCTCGATCATCTCACCTTGCATACAGTCTGCAAGACCGTGAATACGGATGATACCGTCTGTAACAGATACGATTGTACCTTCGTTACGAGCTTCGCTGACAACGTCAAACTGTTCAATACGTTTCTTGATCAGTTCGGCGATTTCAGTTGAGTTTAATTGCATGCTCAAATCCCCAATTACGATTGCAATACTGTTGATAATTTTTCTAACTTGCCACGTAGCGTTGCATCAATAACGGTATCTCCCGCCTTGATGAATAAGCCACCGACAATAGTCGTATCAACAGCGCAATTCAGCTTAATTTTGCGTGCTAGACGTTTTTCTAATGATGCAGCTAAAGCAGTTTGTTGTGCTTCAGTGATCTCAGTTGCCGAAGTTACTTCAACTTCGATTTCATTCTCGTACTGTGCTTTTAGTTCTTCGAACAATTCTGCAACAGCAGGAAGTGCAACTAAACGTCCGTTTTCAGCCAAAACTTTAATAAAGTTTTGACCCTTTTCATTCAGTTGTTCACCACAGACTTTGATAAATAAATCAGAAGTCACTTCTGGTGAGTGCGAGCCAGCTAAGAAAGCAACGATATCGTTGTTCTTTGCAACTTCGCCGGCAAAGTTCAACATATCGTTCCAGCTTGCTACCGCTTGGCTTTCAACAGCGAAATCAAACGCAGCTTTAGCGTAGGGACGAGCGATTGTAGTCAATTCAGACATTTGCTCTATTCCTCTGCTTATAGTTCTGCAACTAGTTTATCTAGGATATCGCTGTGGGCAGAAGCATCGATTTCTTTCTCAATGATCTTCTCTGCACCAGCAATGGCTAAAACAGAAACCTGTTTACGAAGCTCTTCTTTAGCACGGTTACGCTCTGCTTCAACTTCTGCAGAACCTTGAGCAATGATCTTCTCACGCTCTTCGTGACCTTTTTGAGTTTCTTCGTCAACGATTTGTGTTGCACGCTTTTTCGCTTGCTCAATAATGTCAGCTGCTTGAGCTTTAGCTTCTTTAAGCTGCTCTGCTGCTTTCGATTGGGCAAGTTCTAAGTCTTTTTCTGCTCTTTCAGAAGCAGCAAGACCATCAGCAATCTTGTTTTGGCGCTCTTCAATTGCCGCGTTTAATTGTGGCCACACATATTTCATGGTGAACCAGACAAAAACGATAAACGCAATTGATTGGCCAATTAGAGTGGCGTTAAGATTCACAACCGCTCTCCTTAATTAATTTAATGTTCGAATCAGTGCTAATTAAATTTTTAATTAAAGTGCGAACATCAGGTATAACGCAATAGCTACACCGATCATCGCGATAGCATCGATAAGACCCGCTACGATGAACATCTTAACTTGTAATTGAGGCGCTAATTCAGGCTGACGAGCAGCAGACTCTAGGAATTTACCACCTAATAGACCGAAGCCAATAGCAGTACCAAGAGCACCTAAACCGATAAGTAAAGCAGCAGCGATATAAATTAATGGATCCATTTTTTTCTCCAAATGGTTAGTTAAGTTTAAAGTTAAAAATAAAACTGATTTAAAATTTAAGTTAAAGCCAGTCAGTTTTAAACTGACTTCAACCTGAAACTGTATTGAACATCAAGGTTTATTATGATGTCCGGCACTTCCTTGTACTTGCCCTAAGGGCCGAATAAAACGTTCTTTTGCCTTCACAGGCTAACTAAAGCTGTTCTAATTCTTTCCTTAAATTGGTATTCCGTACATCCATGTACTTCACCGCTTCGCGGCCAGCTAAAGCTGTTCTAATTTGTTCCGGACAAATTAGTGATCTTCATGCGCCATTGATAAGTAAACAATACTTAGCATCATGAAGATAAACGCTTGTAATGGAATTACTAGAATATGGAATGCCGCCCAGATGAAGTGAGCAGGTAATTGCCATAGACCCATTAAACCAGCGATTAGGATGAAGATAAGCTCACCGGCGTATAAGTTACCGAATAAACGCAATGCTAATGACATTGGCTTAGCAAGTAACGAGATCACTTCGATAACGAAGTTGAACCAGTATAACCATGGTGTATTGAAAGGATGTGCATATAGCTCCTTCATGAAACCACCGAAACCTTTAATCTTAATTGAGTAGTAAATCATCAAGACAAATACACCTAATGCTAATGCAGCAGTGATGTTAAGGTCAGTAGTAGGAACTACTTTGTGATATACGTGAGAGTTACCTGAAGCAATTGTTTCCCAAGACTCACCACCGATTAAAGCAGCTAAAGTTGGAAGCCAATCTACAGGAACTAAGTCCATCAGGTTCATCAATAGAACCCAAACGAAGATTGTTAGTGCAAGAGGAGCAATTAGTGCATTGCGGCCGTGGAAAGTGTCTTTAACACTTTGACCTACGAATTCCACGATCATTTCAACGAAACATTGAAATTTACCCGGAACGCCTGCCGTCGCTTTTTTTGCTACTGCACGGAATGAAAGGATGAACACTAAACCCAAAAACACAGACCAACCTAGCGAATCAACGTGCCAAGTCCAGAAGCCTTCGCCTACTGTGCCGTTAGTTAAGTGGTGTTTAATGTAACCAGATACATCACCAGCCATTGTTTATTTCCCAAAAGTTTAAAGTTATTAAAAGAAAATCGGTTTTGTAAACTGGGTCAGTTTCATTATCAAAAATCCAATCAAAAGGGCGGGAAATACCACCGGGACAAATTTGATAATGGCTAAAACCATAGCTCCAGTTAACAATATTTTTACTGTCTCACCGCGATAAAAAGACGCTTGGACATATTTTAATCTTTGTGCACCGCCAAAACGAAACGCGTATATGGCAAATACAAAAGAGGGAAGTACATCTAACATTACACCAAGCATAAATGACTTAGCTGTTTGCACTTCCCAAGCAATTCCTACAAAAACTGATAAGACCAACCCAAAAACGCACTGTAATGCTAAAAACTTAAATGCTTTTTGCCTATTTGAGCGAGTGATCTGTTGGACCAAAAATCAATTTTCCTATCTGTTATTTCTTGCGTAGACCGCATCTAGCCTGACTATGTCAACGACCACCTAAAATTCACTTACAAAAAAAGGCGGTTTATCAGGCGAAAAACTCGCGAAATTATACGTTTATGTCATCATTTTGCAACCTTTACAGGCGTTGATTTATAAAGTCTTGCGGCAATAAAAATAGTCACTGTTGTCATTTGTTTTCAAAATAAGAGTAATTGCTCAGTTCAATAGTTAGAACAGGGTAAATTTACAACAATATGTGGTAATTAGATCAACGCAAACCGACGTAAATTTAGACTAAAGTTTGAAAATAGTTGTGAAAGGATAGACGATAAATTAGAAAACAGATCAAATAAATTTGTTAGATCAGCATCACTGCTAGATCACTGGCGTGTTAGATAGTGATAATTAATAAGTTAAATGACGTGAAACGCTCTGGCAGTTTGAAAAACTGATCTAGCGAGCTTGCTCTATATAGCAGGCTCGCCTGTCATCTCTTAAGCGTCCAGATCTGGATTGATATGGGAAATGATACCGTCAAGTTCTTCAAGCGACGCATAAGAGATAACTAATTTACCTTTGCCTTTGCGGTTGTAAGAAATATCAACTTTAGCACCTAGTTTTTCTACTAGTTGTTGCTCAAGTAATTTTACATCTGGATCTTTTGCTTTTTCTGCTTTTGGCTTTTCACCTTCAGCAATAGTATTTATTAACTTTTCCGTTTCTCTAACGGTAAGATCTTTAGCAACGACCTTGCGAGCAGCCAAAACTTGTTCATCACCAGACAAAGCTAATAGAACCTTTGCATGACCAAATTCTAGATCACCGTGTTCCATAAGCGTTTTTACGTCTATTTCAAGTTTGTTTAAACGCAAGTAGTTGGTTACTGAAGTTCTAGATTTACCAACTGCATCGGCTACTTCCTGGTGTGTCAGTTCAAACTCATCTTGTAAACGTTGTAATGCGATCGCTTCTTCCATCGCATTAAGATCTTCACGCTGAATATTTTCGATCAAAGCGATCGCAACCGCAGCTTCGTCTGGCACGTCCTTGATAATACAAGGAACCGTGTCTAATTCAGCAATTTGCGATGCACGCCAGCGACGCTCACCAGCAATGATCTCATATTGATCTTCTGCAACTAATCGTACAACGATCGGCTGGATTATGCCTTGAGTTTTTATTGATGACGCTAACTCTTCTAACGCATCAGGTGACATATCTTTTCGAGGTTGATATTTACCAGGCTGTAATTGCTCAATTGGTAATTTAACTAAACCAGCAGTTTTGTCTGTTGTTGTCGTTTCTTCAACAGCAACTTCTTCAACAGTTGTTTGATTTGATTGTGTCGCAAGTAAAGCGTCTAAACCGCGACCTAATCCACGTTTGCGAGCAGACATAATGATCCTTTGAATGTTTAAGCAGCTTGAGTCTTGTCAGAGCGACGAAGTATTTCGCCCGCTAGAGCAAGATAAGCTTTCGCACCAGAAGAGGATTTATCGTAATACATAACAGGCGCACCAAAACTTGGCGCCTCAGCCAAACGAACGTTCCTAGGGATAACAGTTCGATAAACCTTCTCTCCGAAGTGATGTTTTAATTGTTCCGATACGTCATTAGCTAGACGATTTCGAGGATCGTACATAGTACGAAGAATACCCTCAATTTTTAATTCAGGGTTTAGAACACTTGCCAATTGGCTAATTGTATCCATTAAAGCAGTAAGGCCTTCAAGTGCATAATACTCACATTGCATAGGTACAATAACTGAGTCAGCAGCAGCCATAGCATTTACGGTAAGCATGTTAAGTGAAGGTGGGCAGTCGATAAAAATAAATTCGTATTGATCTCTGCATTTAGCCAAGGCTGTTTTTAATCGTAATTCACGACCAAACATTTCCATCATCTTAACTTCAGCAGCGGTAACGTCGCCATTTGCAGCAACTAAATCATAGCCGCCACTGGTATCTTTACAGACAACTTCATCAAAAGGCGTATTTTCAACAAGTAGATCATAAGCACTGCACTCAACCTCGTACTTGTCTACACCAGATCCCATAGTTGCATTCCCTTGAGGATCTAGATCAATCAATAGGACTTTGCGCTTAGTTGCAGCCATTGACGCAGCTAAATTAACTGCTGAAGTCGTCTTGCCTACGCCACCTTTTTGATTGGCTATTGCTATTATTTTTGCCACTTTTATCAACCTAACTAGATTTTATTGAGTAACACTAAGTGCCTTTCCCCATCCAACTGGGGTACATGCAGTGAATGTATTTGTTCAACTTTAACAAAATTCGGTAAAGCTTCAATTTCTTCTTCATCAACTTGGCCCTTTAACGCAAAAAACTTACCGTTTTCGGCTAACAAGTGATGACTCCAATTGACCATATCAGCAACTGATGCAAACGCTCGGCTTAATACACCTGCATATTGACCAGAAAAAGCTTCAACTCGAGATTGCACAGGCTCTATGTTATCCAATTTCAATTCATGTTTTACTTGAGTCATAAATCTCACTCGTTTACCCAAAGAGTCAAGCAAAGTGAAATTAAGATCAGGATTTATAATTGCTAAAGGAATACCAGGTAATCCAGGGCCTGTACCTACATCAATAAATTCTTTTCCAATACTCGTTACTTCACGTAAGTGAGGACTAACAACAATGCTGTCCATTATATGCTTTACGATCATATCTTTTGGGTTGCGAACAGAAGTTAGGTTATAAGCCTTATTCCATTTGTCCAATAGATTTACATAAGCAATTAATTGGTCAGTTTGCTCAGCCGTTACCGATAAATCAGCAGCAGCAATAAGCTTAGTTAGTTTGTCAGTTAACATGTATTTATGAAGTTATTTTGAAAAGAAGTTAATTATCGCCAAAGTATAACCAGCAATGTCGGCCATACCTAGCGATAATTTAAATTTATCTATTTTATTGTGGGATCACACGCATTACCCAGTTTTTCTAAGGGCGCCGCGTTTTTTCAAATAGACTAATATCAGTGAAATAGCAGCTGGAGTAATACCCGATATACGAGATGCTTGACCTAAGGTTTCAGGTTTTGCGTCTGTTAATTTAGCTACTACTTCATTTGATAAACCACTAACTGACGCGTAATCAAAGTCAGCAGGTAAAATGGTATTTTCGTGTTTTTGTTGTTTAGCAATTTCTTGCAGCTGTCGATCGATATAACCTTGATATTTGATCTGGATCTCAGCTTGCTCAGCAGCTTGCTCATTGTTACAAGCTGGACCAATACCTTCAATAGCCATTAAGTCTTTGTAGTTCACTTCAGGGCGACGAACTAAGTCTTCTAAACTAGCTTCACGAGAAATAGGGTTTTTAAGCAAGTTATTAACTTGATCAACGGCAGGGTGATCTTTATGGATCCAAGTTGACTTCAAACGTTCTTTTTCAACTGCTACTTTTTCCATTTTTTCATTGAAAATAGCCCATCGTTTGTCGCAAATTAAACCTAGCTCACGACCTTTTTCTGTAAGGCGAATATCAGCATTGTCTTCACGTAATAACAAACGATATTCCGCACGTGATGTGAACATACGGTACGGCTCTTTTGTGCCTAATGTAGCTAGATCGTCAATCAATACACCAATGTAAGCTTGATCACGTGTAGGTGACCATTGATCTTTTTCTTGTGCTAGTAACGCTGCGTTTGTACCAGCAATTAAGCCTTGTGCACCAGCTTCTTCGTAGCCTGTAGTACCGTTAATTTGACCAGCAAAATATAAGCCTTCAATAAACTTAGTCTCTAGAGTTTGTTTTAAGTCTCTAGGATCAAAATAGTCATATTCAATAGCATAACCTGGACGAGTAATATGCGCGTTCTCTAAACCTTTAATCGAATGAACAAGATCAACTTGTACATCAAAAGGTAAACTTGTAGAAATACCATTTGGGTAAACTTCATGGGTTGTTAACCCTTCTGGCTCAATGAATATCTGATGCTTATCTTTATCAGCAAAGCGAACAATCTTGTCTTCAATAGAAGGGCAATACCTAGGGCCAATACCTTCAATAACACCTGAGTACATTGGTGATCTGTCTAAGCCACCGCGAATAACGTCGTGAGTTTTTTCATTGGTATAAGTAATAAAACAAGGGATCTGTTGTGGGTGAGATCCTTTTTCACTGATGAAAGAAAAATAAGGAGTTGGTGTATCACCAGGCTGCTCTTGCATTACTGAAAAATCAATGGTTCTAGCATCAATACGAGGCGGGGTACCAGTTTTTAGCCTATCTACTCTAAATGGTAATTCACGTAGTCTTTTTGCTAAAGCGATTGATGGAGGATCGCCCGCTCTACCACCAGAATGATTTTCTAAACCAATATGGATTTTTCCGCCTAAGAAAGTACCTACAGTAAGTACTACTGCTTTGGCTTTAAACTTAAGCCCCATTTGGGTTTCAATACCAACAACTTTGTCGTTTTCAACGATCAGATCATCACAAGATTGTTGAAAGATCTTTAGGTTAGGTTGGTTTTCTAATGCTTGTCTTACAAATGCTTTGTACAGTTGTCTGTCTGCTTGAGCTCTTGTTGCTCTAACAGCAGGTCCTTTAGACGAATTAAGAGTTCTAAATTGAATACCACCAGCATCTGCTGCTAGACCCATAATGCCACCTAAAGCATCGATCTCTTTTACTAAATGACCTTTACCAATACCACCAATAGCAGGGTTACAGGACATTTGACCTAACGTATCTACATTGTGTGTCACTAAAAGAGTTTGTTGTCCCATACGTGCAGAAGCTAAGGCTGCTTCTGTACCGGCATGGCCACCACCAACAACAATAACGTCAAATGTTTCAGCAAAGATCATTGATACCTCAATAATTCGTTAATAGTTAAAAAGGATCCTTTCAAAAAAGGGCGCGTATTCTATCTTTCTTTGGCTTAGATTTAAACGGTTATTTTATCAGCTCAGCTAAGTTAGGGAAAAGGATTAAGGTCACTTAATATATATAAGATATATATAAAGATCTTTTATTGTTATTACTATTAAGATCGAGAATTCTGTTGATAAGCTAGTTATTTCTTTATATTTCAGGATCCTATTTGGATCATAAATTGTGATCTAATTTTGATCTAAATGGGAAAACTCTGGTGATAACTAGGTCGTTTATCCACAGCCTGATTAGCTTTGAAAGTTATATTCTGGATACTTTCAGTTAGATCAAAAGAACTTAACGATCTTATACACAAGTATATTTAGTGATCAGTAAGCTTGTGTGAATAATGTGGATAATATGAGTACATTTTGTGATCAGGTTATTTGCTGAACGAAAACTTGTCATCTTTGTGATTAAGATCCAAATGTAGAGTGGATCCGATAATTAGATCGGATCCAAAGTTATTTTTTACTTAAACAAGTTAATTTGCGGAGTTAATTGTTCAATGATGATGTCTTCAGGCAATTCATCTGACATTGCGTCGGCTTTAATAGGGGCAAATAACTCTGTTGCGCCCAAATCTTTTAGCTTGTTTGAAAAGTATGTAGCTGCGCCGCAATAGGTGTCGTAGCTGCTATCCCCTAGGCCTATCACAGCGTATTTTAATGTTGAAAGATCTTGCGGTGTTGCTTCTAAATACTGTTTAAAGCCATTTAAATTGGACGGTGTATCGCCCGCACCATGAGTAGATGTGCAGATAAGCCAAATATCATCGACACTTAAACTTTCTGTATTCACGTCCATTTCTACTTGTGCATTTAGATCGTTCTGTTCAAACAATGCTTGTAGTTCGTCTGCTACGTATTCTGCCGTACCTGTTTCTGTTCCTACTATTATTTGGATCACGCTATAGCCTTAAATATTAAAGTTTTAGCTATTTGATCATATTACGCTTATGACGACAAGCGTTACTACTTGCTTGTTGCATTAGCGCTATGATGGAACGTTTGTTAAAGGTTTTAGAGCTGAATTATTGAAGGATTAGATAAGTTATTTGGTGTTATTAAGACATATGGGTATTAAAAAAGCCGTATGTGAAGGTTATTTCAAATACGGCTTTTGGTTTTTATTTTCCAATACAGAAGGAGCTAAAGATCCTACCTAATAGATCGTCTGAGCTGAATTCACCCGTGATCTCGTTTAAGTGTTGTTGAGAAATTCTTAGTTCTTCTGCCAAAATCTCTCCAGCTGCATAAGACTGTAACTGGTCTCTGCCTGTGTAAAGATGCTCCGCAGCTTTATCTATGGCGTCCAGATGGCGTCTGCGTGCCATAAACGTACCTTCTGTAGTACCTTGAAAGCCCATTGCCTTTTTAAGATGTGATCTCAGCTCTTCAATGCCCACTTGAGATTGCGCTGATATAGACAAAATAGGAAGATCGCCCGTAACGGTTAGTTGTCTGTCAGTCTCTGGTAGAAGATCTACTTTGTTACGCACGATAGTTACTGGCATTTGTTTTGGTAATTTGTTGATAAACTCAGGCCAGATCTCTTCAGGTGTTGTTGCTTTGTTTTCATTTGCATCAACAAGGAGTAAAACTTTATCTGCTTGTTCTATTTCTTGCCAGGCTCTTTCGATACCAATTTGCTCTACTTTATCAGGAGACTCTCTCAAGCCTGCTGTATCGATTATATGTAACGGCATTCCGTCAATATGGATGTGTTCCTTTAGAACGTCTCTGGTGGTTCCTGCGATGTCTGTGACGATTGCTGACTCTTTGCCTGATAGAGCATTTAGTAACGATGATTTGCCTGCGTTAGGGCGTCCAGCAATAACTACTTTCATGCCTTCGCGCATGATTGAGCCTTGCTTGGCTTGATGCTGAACTTGTTCTAATTGGTCAATAATACCTAATAGATCATTTTCTACTTTACCGTCAGATAAAAAGTCGATTTCTTCATCTGGAAAGTCGATAGCAGCTTCAACATAAATTCTGAGTCTGATCATTTGCTCGACTAACTCATGGATTTTATTTGAAAACTCACCCTGCAGTGATTGCAGTGCTGATTTCGCTGCTTGTTCTGAGTTACTTTCTATTAAGTCTGCTATTGCTTCAGCTTGTGCTAAATCTATTTTGTCATTGAGAAACGCTTGTTCTGAGAATTCGCCGGCTCTTGCTAAGCGAATATCTTCTATCTTAGTGATCTGTTGCAGTAACATATCTAGAACAACTGGGCCGCCGTGACCTTGTAGTTCTAATACATCTTCACCGGTAAATGAATTAGGCCCTTTAAAGAATAAAGCGATGCCTTGATCAAGTAATTCACCTTCTAGAGATTTAAAAGATAAAAGCTCGGCATAACGCGGCTTTGGGCATTTACCTAAGATCTTTTCAGCTACCAAAGTGGCTTTGGGCCCTGATACTCGAATAATACCAACACCACCTTTTCCAGGCGCTGTCGCTTGTGCTGTTATCGTTTCATTTGAGTGGGCGAGTACCGTCATATTGTTTGATTCCGTAGATCAATAAATTAGAGAAAAAGCAAAGACTATTACATCCATGTAGCTCTGACATCCCTTCATCCATGAAGCGAAAAAAAGCGACCACTAAGGGTCGCTTTCTATTTTAACTTATTTTCTTTGCAAGAGTTAATTCTTGTTAGCTAGCTCTTTTTAGCAATGCCTTTTTTATCAATTTGCTTATAGATATATAACATCTGAGCAATTGAGATTAAGTTCGAAACTAACCAGTATAATACTAGGCCCGATGGGAACCATAAGAAGAATACTGAGAAGATCACCGGCATCCATAACATCATTTTTTGCTGCATAGGATCCATCGTTGGTGTCGGTGTTAGCTTCTGCATTAAGAACATCGAAGCACCAAATAGGATTGGTAAAATGAAGTACGGGTCTTTTGCTGATAAGTCTGTGATCCATAAACCAAACGGTGCATGACGTAATTCAACACTTTCTAAGAATACCCAGTATAACGCTAAGAAAATTGGCATTTGTAGTAATAACGGTAAACAGCCACCCATAGGGTTAACTTTTTCTTTACGGTATAACTCCATTGTTGCCTGACCCATCTTCTGACGGTCATCACCATAACGCTGTTTCAATTGCTCCATTTTAGGTGCTAGTGCACGCATTTTTGCAGTTGATTCGTATTGCTTTTTCGTAAGCGGATAAAGAATTGATTTCACAACAAGTGTGATAATAATAATTGCGATACCCCAGTTGCCTACTACACCATAAATTGCAACTAGTGCAGAGAATAGCATTTGACTAACAAACCATAAGAAACCGTAGTCCACAGTAAGGTCTAATGTTTCATGAAGGTTATTTAATTCTTCTTGGTCTTTAGGGCCTGCGAATAAGATCGCATCCGCAGTTTTAGTTTCACCAGGTGCAATAGTAATTACGGGCTCTTTCACACCTATAATTGCGCTAGTGCCGTTACCTACTACTCGTGAGTAAAGGTTGTTTTGTGATTCTTTACTTGGGATCCACGCGCTAACAAAGTAGTGCTGGATCATACCAATCCAACCACCAACAGTATTTTTGTTTAGTGGTGTTTCAGCCATATCTTCGAAGTCGTATTTTTCGTAAGTTTCATCAGCTGTTGAGTATGCACCGCCGCGGTAAGTTGGCATCATCATACTTGCTTCTTCACCAGCAACTTGTTGTTTTAACTGGTAGAAAGCTTGAACTTCAGCAGTTTGGCTAGAGCTGTTAGTAATATCAAACTTAACTTGCACTGAGTGCTTACCTTTTTCAAAGTAGAACGACTTAGTTACTTTTAAACCTTGTTCTGAAACGAATGACATTGGAATAACAAGAGAGTTGTTTTCCATTACCCAATCATTCTTTTCAACACTATAAACTGGACGACCGTTACCTGAAGCATCTGGACCTTGGCGACCAATTAAGCCTGATTGCGCAATGTAGTTAACTGGCGATTGGCTTAATAAAACAAATTTGTCTTCTGACTTATGCGTTGCATCGTGATCAAGCAAAATAGCAGAAACAACATCACCACCTTTAGTATCGATTAATACTTCAAGCATATCAGTTGTTACTTTTACTAACTGTTGATTAGCAACTTTGCGTTCAACCATTACAGAATCTGAACTTGGTAAGTCTAGATCTGAGCTTGATGATGGAACCTCATCAATTTGGTTAGTATTTGCAGCTTGTTGTTCTATTACTGCAGGAGTTGTTGGTTGTGGTGAGTTATCAATAACCCAGTTTTGGTACAACAAAAATGTAACAAATGCCAAACCAATGGCTAAAAACGAACGTTGAGATTCCATAGAGTTTATTTCTCTTTGTTTTCTATATTTGAACTTGTTGAGTTTGGTACAGGATCAAACCCACCTTCACTAAATGGGTGGCATTTTAAAATACGTTTTAAAGATAACCAACTACCTTTTAACGAACCATGAGTATCAATTGCTTCAACTGCATATTGTGAACAACTAGGATAAAACCGACATTTAGCCGGAAACATAGGACTGATAAAGCGTTGGTATACTTTTATCGGCGCTTTGACGATTGTTCTGATCGTTGTGCTATTTTTTTCCATAGTTTATTCAGTTGTTTATGCATTTGCTGGTTGTCAGCTTCGCCAACTTTATCTCTGGCGAGGACTACTATATCAATATTGGGCAAATTATGCTGATTTAAACGGAAACTTTCGCGAATAATTCGTTTAATTCTGTTTCTACCGACAGCAGTTTTTTCTTTTTTCTTAGCTATGGTTAATCCAAGACGAGGATGAGCTAAGTCATTAGGTTTTGCTAGAAGAGTAAAGTGATCAGAAACAGCTTTAACTGGATGGTCAAATATGCGGGAGAATTGAGAGGGAGTTAAGAGTCTTAACTCCCTTGGAAAAGAATTACTTTTCACAATTATGCAGAAAGAACAGCACGTCCTTTAGCACGACGACGCGCTAAAACTTTGCGGCCGTTTTTTGTTGCCATACGAGCACGGAAGCCGTGTGTACGTTTGCGTTTTAAAACGCTAGGTTGAAATGTACGTTTCATACTAAATCCATCCGATCGGTTTATTACTACTAATAAATAAATGTTAACCCGTGGGTCGCGACCCCCACAGGATCTCTCTTAATAAAAGAATTCTCTTCTAAAAAGAGCGCCCTTAAAAAAGGACGCCGAATAATATAGACGGTTGATAAATTAGTCAACCCGATCATATAAAAAAAGATCCATATCACAGGATATTCACATTATGCTTGTTTATTAGCCGTAAAAATGTGGATAACTAAAGGCTCGAAATTTGTCGTTTTGGTCTCTTATCAAAACCCGTTTGACCCCTCGCAAACGTCTATTCTTTAAAGGTCTAACGGCTATTACGATATGTTAGAATTTATTCTTTAAAACTCAAGTTTGCGTATTGTGTTTGTGGATAATTCTAAGGCATAATATGCAACGATTTTATATCTTCAAATAATAAATATAACCGTACATCATTTTTAGGACTTTCAGTGTATCAATCTCTTTGGCAAAGCTGTTTACAGGTGCTCGAACAGGAATTGTCGCAACAACAGTTTAATATGTGGATCCGCCCATTGCAGTTGCACAGTTCAGAACAGCTTATCACTTTATATGCCCCTAACCGTTTCGTGCTTGACTGGGTAAGAGATAAATACATGGATCGAATTTCTGATCTATTGAATCAATTCGGTCAACAGGGAAACATTCCAAATATCAAATTTGATGTTGGTTCAAAAGCGACTATCCCTAGTTCTAATGCGGACAATACTAGCAAAGACATTAATGATGTTAGCTCGATAAACACTAGCCCAAGTGTTGAGCGAGTTGTGAAAAAAACGGTTGCGCCAAGAGCTGCTCATAAATCAAATATTAATGACTCATATACTTTCGATAGCTTTGTTGAAGGTAACAGCAACCAATTAGCACGGGCCGCTGCAATGCAAGTAGCCGATAACCCTGGTAATGCTTATAACCCACTTTTCCTTTATGGTGGAACTGGTTTGGGTAAAACTCACTTATTGCACGCTGTTGGCAATGGCATTATGGCCAATAAAAAAGATGCAAAAGTTGTGTATATGCATTCTGAACGCTTTGTTCAAGATATGGTAAAGGCGCTACAAAATAACGCTATTGAAGAGTTCAAACGCTATTACCGCAGTTTAGATGCGTTATTGATTGATGATATTCAGTTCTTTGCGAAAAAAGACAGATCACAAGAAGAGTTTTTCCATACCTTTAATGCATTGCTTGAAGGTAATAAGCAGATCATTCTTACTTCAGATCGTTATCCTAAAGAAATTGAAGGTGTAGAAGACAGATTAAAAAGTCGTTTTGGTTGGGGCTTGAATGTACCAATTGAACCACCTGAGCTAGAAACTCGAGTGGCTATTTTGATGAAAAAAGCCAGTCACAGTAAAGTGAAGCTTCCTGAAGAAGTAGCGTTTTTCATAGCCAAACGTTTGCGCTCAAATGTGCGTGAATTAGAAGGTGCATTAAACAGAGTTATCGCTAATGCGAACTTTACTGGCCGTCCAATTACTATTGAATTTGTAAAAGATGCCCTTAGAGACTTGTTAGCACTGCAAGATAAATTGGTAACCATCGACAATATTCAAAAAACAGTAGCTGAGTATTTTAAAATCCGCGTAGCAGATATTTTATCTAAAAGACGCAGTCGTTCAGTTGCTAGACCAAGACAAATTGCCATGTCATTGGCGAAAGAATTAACGAATCATAGTTTGCCTGAAATAGGTGATGCTTTTGGTGGCAGAGACCATACAACTGTATTGCATGCCTGCCGAAAGATAAAAGAATTAAAAGAAGAAAGTCACGAGATTAAGGAAGATGTACAAAACTTAATCCGTATTTTGTCTTCATAATGGGAAAAGTTAGATGCATATTATTATAAGTAAAGAAGCATTATTAAAACCTTTAACGTTAGTGTCTGGCGCTATTGAGCGTAAACATACCTTACCCATTTTATCCAATGTGTTAATTGAAACCTCATTGGAAGAAGTAAAGATGACCGGCACAGATATGGAAGTTGAGCTTATTGCTGCAACTCAAGCTGGTAACGTTATTCAAGCTGGCGCAATAACTGTTCCGGCTAAAAAGCTATTTGATATTTGTCGCTCGCTTCCTGATGGTTCTGAAATAGAATTTAAAGTGGAAGGCCATTCAGCGATCGTTAAATCTGGTAAGAGCCGTTTCAGTTTATCGACATTACCTGCAAGTGATTATCCTAATCTAGAAGAGTGGGATAGTGCTGACGAGATGGAGTTAACTCGCCACACAATTAGAGCGTTAATTGAAAGCACACACTTTTCTATGGCGAACCAAGACGTTCGCTACTATTTAAATGGTATGTCTTTTGAGTTTGAGCCGAATGTAATTAGAACCGTTGCCACAGATGGTCACAGATTGGCTCTTGCGCAACAACCAGTTAACAATGGCGTTAGTGAACAAAAGCAAGTTATTGTTCCACGTAAAGCGGTATTAGAGATCATTCGATTATTAGAAGACGATGATGCCGTGATCACTTTATGTTTAGGCAGCAACCATATTCGTATTTCTGATCAAGGTTTTATCTTTACGACAAAGTTAGTAGATGGTCGCTTCCCTGATTACAGAAGAGTATTGCCACAAGGTGGTGATAAGACGGTTGTTGCTGATAAGCATATGCTTAAGGATGTTTTCCAGCGAGTTTCTATTCTTTCAAACGAAAAGTTTAAAGGGGTTAGACTTAACTTGTCTGATGGCGAATTGTTAGTATCTGCTAACAACCCAGAGCAGGAACAGGCAGAAGAGTCTGCGGCAGTGGATTATGCAGGTGCATCTTTAGAGATTGGTTTTAACGTGTCATACATCATAGATGTGTTAAATAACATTAAGACAGATACGGTAAAGATCATGCTTGCTGACTCGAATAGTAGTGCATTAATTGAAGGCTATGACGACGCATCTAGTTTGTATGTTGTTATGCCAATGAAGCTGTAAAACTAGAGCATGTTAATTAAGCAGCTTTATATTGCTGGTTTTAGAAATATAGAAGCTGCCAGCTTAACTACCGAAAAACGCGTCAATGTGTTTTTCGGTAAAAATGGTAGTGGTAAAACAAGTGTTCTTGAATCTTTGTTTTATTTAGGAAGGGCTCGCTCGTTCCGTACTAACAAAAAGCAAGAAATTGTTAAAGTAGGAAATCCTAACCTTGTTGTTAGCGCTCAATTAGAGCAACAAGATAATGATCATAGGTTAGGTATACAGTTAGACGATAACGGAAGTAATAGACTTAAGTTAGACGGTGAAATAGTAACGCGTTTATCAGAGGCTTCGAGCTTAGTTCCGTGCCAGTTAATTACTCCTGAGAGTTTTGATGTTTTTTGGAGTTCGCCTAAAGCGAGAAGATCGTTTTTAGATTTTGGTTTGTTCCACGTGGAACATGAATACCAAAAACAATGGTTAGAGTTTTCTAAACTACTGAAACAGACAAATGCGTTACTAAGAAGTGGTAACGCGAATCAAAGAGAACTTGAATATTGGTATAAGACCTATCTTCAAGCCGGTAATAAAATTGATGACTTGAGAGAAGCGTTTTTGCAAGAACATTTCTCTGAAGCTATTTGTTTGCTTACTGAAGAGATAAATGATCCTGATAAAGCCGACTTAATTAAAGGCGTTGAGGTCAAATATCGTAAGAAAAATTTAGATGCCGAATTAGATGAAAATAAATTTAAGCAGGTTCTAGAAAGAGATAAGCGCTATAAACAAGTGAATTACGGTCCTAATAGGGCTGATATTACATTTGTTAAAGATGGTGTCGATATCTCAACTATGTTATCTCGTGGTCAGGCAAAGATGATGTTTTATCTCTTAGAAATGGCAATGGTTAACATTGTAAGCAAAGTAACAGGAAAAAATATCGCGATACTGATTGATGATTTACCTTCAGAGGTAGATCCAGAAACAAGAAGTACAATGATAGAAATGTTACTAAAAACAAAAGCGCAAATTTTTGTAACAGGGATAGAAAATAAAATAGCAATGGAATTTAACAAATACACTGATTCTGTAAATGTGTTCCACGTGGAACATGGAACAATCAGAGCAATAAATATGGAGCAGTTATGTCCGTAGAAACTGAATACGACTCGTCGAGTATCAAGGTACTAAAAGGCCTTGATGCTGTTCGTAAGCGTCCAGGTATGTACATTGGTGATACAGATGATGGCTCAGGCCTACATCACATGGTATTTGAGATCTTAGATAACTCAATTGACGAAGCGTTGGCTGGACATTGTAGTGACATAGTTGTCAAAATTCACTTAGATGGCTCAGTATCTGTAAAAGATAATGGTCGTGGTATTCCAACTGAGATTCACCCAGAAGAAGGTGTGTCAGCAGCAGAAGTTATCATGACTGTACTGCATGCAGGTGGTAAGTTTGGTGGTGAAGACTCTGGCTATAAAGTTTCAGGTGGTCTACATGGTGTAGGTGTTTCAGTTGTAAACGCATTGAGTGACAAGCTTGTTCTGAGCATTCGCCGAGACGGTAAATTACATGAACAAGAATATCACTTAGGTGAGCCAAAAGCGCCATTAGCGGTTGTTGGTGAAGCAACAGAAAATGGTACAGAAGTACGTTTCTGGCCAAGTGCTGAAATATTTTCTGATATCACTTTCCACTTTGATATTTTAGTAAAACGTATTCGTGAACTATCTTTCTTAAACTCTGGTGTATCTATTCGCATTATTGATGAGAGAGAAGAAGATAAAAAAGAACACTTCTTCTTTGAAGGTGGTATTAAAGCATTCGTTGATTATTTAAATACGAATAAAACACCTGTAAATGAAGAAGTTTTCTACTTCACGCTAGAAAAAGATGACGGCATTGTGGTTGAGATTGCAATGCAGTGGAATGACTCATTCCAAGAAAGTATTTTATGCTTTACGAACAATATCCCTCAGCGTGACGGTGGTACTCACTTGTCAGGCTTTAGAGCTGCACTTACAAGAACGCTTAATAACTATATGCAATCTGAAGGTCTTAACAAAGGCAAAGGTAAGAACTCTGTAGAAGTATCGGCTTCTGGTGATGATGCTCGAGAAGGTTTAACCGCTGTTATTTCTGTAAAAGTTCCAGATCCTAAGTTCTCTTCGCAAACAAAAGATAAACTTGTTTCATCTGAAGTTAAACCTGCTGTAGAACAAGCAATGGGTGAGAAACTTCAAGAGTACCTGCTAGAAAATCCTGGCACTGCAAAGAACATTGCAATGAAGATTGTAGATGCAGCAAGAGCTCGTGAAGCAGCTCGTAAAGCTCGTGAAATGACACGTCGTAAGAGTGCGTTAGATATTGCAGGTTTACCAGGTAAACTTGCTGATTGTCAGGAAAAAGATCCGGGTAAATCTGAACTATACATAGTGGAGGGTGACTCTGCGGGTGGTTCAGCTAAGCAGGGTCGAAACAGAAAAAATCAGGCTATCTTACCTTTAAAAGGTAAAATTCTTAACGTAGAAAAAGCTCGATTCGATAAAATGATATCTTCTCAAGAGGTTGGCACACTAATTACTGCACTTGGTTGTGGTATTGGTCGCGATGAATATGACCCTGAGAAACTAAGATATCACAACATTATTATCATGACCGATGCCGATGTCGATGGTTCTCACATTCGTACTTTGTTACTTACTTTCTTCTACCGTCAAATGCCGGAATTAGTTGAACGTGGTTATATTTACATTGCACAGCCACCACTTTATAAAGTGAAGAAAGGTAAGCAAGAGCGCTACATTAAAGATGATGAAGTACTAACTGAGTACCTAACAACATTAGCAATTGAAAGTGCAACATTGCATGTTAATGAGCAAGCTCCAGCTATAAATGGTGGAGAGTTAGAAAAGCTGATTACCCAATATCACTCGTCAGAAGGCGCGATCTCTAGACTATCTAAGAAGATTAATCCTAAGATTTTATCTGGCTTAATGTTCCAACCGTTAATTTCATCTGCTGACCTATCAGACTCAGCTAAAGTAGAAACTTGGGTTGAAAACTTTGTGAAATACTTGAATGAAGTAGAAGCAGAGGGCGTTATATACACAGGTTTAACAGAGAAAGATGAAGAGCGTGGTTTAACACTACCAAATATTAGAGTTAGACAACACGGTGTAGATAGAGATTATCCGTTTACCAAGGACTTCATTGACTCAACAGAATTCGGCCAAGTTGCGCAAGTAGCTGCAATAAACTTAGACTTATTAGAGCAAGGTGCTTATGTAAGCCGTGGCGAAAAGCGTATGCCTATTTCTAATATTGGAGAGGGTGTTGAGTGGCTAATGAAAGAGTCTAAACGTGGTTTATACATCCAACGATACAAAGGTTTGGGTGAGATGAATCCGGAACAACTTTGGGAAACAACGATGGATCCTGAAACTCGCAGAATGTTGCAAGTTACCATTGAAGATGCCATTGCCTGTGACCAGTTGTTCACAACTCTGATGGGTGATCAGGTTGAACCTCGAAGAGAGTTCATTGACCAGAATGCACTGAAGGTGGCAAACCTAGACGTTTAGTGTCAGGTAACGCCAATGAGAAATCCATGGACGGATTTCCTTTGCCAGAGGCAAAGCGAGATAGGAAAACAGCAGAAAAATCACATTTTTACGGTACCTGTTTTACTATTGACTCTAAAAAAAGAACGGACTTTTTTTGGACTTATTATTACTCTCGGGCTTGATTAATCAATCCCGAGATTTTGTTTTTAACACACAGTAAAAATTATGAGCAAATACGACATTAATACATTCCAAGGCTTAATATTAGCTTTGCAAGATTACTGGGCCAGACAAGGCTGTGTAATTATCCAACCTCTAGATATGCAGGTTGGTGCAGGTACGTTCCACCCAATGACTTTCTTAAGATCTTTAGGTCCTGAGCCAATCAGCAGTGCGTACGTACAACCTTGCCGTAGACCAACAGATGGTCGCTATGGTGAAAATCCTAACCGCTTACAGCATTACTACCAATTCCAAGTAATGTTAAAGCCTTCTCCTAAGAACATCCAGGAGCTCTATTTAGGCTCTTTAGAGGAATTAGGTATTGATACCCTAGTTCACGATATTCGCTTCGTAGAAGATAACTGGGAGTCTCCTACGCTAGGTGCTTGGGGACTAGGTTGGGAAGTATGGTTAAATGGTATGGAAGTAACTCAGTTCACTTATTTCCAACAAGTAGGTGGTCTAGAGTGTTCACCTGTAACCGGTGAAATTACTTACGGTCTAGAGCGTTTAGCTATGTACCTGCAAGGTGTAGATAGCATCTATGATCTAGTTTGGACAGACGGCCCTATGGGGAAAGTCACATACGGTGATGTGTTTCATCAAAATGAAGTTGAGCAATCAACATATAACTTCGAACATGCAGATGTGCCAGCATTGTTTGCAGAGTTTGACCAAGCTGAAAAAGAAAGCGAAAAGCTAATTGAGGCAGGCTTACCTTTACCAGCTTACGAACAAGTTATGAAAGCTTCACATGCATTTAATATGCTTGATGCAAGACACGCCATCTCTGTTACAGAAAGACAGAGATATATATTGCGCGTACGTACTTTAGCAAAAGCATGTGCACAATCTTATTACGATGCTCGTGAAGCGTTAGGCTTCCCTCTATGTGGTGAAGACTCTGTTGCTAAGAAGAATAAGGCTGACGACTAAAATGACGACTGAAAATTTATTAATCGAATTAGGTACAGAAGAGTTACCACCAAAAGCACTTAAAAAATTAGCTTTAGGTTTCAGAGATGGTTTAGTTGGACAGCTTGAATCTGCAGAGTTGAGCTTTGACTCAGTAGAGTGGTTTGCTGCTCCAAGACGTTTAGCCGTTCGTATTAATAGCCTGCAAGCAAAGCAAAACGATAAGCAAGTTGAGAAACGTGGTCCGGCTGTTCAAGCTGCATTTGACCAAGACGGAAATCCAACTAAAGCTGCAATGGGTTGGGCTCGTGGCTGTGGCATTGAAGTTTCTGAAGCTGGTAGACATAAAACTGATAAAGGCGAGTGGTTGTTGCACGTTGCATCTGTTGCGGGTAAATCACTAGAAGAATTAGTAGAAGGTTTTATCGCTCAAGCAATTAAACAATTACCAATTCCTAAACCTATGCGTTGGGGCAGTGGCAGAGAAGAGTTCATTCGTCCTGTACACACATTAATTGCTATGTACGGTGATAAAGTATTACCTGCATCTGTATTAGGTTTAGAGTCTGGTAACCAATCACAAGGGCACAGATTCCATCATAGAGGCCTAGTTGAAGTTTCAAATGCAAATAGCTATGAAGCTGACTTAGAAGCTGCTCACGTTGTTGTCGATTACAACAAGCGTCAAGCTATGATAGTTGAGCAAATGGCTGCTGCAAGTGCTGAGCACAATGCAAAAACGATTGAAGATGCTGATTTACTAGATGAAGTTACATCTTTAGTTGAGTGGCCAGTTGCGCTAGTTGGTAGCTTTGAAGAACGTTTCTTAGATGTGCCTGCTGAAGCTCTAATTTATACAATGAAAGACGATCAGAAATACTTCCCACTTCTAGACCAAGACGGCAAGTTGATCCCTAAATTTGTATTTATATCAAACATCGAAAGTAAAGACCCAATTCAAGTTATTGAAGGTAACGAGAAGGTTGTACGACCTAGATTAGCTGATGCAGAGTTTTTCTATAATACAGACAAGAAAAACACACTTGAGTCACGTTTAGAGAGTCTAGCTACGGTCCTATTCCAGAAACAACTTGGTACACTAAAAGATAAATCTGAGCGTATATCGGCACTGGCTGGTTTCATTGCTGATAACGTTGGTGCGAATAAGGCGCAAGCGGAGCGTGCAGGTCTTTTATCTAAAACTGACCTAATGACTGAAGTTGTTATGGAATTCACTGACATTCAAGGTGTGATGGGTAAATACTACGCTTTGAATGATGGTGAAGACGCAGTTGTTGCTGACGCATTGTATCAACAATATATGCCTCGTTTTGCAGGTGATGCACTACCAAGTTCATTAGAAGCCTGTGCTGTTGCATTAGCTGATAAGTTTGATTCATTAGTAGGTATCTTCGGTATCGGTCAACATCCAAAGGGTGACAAAGACCCATTCGCTTTACGTAGAGCGGCAATTGGTATTATCCGTATTCTAATTGAAAAAGAGCTAAACGTTGACTTTAAACAAGTTGCCGAATTTGCCAAAGGCTTATTTGGTGACAAGTTAACGAATGAAAAAGTCATCGATGATGTTATTGATTTCATGTTAGGTCGTTTCCAAGCTCATTACCAAGAGCAGGGCGTTAAGGTTGAAGTTATTAGAGCAGTTGAAGTTAAAAAGCCAACATCTGCACTAGACTTTGAGCGTCGTTTAAACGCTGTTGTTAACTTTGCTAAATTAGACGCAGCCGTTGCGTTAGCAGCTGCAAACAAGCGAGTTAACAATATTCTTGCTAAAAACGGCAAAGGTGAGTTCACTGAAATCAACCAAAGCTTATTAGCAGATGATGCAGAAAAAGCCTTAGTTGAACAGCTTGTTGCTGTAATGCCAGCGGTTAAAGCAGCGTACGACGAAGGCGATTACCAGTTAGGTTTGGAAAAATTAGCTGATTTACGCAGTGTAATTGATGACTTCTTTGACAACGTTATGGTTATGGCTGATGACGCACAAGTTAAGAACAACAGATTAGCAATTCTTGCTGAGCTGCAAGGCTTATTTATGCATACAGCGGACATCTCTGTACTTTAATCATAGAGTTAGTCTAATACAATAAGTGTAAATTTGATGCTTGTTGTAATAGTGAGTAAATCCCTGTTGGTATTACGCTAACAGGGATTTTTATTTTAAAGTGTATTAGTTGTCGTCATTAAATAGAGAGGGGTGAACAATTTTAGCTAAGGCTAAAATTAACGCTTGTTCGTAAGTAGACTGCCGCGTAACTAAATCATTAGTAAATAACCCCATAGCGCCTGTTTTTTGTTTGGCATTTTCAGTACCAAACAATGTATCAATCACATCTCCTAATTCTTGTCCCGCACTTAACGCTTGATAAACACTCATAGGTAAAGGTAACTCAGCACTCTTTCCAATGGCTTGTTGTTGCTCGTTATTAATGACTACATAAGCAAATGCAGCTGGTCCATACTCGAATAAATTGACACCGCCTTCGATGGCAACGAAGTAAGTTAATTCACCTTCTTCTGTACCTGAGTTCTGGTCAACTGACTTGCAAAAATTCACTCTATTTTTAGCACCTAATAACGTTTTCCTCTCTGACATTGGTTGGTCTGAAACATCAGATGGCGCATTTATAGAACGAGCATTTATTTCTGTATTGGGGAAATAAGCTTTAAACGCATTAACCGTGGCGTTTACTTTTACTGGATTTTTTGAACCGACTAGAATATTGATTATGTTGTTCATTACATTCTTATTGTGAGTTAAATAAAGTGTAGTGATTGCTATATTACGTCAGAACTATCAATGTGTGTATTTTGACGCGTAACCTAGGTATGACTTTTGCCTTACTTTAAATAGCATTATTTGGCATAAAATCTTATTAGATAAAACGGTTTTACTATGAAAATTATATATTCATTGCTGCTTAGCTTATTGATTAGCGGATGTGCGCAGCCTAAGTTTAAAAAGGAAGCGGATGTGGACTTATACCTCAGAGCTGATTTTACCTATTGGGAAGCGAACCCAGCTTATAAATTCAAAGCAAGCCAACAAGCAGGGATAAGCTTTGCAATGGCTGACATTATTTATGATGGAAACCCGTATAAATTTGTAATTGCTGATAAAGCATGGAGTGAAAATAAGAATTGCGGCTACCTTGACAGCTCTAACAGACAAATAATTTACAATCAGTGGGTAGAGTTGGATTGTAGTTATAACGCCGATAAAAACGCTGTCACGCCAATACAAAGACCGTTTGAGTTATTACCTCAGGGAAGTGGAAAGTATTTATTTGAACTGAAAAGTAACGAACAGGGAGCACCAACTCATTTACGAGTAAGTGCCGTTAAAAGTAAAAAGAGCACTAAGCTTAATCACTCTTTTTAATTAGATAAGAATAGGGCAACTGTTCGATTTGTTGCTCTACTAACTCATGTCCCATAAAGCGACAAAAAGAAGGGATGTCTCGAACGGTAGCTGGGTCATCAGCTGTAACCAATAACGTTTGACCTGCTTCCATATTTCGCACGGTTTTACGTATCATCATTACTGGTTCTGGGCAGCGTAAGCCTAATGCATCTAATTGTTGATCCGATGCTGAATTTGAAAGAGTCAAAGTTTGCCTCTCCTAAATGTAAAGATGTGGTTATTTTAGATAAAAAAAAAGCTATGGTCGACATGACCATAGCTTTTATTGTAGCTGATCAGCTAGGTAATTATGGACGTTCAAAGATCGTAGCGATACCTTGGCCGAAACCGATACACATAGTTGCTAAACCATATTTTGCGTCTGTTCTTTCCATATTATTGATAAGTGCAGTTGAAATACGAGAACCTGAACAACCTAGTGGATGACCTAAAGCAATTGCGCCACCGTTCGGGTTAATATCATCCATGCGATCTTCAATACCTAGACCTTTAACAACAGATAGAGCTTGGGCAGCAAAAGCTTCATTTAGCTCGAACTGGCCGATTTCATCTATTGAAATGCCAGCGCGTTTTAATGCGATTTCTGTCGCAGGAACTGGACCCCAACCCATAGTTGATGGCTCACAACCTGAAACACCCATAGATTTAACTTTGGCACGAATTGGCAAGCCTAGTTCTTTCGCTTTCTCTTCACTCATAACTAACATGCCTGAAGCACCGTTAGAAAGAGCAGATGATGTACCTGCTGTCACCGTACCGTTAACTGGATTGAATACAGGGCGTAATCCAGCCATCGATTCTGGCGTGCTTTCTGGACGAATAACTTCGTCGTAATCACACATAACCAATGCACCATCAGCATCATGACCTTCAACAGGAATGATCTCATTAGCAAAACGACCTTCAAGCGTCGCTTCGTGTGCTAAACGGTGTGAACGAGCGCCAAACTCATCTTGCATTTCACGAGTGATATCGTGTTGGCGAGCTAGTGCTTCAGCTGTTAAACCCATTGAGCCAGCCGCTTTAGCTGTTGTAAGGTTTAATGCTGGGTGGAAGTCGATACCGTGTGTCATAGGTACGTGAGTCATGTGCTCAACACCACCAATGATATACATATCACCTTGGCCAGACATGATTTTTGCAGAGGCATCATGCAAAGCTTGCATAGATGAACCACATAAGCGGTTAACCGTTACAGCTGGAACAGATGTTGGAATACCAGCTAATAAAGCTGCCTGACGGCCAACGTTAAAGCCTTGTTCTAGAGTTTGCATTACACAACCCCAGATAACGTCGTTTAGTTCTGCTGCATTAACTGACGGGTTACGTTCTAAAAGTGCTTTCATCACGGCCGCTGATAAGTCTTCAGCGCGAACATGTTCAAACATACCGTTTCTAGCTTTTGCCATTGCGGTACGTACGCAATCTACAATAACTACATTACTCATGTTTTATCTCCTGTGTTTACGCTGAGTACAATTGGTAAAAAGATTGGCCGTTTTCAGCCATTTCACGAGTTTTATCTGTTACTTGATAAATCTCACCTAAGTCAGCATATTTGTCTGCTTTAGCAACAAACTCTGCGATGCCAACAGTATCAACGTAACGGAATACGCCACCTCTAAATGGAGGGAAACCTAAGCCGTATAATAATGCTAAATCAGCTTCTGCTGGAGAAGCGACAATGCCTTCTTCTAGACAACGAATAGTTTCGTTAATCATAGGGATCATTAAGCGGTCAATAATTTCTTGCTTGTCGAAAGCTTGGTTACCAGGAGCAACTGACGCTAGTAACTCAACAGTGTTTTGTTCAACAGATTTCTTTTGTTTGCCACGTCTGTCTAATGTGTAGTTATAGAAACCTTTGCTGTTCTTTTGACCGTACATTTCGTTTTTATATAAAACAGTTACAGGGTCGTTATCTAGCTTAGGCATACGAGTCGGGAAGCCTTCAGACATTACATCTGTACAATGATCAGCAGTATCAATACCAACAACATCTAGTAAGTACGCTGGACCCATTGGCCAACCGAATTCTCTTTCCATTACTTTATCAACTGCTGTGAAATCAGCACCGTCGTTAAGTAATAAGCTAAAGCCTGAGAAGTAAGGGAATAAAACACGGTTTACAAAGAAGCCCGGGCAGTCATTTACAACGATAGCTGTTTTACCCATTTTTGAAGCGTAAGCTACTGTTGCAGCAATCGTTTCGTCAGAAGTCTTTTCACCACGAATAACTTCAACTAATGGCATTAGTGGCACTGGGTTGAAGAAGTGCATACCACAGAACTTGTCTGGGCGTTCTAAGCTTTCAGCCAACTTATTAATCGAAATCGTAGAAGTGTTAGAAGTTAGAATTGTATTTTCAGAAACTGTTTTTTCTGTCTCTGCTAAAACAGCTGCTTTAACATTTGGGTTTTCGACAACCGCTTCGATTACGAAATCTGTATCTTTAATCACGTCCATACTTAGTGTAGGAGTAATATTAGTTAACGTTTGCGCTAACTTCTTACCGTCTAGACGACCCTTAGCAAGCTTCTTGTTTAAGATCTTAGATGCTTCACCCATACCTTGATCAAGTGCACCCTGATTGATGTCTTTCATCACAATAGGTGTGCCTTTCGATGCAGATTGGTAAGCAATACCGCCACCCATAATGCCAGCACCTAATACTGCTGACTTTTCAAGTTTGTGGGTACTAGCTTTTGCTGCTTTTTTCGCTAAACCTTTGACGTATTGATCGTTCATGAATGTGCCGATCATCGCCGTAGCTGTATCGGTTTTAGCTAGCTTTGCAAACAGTGCATTTTCAATACGCATTGCTTCGTCACGACCTTTAGTTGCACCAGACAATACTGATTCAACAGCCGCCATAGCAGCTGGGTAATGTTTACCAGCTTTTGCTGCAACCATTGTTTTAGCCACAACCATGGCATTTTCTAATTCAACTTCAGAATAACCAATTGGTGACATCTTGCGTTGTTTACGGCCTTGCCAATCTAACTTACCGTCAATCGCATTTTGCAGCATAGATTTAGCAACATCGATTAACTTATCTGAGCTAGTTACTGCATCTAATGCGCCTACTGCTAAAGCCGCTTTTGGCTTTTGCGGTTTAGCCATAGTGATCCATTCCAAAGCATTGTCTGGGCCAATCACTCTTGGTAAACGAACTGAACCACCGAAACCTGGAATTAGACCAAGGCTAGTTTCTGGCAAGCCAACTTGTGCAGTTTCATCTGCTACTCGTAAATCAGTAGCTAAACAAAGTTCAAAACCGCCGCCTAGAGCAAAGCCACGGATTGCAGTAACAGTAGGTACTTTTAAATCTTCGATGCTATCGAACATGTCTGAGCTAGATTTAACCCAAGTAACTAATTCTTGTTCTTCTGCTTGGAAAGAGCTTAGGAATTCTGTGATATCAGCACCAACAATGAATGCCGGTTTGCCTGATGTGAAAAGTACACCTTTAACGTCTGAGCTAGCATTAACTGCTGCTACTGCATCACGACAGTCTTGGATGGTTTGTTGGTCAAACTTGTTAACTGAACCGGCTGAATCAAACTTGAATTCGGCAATGCCATTTTCAAGAAGCTCTACCGACAGTGCTTCGCCTTTAAAGAGCATGTTTTTATCCCCTGTTGATTATTAATTTATCACAACTGATTAGACCTGTAGTTTGGCTGGCTAATTATCAAATTGCAATCACAATTTAAACGCCCGTTTAAATTCAGTGATAAATTAGTTTGTTTATTCCGTCTGGTACGAGCATTGCAGTCTTGTAGAATCAAGCTATTGTTAAGGATCAATCTACAACTTTGATAACGCCTGTTTATCAATTAGTATTGTATTTTAGTCTGTTTTACTCAGAAGGTTTTCGCTAAGGTTTTTCTATGTTGGATAGGGCTGTAAAAGTAAAGCTTTGTTTACTCTTGTTGTTATCTGCCTTTGTTGTTGATGCTCAGTCACAACCAGACATAGATGAGATCCGTGAACTATTTATCAAAGCAGAGCATGAAGCTAGGTATGGCAGCAAAAGCAGTTATCTATCACATGCACTGAAAATTAAAGACTACCCATTAGCACCATATGCAGAAGCGGCATATTTGCAACGTAAAGTTACCCTTGGCAACAAACGCCGAATAAAAAGGCTATTAGAGCAATACCCAGATGCTCCCTTTGCTTATAAGTTACGTAAATCTTGGCTTAACTATTTAGCTAAAAGACAGTTACGACAGGCTTTCTTAGAAGAGTATGTGGATATTGGCGATGCCAAACTTGCTTGTTTAAATTTAACTTGGCAGCTTCAACATGGTGCTGGCAAGTATGCTGTTTTAGAAAAAGTAGAAGACCTTTGGTTAGCGCCATATTCTCAACCAAGAGAATGTAATTACATTTTTGAAGTGTGGCAAAAAGATGGCAACTTAACGAGTACTGTGGCGTTAAAGCGCATAGAACTTGCCGCCAAAGCAAAAAATTATCGACTACTGAGCTATTTAAACCGATTTGTTGATAAGCAAAATCAGCACTTAGCTAGCCTTTGGAAGAAAGTGGTTTCTCGTCCCGCTAACATTGCCAAACGTAAGTTTTTCAAAAACTATGATCGTGATGAGTTAAAAATATTTTTATATGGCATCAATAAGTTGATGTTTTCTGCACCTGAAAAAGTTGAGCACTTGTGGCAACAAACAGCGACTAAATTTCCTATTACTGCCCAACAAGATATCAATATTAAGAAGAAAATTGCGATTGCCTTCGCTGTGACCTCCCATGAAGATGGCTTGGATTGGCTGTTGAATGTGCCAGAAGAAGTTGTGGATGAGTCGGTAAAACAATGGCGTTTAGCATATAGCTTAAAGCATGGTGATTGGCAGGACACGTTAAACATTGTTGAAACCCTACCTGAACAAATGCAAGCAGATGAATCTATTTTGTATTGGAAGGCAAGGGCGTTAGAGCAATTGGGCGATTCGACTTGGTCAACTACTGCTTTTACAGAACTATCTGAACGTAGAGATTATTATGGCTTTCTATCAGCTGATAAGGTGGGGTTAAAAGGTAATCTTCGTCACGTACCGCTAGCAATTACAGCTTCAGAGTTTGATAGTGTTGGCCGCAATGAAGCGCTGCAACGAGCCTATGAATTGTTCAAATTAGAGCGCTTTACAGATGCCAGAAAAGAATGGAATTTATTGAGTAAATCGTTAACCGACAGGGAGAAGTTGGCAGCTGCTAAATTGGCACATAATTGGGGATGGTACGACCGTCCAATTTTTACCTTGGCTGAAGTAGGTTATTTAAATGATGTAAGCCTAAGATTCCCATTAGCGCACAAAAGTTTATTACTGAAGTCAGCTAACAAGAATAAGTTAGACCCTGCTCATGTATTTGCTATCACTCGTCGAGAAAGCTCGTTTATGCATGATGCTTATTCATCAGCGGGGGCAGCAGGATTAATGCAGATTAAACCAAGCACAGCAAGTTACATGGCGAAGCGTAAGGTCAAACGTCGTCAGTTATTTCAACCTGAACAGAATGCTAAACTGGCAACCAATTATTTGGCTTATTTGATCAAGAAATCTAAAGGCAATCCAATTGTTGCAACGGCAGCTTATAACGCTGGCTTTGGCAAAGTTAAACGTTGGTTGCCAAAAGAGCCAATGCCTGCGGATGCTTGGATTGAAACAATTCCGTACAAAGAAACTCGGAACTATGTAAAAGCCGTTAGCGCTTATACTGAGGTTTACCAGCAATTACTTGAACAAGATTCCCAAGTGTTTTCAAACTTGGATAAGGTAACGATAGCGCCGACGTTTTGATAACGAAGTATTGAGGTGTATCAAAAACTATTAGTTCTTGCTAAAGCGGCCCATTTTCTATTTTCTTCAAATATTTATCCCTATTAGCATAAGTGCTAAACTGCTTTAAAAACACAAGAGGGTTGCTCAATGTCTCTATCTCAGCAATTAGCTGAATTATATCCAGCTCATATTAGTCGCTTACAACAACTTAGCGCTAAAGTTTTAACTAACGAAAGAATTGATGCATTAGTCATTCACAGTGGTCAGCCAATTCGTCAGTTTTTGGATGACATGGATTATCCATTTAAAGTTAATCCTCAATTTAAAGCTTGGTTACCTGTTATTGATAACCCTCACTGTTGGTTGATCATTAACGGTTCAGACAAGCCTAAGCTTATCTTTTATCGTCCAGTAGATTTTTGGCACAAGGTACCAGACGAGCCAACTGAATACTGGACCAAAGAGTTTGATATTGAGTTTTTGAAGAACCCATCTGATGTTGGCCAACTACTACCTTATGATAGAGGTAATATTGCTTATTTAGGGCAAAATGTTGATGTTGCTCAGGCTCTTAACTTTGGTCATATTAATCCAGACGAAGTTGTACACTATCTGCATTATCATCGTGCTTACAAAACAGATTATGAGAAAGTGTGTATGCGAGAGGCAAACCGCCTAGCCGTAACGGCACATGAAGCTGCAAAAGCTGCCTTCTTCGCTGGAGAGTCTGAGTTTGGTATTCAGCAAGCTTATCTTGCAGCTTGTCAGCATATGGAGACGGAAACACCATATGGCAACATTGTTGCTCTAAACGAAAATGCAGCGATTCTTCATTACACTCACTTTTTGCGTACCAAGCCTACCAACCCTAAGAGCTTCTTAATTGATGCAGGCGCAGGTTTTAATGGTTATGCGGCAGATATCACAAGAACATACAGCTTTAACCAAAAAGACGAGTTTGCTGAGATGATCCAAGCGTTAGATAAAGTGACGCTTGAAATGGCTGGAAAGTTAAAGCCTGGTGCTTCATATGTCGACCTGCACATCGCAACTCATACTCGAATTGCCGAGATTTTATCTCAATTCAATATTATTAAAGTGCCTGTTGAGCAGGCCGTTGAAAAGCAATTAACTCGTACTTTCTTCCCACATGGGTTAGGGCACCATTTAGGCCTTCAAGTTCATGATGTTGGTGGCTTTATGGCAGATGAAAGAGGTACTCATATTGCTTCACCTGAGTCTCACCCATTCTTGAGAACCACTCGTGGTGTTGAATCTGACATGATCTTTACTATTGAGCCTGGTTTGTACTTTATCGATTCTCTTTTAGATGAATTAAAAGGCACAGAATTAGAGCAAATGGTTAACTGGGACAAGGTGGCAGAATTTAAACCTTACGGTGGCATTCGTATTGAAGATAACATCATCGTTCATCGAGAAAGAAACGAAAACATGACCCGAGACTTAGGGTTAAATTAATAAAATGAGTAAATAGGGAAGTCATGCAATACCGTACCATTGTCAGAATTTTGGGACTGTTGGTTGCAATGTTCAGTGTCGCCATGCTGCCTCCAGCATTGGTGTCACTTATTTATGGTGATGGCGGCGGTTTACCGTTTGTTATTGCTTTCTTCTTTAACTTAATCGCCGGTTTGGCCATATGGTATCCCAATCGGTTTGAGAAAGCCGACCTTAGGGCTAGGGAAGGCTTTCTTATTGTTGTTTTCTTTTGGCTAGTACTTGGCTCTTTTGGTGCTTTGCCCTTTATCTTCTCAACTACGCCGCACATTGAGTTTACGGATGCTTTTTTTGAGTCTTTTTCAGGACTTACTACAACCGGTGCAACGGTCTTAACTGGGCTAGATTATTTACCTAAAGCTTTGCAGTTTTATCGTCAGCAACTGCAATGGCTTGGTGGTATGGGTATCATCGTATTAGCTGTTGCTATCCTACCAATATTAGGTGTTGGTGGTATGCAGCTTTACCGAGCGGAAACCCCTGGGCCGATGAAAGACTCGAAAATGACGCCAAGAATTGCCGATACAGCAAAGCATCTTTGGTATATCTACGCTGCATTAACATTGCTTTGTGCTGCGAGTTATTGGTTGGCTGGAATGAATGTATTTGATGCAATTAGCCATTCGTTTTCGACCGTAGCAATAGGTGGCTTTTCTACCCACGATGCGAGTATTGGTCACTTTAATAGCCCTGCTATAAACCTAGTTTGTGTTGTATTTTTACTTATATCCGCGGCTAACTTCTCTTTGCACTATGCTGCAGTAACTAATCGCTCGATTAAACAGTACATTCGAGATCCAGAGTTTAAGATATTTTTATACATCCAACTTGCTTTGGTTTTATTGTGCTGGATGGTGCTGGTTAATCAGGAAGTGTTTGATAGTAAAGCTATCGCCTTAGATCAGGCTTTATTCCAAGCAGTGTCTATTTCAACAACAGCGGGTTTTGCCACAACTGACTTTGCTTCTTGGCCGCTATTTTTACCTATTTTATTAATCTTTAGCTCATTCATCGGTGGCTGTGCGAGCTCTACAGGTGGCGGCTTAAAGGTTGTTCGCGTTATCTTGTTGTTCAAACAAGGTATGCGTGAGATCAGCAGGCTAGTTCATCCAAAAGCTATGTTCTCGATTAAATTAGGTAAAAAAGCACTACCTGACAGGGTAGTCGAAGCGGTTTGGGGCTTCTTTTCTGCTTATGCTTTGGTATTTGTTGTGATCATGTTAGCGTTAATTGGCACTGGCTTAGACGACATTTCAGCGTTTACCGCCACAGCAGCAATGTTAAACAACCTAGGTCCTGGGTTGGGCGAGGTATCAGCTAATTATGCAAGTGTTAGCGATAGTGCGAAGTGGGTATTAATGTTAGCCATGGTATTTGGCCGATTAGAAGTATTTACGCTTTTAGTACTATTTACACCCGTGTTTTGGCGTAGTTAATTGGCTCTTTATAAGGTGTTGCTAGGGCGAGCTTTATCTCGCCCTGATAAGTTCGATTTAAGCTTTGTTCTAAAGCTTAAGCATTAATCTCACAAACATATTCAAACTCTACTTGCTCAGAGTCCTCATCAATTTTTACTAGTGTTACATCGCATAACCACTGTGAGAAACGAAATCTTAAAGTATGGCCAACGTGGAAGAACATTAGGGCATTACCAACATTAAATTGTGCTGAGCCGTTATTCAGTATTCTTTGTAAAGCAATTCTTGAAGATGGGTTATCTAGTAACTGGTAAGAGTCAAAAACCCCAATGCTAAACTGTTTTAATGTGCCTTGAGTGTAAGACATTGCAGACTCAAGTTCAGACACTTGTTGTTGTAACTGCTCGTTACTGGCTTGAACAGTAGCTAGCTGGCCTTGATAGTTATCGTGAATAGTCGCAAGTTCAGCTTTGGCTTTGGCTAATTCACTTTCAGATTGTTCAAGACTGGTTTTATGTAAAACTAGTTGGTCTAACAATTCTGTCAATCTTGCACGCTCGTTGCTAGAAAGCTTGATTGTTCGACTAATAGACTGGAATTGCGACACGATACTTTCTAGTGACTCAACTTCACCATAAGATTGAAGCTGGTTGTTCAAGCGATTAATTTTGCGCTGATTCTCATTGCTGCCAAAATTGTAAGCCATGTACAGCAAGCCTGATACTACTACCAGAGAGAGTGCTAGCCACTTGATAAAATGGCCCGAGCTATAACCTGGCACTAAATATTCGTCTTGTTCTTTATTATTGATATGGTCGTTCATAATTCTTCTATAGGAAGAAAGCGCTCACTTGGAACAACTTCTCCACTTCCGTTATGTATTTCTTATCGACTAAAAACAAAATAACGTGGTCGTTACTTTGGATCACAGTATCATCGTGCGCTATTAATACTTCATTGTCACGTACAATCGCACCAATAGTTGTTCGTGGTGGCAGTTTGAGTTCTTGAATCGCTCGGCCTACCACTTTTGAACTTGTTTTATCACCGTGTGCGATAGCTTCAATTGCTTCTGCTGCACCACGACGTAATGAGTAAACGTTTTCGATATCAGCACGACGAACATGGGTTAATAGCGCAGAAATGGTGGCTTGTTGCGGTGATATTGCAATGTCAATTTCTCCACCTTGCACCAAGTCAACATAGGCACTACGTTGAATAAGTACCATGGTTTTTTGTGCACCCATACGCTTTGCCAGCATAGCAGACATAATATTGGCTTCATCATCGTTGGTTACGGCAATGAAAACATCAGTTTGATCAATCTTTTCTTCAGAAAGTAATTCTTGGTCAGACGCATCACCTGTAAATACCACCGTATTTTCTAAACGCTCAGACAAATAAGCAGAGCGCTTAGGGTCGCGCTCGATTAATTTAACTCGGTATTCTTTTTCTAGAATTCTTGCTAAACCTGCGCCTATGTTACCGCCGCCCACGATCATGATCCGTTTATAACTGTCTTCTAGCTTTTGCAGCTCATTCATTACCAAACGAATATGTTTAGATGCTGCGACAAAGAAGACTTCATCATCAGCTTCTATAACGGTAGTTCCAAGAGGTTTAATTGCTTTGCCTTTACGGTAAATTGCAGCAACTCGAGTTTCTACCGTTGGCATGTGCTCTTTTAACGCGGAAAGTGCATAACCTACCAGTGAGCCACCGTAATAGGCTTTTACCGCTACAAGTGAAACTTTACCACCGGCAAATTCTAAAACTTGCAGTGCGCCAGGATAGGCTATCAATCGACGAATGTTTTGTATAACTAGCTGTTCAGGCGCAATGTAGTGATCAACTGGCAACTCGTGGTTGTGAAACAGTTGCTCTTTGTACATCAGGTACTGTTGAGAACGAATACGTGCGATTTTGGTTGGCGTGTTAAAAATACTATAGGCAATTTGGCATGCCATCATATTAACTTCATCACTGCGGGTTACGGCGATAACCATATCAGCATCTTCTGCACCGGCTTGACGTAAAACTTCTGGGTGCGAGCAGTGACCGTTGATGACGTTTAGGTCATATTTATCTTGCAGTTCGTGGAGACGCTCGGCATCTAAATCAATGACGGTGATTTCATTTTCTTCACCAGCTAAGTTTTCAGCCAGTGTTGCGCCTACTTGTCCTGCGCCTAGAATAATTATCTTCATAGTAAGAAGTAACAGACCTAATCGTTATTGTTATTTCGCTATTTTGCCGATGCGACAATAATAGAAGCCATCCATATTATGCTGCCCCGGTAATATTTGCCAGCCAGGGTTATCAATAGTTTCACCTTCATTGATGGCTATCAATCCAGCATCGCCAGTTTGTTGTAAAAACTGAGTCATTTGCAATTTGTTTTCCTCTGGCATGATTGAACAAGTGGCATACAGCAAAGTGCCACCTGGTTTTAATTTCTGCCAAAGGTTATGCAAAATTTGCTGCTGTAATTGTGCTAGTTGCTCAATATCTTCGTCGCGTCTTAACCATTTAATGTCAGGGTGGCGGCGAATAACACCGGTAGCAGAACAGGGGGCATCAAGTAGAATGCGATCAAAGCTAGGAAACTCTTCAACAAAGCTTTTATCAGAAAGGTCACCGGCAACAACATCAGCTTTTAATTGCAAACGTTTTAAGTTTTGCTCGACTCGCTCTAGACGAGCTTCATCTAAATCGGTAGCAGTAAGGTCGCAGTTAGCTAAATCTAAAACGTGACAAGCTTTTCCGCCTGGGGCGGTGCAAGCATCTAAAATGACCTCACCATCAACAGGTGCTAACAAGGAACCAGCTTGTTGGGCTGCAGCATCTTGAACAACAAACCAGCCTTGTTCAAAACCAGGTAGTTTCTCTACAGGCTTTGGAGAAGACAGCAGAATACTCGCCTTATTACTAAGAGGTTGAGAATACTCAATTCCGATATCGTCTAAGTTTTGACAGAAAGTTTCAATGCTTACGTTACGAGTTTGCACTCTTAACCACATGGGCGAGCGCTGCATATTATCTTCTAAGATTTGTTGCCAATCTTCAGGGTAAGCCGCTTTAAGTCGCTTGATGATCCAGCTTGGGTGGCAGTGCTCAGTAACTTGATTATTTGTTTTTGCAAATAGTTGTTCAGAGCTGCGCATAAAGTTTCGTAAACAAGCGTTAACTAGGCCTTTTAAGCCGGGAGCCTTTAAAGAAGATGTAGCTTGAACTGTTTCCGCTACTGCAGCATGTTCAGGAATTCGCATTTTATCCAGTTGATATAGACCAACAATGATTAAATGATGGAATACGCGTTGTTTGCCTTTAAGTTTTTTACTCAACAATTCATTGGTAATAGCGTCGTACTTTGGAAAATGACGTAATACACCAAAGCACATTTCTTGTAATAGTGCTTGGTCTTTGTCTGCTACTAAAGCCTGGGCCTTAGGTAACGCATCCGATAAAGAGTGTCCTTTATCTAGTACTAGAGATAAGACTTTTGCTGCTTGAGCTCTGACGTTTGCTGCCATTATTCAGCCCTAAGCAAGTTTGTGCCAGGTTTCACCCAATCAGCACGACCATTTAAAAAGTCTGCTGCAGACATGGCTTTTTTACCTGGTGGTTGTAATTGCAGAATGTTAATTGCGCCGTCACCTGTAGAGACAACAATACCAGACTTGTCTGCTGAAATGATTTCACCAGCTGGCTTGTTTGAAGCTTGCACTACTTCTACTTGCCAAACTTTAATAGCGTTGTCTGATATTTTAGTAAAAGCCACAGGCCAAGGTTGGTAGCCGCGAACTTTTTGAACAATGAGCTTAGCGCTTTCTGACCAATCAATTTCGGCTTCTTGTTTGGTTAGTTTGTGTGCATAAGTAGCAAGTTCGTCATTTTGCTTTTCAGCAACAACGGAGCCGTCTGCGATCTGCTCAACGGTTTTTAATAATGCACTTGGACCAATCTGTTCTAACTTTGTATAAATTGAACCGCTGGTATCTTCTGCAGTGATAGGACAGGTTTCGATAAGTAGCATGTCACCGGTATCTAAACCTACATCCATTTGCATAATTGTTACGCCAGTTTCTTTATCACCAGCTAGCACAGATCTTTGAATTGGTGCTGCACCACGCCATTTTGGAAGAATTGAGCCATGAACATTTATGCAACCAAACTTTGGTGCATCTAACGCTGCTTTTGGCAGTAAAAGGCCATAAGCCACAACAATCATTAAATCGGCATTCCAGCTTTCTAACTCGGCTTGTGCTTCATCATTCTTTAGTGATAATGGCTGACATACTGGAATATCATGCTCTAATGCAACTTGCTTTACTGCACTAGGTTGTAATTTCTTGCCTCTGCCAGCTGGGCGGTCAGGCTGGGTATAACATGCAACAACATTATACTTTTGCTCTAATAATGCTTCTAAATGCTTAGCGGCAAACTCTGGTGTACCAGCAAATATAACTCTCAATTCTTTTCCTGACATTAAATTAACCTTGCTTTGCAGCTAAACGAGCTTCTTTTTCAAGCTTCTTTTTGATCCTTTCGCGCTTTAATGGAGAAAGGTAGTCAACGAATAGTTTGCCGTCTAGGTGATCAAGTTCGTGCTGCATGCAAATGGCCATTAGGCCTTCGGCTTCTTTAGTAAACTCGTTACCATCTTTGTCTAAGGCTTTCATTGTTACTTTTTCAGCTCGCTCTACTTTTGCGTAGCAATAAGGAACAGACAAACAACCTTCTTCATTAATCATTGACCCTTCTTTGTCGATGATCTCTGGGTTGATGAATACATAAGGCTCATCACCATTTTCTGATACGTCTAAAACGAACATACGAACGTGGCGGTTTACCTGTGTTGCGGCTAAACCAACGCCGTTTTCGTCTTTCATTGTTTCAAACATGTCTTCAATTAACGTTTTGATCTCGTCGTTAACGTCAGTAATTTTTTCAGCTACGGTTCTTAATCTCTCGTCGGGAAATCTAAGTACGTCTAATACAGCCATAATTTTATTCTCAAATAAATGATTCAATTATCTAGAATTTTACTCCTAACTGTAGTGGATGAACAGTAATCGACACGAATAACTTAGTATCTTCTAGAAAAACGACTAGGCTTAGTAAAATATTACCTATAAAAGGGAATTTGTTATGGGGTTTGAGTCTTCTATTTATTGGCTTGCATTGATGCGGTGTCCAAAGTTCAGCTTTAAGTTGTACCTTCGTCTCTGCAATTTGCTCGATAATATTTTTGAAATTTTTACCTTACCGCCAAATGAGTTAGGTCACTTTGGCTTGTCAGCAGAACAAATAGGCTACTTTTCAAATCTAAAACTTAGCAAGCTAGAAGCTGAAGCCACTTGGTTAAGTGAAAACAGTATTGCCATGATAGATATAAACTCCGAATGTTACCCCGAGTTATTAAAAGAAATAACAGTGCCACCGTTAGTCTTGTTTGTGAAAGGTGATGTTAGTTGTTTGAATCACCCTCAGTTTGCATTTGTGGGCAGCAGAAATCCTTCACCATATGGTGTTGGATTGGCAAAAAAATTGGCTACTGATATGGCTAACACCAATGCGCTTGTTACTAGTGGAATGGCGATTGGTATTGACGGTATAGCGCATCAATCATGTCTTAATGCTGGCGGTAAAACTATTGCTGTCTTAGGTTCAGGGTTTAAACATTTATATCCTAAAAGGCATATTCAATTAGCCAAACAGATAGAGCAGCAAGGGGCACTGGTCACTGAGTTTTTACCTGATACTCCGCCAATCCATTACAACTTTCCAAAGCGAAATAGAATTATATCTGGTTTATCTAATGGCACTTTAGTTGTGGAAGCAGCTGAAAAAAGTGGTTCTTTAGTTACTGCGAAATATGCATTAGAGCAGGGGAGAGAGGTCTTCACTGTACCTGGCAATATTAATAATCCACTTTCTAAAGGTCCGCATCTTTTATTGCGACAAGGGGCTAAACTGGTGGAAACTTTGGACGATATAATAGAAGAGTTTGTATTTGTCACAGCAAATGCAAAAATTGAACAAAAAAAGAACTTGGCAGACTCAGAATTGTTAGCTAGTGTAGATCATGACACCACCCCTGTGGATGTCATCGTCCAACGCTCTAATTTACCAGTGGATCAGGTGTTAACTGAGTTGTTGGATCTGGAAGTTCGGGGGTTAGTCGCTGCGGTACCTGGTGGATATATTCGTCAGGCCTAAGCTACCCTTCCTAAAAATAAAAACAAAGGGGCGGATAATATGTTTGATATCCTTCTGTACTTGTTTGAAAACATAGTGAACGACGGCTCTGAATTGTGGGTCGACGAAGATGAACTTACCAAAGAGCTAAAAAAGGCGGGTTTTCACGACGATGATATTTATAAAGCATTGACGTGGTTAGAAGATTTGGCCGACTTGCGATCTAATGATATTGCACCTTTTATTCATGGTCATACTTCATTATCTACCCGTGTCTACACTCAAGAAGAGTCGATGAAAATCGATGTTGAGTGTCGCGGCTTTTTACTTTTCTTAGAGCAAATTAACTTACTCGATGTAGCAACCCGTGAAATGGTTATAGACCGTATCATGGAGCTGGAAGAACCTGAAATTGCATTGGAAGACTTAAAATGGGTTGTGCTCATGGTTCTGTTTAACGTCCCTGGTAAAGAACAGGCGTTTGAACAGATGGAAAATTTAGTCTTTGATGAGATTGATAGTACGGTTCACTAATTTTATCAATATGGGCTAAACCCTTACAGATAGTAGTGTTGAGCCCTTAAAATTCCTTGCTTAATAAAATGGAGTGTCTAAAATCCACTCCATCTTTTCGTATGCGTAAAACCTAACAGCTCATGACAACAGATCAGGACAATCCATTTACATCGCCAAAAGCAACAGAGCTTTGCCCTGAGTGTGGTTCACAGCTAAATATTCGCTCAAGTAAATCTGGTTCTTTTTGGGCTTGTTCTGCCTATCCAAGTTGTGAATATACCCGACCTTTATCTAGTCACTCAGATGTCCATGTTGTAAAAACTCTGGATGATGTTTGCTGTCCTGAGTGTGAGGGTGACTTAGCCGTAAAAACAGGTAAGTTCGGTATGTTCATTGGTTGTATGAATTATCCTGAGTGTAATTTTACCGTTAAGCAAACTGATGATGATGACTATGAGCCTGTGGAGTGTCCCCTATGTAAAAGCGGCCAACTTCATATGAGAGCTAATAAGAAAGGGCATAGTTTTTACGCATGCGATCAATATCCTAAATGTGATTATTTAGTTAATCACAAGCCTATATATACAAGTTGTGGTGAGTGTGATTGGAGCATAATGATCGAGCATCATAATGATCAATTACAATGTCCGAATTGTCACCATACCTGTTCAAAGTAAGAGAAAATTTAAATGAGTCAAAATACGTCAGCCGAATTAGCTGCTTTACAGCAAGGTGGCCTTATCGTTTATCCAACCGAAGGTGTTTGGGGTATAGGCTGTGATCCTCGCAATGAAAAAGCGGTAATGTCTTTACTTGAGGCAAAGAAAAGGCCTGTCGAAAAAGGGCTAATATTAATTGCTGCCGATTACTCTCAAGTATTGCCTTACATTGATGAAGACAAAATTCCAGAACAACAAAAGCAAGCTATCTTTGATAGTTGGCCTGGAGCTTATACTTGGCTAATGCCTGTAGCAGAAGATACACCAGAGTGGATCACTGGTGGTAGTGAATTGGTAGCAGTAAGAGTTACCGCTCATCCTACGGTTATTCGTATGTGTGAAGAATTCCAAGGTGCCATTATTTCCACCAGTGCTAACGTCACAGGAACGCCAACAGAACATGAATTAGAAAATGTGAAAAAGGTATTTGGCGACTTGGTTGATTCTTATGTTGATGAGGCTCTTGGCGGTAATACTCAGGCGTCAACAATTACCAATGCTTTAACCGGCGAAGTCATTAGAGGTTAATCATGCAAAATGAAATGCTAGAACAAGTTAAATCATTTTTTATGTCTTTGCAGGACAGTATCTGCAATAGATTATCTGAGTTAGATGGCAAAAAGTTCGAACAAGATGCCTGGCAACGTGAAGAAGGTGGCGGCGGTCGCAGTAGAGTATTAAAAGACGGTAATGTATTTGAGCAAGCTGGTGTTAACTATTCTCACGTATTTGGCGCTAACATGCCTGCATCAGCAACTGCACATAGACCAGAACTTCAAGGACGTAGCTTCAATGCTTGCGGTGTTTCTTTGGTTATTCACCCTAAAAATCCACATATGCCTACAACTCACGCAAATGTTCGATTTTTCATTGCTGAAAAAGAAGGGGCTGACCCAGTATGGTGGTTTGGCGGCGGGTTTGATTTAACGCCATTTTATCCTGTTGATGCAGACATTAAGCATTGGCACCAAACGGCTCATGATATCTGTTTACCTTACGGCGATGACATTTATCCAAAGTATAAAAAATGGTGTGACGAATACTTTTTCTTAAAGCATAGAAATGAAACTCGTGGGGTTGGCGGTTTATTCTTCGATGACTTAAATGAATGGGGATTTGATAAGAGCTTCGAGTTTACTCAAGCGGTTGGTAATGGTTTTATTGAGGCTTATGCTCCAATTGTTCAAGCCCGTAAAGATGATGAATACGGTGAGCAAGAAAGACAGTTCCAGTTATATCGTCGCGGTCGCTATGTTGAGTTTAATTTAGTATTTGATAGAGGGACTTTGTTTGGCTTACAGACGGGTGGTCGAACTGAATCTATCTTGATGTCTATGCCACCATTAGTGCGATGGGAATATCAATATCAGCCAGAGTTAGACTCGAAAGAGGCTAAACTAGCTGAATATTTAGTACCAAGAGAATGGATATAGGTCGGAGTAACTCCGACCTTTTTAATTTAATTTAAAGGTTCTAACCTGATCATCTAACGCTCTTGCTAGTTGTAGTAAGTTTTCACTCACTTCTTTATTTTCCTTAGCATCGTTAAAAGAAGACTCAGCATTGTCGCTAATAGTGACAATATTGTGGTTTATTTCTTCAGCAGCAAGGTTCTGCTGTTCGGTTGCATCCGCGATTTGCAAGTTCAGCTGATTAATCTCCTGCATATGTGATGAGATGTTACGCAAAGAGTTAGCTACATCTTTGACTTGTTCGGCTCTTTGGTCTGCCTCTTCACAAGAAGCTGTCATTGCATCCATTGTTTTATTGGCGTCACTTTGCAGTTTTTCGATAGTAGCTTTTATTTCCGCTGTTGAGTCATGAGTTCTTGTTGCCAATGTCCTTACTTCATCTGCAACAACGGCAAAGCCTCTGCCAGCCTCACCTGCTCGAGCAGCTTCAATAGCAGCATTTAAAGCTAATAAATTGGTTTGTTCAGCGATAGAGCTGATCACTTCTAATACTCTACCAACATCAAGCGTTTGGTTTTGTAATTGATTCACTTGGTCTGTAGCTTCTCTAACATCATTTGCTAATTGCATTATGCTGGCTTCAGTCACTTCTGCTACGGCCACACTCTCTCTAGCGATAGCATTAGATTCATCTGATTTATCCGAAGCTATATGCGTAGTATTCTTTACTTCTGAAGAAGAACTTTCCAATTCATTAATGGCTGCTGCAACAGATTCAGTACTGTTTTTTTGTTGCAGTATTGCTTGTTCAGTTGTCTCTGCTCCCGAGTAAATCTTTTCTGCAGAGGCAATTAAGATCTTCGCCGATTCAGAAACATGAGCGATATTGCTCTTAAAGCTATTCATCATTAGGTTGAAGTTGTTTGCTAGGCGGCCAAGCTCATCATTAACATCATCCTTAATAGTTAGCGTGAGATCATTGTTTTGCGCTGCTAAACGCATCGTTCTGCCAAGATTTCTCAAACGGTCGATAAATAGAGATTTGAATAAGTAACCTAATACTGAAAATACCAGAGCAAATATTGAAGCCATAATTAGTCCACTGACAATAACGTTTCTAGATATCACCCCATCAACTTCTTGTAGTGAATAACTTAGTTTTACTGCGCCTAGAACATCTCCTTCTTTGGCTTGGTGACAGCCTAAACAATTAGTGCCTTTATAATTTTCACTGGCTATAATTGGGCGCAAAAAGGTAAGAACACGTTCGCCATTTACTTCATCGATATGGAGGATTTCTTGCCCGTTCAAAACTTGCCTTTCTTCGCTATTCATTGGCTTTTGATCATCAAAGCCCGGGCCATACATAGATGTTACTTTTTCCGAGCGTATGATCCTAGCGTCGCGGATATTGGGTTCATCTTTAAGTTTTGTACTTAAAATTGCTCTATTGGCCATAGTGCCGGTCAGCATCATAGTGTTGATGGAGTCGAAGTAGTTATCAGCCAACAATCTAATATTTGACTCGATTGTTTCTTCAGCCAAGCTCTCTTGCTGGTTAGAGCTAGTGATCATACTGGCAATAAGTGCCAGAATAGCCGTTAGCACTAATAAGAAAAAAATCTTACTTTGAATCGAAAGTGACTTCATAAACCGTAAACCTTTATTTAACTCGTTCGTTATTACGCGAACTGATAATAACTTTAAGTTAAGTTTACGGATTGATTCAGCACAAGTTTCGTACTATTTAGGGGATACCCCTATATAAGTACAATATGAGTTAACAGTTAATCATATGCTCTGCTAATTGGTTAAATGAGTTTCTTAACTGCTCCCTGAGAACTGGGTTATCAACTTCATGATCTAACGCTTTATTCATACAATACATCCATTGTTCTTTTAACTCATGGTTCACAGTAAACGGTAGATGTCTTGCCCTCAACCTTGGGTGACCATACTTTTGTTCGAATAAACTAGGTCCGCCCATCCAACCGGATAAAAATTCAAAAAACTTTTGTCTAATTCTGTCTAATGGCTGTGGATGAATATCTAGTAAAGGTTTTACGTTAGGTTCAGATTCCATTACATCATAGAAGTGGTTTGCTAATCTTCTTACACCATCTTCACCTAGACTTTGATATGGCGTAGCTGGTCTTGATAAATGAGACTTGTACTCTGTTTTGTTTTTAGACAACATGCGGTTAATTAGTTTCTTAATCATAAAGCTTAATCAAAATATGAAATATTGTGCTGTATTCGGTAATCCAATAGAACAATCTAAATCGCCTATTATTCACCAGAACTTCGCGAAGCAGTTTGCAATTGAACTGCAATACGACAAGGTATTATCAACGCCTGAATTATTTGAGCAAGAAGTAAAAGCATTCTTTGACAATTCAGGTTTAGGTCTGAATATAACTGCTCCGTTCAAACAGCAAGCTTTTGCCATGGCAGATAGGCTATCTGAAAAAGCTAAATTAGCTGGCGCGGTAAATACCTTATATATAGAAGAAGGTGAGTTGGTTGGAGATACCACAGACGGTAGGGGGCTAGTAACGGATTTATTGTTCAATGGTGTTGAATTGAAAGGTAAGTCTATTTTACTGCTGGGTGCTGGCGGTGCAGCTAGAGGTTGTGTAAAAGATCTATTAGAACAAAATCCAGCGCAACTAATTGTTTGTAATAGAACCTACAGTAAGGCCGAGGAAATCGTTAATGCAATATCAGATATCCGATGTGAAGCTGCATCTTTCGATAGGGCAGACGATATTAATGCAGATATTATTATTAACTCGACATCTTGTTCATTAACAAATGATATTTTGGCAGTATCAGCAAATATCTTTTCAAGTGCCGAAGTTGTCTATGATATGAGTTATAAAGATCAAACGACCAGCTTTAATAAATGGGCAAAAGACAATAACCCGGATGTAAAAATAATAGATGGGTTAGGGATGTTAATAGAACAAGCTGCGGAGTCCTTCAATATTTGGCATGGAAAACAACCAAATAGTGAAGAACTAAGAAAGACACTTAGAAATAATTAGTCAACATCTTCTAAATATTCATTTTTAAGCTTTACGTAGTTGGCCGCTGATACTTTTAAGAATTCAATTTCTGAATCCTTCAAAGCTCTAGCTTGTTTAGCTGGGTTACCTACATATAAGTAACCTGGCTCTAATGTCTTATGTGGTGGAACAAGTGAGCCAGCTCCCACAATACAATCGTCTCCGACAATAGCACCATCCATTATAATAGCGCCCATCCCTATTAGAACCCTATTACCAATAGTGCAGCCATGTAACATTGCTTTGTGACCAATAGTTACGTCTTCACCGATAGTAAGAGGGTTACCCTCTGGGTTACTTGGTGACTTACGAGTAACATGTAAAACAGAGCCATCTTGTATATTAGTACGTGCACCTATAGTAATAGTATTAACATCACCTCTTGCTGCTACCAACGGCCAAATAGAAACATCATCGTTTAATGAGATGTCACCATATAAAACAGCTGAATCTTCAATAAATACATTTTTACCTAGATAGGGAAGGATCCCTTTATATGGTTTTATATTGTTTTTTGTCATGTTGCCTCCTAGTAACTTTAAGCAATAAAATAACACAAGTATTAAGCAATTTAGCCAATAAATACGCGTTATGTAGAAATTCTAGACACTTGGTAAGAAAAATGAAATAAATGCTTGTGTTAAATTAAAAAGTGCCTAAAATGCGCCTCCGTTGTCAACGACGACTCGAAACACTTAAAAGAATAACTTTTCTTCTAAGATTTCAGTCAAAATCGCTGAGAAAACTTTAAAAAAGATTTCAAAAAGGTGTTGACAATAAAAATGAGGTCGGCATAATGCGCACCTCGGTTGAGACAAGGTCTTAACCCAGAGCAAAAGGCTCTAAACGTTCTTTAACAACTTGTAATTAATTATCTGTGTGGGCACTCGTGAATGAGTAGTAACGCAAAGAGCTAAATATCCTTTTGGAAGATTAGCAACTTGTAAACTATTGATTGAGTGTCTATTCGAAGATTTATTTGAACAGAATTCAATGAGTAGTTGATTAAACTTTTTAAAGTGAAGAGTTTGATCATGGCTCAGATTGAACGCTGGCGGCAGGCCTAACACATGCAAGTCGAACGGTAACATAACTAGCTTGCTAGTTGATGACGAGTGGCGGACGGGTGAGTAATGCTTGGGAATTTGCCTTGAGGTGGGGGACAACAGTTGGAAACGACTGCTAATACCGCATATTGTCTACGGACTAAAGGGGGCTTCGGCTCTCGCCTTTAGAGAAGCCCAAGTGGGATTAGGTAGTTGGTGAGGTAAAGGCTCACCAAGCCGACGATCCCTAGCTGGTCTGAGAGGATGATCAGCCACACTGGAACTGAGACACGGTCCAGACTCCTACGGGAGGCAGCAGTGGGGAATATTGCACAATGGGGGAAACCCTGATGCAGCCATGCCGCGTGTGTGAAGAAGGCCTTCGGGTTGTAAAGCACTTTCAGTCGTGAGGAAGGGTTAGTAGTTAATACCTGCTAGCTTTGACGTTAGCGACAGAAGAAGCACCGGCTAACTCCGTGCCAGCAGCCGCGGTAATACGGAGGGTGCGAGCGTTAATCGGAATTACTGGGCGTAAAGCGTACGCAGGCGGTTAGTTAAGTCAGATGTGAAAGCCCCGGGCTCAACCTGGGAACTGCATTTGAAACTGGCTAACTAGAGTGCGGCAGAGGGTGGTAGAATTTCAGGTGTAGCGGTGAAATGCGTAGAGATCTGAAGGAATACCGATGGCGAAGGCAGCCACCTGGGCCGACACTGACGCTCATGTACGAAAGCGTGGGTAGCAAACAGGATTAGATACCCTGGTAGTCCACGCCGTAAACGATGTCTACTAGCAGCTCGCCTCGTTTAGAGGGGTTTTGCGCAGCTAACGCGTTAAGTAGACCGCCTGGGGAGTACGGCCGCAAGGTTAAAACTCAAATGAATTGACGGGGGCCCGCACAAGCGGTGGAGCATGTGGTTTAATTCGATGCAACGCGAAGAACCTTACCATCCCTTGACATCCAGAGGATTTTCTAGAGATAGATTAGTGCCTTCGGGAACTCTGAGACAGGTGCTGCATGGCTGTCGTCAGCTCGTGTTGTGAAATGTTGGGTTAAGTCCCGCAACGAGCGCAACCCTTATCCTTAGTTGCTAGCAGTTAGGCTGAGAACTCTAAGGAGACTGCCGGTGACAAACCGGAGGAAGGTGGGGACGACGTCAAGTCATCATGGCCCTTACGGGATGGGCTACACACGTGCTACAATGGCAAGTACAAAGGGTTGCGAACTCGCGAGAGTAAGCGGATCCCATAAAGCTTGTCGTAGTCCGGATTGGAGTCTGCAACTCGACTCCATGAAGTCGGAATCGCTAGTAATCGTAGATCAGAATGCTACGGTGAATACGTTCCCGGGCCTTGTACACACCGCCCGTCACACCATGGGAGTGGGCTGCAAAAGAAGTGGGTAGTTTAACCTTCGGGAGGACGCTCACCACTTTGTGGTTCATGACTGGGGTGAAGTCGTAACAAGGTAGCCCTAGGGGAACCTGGGGCTGGATCACCTCCTTATAAACGAAAGTTACACCTTTTACGCAGTGTCCACACAGATGATTAATTACGGTTAGAAAAGCATTAACATTGAGTTCGAGAAGAATTTAATACTTAGTGTTTTTTTATAAAGCACATGCTCTTTAACAAATTGGAAAGCTGATAAATTAAGGTAAACATTATTGTTTATTTTTTGTTATTCAAAACAACGAAAAGAAATAATTTTGATTATCACTGTAAGAGAAAACTCAAGCGTTATTTATGTCAACTGAATGAGAAAGATACAAGCTCATTTGGATAAATAAGACACGAAATGAACGACGTTGAATGTGAGAACATTTAAGGTTGTATAGTTAAGTGAATAAGCGTATACGGTGGATGCCTTGGCAATTGGAGGCGATGAAGGACGTGTTAATCTGCGATAAGCGTGGTTAAGGTGATAAAAACCGTTATAGACCACGATTTCCGAATGGGGAAACCCACCCTTTTAGGGTATCACTAACTGAATACATAGGTTAGTGAGGCAAACCCGGAGAACTGAAACATCTAAGTACCCGGAGGAAAAGAAATCAACCGAGATTTCCTAAGTAGCGGCGAGCGAACGGGAAACAGCCGAATCAGTATAGTTTAGTGGAAGCCTCTGGAAAGTGGCACGATAGAGGGTGATAGTCCCGTACACGAAGAGCTATATTGGACACATTAAGTAGGTCGGAGCACGTGAAACTTTGACTGAAGATAGGGGGACCATCCTCTAAGGCTAAATACTCCCAATTGACCGATAGTGAACCAGTACCGTGAGGGAAAGGCGAAAAGAACCCCTGTGAGGGGAGTGAAATAGAACCTGAAACCGTATACGTACAAGCAGTAGGAGCAGACTTGTTCTGTGACTGCGTACCTTTTGTATAATGGGTCAGCGACTTATATTTAGTAGCAAGGTTAACCGAATAGGGGAGCCGTAGTGAAAGCGAGGGTTAACTGCCCGTATAGTTGCTAGGTATAGACCCGAAACCCGGTGATCTATCCATGTGCAGGTTGAAGGTTGAGTAACATCAACTGGAGGACCGAACCCACTGTCGTTGAAAAGCCAGGGGATGACGTGTGGATAGGAGTGAAAGGCTAATCAAACCGGGAGATAGCTGGTTCTCCCCGAAATCTATTTAGGTAGAGCCTCGGACGAATACTTACGGGGGTAGAGCACTGTTTGGGCTAGGGGGCCATCCCGGCTTACCAACCCCATGCAAACTCCGAATACCGTAAAGTACTATCCGGGAGACACACGGCGGGTGCTAACGTTCGTCGTGGAGAGGGAAACAACCCAGACCGCCAGCTAAGGTCCCAAAGTGTATGTTAAGTGGGAAACGATGTGGGAAGGCTTAGACAGCTAGGAGGTTGGCTTAGAAGCAGCCACCCTTTAAAGAAAGCGTAATAGCTCACTAGTCGAGTCGGCCTGCGCGGAAGATGTAACGGGGCTAAACATACCACCGAAGCTGCGGCAGCGCATTAATGTGCTGGGTAGGGGAGCGTTCTGTAAGCGGTTGAAGGTGAGTCGAGAGGCTTGCTGGACGTATCAGAAGTGCGAATGCTGACATGAGTAACGATAATGGGGGTGAAAAACCCCCACGCCGAAAGACCAAGGGTTCCTATCCCATGCTAATCAGGGTAGGGTAAGTCGGCCCCTAAGGCGAGGCAGAAATGCGTAGTCGATGGGAAACAGATTAATATTTCTGTACTTCATATTATTGCGATGGGGGGACGGAGCAGGCTAGGTGAGCACGGCGTTGGTTGTCCGTGTGAAAGTATGTAGGTTGAGAACTTAGGCAAATCCGGGTTCTTAAGACTGAGATACGAGACGAGGCTCTACGGAGCTGAAGTCATTGATGCCATACTTCCAGGAAAAGCCTCTAAGCTTCAGATAATGTGGAACCGTACTCTAAACCGACACAGGTGGTCAGGTAGAGAATACTAAGGCGCTTGAGAGAACTCGGGTGAAGGAACTAGGCAAAATGGTACCGTAACTTCGGGAGAAGGTACGCCGACCATGGTGATGGGACTTGCTCCCTAAGCTGAGGTCGGTCGCAGTGACCTGGTGGCTGCAACTGTTTATTAAAAACACAGCACTCTGCTAAATCGAAAGATGACGTATAGGGTGTGACACCTGCCCGGTGCCGGAAGGTTAATTGATTGGGTTATCGCAAGAGAAGCTCATGATCGAAGCCCCGGTAAACGGCGGCCGTAACTATAACGGTCCTAAGGTAGCGAAATTCCTTGTCGGGTAAGTTCCGACCTGCACGAATGGTGTAATGATGGCCACGCTGTCTCCACCCGAGACTCAGTGAAATTGAAATCGCTGTGAAGATGCAGTGTACCCGCGGCTAGACGGAAAGACCCCGTGAACCTTTACTACAGCTTGGCACTGAACATTGAGCCTACATGTGTAGGATAGGTGGGAGGCTTTGAAACTTAGGCGCCAGCTTAAGTGGAGCCATCCTTGAAATACCACCCTTGTATGTTTGATGTTCTAACATTGGCCCCTAATCGGGGTTGTGGACAGTGCCTGGTGGGTAGTTTGACTGGGGCGGTCTCCTCCCAAAGAGTAACGGAGGAGCACGAAGGTTTGCTAAGTACGGTCGGACATCGTACGGTTAGTGTAATGGTAGAAGCAAGCTTAACTGCGAGACAGACACGTCGAGCAGGTACGAAAGTAGGTCATAGTGATCCGGTGGCTCTGTATGGAAGGGCCATCGCTCAACGGATAAAAGGTACTCCGGGGATAACAGGCTGATACCGCCCAAGAGTTCATATCGACGGCGGTGTTTGGCACCTCGATGTCGGCTCATCACATCCTGGGGCTGAAGTCGGTCCCAAGGGTATGGCTGTTCGCCATTTAAAGTGGTACGCGAGCTGGGTTTAGAACGTCGTGAGACAGTTCGGTCCCTATCTGCCGTGGGCGTTGGATGATTGAGAGGGGCTGCTCCTAGTACGAGAGGACCGGAGTGGACGAACCGCTGGTGTTCGGGTTGTGATGCCAATCGCATTGCCCGGTAGCTACGTTCGGAATCGATAACCGCTGAAAGCATCTAAGCGGGAAGCGAGCCTCGAGATGAGTCATCCCTGAATGTTAAACATTCCTAAAGGGTCGTTGAAGACTACGACGTTGATAGGTGAGGTGTGGAAGCGCTGTGAGGCGTTAAGCTAACTCATACTAATTGCCCGTGCGGCTTAACTATACAACGCTTAAGTGTTCTTGAGCACTGATAATCGAATTTACTAAAATTATTTAGCTTTCCAGTTTAACTGTGAATAGTTTTTATCAACTACATCCATGTAGTTGACCCTAAAGGGCCGCACTGAAGTGCGTTAAAAATTGTTCCAGACAATTTTTTGTCTGATGGCCATAGCGCTGTGGTCCCACCTGACCCCATTTCGAACTCAGAAGTGAAACGCAGTTGCGGCGATGGTAGTGTAGGTTTCCTATGCGAGAGTAGCTCACCGTCAGACTCCCATTCAAGCCCCTTGCACTATGTGCGAGGGGCTTTTTTATTCTTGGAATTTAGAAAATAAGCGATGATGTTGGTCACCGTCTACTCACTCTATGCCTGCTTTTTTACTCCAACACACCAGATCTGTTTAGCCGATTTATTCAATTACCTATATTGATTTATGTTCGACATTGCACATGATGGCATGGTGCTATCCTCAATGTCGCTTCTGTTTCTTTATATTCTCGTTGAAGTCCCTATTTCTCAATTATTGATAATGCGCGATTGAAGTGCGGATGATTTATAACCACCACTACATTGCATAGAACCGTAGCGAGCAAAAATAAAAATGAAAAAAAAGAGTAACACCCTGCTCAGTATCTGGCGCGTTGGCCCACATATTTATCAATTACACAAAGAAAAACTCAGTCACTGCTCCTAATACAGAGCAAAGTAAACAAACAAACTCGCAAGTCTATTGAGTGCAAAGCTAAGTGAATAAAGACAAAACCCTCGTAATATCGTGCAAATACTCCACAGTTTGTATGGTAATTGAACGGTCGAACTGAATTTAGTAAAAAAACATGAAAAAAGCCCTTGCGCAATTTTAAAAGTTCTCTAAAATGCGCGCCTCTTCCAACGGAGACGCAGCAAAACAGCAGCGACTTAGTTAGAAGATGAGTTAACAAAATGTTTTAAAAACTAAATTAAAATAAAGTGTTGACAACAAAAACGGAAAGCGTATTATGCGCATCCCGGTTGAGACAGCCCTAAGCGGCAAGACAAAGCGTCAGTCTTAACCAAGAGCTTAGCTCTAAACGTTCTTTAACAACTTGTAATTAATTATCTGTGTGGGCACTCGTGAATGAGTAGTAACGCAAAGAGCTAAATATCCTTTTGGAAGATTAGCAACTTGTAAACTATTGATTGAGTGTCTATTCGAAGATTTATTTGAACAGAATTCAATGAGTAGTTGATTAAACTTTTTAAAGTGAAGAGTTTGATCATGGCTCAGATTGAACGCTGGCGGCAGGCCTAACACATGCAAGTCGAACGGTAACATAACTAGCTTGCTAGTTGATGACGAGTGGCGGACGGGTGAGTAATGCTTGGGAATTTGCCTTGAGGTGGGGGACAACAGTTGGAAACGACTGCTAATACCGCATATTGTCTACGGACTAAAGGGGGCTTCGGCTCTCGCCTTTAGAGAAGCCCAAGTGGGATTAGGTAGTTGGTGAGGTAAAGGCTCACCAAGCCGACGATCCCTAGCTGGTCTGAGAGGATGATCAGCCACACTGGAACTGAGACACGGTCCAGACTCCTACGGGAGGCAGCAGTGGGGAATATTGCACAATGGGGGGAACCCTGATGCAGCCATGCCGCGTGTGTGAAGAAGGCCTTCGGGTTGTAAAGCACTTTCAGTCGTGAGGAAGGGTTAGTAGTTAATACCTGCTAGCTTTGACGTTAGCGACAGAAGAAGCACCGGCTAACTCCGTGCCAGCAGCCGCGGTAATACGGAGGGTGCGAGCGTTAATCGGAATTACTGGGCGTAAAGCGTACGCAGGCGGTTAGTTAAGTCAGATGTGAAAGCCCCGGGCTCAACCTGGGAACTGCATTTGAAACTGGCTAACTAGAGTGCGGCAGAGGGTGGTAGAATTTCAGGTGTAGCGGTGAAATGCGTAGAGATCTGAAGGAATACCGATGGCGAAGGCAGCCACCTGGGCCGACACTGACGCTCATGTACGAAAGCGTGGGTAGCAAACAGGATTAGATACCCTGGTAGTCCACGCCGTAAACGATGTCTACTAGCAGCTCGCCTCGTTTAGAGGGGTTTTGCGCAGCTAACGCGTTAAGTAGACCGCCTGGGGAGTACGGCCGCAAGGTTAAAACTCAAATGAATTGACGGGGGCCCGCACAAGCGGTGGAGCATGTGGTTTAATTCGATGCAACGCGAAGAACCTTACCATCCCTTGACATCCAGAGGATTTTCTAGAGATAGATTAGTGCCTTCGGGAACTCTGAGACAGGTGCTGCATGGCTGTCGTCAGCTCGTGTTGTGAAATGTTGGGTTAAGTCCCGCAACGAGCGCAACCCTTATCCTTAGTTGCTAGCAGTTAGGCTGAGAACTCTAAGGAGACTGCCGGTGACAAACCGGAGGAAGGTGGGGACGACGTCAAGTCATCATGGCCCTTACGGGATGGGCTACACACGTGCTACAATGGCAAGTACAAAGGGTTGCGAACTCGCGAGAGTAAGCGGATCCCATAAAGCTTGTCGTAGTCCGGATTGGAGTCTGCAACTCGACTCCATGAAGTCGGAATCGCTAGTAATCGTAGATCAGAATGCTACGGTGAATACGTTCCCGGGCCTTGTACACACCGCCCGTCACACCATGGGAGTGGGCTGCAAAAGAAGTGGGTAGTTTAACCTTCGGGAGGACGCTCACCACTTTGTGGTTCATGACTGGGGTGAAGTCGTAACAAGGTAGCCCTAGGGGAACCTGGGGCTGGATCACCTCCTTATAAACGAAAGTTACACCTTTTACGCAGTGTCCACACAGATAATTAATTACGAATTGTGAGCAAGAAGGTTACAGGCGTGGCACAGTCCAACGACTTGTGACTTGACACTAGACTTGGAACTAAGCTGGTTAGCACCCCATTCTCTTCATAAAGAGTAGGGTGAGGTCGTCGACCTAGCTAAAATGATTCAGGTTTATTGCACTAGGCCTGTAGCTCAGCTGGTTAGAGCGCACCCCTGATAAGGGTGAGGTCGGCAGTTCAAGTCTGCCCAGGCCTACCAAATCGCGCCTACTCTGCGTTATTTTAAGACTCGTTTAGTGTACTAAACGTCATCTTAAAAAGCCTTGATTAGACACGATTGCAAAAGCTACTCGCTAAAGTGGCCAGTGGCAACAAAGATGGGGCTATAGCTCAGCTGGGAGAGCGCTTGATTTGCATTCAAGAGGTCTGCGGTTCGATCCCGCATAGCTCCACCATCCTTTACCTACAAACATTTGCTAAAGCAAATGGTCGTGTCAAATCTCTAAAGTAGGTGAAAATGCTAAACAGTAAGTTCTACTCTTATTAAAAGAAACGAATTTAGTTTTTAGTATTTTTAATAAAATACATTGCTCTTTAACAAATTGGAAAGCTGATAAATTAAGGTAAACATTATTGTTTATTTTTTGTTATTCAAAACAACGAAAAGAAATAATTTTGATTATCACTGTAAGAGAAAACTCAAGCGTTATTTATGTCAACTGAATGAGAAAGATACAAGCTCATTTGGATAAATAAGACACGAAATGAACGACGTTGAATGTGAGAACATTTAAGGTTGTATAGTTAAGTGAATAAGCGTATACGGTGGATGCCTTGGCAATTGGAGGCGATGAAGGACGTGTTAATCTGCGATAAGCGTGGTTAAGGTGATAAAAACCGTTATAGACCACGATTTCCGAATGGGGAAACCCACCCTTTTAGGGTATCACTAACTGAATACATAGGTTAGTGAGGCAAACCCGGAGAACTGAAACATCTAAGTACCCGGAGGAAAAGAAATCAACCGAGATTTCCTAAGTAGCGGCGAGCGAACGGGAAACAGCCGAATCAGTATAGTTTAGTGGAAGCCTCTGGAAAGTGGCACGATAGAGGGTGATAGTCCCGTACACGAAGAGCTATATTGGACACATTAAGTAGGTCGGAGCACGTGAAACTTTGACTGAAGATAGGGGGACCATCCTCTAAGGCTAAATACTCCCAATTGACCGATAGTGAACCAGTACCGTGAGGGAAAGGCGAAAAGAACCCCTGTGAGGGGAGTGAAATAGAACCTGAAACCGTATACGTACAAGCAGTAGGAGCAGACTTGTTCTGTGACTGCGTACCTTTTGTATAATGGGTCAGCGACTTATATTTAGTAGCAAGGTTAACCGAATAGGGGAGCCGTAGTGAAAGCGAGGGTTAACTGCCCGTATAGTTGCTAGGTATAGACCCGAAACCCGGTGATCTATCCATGTGCAGGTTGAAGGTTGAGTAACATCAACTGGAGGACCGAACCCACTGTCGTTGAAAAGCCAGGGGATGACGTGTGGATAGGAGTGAAAGGCTAATCAAACCGGGAGATAGCTGGTTCTCCCCGAAATCTATTTAGGTAGAGCCTCGGACGAATACTTACGGGGGTAGAGCACTGTTTGGGCTAGGGGGCCATCCCGGCTTACCAACCCCATGCAAACTCCGAATACCGTAAAGTACTATCCGGGAGACACACGGCGGGTGCTAACGTTCGTCGTGGAGAGGGAAACAACCCAGACCGCCAGCTAAGGTCCCAAAGTGTATGTTAAGTGGGAAACGATGTGGGAAGGCTTAGACAGCTAGGAGGTTGGCTTAGAAGCAGCCACCCTTTAAAGAAAGCGTAATAGCTCACTAGTCGAGTCGGCCTGCGCGGAAGATGTAACGGGGCTAAACATACCACCGAAGCTGCGGCAGCGCATTAATGTGCTGGGTAGGGGAGCGTTCTGTAAGCGGTTGAAGGTGAGTCGAGAGGCTTGCTGGACGTATCAGAAGTGCGAATGCTGACATGAGTAACGATAATGGGGGTGAAAAACCCCCACGCCGAAAGACCAAGGGTTCCTATCCCATGCTAATCAGGGTAGGGTAAGTCGGCCCCTAAGGCGAGGCAGAAATGCGTAGTCGATGGGAAACAGATTAATATTTCTGTACTTCATATTATTGCGATGGGGGGACGGAGCAGGCTAGGTGAGCACGGCGTTGGTTGTCCGTGTGAAAGTATGTAGGTTGAGAACTTAGGCAAATCCGGGTTCTTAAGACTGAGATACGAGACGAGGCTCTACGGAGCTGAAGTCATTGATGCCATACTTCCAGGAAAAGCCTCTAAGCTTCAGATAATGTGGAACCGTACTCTAAACCGACACAGGTGGTCAGGTAGAGAATACTAAGGCGCTTGAGAGAACTCGGGTGAAGGAACTAGGCAAAATGGTACCGTAACTTCGGGAGAAGGTACGCCGACCATGGTGATGGGACTTGCTCCCTAAGCTGAGGTCGGTCGCAGTGACCTGGTGGCTGCAACTGTTTATTAAAAACACAGCACTCTGCTAAATCGAAAGATGACGTATAGGGTGTGACACCTGCCCGGTGCCGGAAGGTTAATTGATTGGGTTATCGCAAGAGAAGCTCATGATCGAAGCCCCGGTAAACGGCGGCCGTAACTATAACGGTCCTAAGGTAGCGAAATTCCTTGTCGGGTAAGTTCCGACCTGCACGAATGGTGTAATGATGGCCACGCTGTCTCCACCCGAGACTCAGTGAAATTGAAATCGCTGTGAAGATGCAGTGTACCCGCGGCTAGACGGAAAGACCCCGTGAACCTTTACTACAGCTTGGCACTGAACATTGAGCCTACATGTGTAGGATAGGTGGGAGGCTTTGAAACTTAGGCGCCAGCTTAAGTGGAGCCATCCTTGAAATACCACCCTTGTATGTTTGATGTTCTAACATTGGCCCCTAATCGGGGTTGTGGACAGTGCCTGGTGGGTAGTTTGACTGGGGCGGTCTCCTCCCAAAGAGTAACGGAGGAGCACGAAGGTTTGCTAAGTACGGTCGGACATCGTACGGTTAGTGTAATGGTAGAAGCAAGCTTAACTGCGAGACAGACACGTCGAGCAGGTACGAAAGTAGGTCATAGTGATCCGGTGGCTCTGTATGGAAGGGCCATCGCTCAACGGATAAAAGGTACTCCGGGGATAACAGGCTGATACCGCCCAAGAGTTCATATCGACGGCGGTGTTTGGCACCTCGATGTCGGCTCATCACATCCTGGGGCTGAAGTCGGTCCCAAGGGTATGGCTGTTCGCCATTTAAAGTGGTACGCGAGCTGGGTTTAGAACGTCGTGAGACAGTTCGGTCCCTATCTGCCGTGGGCGTTGGATGATTGAGAGGGGCTGCTCCTAGTACGAGAGGACCGGAGTGGACGAACCGCTGGTGTTCGGGTTGTGATGCCAATCGCATTGCCCGGTAGCTACGTTCGGAATCGATAACCGCTGAAAGCATCTAAGCGGGAAGCGAGCCTCGAGATGAGTCATCCCTGAATGTTAAACATTCCTAAAGGGTCGTTGAAGACTACGACGTTGATAGGTGAGGTGTGGAAGCGCTGTGAGGCGTTAAGCTAACTCATACTAATTGCCCGTGCGGCTTAACTATACAACGCTTAAGTGTTCTCATACACATATCAAGATTATTCCTTAGTTTATTTCTTTCCAATTTATTTACTTGAGTTGTTCCAGACAACTTCAAGTACTTCCTACATCCGTGTAGGTCGAAAGACAACCAGTTTATGCTTGGTGAAAATAGCGCTGTGGTCCCACCTGACCCCATTTCGAACTCAGAAGTGAAACGCAGTTGCGGCGATGGTAGTGTAGGTTTCCTATGCGAGAGTAGCTCATCGCCAAGCTCCTATAAAGAAAAGCCGTTGCACAGTGTGCGACGGCTTTTTGCTATTTGGCGTTTGGGAAATCGAGGCTTCCATGTGACAAGAATGTCGGGAACATTTTTGGGCCGCTGTGGAGCAGACCCCGAAGGGGTGAGTGTCATGGACGATACGAACAAAGTAGTTCACCGTCAGAGCCCCATTGTCGTTCTATGACACCCCTGTCACCACGACATTAGTACATCCCTGTTCGTCAGAACCTGTTGCTCAATGAGCAGCGGGTTTTATTGCCTGTCATTAAGCAACATACACCGCATTAAAATACGATTTACTTTTTGGCTCTTGCTAGTGGGAAGTGATCTAGCGGTATGCCGATCTCTTTTGGGTGCGATACATTCTGACAGTTGATGGGTATTCAGCGTATATTAGTCAGTAGTTCACTTTCTAAAGGATAGTAACAAGCAAACCGCTGGTACGAAGTACAAACAGGTTAAAGTAGAAAATATGAGACCTGTAACAATAACCCAGCCCATTGGTTCCCAGAGCTCTCCTCCATATAAGGTGAGAGGTAATAACCCTAATATAGTAGTTAGAGAAGTAAATATGATGGGTGTGAAACGATGACTGGCCGCAAGAACGATCGCTTGTCTTTTTTCATGGCCTAATTGTAGATTTCGATTAAAGCTATCGACCATAATTATTGAGTCATTGACTACTATTCCAATCAAGCTGATCATGCCAATAAAAGCTAACATAGAAAAGCTATTACCTGTTAGGTACAGACCTAATATTGCACCTGTGATTGATACTGGAATAATACTGAAAATAATAACTGGTTGGATAAAAGAGTTAAACTGTAAGACTAATATGGTAAAGATGGCGCCTAATGCTATTAACATTATTTGTGATAATCCACCAAATGATTCTCGCCTTGCTGCTTCTTCTCCACCAATTTCATAATAGACAGTATCAGGTAAGTTCAACCCCTCTATATATTTAATCGTTTTCTCAGTGAGCTTTTGCACATTGTGATCCGGTAAGTGATCAGCACTCACTTTCATCATCCTTACTTTATTATAGTGAAAGAAAGGCGCTGTAGCTTGCTCTACGCTTGTAGTAGCAACTTGGCTGATAGGAACTATCTTGTTCTCTTTATTTAATACAAATAGATTATTGAATAGCTCTTCGACATTCACTCCACTTGGTTTTATTAAGATGCTGAAGTCTTCACCGTCTGAGTTATATAAAAAGCCAGCTCTTACTCCATCTAAGGTTGTCCTGACAGCATCTTCAAAAGATAGTAAATCTAAGCTGGAATCGTGTAGTAGCTGTTCATTTGGCTTAATCGAAAATTCGGGCAAAAAACTATTTGAAGCATTTTGAACTTCTGATGTTCCTTCCAGAGATTGCAAAAACTTAAAAATTTTATCTGAATAGTGACTAAGTTCTGTGAGGTCGTTACCCAATAACCTAATAGTAATAGGGCGATCTGTTACTGGTCCTTGTTGGAATTCATATACGTTCACAGTTGCCTTTGTATAACTTTGGAACTTACTCCTTAAGTTAGAAATAAAGGCGTTTATTGCTTGTCGATTGTCTGTATTAACAAAGAGCAGTAATTGGGCAAAATTACTTTCTCCTTGTCTATTCATCTGATTGTAATAAATTCTAGGATTTCCACCACCAATGTTCTCGACAGTGTGACGAGCAGCTGGAGATATTTCGATTTGTTTTATAATGTCACGAGTTATTTCTCTAGTACTGTTTATAGATGAGCCTACTGCAGTCTCAATGTTCAATACTATTATATTTTTCTCCGCTTTTGGAAACAGACTGACTCCTACCTTAGGAAAGAAGCTAATAAAAAAGATAGAAAGCGCGACACCTGCGGTAATAACAACAATAGGGTAGCGCATAAGCTTAGATAAACTATTTTTATAGATACCAACGGATAGCTTTTCCATGACTTGCTGCAAATTAAAGTGCTTTTTAGCTTTGCTATTAAAGCTGATCAAAAGGGCTGGGATGATAAATAAAGCGGTGAATAAGCTAGCTAGCAATACCAAACTTACTGATGCTGGTAATGCCCGCATAAAGTCTCCAGTATCACTTTGCAAAAGTAGCAACGGTAAAAAGGCAAATAAAGTGGTAAAGGTTCCAGCTATAATGGGCTTTCCAACTTCTTTTAGCGCTTTTTCTACACTCTGTTTTATCGAATTGGAGTTGATTAAGTGCTTTTCCGTTGCTTCAACAACAACTAGTGCATTATCAACTAAAAGCCCGAGAGAAATTATTAAACCTGCTATGGTCATTTGTTGAAATGAAAAGCCTATTAAATCTATAAAGAACAGTGCTATAGATATTGAAATAGGTATAGTGATTGAAACTATTACCGCTTCTTTCCAGCCTATAAAGAGGAATAAAGAAAGCAGAATTAATGCTAAACCGAACCATAAGTTATCTAAAAAGCCGTTTATTCTTGTGTCGACTGACTCTGATTGATCATAGAGTTTTATAAGCTCAGTGCTTGGTGGCAGGCTTTCTTTGAATTTGCTTATTAGGGCTTCTGTTTGTTCTTTAATAGTAAATATATTTACTTCAGGGTTTTGTTGTACAGTGATAAAAACACTTGGTTTACCATTAACATAACTCAGATAATTAGGCTTGTAGGTTGTAAAATATATGTTGGCTAAATCGGATACCGTTATTATTTCTGGCGCTGAAGATATGATAGTTTCTTTAATGTGCTCTAATGACTCAACTTTGTGACTGAGCGTAACGCCATATCTTCTTTCATTAGACTCTATATAACCTGCTGTTTTTACTTTTGCCCGTTCTGCGATAGCAAAATAGACTTGATTTAAGCTCACTTTGTTTTCTGCTAATTTGCTCAAGTTGATATCAACCTGCACAACTTGCTCTGGTAGCCCCCAAAGCTCTGCTCGATTAATTTCTGGTATTGACTCTAGCCTGTATTGCAGCTGTTTGGCGTATTTTTCCAAGTTGATGTAGCCATCTTGAGATGAGGTTAATGCCAGTTGATATATATTTACTTCGGTAGGAGAAGCTTTTGAGTAATTAAATTGTACACCTTTGGGCAGTTTACTCGCTGCTCTGTTTACGGCATTAACCATATCATCAAAGCTATCTTGAGGGTCACTGGCGTAGTTGAAGCGAAGTTCGAAACTAACAACGCCACTTTTTATTTCAGCCTCAATACTTTTTACCTGATTGAGTAATTTAAACTCATGTTGTATTGGTTTAACCACCTGAGTTTCAATTTCCAGTGGCGCCAAGCCTGGTGTGATGGCCTGAACTATGAAAATAGGCAGTTCAAATTGAGGATCTTCAGCTTTAGGCATCGTTTTTAAGGAAAGGGCACCTAAAGTAAGAATAATAAAAATAACTAGATAGGTGACTCTTACATTTTGCGACAGAAACGTTTGTATGGCATTCATTCTGCTACCTAATTATCCAGCCGTTAGTGACATAGTTTAAAGTTGGCTTGTCAGCTTTGAGATAAAAAAAGTCATCATCTATATCTATGATTTGAAAGTGTTGATGCTTGAGCTCATTACTGGGCTGCTTCACTAATAGAGTGGCCATATCATTACTGATCTTTATCGGTGCAAGGTGAGAAACTTTGTAAACTAAAGAACGCTTTATCGGAATTAGGGTCTGGGTCGTTAAGCCTTTTACAAAACTGTTGTTAGCTGTTGTTTTTATATCGACTCTATAAAGGTTTGAACCAGCTGTCGGCTCCATAGCAAGCCGAACGACTTTGCCAGAATACACTTTGTTATCATTGGCTAAAACAAAATTAAGTGATGCATTTAGTGACAAATTGACTCGCTCATCATGCGTTACATTTAAGGTGTTAATCCAAGTGTTGTCTTCAGATATAACGGTGTAAACAGGCTGGTTGATTTGTACTAGTTCGCCAACTTCAATATGGCGGTGTACCACTTGGCCTGAAAATGTTGCTGTTATATTACTTTTTTCAATTAAGTAATTAACTTGTTCTAAGCTAGTTACAACTTGTTCGTATTGATTGTCGAATGCGTTTTTATCAGAGTCTGAAATTAACCCATCTTGATGTAGAACCACTATTCGAGTTATTTCCTGCTGAATGAAATTAAGCTCAGAGCTTAAAGCCAGCTTTTGCTGAGTTAATTCTTGAACATCTAGTTTTGCTAACGATTGGCCTACCTTGAAGCTATCTCCCACGTCTAAAGGTGCGTTAATTAAGTAACCTGAAGACTTGAAAGCAAGTTGGTACTGATTGTAGTGATTTATATGGCCAAGTCGGTTTGAATATTTAGTATATTCTTCTTGCTTTGCAGTATTAAAACTAAAGTTTTCATTGGCGAATGCTTCCAGCAACATAGTGCTAGAAACAAATAAAAGCATTACTTTTGGCAAAAAATGGCGCACTCTGAAATTCATAGTTTTACTTTTGGCTTATCCTATTTTGTTATCGGAAAATTAGCTGAAAGTTTAACCAATCTATCAGAAAAAGGTTAATTTTTTAATAAGTTAGTTTTGTAGTTGCGAAGCAAGCTTGATCAGGTGCTTTATCGGGATTGCGTAAGTTATATCACTAGGATTACTCAAGACCGCTTCTTTTGTTGTTTTAACATAGACTTTATTGATAACAGCAATGACTTCCCCTGTATGAGCGTCATAAACTGCACTGCCACTATTGCCTGGATAGGCAGTAGCATTTAATTGGTATGTTAGAAATGGATCGCGCAACCGCCTAATTTGCTGGGCGGTCAAAGTATAAGAGTGATTTGCTGGGATAACTGCAGGTGTTAAAGCTGAAATATAACCTTTATGAGTTACTGGGTATAAGCCTAAAACAGAGCCAATCGGGTAACCCGTAAACGCAATAGATAAGCCATCAGGCTGATGATCTTGGCTAGACAATGTTAAAGGCGATAACTTAATCGGCTTTTTAAACTTGAGTATAGCAAGATCATGAACTTCGTCTTTTGCGACCAAATTAGCTAGCTCGACACGCTCGGAGTTTCCATCTTTTAAGAAAATTGCAAACTGTTGTTTATCGTTTTTCTTAATGCCTTCGACAACATGATGGTTAGTAGCAATGTAAGAGCCATCTAAAAATATAAAGCCTGAACCAAACAGTTGGTTACGAGGCGAACCCTTAGGGTCGTATAGACCTACTCCTGCAATTGATGGCTTAATTCGTTTCACTAAAGAAGGAAATGTATCTTCATGGGAGAAGACGTTACAACAGACTAAAGCGAAAAATAGGCTTAGTTTTTTAATCAAGTTAGTTAACTTTGTAAGTGATAGGTGACAGGTTAGTGGCTATTAAAGCTAGGCTAAGTGGCAGTTAAACACTGCCACTTTTTCTACGTCTGATTTGTGCTAATCCAAAAAGTCCTAGGCTTGCAAGTGCTAGAGCAATTGCTGATACTTCAGGCACATTGGCATTATATGTTGCCGTAGTCATTTCTGCTTTTAAGTACTCTGCTGTATTTTTCAATTTACCTGAATAACTTGAGTAAGCTTGGAAACCAAGTCTAAACCAGTAGTCTCCAGATGTTATATTTAGTCCAGAAATGGTTAATGTCATATAGTCATTAGGCTGATTGTATCCGGTTTCTTGAGCTGGAACAGGGGAGCCATCAATGTATTTTACATCATAAGTAAGGCCATTGGAGTCGGCATTATTTAAAGCAGCCCAAGAGTCATAACTCGCTTCTTGGATATTTCCTTGATTGTATTGAGCACCGCCTAGAAATAGCCTTTCATTAAAATAATTTGGATCGTTGGTTGGTTCTAAGTCCAAATCTCGAAACGTGATCTTTATAGACTCGCCAACTTGACCATCAGGAACCACAAAATGAATAAACATATTTAAAATAGAGGCTGAGTTATTTGTGTTTTGACTCACATAGCCTGTATCTTTGCGCTCGCCTGCCGTTGTGTAACGTTTGTAATAATCGTTATACATAGAATCAACACCGTAAGTGTATGGCGCATTTGGATCATTATATGGATTTAAAGGAATGTAATACTTAATGTAATCGTCATTCAGCTCTGGGTTACTTGCTACATCTGGTGATAGATATCTTTTCTTTCCTACTTCAGTTGTAGATTTATTGTCTGTTGCAGAGCCTTTGATGATATCTGCATATACGGATGTTACAGACGTTAACAACAACGCTGCTACGAATTTTGACAATGTTTTACGAAAATTAAACTGCATCTTGTACACCTTCTACTGCTTAAAAAGCTACTGCAATTGCTATGCCATTGGTTAAGTTATTGTTTTACATTGAAATAATTTTCTCGATAGTTATTCATGTAAAAAAAACCAACATAGAAAACAGTTAAATTTTAATCTATAAACAGCTAAGCCGCAATTAACTACAGGCCAAATATCTTGTTATAAGTATCTCTTACTTGCTCGTTATCTGGTGCTAGAGTTAACGCTTGTTGGGCAAATTTCTTAGCTCTGTTTATGTCACCGTTTTGATTTAACAACCAAGCTAAGTTGTTAGAAAGTATGTAATTAGTCTTTAGTGTATTTTCCATGGTCGGTGAATCTAACAGCTGCAATGAGGTTGCTGGGTCGAGACTAATGTACCACTGTGAAGCTTCTGCTCTGATGTATTGTTCTTGTTCAGTGATCGGAACAAGTTTGATCAGTAGCTCTTTTAATATTTGCTCGCGCGTTGCCGAAGAGGCAAGAGACTTGAGCTTTAAAAATCGATTTGCTGTGGGATTTAGAATGATTGATTTAACCATAGCTTGCCAAGCTTGCTCACTTTGGCCCTTAAATAATTGCAGCTCAAATAACGCTTCTAAATGATCCGCGTCGTTTACGTCATTGCTTGATAAGAGTGATTCTGCGGCATCAACTCGGTTTGAATTTAGTAGGGCAATAACGTGTTCTACCAATACATTTTTACCATCTAGCCCTTGTTTTGATGCACTTGCTATTGCTGACAAAATAACTTCGTAAGCTTGTACTTGGAAAGCCTGTCTAATGACAAAATCTAACGAACGAGCATCATAGATAAAGCCCTTATTAATGTATTCAGCTAACAATTCTGTTTTTGTTTTGGCATTGTTTGTTGCAGTGATCGCTGCATTGTAGTGCAGTTCCTGCCAGTTATCGGCTGACACGTATTTGTTTAAATACAAATTTAATGCTTGGTATTGTTTTTTGCCTACTAATGTTGAAATTAGCACCGGTTCGTAACTGCCATCTAATTTAATCAAGCTATTAAGGGTCGCCATTGGAATGTCTGCATTTTGTTTGCTTATTGCTTCTAGCCAGTAGGAAAAAATATAGATGTTATTCACACCTAATTTAGTCATTAAGTGCTCGGCAGTTGATTCTAATTGGTCCCACGATGTTGCTTCTTTTTTCTGTTGTAAATCAAAGATCAGCGATGGTAAGTTTTTAGGCTCTATTGTGAGGGCTTGTTGCAATAATTTACTGCCATTTTGGATGTTGCCGTAAGCTAACTCAACCGTAGCTAGGCTGTTTAATGCATCAAGGTTTTGAGGCTCTTGCTCAAGCCAGACTTCGGCAATGAATTTGGCTTCTGCTATTTCGTCATCATTTAGGTGAATGAGGATAAGTCTGGCTTTGTCATCGTTTGTGGCCAACGAATTAGCCACGTTTTTAACCAGTCTTTCTTTGTGTTCAAGATGCTGAATAGACAAATCAATCGTTGCTTGCTTGGCTTTCAAAGAGCTGTTTTCGTGTTCTACGCTTAAAGCTTTGTTCTGTACGTAGCGCGCCAGATTAAGTCTACCATTGGTGACAAGTTGTGCAGCTAATTCATTAGCGGTCGATAAATCCCCTAAGTGTAAGTTATCGAGGCTGCGAAATAGTTTTAAGGCTTGGTCTGGCTCTTTTAACGCTAGCTTAGCTGCAATAAGCATGCGTAGAGCTGGATGTTCTCGTTGTAAAGTATCTGAGATACGAGTTAAGTGTGTGTTTGCCTGATCCCAGTGTTTAAGCCTAAAGCTACTGATCCCTGCAACTAGCCTATTCATATGAGAGTCTAAGCCAAAACCTATGGATTGCTCAGCCAGTTCCTTGGCTTTCATATAATTATTATTAGTTAGCTCAATAGCTCCCTCAAGTTGGATCACTATTGCTGAGTGAGGCATCAATTGTTTGAGTTGAGCTACGTATGGCCTTGCGATTTCTGGCTGTGCAGATTGCACAGCTAGTGCCGCAACTTGGAGCTTTGCATAAGGATGAATTGGTCTTAGCTGTTCAAAAGTGATGTATGGCTCAAGTGCCTTTTTATAGTTTCCTTGTAATTGAAAAGCTCGGCCTAAGTATAAATTTGCTTCGGCAAAATCTGGGTAGGTTGCTATCAATTTGGTTAATTTTGTCAGACCTTGCTGTTCATCAATGCTAAACGACGAGATGGCATCTTGCAGTTTGGTAAACTTATGTGAGTTGTCGTCGATGCGAAAACGTCTCAATCTTTTTTCTGGTGTTAACCGTTTTTGATATAGGCGAAATGCTTTTCCTGTGATCTTACTCTCGGCTTTTGCCAGTATTTCTAATAGAGCGTCGTTGTTGCCTTCTTCAATGGCAACAAAGATTGCTATGTGCCAATCGTCAATGTTTGCCGTTTCTGGATGAGTTTGCAAAAACTGTAAATAGAATCTAAGTGAATTCTCGTAATCGCCGACTAAATAGTAGCTTTGCGCGAGAAACCTTTTTGCTTTCAGGGCTAAAGCCTGATCGTTTACCTCTACACTGTCTTGAAGTAAGTTTTTAGCCAATATCAAGCTTTTGCTTGCGTTTCCTGCTTTCAGTTCTCGTTCAATTGGCGGAACTTGTTGGTCTAATGAAACTTCAGAGCAACTGATGATAAAACTCGTTGCAAGGGCTATTAAGGTAAATCTCATATTCATCACTGATCATTGTGCTCGGCAGAGATCAAAAAAAGCTGCATTCTCTAAAGTACAATTTGAGTATGTCAGCTTTTTTTTAATCTATTTTAAAAAGCGTTAGTTAACGCTTGCGGCAAACTTGTTAATAACTAGGGTTACCTTACGTTATATGTTTGCTCAGCGTTTAGTTTAACACCGCCAATTGTAGCATCGAACTTAACTTTCGCTTGAGTTATTCTGCCAGACGTCATAGGTGTTAATCTTAAAGGGTAAATATAGTAAAGATCGGCTGTTCCAATATTTGCTCCTGATGCTGGTGGAACGTTGAATACAGTTTTAATACCCGCGGTGTCAATGCCGTGATTACTAGGTTGTACTAGCAAGATCGCTAGTTGACCGAAAGCTTTACCAGCTGAATTGTCTGTACTAGATAGCTCAAAACTAACGTCTGATAATTCTGTTGTTGTTGATTCTGAATTTCCTGAGTTATTAGATACTTCGGTTTGACTGGTAATGGAGACGGTGCCTTCAATCGCCGATTTAGAAACTAAGTAAATTGTGTTTGCAGAGCTATCTAGAGATAATTCTGAATTTAAACTTTGCATCGACGGCAAGTCACCAATACTGTAATCGACATATTTTAATTGAGCTCTGTCGTTATCTCCACCGCCATCGTAACCAACATTTAATTCACTAAACAAGTCTTGATGAGGCTCCATGCCTTCAATGTATTGCTCGCTATTGGCATCTGTAATGTCTAACGTTGCCGCGTCTTTAAAGTCAAAGTTATCTAAGATAATGTCAGACAATAAGGTGCTTGAACCACTTTGCGCTCTTATTTCATGAGATATTGAAGAAGGACCGAAAGTATCGAACGGCGCGTCTACAGTAAACGAGAACTCATAGTTTTGGAATGCGTTTATATTACTAGGGTTGACGTTGATAAATAACAAAGTGCCATCGGCGCGTAGTGAAAAGCTAGAGCTTTGCAATGTCGATGTCACAGCTCTTGCAGTAAACTCGGTGACATAAGTTGAAGTAACTTGGTTTGTGCCGTTATTTCCCAGTGATAAGGTTCTGATTGAACCACTTTGATCTGTATATGAATAAACGTTATTGAAGCCCAATGTTAACTGTGAGTCGCCTTGAGTTGTTGTAGCTAACGTCTCTTTATCTGTTTGATAGATGTCGGCGTTGTCATTTAAATCAATTTGTACTTGGTTTTGGTTTAAAACCTGAGTGTTCAGTTGGATAACGTTTGGCAACTCGACTTGCCTATCGAATGCAACGATCACTTCTGCAGTCCCGTTTGCTTTGAAGTTTTCAGCCAAACTAATCAAGTTAGAACTCATTGGTTGATTGTAGTTTACGGCTTTAACCGATTGGGTCAGAGCTAATTCATTATTCTCGTCAAACTGAGATATGACCAAAGGTGACAGTAGTGGAAAGCCTGTATTTACACCAGCATCTGCAATTAAATCAACAACACCATCTTCATTTTTATCAATAGGTGCTAAGGCTCTGCTCTGGCTTAACTCTTCGGCTGTTAGTGCTTTTGAGTAAACCCCCTCTGACTCAAGTGTCCAATACTCGGTCTCGTTAGTCGTTAGGTTAGACATAGCTAATATTGGGCTTGAGGTAAGAGCTGCATCACCTTCAGCTTTTAGTGTCAGTCGAACTTTGAAAGCGCCTGTTTCTACTTTTGATAAAAATACGTTTGTTTCTGAACTGCCAGAGATCTCACCGATAAAAGGAAGTGCTTGTTGAGGATTAATGACGTTGTATTCATCACCGTTAACATCAACTAAGCTATCTAGGTAAACGTTAGTTGTTAAGGCGGTAGAAAACAAACCTAGAGCGTACTGTTGTTCTTCCTCAGCCAGAGGTACTCTTACTTGAGGGAGGTTCGAGATCGAACCATCTTGATTGGCTAATTCATTGGCAAGGATATACGGTTTCAACCCTGATACTAATTCACCACTTTGCGCGTTTCTGATCTTAACTATGCCTTTAATTGCTTCTGGTAGCTGTGACACGGCCAAGTTCAGCATATCTTCATTATTTGTTCTAGTTGCAGTACCTGCCGAGTAGTAAGTCGCAAAATTGGCGTTGTTGCTGCTTAGCTCGATTAAGTAAGGACTGTTCTCTGGCACATTAATGAAAGAGAACGAGCCATCTTCGCTTGCAGAAGTTACTGAAAACTCATTATTCCCTAAGTATAAAGTTGCATCGACAGGGGCGTGTCTCGAAGTATCGAGTTTCGAATAAATAGTAACGCCATTAGCACTTTGTACTTGTACTCTGCTTTCTGTAGATATAGTCGCTCGAATCGAAGCTGAGTCAGAAAATTCGCCATCCGTCACTGTGTAACTAAAGCTAACATTTGAAAAGTCTTTCACGGACGGTGTGTAGGTCCAAGCTGAACTGGACTCGGTTAATTGACCAAAACCATTAACGATAGACAAAGCAGTTACCGATAATTTCGAAGTGTCATCGTCATTAACATTGCTCAACAAGAAGCTTTTCTCAAGCACGATATCATCGACGCCATTGCTAACATCTAAAGTAATATTACTAGCTACTGGTTCGGTATTAGTATCTTCAAAAATACAACCGGATAAACCAAAAAGCATTGAAATTGAAACTAACCCCTGTTGAAGCTTACGCATTTTCTCTTCCTAATGTTATTAACTTAAACACACTGGCGAAGTTACAAAAAACTAAGTCACTGTTGCTTCTATTTTAAGCATGACTGGTTTGAAATCCCAAATGTTTTATTTGTCGCAAATGAGTTGATGGTTTTAATCGTTATTTTTTTTTAGTTATGTAAAGTATGTAATTTAGCAATAGGAATGAGCCAGTTCGTTGAACTGGTATTGGTAGCGTAGAGGATTTGATGATCAGATATAAAAGTATTGATAGCTTCAGAGGAATAGCCGCATTAATGGTGGTGTTGTTTCACCTATCTGGAAACTTAAAAGTCGAACTAAGCCAAATCTTGCCTGAATTTGTAATGAAAAGTATATCTTTTGGCTATTTAGGTGTTCCTATATTCTTTGTCATCAGTGGCGTTGTCATCGCATTAAGTGTTGGCAAAGCTAGAGTTACTCCATCTTATGTTGGTAATTTTGCCTTGCGCAGAAGTATTCGTTTAGATCCCACATATTGGGTTGCTATTTTGATCGCAATCTCACTGTTGTACCTAAAAACTCTGATGGGCTACTCAGATGAGCCTTTACCTAGCTTTGGCTCGATATTAGCGCATATGTTTTATCTGCAAGATCTTTTAACTATCTCGCCTCAGATCTCAGTTGTGTATTGGACTTTATGCTTGGAAATCCAATTATACCTATTTTATATACTGACTATGTTGGTTTGCCAATCAATGAACAAAGTTAACTCCCAAGCCTTGTTTACATCAATTGCGCTGTTATTTGGTTTTGCATCCTTGTTATATGATTACGAAGTGTTGAGTGTAAGCAAGGCGCTATTTATTTCCTATTGGCACTACTTTTTATTAGGTGTGTTGTTTTACAACATGTTAGCTGAACAAAAGGGCGCTAAGGTTATATTCTTTAGTTGGTTAGCTATTGAGGTTTTATTCCTAAGTTATTTTGAACTTAAGACTTATGCCATCGCTGGATGTTGCTTTATTGTGTTGCTATACGGGCTTTGGAAAGCTAAACGTTTAGAGCACGCTTTTACAAGTAAAGGATTTATCTTTCTTGGCACTATTTCATACACTCTTTATTTAATTCACCCAGATATAGGTTGGAAATTTATCTCAATTGTCAAAGCTTATATAGGTCGAGACTTGTCCTCCATAGAAGGGCTTGTTCTATTTTTTGCTAGTATTCTGGTCAGTATATTTTCAGCCTATGTATTGCATATGCTAGTAGAAAAACCATCTCTTAAATTGAATGCTAGGTTAAAGCGCTCAAAGGGTTAAATGGATATTATCAATGTAAAATTCATCAACTGAGTGTGGTTGGCTTGAGAAGAACCCTATGCGTTTTATTTTTGTCATATTCATTAAGCGGTTTGCTGGTGCTTGTTTGACCTTATGTAACGGGATAGAGACGTGGTTCCAACCCTTTTCTAAGTTTAATAGTTTGTTGAACCTATCTTGATAGTTGTAATTCGACAGGTGACGTTGATCAAAAATATTAATATTTATCTGAGCTACGTCACTTACAAAGATAGAAAATTTAACGTATTTAAATTGTTGCCAATTACTGGGGAAATGCCCTAGGCCTACACCGCTATACTGATCATCACTGTTTATTGAAACTTTTAAACTGTGCTTGCCTTTGGCGGCTATCTCTTTGCTGACACTAGTGTTTGAATTTACCCATTGTGCTGAGTCAGCGTCAGTTTCAAAGTCTGCTAATATTGGGAAGGCTGAGTTCCTTTCCCACCTTTCTAGGGCCAACTGTAAAGGTCTAGCTGTCAGTGTTATTAGCAAAAGGGCAGTAATCAAACCAAATTTGACCCTAGATATCCGCTTTTGTAGCAAAAGAAATATTAATACAGCGTAAGCGCTACCTGCTAAATCTTTGCCAATATCAGACATTGAAAAAGTACGGCCAGGTATTTTCAACTGAACTAATTCAGTAAATAACGCCAATACAAAACAAACGAGCATGAACCAGAGTAAAGATACCGCTTTCTGTTTTTTGTGAGCAAAATAAAACAACCAAAAAAAGGAGATGAAAAAAAATAGGAAAAAGTGACCTAGATTCCAAAGCTCTAGTGATAACCTACTATGCTCTTGTGTTGGGCTAACCACGAACAATAGCGTCATTCCGCATAGGATTAACAGCGCAAAAATACCTTTCACCATATTTACCTTAAATAATAAATGTGTCTCTGCATAACTTGAATTGAAACCGCAATAGCTCTATTGTGGTTGTTTAAGTCAAGCGACTCTAAATAAAGCGCATTTATTAATTTATGGATAAATAGAAAAATGGCAACACTTATCACTGGTGGTAGTGGCTACATTGGCAGTCATACAGTATTGCAACTGCTTAAAGTTGGCATCGAAGACTTAGTCATTATCGATAACTTTTCCAATTCTTCAAAAGAATCTATTCGCCGTGTTGAACAGCTTACGGGAAAAGCCGTTTCTCTTGTTCAAGGCGATATTAGAGATGCATCCTTTATGGATGAAATCATGTCCGATGGCATTAGTACTGTGATCCACTTTGCTGGCTTGAAAGCGGTAGGAGAGTCAACACAAAAGCCGATTGAGTATTATGATAACAACGTTAACGGCACTTTGACCCTGCTTGCAGCAATGAAGAAACATGCGGTCAAAAATATCATTTTCAGTTCATCTGCTACCGTTTATGGTAATCCTCAACAACTTCCAATCACTGAAGAAACTGCAACTGGTGGCGTTACTAACCCTTACGGCCGCTCCAAGCTACATATTGAAGAAATCTTGCAAGATGTTTGTCACTCAGATACGGATTTTAAAGCCATTTCTCTTAGGTATTTTAATCCTGTTGGCGCAGACAAAAGCGGAAATATTGGCGAAGACCCAAATGGCACGCCAAATAATTTAATGCCTTATATTACTCAAGTTGCCGTAGGCAAACTGGAACAGTTAACCATTTTTGGTGATGACTACGACACGCCTGATGGGACTGGGGTAAGAGATTATATTCATGTTGTTGATTTAGCTGGTGGACATGTTGCTGCTTTACAGAAAATTGATGATATTGCAGCTGGTTTTACGCCGATTAATTTGGGCACCGGCACAGGTTATTCAGTATTGGAAATGCAAAAAGCCTTTGAAACAATGACAGGTAAAAAAGTTAAATACCAAATTGGCCCTCGCCGTCAAGGTGATATTGCATCTTGTTATGCGGCAACAGACCAGGCTAAAAAACTATTAGGTTGGCAAGCGCAATTGGGGTTAGAAGATATGTGCGAAGACGCTTGGCGTTGGCAAGAGCGAAATCCACAAGGTTATGCTAAGTAAGCGACGGTAAAACATCCGAAAATCTAATAATTGATAACAAATAAGGTGAGCTGTTTATGGAAATGCGTGGAGACGAGCAGTATAAAGTTTCAGTCATTATTCCTTCATATAATCGCATTGACTATATCGGAGAGGCTATAGATTCAGTATTAAATCAAACCTATCCAGCATCGGAGCTAATCGTCGTAGATGATGGCTCTACAGACGGCAGCTACGAGTATTTACAAGGTTTGGCACAAGACGGAAAAATTCAACTTTTATCTCATCCAGGCAGAGCTAATAAAGGCCAATCCGCTGCTTTAAATTTAGGGCTGGAGCAGGCGCAAGGTGATTTTATAGCGATCCTTGATAGTGACGATGTATTCGAGCTAAATAAGTTAGAATTACAAGTTAATTATTTCAGGGCTCACCCAGACGTTGGCATTGTCTATGGCGATGCGACTGCAATCGATGGGGAGGGGAACTTTCTTTATGATATTGATGGTAAATTTTCGGTCGACCCAAGTGATCCTAATGAGGTATTGCTAGATTGTTATTTTTCTTTACCGGTAAATTCACTAGTTCGAGTGTCTGCTTATGAAAAAGCTGGCAACTTTAATGAAAAGTACAGGGCAGCCCAAGATCACGACATGCTTATCCGTCTTGCTGAAGTAGCAAAGATTGGTTACATAAATGAAAAGGTTTTTAAATACCGCCGACATGGTGCGTCGATTAGTTCTAATGGTCAGATAACACGATGGGCCAATGGTTTTGAAATTTTAGAACAAGCAATAACAAGGTTTCCCTACAAAAGCACGACAATTCGAAAGCGTAAGGCTGTACTTCATTTTAGATTAGGACTAGCAAAGCTCAAAAGTGCTAATAAGTTGGGGAGTTTAAAGCACCTGATATTATCGGCTATATATGACCCTGTTAGGGCAATAAAAGTCGTATTTCGAGTTGATAAGTCATCGTTTAGTAGTTAGTAACATGTCTAAAATAAAAATTCTGTACGTCATAGACTATTACCAAAGTCCAAATGCAGGAACTGAAAATCAGCTATTCAAGTTGGTCTCGAACTTAGATAGAGATAAGTATGAGCCGCATTTACTTGTTTTTGAAGATTCACCATATCTGCAATCTCAGGCATTTCCTTGCGACTATAGCGTGCTCGGTTCGCGGAGCATAAAGTCACCAATAACCTGGCTCAAGTTGGCTAAAGCTGCTTTTTCATTTACTAGGCAGGGCTTCAAACTTGCACATATCTTTTTTAATGATCCTTCGGTGATATGTCCTCCTGTGTTTTCTTTATTTGGCATCAAGTCAATTATCTCAAGAAGAGATATGGGATATTGGTACACACCTCAATACCTAAAGTTGCTCAGAAAAACTAAGAATTTTGTTAATGCTGTTACAGTCAATAGTGATGCGGTAAAGCAGATCACTGCCAAATCAGAAAATATTAGTTTGGATAAGATACATGTGATTTATAACGGCTATGACCTGAGTTTAACTCAAGAAACTCCCGTAGCTTCACAAGGTAATGAAATTAGTGTGTTAAAACAGCAAGGTAAGTTAGTTATCGTGTTGGTTGCCAATGTTCGACCAATAAAAAGAATCGGCGACATGGTTCACGCTATGGCGACTTTAGTTGAACAACAGTCAAATGTACACTTTGTGCAAATTGGCGGTGGCGACGCTACCGAGTTGCAAAAACTGGCAAAGGAAAAAGGGGTTGAGGAGCATTGTCATTTCTTAGGCAACAAGAAGAATGTAAGTGAGTACTTGGCTTTTGCCGATATAGGTGTGTTGTGCTCAGAATCCGAGGGCTTTTCTAACGCTATCGTTGAATACCAGCTTGCTGCGCTACCAGTTGTGTGCAGTAGAGTAGGTGGCAACCCTGAAGCAATTTCACATGGTGAAACAGGCTTTTTGTACGATTGTGCTGATATAGCAAGCTTGACCACTTATCTGTTAGAACTGGTGCAGTCAGAAGCAAAAATTGCAGAGATGGGCAAAAGAGCGCAGATTGACGCTAAAACTAAATATGATATCAAACAAGTCGTGCAAGAGAATGCCGCTTTATACCGCACTTTATTAGAGTCACAATGAGTATTATTTCAACTACGATAAGAAAACTAGGCCATTTGGGGATATACCGGTTGGCTCGCTTTATTACTAGAAATCAGCCTAAGATACTTATGTATCATAGGTTTGCTGAACTTGATGGCAATGGTGCAGTCGGCGTAGAAACATTTGAAAAACAGCTGCAATACGTTAAGAAGCACTTTCACCCTGTGACCATGTCAGATCTTGCAGATGAGGTATATGAGCAAAATCACACAGTGCCAAACCGAGTTGTTATCACCATAGATGATGGCTACCAAGACTTTTATCATTACGCCTATCCGCTATTAAAGAAATACGATATTGCAGCGACTCTTTATGTTACGACTGGCTTTGTGGACAATAAAAATTGGCTTTGGCCTGATAAAATATCTTGGTTGTTGAGTTCTGTTCAGCAGCCTAGGCCAGAGTTTAGCTACGACTCAATAAAGCTAGAAGGTGGCAAAATATCGCAAGCTCAGCAGGCAAACGACTGGCGAGTGTTAATCAACTATTTACTGTCTGTTGATAATGAAACAAAAGAGGCATGTATTGAAGCTTTAGCTGACGTTTGGCAGCTCCCGTTGCCGCAAAGTGCTCCTGAAAAGTATCAACCTTGTACGGTAGACCAGCTTAAAGAAATGCAAGAAAACGGTATTGAGCTTGGCGGTCATACTGTAAATCACCCGAGTTTAGGCAAGGTTACTAAAGAGGTCGCTGAGTATGAGATCTTAGAGAGTGAGAAATGGTTAAATGACCACCTAGGTTGTAAAACCAGAAGCTTTTGTTATCCAAATGGTACCAGTTCTGACTTTAATCAAGATACTATGGATATTGTCGCTCAGCAGTCAAAGTTTAATGCGGCGGTCACGGCATTTGCCGATGCCCATGGCAATCAGCAAAGGTATGCTATAAGAAGACATGCTGGAAGCCATAATATGTTCCAATTTTATAAATCGATTACTGGCGTAGAGCTTACTGGTTTTAAACTGAGGCAGTTGAGAGCGAAACATGGTTAATCGAGCAAGCCTAGGGCCGCAGCAAGGTCGTTTCGGAGCTCAAAAAGAAACAGTAAGCAGTGCCCTTTTCTTCTTCTACTGTTTGTATTTGGTCGATTTCTTTTTGCATTTAACCTCGAGGGTTCCTGAGCTAGGTGCAATTAGATTTACCGCATTAACCTTTGTTATTACTTGGTTACTAGTATTGGTCAATAAGTCAGTTATAGATAAGCGGCAAACTCATGAAGTTACCAAAGCATTAAATATACTACTGATATACCTTGCTCTGACGTTTATATTGACAACCTATCCAGGAAGTACATTAAACAAATATCTTAACTACTTTTTGAAGGCGATCTCGTTTTTTTATTTTACCGTTATCTGTGTTGATAACCGCTCCCGCTTTAATAAAACGATCGCTTTATTTGTTGGTTTACAGCTTTTTCGAGCGTTTGAACCTTTATATTTAAATATCACTGAGGGGTATTGGGGCGATAGAACATATATTGGTGGCGGATTTGCTCAGCGTTTAGCTGGCTCTCCCCATGACATTATTAACCCCAATGAGCTTGGGTTTGTAATTGTTACCGCTATGCCTTTAATTTATTTTGTTTTCTTCGAAAAAAGAGGCCTATTGCAAAAGGCGATTGCCAGTGTCGTCTTTTTATTACTCGGTTACACACTGATCTTAACAATGTCCAGAGGGGCATTTTTAACTTTGTGTGTAGTAGCTTGGTTCGTATTAAAACGGTCTAAGAACAAAGCTTTTCTTATCACCTTGATCATTGGTGGAGTATTAGCTGCATTAAGTGTGATGAATGACGTGCAACGGGAGAGATATTTATCTATTTTTGGTAAATCAACGATTGAAGCTTCTAACGCCACTGCGTCTGGGCGAATAGATGGCATGCTGGGTGAGTTTGTTATTGGCTTTACCACTAGACCTATCTTTGGCAATGGGGTCGGTACAACTCCAGAAGTTAAATACCATAATGGTCATGGTGCTCAGGCAAGTCATAATTTTTATGCTGAGCTGTTGATTGAGATTGGCCTATTCGGCGCTTTTTTCTTTTATAAATTTATTAAAAGGCTGTTTGAGTCGGCCAAAGCTTTGTTAGCTTCAAGGGAAAGGGAGGAAGAGCTCCGGTATGCTAATGCTATGTACGTTATGTTCATAATGTATGCGGTTTATAGTTTGAATTATTATGGCTTGTCTCAAAGTTATTGGTATTTGTTGGCAGGATTAGTTGTAGCTTTTTCTCGAATATATAAAGGAAGTGAACAAAGTGAAGAGTTACCAAAAGGCAGATAAACTCAGAGTTTTATTGGTTGCAATAAACCCTGTTGGCGGAATAAGAACATTCTTTAGATATGTTTATAGTTCGTCCATGCTTGATAATTATGATTTTACCTTTGTCACACCGGATCCAGAATTTGAAGCGTTCGCTCAAGAGTTTATTCCTCAGGCCAAAGTCATTACTGTCCAAGCTAAAGCTCAATTGTTATTGAAGGTAAGGCAGGAGCTAAAGTCTAAAAAATATAATGGCGTTCATTCTCATGGTTACACAGCTGGAGCGATGACACAGTTAGCTGCAACGTTTTGCTCAATCCCCCATGTTATGACTGCACACGATATGCTCGACGCTTCACTTTTTTATGGCTTTAAAGGGCAGTTAAAGAAATGGTTATTAGCTAAATTATTAGCTAGGGTCGATGCATTTCATACTGTTACAGAAGATGCAAAACAGAACTTACAGGAATATTTTCCTGCAATAAAACAGACTTCGATCTTCCCAATACTACATGGTGTTGATACGCATTACTTTAGGGACGGCAAAATAAGAGCATTGAAAGAAGAACTTGAGCTGCCAGAACACACTTTATTGTTGGGCTTTTTCGGTCGCTTTATGCCTGTAAAGGGGTTTAGGTTAATAGTCGATGCCGTCCATATTTTGCAGCAGCAAGGCATTAGTCCTGACGACCTAGTTGTATCTACCTTTGGCTGGGGCGAATATATCAGAGAAGATTATGAATATTTAACTTCGCTAGGGTTGTCGGAGTTTTTTATTCAGCGACCTGCCACCAATGATATGCCTTCTGCTCTCAAAGGTGTTGACTGTGCTGTAATGCCTTCTGTATCTGAAGCCTGCGGTTTATTAGCTATGGAAGCGCTAGCTGCTGGTACTGCGATTATTGCGTCAAATTGCATAGGTTTAAGAGAAGTAGTTGAAGACACGCCCGCACTGGTTATTGATGTAGGTGATGCAGCTAAGTTAGCAACTCACATCAAGACTGTGATGGAACAAATCGATACATTAAAAGAGCAGTTCAGTGCATACCAAGATATAGCGGTAGATAGATTTTCAATTACAAAGCCTATCGAGAAATTGGCAAACCTATACGAAAGTACCTTTAAAGAAAGCATTTATGTCAAAAAAGCTCCTCAGTAATTCCGTTTCAAATTTAATCGACTTTATTGCAACGGTTGTTATTACCTTCCTTTTAACGCCAATATACCTGAAATCGTTCGGTATGTATGACTATGGTTTGTGGGAATTAGTTAATGCGATCATAGGTTATATGGGGTTATTGGATTTAGGCATGGGGCATGCAATTGTTCGTGAAACCTCCTACTTCTCACAACGAAATAAACATCAAAAAGTTAACGTTTTGTACGCAACTTCAATGGTCTATATGTCTTTTATTGGCTTGACTATATTGTTGATTGCTTTTGCTTGGGCATTGATCAGCCCAGAATCATTGGCGGAACAACCAGGCTCTGCTGATAAGTATCAACTGTTTCTCATTCTTGTCGGCTTAACCGTATTGTTTAGCTTTATGCTGAAAACTGCGGAAGGCATGTTAGGAGGGAAACAACTGTTTGTGAAAAGAAATGTTATTAATCTGATCATAAAAGTTTCAGTTGCGATCATTTTGTATTTTAATCTGACCGCAGATAATGGCATTAACTTCATGCTGCAGGTAGCATTGGGGGCAACAATATTAAGAGTGTTGGCATATAACGGATTATTGTTAGCTTTAACTCCTAAAGTAACATTTTGGGTTATGCCTTCTATTCGTATGTTTAAACGTCTTGTCTCGTTTGGCGCTAAATCTTTAGTAAATGGCATGGCTTTTACATTAGAAATGAGCAGCGGCACTATCTTAATTGGTAGTATTTTATCTCCAGCTCTTATTCCTTTACTTTCAATACCTTCTGCTTTAGCCAATTATGTATCAAAGTTTTTGGAGTCGGTCACCGCTGTACTTTTGCCTTATTTTACCGAAATTGCCGCGCAAAAAGATATGGATACGTTTTGGCAAAGGTATCTGTCATTTTCAAAGATCTGTTTAGCCTATATTTCAATAGCGTCGGTATTTCTCTTCTTTTTTGGCGCCCCCTTTATTGATATATGGCTAGATAAGTCTTTGGATATGAATGAGGTTAATAGCATTATCATTTGGCTGTGTCTTTCTTTGATAATTGAAAGAATTAACCCTTTGGGAACGACGGTCATGACGGCAATTAACAAACATGTCATTTATGCCAAGCTTAGACCTATATCAGCAGCCTGTATTTTCACACTAACTTACTTTTTGTTGTCTTATATAGGCATTGTTGGGGCGTTAATTGCGCTGATTTGTGTTAGGACAATATTTGCGCCAATTTACATTTACTTCATTGCCAAAGCGATTAATAAAAACGCTTGGGAGTACTTTTATAAAGCCGTTGCGCCTAATGTTTTGTTGGCTATGCTGTTATGGGGCGCGGGTTATTATTACAGTTCGGTTGTCGAAGTTATTAACTATTTTGACGTTTTGTATGCAGGGACATATTGTTTACTAGTTGGCCTTATTTGTTGTTTCTTAATCGTACTGAACGGGACAGAAAGGGCATTTATAGTAAATAAGTTGAATAAACTAACAGTAGGAAAAGCAGGGTAATGTGTGGGCTTTTAGGAATCGTATCCAGATGCAAGGTTGAAGGACTTGAGCGTCAGTTAAAACAAATGTCAGATGCCATTATTCATCGCGGACCTGACGATGCTGGCATTTTTATTAATGGCCCTGAAACTTTAGGCTTAGCCCATAGGCGTCTGTCTATTCAAGATTTATCGCCATTAGGTCATCAACCTATGTTGTCCGCTACAAAGCGTTTTGTCGTGGTATACAATGGTGAGATATATAACTTTAAAAGCTTGCGAGCTGAGTTAGAGCTATTAGGCCATCGTTTTATCAGTCATTCCGATACCGAAGTTATGTTAGCGGGGTTTGAAGAATGGGGGATCATAACAACTATCCAAAAGTGTACCGGAATGTTTGCCATTGCGGTTTACGATCAGCAATTAAATAAGCTGACTTTAATACGAGACAGATTTGGTGAAAAACCACTGTATTACTCGCTGCAACAAGGAGCACTTTTATTTGGTTCTGAGCTGCACTCTTTCAGAGCTTGCCCTGACTTTAATTCAGCAATAGACAGAAACAGTTTAGCGTTATTGGTCAGGCATAACTTTATTCCAGCACCTCATTCAATTTATCAAAATACCTATAAATTACTGCCTGGACAGTTTATCGAAATCGACTTGGAAAACTTACCTAGAACACTGTCTGATATAGAGTTTAACAGCTACTGGGAGCTAAACTCAGCGGTTGGAAAAGAACAATACATCGATTTTACAGAGGCCGTAAATACTGCAGATTCACTGCTCAAACAAAGCATTGAGCGACAAATGATTTCTGATGCCCCTTTAGGTGCATTCCTCTCAGGAGGGATTGATTCATCTACCGTAGTTGCGTTAATGCAGGACATTGCCACACAGCCGGTTAAAACGTTTTCAATAGGCTTTAATGAAAAGCAGTTTAATGAAGCAGAGCATGCAAAAGCAGTGGCTCAGCATTTAAAAACCAATCATACAGAGCTTTATGTAAGCGGGGCTGACGCACTTGAGTTGATCCCCAAAATTCCACAAATTTATGATGAACCGTTTGCTGACTCGTCGCAGTTGCCAACTTACTTGCTGTGTCAGATGGCCAAAAAAGAAGTAACCGTTGCTTTATCTGGAGATGGTGGCGACGAATTATTCTGCGGCTACAGCCGTTATTTTCAATATCAAAAGGCATGGAATAATACTGGCTCGCTAAAGCATTCATTAAAGCAAGCGGCACTATCTGCGCCAATGCCTTTGCAAATGGGCTTAAGTAAATTACTGCATAAACCTAGTCGTAAGTTGGATAGAAGTTTGCTGATAGCCAAGCTAGCTAGAGAAAAGTCGCTAGGAGCAAATCAGCTTAATCAATTTTATAAGGCAGCAGTTAGTATTAACCAGCCAACAGATCATATTGTGCTTTCAGATCAAAGTTACCAATCCGGTTTAGACCTAACTATTCCTGACTTCTTTGCTGAAGATGAACTTAAGTCCATGATGTATATGGATTTAAATTGGTATTTACCAGATGACATCTTAGTCAAAGTTGATAGGGCAGCAATGGCAAACAGCTTGGAAACTCGAGTACCTATGTTAGATCATTCGTTTGCTGAGTTTGCATTGAGCCTGCCAACCAGTCTCAATGTCAAACAGGACGTAGGAAAACAGGTGTTACGCTCGGTATTATATCGCTATGTGCCGAAAGAATTGATCGAACGGCCGAAAGTTGGTTTTGCCATCCCTATTGATGAATGGCTACGTGGCGACTTAAAAGAATGGTCTCATGCCTTATTAGAGCCAACTTTATTAAGGCAGCAGGGATATTTTAATCAGCCTGTGATAACCAGCATGCTTGAGGCTCATAATAATAAAGTCGCTAACTATGGCTATCAGTTGTGGGGGATCTTGATGTTCCAACAGTGGTTATTAGATGTAGAACAGTTATGAAGAAGATCCCTTTTCGAGCCGACTCTTCCGCTTGTTTAGAGCATTACAAGTCGTTATATCCTAACGACAGTCATAAATATCAGCTATTTAAGTGGCAGTATTCATCGCCTGCAACCAAAAGAGCAGATATATCGCCTTTATTATATGTCGACTCTGAAGATCAGGCTGCACTAGCCTTCAATGGATTAATACCAGTAGATACGTGGGAAAACGGTCGTGACTCGATAAGTTATTGGAGTTGTGATTTTTTCGTTTCTAAAAAAGCGAGAGGTCGAGGGTTAGGCAAGCAAGTAAAGCAAGAATTAAAGGCATTAACTAAAGGGCACAATGTCATGTCCTTGGGGATCAGTGATACGGCTTATCACGTATTGCAAAAAATGGGATGGCGGACGAATACCGATTCAAAGGTTGAACTCTTTACCAATAGCCACTTCGACAGGCGCCTAGGCTTTAAACATGGGTTAAAAGTGCTTTATCAGAAGACATTTGCTTCTATCCATAACAACCAACAAATAGAACTTACTGACTCTACTTACTGTTATCAAACCTCACTCTCTTTGCCTCCTGAAGGTGAAGTGCAGGCTCTGTGGCATAACGTCAAACACGGTTATTGTAAAATCGTGGCAAGAAACTATGAATATCTAAATTGGAAATATCAGCAACATCCTGTTTGTGCTGGAGTGTATCGGTACTTAATTGGCCGTGATTCACACTCTAAGTTAGCAAGTATATTAATTTACAGGGTTGCTCAGAACACAGTCAGTATTGTTGACTACTTGGGACCAAAAAAAGCTTTGGCGCTAAAGTACCAAGCCATTGAAAATATACTCAAAGCGTACCCTGCTAGAAGCTTATCAATGTCGACCAACGACTTTGAGTTCAAGCAATGCTTGGGTGCACTTGGTTTCTATAAACATAAGCAAAGTCAAAGATTTGTTGCCTACAACGAAACAAGTGATGACACTGAAGAGAATTGGTTTTTAATGGGGGGGGACTCAGATGGTGAGTTTTTGCAAGCGGCTTTTAATTGCTCTAACAATCAATTCCAGTTCCATTTAGCTTCAGAGCAAGAGTTCGAACATTTACAGCCACAATGGACCTCTTTGCTCAAGTCTAGTCAGGCCAATGAATTGTTTATGAGTTGGGAGTGGCAGTTTACTTGGTGGCGTATTTGGTCAGTAAAACTTGAGTTGAAGTTACAACTGATATTAGTTTTTCAAGAGGGCGACTTGGTAGCGATACTGCCTTGCTACATGGATAATAAGTCTTCCTTTCATTCTGTAAGTGGATCAAGGTTACACTTTATCGGCAATCGAACGAGAACCAGTTCCACTGTTCGTACTGAGTATATCAGTCCAATTATTAAGTCAGGCGTATCCAATTTGCTGTTACCTCAGCTAGCTAAATTCATTTCAACTCACTTGCATTGGCGAGAGTTAATGTTGGCAGATATAACATTGGAAAAAAATGCTGAAATGAAAGCACTTGTTCAACTGCTTTCTCAGCTACATCAATCTCATATCTGGGAAAAAGTTGATGGCTATGTGGTCAATACTCAACAACAGTTAGATGTTTATAAACAATTGTTAGGTAAAAACTCTAGAGCAAGCTACTTTAATAAATGGAAAAGACAAGAGCTGGCTGATTTAAAACATGTTGAGTACCAAGACAGTGAAGTTATTCAGTATCTTTCTGAGCTTAATGCCTTGCACGAGAAACGTTGGGATAAGAGCGCCTTCGATAAAGACGCTTTAGAGTTTCACTATGGCTTTATTGAACAAGTGAGTAAAGCGAAACACATGGACTCGAAAATGCTAGCATTAGTTGACGATAACCAAGTTGTATCTTGTTCGTATAATATCGAGGTCAATAATAGTATTTATAATTTACAGTCTGGTTATGTAGAAAAATACAAATCAGGATTGGCGTTGGGCAAGCTACACTTGGGATTATGCATAACTGAAGCGTTTGCTAATTCACAGATATCCCAATTTGATTTGTTAGCTGGCACTGGAAAAAATTCAAACTATAAGTCTAGTTTACGCGGTGAAGCAGTTGAGTTTTCGACCCTTGCATTTTATCGAGGAAAGCTAAGCTTGTTTTACATCACGTTAAAAGCAATATATAAAGCTAGGCAATTTAAGTTATTTGGTAGGCGCAGTGGATGATGGCCTCTAGTAAGCAGGAGAAAAACCAAAAGCTAGGTCTGTTTTAGGAGAGGTGTATGAAGTTACCATTGTTAAAGTTTACCAACTGCACGCTATTGTTGTTGGTTATTGTTGCTTGCTCGCAAGATTCGGGTGCAATCAGCAACGATGTAAATGTGGACCTACCTTCTACTTCGGGCAACTCGAACCCAACGCCAGACTCTAGCGGTACTAACAGCACTGAAAGCCAAAATGAAAACAGCAACGAGGACAGTGCAAGCAACAAAGTCGAAGACGTTGAAATAACTAAGGAACACCCTCGACTACTTGTTACTAAAAGTGAGCTAGACACTGTTTTATCTCGAGCTTATGGCCCTAACGCGGTTTCACCATATAAAGAGTGGTTCTCTACTCTCAAATCGAATATTGATGGAGGCAAAGACTTTAACTTACAAGCTTTGGCTTTGTTATACCTTGCGACACAAGATGAAATCTACTTTGATAAGTTGATGAAAGTTAGACCTACAACGGGAGCACCCAAGCTATCAGAATTAGCAGCACTGGATTTGGTCTATGATAAATTACCGGATAGCGTTTTTAAAAACGTTATGGATAGAGTCGCATCTACTGGTGATAATGCTTTTATTTACAGCGGACTTGCAGAGTCTAGAGGGGAGGCTAACTTAGATTGGGGTTATCACACAGCTTACTACATGCAAAATGCACTAGCTTACTCCTTGTTTATTGCTGATCATCCACTTGAAATAAACAAGAACTCAGAACTTTATCCATTTGATGCTAGAAACTTTTTACAAATCGCCAAGCAACAACTAGAGCCAGGTGGGGACTTCTACAATATTGAACGTCGTTTCGCCGGAGATATGACTTATAACTCAGCCTTGCCGGGTGAGCTTGGCGGCGTTTACGATAATTTTTCATATGATCAAAGTGAAGAATCATTTAGTGCTATGTTGTATTTCCTTTGGTACAACGCGACTGGCTCTCAAGCCTACATGGATGCGCTGCGCGATAAACACAGAGCTAGATTGTATTTAACAATGGGCCTGCCTTTTACTGAACAAGTTTCCAAAGTGAATAGCTATTGTCAAAGGGAAGGGACGATTAGCGCTAAACTGCCTAAGATCTGGGACACCTCTACGCCACCAAAACTTGATGTTCGTGCTGAGATCAAGGCATTTGTTGCTAAGTTATTTCAAGATCCTTACTCACAGTGGTTTGTTGAGAACGGCTCATGGTTGCCTAACTGTGGCAGTACTGGGCTAGTAAATTATTTGCTTCATTATGATGCTGGGTTAGCTCCGGCTAATAGAGAGTCTTTGCCAACGTCTTCATACTACAGTGGATCAGGCTTGGTGGTCATGAGAACGAACTGGCAAAAAGATGCGGCATATGGATTATTTACTAATGGTGAAGCGGTAAGTAGGCGTTACCCTGATGCTAATTCATTTATGATCCACCGCAATGATTTCATTATTAAACCTGCTGGCGTTAGAACGAAAGGTAATCATATAAATGAAGTCCATCACTGGTATGCACGTCAGTCATTCTCAAAAAATATAGTCAAGGTGTTAGACCCTGATGAAAGCTTTGATTTCAATGCAGATGGTTCGAAAGCCGAGCCATATTCAGGTGTCCCTCTTGTTGCATCAGATAATTATGGCGGGCAAAGCACAATAGACCGAATATCGACTACGGATGGTTGCTATATCAATTGTTACAGCAATACACGACGTGGAAATAGCGGGTATATGTTTAAGGCAGTTGAACGTGGCGATATAACCAAATATGAGCATGTCGAGGGTGAGTATACTTATAGCGTAGGTGATGCCACGGCTTCTTACTCTGGTAAAGTGGAATATATAGATAGAGAATTTCTATTTATCCATCCTGATGTGTTTTTGATTTTTGACCGAGTTAAAGTCACGGATCCTGAGTTTAAGAAAGTTTGGACCATTCATACGGTAGCCAAACCGGTTATTACAGGAGCTGACACCCCTGCGGTTTGGGGCAAAACCTCGTTAGAAAACGGTTCTGACGTGACTATCTCGCAAGAGCAGAATATAACTTACTTAAAGGTACTTCACCCTCGTAACAACGAAATAACAGTAAGAGGTGGAGATACTGAATTTATTAAACAAAAGCCTTTGTCTGATATTGAGTCGGTTGAACTTGATATTCCTCGTTGGTTGGAAATCTATGCTAATGGTGATGACTTAGACGGTTCTATTACCATACGAGGCAGTACCAAAGATGCGGAGAGTGATACTGAAGAGGTTGTATTTGATGGCCGACAAAAGGTGTATTTGCAAAGCCAAGAGCATCAAATAAGTGGTGGTCAAATAAAAATTGAGGGAAGTAACTGGAAAGACAACCAATGGGCGGGCTACCGAGTTAGCAGTGGTGATATTGATGGTGTGATACACGCTAATACCAAAGATACCCTTATTGGAGATTGGACGGAAAAGGGCTCGTGGCTGTTGACGATTTATAAACCACTAGCAAATACTTCAAAATATTGGAAACGAATAGATTCGGTTTCAACCAATGATATGGATATTGAAAATATAACGCTTTCTGTGCCTCACTACTTTGATACAGAGGACGTGTCGGGGAGGTTGCATACTTTTGCACCGCAAACCGACTACAAATCGTTTGGTTATAAATGGGATCCTAACAATGGTCAGTTTTCGATGGAGGTGGAAGCTAAAGAAGTTGGGCTACTGCAGCACTTTGTGCATACAATAAGCTTAAAAGACCCTGGTAAAAGCAAACCTATAATAGGAAGCAGTCAGACCAATAATACATTTAACGTTAGGGTTGATGATACCTTATTTATCTTTGCGAAAACTCGAGAGCCATTGACAGAAGTGGCCATTGATTTACCAAGCTCAACAAAACTAGTACGTATTTTTAACCTGCAACAACAGACAGATTACTTCTCCTCTATTGATACTGATAGGGCGCCTAGAAGAGTAACTCTGTCGTCGGTAAAGACTGAAGGCCAGAGGATGACGAGCTCGGAAATGGGCGTTGTTTCAGTAAATATACCTAAATAGCAAAGTTGCATTTAGGTATATTTACTTATTGTAAAGTTAGCGAGTTCTAATGAACCTTTTGTATAGCAGTAAGCTAAAAGGTGAACATGAACGAGCGGTGATGTAGATAAAAAATGTGAAGCTCGCTGAAAGTAATATTCGTATGTTGACTGTTTTGTATTTGGCGTAAGCGCAAAAGATACTAAATGCAACGATTAGAGCGACAGGGTAGAGTAAGCTCAAAGGTTGCAGCAGAGAATATAACAATAACAGCAATAGGAATGACTGAATTACGCTAAGTATTGCAATTCTGGAGTTTTTAAAAGATTTAAAGGAAGTGAAATCGCCTCTGCCATGCCAAACCTCTCGCAAAAAAAACTGTTTTAGTGTTTTAGGCGTACCATGATGAATGATCTCAGCTTCAGGTGCGGCTTCTATTGTGCCTCCGAGCTTTTTCGCTTCAATGCAAAAGTTGAACTCTTCAGAGGTTTCCAGTTTTTCGTTAAAGCCACCAATCTCCTCAAAGAAGCTTTTTGCAACAATAAGGTGTCCTGTACCTAAATGATTTGGGCTTTGGTCTTTGATCTTACTGTCAAACCAGACTTTGAGTATATTTGGTGTATCGTCTGAACTCGTTGGCAATGAGCCCGTGATCAACTTCGGCTGTTTTTCTATTTTTTCAAGCATGCTAGTAATAGCGCTTTGCCAACCTGCCGTTAGGGTGATGTCAGCATCGATAAAAATGATGACTTGACCTGTGGCATTTTCAACGCCCAAATTCCTTAAGCCGCCAATGGTATTTTTTTCTTTACCGCTTATCACTTTGGCGCCATTAGAGCTTGCCAACTCGGCTGTTGCGTCTGTCGAATTGTGATCGACCACAATGACCTCGTAGTCTAATTTTTCTTGGCAAAACAAGTGAATAGAGCGTAGAGTTTGAGCAATAAAACCTTCTTCGTTAAAGGCTGGGATAACGAATGATATTTTCATTAGTATTTGCCTCTAATGTGTTCTGCCAATCTTATTGCCAATTGCCCTATGGTCACGCCGGTATTGGTATACGAATGCTCTTGAATGGCAGAGCTATCACAGCAATATACGTTATCTGCAAAGGCAACCTTTAAGTCACTATTTATCGCTTTGTTTTCACCCATGTTAACTGTGCCAGCATGGTGAGCACCAGACCAAAGCCAGTCAGTAGTTAGCTCTGTTTGGAAGTTTTGTTCTGTGGTAATAGGTTCTAGTTGAGCAGACAGGTTGGCTATTATTTCTGAGTATACGCTTAATTCTTGCTTAGATAATTCCCAGTCGACAGACACTCGTCCGTTACTATTTGAAACTGAAAAATCGCCTTTCTTCTGTTCGAAATAAATCAATACGTTAAAGGTTTTCGTTTTAAAGCTAAAGTTAAATAGGTGATTGCAGATCTCGCTAACAATATCAGGGTGGAAGATCCGCCAGTTAAAGGCATTCTTAATTCGTTTTACCCCTGAACTGGCTCCTAGTTTCGATTTGAACTTGTAGATGCCTAAGTTGTTCGACATAGTGACAGCTGGTCGCAAGAAGGCTATCGCGTTGTAATTATTTAATGAAAGCTTAATGCCAGAGCATACCTCTGCCGCTTCAGTATCTAGTGAAGCTAAATCCTGAATGTCAGCAACAAATTCATCTTTTACTTTTATCTTTCCGACAAAACCAACGGGATGGTCGATTAAGCCTTTACCTAGTTCATAGTCGCTGGTTTGGTTTGTCAGTTTTTGTAATAACAAAGGGGTGTTAAACGCCCCTGCGCTGCAAATAACCAAGTCACTTGCTAACTCTACCGTTTGCTTATTGTGTTCGAACTTTAGTCCTGTGACAGCTTCACCTGACTTAATAAATTCAAAGTCTTCGACGTCAAAGTAGCGAGTGACGTTGTTTGGCAGAGTCAATGGATCAAATTGTTTAGGATAGACTAGGCAATCTAGCTGTGCGCCTATTTTCTGCATCGCTTTAGAGTTGGTCAGCTGTGTTTTTACATTACTATATTCTTGGCAATAATTAGGTTTGCTAAAGTTTAAGTATTCAGCGGACTTATCTATATGCTGTTGCGAGTCGGCCAGTAGCGTCGAGAAATCTTCATTATGATTTAAGTCTTTTGGGCTCAAAGGCATCAGGCCATTGTGCCATATATTTGAACCACCGCCATGCCCGTAGCAGAAGGTATTAACTGCAGCTAGTGTTTTCCTAGTGAACTCAATGTCAGGGTAGCGAATTCCATGTTCAGGGCCTTTCTCAACTACGGTTACATTGTATTGCTCTTGTAACTCATGGGCTAATATACAGCCTGCGATACCGCTGCCGATAATGGTTATATTTTTTTTATTATCCATGGCATTTACACCTTAATTCTAAACGCGTTGTTATCGTACCATTGCTGGAATACCAGTAGAGAAAACAGTACTTTGTTATTTTTGTTGGCACCAGTTACGTGATCGTCCAATAACTGTTTCACGTCTTTGGCCTGAAATAAGCCGTGTTTGTTTAACTTGCTTTCAGACAGTTTGGTCTGATAAAAGGCCAGTAAATCACTCTTTATCCAACCTGCCATAGGTGCTTCAAAACCTTGTTTTTTATGCGATATTATTGAAGCTGGAACATGGTTTTTAGCAATCTCTTTTAATATTTTTTTGGTCGTGCCTTGAGCAATTTTTTCCGACTCAGGCAGGGCTAGCGCACTTTCCATTAAGGTATGCTGAATAAACGGGACTCGAACTTCTAACGAGTGCCACATACTTAGCCTGTCTGATAAGGCTAATATGTCATCTGGTAGATAGGTTTTAATGTCAGTATATAATGATGCATTTAAAGCGCCCAGATGAGCAGCTGCCTGAAATCTTTTGGTTGTGACTTGTTCCGTTTCTTGCAGGTTTATGGCGTTAAACAGCTTGCTTGTGTAGAGCTGCTTTTTCTCACTTTCTTCTATACTCGACAAGTAAGAGAAGTACGTTTTATCTAAAGGATGCAGCAAACCTTTAAAGAACCTCTTTAAGTGATCTATTTTTTCCCCGCCATCCTTAGGTTCAGGGACCAGAGTAAGTAACTTGAGCACTAGTTTGCTTAGAGGTTTAGGGAAGTGACGAAGTTTCTGTGCCAACAATATGCCTTTGTATCGATTGTAGCCACCAAATAGCTCATCTCCGCCTAAACCTGATAGCGTCGTTTTTACTTTTTTTGCTGCTAGCTCATATACATAGAATGATGGTACAACCGAATCATCGGCAAAAGGCTCATCAAAGGCATAAATCACATCATCAATGATCTGTTCTAAATCGGGTTTAACTGTAATTGAGTTTTCATTCATACCTTGTTGTCGAATGACTTCTTGGGCGTAAGGTAACTCATCATCTATATGATTGTTGCCACTGAAGCTTACGGTGAACGTCTCTAACTTTTGCTCTACATGTTGCTGTGCCAAAGTTGAAATCAAACTACTGTCGACACCGCCAGATAAAAAAGAACCAACAGGAACGTCACTTTCCATATGAGATTTAACAGATTGTTTAATAAGGCTTTCAACTGCCTGTTGTGATTGCTCTTTAGTCCTAGTGTTATCTAGTAATTCATAATATGAAGATTTGCTGAACACCAATTTATCGTCGTTAAGTGAGTACTCATGGATAAATCCTGCTTCCACTTTTCGGATCTGTTTATAGATAGTTTTTGGTGCGGGTATATAGGTATAAGTGAGATATTCATCAACGGCTTGTAAATCTAGGTCATAGCCTTCTGGCTGGGCCGCTAGAATAGTTTTTATCTCAGACCCAAATAACAGCGAGTCCTCAGTCTCTTTAATAAATAATGGCTTGATACCAAATCGGTCTCTGACTAAATATAACTTCTTAGTTTTCGTATCCCATAAAGCGATGGCGAACATGCCATCCAAATAGTTGGGGAAATCTGTACCATATTCTTCGTACAAGTGAACAATTACTTCGGTATCGCAGTCGGTATAAAAGGTATGCCCTTGCTGTTCTAACTGCGCTCTTAACTCTTTGTGGTTGTATATCTCACCATTGAATACTGTGACAACATCTTTACTCTCATTAAAAATAGGCTGTTTTCCGTTGTGCACGCCAATAATACTCAAGCGTCTCATTGCCAATGCTATGTTTGTTGCTGTGAAGGTACCGCCTTCATCTGGACCGCGTCTAAAAATAGCATCGTTCATAGTCTCAACAAGCGCTGGTGAAGCGTAGTCGGCTTTGGCCGAAAAAATACCTGTAATTCCACACATAAGATGTTGTTCCGTTTAACCTTTTGTCACTAACTGGTGTTGTTTTTTATTCTTTACTTCTGGCGCGCGCGTATCACTGCGGTGCCACTCCACTGGCCTGACTTCCACTTCTTTGCCATCTTTTACGTTTAATACTTGGTAAAAAGAAGCCGTGCTGGTTCTGCGCCAAAATACATCGTCCCACTTTGCACCATTTGAAAATGTACCGTCAATAATTCTATGCCCTGTACCCGAATAACCGCCGTCAAAGATAAATGTGGCAAAGTTATCGTTGCCTCGGACTTTGTCGAAAAAGACATTGTCGAAAATATGATTGTGGCCTCTACCGTAGTTGTCGCCAAAGCGAACAATGGCTACGTTTGAGCGCAGAATAGAGTCTCTATAGACGGTAACTTGATGGTCATTATTCGCTGTACCTTGGGTTACAACAGCAGATACATTGATCGAGTTATTATCTTCTGCGCGGATATCTATTTCGGACCAACGCACTTCAGTACCTGAGATTGAATAATCACTATATAGCTCTGTGCCTCGCATCATAGAACCGTTGCGAGCCATACCAACAATTTTATTGTTGTAGTACTTGAGGTTGTTCCTAATTTGTCCACCTTTACCGTAGTTGGTTATTCGTAAACCATTTAAGCTATTTTGATCGCCAAACCCTTCCCACCAACGATGTCGTTTCGAGTTGAGCCCTTGCATCTCGATGTAGTTATTTTCGACTAGCAGATCTTCATGCCCCCAGCCAAAAGCGATAGCGTGGTAGCCAGTTAAGAACAGTTTGTTGTTGGCATAACGGCCAGATTGCTTATTCGGTCGACTAAAGGGTTGAATTGAAAAACTATTAGTTGTCCAGCTGTCGGTGTAAATTTCGTTGTTGTGTGCGTAGGTAGCGCCTTGGATACCGTTTTGCCGAGTTCTCAGTATTAAGTTATAACTGGCCATTAAAGTCGATTCGTTATAACCAAATTCATTGTCGAACTTAACCGCTACAGCACCACCGCTTCCGTGACGGTTAGCCACTCTCCAGCCTTTATCGATAAATTGATTGTGATGAATAGCGTGGTCAAATGGCAACAGCTTTTTATCTTGGCTTTTTGTCACCAGTGCGATGGTTTGCGGTTGCGAGTATTCAATGGTTAACCCTGCAACTTCGACCTGTTTTATATTGTCGATGTCGACTAAGTGTTTACTGTTCAAGTTCGCTTGGGCGCTTTGAATTATATTTCCGTTAAACAGTGAAAATCGATTTAATCCTTCATCTGTGGTAATGACAGGTTTATGGTCACCAGCTGCTTGAACTAATTGTTTTATAGTGTAACCGTTCAAATCTAAAGTAATATTGTTAGCCGTGACAATAAAAGCCGTATCAGCGCTCTGGATATCGTTTTGTAACGTATAGGTGGTGTTAGCTTTGTTCAATAAGATCGGAAAACGGGAGCTTTTATCAGTATAAAGGTGTTGAGTGTTATGTTCCGGTTTTGTCTCTATGGTGCCGTGGTACATAGTCACTTCTTGCTCGTTGTCATAGCTTACAACTTTGTATTGATAGGTACTATTTGCCGTTAAATTTTTCAGATAATGAATATGCGTATACAGTGGTCGCAGCGAAATATTAGTTGTTTTAGGGTCTGAGTCGTTCCAGTACTTAATATAGGTCTTCTCAGGGCTTGCGGTTTGAAAAGCAATGACCGCTGAGTTTGAAGAGTCATGTTGCCAAATGCTGTCTCTAATAATTGTATTTTTTTGTTGGTTTAGCTGGTGGCTATACAAATGCTCAGAGAACAAATTGTGAAGTTGAAAAACATCGTCATTGTCACTCCAACGTTTAGTTAGCTCCATTGCTTCAACTAAGTTTGCTTTAAGTTGATACTTGGATTGCAGTTGAGGTGTTTGTGGAGCAGCAATGAGCTTAGGCAGTGATAAAACGTCTTGCTCATTAGCGCTCACTATATAGTGGTAGTTGTTCGTGTTATTAGCAACTAGCGTATTTGATGCTCTTCCTAAGTACTTAACTTTAGCTTCTGGGCTCAAGAACGTACTCATATCAACAATAGGCGAACTAAGCGGCTCTGATAACTCAACTAAATAATTGTTGTTGAAGTTGAAATAAGGGTTTTGCCAATGGATAAAACGGTGAGTATTTAACTGGATAGTTTCGACGTTGTTAATAGGCAGCGGAGAAAGCAAGGCTTTATGTGTGTTGTTGCCGAAGATCTCAATAAAGTTAATTTTTCCGACATACCCTTTGCCTCGAGCAGTGGACTCTATGGTTAATCTCCCGTCAGAGACATTTACCTTGGTATATGACGAAATATAACCATGCTGGTTTGGGGTTGTATTAAACGCCAGGTGCCCTTCAATTTTGATGGCTTGTTTGTCCTGAGCATACGATGGATCACCTACTACTATGTGAACGTTATAGTCGCCATTTGGCAGTGCTATTTCCCAATAGGCATCTATTTGACTTTTTTCAAGGGTAATATGTGCTAGCGTGTCAAACCTTTGGTCTAAAGCGTGAAACTTGTTTCGGTCTCTTAGCCCCGCACTTACATCTTGACTCCAGCCATAGCTAAAACCGTTACTTTTTTTGCTAAAGGGTTGGCCTGAGTCAACCAGGTAACCTTCAACTTTGTTTGCACCCTCGGGCTGAAAGTTGATTTTTACAACTTGCTCTCGTTGCTTTTCATGTAGGTCTTGGAAATGAGGGGATGGTGTGTCGACTTGAGCGCGTGTTGTTTCTCCACACGAGCATAAGAAAAGAAAAAGCATAGTAAATGCTAATCTTTTCATGATGCTCGTTTCGGTATTCATTCTGCTGTTGTCGAGGAGTTGTGTTTTTTCGTCTTAGCGGCCTTTACCAAACAGAATAACTTCAACGGTTCTTAGTAAGATCAACATATCAAAAATAATTGAACTGTGTTTAATGTAGTACAGGTCATATTTTAGCTTTTCAATAGTATCTTCAGTTGATGAACCATAAGGGTAATTCAACTGTGCCCAACCGGTTAGTCCAGGTTTTAGATTGTGCCTTTGATTGTAATACGGTATTTCTTTTACAAAATCGGTTACGAATTGTGGGCGCTCTGGTCTTGGCCCAACAAAGGCCATTTCGCCTTTGATCACATTCAATAGTTGAGGTAGCTCATCCAGTCGATATTTGCGAATAAACTCACCAATACGGGTGACTCTGGAGTCTTTTTTCTGGGCAAATTGAGCGCCGCCTGATTCAGCATCCATTCTCATACTTCTGAACTTTAATATTTCAAACACACGGCCGTTTTTACCAATCCTTTCTTGGCGATAAAAGATGGTCCCACCTTTTTTCCAGCCATCGTCTAAGAATATTGCGAACGCGGTAAATAGGATAAAAGGCAAGGTCAATATCAGTACTATTAAAGCTAAAAATAAGTTGAAGAAGTAACCGCCAGCAACACGAATGTAATTTGAAGACTTAAAGCCATTCGAATAAATAACCCAACTCGGGTAAATGAGGTTGACTGCAACTTGTCCTGTTTCTCGTTCAATGAAGTCTAGAATATCCGTTATTTCTATCCCTCTGAGCTTGAAGTCAAATAACGACTGCAATGGCATGCTGCCTCTACGTTCGTCTGCTGCGACTACGATTTCGGATACGTCATTTTCGTAAACGAATTGTTCTAGAGCCGTGCAATCTTCAAATTCTAATATAGTTTCTTGGTTTAATTGTTCACTCTTATCTCGTGGCTGTTTAACAAAGCCTAGGATCTCAATACCGCGGCGATCGGCTGCTCGTCTCATTCTCTTTTCGATAATCGACGCTCTTTCACCAGAGCCAATAACTAGCACATTCCTTTTCGATACCCCTAAGGTTTCGGTATCCCAAAAACCAATTCTAAATATCGACAAAAAGAGCAAGGCCGTTAAGACCGAAACTAGGACGAAATATTGTGGTGGATTAATAGCGACAAAAAATTGCAATAGATATAGTTCAATCACAAAGTAACTAATGGCTGCTGCGACTACTAAACGCCTGAATACACCTCTTTTGCTCTCCCTTATTTTTAATTCATAAAGGCCAAGAGATAAAATTGACAACTGGAGCACAGCAATAAAGACAAGAGCGTGGTAACTAAGGATGTCAGAGACAATGACAGCGCCAAGATCAAAAGTGTTGAATATAGTAGTGGCGACAACGGCTGATATAACAATTAGAAAGAATTCAATGATAATCACTTTTCTAATTTTTTTGTGATCATGTCCGTGATATTTGTATCCCATTTGACCCCTCTTGGAACGGATATATTTAATTTAACTCTATGAAAAATTTGTGATCGTTTTATTAAGGATGTGAATTATTTCCCTAATAAAAGTTGGCTAATTTTCCTGTAAAACTAATGTGAGCAGGTAGCATAGTATAGTTCTAATACGAAAGAAAATAGATTTAAACCAAGGGAAAATGTAAACAACCCGTGATCGGTAGTCTAAGTTATTGATAGCTATTGTTATTCACTGTATCTTATTTGTTCAAAAAAAGAAAACTAGGAAAAACTTGTGGCCGTTTCCATCGAACAGTTGATTAATTTGCTCACTGCAAGTGATGACTTTGCCAATTTGCCGAGAGAAATTCTAACTGAGCTTGCTGAACACCTCAAGATAGAGAAAGTTGCAGGTGGAAGTAAAATTTTAGCTGAGGGCTCACAGTCGGACTCTATGTTTATTCTCGTCTCGGGACGTCTCAGAGTTTCTAGGGAAGGTCGTGACGGAGAGTTGCTTTTATACAACGAAGTTTTGCCGGGAGATACGGTAGGTGAAACGGCAATGGTGTTAGAGCAGCCTAGAACTGCAGATATTTTTGCCATGAGAGACTCTACTTTGGCTATTTTAAACAAAAGCGATTACAGCCGCTTAATTAAAAAATACCCGTTGGAGTTTAATAAAGTTTTCTCGCTAGCTATTTACCGTCAACTTCGTCACCAAAGAACCATTAATGAGAGGCGTCGAGCGCAAAGCTATTTTTTTGTATCTGTACATCAACATCTAGACAGTCAGTACATTGTTAAAAACTTCCAACAAGCACTGAGCAAGTTTGGCAAAACTCAAGTTATTACTAGTACCGATCTGAAAACAACCAGCAAAGGTGAGTCGGTAGGCATCAATTTGGATTATGAAGAGTCGAATAATGATTATTTGATTTATTTAAGTGATAACCAAGATGTCGCGATTAACAAGCAGCTGTTTCATCTGGCGGATCAAGTTGTATTTCTAGCTGATGCTACCGCCTCTAGTGATATCACTGAAATTGAAGAAATACTGTCTAAAGAAGTTGGCTATAGTTTAATTCGGAAGCACTTAGCGCTTATTCATCCGTGTTCAGCTACACAATGTGCCAGTAGAACAGAATGGCAAAAAGGACGCGATGTCGAGCGTATATACCCGATTAAACCAGACAGCCATGATGATCACGCTAGGTTAGCTAGGTTCTTATTAGGTAAAGCGGTGGGCTTGGTTCTTGGCGGTGGCGGAGCTCGCGGCTTTGCTCATTTAGGTGTACTAAAAGCGTTTGAAGAGAACAAGATCCCTATTGATATCATAAGCGGCAATAGTATGGGAGCACTGATAGGTGCTTGTTACGCTATTGGTGTGCCTTTAGAAGAAATACATCATCAAATTTTGAAACACAGTAAAGACGGCATGAAGCTCAACTTTCCGTTGATATCTTTAATGTCGAACACGGGGTTAGCCAGAGCTTTTAGAAAAGGCCTTGGTGAAATAAATATTGAGAATATGTGGGTTAACTACTTTGCTGCGGCTTGTAATTTAACTAAGGCAGAAACCACGGTATTAGATTCTGGTCCCTTGTGGCGTGCAGTGTTAGCGAGTAATTCACCTGCAGGATTATTTACTCCTGTTGTGAATGAGGGGCAATTACTAGTGGATGGTGCAATATTAGAAAATGTGCCAGTACAGTCGATGCGTGTCAGATTGAGTACAGCGTTAGAGAGAAGGCGTGGTAATGGTAAAATTATTGCCGTTGATGTGGATTTAAAGGAAGATTTAGAGGTGCCGAGTTCCACAGAGATCTTATCAAACTGGAATAAAGTTAAGTCTCATTTCAACTCAGATCAGCAATCTTTACCCGGTATATTCGACATTTTGCTACAAGTAGCCCATATTGGTGGTTTAAATAAAAGACACAGCACCCGATTTTTATCGGACTTTTATCTAGAACCGCCGTTGAGTAAGTTTAGCTTAATGGATTACAAGAAAGCCGATGCCATCATTAAAGTCGGCTATGACTATACTTTACAACAAACGTCAGAGTGGGACTGGCAGTCATAACATATAATATGGAAACACTACCTTTATCATTGAGTCAGCTTGATATATGGACGGAGCATCTGGCTTGGCCCGACAGTTCTCACCTTAATATAGGTGGATTCTCCAAATTGTTAGGTGAGGTGGATTTAACCACACTAGAGCGAGCGCTTAACGTTCTAGTACAACAAAATGATACTCTGCGATTAGTGGTTGATGAGTTGGGGCATCAGGTTTGTTTAGAACAAGTTTCAGCGCAATTTGAGTTTGTTGATTTTTCTGCAGAGCTTGAGCCTGAAGCGGTTGCCAAGCAATGGCAAAAAAATCAAATGGCAAGATTGTTTGATAATAAATCCGCGCCACCAATCCGTTTTTCTTTACTGCGAATTTCCACTACGTGTCATTACATTACTCTTCAGAGTTCTCATTTGATCATGGATGGTTGGAGTGTTTCTGATGCAGTTCGCAAGTGGGCTAATATTTATGATGTGCTCATTCAGGGCAAGGCAATGGAACAAAATGATGCACGGAGCTATGCGTCGTTTATTGATGACTCACGAAAGTACAAAGAAAGTAAAGCCTTCAGTAGAGATGAAGAATACTGGCGCGAAGAGCTAGCGGAGATCCCTGAGAGGCTGTTTGATAGAAAGTACCAACTTGGAACCGAGTCTAAGATATCGAGTGCGCATTTAGAAACCTGCCTTGTGCCAAAAATATTGATGTCAGACTTTCAATCGATATTAAAAACCTATGATTGCACTTTGTTACATGGCTTTGTTGCCATACTTGCTAGTTACTTAGCTAAAGCTTATGACAAAACCGAAATTGTGATTGGTTTACCAACATTAAATCGCTCTGGTGGTAAATACAAAAGTACTTTAGGTATGTTTGTTGGAGTGATACCTATTACTGTTAAAGTCGACTTAGGGCTATCTGTATTAGATATTGCACAGCAAGTATCGAAAAAACTAGCGCAATCGTATCGGCATGCCAAATACCCATTAAGCCAACACTTTAAACGATTAAAGCTAGTGGAAAAAAATAGAGATAGATTGTTTGATGTGATGTTCTCTTATGAAAGTTTTAGTTTTGATTGTAGTTTTGGCGACGCCGATATAGTTGAAACCAGACAAACTTTCTCTGGTTTAACACGTTATCCACTAGCTATTTCGTTAGGTGAGTTCTTACGTTCAGACGATGCCGAAATGGTACTTGAAGGTAAGCAAGAGTATTTTTCCAATCGTGATACTAAGTTGGTAGGTGAGCGTTTAATTAGTATGTTGGAGCAGGTACTAACATCGCCTCAGGTCACTATATCTGAGCTGTCACTTATATCTAAATATGAAAGCCGATTACTTGATGTGACAAAACAACCTGCACCTGTAATGGATGTAAAGCAATCTATTTTTACCAACATATTTGAGCAAGCTGCATTAAACCCGGATAACGTAGCTGCAATGTGGCAAGACCAGACGATGACTTATCAAGAGTTGTTAGTCGCAGCGGAGCATTTGGCGAGAAAACTAAAAAGTGAAGGCGTTGGCTCAGGTGATATTGTTGCATTTAGCTTAGAGAAGGGACCAGAGATCCTTGTGGCCATTTTAGCTATCGTGCAAATTGGGGCTGTATTTTTACCTGTCGATCTTAATATTCCTGAACAAAGATTTAGACTGGTTGCTAAAGCTGCTCAATGTAAGTTGTTGATAACAAATAAAGGGAATTTGAGACTAACGGCTACTGAAGTTAAGTTATTGCCAATTGAGTTAGAGCAACTTTTACAGGTGGCCATTAAACCAGAGCAGTTGGAGCCTAATCTTGAGCTTAAGCTCTCCAGTCTTGCGTATGTGATCTTCACTTCTGGTACTTCGGGGACGCCAAAGGGCGTTACTATTTCTCATGAAGCAATAACCCACAGGTTGCTGTGGCTAGTAGAGCATTGGGGCATTACTCACAAAGACAGATCACTGCAAGCTACTCAAAGTCACTTTGATCCAGCTTTGATTGAATTACTGCTGCCGCTGACAAAGTCAGGAACGGTTGTTTTTCCAGAAGCAAATCGCTCTTTGCCTGAAGATTGGCCGCGCTTAGTGGAGCAATACTCAGCAACTTTAATTGCCTTTGTTCCTTCCACCTTACGCCGATTTATTGATGGCATACAAAGCTACTCTATGGAGTCCTTAAGAGTATGTTGCTGTGGCGGCGAAGTACTTGAATATGATGTCGCTAAGTCATTTATTAATGCAACTGGCGCGGAGCTGTTTAATGTCTATGGTCCAACAGAGGCTGCTATATTTGCCTCTGCTTGGAAGGTTGATACACGACAGAAAGATTGGTTTTCTTTGCCTGTTGGAACCCCGCTTAGTGAAACTCAAGTATTTATTCTTGACCCGCAAAATAATCATCTACCTTATGGCGTGATTGGTCAAATATACCTTGGTGGAAGAACACTAAGTAATGGTTATTTGGCCGCTAGCTCTGAAGCCAACAATAACTTTATATCTATCCCCCAAGTTTCCTCCTCGATGCTTTATAAAACTGGCGACTTTGGTTGGATTGATCTAGATGGCACATTACATTTTTCGGAGCGAAGAGATAGACAAATCAAGCTCAGAGGTTACCGCATTGAGTTATCGGAAATAGAAGCTGCACTCAATAAGAACCCAAATGTCAAAGCCGCCGCGGTTAAGTTGCATGGTACAAAAGAAAAAGCACAAATACACGCTTGGTTGGAGCTGGTTAACACTAAGCTTTCGGTCGATTACCGCAGGCAAGTGTCTCAAGCCTTGCCCGATTATATGGTGCCGTCTAAGTATTACACAGTGCCTGTTATGCCTTACACAACCACAGGAAAAATTGCCTATTCGTTGTTGGAAGAAGGGGATCTACTAACCGACAATATCGACAAAAGAGAACCTATAGGCGCTATCGAAAAAGACTTGCTGCTGATCTGGCGTGACGTGTTAAAAAATAACGACCTGTCTGTGCTAGATAACTTTTTTGAAAGTGGTGGCGACTCATTATCGGCGGTGATCATGTTAACCAAAGTCGAAGCCCACTTTTCTGTTCGCTTGCCACTTCATGTCCTTGTTGATAACTCCAGCTTAGCTAGTTTTGCTGAAAGCATTGAGCGAGAGCTCTGCTTGCCGACGGTTTTATTGAGTCTGGGGCAAACCTCAAGAAATGTTAGTTTATTTATTGCCGCTTCGGGCAATGGTGACGTGATCCGTTTTAAGGCGCTTGCCAAAGCAATGGAGGGCACATGCGATTTACATATGCTGCAGCCGCCAGGCAACGAGTTTGCAACAAATATTGATCAACTAGCAGAGCTTTATAGTGAAAAGATAGCTAGGCTGAATGAAGATAAGGTTTACCTTGCGGGTTTCTCTGTTGGTGGCTTAGCAGCGTTAGAAACGGCCAGAAAATTACAACACAAAGGCGTAAAGGTAGAAGAGTTATTTATCGTTGATACTATTTTAGTGAAGATGCCGAAACTTGGAATTTTACTGTGGCAACTTTTGATCTCTTTAAACAATAAAGCCCCAAGTATTACTAAATTGATTTTGTCTGCTCGTGGCCGTTCCGTTATCTCAGATGTTGGTTTGTTTATGCAGGTTAAAGCAATGCGAACACATAGAATTCGAGATTACGATGGAAATACTAGTTTACTGAAATCTTCGATCTATTATAGAGTACAAAATATACTAATAGGTCAGTGGCGGAAGATCATAAAAGGCAAACTAAGGGAATATAAAATTGAAGCCTCACACAGTCGGTTCTTTGAACCTGGCAAAGTGGATAAATTAGCTGAAATATTGATTAGAAGAATAAATTCCAAAAAGTGAGCCAGCAAATGTTAGCAGAACATTTCGAAAAGTATTTTGAAGTTGTATTTGCAAATACTGAAGAGTTAAAACAAGAAGCCTACAAAATAAGGTACAACGTCTATTGTGAAGAATTAGGTTGGGAGCAGGAAAGAACTTCTCAAATAGAAATTGATGCATACGATAAGTTTTCCTACTTTTGTTTATTGAGACATAAGAGAACTGGGATGTATGCAGGCACTATTCGCATGATCATTCCACCAACAGATTCTCCTCGAACTCTTCTGCCGTTAGAAGAGTATTGTTTGGGCAGTTTGAAGTTCCCAGAGTTGAATCCACGTAATTGCAAAGTTGGCTCTTACTCTGAAGTATCTCGTTTGTGTGTAAGGAATGAGTTTAGACGTAGGCCTAATGAACAAAAAAAACCATTCTATGTTGCGGATTGGCCCGAAGATGCTGATCCATTTAGCGAAGAGGAACGAAGAAGCTTTCCAAGTATCGCCGTGGGATTGTACCTAGGAGCAATTGCCGTTGCTAATATGTGCAAACATGAACATATTTATGTGATGGCGGAAGTGAAGCTGATCCGCCGTTTGAGAAGGCTAGGGTTGGCAGCTGAACAAATCGGTGAAGAGACCGATTATCATGGCATGAGAGCCTTGTTTTACTTACCCAAAGATAGCTTTACCTCTGGCTTTGCTAATGAGGTAAAAGCTTTGTATGACAGGGTAGAAGAAATGGTTTTACAAAACTTAAAGTTAATCCCCTATGTGTAGTAGTTGGAGCTCAAATTCGAGGTAGTTTAAAGGGCACAGCGTTAGGTCTAACAGCAAGCAGATAATAAAAAGAGTAAAAAACATGATGTTGAATAAAACTAAACTAGGAATGGCATTAGTAACGGCTTTGGTGTTAACGACCGGTTGTGAACAACAGCAAACGGCAGAGCAAGACTTAGTTACGGCAAAAACGTACATAACAAGTAAAGAAAACGATAAGGCAGTTATTGCCTTAAAAAATGCACTATCTAAAAAACCAAACACTTGATGAAGCGAGGCTGTTATTAGGCCAGCTATACTTGAGCAATGGTGAGTTTTTAGCTGCAGAGATAGAATTTAATAAACTCTATAATACCGATTATCCCTCTACCCAGCTGATCGTAGATTTAGCACGAGCTAGATATTTACAACAAGAATTCGACACTATTCCGGATCTTTGGCAAACAAAGCCTGAGTTATCATCAGCACAAATTGCACAGCTTGGCTTTTATACCTACATTGCCCTGAAGCGAGCGGAAGATAAAGAACAACTAAACCAACTCAAGCAAGCTTTGATACCTGCAAAACAGGATCAAACTTACACCAAACTTATTGTTGCTTACGAGCAAGTAGAGCAACAGCAAGTTGATGAGGCATTAAATACCGTTAATAACATTCTACTCGCCGAGCCGAAAAATCTTGACGCTTTATTGTTTAAAGGCCAATTACTTTCTCTTAAAGGGCAATATGAAGAAGCGATAATCGCCTTTGAACTATTCCTCGAAGATATGCGCAATTATATTTTGGTTGAACTCTATTTAGCAGATGTTTTGTTTAAGAATAAACAATTCGAAAAAGCCGCCCCTTTGGTCAACGAGCTAGCAGAAAAAGCGCCTAATTTTGGTTATACCAATTATTTAAAAGGGATGTTGCTGTTTACTCAGAATCAATTTGAAGAATCAAAATTACATTTGGAAAAAGCAGTACAAGCGAAAGTAAACGTAGAACAAGCAAAACTATATGCCGGCTTGAGCGCCTATCGTTCTGAAAATTATGAACAAGCCTATGAATATTTAACAGAAGTCATTGATCAGGTTCCAAACAATGACGAATTACGCCGGTTGTTGAGCGTGGTACAGTTTAAATTGGGCTATAGCATTGAAGCGAGTGATTCAATAGCTAAGCTAACCGAGCTGTCTGAGCGCGACTTGAGCCTCGCCAATAGTGCTTCTTTTAATTACATTCAAAGGGGTCAAGTCGATAAGGCGAAAGAAGTAATTGCGCAGACTTCGAAAGTGGACACTGATAATGCTCTGGAGCTCGCTAAGCTAGGCATGCTCAAAGTTAGTTTGCAAGATATGTCAGGCATTGTTGATATTAAAAGAGCAATTGAGTTGGACTCCAATGCTGAGCAAGCAAAAGTTGCTCTTGTGCAAGCCTACTTAGGACAAGGGCTTGCAGATGATGCAATGGAAGTAGCAAAGTTGTGGATTAAAGACGAACCTGACAACATTAATGCGTATAACTTAGCTGGCTTTGTTGCTGTGCAAAAACGGGACAAAGAGCTAGCAGAAAGCTATTTAACCAAAGCATTAGAATTTAATGAGAACAACAGTGCGTCATTAATGTTCTTGGCAGGCAAAGCAAGAAGTGAAGGTGATTTAGCGGGAGCATCGAAATATCTAAGCTCTTTAATTACGACTAACCCCAATTACTTACCTGGCTTAATTAATAATTATTTAATTGCCAAACAAATGGGCTCAGTGACTGATGCCGTTGAGCTATTTAGACTAGCAAGTGTGAACTCGCCGAACAATCAGCCACTGCAAATGGCTTATGCACGAGTGTTATACACCGAAAAAATGTACGATCAGGTTATCGGCTTTTTGAAGGCTATGCCTTCGTTGATGACTCATGAGTATCGATGGCTAGCTCTTTTGGATTCAATGTTAAAAATGGGGCGTTACAGTGAAGCAAGAGAAAATATAGGCGGTTGGTTAAAGTCTTTTCCCAAAAGTGAAATGGCTTGGTCTGCAGCATTACAACTTGATGGTCTAAAGAACCCTAAAACAAGTATTCCACTATTAAACCGTGCAATTCAAAACTATGGCGAACACCCACTTCTTTTTGTTCACCTTGCAGAGCAATATGTCAAAGTAAGAAAAGTTAACGACGCAAAAAATATTCTAACCGAACAGCTATCTGCTTATGCTCAGGATCCAAAAGTCGTTGTTTTAACCGCCAAACTGCATTTAATAGAAGATGAAGTTGAAGAAGCCAATACATTACTGAAAGCGTCCTATTCAGAAGACTGCAAACCAGACTTTGCTATTTTATTTGCGGAAAGTTATAGAAAGCTTGGTAATGCAGAGCAAGCATTAAAGATTATTGAAACTTCTCTTGTTAATTACCCAGAGAATATTGGCTTGTTATTTAATAAAGGCACTTTGTACAAGAATATAGACATAGACGAGAGCATAAAAATTTATAATAAAGCCTTATCTATTGAGCCAGAAAGTGTTGTTACATTAAATAACTTAGCAAATGCTTATATTTCAGTGGAAAGCTTCCAACTGGGATATGAAACCGCTAAGGCGGCAGTTGAGCTTGCGCCGAATATTGTTGCGGTTCAAAGCACAATGGCTAACGCGGCCAAATCATTTGGTAAAACGCAAGAAGCTGAAAAAATATATGCTAGGTTGTGGCTGGCGACGAAATCAAATGAGTACTTAGAACAATTCATGCGCTTGACTAAGATCGAATCTAGGGAAGCTGCAATTGCTAAGGCAAATCAAGTTAGGTTTTAATTATGGTGTCTAATAATTTTACATCTAGCCTTTTAAAAATTTAAGTTTTTATTTATGTGTTTGAATTAAAAGGTTTTTTAATTTTGGCACTCTGTTTGCTTTATGATTAATACTTGGTCAGATAACACAAGCGGGAAGAAAAATGAAAAAGGCTATATTAAAAATTGCTACACTAGGTTGTCTCCTAACTAGTGCTCAAGCAATGTCTTTCGATATCTACGGATTAGATATTGAATTAGGTGACGTTTCTATGACTGGTGGCTTTAACCAGAACTTAGTATACACAGGTGATGGCTCAAGCTTTGGCTTTGGCGATTATGAGTTACAAGGTTATGGTTTAATTGGTAAGTTGAATGATGTTGTTGGCGGTGGTAATAACAACCAAGCACCATTCTCTTGTACTGATGTATTAGGCCCTGGCGTAACAGATTGTAACTTAGTATTTAACTTTGGCGGCTTTACGTTAGATTCAGTAACGCCAACGTCAATTAGTAACAATGGTATTGATTTTTACAATGCATTGAGCTTAGGTTTTGGTACACAAAACTCGTTCGTTAACTTCTACGTGGTTGACGCAAGCTATAATGTTGATGCTATTGGTAATGCTGGTTACAACCAATCAATTTTCAATGATATTGAAGCACTAATTGATGGTCCTCAACAGTATTTAGATTTAACTGCGGACACTGGTATTTACACAGGTGTGCAATTACTACCTCAACCAGGTGTAAGTAATGCTTTCTCTGGTGCAGCTGGTGGTTTTGAAGTTCAAGATCAAACTCAAGGTGCAGGTTGGTACTACGATTTAGAAGACAACACTTCTAAACCTGACGTACAATTCAGCTCAGTTATCAACGGTGGTAACTTCAGTGTTGACACAATTCAGTTTGATGCTATCCCAGGTGCACAAATCTCAAGAGAAGCATTTGGTGGCGTATCTTTCACTACTCAAGTTCCAGAGCCAAGCACATTAGCTATGTTTAGTGTTGCTCTATTAGGTTTCGGTGCTGCAGCGAGAAGAAGACGTCAAGCATAACTTTTATCTTGGTTAAAAAAGCACTCTTTTGAGTGCTTTTTTTGTTTATGTATGTAGAATCTTTTTTAATAAAAATCCGAAAACAAAACTGAGAGTTTAAGTATGTTGTCAGGATCTTTGACTATTGATGTCGAAGAGTATTTTCAAGTGGAAGCGTTTGCCAATGAAGTATCAAAAGATGACTGGCAATCGATGACTTCCAGAATTGAGTACCAAACAAAGTTAATTTTAGACTTGTTAGCTAAAACGCAATCAAAGGCAACGTTCTTTATTTTAGGCTGGGTTGCTCAAAAATATCCCGATTTAGTAAAAGAAATCGCAACTAGAGGTCATGAAATTGCCAGCCATGGCATGATGCATACTCACATTTCAAAGCAAACCCAATCACAATTTACCGACGATATTACTCAAGCTAAGTTGTTACTTGAAGACATTATTGGTCAGCAAGTTGATGGTTACCGAGCGCCGAGCTTTTCAATTTCAGTCGATAATGATTGGGCACACGATGCTATTGCACAAGCGGGTTATAAATACAGTTCAAGTATTTACCCAGTAAAACATGATATTTATGGTGCCCCTGAGTGTGAAATTGAACCATTTTATTTACCTAACGGTTTACTAGAGATCCCTGTTTCTGTTGGGAAAGTAAAAGGTAAAAATGTACCTATCGCAGGTGGCGGTTATTATAGGTTGATGCCATATATGTTATTTAAGTTGTTATTAAAGTCATTGCAGCAGAATAACCACTATATGTTTTATACTCATCCTTGGGAGTTTGATCCGGAACAACCTCGAATAAAGTCGAACTGGAAGTCCGAGTTTCGACATTACGTAAATCAAAATAAGATGTTAAGTAAATTGGAAAAGTTAGTATCAGAGCGCAGTATTCGTTGGGATACGGTAACCAATAACTACTTAAACAAAGAATATAAGCATTATCAAAGTTGGCAGGATGCGGCTCATGCAAGGAAATACGTTAAATAAGCAAACTTCATTGCCTCTAGCAGTAATTTGTATTGTACTAATATTTATTAGTGCTGCTTTTAGCAATTTTGAAGTCGTAGAGGTGTTAGCGCACCGATGGCTAAAGTTTGATGAAAACTTAGGCCATGCTTTACCCATGTTAGGGGTTTGCATCTTTTTTTTATTCAAAGCATTAAAAGAATTGGTGTTCAGAGAGGGCGTTTCGCTGCTCGCCTTTGCTTTCTTTCCAGTTATTGTCTTTGCTACGTGGGTAATGAAACATTATGATGTGCTGGTGGTGCAACAGCTGCTAGTTTGGCTATTTATCGCGCTTTCTTTTCTGTTATTTTTCCGTACCGACTCCACTAAGACTGCATTGTTTGCTATTGGCCTGTTGGTGTTTGTTATACCTGTATGGGATCAACTTATCCCCTTTCTTGCAGAGTTAACAACCTATGTTGTACAAATAGCGTTAAAACACTCCGGTATTGTCGCATTCTTTGATGGTCGTAATATTGAACTGCCATCTGGGATCATTACGGTTGCTGATGCTTGCTCTGGGGTTCGATACGTTACAATAGGGCTTGCTTTATCCTACCTCTCCGCATTTACCTTGCCTATAACCTTAGCTGTTCGAATTAAAATTATATTACTTGGCTTGTTACTTTCTATATTCGCCAATTGGCTTAGGGTATACATCATTGTACTTGTTGGTTATCACAGCGAAATGCAGAGTGAGCTGGTCGGTGATCACGAGCTGTTTGGCTTTATATTATTTTTTGTGGTTATTTCACCAATAGCTCTATACAAGCCCAAACTTAGCAATGGCCCAGATAAGTTAGGTGAGCAATTATTTGGTTTACTTGAAGGCTTGTTTAATAGAGAAATCAAGTCAGTGCCTGTAGCGATAAAACTTTTATTGCTAGTGGCTATGTCTATTACAACAGCGTTAACGCTTAAGCTATTTTAGGAGCTTATTTTGGATATTATATTTTGGACATCCATTGTTCTGTTGGTTTTTATTTATCTTGGCTATCCAATTGTTATTTTATTAATGGCAAAGCTATTCAAACGTCAAGGTAGCAAACCAACTGGAACCTATGAACCTACCGTTTCTATTATTATTCCTGCTTTTAATGAAGAATCTGTGATACGAGACACGATCTTAAATAAGGTCGAGCAAGCTTATCCGCAAGACAAAATAGAAATCATTGTTGTCTCCGATGAATCAACAGACAGTACTGATACGATTGTTGAATCTTTGATCTCAGAGTTAGATGTTAAGCTGAGTTTGATAAAGCAAATTCCTCGTCAAGGAAAAACGGCCGGTGTAAACAAAGCGGTAGAGCAGGCTAGTGGTGAAATACTGGTTTTTTCTGATGCAAATTCGATGTTTCAGCTTGATACGCTAGAAAAACTGGTGCAAACCTTTGAACAATCAGAAGTTGGTTATGTAACTGGCCAGTTAATGTATCAAACTGTCACAGCCAATGGTGTTTCTCTTGGTTGTAGCAGTTATATGCAGTACGAAAACTTTTTGCGTCGATATGAGTCTGAAATCGGCTCAGTTGTTGGTGTAGATGGCGGTGTTGATGCGATGAGAAGATCCATCTTTACTACGTTATCGGCGGATCAATTACCAGACTTTGTTCAACCTCTTTCTGTTGTAGAGCAGGGATATAGAGTTATTTATCAACCTCAAGCGGTAATGTTAGAAAATGCTCTGTCTGATTCGAATAAAGAATTTAAAATGCGGGTTCGAGTATCGCTAAGAGCGATGTGGGCTTTGTGGGATAAAAAGCGTTTGTTTAATCCTGCTCGATTTGGTGTCTTCAGTATTCAGCTGTTTTGCCATAAATTATTAAGGTACTTGGCTTTCTTGCCGCAAATTATCGCTCTGTTTAGCAATCTCTTGTTAATTGATGAAGGGCCTGTATATCAAGCTCTGTTGATTGGCCAGATCCTGTTTTATGCTTTAGCTCTGATGGGGCTGTATTTGACTCGAAAAGAAAAGTCTTTGCCTAAAATTGTATATTTGCCTTACTACTTAAACTTATTAAATACGGCCTGCTTTATGGCATTTTTGCAGTTTATCAGAGGCAATAAAATTGTGATCTGGAAGCCTAGAGAGGGCTAATTGCAGTGATTGAAGCTATTTACAGCGGGGGATATTTTTTATCGGCGGTTACGTTTTTACTTCTTTCGATTTTATTCTCTTTTGTACCAAATAAAAACGTTGTTACTCAAGCCCTAGTATATTGTTGCGTTTCTTTTGCGCTTTGGGGCATTGGTAATATCTGGTTATTCTTTTATACCACTGAGTTGCAATCTCTTTATTTTCTAGGTTTTGAATCCGTTCGCTTGTTAGGGTTACTATCACTCCTGTTAGCCCTTCTTTCAGTAAAACCAAGACTGCTTGGCATCCTGCTATCACCGCAGTTTATTACAATATTTTTATTATTAGCTATCTCAACTGGCTTATTGCTTTTTCAAGAACAATATAAACAGCTTTCTTATACCTTGTTGTTATCGGTAATTATTTTCTTACTGGTCTTAATCGAAACCATCTTTTCTAAAGCAAAGCAAAAGTTTTGGGCGCTAAAGCCGATGATTTTGTGTCTGTTTGCAATGTTAATCGTGGATTTTATTTTGTTCTCAGAGGGGGCGCTTTTTGTTCAGCTAGAAGTGAACTTGTTGATCGCGAAAAGCTACTTAGGCTTCATTTTAGCTCCTCTATTGTTGTGGTCGATTAGAAGAACGACAGAGCTCCAGGTAAAGGTCTATATTTCTCGTGAAGTGGTATTGCAATCAACTGTGGTTATTGGTGCAGGGATTTACCTTGGCGCTTTGGCTATGGTGGGTTTTTATATTAAGCAATTTGAACAGGCTTGGACGCCAATTTTACAAATTGTGTTCATTATATTGGGCTTTGTTTTCCTTATCGCTATTTTGCTGTCACACAGTTTAAAAACCAACTTAAAGATATTTATTCAAAAGAACTTTTTTGCCAATAAGTTTGATTATCGCGCGCAATGGCTAGCTTTGACAGAAGAGTTAGGTAAAACAGGCAATCCTTACTCTAATGCCCGTAACACATTGAAGTTAGCTATTAATGCTGAACAAGTCTACCTGTTGAAATATAACGATAAGAATTTACTCAATATTGATGAGCAAACCACAATCGATGCTGATTTTATAGCAGAAGCAGAGGACTTATTACCTCGTGTAAAACGCAAATTGACGGCTTTAGATTTAAAGAAAGGTTCAGGTGGAGAACATTTAAAAGAGCATCAAATAGATTTGCTTATACCTATCCACGATGGCAATAAAATGTGGGGCCTAGGACTGTTATCCCAAAACGTAGAAGAATATGTAGAGTTGGACTGGGAAGTAAGTGAGTATTTACATGTGATTTCTGTTCAAATCGCTCATTACTTGTTTCAACACGAAGCCAATGAGCAAATCATGGAAAATGCCCAGTTTGCCGCATTTAGCAGGATGTCAGCTTTTGTTTTACACGACTTAAAAAACATCCTCGCTCAGATCCAAATGATAGTGTCTAATGCGGAAAAACACAGGCATAACCCTGACTTTATTGATGACACGTTTGAAACCCTCACTCACAGTAAAACTCGACTGGATAAAGTCATTAAACAGCTAAAAGACAAAAAAGTTGACTCTGCGAGTCATCAATTAATCAATGTTGTAGAGTGTATTACCCAACTAGCAAAGAATAGATTTAAACAAGATGACAATCTAGACTTAGAGCTAGCTCAAGAGGTTTATATTCAGGCAGATGAAGATCGATTTAGTAATGTGATCTGTCATATTGTTGATAATGCTATCCAAGCGTCAGAGCCGAAAGATAGAGTGTTAATTAAAGTGGAAGTTGATTATGATAGAGTAGTGATCGCTGTCCAAGATAATGGCAAAGGAATGTCCGAACAGTTTATAAAAGAAAAGTTATTTAAACCGTTTGAGACGACTAAAGGAAATGCAGGAATGGGAATAGGGGCTTATGATGCTAAGGTGTTTACCGAGGCATTAGGAGGAGAAGTTAAAGTAACTTCCACTGTCAATAAAGGCACTGATTTTGTCTTGTATATTCCCATAGAGCAAAACTAGAAAGGTATCTGGTATTAAGTTATGAAAAAAGTACTTCTAATTATTGATGATGATCTGGGTATCCAAAAGCAGCTAAAATGGGGGGTTGAAAACGTAGAGCAAGTCGAGTTTGCTACCGATCGTATTAGCGGCTTAAAAAAAGCAAAACTGATCTCTCCTCAAGTGGTTTTGCTAGATTTGGGGCTACCACCAGATGAAACAAATGCTTCAGAAGGCATAGCTGCGCTAGAAGAACTGTTGGCATTTGACCCTCATATCAAAGTTATCGTAGTCACAGGCAATAACGAAAAAGAAAATGCGTTAAAAACGATAGATACCGGTGCATACGATTTTTACCAAAAACCAATAGAACTCGATGAAATTAACCTAATTTTACAGCGAGCTTTTCATTTAGCTGAGCTAGAAGATGAAAATCGCCGACTAGCAAAAAAATCCCTCTATCTTGATAACGTCATCGGTAATAGCGAGCAGCTTATCAAAGCCAAGGGATTAGCGAAAAAAGTAGCAGGAACCAATATATCGGTTCTATTACAGGGGGAGTCTGGCACAGGTAAGGAAGTATTTGCCAGCTACTTACATGAAGTCTCTGGCAGAATAGACCAACCTTTTATTGCAATTAATTGTGCTTCTATTCCGGAAAACTTACTTGAGAGTGAGTTATTTGGTTATGAAAAGGGTGCATTTACCGGGGCTATCAAAACCACCAAGGGTAAGATTGAACACGCCAATGGCGGAACGCTATTTTTGGACGAGATTGGTGATATGCCATTGCCGTTACAGGTAAAACTTTTAAGATTTTTACAAGAAAGAGAAATCGAGCGCGTTGGTGGCAGGGTCAGTATTCCGGTTGATGTAAGGGTTATTTGTGCGACGCACAGAAATGTGATGCAACAGGTAGAAGAAGGTAATTTTAGGGAAGATTTATTTTACCGAATCGGTGAGATCACGATAAATATTCCTGCCCTTAGAGACCGTGGTAATGATGTCGTTTTATTGGCAACCCACTTTATCGATATGTATTGCAAAGAGCATGACGTACAACATAAAAGGCTTACCGATGAGGCGAAAGCCGCTTTAATGGCCCACCGCTGGCCGGGTAATATTCGTGAACTACAAAATAAAATTAAGTCCGCAGTAGTGATCGCCGAAGGGACGACAATAGGCCCTGATGACTTAATGCTTTTTGCAGCGCTTAGTGAAGAAGAATGTAAATTACCCGCATTGAAAGAAGTTCGAGAAAAAGCAGAGTGTAAGGCAATTATCGAAGCATTTAATTATGCCGAAGGCAATATGAGTAAAACGGCAGAGCTGTTGAACGTTACTCGCCCGACTTTATACACTTTGATAAATAAGTACTCATTGGGTTTGGTGAAAGAATCTTGAATACCCAGTTGCTCAGGCTAGGAAAGAAAAATGTACAATGAGTATTACGGCTTTGCCGATAAACCATTTAAGTTGGTGCCAGATCCCAACCTTTTTTACAATAGTGAAGTTCACCGAAGGGCACTGTCCTACCTCAAATACGGAGTTGAAAGCGGCGAAGGATTTATTGTTATATCAGGCGATATTGGCACCGGAAAATCGACTCTGGTTAACCAGTTAATTTCGACCATTGAACCAAAAAACCTACAACTTATTAATTTAGTGTCTACTAATGTCGACTCCACTGAATTACTAGCTTTAGTCGCTAAGAAACTGCAGATTGAACAGGTAGGAAAAAACAAAGCTGAGCTGCTCTATACAATAGAAAAGGAACTATTGAGATCGTTTGAAACGGGTAAAAGGACATTGCTCATTGTTGATGAGGCACAAAATTTACCACCTGACTCGATTGAAGAACTTAGAATGTTATCAAACTTTCAGATAGATGGTCTGCCACTACTGCAAAGCTTTTTATTGGGACAAAATGAGTTACGAGATCACATCAATGGACCGGAATTTGAACAGTTTAGGCAAAGGATCATTGCCTCTATTATTCTGACCCCATTAGCTGAAAGTGAAACAGCTGATTATGTAAGATACAGAATTAATAGCGTCGCTAACAGCGAGCTTGAGTTGTTATCGGAACAAGCATTGACGCTCATTCACGAGTTCACGGGGGGGATCCCGCGCAAAATAAATACCTTGATGGACAGAATTTTACTGTATGGTTTTATTTCCGATCTTAACCGTATAGAAGAACAAGATGTGTCGTTGGTTTTAGACGAAGTAAGGCAAGAAGAGTTAGCATCTGAGCCAAAACAGAAAGCAATACAAAACTCGGCGCAGGCAGAAACAGAAATAATTGGCGAAGAATTGGAATCTCTCAAAAAAGACATAAAGTTTATTAAAGAGAGCATTGAAGATTTGAAGGATGCGGTTGAGTATTCTATTACCTTTAAGCTTAAACTATCGAAATTACTGGATAAATCGATAAAAAAGAAATTGGACGAAATTTAAGGCAGGCATTTGGATGAATGTACTAATGAGTAAGTTAAATAAGTTTTTTAGATTATCAGGCTATGTAATGGCCTGTTTTGTCGTTGTTGGCTGCAGTACGAATAAGTTACCGATGGCGACGATACACGAGGTTAACACAACAAGCTTAGCTGATTACGAATACATAGTTGGCCCTGGTGACCAGTTGAATGTATTTGTGTGGAAGAACGAAGACTTATCAGGCGCCTTTTTGGTTAGACCTGATGGCAAAATTTCTACCTCTTTAGTAGAAGACATTTTAGTTTCAGGTAAGACACCAACCCAAGTTGCCCGTGAAGTGGAACGAGTATTAAAGGTATACCTAAAAGATCCTATTGTTACTGTATCTGTTGACGGCTTCCAAGGCCCTTTTTATGAGCAGGTGAGAATTGTTGGCGCAGCAGCAACGCCAAGCGCTATTAACTACAGGCAAAATATGACGTTGTTGGATGCTATGATCCAAGTTCAAGGTTTGTCCGAGTTTGCAGATGGTAATAGTGCTAGTTTACTGCGCTTAGTAGATGGGCGTTATGTTGAGTACGATTTGAATATCGATGATCTACTGAATGATGGAGATATTACCGCTAATGTTGATATGCTTCCAGGTGATATTATTGTCATTCCAGAGACGTGGTTTTAGGAAGTTAGTTAATGAGTGAACTAAGGAATACGCTGGATCAGGTATTAGGCCTGATCAAGGGAGTTTGGTTAAAAAAGCGTTATATCATCATTTGTAGTTGGCTGATTTGCCCTATTGGCTGGTTCTCTGTTTCTCAACTTCCAGATCAATATACTTCAGATGCTAAGGTTTATGTCGATACTCAAACACTGCTTAAGCCTTTATTAGAAGGCCTAGCTGTTAGGAATGATCCAGAACAGCAAATCAATGTAATGGTAAGAACGTTAACTTCAAGACCTAATCTTGAACGAGTCGCTCGAATGACCGATCTTGATCTGACGGCGCAAACAGAGCAAGACTTACAAGATGTGCTGACTGAGCTGGAAAAATCGATCAGAGTTAATAGCACCAAGAAAGAAAATTTGTACACGATTGCTTATACCAGTGCCTCAGCTGAGCAATCGAAAAATGTGGTGCAGTCTTTACTTAACGTATTTGTTGAAAATACTTTAGGTGAGAATCGACAAGAAACCGATACTGTTTCTACCTTTTTAGATGAGCAAATAGCGTCATATGAAGCTCGATTATTAGAATCTGAACAACGATTATCTCAATTCAAACGAACTAACTCTGAGTTGATCTTTGCTAATGAAGGTGGATTTTATGCTCGTATTGAAGAAACAAAAGAAGAAATCGACAATTTAGAGTTAATGCTTGAAGAGCAAAAGTTAAGAAAGCAAGAAAAGCAGGCTGTATTAAATAGAATGTTTTCTGCCGAGCAAAAAGTGGAATTGTCTACTAAGTACGATACTCAAATTGCTGAGCTTAACAGTTCCTTGAATCAGCTGTTAATTCGTTTTACCGAAGCTCATCCTGAAGTTGTCCAAACCAAACAGCTACTAGCAGGGATCGAAGCTAAAAGAGACAAAGAGATTGAAGAGATAAAAGACTACAAGGGCGGGGCTGCTACTTCAAGTAATGAAACCTTAGTGTTGTTGCAAAGTGAAATAGCCGAAGCTGAGTCTATGAAGCAAAGCTTACAAAAGCAAAAAGACTTGAAGTTAAGAAAGTTACAAGAACTTGAGGCAAAAATATCCCAAGTACCAACAGTTGAAGCTGAATTAACTGCTCTGAACAGAGACTACGGTATTACTAAAGCACAGTATGAGCAATTACTGCAGCGTAGAGAATCGGCAGAAATCTCAAGAAAAGCAGATATGTCGAGTAGTGATATTCAATTTAAAGTCATAGAGCCTCCTTTACTCCCAGTTTCACCTTCTGGCCCTAACCGCTTAATCTTCATGGCTATCGTTTTGATAGCTGGTTTTGGCGCCGGTGTAGGCATCGCCTTTTTACTAAGCCAGATCGTGCCATTGGTACATAGCACGACGAATCTTTATCAGCTGACGGGTGTGCCTGTAATGGCTGCTATTTCTCATATTGAGCATGAAAAATTAGCAAAGATAAACAGCAGGAAATTCATTGTATTTATCATTTCTAATTTGGCCTTGTTGTCAATTTTAGCTGGCTTTATTGTTGTTGAGCTAGGCTTTGTAAGCATTGATGTTTCAAGTTTGTTAAGAGGTGTTGGGCTATGAGTATCATTGATAAGTCTATTCAGAAGTTAGAGCAAAGCCAAAAGTCAAAGACTGAGCCGCAACCAGAGCAACAGCAAGACGCTGGCGAAACAGCAAAACCGGCTTCATCTCGAGTTGATAATTCAGCGATTACAAACTTAGACTTGGACAAGTTTGAAACGCAAGGTTTTTTGTCGACTTATAGCCAAAAGTCACAGCTTTCAGAAGAGTTCAGAGCGTTAAAAAGAAAAGTGATCAATAATGCTTTTGGTGCTTTATCTTCAACCTTACAAGCGAGTAACTTGATCATGGTGACCAGTTGTTCACCAGGAGAGGGTAAAACTTATAATGCAATCAACTTAGCGTTAAGTATTGCCAAAGAAAAAGATAAAACGGTGTTGTTAGTTGATGCCGATGTGTTACGTCCTAGTATAGCCTCGCACTTAGGTATTACGGCGGAAAACGGATTAACGGATTATTTAAATAACAAAGTCGAAAGTTTACAAGACGTGTTATTAACCACTTCCATCGAAAAGTTAAAAATTTTACCTGCGGGTAACTTATATTCACTAAGCTCTGAGCTACTTGCTAGTGACAGAATGAAGCAGTTAACCGAAGAGTTTGCTTCGAGATATAAAGACAGAATCGTTATTTTTGATGCTCCGCCAATGTTAGGCATTAACGAAACTGCACTGTTAGCGGAATTAGTTGGGCAAGTATTAATTGTGGTAGAGGAAGACAAGACAAATCTTGGCGATGTTCAAGAGTTATTGTCTTTGTTACCTGAAGATTGCGCCAAAGGGTTTGTTATTAACAAGTGTATCAAACCTAAAAAAGTAGGTTACGGTTACGGGTATTAGATGAAAGTCCTTCACCTGATTGACTCTGGAGGTTTATACGGCGCAGAAAAGATGCTTTTGGCGCTGATAGCCGAACAAATTAAAAGTGGTGTTGAGCCTGTTTTGCTCAGTTGTGGTGAAGTTGCCGAAGAGGCAAAACCACTGGAGCTTGAAGCGGAAAAGCAAAGCTTTGAAGTGATTGTTTGGCGGATGAAGCCAGGGTTAAATATATCTGGTGTTTATGACATTTTAACTTGGGCAAAAGCAAACAAGATAGAAGTACTTCATACTCATGGTTTTAAATTTAACGTTTTAGTTGGTTTGCTCCCCAAATTCTTACGCAGCCAGTTCAAATGGGTTGTCACCGTTCATGGTTTTATCCCGGCTAGGCTGTTTTCGAAAAGTTTTATTTATCAATTTTTAGATAAAAAGATCTCTAGACTGGCTGATAGGTTATGTTTAGTTAGTCCTGCCATGTTAGATATTCCAGACTTTAAGCGGCATAAGAAAACGTCAGTGATCCTCAATGGCATCTCCAGTAGTGCCGTGACCAAAGCTGAAATTAAGGCCAAGAGTGCGACATTCAAACTGTTAACGATAGGGCGGTTATCGCCAGAGAAAGGCATGGAATATTTACTCCAAGCTCTTGCCATACTTAGCACACAAGGAATAAAAAATATTTCGCTCACTATAATGGGAGATGGTGAATTAAGGCAGACTCTTATCGAACAAATAGCTCAGTTAGGCCTGACCGAGCAGGTTACACTATCAGGCTTTGTTGATGGTCCTGTTGAACACTTTTTTCAGTACGATGCCCTAGTGATGCCTTCGTTAACAGAAGGGATACCTATTACTCTACTAGAAGCAATGAGAGAAGGATTGCCAATTATCGCTTCTCGTGTCGGTGGCATTCCATTTATTTTAGGTGACGACTATGAGTTTTTAGTTGCCCCTGGAGAAGCTGAAGATCTGGCTAAAAAGTTAAGCTCTTTTGCTGATAAGCCGTTGCCAGATATCGAAAAGTTAGTAGCGAAAAATCGAGATAGCTTTTTGCGTCACTATACGGCTGAAAAAATGAGTAAGGATTATCTCGATGTTTATAAAAGCCTGATTTAAGCAGGCTTTTATAAACCATTACTCAAAATCAAAGCTAATATTGGCTCCTACTTGCACTTCCTCAATTTCATAACCTCGCTGTTCTGAAGTAATGTCTGTTTGCTTAGCAAAAGCCTGCCAGGTGGTTCGACGACCAAGATCTCTGGAGTAGGTTAACTCAATTAGCGACTGTTCATCTAATTGGTTATTTAATTCAGTCGCATTGGTTGAGGCATTTAACGTTATTTGTGAGTTTCGGCTTAAACGATATAAAAGTTGGCCTGAAACTGAAAAGGAATCTCTGTTTTGGTTAAAAAACTCAAGTCCAACTTGTTTTGTTCTCTCTGCGGTAAGATTGAGCTTAATCTTTCTTTGGTTATCGTAACCCAGTTTGAACACAAGTGATTCGTTATCGACAACTTGTTCATTAAGCTCAAATGTTTGCGGTGATAAAGTCGTGGCAAAGAAGTCGCTATTATTTGACACATTGGTATCTGTGTTAATGATACAGTCATTGATGCTTTGACTGGTAAATGGACAAATAAAAGACTCAGGAGAAGCAATAGATAAGCCCTGCCTTACATTAATATCAATCGACTTTTGGTAGTTTAAACTTAAGTTAAATACCTTACCTTGAAGGAATAAAGAGAATGAGTCTGACTGACCTAGCGCGTTTTTCCTCTTTTCAAATTCAAGTTGTGAAAACTGCGATAAATTTAACAGCACTTTACCACCGACATAGATCTCGTTTGGATCTCTTTCACTCGATGCGTTATATACGGTTATTTCGAATTCACTTGCTTTCGAAGTTGTCCACCTTATACCAGCACCAACCTGCTCATATTCTAACTGGTTTGATAGGCTGCTATTGCCTTCAACTTGGTTAATAGATTGCTCTGCAGATGCGGTTAAAGCGAGTTCTTTAGTTAAATTAAAACTAGTTAATAAGTTTATCGCCCCAGTTTTGATATCGCTAAATTGTGCTCTTTTAGTCTTGCCATAGTTGGTTGCAATAGACCAAATCAAAGGCTGGGTTTTGTCTAAGTTATCAAGTTGAAACTGGCCTGAAGTTGTCTCTATGTCGATACGACGCGCATCGTCAAAAATAGAGACAGCCTTGCTGTCAGCTTGCGTTTTATTGGCTGATATTTGCGTTGTTAAATTGGCCTGAGGGGTCACCCTAGATTGGTAATCTAGTGCAACTCTACCATTGTTAACATTAAACCAACGTGTGCCACCTACTAGCTTATTATCTATATTTATCTGTTGCGTACTTGCTTGCTGAGTACGGTTAAGATCGGTGACTAAAAATAATTTGTCTTGCCATAAATTAAAGTTGGCGGAAGTGTTCAGTTGCAAAAATGCATCTAAATCCTCTGCGGGACTACCAGAAATATGAGTTCGGTTTATAAACTCTGTATTTATGTATGTCTTTATATCTGCTTTATTCGTTAACCAATGCGCACCGAGACCCAAGTTTAACGTATTTGCGTTAATACTAGTGTCTATATTAGACGCGCCGTTGGCTGGATTCGTTGAGGTTTGTTTATGTGCGACTAGTACATTATCTGCAGTCATCGTCGGCACAAGGGTAACCGTTTTTGCCAATGCCAAAACAGGAGACGCAACAAGACACGAGTAAATAACTGTTTTTTTATTTTTTAAGTTGGAAAACATTGTTATGCCAAGTTATTAATATACCAAGGTATAGCCTTTTCAATCCCCGAGCCGATTGTAAATTCTGGCTCATACTCCAACATTTTCTTTGCCTTTGAAACATCAGCTTGTGAGTGCCTAACATCACCTTTGCGGAATTCTCGATAGATTGGCTCTATGCGCACCTCTTTATCATTATTTGTTAGCGCAGTTTTCAAGTAATCAAATAACTGATTGAGTGTTGTTCTATCGCCAACTGCAACGTTATAAATAGTATTTTGCGCTTCAACTGGGGCGGTTGCAGCAAGAATGTTCATCTGGATGACGTTTTCAATAAAACAAAAATCGCGGCTCGTTTCACCATCCCCATTGATGTATACGTCTGAGTTATTGAGCATCGCTGAAGTCCAGCAAGGGATAACTGCAGCATATGCGCCATTAGGGTCTTGTCTTTTACCGAAAGCATTAAAATAACGTAAACCGGTAGAGTTAAAGTCATAACTCCGTTTGAATACATCTGCATAAATTTCATTTACTAACTTAGTAACCGCGTATGGAGATAATGGCTTACCAATATTTTCTTCAACTTTTGGCAATGCAGGGTGATCACCATAAGTTGAGCTACTAGCAGCGTAAGTAAAGCTCTCTACCTTTTCATCTCTACTGGCAACTAGCATATTTAGGAAACCAGAGATATTGGTATCGTTGGTATTTATTGGGTTGTTAAGCGATCTTGGCACAGAACCTAAAGCCGCTTCATGCAGAACATAGTCAACACCTTTAACCGCATTTTGACAATCTTCAAGTATTCGAATGTCTCCTTCGATAAAGCTAAAGTTACGCCATTGTTGTTCGGAAACCAAAGTCTTAATTTCGTCTAAATTGTGTTGATAACCCGTTGCAAAGTTGTCTAGCCCCACAACGTTTTGGTCTAACTTTAATAAAGCTTCAACTAAATTTGAGCCTATAAAGCCAGCCGCACCTGTAACAAGCCATGTTTTAGGAGCTGCAATTAACTGTTCCTTGACCATTTGATATCTTGTCATTCTTATAACCTCAATGTTGAAACTTCTTTATCTAAAACATACTTCAAGTCGTATATAACGGATGGATTTTTGCCTAGAGCTTTTATTGCAGATGGCGGTAATTCGATAAACTGTTTGTGAGCGACAGCAACAATGATAGCGTCATAGTAGTTATCTTTAGGTTCGACTAAGTCGATGTCGTATTGTTCTTTAGCCTCGTTTTTATCACACCATGGGTCATGGACATCCGCTTCAATATGATACTCTTTTAGCTCTTTGACAATGTCTATCACCTTAGTATTTCTTAAATCTGGACAGTTTTCTTTAAACGTCAGTCCCATGATCAGCACTTTAGCGCCCTCTACCTGAACTTTGTTAGTGAGCATAGCTTTGATTAGTTGCGACACAATATAATGAGCCATACCGTCATTCAGCCTTCTGCCTGCCAATATCATTTCAGGATGGTAGCCTTCTGCTTGCGCCTTATGAGTTAAATAGAATGGGTCTACACCAATACAATGACCTCCGACTAACCCTGGTCTGAAGGGCAAAAAGTTCCACTTAGTGCCAGCAGCTTCTAATACGTCTAAGGTATCAATTCCTAGCTTATTAAAAATAATCGCAAGTTCATTAATCAGTGCAATATTTACATCTCGTTGTGTATTTTCAATAACCTTTGCTGCTTCAGCAACCTTAATCGAAGAAGCTTTGTGCGTACCAGCAGTAATAATACTGCTATATAAGGCATCAATATAACTTGCAACTTCTGGATTTGAGCCTGATGTGACTTTCAAAATATTTGGCAGTCGATGACTTTTATCTCCAGGGTTAATGCGTTCAGGAGAGTAGCCTGCGAAAAAGTCACGGTTGTAAGTTAGTCCCGATAATTTCTCAACAATAGGGATACACACTTCTTCAGTTGCACCAGGAAATACGGTGGACTCATAAATGACAATGTTATCGGGGCTGATCACTTTACCTAGCATTTCACTTGCTTTTACAAGTGGTGTTAAGTCAGGTTGTTTGTGGCGATCAATTGGAGTTGGAACGGTAACTATGTATATGTTGGCTTGTTTCAGCTCTTCGTAGTCACTCGTATAAGATAATTGTCGAGCTGAAGTTAACTCCTGTTCGGACATCTCTAATGTTGAGTCATGTCCTGATGTTAGTTCGTTTATCCTAGCTTCGTTTATATCAAAACCAATCGTTTTGTATTGTTTGCCAAATTCTACCGCTAGAGGTAACCCTACGTAGCCTAGACCGATAATAGCTATTTTTGTATTTTGTTTATCAAACATCTTAACCGTCCCTATTTTTATTCAGTGTATATAAACATCAATTTTTATTAAACAGTTAGAATCGAAATGATTAAAAAAAAATCACCAAAGGTGATGGAAAAGTAAAGGCAGTGGGGGATCACTGCCTTTAACTAGCCATTAGGCTGTTGGGTTATATCTTCCTGGGCTGATCACTCTTTTTGGATCAAGGGCTTGTTTGATTTTATCTGTAGCTTGCCAGAAGTTAGTTTGGCCGTTTAACAACCATTGTTGCTGATCTATGTTTAGACGGTAAGAGACAAAGCCTCTTTTAAGACCTTCCTCAACTAGCTCTTTTAGGCAATTATGGGCGTCGACGACCGCTTGTTTATTACTAAGATCAAACACTATAGGGATAGTGCTATCGACACTATCATGGTGGAAATTAGTGAGCGTAATAAATGGCTCGATATTGTGCTTTGGACATGTCGCTCGAATAAAGTCGACAAATTCTCGAACTTTAGCCGGTGTTAGGGGCACAAGTGGCGCATACCAAAGTAATCCACAACCATCCTTACCTGGTGAAAGTTTGCTTGGGTCGTTAAACTTTTCTAAATCTGGGTTACGCCAATAACATAGTTTTAAAGCAACTTTATTTGGTTTGCCCAGCATGATCTCTTGGCCTTTCTGAAACGACTGAACTTGTTCCCTTGCAATTCTAAGCTTTTCACTTAGGCCAAATAAAAAGTTGGGCATTTTAGGCATAACCGCTGAACCTGTCTTTAACAATAGCTCGTCAGAAAACATGGTTTTACAATTAATAGTTTTCAGGATCTTTTTAATTTCTTTCTTTGCCGCTTTAACAACACCAGTAGTTCCGTAGAGGCTACCTACAACGGTCCAACCTGGGGTATCAAGCTTTTGAGCTGCAATATCGACATCGGTTTGTTGCATTACTTTGTGAGCTGCTGTGCCGTTCGGGTTGTCAGCAAACATGGACATAACTCTGCGTTTGTCCATTAAGTTTATTGCGCCAACCACGCCTTCATAATCAGCTAAGATCTTGCGCACAAGAGGCACTATCTGCTCTAACGCCTGATCGTCTTTGATCTGGACAAAAAATGAAATAAAACCGCTGCGTCTGACTGCAAGCCGAATTGTCATTTCTGTGACAATGCCAAAGTTAGACTGGGTAAAAAGTCCATCTAAATAAGGTCCTAACCCCCACTTAAATGACTTATCTGCAATTTTATCCGCAGTTTGATCGAGATCGGACAGCGCTGAACTGAATTCTAATCCGCTGCCCCATATCCCTTTGACTGAGTTCACTGCAGCAAAGTGATCTTGGTGAGGGGTAATACCATAACCTCGTTCAACAGCATTACTTAAGATACTGCACTCTGGACCTGCTCCACTAACGGGCACAATAAACTTATCACCTCGTTGTTCTATGTGATCACTTAACTGCTGTTGTGTTACACCGGGCTGAACCGTCACTAAACCTAGTTCTTCATTAAGCTCAATGTTATTCAAAGGTGATAAGTCGAGAATGACTATATTTGGCGTGGAAGAAGAAGGTTGGCTAGTGCCATAACCCCAGTTGCGGCCACTACAAATAGGATAAATTGAGAAGCTGGTTTCTTTGTCTGCACAGTTATTTGCTAAATCGACTAAAGCTTTAATATCACTAGTAGCTGACACCTTAACTACAGCGAGCGCAGTGCGTCGCTTGTCATCAAAGTGCTCTAGGCCCTCTGTCCCTCGCAAGTAAGGTGCTAACTCCTCAGTGGTAGTTAGCAATTGGCTATTTGTGCTTATTGACTCTTTAACCAGTGTTATTATTTGTTCCATGTTAATCCTTTAGCTGCCAAAGTAGTTAACGTAAGCATAGTTAACTTTTACCTTCATTGTTTGATCTAGTTAAATTAATTGTCTAGTCATTGGTACCGAATTGACGTTGATCTTTAACTAGTTGAACCAGCTAAAATCAAGAAGTGCAATTGTAGCTCAAGTGCATTTAGACGCTGAAAAGTAAAATACACCTATTTTTTACAACTTTTAACCAATAAATGTATAAATTTTGGTGATTAATACAACTATTTGTGTTTGAATGTTTTGCGCTTTACAAGGAGGTATCAAATAAAAAAAATAATAGAATGATACTATGCTAAGAAGTTTGATTTTTTTGATATTGATCAATGTTCCCGTTGTTGCTCTTGCCGCTTGGCAGGAAAGCCACTTTAAACTAAATACCTCTTACAGTTTTACTAAGACTGAGCTTGACTCGGTATATGTTGAGCCATCTTATTTGCACAAGCTAACATTGTCAGCCGAAAAGCAGCATTTATTTGACGGCTTTGGTGTGAGAGCAAAAACTGATATTTCTCCTTACTATATAAAACAACCTGAATTAACAGAAAGCAAAACAACCGACCACTTTATACAGCTAGATGGGGTTTTATTTTTGTCGGAAAACAGCGACTTATTAGCTTCTTATCGTGACTCAAAGAAGCTTCAGCATTTTGATAATAGACTGAACAATATTTTGCAAGGCTCGACCGAAGAGTTGCTTAGTGAGGTTGATGAAGTTGCTGTTGATTTTAGCCTTGGCAAGGATAAATCTCATTTCTTTGCTCAGCTTAATTACAATCAAATACAACAAGAAAAAATAGCTTTAGTTAATGAGCGTCATGTTGAAAGTGGAGAGCATGAAAAATTCTCAGCCGATTTTTTATGGCGACAGTCTGACGACACCTTGTGGGGAGGTAGAGTTGAAAACGTTCAAACCGAACGCACGACTTTTGCCCAATACCAGCAAGTTGATATAAACAATTATTACTTCCAAATAGTAACAAGCTATTTAAGTAACTCTCAGCTGACAGTTAACTTGGGTCGTTCTGAAACTGATCAACAAGAGCAATTCTCTTGGGATATAACCCATAAAAGTTTCTTTTCTGAATATACAGACTTGTCATTGCAAAGCACTCGCAAGTTTGCCCAACCGTTAGATAACTCAGCAGGTGAAGATTTAAGCACACAACACCAGCTGAGGTTTCGTTATCAGCCATTAGATTATATTGAGTCACAGTTGCAATACTCATTTGAACAAAGAAAGAAAAATAGCATAAAGGCTCATGATATAAGCTCGTTAGCTGTGAACTTATCGGTTAAATATCAAAGTACTTGGCGAGTGTCTGCATCGTTGCAAAAACAGCGGTTACAAGATCATACTAATGGTCGAGATATTTCACAAAACATGATTAGTTTGACTATATCGGGTGAGTTAGTTTGAAGTACTTTATTTTAACGATTTTTAGCCTATTCAGTACTTTTGCACTTGCTCAGCTTCCTTCCCAATATCTACTAGGAGCTGGGGATACGATTGAGGTACTGGTATATCAAGAGCCAGACTTACGTACGGTAACTAAGGTTAACCAGTCAGGATTTATTAATATGCCTTTGGTTGGTCAAGTTAAATTAGAGGGGCTGACAATTGATTTAGCGACAGCTGAAATAGAAAAGCAGCTAAAAGATGGTTATCTAATTTATCCTGACGTTACTTTGATTATTAGAGAGTACAGACCATTCTTTATTCATGGCGAAGTCAAGCGTCCAGGGAGTTATAAATACCAAGCTGAAATCAATTTAGAGCAAGCTATTGCACTTGCTGGAGGTCTTAAGGACAGGGCTTCTAATTCAGAGTGGAATGTTTGGCGAGGCTTTCCCCAGAAGCCATTCAAGGCCAAAAAAGGGGAAAAGATCTTACCTGGTGATGTGATAAAAATAGACAAGAGCTTTTTTTAAATGGATCGAGGGGATTTATACTCAAATCAAGAAGATGAAATTGATTTGAAAGACATTTTTAAAGTGCTATGGGTCAGAAAAGCGTTTCTGATCGTTTTTGTCACTTTGATGTCTGCGTTAGCTTTTATGCTAATTCAAAAATTGCCCAACGTATACCGTTCTACTGTCATGATCATGCTGAAGCCATCGGCAAAATCGACGGACGCCATACAAAGTTTACTTACTGGATCAATAACTGCAGCAGATAATACTGAAACTGAGTTACAGTTGATCAAGAGTAAAAACATTTTATCAAAAGTTGCGGAAAAGCTTGAGCTTCATAAACACCCTGCGTTTAAGAAAGTCAGCTACCAGCAAAGCAGTACTAGTGCCACCGCGACAGCTGAGCCGGACGCGGTAATGAAAATATTGCTTAGCAATTTAAGGGTAAGTCAGTTACCTGAGACGGATATTATCGCAATATCATACGAGTCTCATTACCCTGAACTTTCTGCTTCAGTTGCCAATAATATTGGTGAAACTTTTATTGATTATAAAGAGACATTAACGGCCAATAAACATAAACAGGGCGCTAAATTTTTAGCGACAAAACTAGAAGAAGTAAAAGCAGGATTAGAACTGGCCGAGTTGAAGATTGTCGAGTATCAAAGTGCTCATCAATTTATTGATATAAATAGTGCTGCCGCTTTGGCGACAACTAAACTAACGCAACTACACGCAAAACGAGACGCTTTGCTGGCGTCAATAGATCAACTTAATATCTCCAAGTCACATATTTTGCAATACAGCGACAAGCCAGAAACGGTATTATTTTTACCTATATTTGCCGACTCTAGAAGTATTGCTTCACACAAAGATAGCTTGAAAAGGTTGCGCCAAAAATTTGCAGAAACAAAGTTGAGGTATGGCCCCAAACACCCTAAATATATTGCTGCACAAGAGTTATTGAATACTTCATTATTGGACTTAAATAAGCTGGTGGACGAGCAAGTTGGCAAGGTTGATAAACAGCTAGATATTCAGCAACAACAGGTTAAATTCTTTGATGATGAAATAGAAAAATTAACCTTGCGCTTAAATCAGTTGGGGATCATTGAGTTTGATTATGAAAAACTGAAAAAGGAGTTTGACGCTAATTTAGCACTTTATGAAAGCTTGGTAAAAAAGCAGACTGAATCAGAGCTTATGCAAGACTTAACTGATGCATCAAACAGCATTTTGATTGAGTCCGCAGAAGTGGCGAAAACGCCAGTTAAGCCTAATCGCAAAACATTATTTATCTTATCTTTTATAGCGAGTTTGTTAGTAGGTTGCATAATTGTCCTACTTGATTTTGTGATGGGTAATAAGATCATTAAATTCAAAAAGGTAGCGGCTAGATTCGATACAAGGATCATCGGCGCAATCCCGAAAGTAACGAAAGTATCTAAAGGTGTGATCACCAAAATAGACGAAAAAAAGCATATTAAATTTTTAGAGGCTGTTCGAACCATCAGGACGTCGATTTTACTGGACAAAGAACGAGCTAAGCATGAAGTCATCGCAATAACCTCAATATCACCCAATGATGGTAAATCTACGCTGGCATTTCAATTATCAAAATGTTTTGCAGAAGTCGGTACAACTTTATTAATCGATGCTGATCTTAGGTATCCGTCAATTGCTAAAGCGTTGAAAGAAGATACGGAACGTCCTGGGTTAACTAACTTAATTGTTCACAGTCATTCGCTAAAAGACGCGGTGATTAAGTCGGAAGATAAAAAATTCGACATCATTACATCAGGTCATATACCTAAAAATCCACTGGCGTTTTTACAGCACAAAAGATTTGGCGGTTTACTCAGTGGTTTGAAGAAGAATTACCAACGGATACTGCTGGAGTGTCCGCCTATTATGTCGGTAAGCGATGCCTTTGTTGTTTCTAAGTATGTCGATAGCGTGTACTTAATTGTTGACTCGCAAAAAGCAAATGTGGATGAGTTAGCTGGTGTACTGGAAGAGTTGCAACAAGCTGAAGTAAAAGTCGGCGGAGTGATCCTCAATAAAGTTAAAGAAAAGAGAGGGTATGGCTCTTATAGCTACCATGGTTATTACGGCAGAGCGAATACGAGATAGATACCCTACACATTCACGCTTGTAACATTTTTCTTCGCATATAAGCTATCTGTTGTGCAAGCGGCAGTTCTTTTGGACACATATCGTCACACCCCAATAGCGTCATACAACCAAAAACGCCATCCTCACTACCTATTAGGTGATAGAAGTCCGCATCTTCCCTTTCGTCTCTTGGGTCTATTTTAAATCTGGCTAACTGGTTAATGCCTACAGCACCTACAAAGTTTGGTTTTAACTGAGCTGTCCCACACGCCGCAATACAACAGCCACACTCGATACATCTTTCTAACTCATAGATTTTGTCTGCTGTTTCTGGCTCCATCTTTTGCTCTAATTTACTTAGATCAATGAGCGGCTCTTGTTTGTGGATCCAAGTCTCTAAACTCTCCGACATATTTCTCATCCATTTACCAGTATTGACAGAGAGGTCACCAATCAGTTCAAAACCTGGCAGGGGAGCGAGGTTAATCACCTCAGGTAAGTCTTTGGTTAAAGTGCGGCAAGCCAGATTAGGCTTGCCATTTATTAACATCGCACAGCTACCGCAAATACCCGCTCTACATACGAAATCAAACTGTAAGCTCGGGTCTTGATTTTCCCTAATCTCATTTAAAGCAATAAACAAGGTCATAGTGTCTGCTTCTTCGAGCTGATAAGTTTGGATATGCGGTGTCGACATAGGGTCTGATGGATTATGACGAAAGATGTTAAATGTCAAGACTCTGGCTGTCGCAATTTCTGTTACTTCAATGATCTGTTTGTTATTCATTACAACCTTGTCCTATTCCGTAAAGTTAAGTCGTTCATTGTCACCCTGCAAAGCTTTAGGGAGTAAATGTTTGTAAGGGTTTAACTTTTCTTGCACCGCTGTTTTGTTCGATAATTCCGATTTTGTCTTATCGACAAACCTTTGCCTAGTCTCTGTATCTGAGTGTTCAATTCTGTCTTTGCTACCATAACCTCGCCATTGCGGCGGCATTTCCATCTTATTAATATCTAACGGCTGGTAGAAAAATTGAGGCAGTTCATCATTGTCGTTTGGCCACTGAACCAAGGTTCTACTCAGCCAGTCTTTATCATTTCTCAGTGGATAGTCTTCGCGAAAGTGAGCGCCACGACTTTCCGTTCTATTTAGCGCTCCTTGTGCAACGCATAGGCAAAGTTTTAGCATCATATTAACGCGATAAGCGGCGACTAGTTCAGGGTTAGCGCTTTGGATATTTGATTTAACAGTGATGTTTTTTGCTCTTTTTCTAAGAGATTTTAGTTGCTCGACGGCACTACTAAGTTCGTCATTATTCCTAAAAATACCGACCTTTGTTGACATAATTTGCTGCATCTCGCGCACAATAGTGAAGGGGTTTTCGTTATTGTCAGGATCATTGAAACTTGATAAATAATCGACTTGTTGCTGCCAAGCTTGTTTGAGCAAGTTAGTGTCGAGTTGCATGTTCGATTGTTCGCTAGCGAGAAATTCAGACATGTATTCACCCACTATCATGCCGCCGACGACGGTTTCTGCAACAGAGTTACCTCCAAGTCGGTTAAAGCCGTGCATATCCCAGCACGCAGCTTCACCAACCGCGAAAAGACCGAGTAAGTTATCTGCCTGACCCTTATAATTAGTTCTAACTCCCCCCATAGAATAGTGTTGTGCTGGTCTGACAGGGATCAATTCTTTAGTAGGATCTATGCCCAAAAAGTATTGGCAGATCTCTTTAACTTCTCGTAACTTCGTATTGATATGTTGTTCGCCTAATAGGCGAATATCAAGCCATAAGTGGTCACCAAATCGAGACTTTACGCCTTTTCCTTTGGCGATGTGTGTTTCCATCCAACGCGACACGACATCTCTTGATGCCAGCTCTTTTTTTTCAGGTTCGTAGTCAGGCATAAACCTGTGTAGATCTTTATCAAGTAATAAACCGCCGTCACCACGGCAGCCCTCTGTAACTAAAATGCCAGCGGGGAAAATAGCGGTGGGATGAAACTGAACGGCTTCCATGTTACCTAATCTAGCAATACCCGTATTCAGTGCGATAGCTGCGCCAACTCCTTCGTTGATAATGGCATTGGTGGTATTGCGATAAATGCGGCCAAAACCACCTGTGGCAATACAAGTTGCTTTTGCCACGTAACAAATAAGTTCGCCATTTTTTAAATCCCGTACAATTGCGCCCATACATCTGTTGTCATCATGGATCAGGGATATTGCTTCCATTCTTTCATGTACTGGTATTTGTTCCGCAATGGCCTGATTACTCATGGTATATAACATCGAATGTCCAGTACCATCTGAGACATACGCGGTTCGCCACTTTTTAGTGCCGCCAAAATTCCTAGCGGTTATCAAGCCATGGGCTCGGTCATCTTCTTCCAGCGTTACTGCTTTGCCATCAATGACACTTTGTTTGGTTCCTTTTTGTACTCGATTCCAAGGAACGCCCCAAGCCGCGAGTTCCCTTACCGCTTTTGGCGCTGTATCGACAAACATGCGAACAACATCTTGGTCGGCTCCCCAGTCGCTACCTTTTACAGTATCTTGAAAGTGTATATCTTCGTTATCGCCATGCCCTTTAACTGTATTGCCTAAACTAGCTTGCATGCCACCTTGAGCCGCAGCTGAATGAGAACGTTTTGGCGGACACAAACTCAGCACTATGACTTCATGTCCCTGTCTTTTAATACCAATAGCGGCTCTTAGGCCTGCTAAACCACCGCCAATGATCAACGCATCAGAATGAATTATTCGCATATTATTTCCTTGTTTGCTAAGAGCTAATGGTGTGGTTCGGCTGGTATCGTTCACCAACTTTGTCGGCATGCTCTATGCCTATTTTGATGTAAGCGGATAGAGTGAGTAGGCCTAGCAATAAGAAGAATATTGTCAATGCCCATTTAATTGTTTGCAGTCGCTTTCTAGACTTTTTCGGATCTTGTTCGAAAAAAATACCCCACTTCACTAGTAACCGGTAAAAGCCAATTCCAGCGTGAAGTTCGACTACAAATAGTAAGACTAGATAAAGCGGCCACATATTTCCTGACCAGACTCGATCTGAAGAAGCGTAAGGCCCTATGTCAGATGGATTAACCATGAGTTGGTAGAGATGGATTGAAACTAAGAAAAATAACAAAAAACCGGTGACTACTTGGATATACCAGAGCCAAGTATCTGGGTGCCTTAAGCCCATAACGTGTTGATTAAGAACCCGGTACTCTTGGTAAGAGGATGGAAATTTACGCATAGCTATCAAGGCATGGACTATGACTAGAGCAAAAATAAATGTAGCAAATAAACTGACTAAAATAGGGTAAGGTTTGCCAAATAAGGGCTCCCCTTCAAACATTTTAGTGACGAAATACATGGCATCTTTACCAAGTAAGATACTGGAGACCATGAACATATGTGTCCACATAAAGACGACTAAAATTAGTCCAGTTATGCCTTGTATCATGTCAAACCAAGCTGGCCACTTGTTAATAACCTTAGTCACCGTTGTCTCCTTGTTGTGCCAATTTTATTTTTGCTCGCAAAATAACCACTTCAATAATAGTGCTTCTGAGTACGGCTAAATTGATCTAGATCTTAAAATAAACAGCTAGGTGAATTGGTATTAGGTAATTGTTACACTTAGCCACAGAGGACGAACGTAAAAAGGCTTATTAATGTTTGCAGTAGACCCAAGAATTGAGAGAGACTCGATACTGATAACCGAGTTGGATTTGTGCCAAGTTAGATTGCAGAATGATCAGCGTTATCCGTGGTTAGTACTGTTGCCAAAAGTTGCTGAATTAACAGAAGTCCATGAGTTGACAGAAACACAACAATCTTTGTTGATGGCAGAGAGCTCTAAAGTCGCAAAAGCTTTGCAGCAAGTGACAGGTTGTAAGAAAATTAATGTTGCGAACTTAGGCAATGTTGTTGCTCAACTACATTGGCATGTTGTTGCTAGATCTGAAAATGATGAGGCTTGGCCTGGACCAATTTGGGGTGTGGGTACTGCTGTGCCATGGGAGAAACAAAAAAGAGCCGACTTGGTCGACTCTTTATTAATGGCTTTAAACGATTAGATATTTTCGTTTAAAAACTCAACTAATTGAGTTTTGCTTAATGCACCAACTTTAGTTGCTGCAACCGCACCATTTTTGAATAACAGTAACGTTGGGATACCACGAACACCAAATTTAGGTGGGGTGTCTGAGTTTTGGTCAATGTTTAACTTTGCAATTGTTACTGAGTCAGACATTTCTTCTGCAACTTCATCTAGAATAGGTGCGATCATTTTACAAGGTCCACACCACTCAGCCCAAAAGTCTACTAATACAGGTTTGTCGCCACCGATTACTTCTTCAAAGCTGTCATCTGTTACAGCTACAATTTTATCGCTCATTGAGATCTCCACTAAATAATGAATTTTATACTGCTATTGTTGAATTAACTGTTTCTTATTGCAAGGGTTAAGGTTATTCTTATCCGCTATGACAAAGACACATTTAACAGATACAAAATTTTCTGACTTTGCAATTCATGCTGATGTATTGAAAGCCTTAGAAAATTCAAACTTCGTTCACTGTACGCCAATTCAAGCTATGTGCATGCCGTTAATTCAGAGCGGTGCCGATATTGCAGGACAAGCTCAAACCGGTACAGGAAAAACCATCGCCTTTTTAACAGCCACATTTAATCGACTGTTACAAAATCAAAACGCTAATGGCCAGCCCAGAGCTATTATTTTAGCGCCAACCCGAGAGCTAGCTATCCAAATTCACAAAGACGCATTAGCATTTGCTGAGTCTTCTGGATTGACCTTAGGGTTAGTTTATGGGGGCGAAGGTTATGAAACTCAACGCCAACAGCTAGATAAAGGCGTTGATTTAATTATTGGTACTACAGGCCGTATTATCGATTACCTTAAACAAGGCGTATTTCAGTTAGATAATATCGAAGCGGTCGTATTGGACGAAGCCGATAGAATGTTCGATTTGGGCTTTATCAAAGATATTCGTTATTTATTTAACAAAATGCCTGATAGCTCAAAACGCCTAAACCTGATCTTTTCAGCAACGATGAGCTTTAAAGTAAAAGAGCTAGCGTTTGAACATATGAACGAGCCTACTCATATTCAGGCAGAACCTGAACAAATGACAGGTCACCGTATTCAAGAAGAACTGTTTTATCCTGAAACTGATCACAAAATTAAATTATTGCTAACGCTAATCGAAGAAGATTGGCCAGATAAAGCAATAGTGTTTACCAACACCAAACACGCCTGTGAAAAAGTTTATAACTGGATGAAGGCGGATAAACACCGCGTTGGTCTATTAACCGGTGATGTTAATCAACGTAAACGTTTGAATATTTTAGAATCGTTTGCCAAAGGTGACTTAGATTTCTTGGTAGCCACAGACGTTGCTGCTCGTGGTCTTCATATTCCTGAAGTGACACACGTTTATAATTTCGATTTACCTGATGACAGAGAGGACTATGTACACCGTATTGGCCGTACAGGTCGTGCAGGTGCAAGCGGTCATGCAATCAGTTTTGCTTGTGAGTCTTATGTTTATAACTTACCTGCAATTGAAGAGTACATAAGTCACTCAATCCCTGTCAGTCATTATGATGCCGATGCTTTATTAGACGATATACCTAAACCTAGATATCAAAAGCGCAGACATCACCACGGACAGCGTCGCAGAAATAACTAGGTTTGGAAAGTCTGGATGAACAATAACGACAGTTACGCCATCATTGATTTGGGGTCTAATAGCTTTCATATGATGATAGTTCAAGTGATCGCTGGCAGTGTTCAAGTTATAGGTCGTGTTAAAAGGAAAGTTCGATTGGCGTCTGGATTAGACAAAAATAATGTCTTGTCTCAAGAAGCAATGCAAAGGGGTTGGGAATGTCTTAACCTTTTTGCTGAGCGCCTACAGGATATACCGGCAAAAAACTTGCGTATTGCTGGTACCGCAACGTTAAGACTTGCTACCAATGTTGATGTGTTTATTACCAAAGCACAAAGCATTTTAGGTAACAAAATAAATATTATTTCTGGCCTGCAAGAAGCCAATACTATCTACCAAGGTGTCGCGTACACTTCAAGTAGCAAAGTTCGTCGTTTAGTTGTCGACATTGGTGGCGCTAGTACGGAACTAGTTGCGGGAGAGGCGAACGAACCTAAAGTAAGCAATAGCCTGAATGTTGGGTGTGTGACTTACTTAGAAAATTACTTCCCTGATGGTCAACTAACAGAGTCTAACTTCATGGATGCGATTGCTGCCGCAGAGCAAGAAATATCGAAAGTCCGTGATTTATACAAAGATTTTGACTGGCAAGAGGAAGTCGGTGCGTCAGGTACGGTTCAAGCTATTCAAGAAATACTAATGCATCAAGGCTTTGACGAGATCATTAACCTTGGTCGTTTGATCTCTATAATGCAGCAGGCCATTACCTATGGTTCCATTGATAGGCTTAACATTCCAGGTTTAGCACAAGAAAGAAAACTTGTTTTCCCAAGTGGCGTTGCTATCTTAATTGCCATTTTCAGGCAGTTAAACTTAACTGGAATGACATTAGCTGGTGGCGCTTTGCGAGAAGGCTTGCTGTATTCAATGTTACCTGAACTAACAGAGCAGAATGTTAGGGAAAGAACCTTGATGAGTGTGATGACTCGCTATCACGTAGACGTAGATCATGCTAATCGTGTTGCTGAGCTATGTTCTAATATCGCTCGACAAGTTGATGGTCAGTGGAACTTAGAGCAGTTTGAAGCTATTGGCATTTTACGTTCTGCTGCGCTAGTGCATGAAGTTGGTTTGCAAGTTGCTTATAAAGATCAGCAGCTCCACGGTTCTTATATCCTTACTAATACTAACTTACCAGGCTTTACTTCCGCTCAGAAAAAGCTATTAGTTGCTTTAGTTGGTAGTCACAAAGATCGCATTAATCAGATAGAGTTATCTAAGCAGAGTACTACCTCAGTATTATTAGCTTGTCGTTTAGTTAGAATTTTACGCTTGGCTGTGATCCTATCGATGCGTCGTGCTGATGAGGCATTGCCAGAAGTAAAAGTAGAGGTAAGTGGTGAAAGTTTAGCATTAACTTTACCAACGGGCTGGACTGAAATGAATCCATTAACGCAAGCAGAGTTAAGTCAAGAGTCTGAACTGCAAGCCGAGCATGGTTGGTTATTAGAAGTAAAATAGCTGTAATTCATTATTAAATTACAGCTATGTTTGAAGAGCTAGCGGCTTATTTAGCGTTTAAGTACTGAGCCGCTTCTTTAGCAAAGTAAGTCAAAATACCATCCGCACCAGCACGTTTAAACGCTAATAATGACTCCATGATAATCGCTTCTCGAGCTAACCAACCGTTTTCAATTGCGGCCATGTGCATCGCATATTCGCCACTTACTTGATAGGCAAAGGTAGGCACTTTGTAGGTGTCTTTTACCGCTTTGACTATATCTAAATAAGGCATACCTGGTTTTACCATAACCATGTCTGCACCTTCATCTAAATCCAATGCGATTTCTCTTAAAGCTTCGTCAGCATTGGCTGGATCCATTTGGTAGTTCTTCTTATCTGCCCCCTTTAAATTACCAGCAGAGCCGACAGCATCCCTAAATGGACCGTAATAGCTTGAAGCGTATTTGGCTGAGTAAGCGAGGATCGAAGTGTTGTGGTGTCCTGATGCTTCAAGCGCATCTCTAATTTCACCAATTCTGCCATCCATCATATCAGAAGGTGCCACTATATCAGCACCAGCTTCAGCATGAGATAACGCTTGTTTAACAAGGATCTCAGTAGTTATATCGTTAATCACATAACCGTTTTCGTCTATAATGCCATCTTGGCCATGAATGGTGAACGGATCTAGTGCAACATCGGTGATCACACCTAGCTCAGGGAAGTGTTGCTTTAGTGCACGAACGGCACGCTGAGCTAAACCTTCTGGGTTATATGCTTCTTCTGCTAGTTCTGACTTATTTTCCTGCGGTGTTACAGGGAAAATTGCAATGGCTGGAATACCAAGTTCAACTAGCTCTTTTGCTTCTTCAAGTAACAAGTCGATAGACATGCGCTCAACACCAGGCATGGACGCAACTTGCTCTTTTCTATTTTCGCCTGCAAGAACAAACATAGGATAAATAAGGTCATTGGTGCTAAGAGTATGCTCTTGCATCAGTCTTCTTGAAAACTCGCTTCTTCTCATTCTGCGCATGCGAGTGTAAGGGAATGCGCCAATATCATGATGGGCCACGAAAAATTCCTCTATTGGTTGTAATGAGCGGCTTGATTTCTACCGTTCTGTTTCGATTGGTATAACGCTTTATCCGCTCGCTCGATAAAATCTTTTGCTTGCATTGCTTGTTCAGAAAGATGACAGCACACACCTAAACTGACTGTACAATTCAGCGTTTGGCCGTTGCAGTTAATCTGAGTATTAGCAACCGCTGTTCTGACTTTTTCTGCGATAAACATAGCACCCTCTAAGTCAGTATTAGGTAGTATGATCGCGTACTCTTCACCGCCGTATCTGAATATTTCGTCCGAGTCTCGGTTAAGCTGCTGTGACGAGGTTAATGCGACTGTCCTAATCACTTCATCCCCTGCAATATGGCCATAGGAGTCATTAAACTTCTTAAAATGGTCGATATCGAACATGATAAGAGAGAGCGGTACTAACTCACGACGACAGCGCCTAAGTTCGGCTTGTAATCGTTTATCAAAATGCCTTCTATTATGAATACCTGAGAGTTCATCTAACGTATTGAGCTTCTCTAGCTGCTCATTTTTTTCTTGTAACTCTTTTAGTGCAAACTGCAGCTCTAACATTTGTCCAGAAAGCTGTAACTGCTGGTCTTCGTGGGCTTCGGCTGAAGCCGGAAAGTCATTTAAGGTTAAATAATGTGATTTGGCGGTTTCAAATAGTATAAAACCAAGATAGGTGAGTATGCTGATCTGCAATAAAGTTATTTCAGATAAGGGTAAAACGATAACATTAGCCAAGTGGCAAATGGCTAACGTGCTATTGAATAAGATGATCAAGATACCAAGGTTGACGAACTTTCGTTGCGGTAAGTCATTTTTCCATTGCGTCAATACGCTAGTAGCTTGGCACAAAGTAGCTAAACAAAGCAGGGAAGCTAGAACGATTAAATTACTATTTAGACTGATGAATAAAGAAACCAGCATGGCTACAAGACTAAGCGCTGCTAAGCCTTTAAATGCAAATTGTAACCAAGCTTGATAAAAGAGTAAGTCTTGGTTTTTTAAGGTTGATGCCGTACTGATCAAGACCAAGAGACAAGTGAAAATGCTAACTTGCCAACCTAGCGCTAAGCTAAAAATAGCTATTGTTAGCGCCAATGCGGATAAAAGTAACAAACCATCGGTAAGTAAAAATAAGTCTTTACTGAATACAAACAATAACAATAAAGCTAAGGCCGAGATGGTGACTGCGCCAACTATAACGGCTAATAGTATTTCGTCGCTGTTTTCGCTGGAGACTGTATTAGCTACAGGTATAACAGCTTGATTCAGCTCTGCAGTAAAAGAGTTAAAAGTTGTATTACTGCTAGTTGTTGGGGCACTACTGTTAGCCTGAGCAAACAGATTAATCAGTATAAATATCAGCAGAGCTATACTTTTTACCACTTATCAGTGCCTTATTGGAGCTTTAGCGCACTTTAAAGGAATTTACAGTGCGCTGTTTATCGGGTCGTTATTTAAGTCTTTTCACTCTCATCGAGCGGCTAGAGCCTTGTTTATTCATTAAATATGAATTGAAAGCTGCTTGTTTGATAATAACAACATCATTCGCTTTAACGCGAATAGAAGTAGAATCGTTTTGTTTCCACACTTGCCCAACGTCTAAATAAATCGTCAGTTTGCCATAATTTCCCTTTTTCACCTTGCTAACCTTAGCTTTAATTGACTCAGCTTCTCTTTTTTCGCGTACTTCTTTTAAGCCAAATCTTTCTTCTTTAGCTGATAGGTTATTCTGTGCTGTTATTTGCGGTTTTGACACAACAGGAGCAATAGCAACAGGTTCGGCTGTCGTTGTTTGAGCTTTAACTGCAGGCTGGCTTGTTACTGTAGTAGATAAGTTAATTGCGTCATAGCAAATCAAACGTTTTAAGTCGCTATCAGTGATCGCCTTACATTTATTAAATTCTTGCTCTAATGTTGATGATTGGGCTGAAAATGTTGCTAAAGGAAGTAAAGTTAACAACAGTGATAAATATTTCATTTCTTTTTCTCTCCGCTAGGTTTATTTACGGCAATTGACATCAATAAACCGAGTTCAAATAACATCCAAATAGGGATCGCCAATAGCGTTTGGCTAATAACGTCTGGTGGGGTAAGTAGCATACCCGCGACAAATGCGCCTACTATGATGTAAGGTCGCTTTTGCTTCAACTTTTCAATATTAGTAACACCAGCCCAGCATAAAATAAACACCACAACGGGCACTTCAAAGGCCAAACCAAAAGCAATGAAATGCTTTAATACAAAATCTAAATAACTGCTTATGTCAGTGGCAATGGTGATCTGTTCCGGTCCAACGCTAGTGAAAAAAGCAAATACTAATGGGAAGACGACAAAATAAGCGAACCCGATACCAGCATAAAAATAACAATACAGAGCTAGCTAAGATAGGTACAGCAAACTTCTTTTCATGCTTGTAAAGTCCCGGTGCAATAAAGCCCCAAACTTGGTGAAGAATATACGGAAAGGCTATAACAATAGATAGCATAAAGGCTAGCTTAAATGGGAGCAAAGAATGGCGCAGCTACATCAGTTGCGATCATGCTAGTGCCTACTGGCAATACTTCCATAAGTGGTTGTGCTATTTGTCCGTAAATGTCATTAGCAAAATAGGCTAGGGCGGCAAATACCACCAAGGTGGCCACAACGGCTCTAATTAGCCTTTGTCTTAGCTCAATTAAATGGTTCTACGATTGGCAGTTGATTAGTTGTCATCTTTCTTGATGTTTGGTTTATTTTCGGTACTTGGTGGAGTCACACTTGCGGCGGCTTGTTTTAATTCGTCAACAGAACGCTGTAGTTCAGGAGATAGGTTATCTAACCCTTGTTGTTCCGCCTTTTTTAGATTTTCGTGCAACTCGTGGACACGCAGCTGTTCATTGATCTCACTGGTGAAGCCTTGGTACATCTGGCTCACTTGACGCTTGACCCGTGTAATACTGCGAATTGCGCCTGGCAGTTTGTCCAGGGCCTAAAACAATTGTCGCCACCACGGCGATCACGACAAATTCCCAAAATCCCATAGCGAATTAGTCTTTGTTTGCGTCTTTTTGTTTGGTTTCAGCAAAGTCAGCGTCGTTTGCTTGCTCTGCTTTGTTTTCCAATGTTTTGTCTTGGTCGTTAGACACTGATTCTTTAAAGCCTTTTATTGCCGAACCAAGAATCCGAACCTAAGTTTTTTAAACCTTTTGTGCCAAATAATAAGATAACTATGACTAAAATTATTAATAGTTGCCAAAGGCTAATGCCACCAAAAACCCATGTTTATTCTCTGTTTTAATTTAGATGGGGTTAGTATAGAGTTTTATTCTGCTAAAGAACATATCTTATACACGGACTTAGCATGAGATTGAGAAGGACGCAGTAAATGGGAAAATACACAACACTGGTTATAGCTTTGTTCGTTGTAGGCCTGCAGTTGCCGAGTGTTTGCTGAGTCTGACCCTAATGACACGCCAATACCAAAGGAGTTGGAGTGTAAATCCGTGCAAGTGGCTTTAGACCAAATTCGCCAGCAGAAAAAGCAGCTCTTGTCTGAATGTGATGAACAAGGTTTGTCGGAGCAACAAAGGCAAGCTGCACAAAAGCAACTAGCAGAATTGGAGGCTATTGAACATAAGCTGGAAGAAGAGCGGTTTAAAAATCCTCTTTGTCGACGTCAATTCTGTGATGGAAGCAATTGGCCAAGGTATGGATTGGACTGCCAATACTGTCGATAGTTATTTTGCTGATGATGAGTCAGGCAAGAATCACGCAAAGGCTTGGGGCCACGTCGTTTTTGCTTGGGAACCGAGATCCGGCGAGCTGTTTGATAGTGATAACTTTCCAGTTAAGTTTCAAGTAAAAGCCAAACTACCCAACCTAAAAAATAAAGTAGAATTGAATCTTATCGGATGGCGAAGATGATGACTTCCAAACGTTACCCTACGAATCGGTTAGACCAGAAGCCTTTCGTTTGAGCCAAAACTCACTTGGCGCAGCAATCCAGTTTCTATCTTCTAAAGGTGAAAATACCCGTGTTTCTCATCGTATTGGTATTGGTGATAGACAGCTTTATGCAAGGTCTAGCTGGGTATACCGAGAAAAATTATTAAACGATAAAGTCACGTTCAATGTTTCACCAGCAATAGAGTATTACGCTAGCGATGGCTGGGGAGCTAGGGTGTTATTTGACACTGGCTACAAACTTTCTGATAGCTCAGAAATGCGTTTTGATGTATCTCTACAAAATAGGCAATCATTTGATGATCCAAAGTTTCGTTGGGGTGTGTTTAACATTAAGTCGTTAGGTCAAAAAAAAGCACTGATCACTGGTATTTCTTCAGCGGGAGAAGTCGAATTACATGGTCAGTTAGAGGCTTACACTCGTAGGTTTAGTACTCGATACCGATTTAATGCTCTGCGCAGTTGGATCTACTTTGAAATAGAACCTTTTATTGAGTTTACTAGAGATGATCCAGATGATTTTATGGCTATAGGCGCGGGTAATTTTAGAGATAGTTTTGTTCGTGACCGCGGTATTACTATTCGCTTCGAAGGACACTATGGCTTTTTATAGTCGCCGTTTTTTAGTGGCTTACAGGCAAGCCACTATACCAACATATCTACTTACGACTGATCAGCTTTATTAATGAGTAACTTGCGCAAATAGGGCTTAAGTAGGCTACTGCTAGCCAATAGCCATTAGATAAATCTGCAAACAATAAGACTAATAACAAGGTCAATAAGCTCATACCTAAACTACTTAGTTTTATTAGGAAGCTCTGATGCTGCTTTTGCAGACTCTTATATTCATCTATTAGTTCTTGTTTATAGACCGGTAACTTGTTTACCGTCGTTAAGCTCGAATGCACTAACTCTGGAATTTGTGGTGCTTGTTCAAGCCAATACGGGAAGTTTTGCTTAGTTTTACTGACAAAAGCTTTAAAACCAATTTGTTCGTTCACCCAATTTTCTAGAAATGGCTTTGCCGTATCCCATAAATCGAGTTGTGGATATAACTGGCGACCTAACCCTTCTACATACAATAAGGTTTTTTGTAATAATACGAGCTGAGGTTGAACCTGCATTTCAAACTGACGAGCAGTATCAAATAAGCCAATTAAAACTTGTGCAAAAGAAATCTCTTCTAGTGGCTTGTTAAAAATAGGGTCACATACGGCGCGGATCGCCATTTCAAATTGTTCAACATTAACGTGGTTAGGTACCCAGCCCGATTGAACGTGCAATTGTGCTACTTTTAAATAGTCGCGATTGAAAAAAGCGACGAAGTTTTCTGCTAAGTATCGTTTATCTTCAGAATTGAGAGTGCCAATGATACCAAAATCGATACCTATGTACTTAGGATCCTCAGGTCGCTCTTTGGCTATGAAAATATTGCCCGGATGCATGTCAGCATGGAAAAAGCTGTCCCTAAATACTTGAGTGAAGAACAGTCTTACGCCTCTTTCCGCTAGCTTCTTGAGATCTGAACCCTGCTGCTTAATTTGTTCAATATCTGAAACTGGTATGCCGTCAATGCGTTCCATCACCAATACTTTGGTAGTGCTGTAGTCTTGGTAAATCTCTGGAATATACAAGTCGTCGGAATCTAGGAAGTTGTTTCTAAGCTGTATACCGTTGCTTGCTTCAACGGCTAAGTTCAGCTCATTTAAGATTGTTGCTTCGTATTCTTTTACGACTTCAACAGGTCTGAATCTTTGACTTTCAGATACGCTTTTTTCAGCCCAGCTTGCTGCCAAATGCATTAAACTAAGATCGGCTTTAATCTGACCTTTAATGTTTGGCCTGATCACTTTTACGACGACATCTTTGACTATTCCATCAACAGTTAGCTTGGCACCATGCACTTGAGCAATTGACGCGGTAGCAATAGGTTCTTGCTCAAAACTAACAAAAAGTTCATCTATGTTGTTAAGCGCTAACTCTTGCTTAATCAAACTTTCCGCTTGGTTGCCTGGAAATGGACTAATCTTGTCTTGGAGCTTGCTCAGCTCGTTACTCAGATCTTCTGTTAACAAATCTTTTCGAGTTGATAACATTTGACCAAACTTGATCCAAACAGGACCTAGCTTCTCTAGGCCAATTTTTAGGTTTTTGCCTTTGCTGTTTGACTTAGTTGCTGTCGGGTACCAAAACATCAAATTTATCAATAAATTGAAATACCAAGGTCGTAGCTGCTGAGGTATCAACTGATGAATTTTATAATAAAAAAAGATGTGAACGATTTGGCCTAAACGACGAATACTTGTTAACACTAAGCATTCCTTAATTGCGTTAGTTGTGATGACAAGCGATCGACTTGTGCCGAAATATCATCAACTTGAGTTGAGAAGTCTGCCACTTCAGCGGCGGTAGGTGCGACCTTCAATTCATCTGTCATCAGTGAAGACAAGGTGTAGTTGGCATCCGTTGATTTGTTGTTGAATAAACGCGCAAGGTATTCAACCTTTTCTACAATTCGATAGGCCATGCCATCGCCAACGTATTTGGCTAGGGCTTTTTGCCAGTCAATATTGTTATCCATCAGAAGGGCTGAGAAGCCTTGGGCAATAGCCAAGTCACCTTCTAATTCGAGTTTTTCTTGACGGATTAATTTGGTCAGTTGAGAGGCATCTGATAACTGCTTGAGCTGATCAGTGCTAGTGATAACAGTGCAATCAGCCCCTTCTAAATTATTGGATAGGGACAAGTTGCCGTTATTTACGCTTAACTTAAGTTGTATAGATAAGTTAGTTAACTGCACAGCAAAGCTTTTGTTATCTAGCTTGTTTAGCTTTTCTTGTGCACTAGCATCGTCTTTTAACAGACTGTTGAGCAAGGGCTCGATAACAGAGTGCGCTAGCTGTTGCAGTAAAATCAAAACTTGAAACCTTTGTGCAAGGCAACGATGCCGCCTGTCATATTGGTGTATTCTACTTGATCAAATCCCGCTTGTTCCATCATGCCCTTTAAGGTTTCTTGATCCGGGTGCATGCGAATGGACTCTGACAAATATTGATAGCTATCTTTATCATTTGCTATCAAACCACCCATTTCAGGTAAGATCTTAAACGAATAGAAGTCGTAAGCTTTGTTTAACCATTCTTGCTCAGGTTTTGAGAACTCAAGAACTAACAAGCGACCGCCTGGTTTAAGGACACGGTAGATTGAGCGTAACGCTTCATCTTTATCCGTTACATTACGTAGGCCAAAGGCGATAGTAACAATATCAAATGTATTTTCAGCAAAAGGTAGGTGTTGAGCGTTGGCTTGTACGTATTCAATATTGCCAACAGCACCGAGGTTGCGTAATTTTTCACGGCCAACTTTGATCATAGAGTCATTGATATCGGCTAACACAACTTGGCCTTTTTCACCAACGGCTTCACTAAACTTACGAGTTAAATCGCCTGTGCCGCCAGCTAAATCTAGAATTTTATGGCCCGGTCTAACGTTACTAGCATCAATAGTGAAACGTTTCCAAAGACGGTGGACGCCAAATGACATAACGTCATTCATAATGTCATATTTTGCCGCAACAGAGTGGAATACGTCTGCTACTAATTTCTCTTTTTTATTGGAGTCGACATTTTGAAAACCAAAGTGAGTTTGGTTGTCTGAACCGTTTTCTGATTTCATGATAGCTAAAGCCTTAGTTGAGATAAGTCTAGTTTACAAAATTGCTTGTTTAAAACCAAGGACTGGCGGTTGATATAGCTTAACTTTTGTCAGTATAGACTCGGTTGCGGCCCGTAGCTTTTGCCATTTGCAATGCTGAGCTTGCTTTGCTTATCGTACTATCAAGCCCAAGACGGCGATTATATTTAGAAACGCCAATAGACACGGTTACTTTTGGTAGTTTTTGTTTGTTTTTGGCATTAACAAATTGAAGCTTTTCGACGCCATTACGAACTTTCTCTGCCACTTCTTGCGCAGTCACTAAATCGGCTTCAGGGAGCAGTACTAAAAACTCTTCTCCAGCCATGCGAACAGGTAAACCAGAATCAGACACATAGCTTTTTACTTTTTGTGCAACCTTCGACAAGATCACATTACCTATGGTCATGCCATAGCTCTCGTTAAACAAACGGAAGTGATCCAGATTGATAGCTAAGGCTGCAATATCTTGGGTATCGTTTGCCAACCAAAGATCAACAGTTTGATTTAATACTGAGCGGTTGAACAAACCTGTTAGTGCGTCGAGTTGACGACTGTCATTCATTTCGTCAACTTGTTGTTGTAATTCTTGAGTTTTCTTCTCAGCTTGTTGTAGAGCCTTAACTAGTACACTTTGTGTTTTCTTAGCATAGCTGGTGGCACGTAATAGTTTATCTATGACTTGTTTTGACGTATCGATGTCATCGCCATTCAATAATACTAAGCCTTCATCTAGCAAGTTGATGTATTGGCTAGAGTCTCGTTGTGCTTTGAGTGCATGCTTGCGTGTGCCTTTCATGATGGCATCAACACTATTTAATAACTTTTCGTTAGTTTCGTCATGCTGAAGTACACAATGCTTGTAAATTTGCTCCATCAAGAAGCTATCAATTGTTTTTCCTGACTGGATATCTTCGTCTATGAGAGTTTTAAGATCAGCGTTTTTGCCTGCGACGTACTCGTAGGCGACACAATAATTTATTGGACTGGCAGGCAAACGATGCTGCTTTAAAAAAGCGATCGCTTTTTGCAGATTAACTTCTGCCTGTTCAACTGTGTCTTGATATTTCATTAATGGCTCCGGCAAACAACATAATAAACCGAATAAGTGTGCTGCATTGTAGCCACAACTTACCGTTTGGCAATACAGGCAAGTTCCATATGCTTATTTATTCTTATTATTTTTGATCGCATACACGTAAAAAATTGAATTTACCCGGATAAACTAAAATTCTTTTATTTTAAGGTCAAGAAATTACTGTAATAATCTATTCCAATTGCCCGGTTTAACTTGAGTTATTTTTATGGAAGTGAAAAAGGCCAAAAGCCAACAACAGAAGCAACACCGAATTAATACTATTTTAAATTCAGCAGAGCAGCTGTTTCAGCAAGGAAGCAAACGAGAATTACCGTCGGCAATTCAAATTGCTAATCAAGCAGAAGTAGCAAAAGGCACGCTTTATATCTATTTCAGAACAAAAGAAGCTATTTTTCTCGGAGTGTTGGAACGGCATTTACAGAACTGGATCTCTGAATTTGATAGGCAATTGCGTCAATACGAGTCAGTAACTAGTAACGACATTGTTAATTATTTGGTTTCATATTGGGCGGAAAACCCAACGCTAGGAGAATTAGCGCGATTGTTGGATGCAACCTTGGAAGTAAACGTTGACGAAAAGGTCTTTAGTAATTTTCAAACTAAGCTAATCAATGATTTAAAGCGTATTGTTCCTTCATTTTCTACGATTAACCAAGAAGTCGAAGCCAGTGAATGGTTGAAAATATTACAGCTTTCAACCCAGTTGTTAACACTTGCTTGGCAACAAGCTCACCCTAGAACTGTGCTAGCGGGAGCTTCGACACCGGAATTTCAACAAGCCGCAGAGAAGTTGTTATTACCATTCTGGCAAGAACTATTAGACTACAAAAAACAGCAGCCGAAGGCTAAGTCTGGCTGGCGTAAATTTTTGGGGAATTAATCATGCATCGTCTTATCGTTAGTGTTTTACTATTATGCGCGCCTTTAGCCATGGCTGCACCTTCTGCAGATCAGCGCTTTACTGAGTTAGCTGAGGAAGTATGGCAATTTGCTATGAAAGCCTCGCCACTGTCTGTTGGCTACTATGGCTTGAACCCAGTGCCAAACAAAATGCCAGATTTATCAAAATCTAACTTAGAGGCAATGTACCAGCAAAGACTACAACATGTCGCTGAGTTAGATAAGATCCAACTTACTGATTTATCTGAGCAAAACCAAATTAACCATGTCATTTTAAAACATAGGTTACAAAATGAGATTGATAAATATCGCTTTAAAGCTTACCAAATCCCGCTTACTGCAGAAGGGGGCTTCCACACAACACTCGGTTTTATTCCTCGCTTCACCACACTGAACTCGAAACAAGATGTCACCCATTATTTAACCCGCCTGTCGGCATTTCCGGAATACTTCAAGACCCAGATCAGTCATATGAAAGAAGGGTTAGCAGCAGGCAACAGTCAGCCGAAAGTGGTTCTGAAAGGGTTTGAGACGAGTATTGATGGCTTTATTGTTGATAAGCCTGAACAAAGTATGTTTTACGGTCCAGTACAGCAAGTTAGGTTTTTAACCGAGGCACAAAAAGCTGAGGTGGTAGCGAAAACAAAAGCAATTATTAAAAATAAAGTGATCCCTTCATTTCAGTTATTTAGAGATTTTATGACTGAGGAGTACATCCCTAACGCCAGAACTACAATAGGTGTTGATCAGACTCCAGAGGGGAATAAGTTTTACCAAAATAGAGCAGAGCATTTCACAACTACTGATATGTCAGCCGAGCAGATCCACAAAGTTGGCTTAGCTGAAGTGAAACGCATCCGTGGCGAAATGACACAAATTATTGAACAGTTAGAGTTTGATGGCAGTTTTGCTGAGTTTTTAGCTTTTTTAAGAACGGATCCTCAATTTTATCCAAAAACCGCGGATGAGTTATTAAAAGAAGCGTCTTACATTGCCAAAAAAATGGACGCGCAATTACCGAAATTCTTCAAGTTTTTACCTAGAACGCCATATGGGGTGCAAGCGGTTCCAGATCATATCGCTCCTAAATATACAACGGGTCGTTATGTTGGGCCTTCAAAGACAACAGACCCGGGCTATTACTGGGTAAATACTTACGCTTTGGATCGTAGGCCTTTGTATGAACTTGAGGCTTTGACGTTACATGAAGCTGTACCAGGCCACCATTTACAAATATCTTTAAGCCGAGAAATGAAAGATACGCCTTTTTATCGTTCTTCGTATTACATCTCTGCATTTGGTGAAGGCTGGGGGCTTTACTCTGAGTGGTTAGGATTAGAAGCCGGTTTTTACCAAGACCCGTATTCAAATTTTGGTCGTCTAACTTATGAGATGTGGCGTGCTGCTCGTTTGGTTGTTGATACAGGTATGCATGTTATGGGCTGGAGCAGATCGCAAGCGGTTGATTTTATGAAACAGAATTCAGCGTTGTCAGAGCATAATATCAACACGGAAGTAGATAGGTATATCTCGTGGCCTGGGCAAGCTTTATCATACAAAATTGGTGAGTTAACAATTAAACGATTGCGACAAAAAACAGAACAAGCTTTGGCTGATAACTTTGATATTAGAGAATTCCATTATCAGGTATTAAAAAATGGTTCTGTGCCTTTGTCGCTGCTAGAGCAACAAATTGAACAATACATCACAGCAACGCTACGAACTACAAAAGCGCACTAGGGGAGATACTTTGCTGTTTAATAAATTAATCAGGGTGATCCGCAAGCACTTAAACGAAGTGTCTTGGGCATCGATAATTGGTTTAGTAATAATGCATGCAGGTTTGAGCTACGTTCTGCTTGCGTTGGCTGGCGAATCAGAATTGGTTCACCCTGAGTCGTTTTTCTATTATTACGTGGTTACAACCAGCACTGTTGGTTTTGGTGATATGAGCCCCAGCTCTTATTACGGAAAATTGGTGGTAGCGTTAGTTCAGATCCCGATGGGATTGGCATTATTCGGTGCATTGTTGGGGAAATTAGGACAGTCAGTTAGTAAAATTATGAGGCAAGCAATGACAGGTGAAAGAGACTTCTCAGATTATGATGATCACATCATTATTTTTGGTTGGCATCCAAAACGTACGGGGCGCATGATCAGTCATATCTTGGGTGATAATAAACGTGAGACTAGAAAGATTTTATTGTGCGTGGTTGACGAAATGGAACATCCATTTTTTGATAACCCTGAGGTTGAGTTTGCTAGATTGAAGTCGTTTACTGATGATGCTGAGTTACAGCGAATTGCAGTAAATGAAGCGGATAAAATCATAGTAGATGGCGACAACGATGATCAAACGTTCACCTGTGCACTTAAGTTAAGCAACATGGTTGCTGATGATTGTCATATAAGTGTGTACTTTAACGATGAAACTAAAGTAGAAATGTTGAACCAGTACACTGATAACGTTGAATGTAACTCTTCAACTACCGCTGAAACCTTAGTTCGTTCTATGCAAGACCCAGGTTCTAGTCGTTTACATCAAGAGATGATGTCAACTCTGCATGGCGATACTCAATTTTCAACAAAAGTGCCAGATTCGGTAGCACAGATCCAATTTTCCCAATTGTTTGTTTACTTTAAGGCACAACATAATGCGACTCTACTTGCCGTTGCTGAAGATAGAATTGGTCAAAAAATGCATTTAAACCCAGATAATGACTTCTTGGTGCAACCAGGCTTCATTCTGCATTACGTTGCAAAAGAAAGGCTGGTGGCGAGTGATATTAATTGGGCAAACATAGGTAAATAGACCATGAGTAAAGTACTGACGGATTTATTAGAGCATCTAGAGTTAGAGAAAATTGAAGAAGGTCTATTCCGAGGGCAGAGCCAAAACTTAGGCTTTGGTCGAGTATTTGGTGGTCAGGTTATCGCTCAAGCTTTAATTGCGGCAAAAGATAATATGGAAGGAAGATTTGTTCACTCTTTCCATAGTTACTTTTTACGCCCTGGCGATGATAAAAAGCCGATTGTATATGATGTTGAAAATATTAGAGACGGTCGCTCGTTCAGCACGCGTAGAGTGAGAGCAATGCAGTTTGGTAAGCCAATTTTCTACCTTACCGCATCATTTCAAACCGAAGAAGACGGCTACAGCCATCAGTCGGCGATGCCTAATGTACAAGGGCCTGAAGGGTTAATGTCGGAGTATGAGTTTTATCAGCAAAACCTAGATAAAATTCCTAAACACTTACATGACATTGTTGCTTGTGAAAAGCCGATAGAAATTCGTCACGTGCAGCTGAATAATCCGTTCAAGCCGGAGAAAATGTCTTCACGTCGTCAGGTTTGGATCAAAGCAAATGGCAGTCTGCCAGACGAAGCTCGTATCCATAGATACTTGCTTGCATATGCGTCAGATTTTAACTTCTTACCAACTGCATTATTCCCACATGGTAAAAGTTTGCTACAACCTAATATGCAGGTTGCAACTATAGATCATTCTATGTGGTTCCATCGACCATTTAGGGTTGATGAGTGGGTGCTATATGATATGGAAAGTACCAGCGCTAGTGGTGGTCGAGGCTTTGTTAAAGGCCAATTCTTTAACCAACAAGGTGAGTTGATTGCGTCAGCAGCGCAAGAAGGAGTTATCCGAGATTATTCGACTTTCCCTAAGGAATAGTATTTGAAATGAATGTCACCGGTTATGATCACTGGTGACATTCGATAGCGAGAAGACTAGAGCGCTTTAAAGCGGATAGCTGTACCACCTGATGTTGCCAATTTAAGAGTCAACTTATCTTTAGCGGTTACTACTTTCTTTTCAATCACATAGTCATATGGATTGTATTTCCATTCAGCTTTATCACCATCGCGGTAAATCTGAGCTTCGTACTTTTGGTTTTTATCTAAAAAGTCCAAATCAATTTCAATAGTTCTTGCGTCTTCATTGGTAATCGCACCTAAGTACCAGTCGTTACCAGAATAACGGTCGGTTTTTCTTTCTTTACGGGCAAAAACAACAAAGTCACCAACTTCACCATCTAGTGCAATACTTTGTTCCCAATCCGTCGGTACATCGACAATAAATTGGAACGCATCTTTTTTAGCAAGGTAGTTTTCTGGTAAGTCTGCCGCCATTTGAATTGGGCTGTATAAGGTAACGTAAGAAGCCAGCTGTTTTGCTAAAGTTGTTTGCGGACGATTGGTTTTATCACCTAATTCTTCGCCTCTAAAGCCCATGTCAAAGATCCCAGGAGTAAAGTCCATTGGGCCTGAAAGCATGCGAGTGAATGCTAGCATTGGTAGGTGTTCTGGTGGATTCGGAGGTGTGCCCCAAGCATTAAACTCTTGGCCTCTAGCACCTTCTCGAGCAATCCAGTTAGGATAAGTTCGGCGTAAACCAGTATCTTTAATTGGCTCATGAGTATTAATGCTGATCTTTCTTTTTGCCGCTTCTATCACGTTATAAAGGTACTCATTAACCATGAATTGGCCATCATGCCATTCTTTACGCACAATGCCGCTTTCGTCTATACGTTTGATGTTGCCACCATCTGCAACATAGCCAGTTTTAACCTGCTCAACCCCTAAACCTTGATACAAGTCTAACGCATCTTGCATTTGGTCTCGGTAGTTAGTCACGTTACCAGATGTCTCATGGTGACCAATTAATTTAACCCCTAGCTTTTCACCGTATTTGCTAAGAGCATTAATGTCGAAGTCAGGATAGTTTTTAGTGAAACTAAACACGTCACCATTGAAGAACCAGTTACCATCCCAGCCATGGTTCCAACCTTCTACTAATACGCCGTCAAAGCCATATTTAGCAGCAAAGTCCATATACTTCTTAGTATTGTCTGTCGTCGCACCATGAGGCTTGTTTGGATCTGTCGTGCCCCAACCAGCTTTATCGATATGCATTTCCCACCAAATACCAATGTATTTGCCAGGCTTAACCCAAGATACGTCACCTAATTTATTAGGTTCATTCAGATTTAGAATAAGGTCTGAGTTAAGTAACCCTTTGGCGTCAGCAGAAACCTGAACGGTACGCCAAGGTGATTGAAAATCAGTTTTGGTTTTTACTGCTGAACCATCGTACCAAGGTGTTAAGTCAGCTACGTATCGACCAGGGCGGCGTTGGTTTAGTGTCATCGCAGCGTAATCAACAAGTGCCGCTTCATGGATACTTAAGTGAATACCATCTTCCGTTTTAAACGTTGCAGGAGTATGAACGTGTTGCGCTTGATAAACTGGTGTTTCTTCATACGTGTACTCATATCGGTTCCAGCCTCTAGCTGGGATCCAATATGCTGTTGTATTTTGTGCATTGGTTAGAGCAAATTCCGTCGATTCTTTTACAATCTCAACTTCATCATAGCCCTTTTGCTTTGGTACTTCGTAGCGGAAGCCAAAACCATCGTTAAAGACTTTAACTCGAACAGAATAATGAGCTGAATTTAAATCTTTGTTTTCTAGCGCAACGACAAGCTCGTTGTGATGATCATTAACGACCCGACGTTCACCCCAAGGCTGTTCCCAACTTTCATTGACTGAGCTTTGCTTGCTATTTTTAATTGCAAAGCCTTCTGTGAAGGCTGCTTGCTGTTTAAAAACTAAGCCTAGCGATGAATTATCAATAATGTTTTTGTCATTGAAGGTTGCAGAGTAAAAAGGTTGGCTAGCTTCGTCGCTAAGGGTTACGACGAGTTTGCCATCCGGTGATGATACGGTGACTTGCTTGGCATAGCTGTTCGCTGATAATGCCAGTAAGCCGAGTAATAATAATCTCATTTGACGTCCTGTTGTTTTTTCTTACTAGCATATTGTGCTCTTGCAGCAACCGTAATCCATTACATACGTATTCAACGTATTAAGCTTAAAATCTCTCGTTAACTATCTAATATTTATACTAATTGTAACATCTCATCGGATGTGTTTGAGGTTGTTAAAGTAAACCAAAGGCATAAGAAAGTGAACGTCCACTTAACACCAAAGTGACGGAAAAAATCACCAAACCAAGGATATTTTGCAGTATGGTATTTTTGTGCTGACCTAGCGTTTTACTGTTCATCAGATACAGTAAGAAACCAGTGATCAGTGGTAACAAAATACCGTTTGCAACCTGAGCAAACCAAATGATGGAGATTGGTTTGAAGCCAATTGTGGCAGGTATAACGCCGAGTATTAGGATTGTTATCCATACCGCTTTGAAGCCAAAATCAGACAGCTCCCAGTTCTTTTCCAGTACACCACTTAATGCATATGCCGCCGCTAGCGGGGCGGTTACTGAAGAAGAAATTCCAGCGGAAAACAAACCAATAGCCATTAGCCCTTCAGCTTTGTCGCCGAATAGTGGTTGCAGTGCAGGTGCTATATCTGCGGCCGAATTTAATTCTACCGCTTTGCCAAAAAAAGCCATTGCCGTCGTTGATACGATAGCTAAAGAGATCAACCCACCTAGCGAGATGGAGACCAATAAGTCTTTTTTCGCGTTAGTAAGATGCTCAGGCTTGTACCATTTTCTACTTACGCTACTGGCATGTAAAAATAAATTGTAAGGGACAACGGTAGTGCCAATAAGAGCGATGACGGTCAGGAGCGAGCCAGCTGGCAATGAAGGTACAAACAAACCTTTAAATAACTGAGGTAAGTCAGGTTGGATCAAAATAAACGTGAGTAGGAAAGCTAGGCCCATAACAAAAACAAGCGCGATCAGTGTACGCTCAATGATTTTATAACTGCCTGTTGCCAGTAAAAAGAAGGCCACGACTCCAATTATTATAGGCCATAGAGAAATACCATTAAATTGAAGCTCCGTGAACGAGTTTAACCCTAGGCTTGCACCAGCGATATTGCCACCTTCGTAGGCGGCATTACCAATAACAATGGCGGACACAACAATAAATACTGACAGGTATTTAACAACTGGGTTATGTATGTGTTGAACAATATTTTCCCCTAACCCTTGTTGGGTAATGATGCCCAAGCGTCCAGTCATTTCTTGTAAAATTATGGTAGCAACAACGGAAAACAATAGCGCCCAAAGTAAAGCAAAACCGAAATTTGCACCTGCCAAAGAGGCGGTAACAACGGTACCAGGGCCAATAAATGCGGCGGTAACTAAAAATGCAGGACCTATGTTGAGAGACTTCATAATTATTATTCTTTATTGTTGTTTTTCTTCGATGCTATCCGAGACAGCCGATATCTTCTATAACTAATAGACTTTTGTTGACGTTTAATAGGTAAGTTATGCGCACGAAAATGAGCAAAGACCAAGTTTTTGAGCTTTTGCAACAGCATCAAAACCCAAGAGGGATAGAGAACTGGCAAAAGATGAGCAATACAGCTGGACTGTCTAGCTATGGAATTGGCCTGACGGTGCATCGTAAACTTGCTAAACAGATTGAAAAGGATCATGAGTTAGCTTGGCTGCTTTGGCAGACAGATAATTATGATGCCAAAGTAATAGGTTTACTGATTGATGAACCCAAAAAAGTAACGCGGGAACAAGCTGAAGCCCAAGTAGAGGAGTTGGGAATTGGATTGTTAACGCATGTATTTAGCTCTTGTGATGCAACGTTGGCTAAATCTCCAATAGCGTTTGAGCTCGCTCAGGACTGGTTGAAACACGATGATCCAATGCGACGACGCTGTGCCTATGGCCTAATTTATGAGTTATCAAAGAAAAATAATAAAGTGATTAATGATGAGTTTTACCGTTCGATCATCAAAAAGATTGAGCAGGAAATATTGCTTGAACCAATTAATATGCGAGTGTCTATGGGGGCGGCATTAATGGGGATAGGTAAACGAAATAAAGAACTGAATCAGCAAGCTGTTAAGGTAGCTGAGGGGATTGGTCCGATAGACTTCAACGAAGATGGACAAACTTGTGAGCCAATGGATGTGGTTAAGCATCTAACCAGTGAACACTTAAAACAAAAGTTAGGGTTATAAATTATAAAAAGCGCCAGATATTAATATCTTAAAGCGCTTTTTTTACAGAATAGCCAGTTTAGTCCCAGTTTAGGATGACTTTTCCTGACTGACCAGAACCCATGGTATCGAAGCCTTTTTGGAAGTCGTCAATATGGAATTGATGAGTGATAATAGGAGAAATATCTAAGCCAGACTGAATTAAACTTGCCATTTTGTACCAAGTTTCAAACATTTCACGGCCGTAAATACCTTTAATCACTAAGCCTTTAAAGATCACCTGATTCCAGTCTACAGCCATGTCCGATGGAGGAATACCTAGCATAGAAATTTTGCCACCGTGGTTCATGTTGTTCAGCATACTGTTAAAGGCAACAGGTACGCCTGACATTTCAAGACCAACGTCAAAACCTTCTGTCATACCTAATTCAGACATCACATCTTCAAGCTTTTGCTCTGCAACATTTACAGCGCGAGTTGCGCCCATTTTTTCAGCTAGCTCTAAACGGTACGGGTTAATATCAGTGATTACAACGTGGCGAGCGCCTACGTGCTTAGCAACTGCGGCAGCCATAATACCAATTGGACCTGCACCTGTGATCAGCACGTCTTCACCAACTAAATCAAAGGATAAAGCGGTATGAACGGCGTTACCAAATGGGTCAAAGATAGATGCTAACTCGTCAGAAATATTATCTGGAATTTTAAACGCATTGTAAGCAGGAATAACTAAGTACTCGGCAAAAGAACCTTCTCTGTTAACACCTACACCCACGGTATTTCGGCATAAATGTACTCGTCCAGCTCGGCAGTTTCGACAGTGGCCACAAGTGATGTGGCCTTCACCTGATACGCGATCACCGATGTTGAAGCCTCTCACTTCTTGGCCTAAGTCAACTACTTCACCTACGTACTCATGGCCTACAACCATAGGCACTGGAATGGTTGCTTGAGCCCAGTCATCCCAATTGTAGATGTGCATATCAGTACCGCAAATTGCGGTTTTTCTGATCTTAATTAATAAGTCGTTGTGACCCATTTTCGGCTTTTCGGCATCGGTCATCCAAATGCCGGTTTCAGCCTTTAATTTTGATAAAGCTTTCATTAAGAGATAACTCCTAACTCTTTACCTACTTTGATAAAGGCTGCAATTGCTTTATCTAGCTGCTCTTGGCTATGAGCCGCAGAAATTTGCGTACGAATTCGAGCCTGACCTTTAGGTACAACTGGGAAACTAAAGCCAATTACGTAAATGCCTTGTTCTAACATTTTGTCAGCAAAGTCTGATGCTAGTTTTGCGTCGCCTAACATTACCGGAATGATGGCGTGATCTTTACCCGCTAGAGTGAAACCAGCTTCAGTCATTTGCTCACGGAAGTAATTTGCATTAGACCAAAGCTGATCACGCAACTCACTACCTTGCTCAAGCATGTCTAATACTTTAAGCGACGCAGTCACAATTGATGGTGCTAACGAGTTAGAGAATAAATAAGGGCGTGAACGCTGGCGTAACCAGTCGATAATTTCTTTTTTACCAGAAGTGTAACCACCAGAAGCGCCGCCTAGTGCTTTACCTAAAGTACCAGTAATAATGTCTACACGGTCAATTACATCACAGTATTCATGTGTGCCACGGCCATTTTCACCAACAAAACCAACAGCATGTGAATCATCCACCATGACTAACGCATCGTACTTGTCAGCTAAATCACAAACGGTTTTAAGGTCACAGATAACACCATCCATAGAGAATACGCCATCTGTTGCGATTAACTTAAAGCGAGCGCCGTCAGCATCTGCTTGTTGTAGCTGTTTTTCAAGGTCTGCCATGTCGTTGTTGGCATAGCGATATCGCTTACATTTTGATAAACGCACACCGTCGATGATTGAAGCATGGTTTAACGAATCTGAAATAATGGCATCTTCAGCAGATAGGATAGTTTCGAAAAGACCGCCATTGGCGTCAAAACAAGAAGAGTACAGAATAGTGTCTTCTGTTTTTAGGAAGCCACTTATCTTCTGTTCAAGTTGCTTGTGGATATCTTGAGTACCGCAAATGAAGCGAACAGAAGCAACACCAAAGCCGTGCTGCTCTAAGCCCGATTGAGCAGCAGCAATTAACTCTTCACTGTTTGCAAGACCTAAGTAGTTGTTGGCACAAAAGTTAATAACCTGGTCACCGTTTACATCTATCTCAGCTTGTTGTTGAGATGTGATCACTCGCTCTGACTTAAATAAGCCGTCTGCTTTAACTTGTTCTAAGTCTTGTTGAAGCTGTTTAAAAAAACCTTCTGCACGCATTTTTATAGACTCCACCTGTCTGTTTAAAAGTTCAATTATCAAAAAAGTAATACTAAGCGTTGCTTTTATAGTAATTAGTAATACTTATTCAAAAAATAAAGTGATTGTAGCCGCTTTGTTATGTTAAATCAGCTTTGCAATGGTCTAAATAGATAAAACTTACTAATCCGAACTATAAGATTTGTTAACAACTTCTTACGCTTTATTAGCGCTGGAACTTGGATTTTATAAGCATTAAATAAGTTTAGCTTTAATTCTTCCTTTGCGTGTCGATATAGGTAGTCTATTGTTAAGACTGAAATTTTTTAAATGGAACCGTAAATGCTGGGAAAAGACCAAACCATTCAAGCTAAAGTAACCTTTTTATTTGTTTTTGTTGTGGTTGTTTGTGCACTGTTGTTTGGTGCCTTAGCTATGTTTAGCTTGTCGTCTTTGTCTGACAAACAAATTGAGATGACGGAGGGTGAGTTGAAACAATCCGTTGTCAATTCGATGCAAGATGCTGGAAAATTATCTGGTGAAAGAGTTAGTAAGCTCATTGAACAAAGCTACACCCCTCTAACCGTTGTAGCTGAAGTATTAAAGCAAACCTCAACACCCAACACGCCACTAAGTAGGGAGCAAGTTAAGCACCTCGCTCGAGATACTTTAAATGCAGTTGACTCTTTGAGTGCTGTTTATATTCACTTCGAGCCAAATGCCTATGACGCTAAAGACAGTAGTTCTGTAGGGATGCAACAGCACTCTACTCCTACAGGTAGTCTAGAAATTTATTGGGTTAAAGAAAATGGCAAAGCTAACTACTATCCGGTTGATGATGCGAATGAAAAGTATGCCAATTCTAGAGACGAAAACGGAATTAGAGAGGCTGAATGGTATTTGTGCAGCCGCGACGCGTTGAAACCATGTGCACTCGATCCTTATTTGTATGAGATTGAACCTGGCAATGAACAACTAATGACAACCTTGACTGTACCTGTAATGGTAGCAGGTCAATTTAGGGGGTTAATTGGTAGCGATATTAACCTACCTGTAGTGCAAAGTTGGATTGAAGAGCAAGCAAAATCGTTATTTGGTGGCAAATCTTCTATTACTTTGATCAGTCAAAAGCAATTGCTTATAGCATCTAGCAAATACCCTAATGATTTATCCAAATCTGCTGAAGCAACGGATGGCAAGTTAACAACAGTATTAAATGCCAGCTCTAATGTGATCACAGAGCAAAATGAATGGTTTGTAAAGGTTCCAGTACCAATTCCTCAGGCAGGGGTTGAGTGGACATTAGTCGTATCAGTGCCAAAAAATGTGGCAATGGCGACGATAGATAAAATGCTTGATAGCGCAGATAGCAGTTTCTCTAGCGCAATATTTGAATTTTTATTATTTTCAATCTTGTTCGTCGGCGTATCAATTGTATTCGCTTTATGGCTAGCAAAATCAATCAGTTCACCTATCAAAGTCGTTTCTAGCAGTATCCAGTCTCTTGCTGAACAAGAAGGGGATTTGACTCATAAAGTACATATTGAAAGTCATAAAGAGCTTATTTTACTCGCTAATGGTTTTAATAAATTTATCAATAAACTGGCAGAAATGATTGGTAGTTCAAAAAACTATTCAGAAGATTTAGTTCAACAGTTCAAACGCTTAGGACAGATATCACATGATGTTGAACTAGACACCAAAACTCAGCAAAGCGAGTTAGACAATATTGCCACAGCAATGACTGAGATGGCAGCCACAGCAACTCAGGTTGCACAGCTTGCAGCTGGAACAGCAGAAGGTGGAGCTCATGCCAATGGCTTGCTTAGCGATACGCAGTCGCTATTGAGTGAAAGTGTCGATGAAGTACGTAAGTTAGAGCAAGATATGACAGTAACTTCGGAGCAAATTTCGAAAGTTGCAGAGCGTAGTAACGACATCACAAGCATTGTCGAAACGATTCAATCTATCGCCGAACAGACCAACCTATTAGCCCTCAATGCTGCAATTGAGGCTGCTAGAGCAGGTGAGCAGGGCAGAGGCTTTGCGGTGGTTGCTGATGAGGTGAGAAGTTTAGCCGCAAGAACCCAATCTTCAACGCAAGATATTAGTGAACTTATTTCAAATCTGCACAATGATGTTGAAAAAGCAGTACAAACCCTCGAGCAAATCCAAGCAACAGTCTCTGGTACGGTTGATAAGACCAATGTCAGCTTTGAACGTCTAACTGAGACTATGGGGAGTATTCAGGAAATTAATGAAAGTTCAGTACAGGTTGCAACAGCAGCGGAAGAACAAAGTCAAGTTAGTGAAGATATCAACATACGTATTGTTACTGTTACCGATAGCAGTAAAGCGTTAGCAGAATTGGGCCAAGAACTAAAAAGTAATAGTAAGGTTTCAGAAGATTTAGTTCACGGAATAGAAGATCAACTTAGTCGATTGAAGTGTTAATTATGAGAGCATTAGTTACAGGTGGAACAGGCTTTTTAGGAATAAATCTAATAAAGCAGTTAATTGAATTGGATTGGCAAATTACCGTTTTACATAGAGCAAGTTCTGATTTAAGTGACTTGCAAAGCCTAGATGTAACCTTTTTAGAGGGTAACTTGCTAGATAAAGAGCAGTTAGTAGCTGTGCTCCCAGAAGATCTTGATGCGGTTTTCCACCTTGCGGGTGATACCAATATGTGGCGTAAAAATAATGGTAGGCAGTATCAGTCTAATGTCGTTGCCAGCCGCAACTTAGCGGAAGTAGCGGTATTGAAAAATGTCGGTCGTTTTATTCACACTTCGTCAATTTCTGCTTATGGTTTCCATCAACAAACAATCGACGAATCAACACCAAGTACTGCGCTTATAAGTCGAGTTAATTATCTCAAAACGAAGTTCTTAGGTGAACAAGCGGTGAAGCGGGTTGTTTCTGAACAAGGGTTAGATGCAGTTTTTCTTAATCCATGCGCAATTATGGGACCATTTGATAGAAATAATTGGTCGCAATTATTTACCATGATCCAGCAAGGGACTTTGCCAGGGGTGCCACCAGGAGAAGGCTCGTATTGCCATGTAAGAGAAGTTGCAGCCGCTCACATTGCTGCTTTTAGCAAAGGAAAGCGAGGTGAAAATTATATTTTAGCAGGAACTAACTGTTCATTCTTACAAGTTGTTAGCAAAATAGGCACTTTGCTAGACAAGCCAACTCCAGATAAACCTTTACCAGCTTGGGTGCTAAAAACGCTAGGCAGGGTTTCGTATTGGGGATCAATGCTTACGAATAAAGAGCCCAATATGACACCAGAAAAAGCATTAATGGTCACCGAAAGGGTAGTAGCCACAAGTTCTAAGGCCGTACAAGAGCTAGGGTATAAAGATAATGTCGCGATAGACGAAATGTTATTCGATTGTTTTTCTTGGATGAAGGCAGAAAAGCTGATTTAGTTTTTGCTTAGATAGTTAAGCAGCCTATCCATCGCTCTATAACCCAGAGCTTCGGATAAGTGTTGCTGTTCTATTTGTTCTGATTGTTCCAGATCTGCAATTGTTCGCGCTACCTTTAAGATCTTGTGATATGCACGTGCTGATAGTGAAAGCTTCTCTATTGCTTTTTGGATGAATACTTGCTGCTGCTCGGTTAATCGACAGTGAATTAATACCTCTTTGCTATCCAATAAAGCATTTGGTTTATTCGATCTGGCAAGCATAAAGTTTCTAGCTTGCACGACTCTTTTTCTGACTTGTTCTGAGCTTTCGCCAACTTGATGCTCAACGAGTTGACTAGGCTTGATATTATTCAGCTCTATTTGTAACTCAATTCGGTCTAAAATAGGTCCAGATATTTTATTTAAATACTTAAGTATTTGATCTCTACTTGTTCTGCCATCGTTATAATGCCCTGTTGGGCTTGGGTTTAAAGCGGCGACAAGTTGAAATTGAGCTGGAAACTCCGCTTGTTGGGCAGCCCTTGAAATCGTCACTTTACCAGTTTCCATTGGCTCTCGAAGTACATCTAATACCTTGCGACTAAACTCTGGTAATTCATCTAAAAAGAGTACGCCATTTTGTGCCAAACTCACTTCGCCTGGTTTTGGTATGCTGCCGCCACCAACTAATGCAATGCCTGATACTGTATGATGTGGACTTCTGAATGGCCTTGCTTTCCATACATTGTGATCAAACGCTTTACCAGCAATCGAATTAATTGATGCTGTCTCAATGGCCTCTTGCTCTGTCATTTCTGGCAATATACTGGTTAGTCTTGTTGCTAGCATGGATTTACCAGTTCCTGGTGCACCTAAAAACAGCAAGTTATGTTGCCCTGCCGCAGCAATTTCCAAGACTCTCCTGCCTTGCTCCTGGCCAACGACATCGCTTAAGCATTCGATACAATCGCTTTGGCTAGGTATAAAGCTGTATTGGTGAGGTTGAATACTTTCTAATAGCTGTTTATGGCAAAAGTGATTAAACACTTCTAACAAAGTAGACGCTGATGTAGCTGAAGTTTGCTTTAGTAAACTGATTTGTTGAGAATTTGCGCTAGGCAAAATTGCCGTTCGGTTTGCTTCGTTGATTGCAATTACAGAAGGAATAGCTGCACGAATAGAGCGAAGCTCACCATTGAGACCTAACTCACCTAGGAATTCAAAATCATCTGTCGTTTGAGCTTTTATTTGTTTGGAAGCGACTAAAATTCCCACAGCAATAGCTAAATCATATCTTGCTCCTTCCTTAGGAATATCTGCAGGTGACAGGTTGACAGTTAATCTCACTTGAGGAAATTGTAGCTGACTATTAATAATGGCACTGCGCACTCTGTCTCTAGACTCTCTAACGCTAGTGTCCGGTAAGCCGACAATTTGAAATGCAGGTAATCCATTGGAAATATGGACTTCAATTTTTACTTGTGGCGCATCGATACCAATGATCGCGCGACTAAATACAGTGGCAAAAGACATGCTTCTCTCCTTGAAGCTGTGAGCGGTTATAGCTGTAAATGTAGCTTATAAAGGTACAAAATAAATGTTTTTTGCTGGTTAAATAGTCAGTTTTGTTGTTTTTTTAGTGTGAAAATAGCAATAGAAAGGTCAATAAGAGCAAATTTATCATTATAGTTTCTTTTAATTTTCAGTGTTTTACGTAACTTTTAGAGTTCAGCTACAAATTTTTTTGATCCAGGGCTTTTATTTTAAAGTAAAAATCAATACACTCGCTGGTAAGACATCGTACCAGTTGAGCTGTAGATCAGCTATGCTTAATAAACAGACTTTGCTGAAACTAGATATAACCATTTCTGACACCTTGGTCAGGATAGATTAAGAGAGGGGCAAATTATGAGCCTAAGAACATCATTTAGAAAAATTCTTCCAGAGATCTCTAGAACGGAACAAGAAGCACTTGATGCAGGTGATACTTGGTTAGAAGCATCTATCTATCAAGGTACGCCAGATTTCAATGAATTACTTAATGTTCCAGAGTCAAAGTTAACAGCAGAAGAACAAGCATTTATTGACGGCCCTCTAGCTGAATTACTTGAAATGTTAGATGACGTTGAAGTACACAATAATATTCACATTCCTGAGCGTGTATTAAAGCACCTTAAAGACAATAAGTTTTTCTCTTTCATTATTCCTAAAAAGTTCGGTGGTTTAGAGTTCAGCGCATTTGCTGCTTCTACTATCGTAGCTTCAATTTCTACTAAGAGTGGCCCAATCGCGACAACAGTAATGGTTCCTAACTCATTAGGTCCAGGTGAGTTACTAGCGCACTATGGTACGAAAGAACAACAAGATCACTACTTACCGCGTTTAGTCGTGGGTGAAGAAATTCCATGTTTCGCACTAACAAGTCCAGAAGCAGGTTCTGACGCTGGTGGTATTCCAGATAGAGCTATCGTAACTAAAGGCATGTACAACGGCGAAGAAGTTATTGGTTTAAGCTGTACTTGGGATAAGCGTTACATCACGTTAGCACCAATTGCTACAGTTCTAGGTCTAGCCGTTAAAGTTTTTGACCCAGAGAATCTGTTAGGTAAAGAAGAAGATTTAGGTATTACTTGTGTGCTATTACCTAGCGACTACGAAGGTGTTGAGATTGGTAATCGCCACAACCCGCTAAGCATTAAGTTCTATAATGGTACAACTCGCGGCAACAACGTATTCATCCCTATGGACTTCATCATTGGCGGCCAGAAAAACATTGGTAAAGGCTGGCAGATGCTAGTTTCATGTTTAGGTGCCGGTCGCGGAGTATCTCTTCCTGCGACAGGTTGTGCGACAGGCCATGCTTGTTTGAAATCAACTTCAGAATATGCAGCTATTCGTGAACAGTTCGGTATGCCAATTGGTAAGTTCGAAGGTATCCAAGAGCAATTAGCATTAATCGGTGGTCTAACGTACAACTTAGAAGCAATGCGTCACTTTGTATTGAATTCACTTGATTTAGGCCTTAAGCCTTCTGTTATTACAGCAATGGCTAAGTACCACATGACTGAAATGGGTCGTGATGTTCTTGAAGCGGCAATGGACGTACAAGCTGGTAAAGCAATTCAGATGGGGCCAAACAACGTACTATCAACAGCATACATGGCTACGCCAATTGGTATTACAGTTGAAGGTGCAAACATTCTGACTCGTAACCTAATGATCTTTGGTCAAGGTGCGACACGTTGTCATCCATATGTACAAGATCTAATTACTTCAATTCACTCAAATGATGCAGATGCTGACAAAGAGTTCAATGCATTAATGAGAAAGACCGTGGGCTACAGCGTTAAGAACTTCTTCAGAGGTTTAGCTACAGCTTATGTACCAGGTATTGGCGGCGGTCAAAACCCAGATCCTATGGTTAAGAAATTTGAAAAGCGTATTAAGCGTTTATCTTCTGCGTTAGCAGTTCACTCAGATTTTGCACTATTAGTATTAGGCGGCGACCTTAAGCGTAAAGAAATGTTATCTGCGCGTCTAGGTGACGTAATGAGCTACCTATTTATGGCAATGGGCAACATCAAGTTCTATGTACAAAGTGAAAACCGTGCAGATCTTAAACATTACTTTAACTACGGTACAACTTGGGCATTAAAACAAGCGGAAGATGCTCTACAAGCCTATACAGATAACTTCCCTAATAGAGTTGTTGCTGGTCTATTAAGTGGCGTATTAGGTCAACCATTCTTAGGTCGCTCTAAGATTTCTGACAAAATGATCACTGATTTAGCAGAAGAGACGTTAAAAGACAATGCAGCTAAGAAAGAGCTTACTTCACTAGTTCGCATGATTGGTCGTGATGGGTTTACTGTGCTAGAAGATGCTTATAAAGCTAAGTTAGAAGTACTACCTTTACTAACTACACTTAAGAAGGCAGTGAGAGCAGGCAAGATCACGAAACAACTAACCTTTGGTGAATTAGTTGATGCTGCTGCAGAAGCTTCAGTAATAACAGCGGAACAAAAATCAGAGCTAATGGACTACGATGTGAAACGTAAATTAGCAATTGCGGTTGATGAATATACTTTTGATTTAGAGTTAATCACTAGTATTGACGAACAAGAACCGCTATTAAAATCAGCATAAACGACTAAAAATGATAAAAAAGCCTGCTTAGTAGCAGGCTTTTTTGTACCCACAAAACTATATACCTTTAGTTAATATCAGATTAATTTTCTAAGTTAGGGATAAATTACTAGGCCGTTATGGATTTATTTTCTTTGATTTAAGCTTGAAAAAGAAAAAGTCATTACTTTTTCGCTTTAAATTGTCCATATTTAGCTAGCAGAATGTAAAAAATCTAATCGTTCGATCATAGCCGTTCATCGTACAGGCCTCTTTTTATAAGGGCTTACATCTTCGCAAAAATGTAACATCGACATATTTGGTTACATCCACTCATTAACTTTTAACAACCTTTTCAAAAAAATACTCCACTATATATGTGCGACCTTATTAAACAGACATCTTTAGGAGAACATCATGGGTATGGCGAAAAAAGGTTTAACATTTTTAGCATTAACTTTTTCAATGACAATGTCAGCAAATGCTGCAACATACAAAGCAGCAGATGATAGCGCAGAAAGTCAATTATGTGTTGCTGCCGCGACTTATAACAAGATTAATATGAATCAAGCTGTAAAGCGTTTTATGCCTAATTCATCACTGGGCAAAATGAATAAGAACTATCGATTCATTGCAAACAACTTATATTGTAACGGTACAGACGTTGCTGAGTTTGCTTTAAAAGCTGGTAATGAGGCTGTCGCGAAGAAACTACTTAAGTACAGAACTGAAGATGTACAAATTCGAGATATTGCCAAAGTAAGTCACGGTACAGTGAGTATTACAGGCAGTATTTAACATGATAGAAAGTTAACACGCCGTTATTTTGTTGTTAACGGCGTTATGTTAATTCGTTTGAACAAGTCGTTTGTTTAAACGAATTAATATAACCCTCTCCTTGGGCCAATTGGCCTTCCGGTCGCTGGGACTTGAACAACCTCAGCGGCCTTTCTTTTTCACTCGAATATAGTTGATTAAATGATTGCATCTCAGTGCTAAATTGTACTGCAATGCAAACCACAGTTTGAAGCATCAAGTTAAGACTTAACTCGAACAGAGCTAATTATGATGGGGTTTTTAAATTGAAATCACCAACTTCAACTGCTAGTCAAATTTAAATCCAACAATCGCTATAAAAATACATGAGCTTTTGAATTTAATAAATAATGATGGCCAAAAGTTAGAGATAGCTTGTACCGGTATTGGTTGTTTTTATTTGAATTTTTATTCATTAAATTAAAATAGTTATTTTTATGTTGCACAGAATGTAAAAAAACTAATCGCTATATAGCTGCAACTCACCGATCAGCCCTTTGAAGTCGCGGACTTCATTTGAATAAAAATGTAACAGTGACATATTTGGTTACATCCGATCACTTCGTTTTAACAACCTTTTTAAAAAAATACTCCACTATATACATGCGACCTGATTTAAACAGACATCTTTAGGAGAACATCATGGGTATGGCAAAAAAAGGTTTAACATTTTTAGTACTTACTTTTTCAGTAGCAATGTCAGCGAATGCGGCAACATATAAGGCAGCAGATGACAGTGCGGAAAGTAAAATGTGCGTTGCTGCTGCAACTTATAGCAAAGTCAGTATGAATCAAGCAGTCAAGCGTTTCGTACCAAATTCATCATTAAGCAAGATTGGCAAAAACTATAAATTAATTGCAAACAACTTATATTGCAACGGTGTCGACGTAGCCGAATTTGCCATGCAAGCAGGTAACGACGCGGTTGCTAAAAAGCTACTTAAATATAGAAGCGAAGATGTACAAATTCGAGATCTTGCCAAAGTGAGTCACGGCAGAGTCAATATAGCAGGCAGTAAATAATATGGCAGATAACTAACGACCGCTATTAAGCAGTTAGCGGTCTATGTTAATTCGTTTGAGTTGTCTGCAAGTATTGCTTAAACGAATTAACATAACCTTCTCCTTGGGCCATGTGGCCTCATAGCCACTGGGACTTGAACAACCCCAGTGGCTATCTTTTTATTTCTAGGTTATTGCTCTTTTGACGCAAAAGTTTGACCAAAGAAACTATCCTCTAACCAGTAAGGCTTTTGGTCTTGGTTTGCTGCAGTTAATGCAATACGAATATTTACTTCAGCAAAAACCTTTGCAGATTCATAATTAATTGGTAAATCAAGCGAATCTGAAGGCTTGTGATAATGCTTAGCAAAAAACTCACCCCAAACTTTACCACCGTCTTCACCTTCTGTTTTTGAAGTAAAGCCAGTCATTAAGAACACTGAAGGAATACCTTTTTTAACAAAGTTGTAGTGATCTGAGCGTGTGAATATTGCTTGTTCTGGCATCGGATCTGGGCTTAGGCCAATACCTAGTTCACCAGCAGCTTGTTCAACTAACTGACCCATAGAGCTGTGGTTAGCACCGAAGGCAATCACGTCAGCAAAGTCATATAACAATACAGGCATATCTAGGTTTACGTTGGCAACCATCGCATTGATAGGCACGGTTGGGTTATTTACAAAGTAACTAGCACCTAATAAACCTTTTTCTTCACCAGTTACAACAGTGAAAAGAATAGAGCGCCTAGGAGGTGTTGATTCAGCCAGTAACCTTGCTGTTTCTAACAATACAGCAACACCTGATGCGTTATCCATTGCACCATTGTTAATTCTATCTTTAGTTGTTACATCTTTAGCTAAGCCAATGTGGTCTAAATGCGCGGTAAAGACAACATACTCATCTTTTAACTTAGGGTCTGAACCAGGTAATACAGCTAAAATATTTGGTGATGTCACTTCTTCGTGTCGCGCTGAAGCTGACAACTCTAAACGGGTATTTAAGTCGAAGCCATGAATAGCTTTATTGTTGTTATCTAACTCAAAAATTTGCTGTAAGTCAGTTGGTGCATTAGCAAATAATTTCTCACCAGCGGTTAGATTTAGATAAGCGACGGCTTTAATCTCTTCTCGAACACCATGTGGTTTATTATTGTCATCTAACCAACGCAAAGACGGCGTACCAAGATAGTTAAGGGTGGTTGTATAAGAACGGACTTTTTCACGTTTTGGCGTGTGTAAAGTCACAATACCAATAGCACCATTTTCTGCTGCATATCTTGCTTTCTCTGATCTTGAAGCTAAATGCGCACCTTCTTCAGAAGGCCAGCTCTCAGGTCGCCCCGATAGCATCACTACAATCTTGCCTTCAACATCAAGATCTTGATAGTCATTGTAGTCGTATTTGTCCGCAATTAGGCCGTAACCAACGAATACTGCATCTGCTGTTACACTTGACTCTGTTGTACTCATTAAAGTGTTAACTATATAGTCTTGCGGGTATTTAAGTGCGATGCTCTCATTATTTGAGTGGATCACCGCCTTGGTTGTTTGCTGGTTTAGGTAGCCTCGGCGAAATGGTACACGTTGCATGTAACCTTGTTCGCCAGCTGGTTTTAGGCCAAGCTTTTTAAATTCAGAAGCGACGTAATTTGCGGCAATCTCATAACCTCTACTACCTGTGTCCCTACCTTCTAGGTAATCATCGGCTAAAAACTCCAAATGTGCTTTGATCCTGTCTTTTTCCACTTCCATGGTCGGAGTTGGTTGCTGCACTGCTTGTTGTGAACAAGCAAAAAGTGCAGCAATCGTGCTGACAAGTGTTAGTTTTTTTATTGTTTTTATCATGGTTTTTCCAATTAATTGATAGTCGATGAGTTATCGTTGGCTTGCCTAAACAAAGCTTCTACGTCAACAGCGTCGAATAAGTATTGAGTTAAGCAAAATTGACAGATGATCTCGATATTGCCTCTTTCTTCGATTAAGGCTTTAGCGTCATCATGTGAAAGTTTTAAAATCGCATCGCCCGTTTTTTCTCTTGAACAACCGCACTCGTACACCACAGGTTGAGGAGTAAATAGTTGAGGGTTATCTTCGTGATATAAACGAGTTAATACTTGTTGAGCTGGTAAGTCTAGCATCTCTTCATCTGTAATTGTTTCAGTAAGAGCTTCTAAATGTTGGAAGTCGTCAGCCGCTTTTTCTTCAACTGGCAGAACCTGTAATAGCATTCCTGCAGCTTTGTTATCATTTTCAGATACGCTCGTTGCCAACCACACTCTAGTGTTTAACTGCTCAGAAGTTTCAAAGTAATGCTCGATACATTTAGCTAGACTAGTATGCTCTAAAGGAGCTACACCTTGGTACTTTTCTCCGCCTTCAGGAGAGATAGTGATCACCATGTAGCCTTTTCCAAATAAATCTTGGATTGTTTCACCTTGCACTTTTTCGTCAAATCGAGCGACTGCACGCATTTTTTGTTCGTGGTTACCATTTACAACTGCGTATTGCAAAGGACCATCTCCTTGCAGTTGTACGCTGATATCACCTTCAAACTTTAATGTCGCGGTAAGTAAACAAGTTGCACTTAATAGTTCGCCTAGCAGCTGCTTCACTACGTCAGGGTAGTTGTGGTTGGCTAGCATTGAGTTAAAGCTTTCGTTTACCTGAACTAATTCACCTCTTACGTGATGTTGTTCAAATAAATAGCGGTGAAGTAAGTCTTGGTTTTTGTCTGTCATTATATCTACTCAAAAGAATCTGAATTTTTAAAGTTGATTAAAGTACGGCGTTGCTTTTTATCTGGCTTTGAATCCGGCCTTGGGGAAAACGCGGCACTTTGTTGTCTAGCTAGAGATTCCGCTTCTCTGTTTTGGATACTTTCCGCTGTTTCCGTATAAAGGGTTTGCGCGATAGTAAAGTTTTGTCGCTTTGCCGATATCTCGTTTATGGTCACCACTTTTTCGTCGTAACCTTGGCGCAATTTTACTGTGGCTCCGACTTCAACATGCTTGGATGCTTTACATCTTTGACCATTGTAATGAACTTTTCCGCCATTGATCATGTCTGTAGCAATAGATCGCGTTTTATAAAACCTTGCGGCCCATAGCCATTTATCAAGGCGGACTTTTTGATCTGACATAGTTACTGTCCGATTTAAAATTTACTATTGAAAAAATCGCGAGGAATTTAGCATAAATAGTGATTTTTAGCCACTTGTGAGGTTATACTCCGAGCTTCGTATTTTGCCTTTTGGTGAAACTAAGCCAGCTTGGAGTGGCTAGTCGTTGGAGAATGAAAGTAGATGGATTCATCTCAAGTATTAGAACAAGTAAATATAAAGGTGCGTAATTTACCTCACAAAGTTTTGAGTAAATACGTGACCTTAGCTTTGATCATTTACTTGGCATATTTTGTCGCATCAATGGTGTGGCAACTTGTTCCAGTTAATAAATCGCACGGCAGGATAACTAGTGTTAATGCTATTCAGTCTGCTTCAAGCACTCACTCGGTAGTCGATTTATCTGCTCTATTGCAGTTAAATTTATTTGGTGAGGAAGGCAAAGTGGAAGCTGTAAAACCTAAGCCAAACTTAAATAAAGTGGCACCAAAGACACGTTTAAGTGTTACCCTAACGGGGTTAGTTGCCGACAGCAGTGATCCTGTATCTGCAACGAGTGTCGCGATTATAGAAAGTAGTGGCGGTCAGAATACTTATACTATTGAAGATAAGATATCGGGGACCAATGCCAGTATTTATCAAATTTTTGTTGATAGAGTCATTTTATTAGTGTCTGGAAGGTATGAAACGCTAATGTTAGATGGCATTGAGTATTCAACTTCGCCCCCTTCATATGCTGAAAAGAAGGCCGAAACTGTAGCCACTGTGTCTAAACCAGCTGAAAAAAGCAGATCTCGTTTAGATAAAAGGAAAGATATGGAGTTAGCCAAGTCTTTGCGTCAACAAAGAGCGGAGCTATTTTCAGATCCGAAAAAATTATTGGATGTGATCCGTATTCGTCCATATAAGCCGCAAGGAAAATTACAAGGCTATCGTTTATCGCCGGGCAAAGATGCCAAGTTGTTTACTCAGGTAGGTTTAAAAAGAAATGACCTAGCTATTAGCATTAATGGCAATGATCTGACCGATATGCAACAAGCCTTAGCTGTTATGGCAGAGCTGAAGAGCATGACAGAAGCAACGATTACTGTTGTTAGAGAAGAAGAATTAATTGATATTATTTTGGCTCTTTAGCCAACGGAGTTAATAGAAAATGAAATTATTCAACAAGATGAATAATGTAAAATTACTAAGCAAACAAATAAAAGCCATAAGTTCAGCCTGTGTTGTTACTTTTGCTTTGTTGTCATCGGCTTCAGTCGTTACTCCGGTTTATGCTGCTGATACGCAATATTCACCAAATTTTAAAGGTACTGATATCAACGAGTTTATTAATATCGTTGGTAAAATTTTAGGCAAAACTATCATAATTGACCCTTCGGTAAGAGGCAAAGTCAATGTTCGCTCATATGATTTGCTGACCAAAGAGCAGTATTACCAATTTTTCCTAAACGTGCTTGAGGTATACAGTTTTGCCGTTGTTGATATGGGTGACAACATCATTAAAGTGGTAAAAGCAAAAGATGCTAAAAGCTCTGCAATTCCAGTTGTTGGAGCCGAAAACCCAGGTGTGGGCGATGAAATGGTAACCCGAGTCGTTGAAGTAAAAAACGTTTCGGTACGAGAACTATCGCCACTGCTTCGACAATTTAGCGACCAATCTGGCTCTGGCCACGTAGTGCACTATGATCCATCAAATGTGATCATGATGACAGGTGCAGCTGCAACGGTTAATCGACTAGTAGATATTATTAATAGAGTCGATAGAGCTGGCGACCAAAAAGTTGAAATTATTAAATTAGAGTTTGCGTCAGCGGGTGAAATCGTTCGTATTGTTGAGAGTATTTACAAGTCAAATGGCAAGAAAGATCAGCCACAGTTCCTGATCCCTAAAATAGTATCGGATGACAGAACCAATAGTGTGATCGTAAGTGGAGAGCCGCAAGCTAGAACTCGCGTAACTCAATTAATTAAACGTTTAGACGCAGAGCTAGAGTCAACGGGGAATACTAGAGTTTATTACCTGAAATACGCAAAAGCTGAAGAAGTGGTAAAAGTGCTTACCGGTGTTTCTGATTCCATTGCGGCGGATGCTAAAGGCGGCACGACGACAAAACGCACATCATCTCGTTCGACGAAGAGAGATTATTCTATTCAAGCTCACCCAGATTCAAACTCATTAGTGATTAATGCTGAGCCGGATATGATGCGCTCTTTAGAGCAAATCATTCGCCAGTTGGATATCCGTCGTCAGCAAGTTTTGGTTGAAGCTATCATAGTTGAAGTATTTGAAAGTGAAGGAATCAATTTAGGTATTCAATGGGGTAGTGAAGAGTTAGGCTTTACCCAGTTTACCAATGGTGCCGTAACACCTATCGGACAGATTGCAGCTGGTGCCTACCAAGCCAGAGATAAAACGACACAAAGCATTGTTAATGGCTTTGATGAAAATGGTAACACAACGCAAAACGTACAAGAGACCAAAACCGAAGGTGATGTGACTGCATTAGCTGCTGTACTTAATGGCATTAGCGGTTTTGCAACGGGTATTGTTAAAGATGACTGGGCTGTTGTGTTGCAGGCTATTCGCAATGACACTAATTCTAACATCTTATCGACACCTTCTATTACCACACTAGACAACGAAGAAGCGTCGATCTTAATTGGTTCTGAAGTCCCTATCATTACAGGTTCTACTGCAGGCTCAAACAATTCGAACCCGTTCCAAACGGTTGAACGTAAAGAAGTTGGTGTGAAGCTATCGGTGACACCACAAATAAATGAAGGCACTGCAGTTCAGTTACTTATCGACCAAGAGGTATCGAGCGTCAGCGGTGCAACGGGCGTTGATTTAGGTATCAGCAAACGTGCTATTAAAACCAGTGTTTTAGCGGAAGACGGCGGTGTGATTGTTATTGGTGGTTTGATTAATGACGAAGTACAAGAAAGTGAACAAAAAGTACCGCTTTTAGGTGACATTCCTATACTAGGCCATCTATTCCGTTCGACTGGTACATCGGTTCGTAAACGTAACTTAATGGTATTTATTCGTCCTCGAATCTTACGCGATACAGAAACGATAGTTGATGAGAGCAAGAAGAAGTATAACTTTATTCGTGCTAAACAATTGCAGAAAGACGAAGATGGTATTGCGCTTATGCCATTTGAAGATCAGCCAGTGTTACAGAAATGGGATGAAACATTAGCATTACCTCCTACATTCAAAGAATATCTTGATGAGAAACAAGATACAGACGATAAAAAAGAGGGCGGTAATTAATGTCTGAAGCGCCAGTATCGCCTGTGGATGAAGGCGAATTAGACGAATTATCAACAGTAAAAAGGCTACCATTCGGCTTTGCCAAGCGCTTTGGTATCTTGTTTCAGGAACAAGAGCAGGGAGCTATTTTACTAACTAAAGCTAAAGTTGAAATGTCGGCTTTGATGGAAGCTCGTCGGTTTTTAGGTGTGACCCCTCAGCTTAAAGTTATTACAGACGAAGAGTTTGATACTCAACTAGAAATTGCCTATCAACGCAACGCTTCTGAAACGCAACAGTTAATGGAAGACATAGGTAACGAAGTTGATCTGTTTTCGGTTGCTGAAGAGTTGCCAGGTACTGAAGATCTGTTGGAAAGCGAAGACGATGCGCCGATTATCAAGCTAATCAACGCAACTTTGTCAGAGGCAATTAAAGAAGGTGCGTCTGACATTCATATTGAAACTTTTGAAACTCGGTTAGTTATTCGCTTCCGTGTTGACGGTGTATTGCGTGAAGTATTAGCGCCTAATCGCAAGTTAGCCTCTTTATTGGTATCGAGAATTAAGGTTATGGCTGAGCTAGATATTGCTGAAAAGCGTATTCCTCAAGATGGCCGTATTTCGTTACGCATAGCTGGCAGAGCAATAGATGTTCGTGTTTCTACCATGCCTTCATCTTATGGTGAGCGCGTGGTTATGCGTTTATTAGATAAAAATAATGCTAGATTAGACTTAGTCGATTTGGGTATGACCGAAGAAAACACCGACAAGTTTGCTCAACTGTTGCGTAAGCCCCACGGCATCATTCTAGTCACAGGCCCTACTGGTTCAGGTAAAAGTACAACCTTATACGCTGGCCTTTCTGATATAAATAGCAAAGATAGAAATATCCTTACCGTTGAAGATCCCGTTGAATATGAACTACCAGGAATTGGTCAGACTCAGGTAAATGCAAAAGTTGACATGACCTTTGCCAGAGGTCTCAGAGCTATCCTTCGTCAAGATCCTGATGTGGTTATGATAGGTGAGATCAGGGATCTGGAAACTGCGGAAATTGCGGTGCAAGCTTCGTTAACAGGTCACTTAGTTATTTCTACACTGCACACCAATACTGCATCAGGCGCAATTACTCGTATGGAAGATATGGGCATTGAGCCATTCTTGTTGTCTTCGAGCTTATTAGCCGTTTTGTCGCAGCGTTTAGTTCGAACCTTATGTAATGACTGTAAACAACCTTATGCTCCAGACGAAAAAGAGAAAGCGCTATTAGGCTTAGAACCATACGATGATGTAAGCATTTACCAACCTAAAGGCTGTGATAAATGCAACTACTCGGGTTATAAAGGACGTGTAGGCATTCATGAGTTATTAGTTGTGGATGAAGAAGTCAGAGACAAGATCCATAATGGTCACGGTGAACAAGCTATTGAAAAGTACGCGCGCCAAACAACACCGAGTATTCGTGAAGATGGTATGAAAAAAGTGTTAGCGGGAAGAACCACATTAGGTGAAGTTCTGCGTGTGACAAGAGAAGATAATTAATGGCAGCGTTTGAATACAAAGCCATTGATGCCAAAGGCAAAAATAAAAAAGGGATATTAGAAGCAGATACCGCCAAACAGGTTCGACAACAGCTGCGTGAAAAAGGCTTGGTACCACTGGAAGTGAATCAGGCGAGCCAAAAAGAAAAGTCAGGACAGGCTGGTTTTAGTTTATTCAAAGCAAAGATCTCAGCCAATGACTTAGCTCTTATCACTCGTCAATTATCAACACTTGTCGGTTCTGCGTTAACGATAGAGGCGGCATTATTAGCTGTTGCTGAGCAATGTGATAAGGCTCATATCAAACGTACAATTATGGCTGTTCGCTCTAAAGTTGTTGAAGGATATAGCTTAGCCGAAGGTATGAAAGAGTTCCCTCATGTGTTTGACCACTTGTTTCGCTCTATGGTGGCAGCAGGTGAAAAATCCGGCCACTTAGACGAAGTGCTAGAGCGTCTGGCTGATTACACTGAAAAGCGTCAAGCCACAAAATCACAGTTACGCCAAGCGATGATTTATCCAGCTATGCTTATTACTGTCGGTATTTTAATTGTCGGCTTTTTATTAACCTCTGTTTTGCCAGATATCGTCAAGCAAATTGCCAAAGCTGACCAAGCATTACCTGGCAGCACTGAATTCCTGTTGTCGGTCAGTAAATACATCAAGGATTATGGTTTGCTTACTGCGATCATTTTGCTGGCTTTACTGATCTTGGTACAAAGGTTATTAAAACAACCTGCTTTAAGGTTGAACTTTGATCGCTCTCTATTGAACTTCCCCCTTGTTGGTAAGGTCATAAGAGGGGTCAATACTGCTCGATTTGCCCGTACATTAAGTATCTTAACCTCCAGTGCAGTGCCTATTTTAGAAGGGATGAAGATATCAGGTGAGGTGCTATCAAACACTTATATTAAAGCAGGCGTATTAGAAGCCTCTGACAATGTTAGAGAAGGGGCGTCGCTAAAATCGGCTTTAGATCAAACTAAAATTTTTCCGCCAATGATGATGCATATGATTGGTAGTGGCGAAAAGTCAGGGGAGCTTGAACAGATGCTGAAAAGGTCAGCAGACAATCAAGACACTGAATTAGATGGTTTGTTAAAATTAACAATGAGCCTATTGTCCCCACTTATTGTTGCCATTATGGCAGGCATGGTGGTCTTTATTGTAATGGCAATATTGCAACCTATCATGCAGATGAACAGCCTAGTTGGCTTGTAAAGAATTCAAATTTAGGAGTTGTAACAGTGAAAATGACAAACAGAAAAACAAATAAAGGTTTTACTCTTTTAGAGGTAATGATCGTATTAGCGATTCTAGGCATGATCATAGGCATGGTGTCATCTAACCTTATTGGTTCTTCAGACGAAGCAAAAATCCAAAGCACGGCGATTGAGATTAAAAACCTACAATCTGTACTTGATATGTACAAGCTAAAAGCCGGTAGTTACCCAACAACAGAGCAAGGTTTAGAAGCGCTTGTTAGCATGCCAGAAATTGAGCCATTACCGCGTAACTATCCAGAAGATGGCTTTATTGAGCGTATTCCAGAAGATAAGTGGGGTAACCCTTACATTTTAGTTAGCCCAGGTGAAATGGGTAAATACGACTTGTACTCTATGGGTCCTGATGGCCAAGAAGGTACAGAAGATGATATCGGCAACTGGAACGTACAAGACTTCTTATAAGCTCTTGTTGAAATAGAAAAATAAAGTGCTCCATTGAATCGCTCAATCGAGCACTTTTTAGTTATCTTAGCTCTGAAATACGCATATGAAACAAGTCAAAGGCTTCACGCTATTAGAATTAATGCTGGTATTGGCGCTAATGGGTTTCCTGTTTAGCACCATTACCTTACCTGATATAGCGCAAGACCCTTATGATAAAGTTGAGCAGGAAGCGAAAAAGATCAGCACGTTAATCGATATGCTAAGTGAGTACTCGGTGCTGAACAATCAAATTACTGGTTTCGTTGTACAAGATGGCCAATATGGCTTTTTATTTTTTGACGGCGAAAAGTGGCAAGAGATCGCTGAAGCGCCATTTGCTCGGGTTGAATTAGAACAAAATCTGCTAGTTGAATTAAAACTTGATGGTTTGGAGTGGCAAGAACAGAATATGCTGTCTTCTGTACAATGGATTGAAGAAGAAGAGTTAGAACAACTGAGTGAACAAGCGGAGCCTGATCAATTTGTATTCCCGCAAGTTTTCATTCTTCCTTCAGGAGAGTTATCGCCTTTCGAGCTTGATGTTAGCTATAGTGATGGCTTCGATATTGATATCTTATTTCGCATTCGTGGAGAATTTATTGCCCCTGTCACCTTGTTGTCACCAGCTGAAATAGAGGCGCTGTAACATGTTAAAACGCTCATTCGGCTTTACCTTAATTGAAATGCTGCTTGCTTTAGCTGTCTTTGCTTATGCTGCCTCTTCTATTCTAGCCGTGCTTAGCCAATCGGCAAAAAACCTAACAGAATTGGAGCAAATGACATTTGCATCCTGGATTGCCAATGACAGGTTAATGGAGTTACAAGTTGATAAAACTTGGCCGCCAAAAAATAAAGACAAAGGCGAGCGAGAGCTAGCTGGGCAAAAATGGTATTGGTCGCAACAAGTTGAAAAAACGGCAGATAATAATTTACGAAAAGTAAGCGTAGAAGTTAGAACCGAACAAAATAGTAAAAGTAGCGTGTACACGCTATCGACTTTCGTAACTAAGCATCAGGAGAAGGTTCTCTAATGATCAGGCCGCAAGCGAAAGGTTTTACCCTAATAGAAGTGCTTTTATCTTTAATGGTATTTGCCATGTTAGGCATGGCCATCTACTCAGTGTTAACCAACACCATCAAAGGCCATGAAACAGTACAGACACAAAATAGTACGCTAACGGCTTTGCAGCGTACTTTCAATATGATGGAAGCAGACATAGTACAAATGGCTCAGCGCCAAATTAGGCTTGAAGGTGAGCAACCAATAAAAGTGTATTTGCGGTCGGGTGAGTATATGTTCGATTCAGAAAGCCTTGGTTTTGGCTTAGTTCGCGACGGTTGGACAAACCCAGGTATGGTTTTACCTCGAAGCGAATTGCAGCCTGTGGCTTATCGGATAACAGAAAATACTTTGCAAAGGCTCTATTTCAATTTTGTCGATAACGAGATAGGTGCGGAGCCGAAAATTCAAACCCTGATGACAGGCGTATCAGCGATACAAGTTAAGTATTTTGCTAACCAAGAATGGATTGACAATCTAACCGAAACCAGTGTTCCTAGTTTACTGAAAATAGGCTTAGAAACTGACACCTATGGATTAGTTGAACGGACTTTTCCTGTGATCACTGTAACTAAGCAACAGGCGCAAGCTAATGGCAGTTAGAACAGTTATCAAACGAAAAAGCAAACAGGCAGGGGTCGCACTAATATCGGTATTGTTAGCTGTTGCACTATGCACTATTTTAGCCGCTGAGATCTTAACCGAGCAGAGTTTGCAAGTACAAAGAGTGCAAAATATGTTTCAGCGCCAACAAGCTTATTGGTACGCGTTAGGTTCCGAACAATTTGTTAAAAACTTAATTAAGAAAACCGCTGAAGATGATAAAGGGGTATTCCATTTAGGCCAGAGTTGGGCAATGGAAGACATGACATTCCCGGTTGATGATGGGGTCATTGAAGGTAAGATCACGGATTTAACTTCCTGCTTTAATTTGAACAGTTTATACAACACAAAGTGGGATGAAACCGCAAGAGACAAGCATAAAAAGGTATTTGTACGTTATTTAGAGTTGCTCGATATTAAAGCTGAAATGAGCGACGAAGACTTAGCAAACAATATTGTCGATTGGCTGGATAAAGATGATTTCCCCGTTGGTGCCGTTGGCTATGATGGTGATATGTATGCCAGCTTACCGTTTCCATACCTTGCCGCTAATAGTCCAATGGCAGCAGAAAGTGAACTCAGGTTGGTGAATGGTTTTGATACCCAACTGCTTACTCAATTAAAAGATAAGTTTTGTGTGATACCTGATCATGCAGACTTTAAGATTAACGTAAATACGGTTAGTGATGACAATAGTGAACTGTTGGCTGCGATGTTAAACATTGATGTGTCAAAAGCAGAAAGCATAGTGTCAGCAAGACCAGAGAAAGGGTTCGAGAAAATAGAAGATTTTTGGGCATTAAAAGAAGTGTCGGCGTTAAAGAATGTGGCTCAGTTAGACAAAAGCCAATTTACCGTAAACAGTAAGTTCTTTAAACTGATCACTAATGCCCAATACAACGATGTCAGATTTGATTTAACGAGTGTGCTGCAGTTAGATGAACAAAACCTTGTTCACGTCTTAGCTCGCCGTTTTGGAGGAAGAATTGAGCGAAAAGCTGATCCTGAGACTGAGCAGTCAGACAACTAGCTCAGTACCTTGGTTAGTCTGGTCACTGACAAATAAGGAAGTGATTGCATCTGGTGAATTACCAAGCCAGGCAGAGTTAGACAAACTAAGCGAATATAGCAAAGGCAGAAAAGTCACCGTATTGGTCGACAGTGCAGATGTGCGTTTGTATCGCCATTATATGCCAACGAAACCGAGCCGTCAGATGCTTAAGGCACTGCCTTACATGCTCGAAGATGAGCTGGCGGAAGATATTGATAAGTTGCATTTTGCCACCGGTGAGTCAGGTTTTGACAAAGAGCAGAGCCAGTACTGGATAGATTTAGCTATTGTAAACAAAGAACTTGTTGAGCAATGGTTAGATACTTTGGCATCTGCTGCTATCCAATGCAAAGTGATGGTGCCAGAAATACTGTGTTTACCACTAACTGATAATGCTAACTATGCAGGTATTCAACTTGGCAGCAACTGGTTAATACGAGAATCAGCTTGGCAAGGCAGCTGTCTTGATACATCGTGGTTAGAAATGTATTGGCAAAACGTATTAGCTAACGCAGAAGATAAGCCGATAAAATTAGCCATGTTATCAGCACTGCCGGAGCAGCTAGAATCTATGCTGATAAGCTCAGGTGATGTTGAATTTTTACCCGTAGAGCCGGAAATGGCTATGCTAGCGCTAGCCCAAGGTGCTGAAGATGTGAGCTGGAACTTATTACAAGGTGAGCTAGCGCCGAAAAAAGCCATAAGTCCAAACTGGCTGATCTGGCGACCTGTTGCCGTGTTGGCTGTGTTGGTCATTATCGTCAATTTAATAAATTCAGCGGTAACTTGGCAGCATAATCAAAGTGAACTCGCCAAAGCTCAACAAGCATTGTCTAGTGCTTATAAAAAAGCGTTTCCAAAAGAAAGGTTTCGAGCTAATACATTACGTAGACAATTAACCAGAAAAGTTGCGCAAGCAACAGGCAACAGCGTTGGTGCCGATACGACCTTTTTGTCTTATATGCAGCAACTTTCCCCTGTATTTGGCCAATTTAGTTCTACCAAGGTTGATTCAGTACGCTTCGATGGCAATAGACAAGAATTACGATTAGCTATTACGGCATCTAGTTTCCAGAATTTCGAGCGCTTTAAAGTCGCGGTTGAACAACTGGGGTTTGCCGTTAACCAAGGCGCAGTTAATAATGAAGGTGGCTCCGTGAGTGGCTCTTTGAGTATTAAGGAAGCACAATAATGGCTGATCAAATGACTATGTTAAAAGAAAAGTTGGCGACTTGGTTTCAATCGCTAACAGATAGCGAGCAAAAGTTGCTCAAGTTTGCTTCTGCCTTTTTCATTATTTTTATCTTATATTTTGTCATTTCAAGTATTCAATCTGGCGTATCAGAGTCTGAGCGTAAGTTGAAGCAACAGCAAGAGTTGAATGCTTGGGCATTGCAGCAAATAGCGACGATTAAGTCGGCAGCTGGTGGCAAAAAAACACAAAACTCCGGTTCACTAACACAAGTGATTAACACCACGTCACGTAAATTCAATATTAATATTGCCAGATTGCAACCGCAGAAAAACGATCTGGTTAAGGTTGGACTAGACGACATTGGTTTCAATCGTTTACTGCAGTGGCTAGAAGAGTTGCAAAGTAAGCACGGTGTTGTGGTTGAAAGTATCGATTTCGCCGCCGCTGACGAACAGGGCAAAGTGAAAGTGCGTAGATTAGATTTAGGTAGAGGTTAATATGTCTGTACGTAAAAGCGTGGTGTTGTTTATTGTTTTTGCTTTAATTTTTGCCATTGTTAAAACGCCAGCAGCCTTAGTTGTTAACCTACTGCCTTTGCCAAAAGGTTTGGCTTACCAGGAATTAGAAGGGACGCTATGGCAAGGTACTATTCGCCAAGCACAATATAACAAGCAACTGATCAGCAATATCAAGTGGCAGTTACAGCCAAGCCGTTTATTTACTGGTGCTTTGGCATATCAAGTTAGTTTTGGCCAGCCAAGACAAATGCAAGATATTAGTGGCAAAGGTTTAGTGTCAGTTGGTATTACTGGCAAGAAGATAGAAGATGCGATATTTAGAATGCCTGCGGCTCAGGTTAAGCCATTGTTACCTATTCCTATGGGGGCAATTGCGGGCCGTGTTATTGCAGATATTGACGAATATGTACTAGGTCAGCCTGTTTGCCATCAAGTGGCAGGGAATGTCTCTTGGCATAAGGCTGGGGTAGATATTGGTGGTAATATCGAGTTTGGCTCCATAGACGCCAATTTAAGCTGCGACCAAGGTAAGCTTCTAGCACAGTTTGATGGCAAAAATAGCTTGGGTTTAAGTGGCCAAGCACGGATCGAATCGACAAATAAGTTTGGCTTTGATGGCTTTTTGAAACCTTCTGCAGATTTACCTGCTGTGGTACATCAAGGTATCGCTTTGGTGGCTAAAATAGATGGTCAAGGAAGATACAAAGTCAGTCTTTAGAAACTATATTTTTATAATATTCCTGCTCAGCTTATAGAGCATTATGGCTTGAGCTGGAAGTTAATTATTATTCCTATTGGTTGTAGATATAAAAAAGCCCTTGAAACTATTCAAGGGCTTTTCAGGTTACGTTAACAAATACGATTTATACTGTTTGACGTCTGCGACGAGCTGCAACGAAACCGAAGCCAGCTAAGCTTAATAAAACGATTGAGCTAGGCTCTGGCACGCTTACAATGTCCAGAGACACTTGGAAAGTATTACTTGCTGATTCAACAGTTGAAAAGCCAAAACAACCATTAGCAACACCAGCTGCAGCACATAGTGAATCGCCAAGCTGAGAAATGCCTTGAATAAACAAACGAATGTTATAGTCATTGCCATTGTATATTAGTGGTTGAGTAATTGAGTTATCTACTGTGTTGAAGCCTGCTCCCATAATATCCAGTACGAATATATCATTACAAGGAGTAGGAGAGCTTGCGTCTGCACATGGGCCCGCATTTACTGTTTCAGTAAAGTTGATGTCAAAATCAATTGATTGAGCTGGTAAAGAAGCTGCAACAGGAGAAGTTGGTGTTAAAACGATTTGAGTTCTTAGCATTGCGCCCGTTAAAGTTGGAGCAAAAATAGGGAAGTTATTATGCGTCATAGTAATGGTATTTACGGCTGCACCATTGGTAACCACAGAACCCATTACATTACCGTTATCACCACCAATAACTAACGAGCTAGCGCCGTTGTTAGTTGCTGGAACGCCCCAAGTTAAGGTAGTTGGTGCGTTGTAAAATGCATTGTTGTTAGAGCCTACTACGCCAGCAGGACTAAAGCTCATAAAAGCGGTATCAACTTCGAAGTCCCAATTAGTTACTATTGGCCCTGCAGTTGCTATGGAACTTGCCATAGATAATATGGTTATGGTTGCTAGTGTAAGTACTTTTTTTAGCTGATTCATTGTTCAATTACCCCGTTTGCTCTATTGCTAGTATCGCCCCAACTCAATTGGGACGACACAATAGTATAGTGAATGCTTGCGCGTTTTGTACTGAACAGCATTGAATGTGCCAACTTTTATCTAATTGTTTTTAATGGCTTTTTTAATGCCATAAATAATATGTGTAAATAAAATAGACAGTGTGTATTAGCTAAGCTCTTTATTTTATTTGGGCAAGCAAATCTCGGTAGTCTGTAACATTTTCAAACCCTAGGATCTCTTGCGCCGGTTTTTTACTATCTGGGTTGGCAACGGCTAGTAGGTGTTGGATGCCAAATTGTTGCGCCGACTGCAAAATGCGCTCGGAATCATCAACAAATAAAGTCGTTGCAGGATCAAAGTTTAACTCTTGTTGCAGTTGTTGCCACAACGACTGACTTTCCTTACTGACACCATATTTATGGCATGAGATCAGTAAATCTATGTGTTCATCCAGTTGAGTTCTTTCAACCTTTAAGCTTAAAGAGTCAGGATGAGCATTGGTAACCAAAACGACTTTTTTGCCTGCCGCTTTTAATGCATCAAGGAAAGGTATGGTATCGGGACGTAATTCGATTAAATGTTGAATTTCTCGTTTTAATTCTACTATAGGTAAGTCTAATTCTTGTTGCCAATAGTCGAGGCAGTACCACTGTAATTGACCATAAACCGCATCGTTTTGCTTTTGCAGTTCGGTTTTTGCTTGTTGCAAAGGTATGTTGTGCTTCTTCGCGTAAGCTTTTGGTGTGTGCTCCATCCAGAAATGATTGTCAAAATGCAGATCCAGTAGAGTGCCATCCATATCTAATAAAACGGTTTTTATGTTTGCCCAATTAAGCATAGCTTTTTGCTCTTTGTTGGTTATAGTAGGAGTGTACCACTTTCGATACTGTCCAGAAGGCGATAAATGTCGGATCAAGAAAAAAAATTACCCTTAATACACGACTCAAAACTGATAGCCCAAAGTCGCTTCTTCAAAATAGAGCAAATTGAACTAGAATTTTCCAACGGCGAAGAACGCTCTTATGAACGCATGAAAGGCTCTGGTCGAGGTGCTGTGATGGTGATCCCAATTGTTAACGATGAGCAGTTTTACCTTGTCAGTGAGTATGGTGCTGGTACTCATAGTTACCATCTTGGCTTCCCCAAAGGTCTAATTGACGAAGGGGAAACGCCAGAGCAAGCTGCAAACCGTGAATTAAAAGAAGAAATTGGCTTTGGTGCGAAAAACTTGATCAAGCTTAAAACGCTCACTGCGGCACCAAGTTATTTTGATTCCAAGATGCACATCTTTTTAGCAACGGACTTATATCCAGAAAAGCTGGAAGGAGACGAGCCTGAACCATTAGAAATTGTACCATGGTCCTGGCACAACGTAAGCGAGTTACTGGCAAGAGAAGATTTCAGTGAAGCTAGAAGTGTATCGGCGCTATTTATGGCGCAACAAATGTTGAATAAGTAATAAAGAAGATCAAACTCAATAGGAAATTAAGTGTCCATTACGCTAGAACAACTTGCCCCTCATGCCATTAAAATAGCTCATCAGGCCGGTCAGGCGATCATGGAGTTTTATGAGCAAGGTGATTATGAAGAGTTTAATAAAGAAGACGAGTCGCCAGTAACCAGTGCCGATTACGCGGCTAACGAAATAGTATTGGCTGAATTGATGAGACTCACCCCTGACATCCCTATTGTGTCAGAAGAAATAGATGGCTTGAGTTTAGCTGAACGTGGTGAATGGCAGCGTTATTGGCTAATAGATCCGCTGGATGGTACACAAGAGTTTGTTGCTGGCAGACCTGACTTTGCTGTTAATATTGCGTTGGTTGAAAATGGCAAACCAACCTTAGGTGTCATTTATGCTCCAGCAACCAATACCACGTACTGGGCGATAAAAGATCAAGGCACTCATAAGATCTCTAATGGCAAAACAAAAAAAGTGCAGGCTAAAGCCATTAATCCAGACAAGCCCTATCTAAGAGTTGCCATTAGCCGTGTGCAAACTCTAGAAACCATAACCAAATTTATTAAACCTAATATCTCTATCGAGTTTGTTTCACTAGGTAGTTGTGCGCTTAAATCCTGTTTGGTAGCTGAAGGAACCGCTGATATTTATTTACGGGTTGGACCTACGGGGGAATGGGATACAGGAGCGCCACAAATTATCGTAGAAGAAGCGGGTGGCTGTATTATTGATTCCGAATTTCAACCTTTGACTTATAATAAAAGAGAATCGCTGCTAAATCCTAACTTTATGGTGACCAGTGACGCCAAGTTTGATTGGACAAAAGTGATCATCCCACATGCATCAAGAAGAGATTAAGGCTTAAACGAGTATTGGAACCTGAGCTATGCAAGATATGAGAAATTTAATCGGTTGTGCCATGTCTTTATTGAGTGGCCAAGAAGCGACTTACAATGATGACTTAGTATTAAGTCCCCAAAGCCAAGACGACCTACTTAAAGTGGCAAATGACATTAATGAGTATTTAGGCAATAGTGAAATAAAGTCAGAAAGCCAAGTAGCCAAACTAGAACACTATAAAAACACCCTAGAGGCTGTGGCGCCTTTCGGTAGTCGTTATATCTCTAATCGCTACGACAATTACTTTATTGTGCAATGTGAATTCGACTTTGAGCAACTCGAAGATGCATTGGAGCATGAGTCGCTAGACGACATGTATGATTCTATGTCCATTGCCCATGATATTGAGCGAGATAAATTTGAATCTAGCGCTATCATAGTCAGAGAAATAAATAACAACGTACAAGCCTGTGACCTCAGGGGTTGCTGGAACCCATTGGCGGACAAGTTTGCTGTAACCGTAGAAAACTGGGTTGATACGTACACCATTTAATTTCCCCATATCAAGCTTGTTAACTCAATTGATATGAAAAGTTATATTTGGCAAATATTTAAATTAGGGTCTAATCTAATACACATAATAATCCTCTACAGTTTGTTTCGCGTAATATTGTTTTGTTGCAGGGAAGCGGCGTTTTTTAGATAGTTTATTTACCTCTTATCAGTATCCTCTTTGTACACTAAACAAGGCTTATCTGTTATTTATTGCTCAGGTTGTTTGCGAAATTCTTCAGCTAACATCATGTTTACGGTTTCGTGTAGCTCCGAATAAACAATGACGACTTGGCCTGATTTAAGTTGGTTAATTAAGTCTTGCTTTTTGCGTTCTAGAGAAACTTCTTCAGAACCATAGTCTGTGCCTTCGCGCATAATAAATTCTTCGATGATCCCGTTAAGGGCGGGTTCAGAAATGTCTTGCCAAGGAATGATCATGTTTGCTCCAAAGATTTAATAAATTCAACGCTACGAGTCTCTGCCCAAAACTCAGGCTTAAATGGATTGTTCCCCGCTAAAAAGCCAACATGACCACCTGTTTCGCTTAGTTCAAAGCGAACCTGAGCTGACAGTTCATGCTCGTCTGGGATAACATTTTCATTCATAAAAGGATCGTCCTTAGCATGAATGATTAATGTTGGCGTAGTGATGTGTTTTAAGAATTGCTTTGAACTTGATTGTAGGTAGTAGTCGTTAGCATCAGCAAAGCCATTTACTGGTGCGGTGATACAGTTATCAAATTCGATTAGGTTAGTGATCTGATCCAGTTCGTTTTTATCAACAGGAACAGGCTCAGCCCCGTTTAAAAAATCAATTTTCTCATGGGTACTGCGAACTAGTTTATCCACTAAGTATTTCTGATAGACCTTAGAGAAGCCTTTACCAATGGACTCTGCACATTCATCCAATTGCAAGGGAGCAGAAATAACAACGCCACCAGATAGAGGCGTTTGCTGCTGTTCGCCTAAATATTTAGCTAATACGTTACCACCAAGAGAAAAACCTACAGCATAGATTGCAGACTCAGGGTATTTTTTGTTTAGGAAGTTAATAAATTCAGCAACATCGGCAGTCTGGCCTGAATGATATGACTGAGCTTTTCTGTTCGGCTTTTGGCCGCAGCCTCTAAAATGCATTAGCACCGAAAACCAACCGTTTAGGTGCATAGTATTCATCATTCGCTTGGCATAAAAACTATCAAATGAGCCTTCCAAGCCATGTAGTACCAAAACAAGAGGCTGACCTTGTGGCACTGATTCTGGATCACCTGTCCAAGTTAATTCTACAAAGTCGCCGTCGCTTAACTCGAAGTCTTGAAATCTAGGTCTGAAATCACAAGGTTTTGGATAAAATCTCGGTAAGATGGTCTGTGCGTGTCGATTCTTCAACCACCACGCCGGTTTGAACTTTGAATTAACTAACATAACTTCCCCATTTTCATCCTGTATATGGTTGAAACAGAAAAATTCAAGACTGTAATAACACTCAGCTTAGTTAACGATAGCAGTGCCAATGCCGATTATGAGGCCAGCAGTTTCTACTTTTTGCCGGACGGATGTTCACAATTACAATATTGTTGTGGTTGTGTTCTCGTTCTAAGCGCATAGAGGAGCTTTCATTAGTTTTAGTTTTATCTTTTTCTAAAGTTGAACAAGCGGTCAAACTGACGAATAAACTGAGTAATAGGGCGCGTATCATAGAAATCTCCGGGTTTTATGGTGATTAAAACCCCGTTGCCATGATTTGGTTGACATTAAGTGTTAGTGACAATTTTCCCTATGCGCGATTGAACATTTTTTTACTTTTAATTCGTTAACGCTGAAGTTGCTTCATCTAATAGTAATTCAGCACTTGAGAATAGATATGTTTGCTCTGAAATCATCGTGTTCAAGTTGCCATCAATTTAGACTGAGTATGCGATAACTTGTCTAAATTTTTTACAGCAGTTTAGAATCGTGCTGCTCTAGTTCCCTAACATCATGATCTTGTTGTTTATTTATTGAAGGTCTAGAAATTGCAAAGATAGCAAAAAAACTCGAAAAGTGAGTCAGAAGATCAGGGAAATTTTATGAAAGCTACTCTTAAACTAGTACTAATTTTTGCACTTGTCATTGCCACAAAGGCTAACGCTGGGATGATATTTACTTTCGATAGTGATGAAGAAGGGTTTACTGCGGATTTCGATGGGACCTTGGGCACACTAGAGTATAGGGCTGCAGGAGGCAACACTGGCGGTTACATCGCTGTGATTGACAATATATCAGGTGGTGGCAACTTGCCTGTTAATGTTCCGCTATCTGTTTCAAATCTTTCCCAGTACTCCGGTTTTCAGTTTGATCAGCTACTGCCTTCTTCGGCTCAATTTGGTATTGGAGTCAGAATTGAAGCGACCAATGGTGATTTTTGGGCGATACGGTCGGCGGCAACCTCAGCTAGTACTTGGACAACGGTTAATATTAGTTTCACTGACTTATCTGGCTGGGTTGCAGGCAATAACAACGCTGAGGCATTCAATTTTGCCTTGGCAAATATTGAAAAATTCCAGCTTATTATGGAAGTAAGTGAAGGAGTCGGTGGCACAGAAGGTAGAGTTGATAACGTTAATTTTGGCAATTCTCAGTCGGTTTCAGAACCAAGTCCACTGGCACTGCTGGGCATAGGAATGGCGCTAATAGTTTTGACTAAGCGCAGACGCAGCACATAGTTAAGGTACTTACAAAGCTAAATATAGCAGTCAGCTTACAAGTTATACTTGATAACCTTGTCAGGGGTTTTAATTGCTATTAAAACCCCTGAGTTAACCAAGGGTTGATACTTTCACCTCTTTTTAGTCAGTTGTTCGGCACGACTTGGCCATTGGCAATATTGATCACTGTGTCTTCTGGTTTTATTAACTCTTGGTTATGGCTGATCATGATCACTTTCATATTTTCAGCCAGTTCACGTAATAGTGTCATTAGCTCCGATTTGTTTACTTCGTCCAATGCTGAGGTTGGTTCATCTAATAACAACACTTTTGCTTGTCTTAAGATAGCTCGAGCAATGGCAAACCTTTGCTTCTCACCTCCAGAGAACTGGTGAGCCTGCTCAGATATAGCCATATCTAAGTCACTATCAATGCGTTTTAACCATGAGCTCAAACCCACAGACTTTAAGATCTTGAATATCTCTTGATCAGAAACCGGTTCAGAATGACCTAAAGTTAAGTTGTCGCGAATGCTCGCATGGAGTAATTTTGGCTCCTGATCTACCCATGCAATAGCTTGTCTAACGGAAGCGAGACTATAAGTATCAAGGGTTTTGCCATTGATTAAGACGCTATTATAGGTCTCTGGATAAAAGCCTAAAAACTGATTTAATAATGTACTTTTGCCGCTACCACTTTCACCTAGCAGGACAGATAAACCTCGATTGGCAAATTTGTAATTAATATTCTTTAAGATCGCTTTACCATCTCGAGAGAAACTCAGATCTTTAACTTCTAACTCAGATATTCGCTCCAGTGTCAGGCTAGTTCCTGACTGCTCTAATGGTAATTCACTGATCTCAGAAAGCCTAGTTGATGCGCCAGCGGCTTTATTTAAACTGCTAAAGAACATTGCCATCGACATTAGAGGAAACGTTAAGCCAAATAGATAAAGTAAGAATGCTGTTACTGTGCCTAGAGTCATAGTTCCTTGTTCTAACCAGTATGCAGAGAAAGCTAGGATCGAGATCATACTAAGCATTAAAACAAGGTTTGAAATCGGTCCTATCAAGGCTAATACTTTTGTTTCCCGCATTTCTTGCTTAAAACATTCGTCTAATAGAGTTTTTGACTGGTTATGTAACTGTGCTGCAGCGTTGTGCGATTTAATTAATTTACCATACCGCAACCACTCTGTTACGTACTTGAGCAGGTTAGCTTCTGCCGCCTGTGTGGCTTTGCCAATATTAGTCATCATCATGGCAATAGGGGTAATAATCGCAAAACCCAGTAATACACAACTCAGTAGTACTAAAGTTAGCCGCCAATCTAAAACAAACATAATTGTGATCACTGCGATAAGTGAGATAAGGCCACTCATTAAGCCTATCAGCTCTTCACCTAGAATAGACTTAATCTCGCTCGAATCGTTAACAACTCTGGCACTTAATTCTGCGCTGTGCTCTTGATCTAAACTTTGGCTTTGACTATTTAATAATCGGCCAATCAAGCTGTAACGCAAGCGATAGTTAATACCATGACCAACTTTGCCGCCAAAAAAAGACAGAATAGCTTCAAGTAATGCCGTTACTAGCACGAGTGTAATCAAACCGAAAATGATCAAACTCTCTATGCCTTCACTATTGATTGAATCAACCAAGTAGCTGGAATACAAAGGCAATGCAAGTTCCAAACTGGTTGTTAGCACAACTAATAGAGTTAGGTAGACAAAAGACTTCTTAGCTGGCTTATGAGGCGATAGCAATTGCCAGAGTGATTGGGTATTACCTTCATCTTGTTTCATAAATATCCTTTTGACCAACCGGTCATTATTTTGACTTTTAATAACTAAGGTAATGACTGATTGGTCAGTTGTCAAATGACTATTTGGTCAATTTCTTATTTTGTGTCAAAATGAGACACATTGTGTAAACGCTTAAAACATTCAAATTTATGTCAACTGCCACCATTTCAAAACGTGAACTTATCATGTCGACGGCCAAGTCATTGTTTATCGAAAAAGGCTTTAGAGGCACAACCATTTTGATGATTGCTGATGTCGCAGGGATAGCTAAAGGTTCGGTTTATTCTTACTTTTCTAGCAAGCTAGAAATTGTAAAAGCACTACTGTTGCAGGTAGATGAAGAAGCACAGATGCTGGTTGAGCAGTTGTTAGCTTCTAATAGCAGTAAAAAATCTGAACTGATCAGTGTTTACTTGGAGCAAGAGTTTCAAGAGATATTGAATCAACGGTCATTTACTCAAGTGTTTTTAACCGATGAATTGATCGCCTTAGATAATGATGTAATGACGGTTTTGCAAGAAAGCCGAATTAACTACCATGTTTCGCAACAAAGGGTATTACTACAAGCTTATGGCAATAATATAGAGCCTTGGCTTTACGACCTAGTTTCCATCCTTAACGGTTTATTGAATGAGTACGCAGTTTACCTCACTCTTGATGAGGCAGACTTCTCTATTCAAAATGCGCTCAGCTGGTGGCTTACCTTATTGATAACTCTGTTACTTCATTAACCTCTTCGCAATTAACGCCGCTTTTTACCAAAGATAACTTCCCGTTAACCAAAGGGGTTAATTCAGAACATAAAAGGTTGGATAAAGCGCTTCAGCTGTTAGAAGGCATGAAGTATGAAACCAATGATATGGCACCAGAACAAAGTAAATTGGTAATGGAGACGTTGGATTTGATTGAAACTGAGTTACAGGCTGAAACGTTGAATCTAACTTTGTTAAGAGCCTTAATTGCTAATTTAAGGCCCTATGCAGAGTTAACCAATCAACGTAGAAAAATTGCTGACTTGTTAGACGTAGAACTAATTTAACAAGCAGTATTTGTTACTGAGCCACACACGTCAACATCGCCATTGACCGAGTTGTACAGCACACCTAGTTTAGCTGAGGCTCTATCTGCAGTATCGCCATTTGCTCTATACACAAATGAGCATGAAGTGCCTCCACCTGTGTGACGATAGCTTTGGAAGTCTTCTGAAGTATCAAGGTTAGCTTTAGGTGCATCAACGAGTAAATAATTCCACAATGCATGGCAACCTGCATTACCTTGGCCAACATTATCTGTACCATTGCCTTTATCTAACCCTAGTGGCCAACCGTTGGTGCTCATATCAAGTGTGCCATCAGAAAATCCTGCCATATTTTGAATGCGCCCAGGCGAGCCAGACATTTGCCATCTAAGGTTGGAGTCGTTTACTGCTTTTTCGAAGTTTGCGGCTATGGCGGTTACCACCGCTGTATGCGCATCATCGGTTAAGTTAATAAAGCGTGGAGCAGCAACAACTGCCAAGATACCTAAAATGACGATAACTATGATCAACTCGATTAGAGTGAATCCGCTATTGTTATTAACTTTCATAATTCTTGTACCTTTAACTATTGCCTCGTATTAATGTAGCACTTAGTGTGGATTATTGCTTACTCTTACTAATTAACATTGCCGCTATAAGTGAATTAAAATCGACTTTTGATCTTTTTTAGTCATTTTACTGACGACAAGCATAAATGAGTTATCAATCATTCGCTCAATTTCACCTTTGGGGACTGAACCGTTGAGGATAATCGTATTCCAATGGGTTTTATTCATGTGGTAGCCAGGTATTACAGCTTCGAATATATCTCGTAAAGCCAGCGCTTCGTCTGGGTCACATTTGAGGTTCATCCAATAATGGCGTTTATCTTGACCCCAAGCCAGAGTGGCGAACATTTTACCTTTTACCTTGAAAACTGAAACGTCATCGCCAAAGGGAAAATCCTCTTTGGTTTCCGGCTTGTTCAATAGGTAAGGTTTTAGCCACTCTGCAAGGTCTGTCATGTTACTGTGCTCGTTTTCTCGAGATGATGTAAGCACCTAAGATAGCCGATAAAATTGAGCCTGTTAAAACTCCAACTTTGACACTATTTAAATGTTCCATGCCTTGATGCTCGAAAGCCAAAGAGCCGATAAATAAACTCATGGTAAAACCAATACCGCAGAGCAAAGTTACACCGTACAACTGCAGCCAGTTGGTGCCCTCTGGCAGTTTTGCCAGTCCAGCTTTTACCGCCAACCAACAAGCGCCAAAGATACCTACTTGTTTACCAATGAATAGACCCGCAACGATACCAATCACTATCGGATTGAAGATTTGATCGGCTGTTGTACCAACGAGTTGTACACCAGCATTGGCAAAAGCAAACACAGGTAAGATAAAGAATGCAACCCAGTTATGCAGGGCATGCTCCATATGAGCCAACATCGGGTGACCATCTTCGTTTTTAACATTGATCGGAATGAACCAAGCAACCGCAAAGCCTGCTAGCGTAGCGTGTACACCAGACTTTAATACTGCAGCCCAAACGACTACACCAACAAGAATATAGGCACCTTGAGCTCTTACTTTCATGCGATTTAAAACAAATAAAACCGCTAAGCCTGCCATTGCCACAATAAGTGACATAGTCGATAGATCAGCCGAGTAGAACAAAGCGATGATCACGATTGCGCCAATATCGTCGAAAATTGCAACAGACAGTAAGAACAGCTTTAAGGTAATAGGTAAAGTTCGACCAAATAAGCTAAACACACCCAGCGCAAACGCGATATCTGTTGCCGATGGAATTGCCCAACCGGCAATGGCAACAGGGTCATCTTGGTTAAACCATGCGTAGATTAATGCTGGAGCTGCAATCCCGGCAATAGCGGCAATTGCTGGCAAGGTAATTTGTTCAACGGAATTTAAATGACCTTGAAGGACTTCGCGTTTCACCTCTAAGCCTACCATGAAAAAGAAAATGGCCATCAGGCCGTCGTTTATCCATAACAGCAAAGGTTTAGCGATTTCAAATGTACCTAGCTTTACTGCAACAGGCAGATCGAGCATGCCTGTATAGAAGCCGCTTAGTGGAGTGTTAGCAAAGATCAGAGCAATAAATGCTGCGATAACCAAGATCACACCGCCGGCAGCATCATGCTGGATCATTTGACGGAAGTTCTGAGTCATAGAGTTCCTTAATTTAGACTGGAAATTGTTGTCACCAATACTCGCCTATTTCTGCAGTTAAAAAAAGGGCTGTTAATTAAATTAACAGCCCTTTTCTAGGCTAATTTGCTAATTATTAACCAATTAGAAGCTACCGCGGATACCTACGGTAATACCTCTGCCTGGAAGTAGTGTTGTTGACTTCAGGTAAGAGCTATGAACTCGAGCTTCTTCGTCAGTAATATTGTTCGCTTTGAAGAACGCAGTTAAGTCTTGCTCTCCGACATTGAAATAATATGACGCAGCTAGGTTAACCATAGTATAAGCGTCAGTCTCTGTTTCATATGTTGCAATATCGTCTTGTTTAAAGTTGTGGCTAACCTCTAATTTACCATCCCAGTTTTCACCAGTGTAATCTAGCGTAGCGCCAAGTCTTGCTGGTGGAATTCTTGGTAAGTTGCCACCGTCAGTAAGTTTGCCTCTGATGTAGTCAGATTGTAACTTCAACTTGTATGACGGAGTTAGTTGCCAAATCAATTGAGCCTCAAAACCATACAACTCAGCGTCGCGAGCCTGATTGATGAAAACAGGTAAACCAGCTTCTTCATCTGCATGACCATGCTCGTCTTCGTGGTGCTCTTCTTCACCGTGTTCGTCGTGTTCTTCACCTACACCTTCTTCGTCATGGTGTTCATCTTCGTGATGTTCGTCTTCATGACCGTGGTCATGGCCATCTTCTCTGAATAAGCCAGTGTTTGCTTGATAGTAGAAGTCTTGGATACGGTTGTAGAACACGTTAAAGATCACACCAAAATCACCATCAAACTTGCGGTAACTGATATCAATATTATTTGATGTCTCAAGCTTTAGGTCTTTGTCGTTTAACTCGATATGTACTTCTTCACCTTCTTGGTGGATCTCGTATAAAGCACCCACTTCAAAGGTATTAGTACCAATGTGAGGACCAAATGAGAACACTTCTGAAGCGGTAGGAGCACGCTCAGAATGTGAGAATGAAATACCGATGTTTTGGCCTTCGGTGAAGTCCCATACTAAGCCAGCAGATAAACTGATAGGATGGAACCTCTGGCTGAAACTCATGATTTCTTCGTGATGCTCATCAGAGTGACCTTCATCTTCATGATGTTCTTCTTCATCATGGTGCTCTTCTTCGTGTTCACCAACTTCAAACAGCTGGTTTGCTTCAAGTTTTACTGATTCCGCGCGAACACCAAGCTGCACCAAGACGTCGCCAAAGTGTTTCTCTTCCAATAGAGCAAGAGCGAAAGCGTTAGTTTCAGATGGTGGCGTGAACGCTTCTTCACCTGTTGCAGAAAAGTCCGAAGATCGGTAGTCGAACGTTAGCGCACCATGCCACTCATCAACTTCTTTTAATAAAAGGTCTGTCTTGAATTGATGAGATTCGTTGCTGAAAGTTGTACCTACTGTACCATTTTCAATTTCCGCATGTTGGTAGTCAGTGTAACCATATTTAGTTTTAATCGCCGATAACCAATTGTTATTTAAGTTAAGTTCACTGATGATCTGGACTCTATCCTGCTCCATATCACCCATTACTGACTCTTCTTCATGGCCTTCTTCTTCGTGTTCCTCTTCGCCATGCTCTTCTTCGTGACCGTGGCTGTGGCCAGTAATACCGTATAGTTTGTCTAGTTTGCCTACCGAAATGCCAACGTAGCCATTATCCATTAGGTAAGAAGCACCAACATTAATGCCTTTTGACTCAGATGCTGAGTTTTCTAGCGTACCGTTGAACTCTGCTTCATGTTCTTCGTGCTCTTCTTCTGTCTCACCTTCATGAATATCTTGCTCAGGGTGACCCGGGATCTCATAGTCGTCAGCATCGCGTTTAAAGCCATCGATGTGGAAAGCAAAGTCGTCAGAGCCTGTTGTTAAATTGAAAGACGCTTCGTTTTCATCGGCAACCGTATTGTGACTTAATGACCAATCCGCTTCGAATTCGCTGCTTGTTGGTACTCGGTTATCTACCACGTTTACTACGCCACCAATAGCACCATTACCAAAAATTAATGTTGCTGGACCGCGCAAAATCTCTACTTGTTTTACTGTTGCAGTATCAGTTGAAACTACATGGTCAGGGCCTACGCGTGACGCATCGCCAACATCTAAACTGTTTTGTGCCACCATAACTCTAGGGCCATCTAAGCCACGGATAATTGGGCTAGAAGCTGAAGGACCGTAATAAGTTGAGTGGATACCTACTTGTGATTTTAGAGTTTCACCTAGCGTTGGGGCGTGGTTGTGCTTTAACTCTTCATCAGATAACACTGTGATAGGGCTAGCTGATTCTAGCATTGACGCATGTAAAGGAGTGCCGTGGACATCGACATACTCAAGAATCGAAGTTTTTAGTGTAACTGAAATGTTGTTTTGTGCAGCTTCATGCAAAGTAACGTGTTTGTAGCCCTTTGCACTAACGTGCAGTTCTACAGGTGTACTAACTGCTTCAGCTGAAATAATAAACTTACCGTTCTCATCCGTGTAAAACACACCGTGTTGGCCGTGTAGTTCAACCTTTGCTTTGGCGATTGGTTGATTGTTTTCATCTTTTACTACACCCGTAATTTGATCGGCGTACAAAGAATAAGATGCCAGCAGAAGGCTAGGCAGCAGTAACTTTTTCATGACTTGTTATTTCCCAATGATAATTAATTTAAAATTTTGTTTTGCTAAAGGGCATAAAGCCTTTAGCTCAGAGGAGGGGCTCTGGAAAGAAAACGACGTTCTTGTTGCTGTAGTGATTGAACAATTATCGTATTGGGTTGGTAGCTGCTGATAGTGGAAAATTCTGGCCTTATGCTTTGTGATAAGTCACCCGTCTCGATGGATAGAGCATGTCCACATAAATCGCATTGCTCAGCAGTTTGAATAATGTCGATGTGATCCAGTTGATGTTTGGCACTAGCAATTGGCGCAGCAAAAAGCACGCTAACCAATAGCCATTTAATAACCAAAGCAAGTAACTTGTTCAACTCGATCACCGAAAATTTTTTCTGGATGATATATTATATCTGTTTGTAGATAAAGCCTGACAGCTCAAATCGATGAATAAACGACATATTTAGATAGACGTTTTATTGATGGCTTATAACTGTGCAAAATTTTGACAGGCATAAAAAAACCAGCGACGACATGCACCGCTGGCAAAAACACTATTCAAACACTATGAATATTGAGAAAGGATACCTGCCGGTCTCGGGTAAAACCAGCAGGTAAAGGTCAAGTTAAAGTCGAGAGGGGACGTTAACTTGAAATCGGGAACTATTGCTGGCCTTCGTCTTTACTGTTCATCACGTTAGTAATGAAATACCAAACGTAAAAAAGGCAGATTAGAATAGTCAAGCCTAAGATACCAAAGCTTAAATAAAGTACTGGGTCGTTAAAAAAGTCTCTAAACATGACGCTTCTCCTCGTTTCGTCTATGGCCTTAATATAGGGAGAAGTAGGGTGGTTAATAATGATCCAGATCAAGTTCAATACCGCGCTATATAAGCGTTAGTAAATATATTGATTTAGATCACTTATTTTCAATGTGGAATTAGTTTTTTCGCTTTTTTGTGCAGGCAATAGGGACAGATATAGGGCCAAGTTGTCTTGATTATTGGGATCAAAAGTGAGCCATTGCTTAGCCGTATTCACTAATAACTCTTGTTCTTGCTGCTCTAGTAACAACTCTGCTTTTAATAATGCTTTTTTAATTTGTTCGTAGTTACTTAACTGTTGTTGTCTATCCCTAAAGCCAAAGCGTAAAGCCCTTAACTCCTTGGTAAACTTGCTACTAAATTCATCTAATTTAGCCACTAATTGCTGCATTTGTTGATTAGTTAAAAAGATGCTTTGTTGATTCAAGTACAAACAAAAAAGGCCTAAATTGACATTCAAGCCTGAGTTATCTTGTGCATATAACAAGGTATCTTTGACTTCTGTTATTTCATAGACCTTTAGACTGAAGTGCCAAAAATCATCCGTTGCAATTGTCATAACTAGCGGGCTACATTGGTGATGAATTAAATTGTAGGGTAAAACAAATGAAGATATATGGCGATAGGCGCTCGGGTAACTGTTACAAAATCCAGTTAGTTTGTGATTTATTGGCGATTGAATATGACTGGGTTGATGTCGATATCCTCGCTGGAGAAACCAAGTCGCCAGAGTTTTTAAAAGTGAACCCAAATGGCAAGATCCCTTGCTTAGTGCTGGATGATGGTCGTTGTCTAGCCGAGTCTAACGCGATTGTGAATTTTTTAGCCGCAGAGTCATCGTTATCACCAAAAGATCACTACCAACAAGCACTCGTTCAGCAATGGCAATTCTTTGAACAATATAGTCATGAACCATTTATTGCTGTGGCTAGGTTTATTAACAAATACCTTGGACTACCAAAAGAGCGTGAAGCAGAATATTTAGCTAAACAACAAGGCGGGTATAAAGCACTAGATGTAATGGAGCAACAATTGGCAAAGTCTAACTTTCTTATTGGAGACGAGTTTACAACCGCAGACATCAGTTTATTCGCTTATACACACGTTGCTGAAGAAGGTGGTTTTGACCTCGGTAAATATAAAGCAATCAACGCTTGGATCAGCAGAATCGAAGGGCAACAAGGTTTTACTAAGATGGGCTGAGCCAACTTTCATTAACATTATTTGTAGGGTTTTCCCTTGAGTTAAGTCAAATAACGTTGCCTTGGTTTAAAATCCGCTCAAATTCATTATAATGTCGCCCCCGCGCTGGCTACTGCCAGCTTTCTTAAGTTCCGGGTTTACGGCCCGATTGACTACAGAGACGAAACTATGAGCAATGTTGTTGTATGCGCGATGTATAAATTCGTGCGTTTAGAAGACTACAAAGAATTACGCCAACCTTTACTTGAAGCTATGGAAAATAATGGTGTCCGCGGTACTTTGTTAATCGCTGATGAAGGTATTAACGGTACAGTTGCATCAAGTCGTGAAGGTATTGATGGTCTATTAGAGTGGTTAAAACAAGACCCTCGTCTAGCCGATATTTCTTACAAAGAAAGTTATGACACCGAAATGCCGTTTTACCGCACTAAAGTAAAACTGAAAAAAGAAATCGTAACTATGGGTATTCAAGGAATAGACCCAAGAGAAGTAGTAGGTACTTACGTTAAGCCAAAAGACTGGAATGCATTAATTTCTGACCCTGATGTGGTATTAGTTGATACTCGTAACGATTATGAAATTGAAATTGGTACGTTCGAAGGTGCGGTTGATCCAAACACAAAAACATTCAGAGAATTCCCTGAATGGGCAGAGAACAACCTAGATAAGAATAAGCACAAAAAAGTAGCCATGTTCTGTACAGGTGGTATTCGTTGTGAAAAGTCGACGGCATACATGAAAGAGCAAGGTTTCGAAGAGGTATATCACCTAGATGGCGGTATTCTTAAGTACCTTGAAGAAGTACCAGAAGAGCAAAGTATGTGGAATGGTGAGTGTTATGTTTTTGATAACCGAATTACGGTAAATCACCAGTTAGAAAAAGGCTCTTACGATCAATGTCACGCTTGTCGTATGCCTATCACTGAAGAACACAAGCAATCTGAGCACTTTGTTGAAGGTATTTCTTGCCCATTGTGTATCGACACTATGACTGACAAGCAACGTGAAGGCTTTGCTGAACGCCAAAAGCAAATTAAGCTAGCGGAACAACGCGGTGAATCGCATATTGGTTGTGAAGCAAGAGAAGACAGCAAACGCCGTGTGAAAGAAAAGCAGCAAGCTAAAGACGAAGCACGCGCAGCGCAGAAAAAATCTTAACTGTTAAGTTATAGATAGAAAAAAGCAGAGTGTGAACTCTGCTTTTTGGTTTTATAAGGCTGCCGATTCGGTCATTTGTTCAATTTGCTCTTGGCATTCAAACCACTCCATTTCTAACTCTTCTAAACTTGATTTAAGTTCTGCCTGTTCTGTTAATAGAGAAGTTAACTTATCTTTCTGTGAGTCTTGATAGAGTTCTGTGTCAGCCATCGCCTCTTCAATTTCAGCTAAACGGTTTTGGATCTTTTCTTGTTGCTTTTCCAGTTTATCCGCTTGCTTTTTAATTGGTGCTAGCTGCTTTCTTAGCTCAGCCTCTAAACGCTTTTGCTCTTTCTTAGCCGCCGCTGAGTTTTGTTTTACTTCCACCTCTGAACTTTGGCTTTGCTCTTGGTCTGAGGTTAGTAACCAGTTGTGATAGTCATCTAAATCGCCCTCAAAACGTTCTACTTTAGTAGAGTCGACTAAATACAAATCGTCGCAACTCGACTTTAATAAGTGCCTATCGTGGGAAATTAAGATCATCGCGCCTTCAAAACCTTGCAGAGCCATAGTTAAAGCTTGACGCATTTCAATGTCCAAGTGGTTAGTAGGCTCATCGAGTAATAATAAGTTTGGCTTTTCATAAACAATAAGCGCCAGTACCAGTCGAGCTTTTTCACCACCTGAGAACTTATCAATGTTATCCAGCGCTTGGTCACCGTTAAAGCCAAAACCACCTAAGTAGTTTCTCGCTTCTTGTTCAGTCAGAGCTTGGTTTAGCAATTGTAAATGTTGTACTGGCGTGTGACCCATTCTCAATTTATCTAATTGGTGTTGAGCAAAATAGCCAATTTTAAGATGTTTGGAATGCTCAAACTCGCCAGAAATAGGAGTTAAGTCTTTTGCTAAAGTTTTGATTAAGGTTGATTTACCCGCACCATTTCGACCGAGCAAACCAATGCGACTGCCTGGCACTAAGTTCAAATGAATATTTTCTAGAATTGGAGTTTGCTCGTAACCTGCAGTTACCTTTTCCATCTTCATGATTGGGTTAGGTAAATTACTGGTTGGCAGGAATTCAAAATGAAACTGTGAGTCAACGTGTGCTGGCGCGATTAGCTCCATGCGCTCTAGCATTTTTACTCGGCTTTGTGCTTGTTTAGCTTTACTCGCTTTAGCTTTGAAACGGTCAATAAAAGACTGAATGTGCTTTATCTCATCTTGCTGCTTTTGATAATTAGCTTGTTGTTGCGCTAGTTTTTCAGCTCGCTGACGTTCGAAGTTCGAGTAGTTACCTGTGTAACTGTTTATCTTGTTTTGCTCAATATGCAAAATGCCTTGGCAAATGTTATCGATAAAGTCTCTGTCGTGAGAAATAAGTAGTAAAGTACCTTGGTAACGTTTTAACCATTTTTCTAACCAAATGACCGCATCTAAGTCTAAGTGGTTAGTTGGTTCGTCGAGCAATAGCAGATCACTATCGACCATTAACGCTTGTGCTAGATTCAAGCGCATACGCCAACCACCAGAGAAACTGCTCACCGTTCTAGCTTGTGCTGCTTCATCAAAACCAAGACCGTTCAATAACTCACTCGCTTTAGCTGGAATTGTATATGCGTGGATCTCTTCTAACTGGTGATGCACTTGGCCGATTTTTTCGCCATTGTCTTGTTGCTCAGCGATGGCTAATTCGTTTTGTAGTTCTCGGTAGCGAACATGGCCATCTAGAACATAATCAATAGCGGCTTGCTCTAGCGCAGGCGTTTCCTGTTTTACCCAAGCAAGCTGCCAAGCTTTAGGAAAGCTGATATCGCCATCGTCAGTATGAAGCTCGCCTCGAATTGCACTAAATAGCGTTGATTTACCACAGCCATTGGCACCGACTAAGGCGACTTTGTGGCCTGGATAAATGGTTGCGTTTGCTTGTTCGAATAATAGCTTATTACCGAGTTGAAGATGAAAACCTGAGACTTGTAGCATGAAACCGAATTGCTTATGAACGTTAAATTCTGCAAATGGTATCGCTCAGACGCAGAAACGCAAGTATAACGTGGCGTAACCATGTTTATTATTGTTCAAATCAGGTAAACTTATCGGTAATTATTCAACGCGGTAGTGATAAATGAGTAGAGCGAAAAAAAGGTTTATTGCCGGTGCTAAGTGTCCATCCTGTTCTCAGCTAGATACTATGGTGCTATTCATTGAAAACAATGTAGAAAAAGTTCAATGTGTAAAGTGCCAACATCAAATGGTGCAACCTGAAGGCAGTGTGCAAGGGGCAACACGACAATTTGAACAAGTAATTGGCGTTTTTACTCCTGACGATTAATATTATTATCAATGGCATAGATAAGCTTTAACGAAAAGCAGGCGGGTGCTTAGTTAATGAAATTGCGTGATCAGGTGTTGGCTGTTGTCTGCCCAATTATTTTTATTGGTCTGGCGGCATTGGCGTTTACTTCTTTAGTACTTATGAAAGAGCGCCGCGAAGCAGAGTTTTCAAGCTCTGCTTTTTTAGCCCATAAAAATGTTGTGCAATCTTTTTCTGATATTCTATCGCGCAATGACAATGACGTATTTTTATTGACCCACGTCGAAAAAGTAAACCAATTACTACATCAGTATGTTACTGGTAATAGCCGAGAAGGGATAAGGGTTCAATTACATCAAGCTTTATCGTCTATGTATCAAGGCTATTCAGACACACTTAATCCCCATTGGGTGATCCTGACCAATAATGGGGTCGAGCTTACTCACCTTATCAACAAAGAAACGCAACTGAAAAACAACAAAGGACTGTTTAAATACTTACCCGAAGATCATCAGCAGCAAAGAGTACAGCGGTTGATCACGAGTAAAACAAACTTAAGAGCTTTGACTATTCAAGACATGACCGATGTGTTGATTGAACGGTTTGGCGGGGAAATAAAAAACAGAATATATGTTGCCGTATCGCGAGTAGTCCCCCCGCCTTTTGCTGCGGATGCAGAGTATCAAGGTATTGTTCATGTTGCCCTTAATCGGGATGAATCCATTAGTGTTTATTCGCCTTTTGAAAATCCTATAGAAGGTACGTACAGCGCGGAACAGCTGCATCAGTTAGCCGACTTGTCAAAAGACTCGGTATTTCGTGAGCATTGGAGCGACTTCGATATGTTCACTTTGGTCGACTTATCCTATGCATTTGATTGGAAAACCACGGGCCTCTATATAGGTCTTGCTTTACTTTGCTCAGCAATTATCGCTATTAGTGTGGTGCTATTTGTACTAAATAGAGCCGTTATTACGCCAGTTACTTGGTTATCCAAACACATATCCAGTGGTGAAGTTTTTAGAAAACCTGATTCTTACCCTCCGCTGGGGTCAAACGAAATTAAGTCTTTGTATCGAGGCATTGTTAAGTCCACTCGAAAACTAGAATCGGTTCGAATGGCGATGGAAGAAGCATCACTGCTAGACGAGTTAACGGGCCTAGGCAACCGTCGTCAATTTCATAAAACGTTAGCTAGAGTGGTTTCGGCCAGCAAGCGCAAAAACAAAGAATTTGCCTTATTGCTAATCGATTTAGACAACTTTAAATATGTAAACGATGCTTATGGCCACGAAGTTGGCGATAAACTGCTAACTAAATTTGCTCACCTATTAAACGAAAATACTCGTTCAGATGATGCTTTATATAATTTAATTGGTGGCCAACATATTTCTCGTTTGGGCGGTGATGAGTTTGCCATAGTGTTAAACGATCTCTCTTCGCCAACAAACTCTGCGTTAGTGGCAGAACGAATTGTTACAGAGATGAACCGAGGTATAGTGGTTGACGGGGTGCAAATGCCAGTCACCTCAAGTATAGGCATCGCTATTTTCCCAACCGATGCGAATAACTCAAAAGATCTTATGGTGTGCGTAGATGCGGCTATGTATAAAGCAAAACACCAAGGCAAAAACGGTTACTACTTTTACAGTAAACAAATTGCCTCGCAACTGGCCAAAGAGCTACAAATTGAAGAGCAACTGCGATTAGATTTTCCAAATAATAAACTTGAGCTGTTTGTCCAGCCTTTCTACCATGCTGAAAATATGGAGTTAGCGGGGGGAGAAGTATTACTAAGGTGGTTTAACGACAAACTTGGTATGGTGAGTCCGCAAGAATTTATTCCAATAGCGGAAAAAATAGGCCTGATCAGAAATATCGATACTTGGGTGATTGAGCGAGTTTGTCAGTATATTCAAAAGACCAAATATCAGCATGATTTTGAATTAAAAGGCATTGCTATCAATGTTTCTGCGCTAGAAACTCGGAACCCTAAGTTTGCCCAGAACGTGGCAGATTTGTGCAAACAATATGATGTTGATCCTGCGTTATTAGAGTTAGAGATAACCGAAACGGCGCTAGTCGAAGATTTAGAAGCGGCCGCTGATGTAACTCAACAGTTAAAAGCCATGGGCGTTAGGATCGCATTAGACGACTTCGGTACTGGCTATTCATCTATTAGTCACCTTAAAGATGTGAAGTTCGACAAGTTAAAGGTAGACAGAAGCTTTGTTGCGGAAATTGATGAAAAGAAAGATAGCTTTTTAGTGGCGGATATTAGCTTGTTGTTAGCTCACGGGATGAATATGGAGATCACCGCTGAAGGGGTTGAAACCGAATCGCAACTGCATTACCTCAAGCTTTCGGGTTGTGATTATGTGCAAGGTTTTATGTTCTCTAAACCTATGCCAATGTTTGAGTTTATAGAATTGTCAAAGCCGCGTTAACTGCGGCTTTGACTTAGCCTTATTATTGCAACTCACCGAATACTAGCTTGCCATCAATAATGGTTGCTTGAACTTGGTAATTGTTATCAACAATAGCTAAACAAGCTCGTTTACCTATGGCAATACTGCCCAACTCCTCGTCCACACCTAAAAACTCGGCAGGTCTTAAACTGGCAGTATGCACTGCATCCAATTGAGGAATGTCGGCAAGCGTTATTAAATTATCTATCGCTTTTTCCAAGGTTAATGTGCTGCCAGCTAACGAACCTGTTTCAGTGCGAGCAACGCCATCATTGACGTGAACGTCTAACATACCGAGTCGATATTTACCGTCATTAAGTCCTCCAGCGACGATACAGTCACTGATCAACCCCATTTTCTCAGCACCTTTTAAACGATAAATCATTTGTAAAATACCCGGGTGTAAATGAATACCGTCGGCGATCACTTCAACGTAGGCATCTTGCTCTAACAGGACTGCACCAGCGCACCCCGGGTCTCTATGATGAATGCCTTTCATGCCATTAAAAACATGTACACCACCACAAGCGCCTGCATGTAAGGCTGAGCAAGTTTGTTCGTAATTGGCAGAGGTATGGCCGAGCATGGTGTGGATACCTTTGCTTTTTAAATATGGAATGATGTTTTCTGAGTTTTCTAGCTCAGGCGCTAATGCAACCACTTTCAATGAGCCTTGAGAAGCATCAATAATCGCGTCAATGTTTTCCTGAGTCAGTGGTAAAAAGTACTGTTCGTCGTGCGCGCCTTTATGATCCTTAGTGAAGAATAAGCCTTCATTATAGGCCCCCAACACAAGTGCACCACTAGGTTGCTCATGGTATGCGTTACCAATACAGCGAAAAGCATCTAGGGTATTTTGCCAAGTTGAAGTCACCGTAGTGGCTAAAAAACCTACGACTCCGTGTTTTGCCAAAGAGCGAGAAATCGTTTCGATAGATTCTGCTTTGGCATCCATCACATCACAGCCTTCGCGGCCATGAATATGCAAGTCGAGAAAACCAGGTAAAACCTTATGATTGCCTAGGTCATATACGGGAATATTGGCCTTTGTTTCGCTCTCAACTGCAGTTATTTTACCTTGTTCAACCAGTAAGTAACTTTGCTCAATGATGTCGTGTTCGGCAAAGATCTGTGCTGCTTTTAAATAGTAATGATCAGGTAATGATTTAGCCATTGTTGACCTCTTGTTGTGCGCCTAAAATCGCCGCTCCGCGTACGCCACTGGAGTCGCCAAATTTTGCTAATCTAATCTCAGGTACTTCTATACCGGTGAATAAGTGCTGCTGCACCGCTTCTGGTAAGGCAATTAATATCTCATCAATTTTTGATAAACCACCACCAACTACAATCATATCCAAGTCGTAACTGAGCACTAGACTGGCAAAAGAAGCGCCGAGCAATTCCATGTAACAGTCAAAAGTCTGTAAAGCGATAGGATCATTGGCTCTGAGTTTTTCTACAAAGACTCTAGTATCTGCATTGGTGGAGCCGAAATGCTGGTAAAGCTTACTCAAACCTGGTCCTGCAATATAAGCTTCGTAACAACCGTTCAAGCCACAGCCACAAGGGTAGATTGGCAAATCATACTTGTTGATCACCAACGCTGATGCGCCAATATGGCCGTATTCGCCAATCACATTTTGTTTGCTCTCAAGCAATTTCCCGTTGAGGCATAACCCTCCGGCTGCGCCCGTTCCTATAATTGCACCGTAAACTAGGCGTTGATCGGCACCTGCGCCACCGTTTGCTTCCGACAAGGCAAACAAGTGGCAGTCATTCTCAATCACTATTTGCCTTTGCAGTGCACGCTGTAAGTCTTGTTTGATTTTTTTTCCTGTTGCACAAGGCACATTAGCAGACTTTACTTTACCGTTTTTATCGATGATGCCAGGCATACCAATGCCTATTGTTTTATCGGTGCCGTATTTGTCATCAGCTTGCTTGATTAAGCCGACAACAGTGGCAATAAAACTCGAGTAATCACGTGTTGGTGTCGCTGTACGCCAACTGTCGACGAGCGCTAACTCTGGCGTAAAAACTGCGATCTCGATTTTAGTTCCGCCGATATCTAGGCCATACAAATACTCATGTTGCGCTAATGACATAATTCACTACTGCTCTAATGGATAAATGGTCACACCTTGTACTACGCGGTTTACTTCACCTGTTGGACAAGGGTTATCAGGTGTTAATTGCGCATTAATCGATTTGAAAAATGACAATACCTGACAATAGGTAATATAAGGTAAGCTAGCCCATACATCTTGTAAATCAGTGTCGCTTGCGAACGTTGTTTTGTTTAAGCAAGTTACCGCTAATGCCTGATTGTCTCGCTCTAACTCAGCAAGCAAATCAACATCATAACGTTTGGTGTAGCTGTCGCTCGACATTAACATGAAGACTTCTGTTGTGCCGTCCATTAACGATTTAGGACCGTGACGAAATCCCATTGAGCTTTCGTAATAACTCAGTGTTTTACCAGCAGTGAGCTCTAAGCACTTAAGAGCCGCTTCTCTTGCTGTTCCTTGTAGGCCACCAGAGCCTAAAAACACTAAACGTTGAGTATCGCGTTGGCAATTTTGCTTCAATTCGCTGATGCCAGAGTCCAGTAAGTACTCTGTCCAATTCGCAGCGAGCTCCAATTGCTCAAGATCAGGAGTAAAAATAGCTAATGTACTGACGAGCATAGAGGTAAAACTACTGGTCATTGCAAAACTTTTGTCTAACGTGCCCTCAGGCATAAGAATAGAGTAAGCGCGTTCATTTTTTTCGGCATTAACAGCTAGTGCACCTTCTGGATTACAAGTCAGTACCAAGTGATAGCACTGCTTCACTACTTGATCGGCCAATTCAATTGCCGCAACACTTTCTGGGCTGTTGCCTGAACGACCATAAGAAATTAGTAAAGTTGGTGTATCTGCTAATAAATATTGTGTTGGGTTTGATACTAAATCGGTCGTACTGATGGCTTCAAACAATCGTCCAACTTGCTTGCTTAAGTGCGGGACTATGCTGTCCCCAACGTAGGCTGAAGTGCCTGCACCAGTTAACACTATGCGTAAATTAGGCATTGCCAAAATAGGCTCTAGCCACTGGTTGATATGCGCTCTATTCGCTTCCACATTAGCGCTAGCTTGTCGCCAGATTTGTGGTTGCTGACTGATCTCTTTCGCCGTCCAGTAAGCGTTATTGGCAGTTAAAAATTCTTCGTTGTAAGTGAGAAAAGTGGTCATTGTATGTCCTTTCGCTTTACTGATTTTGTGGCAAGCAAGCTTTTGCGTAGCTTGCTGTGACTTGTTTAATTTTGGCTTTTATCAATGACAGTGGATCTGCTGATAGTTGACCGTTGCGAATAGCACGATACTGCTCTGGCAAGAACTGACTGATAAGTGGTAGTGGCAAAGTGCCATCTGATAAGTTGTTTAATAGTTTATCGGTTGCTGCTTGAATACGCGGGTTTGGCCAGTAATAGCGAATACGATCACTATAGCTATAACGGCGATATAATTGGCCTTGGCTAGCTGGAACTGGGTAGAAACGTTGCCAATTTTTTGGTGCTTCTAACATTTCTTGTTCGCATACTTCACGCAGATATGAACGTTGCTCGTTAACAATCAGCTGATCTTCGATGTAACTCAGCGCAAACAAAGCTTCTCGTAAAGCAAAAGTAAGCTGTGGACCTACTTTTAAAATGGCAAAGTGGTCTTTGACTAAATCGACATAAGCTTGGTCATTTTGGTAGTCAGTAGAGTGTGCTTCAAACACGATATTAGGTAACTCTTTAATGCAGGCACTTAGCTCTTGTGCTTTGTCTGACTGATAGTCGATGATACTAGTGTGATCAAATTCAACACCTGGTTGTACAACTAACCCTATTACTCGTTGCCAAGCGTCACCTAGGCCTAGTTGCTCAAATGCTTGTTGATGTAAGTTGAGTGTTTGTTTTACTCGGCTAACAGGAGTTAATTCTAGCTCTTCAATTTCTTCAGTTGCACCGCCTGGAGGAGGTACTTCAGTACCAACAATATAGACAACATCGGACTGACCAAAAGTGTCGATAGCGGTTTTTTCTGCAATGGCACATAGGCGAGCAGCTCTTTGTGCAACCACTTCATCTGGTAAACACTCAGGATCATCGGCACAGCCCATGCTGGTATCCAAGTGAATTTTTTTAAAGCCTGCAGCGACATAACAGGCAATAAGTTGATCTGCTTTTGCCATTGCTTGTTCAGCATTTTCATTGACCCAGCACACAGGGCCTAAATGATCGCCACCTAAAATAAGCTTTTCAGTTGGGTAGTCCAGTTTCGCGGCAATATCAGCCACAAAGGCTAAAAAATCAGCTGGCAACATGCCCGTATACCCACCAAATTGATTAACTTGATTAGCGGTAGCTTCAATCAATAGTGAACTATTGTCTTGTTTTGCCTGTTCAATGGCAGCTTCAATGACTAGCGGGTGAGCTGAGCATACTGAATATATGCCACAAGCTTCGCCGTTCCTGTTAGCTGAAATTATGGTGCGAATATCCGTCATAGTAACCTCTTTGTATTGGCATTCGGACAACTGAATAGGCCAATTTTTAATCTTTGATAATTATCTTAACAACGAAAATGAAACTTTCAAGTTCTTTCATTTTGTTTTTTTTATTGTGGCATATTTGCCAAACATTAAAAATATAAGGGCAGTGTTGTAATTTTATCCAGAAAGGTCTAGATTAAATGAAAGGTTTTGAAAGTTTAAATGAAAACAATAATAAAATAATTTGAAGAGGGAACCCTGATGCAAACTAAATCATCCAACGCCTTGCCAATAGCGATCATTGGTGGCCTATTTTTTATCTTTGGTTTTGTTACTTGGCTAAATGGCTCTTTGATCCCATTTTTGCAGATCGCTTGCGAATTGAATCATATGGAAGCGTATTTAGTCACCATGGCTTTTTATATCGCTTATACAGTGATGGCTTTACCTATGGCAGCGATACTGAAACGCACTGGTTATAAAAATGGCATGATGCTGGGACTGATCATGATGGCTGTAGGCGCTTTAGTCTTTATTCCTGCAGCAGAGTTTCGTACTTTCGGCATCTTCCTTGTTGCCCTATTTGTATTAGCTTCTGGCCTCACTATTTTGCAAACCGCCGCTAATCCTTACATTGTGTTACTTGGCGATAAAGAAACAGCGGCGGTACGTATTAGTATTATGGGACTGCTAAACAAAGGTGCTGGGATATTAGCGCCGATTGTCTTCACTGCTTTTGTGTTAAGTGACATGTCACAATTTACCGAAGCAAACCTAGCCGCATTAAGCCCGATAGAAAAAGAGTTGGCCTTGTCTGACTTGTCGTCTCGTTTGGTTATGCCTTACGTGTTAATGGCTGGAATTTTATTAGCACTGTCGGCGTTAATTAAATTTTCACCTCTACCAGAATTAGATGCTGAACACTCACAAAATGATGACTCGGAAGATAAATGGGCTATTTTGTCGCACCCTAAGTTAATTCTAGGCGCGGTTGCTCTGTTCTTTTATGTCGGCGTAGAAGTTATCGCGGGTGACACCATAGGCTTATTTGGTAAAGAAATGGGCGTGAGCAACTTTGGTCAGTTAACTGCCTACACTATGGCGTTCATGGTAACGGGTTATATTCTAGGCATGATTTGCATTCCTCGTTTTATTTCCCAAGAAAATGCCTTGGTGGCTTCTGCCTTACTTGGCTTGATTTTAACCTCATTATTACTAGTAGCGGATACCACAAGTCACAGTGTTTGGAACACCTTATTCGCTTGGACTGGCGCAGGTGCATTACCTAACGTTGTGCTTTATGTTGCCATTTTAGGCTTGGCTAACGCACTTGTTTGGCCTGCTATTTGGCCGATGGCACTAGATGGTTTAGGTAAGTTAACAAGCACAGGTTCTGCGCTATTAATCATGAGTATTTCTGGTGGCGCTATCATGCCTATGGTTTATGGTGCTTTAGTGGAAACAAGTGGCGACTCACAAAGTGCCTATTGGATCATGCTACCTTGTTATGCGGTTATTTTATGGTACGCCGTATCGGGTCATAAAATCGCTCAGTGGTCAAAATCGAAAGCGGTTGAAAACCATGTATAATGTCAAGTCGCTGAAATTTGTTGGAATGTGTTATGTCGACCTTAGAACGTAGACAAAGTATTTTAGGTTTATTGCAAACTCAAGGAAGGGTAGAAGTACCTGATCTGGCAAAGCAATTTGCGGTTTCTACCGTGACTATTCGCACAGACTTAAATTACTTAGACGGCAAAGGTTTATTAGTTCGTTCTCATGGCGGTGCTATTGCTAGTAGCCGGTTGGCACAAGAACTGTCAATCGGTGAGAAAAACCAACAAAATCACTACATAAAGCAAGCGATAGGTAAAAGAGCTGCTGAGTTAGTAAATGATGGCGACAGTATTATTTTAGACTCAGGCAGCACTACGCTAGAAGTTGCCAAGGCTTTACACGATACACAGAACCTTGTCGTCATGACCAATGGCTTAAATATCGCGGCAGAACTGGCGCAACACCCATCTTCTGAAGTGATGGTGACGGGCGGTACTTTGAGGAAAAAGTCGCTGTCATTTTATGGTCGTCAGGCAGAAGTCAGTTTGGCTAGCTATCGCTTTAATAAGCTTTTTTTAGGCGTTGATGGCTTTGATTTGACCTCTGGCGTGACTACTCACTTTGAGCATGAAGCACACCTAAATAGAGTTATGTGCCAGTCTAATGCAGAGATCATTGCTGTAGCAGACTCTAGCAAGTTTGATAAACAAGGATTGCATATCATCTGTGGTTTTAACCAATTAGACGTGTTGATCACAGATGATAAGTTACCGCAAGCTTACCAAGAAAAGTTAGAGCAAAGTGGCGTGCGAGTTGAACTCGTCGCCACTTAATAGCATTTATTCACTCTTTTGCGTTTGTCTTATATGGCCATAATTGAGCAGTGCGACAAAAATACTGCCACCGACTAAATTGCCAAATAGAGCATGGGAAACAAAGTAAAGCACATCGGTAATCGAGTACTGGTCGGAAATAAAGTAACCTGCAAACATCTCAACAGAGCCTGCGATGGAATGATGTAGGCCACCAATGCCAATGATAAAAGTAACTATGTAGATGATCACGATCTGGCTTAAGGTTGATGGCGTCGATAGCGTTATCCAAGCCGCGAGTGCCATTAACCAACCAGCAAGCACAGCGCTAATGATCAGAGATTTTGAGTCATAAGCGAGTAGGTGTTCTGCAATTTTTATATAACCATAACTAGCGTGGATCACAGTGTCTGCTTGAACTAGCAATTGTGAGCTAGCCAAACCGCCGACTAAGTTACCACTGATAATGATCAGCCATAGACTAAAAAGCCGTTTGACTGGAAATCGCCTATCTAAAATAGGATACACAGCAGTGGCTGTATGCTCAGTAAAAAGTTGGGTTCGACTTAAAATACAAAGGACAAAGCCAAGTGGATAAACAAGCGCGGTGAGTACCCGCTGCACTAATGGGTCAGAACCTTGCAGCATTGTTGTAAATACAGCAACAGCCATAACGGTAAAGCTAATAATTAAGCCAGCTGCGGATGCCGAAAGAAAGAGCGACATCGCAGAGCGACTCATTTGCTCTTCGCCTTCGGATATGGCTTTTTCTAAAATATCGTCGGGGTGACGAAAAGATTCATCGGTACGTTTGATAATAACTGGCAGGTAGTTCTTATCTTCTTCTTTTCTTTCTTCAATGCGACGAGTGTTGCTAGCTTTTTCCTGTTCGCTGCTAATTGCTTCACCATCCGCTGTGACTATTTTAATCTCTTCGTCGCTCATTGACTGAACTCCCTAGTAGTGTGGTGGAGGGGTTTCCTCTGATTCACTGGCAATAATAGAGCCTTTTTGCGATTTGAACTTTTCCGCTAACAAGGCAATTTGTCTTACCATAGTTTGCTGTTGCATATTAAGGCTAGTAATTTCTTGATTTAGTTGATCAATAATGTCTTCTTGGAAGGTTACTTGGCTTTCCAAGTCTTCGACCCTTTGTTCTAAAGCGGCTATCTCTTTACTGCTCATCGCTGATATCCCAAATTTCACTCAAACCAGCAGAGCTCTCACTGATGATTTGTCTATCTTGATTAATAAAGCTGGCACTATACACAACGGCACTGGCAGGGCGAGAGTTTTTTCTTGGCGTAACTAACCATTCCTGTAATTTTTCGCCACTCTTTACTCGCCATAAAGATAACTTTTGATTTGGTGAGCCAGTAATTAACATGTTGGCTTGTTGATTAAATTTCGCCGTGGTGAAGATCTGTTGGCGTCCTGTAATGTCTAAGTTTGACACTTTTTCGCCAGTTGATAAGTCCCAAATATTTGCCGCTTTTTTACTGTCAGAGGTAAAGGCGTAGCGGCCTTTTGGATCTAGTGCCACCATCACTACCCGTGCTTGATGTTGAAATTTGAACAGCACTTGGCCTGTTCTCGTATCCCAAAGATAAGCGGATTGATCGCTTGAACCTGACAACGCATAAAGGCCATTGGGAGACAATGCCACACTGTTAATTGCATTATTTAAATGGAAAGTTTCACCGCTATCACCGTCGATTAAAGTTTGTTGATGACCAAGAAACTCGATGCGGCGGCCTGATGCAAGATTGATGTGAACAACTTTACCATCGCTTTTGCCGAGTAAAATATGCTTACCTTGGTTTGAAACTGCAATAGCGCGTATATCCGCAGTGAACTCACAAACCTCACCTATACTGGCTATGGGGTCGGAACAATCATGCTCGTCGATAACATCATAAAGTTCCGTTTGCTGGCGAGTACCCGCTACCTCTTTGCTTTGATAAATCACTTTTGCTTGTTTAATCGACCAGTAACCAACGTTTTCGCCATTATCTAAACGCCACAAGGAAAACCTGTGTCTGTCAGCTAATAAAGCATGACTATCATCATGGGCAATGGCAGTAGCAAACACGAAGTTATTATCTGCTGTGCTTTCTTCATCACCAAAAAGTGAAAAGCTTTGTTCTGCGGGTGTTTGATACCAGTTATACAGCAACCCGTTTTGCTCTAAATCCCAAACAGCAACGCCATGATATAGCGAAGAAATAACCGCATATTTAGCTGAGTCTGAAACGGCAGCGTTAAAGGAGCCATCTTGGCTGTGAATATTTTGTTGGGCTGGTGTTGAACTAATTGGCTGACACGCTGTCAGCATGATGGAAAAGATCACCAATACAATGAGTGAAACATACGGTCGAGATGATGGCATCAAGCGAACAGCCTTTTCAGTAATTAATGTTTGTCTTTATCTGTGTACTCGCTAGTATAGGCCACTTCGGAACTAAATATGTAGCCTTTACATTACAATATTTTCTCTAGGCTACTGAATAACAAATCAAATATGGAGTTAACCATGATCAAAGCGGTAAAGCTTTCAGCGATTGCTGCAGCAGTTGCTTTAATGAGTGCTTGTGGTAGTGCTGAGTCTGAGCAAGTAAAACCAGTTACTGATGCCGACAAACAAAGCTATGCACTAGGTGCGTCAATGGGTAAGTACTTAAACGACAACCTTAAGCAAAATCAAGATTTAGGTATCAACCTAGACCAGAAAATGATCATAGGTGGTATTAAAGACGCGTTAGCGGATAGAGTGCAACTTAATGAAGAAGAAATTCGCACTGTAATGATGGCGTTAGAAACGGAAACTCGTAAGTTACGCGCAGAGCAACAAGAGCAATTAGCACAAGCTGCTATTGCCGAAGGACAAAAGTTCTTAGCTGAAAATGCGAAAAAAGAAGGCATAACAGTAACTGATTCAGGTTTACAGTTTGAAGTATTAACCGCAGCTGAAGGTGAAAAGCCAGCAGCAGCAGACACAGTAACGGTACATTACAAAGGTACGTTAATTGACGGTACTGAGTTCGACTCTTCATATAGCCGTGGCGAACCAGCATCATTTGGTCTGAACCAAGTTATCTCAGGTTGGACTGAAGGTTTACAACACATGCCAATCGGCTCTAAGTACAAATTCTACATCCCAAGTGAATTAGCGTACGGTAGTCGTGCTACTGGTAGGATCCCTGCTAACTCAACACTAATTTTTGAAGTTGAGTTATTAGACGTGAAAAAAGCGGGTTAATAAAATCTGAGCGATAAGGCTATGGCGAATGTCGAGAGTTTGTCTGAAACAAATTCGCTCGACATATTCATGTCCCTATAAGCAAAAAGGCCAGCAATCGCTGGCCTTTTATATTTTGCATTCTTAGTTCTAACTATGATTCGCGTATAAAGTATGAATAAGTTCGTCTTCCAACTCTAATCTTTGCTCTAAGATCTGTCCCACCTTTGATAAGTCACCATCAAAACTGGTTAAATCTGTTTTCGCCGAAATATTAGTATATTTATCGTTGAAGCTAACAAGTAGATCCGTTGTCGCCGTTATTTGAGGATAAATCTCTTCTGCTAAACATTGGCTTTTAGGACCGTGTTCTTCACACTGTTTTACAATATTGTTGTAAACCTCAAAGTGACCAGCAGATAAATAATCTATCAAGATCTGACAAAAGCCGTTTACATCGTAAGCTTCAGGTAATGCTTTGGTGTCTTTTTCAAATGGTGGCAGGCCTGCTAATTTACAGTACCTTACTAACAACTCTTGTCGTTCGGTTAACCATGCGTCAATTACGGTATTGGCGCCGCCATATTTTTGTTGGGCTTGTTCTAGTTTAGTTAACATCTAAATGCCTTTTACGTTTACCACTGTTGCTGTAATAACAAATCAAATTGCGACAAAGATCAATCTCTATTTGAGAAAACTGAAAATATATTTAGAGTATATGACAAACTGTTACAAATGCCTCTAGCTAGAACTGGGGTCAGATCTGTTGTCATTGGAGAGTAAAATTGATCAATCACAGTATTAACTTATCAGCACAAACGAATGGCTGGTGGTGCATTAATTACAATCAAAAAATATTACTTCCGGCCCCAGCCAATAAACTGCCTTATGGTCAATTCGATGAACTGAACTTGAATATTAGCAAACCTGAATTGGTTCACCATATTGGTTATAAAGATGAAGAGCCGGTTTATTTAGTGCAGGCGACGGAACAAGACTTTAATAACAACGAGTCAGAGTTTGCTGGTTTAAGACAGGTGCTATTCCAGCAGCCAGACATGTTTGAATACGTAGCTCGTGCTTGTCAGGTTAATTTGTTTTTAAAAACTCATAAGTACTGCGGTCAATGCGGTAATGAGATGGAGTTAATTGACTGGGAGCTGGCAACCCATTGTCAGCCATGTAACCACAGATGTTACCCAAGGATCTCACCTTGTATTATTGTTGCTATTCGCAAAGATGATCAGATCTTATTGGCGCAAGGAGCAAAAAGTACCTCAGGTTTATACAGCGTATTAGCGGGCTTTGTTGAAAGTGGTGAAACCCTTGAACAAGCTGTGCACCGTGAAGTGTTTGAAGAAGTCGGTATTCAAGTTAAAAACTTAAAGTACTTTGGCAGCCAGCCTTGGCCGTTCCCACATTCACTAATGGTCGGTTATACCGCTGAGTATGCTGGTGGCGAAATTACCATCTGTGAGGATGAGATCTTAGCAGCGGATTGGTTTACTTTGGACACCATGCCACAAACCCCACCTACCCAGTCGATATCGGGACAATTGATAGAGCGAACGAAAGCTATGATGAAACTGGCTTAGGACAAAAAGCGAAAGTAATTTATTTTGGGGAATAAAAAACCACTCAAAAGAGTGGTTGAATTTTTTTAGCGCGTGAGCCTTAAGTTTTTAATTATTGTTCTTGGGCGCGAAGTATTTATAACAAACCCAATTGGCCTGTGCAACAAATAACCATTGATTGATTTCGAATAAATATTTTCTTTTTTAGTTCATTTGTTTCTATGGCGAGAAACCGTCTGCCCTGCTAAAATCTCGCCATTAATTTTATGGGGTTTGCAATGGCAGAATTACAAAACGATCGTTACCTAAGAGCTTTACTAAAACAACCTGTAGATCGCACACCAGTATGGATGATGCGTCAAGCGGGTCGTTACCTACCAGAATACCGTGCAACTCGTGCACAAGCTGGTGACTTCATGTCGTTATGCAAAAATCCTGAGTTAGCTTGTGAAGTAACTATGCAGCCTTTACGTCGTTATCCTATAGACGCTGCTATTTTATTTTCAGACATTTTAACCATTCCAGATGCAATGGGCTTAGGTCTTTACTTTGAAACGGGTGAAGGACCAAAGTTTGAACGTCCAATTACTGGCCGTGCCGATGTTGAAAGAATTGGTAAGTTAGACCCTGAAGGCGAACTGAAATACGTAATGGATGCGGTTCGAACTATTCGCAAAGAGTTAAATGGCCAAGTACCATTAATTGGCTTCTCTGGCAGTCCTTGGACGCTAGCGGTTTACATGGTTGAAGGCAGCGGTACTAAAACTTTCTCGAAAGTAAAAGGCATGATGTACTCAGAACCAAAACTAATGCACCAATTACTAGATAAAATTGCTGACTCAGTAATTGACTATTTAAATGGCCAAATTGCAGCGGGCGCCCAAGCAGTGCAAATCTTTGATACATGGGGCGGTGTATTAACGCCACGCGATTATAAAGAATTCTCTTTACAGTACATGAGTAAGATCATTGATGGTTTAACTCGTGAAAACGAAGGCCGTAAAGTTCCAGTAACACTATTTACTAAGAATGGTGGTGCGTGGTTAGAAGCAATGGCTGCAACAGGTGCAGATGCATTAGGTCTAGATTGGACTATTAACATCTCTGAAGCTAAGCAAAGAGTAGGTGATAAAGTTGCACTACAAGGAAACATGGATCCTGCAATGTTATACGCAACACCAGAGCGCATTCGTGAAGAAGTTAATACTATCCTTACAGACTTCGGTCACGAAAACACAGGCCACGTATTTAACTTAGGTCATGGTATCACTCCAGACGTATCGCCAGATAACGCAGGTGCTTTCTTTAACGCAGTTAAAGACTTAAGCCCTAAGTTCCATAAGTAAATTATCGACTATACCTGCGTTTTTTCAGGTTTAACTGAGCGCGGAATATTTGTTAAACGCTGCCTATAATGGCAGCGTTTTTGGTTCTGTCGTTCTGAGCTTGAGCGTTTAGTTTTCTAGTTACTAGAATCTCGCCTGTAACTGTTTAAAGCACTTTTCATTTCTAACTAATTGCATCTTATCTAAGTTACTCCCTGTCTTTTCTATATAAAACAATCGTTTTGGGCGCTTTTCCTATTTATATTTGTCGATAGAACTAGGGCTTTGCCATTGGACAGAAAACGATTGAGGCTTTAAGCTAAGTTTAATGCTTTAGTGGTGCAATTTATGTCTAAAATATCAAAACAAACAATCGAAGATATATTGTTGGATGCCATCGTTTTAACTAACGATGCGTTTGCTATTTTTGATCAAAATGATCGTGTCATATTTTGTAATTTCGCGTTCTGTGACATTTTTGCTTTGACTGAGCAAGAAGTACTAAATAATACTTTTGAACAAATGGTGCGTAGCTGCTTTGAGCGCAGGCTGGGGATTAAAATTGATTCAAATGACATTGAAGCTTGGCTTGAAATGGCTTTATCAAAAAGGCGTAGCAAACCTTTTCGTGCGTTTGAAATCGATACTTGTGAACAAAGGTGGTTCAGGTTAACCGAGATGATGGTTGGTGAGTATATGTTTACTTATGCTACCGACGTTACTGCAAGTAAACACTTGGAGTTGGAGTTACTCGCCACTAAAAGTAAGCTACAAAGACTTGCATCTACGGACTATTTAACAGGTATATACAATCGACGTGAATTTAATAAGTTAGCTGAAAAAGAACTGCATCGCTGTAAAAGAAATGGACTAAATGCAACCTTATTACTGCTGGATTTAGATCACTTTAAAGCTATTAATGATACCTATGGCCATGCTGGCGGAGACTCGGTTTTAGTTGGTTTTACTGACAGAATAAAAGGCGAACTAAGAAGCTATGACATATTTGCCCGCATCGGCGGTGAAGAGTTTGCTATTTTACTGCCAGAGGTCAGTGAAGATAACGCAGTTGATATTGCTCAGCGTTGTTTGAAAAAAATATCGGAAGTGCCTTTTTATTTTGCAGGCGAAGATATTCAAGTATCGGTTTCCATTGGTATGTCGGAAAGTTCAAACAAGCTAAAAAGTCTTGATCAAGTACTAAACAGTGCAGATAAAAGGTTATATCAAGCGAAACAGAGTGGCCGCAACCAATTGTGCAAATCGGCTTAACCGATAATGTCTGCCAATCTCTCTTTTAGAGTAGGTAATGAAGTCTGTTCAAACCAAGGGTTTTTCTTTAACCAAATGTTATTCCTTGGTGAAGGATGAGGTAAAACAATTGTTGGGTCGTTGATCTTTTCTTTAATCGCCACATCCAAGCCTTGATAGTTGGTTAAATAAGCTTTAGCAGCATAACTGCCTATCAATATTCTCAACTGCAAATTATCTAATGAGCGACTTAGGTCTCCATGCCATGTTGAATGACAAATTTTAGGTGGCGGCGCATCACCGCTGCCAGACTTATTTTTGCCAGGGTAACAAAAAGCCATAGGGGTAATAGCGAACAATTCTGGGTCGTAAAATTGCTGCTCTGAAACATTTAGCCACTCTCTGAGTCTATCACCGGACTTGTCTTTAAATGGTAAGTTGAGTTTATGGGTTGCCAGTCCCGGAGCTTGGCCAATGATTTGGATCTTTGATGAGGACGAAATTTGAAGAATAGGCCTAGGAGGCAAAGGCAGTGTTGATTTACAGAGTTGGCAATTTCTAATATCTCGCTCTAATTGAGTTAACTCTATGGTCATTATTTCGCTCCCAACAAAAAAGCGGTGTCATTAACACCGCTTTTTTAGTTTAGCTTAAAATAGTCGATTCAAACCATTTAATGCCGCAACACGATAGGCTTCTGCCATGGTTGGGTAGTTAAAGGTGGTATGAACAAAGTACTCAATGGTATTGGCTTCACCTTTTTGCTGCATAATAGCTTGCCCGATGTGGACAATTTCCGCCGAGCGTTCACCGAAGCAGTGAATACCTAAAATCTCTTTAGTATCACAATGGAATAAGATCTTTAAGCTACCCACTGGTGAAGCACCTATTTGTGCACGAGCTAAGTGTTTAAAGGAAGCTCTACCTACTTCATATGGTATCTTCGCTGCTGTTAACTCTTGCTCTGTTTTACCAACAGAAGACATTTCAGGAATAGTGTAAATACCCGTTGGGATATCTTCAATTAGCTGGCCTTCATGAGGTAAGTTTAGAATGTAGTCAGCTGCGATACGGCCCTGATCATAAGCGGCACTTGCCAAGCTTGGATAACCGATAACATCACCAACCGCATAAATATTATCTAAGTTGGTCTTATAAGTTTTATCAACGGCTAGTGAACCACGAGAGTTCGCTTTTAGGTCAATAGCACCTAAGTTGAGCTTATCTGTATTACCCGTTCTGCCATTAGCAAATAAAATACAGTCTGCTTTCATTCGCTTACCGGATTGCAAAGTAAGTACAACACCGTCTTCTAAACCTTCGATTGATTCGTACTCTTCATTGTGACGAATAACAATACCGCTGTTCCAGAAGTGATAGCTTAACGAATCTGTCATTTCAGCATCCATGAATGCCAACAATCGATCACGAGTGTTGATCAAATCAACTTTACAGCCTAAACCACGGAAAATAGAAGCGTATTCACAACCAATAACACCTGCACCATAAATGATGATACTTTTTGGTTCGTGCTTAAGTGACAAAATAGTGTCTGAGTCATAAATACGAGAGTGCGTGAAGTCAACATCTGCTGGACGGTAAGGTCTTGAGCCTGAAGCTATAACAATTGTTTTTGCAGTTAGCTGCTCGTTAGTGCCGTCAGGATAAACAATGTTTAAGGTGTTTTGATCGATAAAAGAGGCTTCGCCGTGGTAAATAGTTACATCGTTACGATTGTAGAAACCGCCGCGTAATCTAACTTGGTCTCTAATAACTTTCGTTGTGTGCTGTAAGATATTGTCAAACGTCAGAGTTTCGGCTTTTTCTGACTTATTGAAAAGTGGGTTGTTGTTGTATTCAACTAAACGGCTGACCGAATGACGCAGAGCTTTAGAAGGAATTGTCCCCCAGTGAGTACAACCGCCACCAACTTCAGAATGCTTTTCAATAACCGCAACTTTTTGTCCCGCTTTAGTTAAGTTCATCGCGGCACCTTCACCACCTGGACCTGTACCTATCACGATTGCGTCGTATTGAAAGTTTACTACTTTTTTTGTTGTTTCTGACTTTTTACTCTTTGTTGTCACACTTAAGCCCTTTTATATATAAGAGGTAATGGGAGGGATCATAAAAACTTTTACGGATAAGGCCAAGCTTTAATCCGCCTTTCCCCGTAATTTTAGCTAATAATCCAGTGAATAGGGCACAAATGACTATTGTTTTGCTGAATAGTGAAAATAAAAAAGCGGCTTAACGCCGCTTTTGTAGATTTATTCCAACAAAATGTTTGTTTTTATCAATTAGGCGTATTGCACCAATACTTGCTGCCACGCTTTTTGTTGTTCTGCCAGCTGTTGTTTTAACTGCTGTGTTTTGATCTTTAACTCAGCAATAACCGCCGCAGATGCTTTTTCTTTCTTAGCCACTAAATAAGCCTTTTTCGCCTGCGCGTAGTTTTTCATTTCTTCAACTAACAAGTGATACTCTTGCTCAAGTTTAGCAATGACTTCTTGCTGGTTTGGCAGTTTTAAATCCAACAGCTTAGTTTCTGTTTTAAACTTTTGCATTTTAACTTTCGCAGCTTGGATCTTTTCCTCTGGCACTATCCTTAGGTTTGATGTTAAACCAACCCAGCTAGCCGCTTTAATGAACCACTTACTCGGATCGAATTGATACCAACGGATACCGTTTCTGTAATCACTTTCGAAAATATGGTGGTAATTGTGATAGCCCTCACCATAGGTTAAGAAAGCTAGTACGCCATTATCTCTGGCGGTGTTCTTATCAGTGTACGGTTGTGAGCCCCAAATGTGCGCTAGAGAATTAATAAAGAAAGTAAAGTGGTGGCTAAGTACAAGTCGTAATACACCTACGGTTAATAACATGCCCCATATATCATTGAAAATAACACCAAGTAACAGTGGGATACCGAAGTTTGTCGCTAACGCTAAAGCTAAGTAGTTGTTGTGTTGCCACATTACAATCTTATTCTTTTGCAGATCTCGGCAGTTTGAGTAATCACTGTAATTGTCGCCTTGATAATCTCTTAGCATCCAACCGATATGGCTGTACCAAAACCCCATTTTAGCTGAGTAAGGGTCTTTGTCATTCTGATCAACAAACTTATGGTGTACTCTATGATCTGCCGACCAGTGCAAAGCACTATTTTGCAGAGCAAAAGCGCCACCTAAAGCAAGAAAAAATTGCAGTACAGGATGAGCTTCAAACGTTTTATGTGCCCATAGTCGGTGATAGCCGACCGTAATAGACATACCGGCAAAACCTAGAGTTAAAATAGTAGCAATCCAATGCGCGGCAGAAAATCCATATAAGTAGCCATAGACTGGAACGCCTATAATGGCTACTAAAAAAGTAATCGTGAATACAAGGACATTTGTCCAAAGAATAGGTGGTTTTTTCATTGTCTCTAATTTTAAGCGTACACTTGTAAGCTGAATTTTAATGACATATGAAATAAGATCAACCGTGATGATATAAATTTAGTGTACGAGTGTGCGCTAAATCAAGTAATAGAGTAGAAAATGCGTCAAACCAGAGCTGAACAAAAAGAATTAACCCGCCGAGCTATCATAGAAGCCGCTTTTAGATTGCTTAGCGCGGAACAAAGTTATGCCAATTTGAGTTTGCGTGAAGTGGCAAGGGAAGCAGGTATTGCTCCCACTTCGTTTTATCGACACTTTAAAGACATGGACGAGTTAGGTTTAACCTTAGTAGATGAAGCTGGCCTAACTTTGAGACAGCTAATGCGCCAAGCTCGAAAGCGTATTGCTGAAGGCGGCGGCAGTATAGTAAGGACATCAGTCGATACCTTTATGGAGTTTATCCAAACCAATGCCAATGAATTTCGTTTATTACTGCGTGAGCGCTCTGGTACTTCAAAAGCTTTCCGTCTAGCAGTGCAACGAGAGTTACAACACTTTATTGAAGAATTGTCTGACTACATTGAAAACAAAACCGGCGTAGATCATAAAATCGCTTATTACGAAGCGGATGCCTTAGTTACTCTGGTTTTTAATGCGGGGGCAGAAGCTTTAGATATCAAAGCTGGCAAGCGAGACTTATTGGCTGAAAAGGTCATCCAACAATTGCGTTTTGTCGTCAGAGGCTCTGCTCATCGCTATGAAAAAAAGTAACGCTATGAGCAATGTTAATTTTTCGCGGAGCTTTAATAATTGCAGGTCAAATATCTTCTACGGAACAATAAGTCGTAACCTTGCCAAAACTAGAGCGCTAGTAAACTCAATTGCAATGGTTATCAGTGCTGATGTTGCAAAGAGCTATTTCCAAATCAACAAGCAGTCGAGTAACTTGTTAAGGATGATCATGTCTTGTTGTGTGTAGTAAGTGTACTTTCTGCTCTTAAGTCAGGCATTAGAGTCTGAATGGTGGTCAGTTGAGCTAAAAGGGCAACGCCTATAACAACAATGTCTAAAGCGTAAATATTGGTGCTCTAGTATATGACGCTAATAAATGTCATATGACAAAAGGCATGACTGTCGCCTTGTTGTCGTCACTGATTTAAATAGTATTTGTTTTACTTTGCTCGACATTATTTAGAACAAATACAATAAGGGTAAAATCATGAAGCAAGCAAAAATATCAGTACCTTCATCAAATAAGTTCGAAAAACCTGAGCAAATTGGAAATTTAGAGTTGCTAAAAAAAGGCTTTAATTTTCTTTTCCAAGTAGATGGTAAAGAAGTGTTAGCACAAGCATCGTCGAAGTGGACAACAGAAAAGATATATCTAGATAAAAAACTTGTCAGTAAACGTCATAGCATGCGTATACACTCGGTACATCATTTTGCGATTGGTGGCACCTCTTATGAAGTTGAATTCCATTCGCCAAGTCGCTTAACAGGGGAGGTACATTGTTCATTGATAAAAGAGGGTGTACATATTGAAACACAGAAGCAAGTTTCAAATATTACGGCGACTAAAAGAAAAGCTTGGTTTACCTGGATTACTAGTTATCTGGCAGGAATGTTGGTTTTTGCATTAATTGTTTCTTTGATTGAGTTAGTCTCTCAATAGGCGAAACTGAATGTATATAAATGCAGAACTAATTAAAACCAAACGAGTTGCTCAAAGTTGGACACAGCAACATTTAGCGGATGCTTGTGGGATAAGTTTACGAACCGTCCAAAGAGTAGAACGTTATGGTAATGCATCAAATGAAACTGCTATGGCTTTAGCCGCAGTTTTCGAAATAGAACAATCCGAAATCGTGTTGCCAGATATTCCCGTAATTGAAATTGAAACGGGGCAACCGATCACAACTAATACTCAAATTCCAAGAGCTCATCTTTTATTAACTCTTTTATTAGGGATGGTGATTGGGGCAGTATGTATGTATTTTTTCAGATAATACTAAACTGGTAGATAATAATTGCCGAGTAGTCAGAGTGATAAAATAGTTTAGTTATATGTAAATTTAAAAGCCTACTTTAAGTAACATCTTATCGTAGGCTTTTTATTGTTCAGCTTAAGTAGAAACTCGCAGTAATAAACGGTAAAAATTACTTAGCAGTTAATACCACACCGCACTCTAAATGATGGGTATAAGGGAATTGATCAAATACGGCAAAACGCTCAACTTTGTGTGTTTTTGCCAGTTCCTGCATATTATTGTGTAAGGTTTCCGGATTACAGGAGATATAAATGATATTTTTGTAGTTAGAAACCAACTTTACTGTATCGGGATCCAATCCAGCTCTTGGCGGATCAACAAAGATCGTTTCGCAGTTATACTCTTTAAGGTCGATCCCTTCTAAACGGCTGAATGTACGAGTGCCGGCCATTGCTTCGGTGAACTCTTCCGCTGACATTCGAATGATCTTAAGGTTATCAATTTTGTTTTGCTCAATGTTGTACTGAGCGGATGCCACAGACGGTTTAGATATCTCAGTCGCTAGTACTTTGTCGAACTTGTCGGCAAGGGCAATTGAGAAGTTACCGTTACCACAATAAAGCTCTAGTAAGTCGCCTTGATAATCGATAGCGTTTTTAGCCCAGCTAAGCATATGTTCATTCACTTTTGCATTGGGCTGGGTAAAGCTATTTTCTACTTGCTTATACACATATTCTTTACCATCAACAGTCAGCTTTTCAACAACGTGATCTTTATCTAATACAACTTTTTGTTTTCTAGCACGGCCAATAAGATCGATCTTATATTTACCCCTTAACCTTTCTAATAGCTGCTTAGCTTGCGCTTGCCATTCATCATCTAGCGGTTTGTGGTATAAAAGCGAAACTAAGATCTCGCCACTTAATGTTGATAGATAATCAATTTGGAACAGCTTTCTTCGTAATACTTCGTTCGGCTTTAACTCTTCTATAATGTCTGTCATCAAATCAGAGATCAGCTCAGAAGCTGGTGGAAAATGATCAATTCTTACCTTTTCCTTGGTTTCTTGATTAAACATGATGTGAAACAGATCTTCACCGTCATGCCACACTCTAAACTCACAACGCATGCGATAAGCTAGTTTCGGTGACTCATAAATATCGATAGCAGGAATATCGAACTGTTCGAACGCTTGATTGATCGAAGTTACCTTGTCAGATAACTGTGTGCTGTATTGTTCTGGTTTTATATTAGATAAAGGCATGTACTGTATTTATTTAAAGGGTTTGTCTTATTTTACTTTATATAGAGAGAGTAAGTAAGGTTAGTCAATTAATCGGTTAAGTGCACATAGGCTAGTAATAAAAAAGGCCACTGTATTTAGCGGCCTTTTCATGAATATTGTAAAAGACTACTTTTCGTTAGCTAGTCGAACCTTTAATGCTCTTTCCTGAAACTCAAAGTCGTTTAATGCATCAATGACCTTTTTGCTGTCGGCTGTTGCTACTTCAACAAAGCCGAAGCCTCTGCGTTTCCCTGTTTGTTTATCTCGTAATAAACGCACCGAAAACACTTTGCCATGTCCACTGAATAATTCCCTTACGCTACCTTCGTTAGCTCGGTAAGGTAAGTTACCCACATATAAAGTTGTTGTATCAGCTTTGCCGTCGGCTTTAGTACCTAATAAGGCAGAAACAAGACCTGCTAAAATCGCACCCGCAGCAAACACTATTGGATTCGCCTCTAAGCCTGCAACTGATATTAGTAGTGCACCTACAATAGCAACAGCAGCAGAAGCCAGAAAAACGGAAGAATTAAAAGACATAATTCAAAACTCTCAAAATATTATTATTAATAGAAAGAAACACTCATAAATAGTGTGTCATTGACATATTATTATGTACCAAACTTATTACAAGTACTTTATTCGGCAATATCCGCTAGTTTTTAAGCGAAATTTAAGGGCTAAACAGCAAGATCGAACAAAGATCCAACAAACGATCGTGTTTTTGCAAAAAAGATCGAAAAAAGGCTTGCGCAATTTAGAAAAGTGCCTAAAATGCGCCTCCGTTGTCAACGACGACTCGAAACACTTAAAAGAATAACTTTTCTTCTAAGATTTCAGTCAAAATCGCTGAGAAAACTTTAAAAAAGATTTCAAAAAGGTGTTGACAATAAAAATGAGGTCGGCATAATGCGCACCTCGGTTGAGACAAGGTCTTAACCCAGAGCAAAAGGCTCTAAACGTTCTTTAACAACTTGTAATTAATTATCTGTGTGGGCACTCGTGAATGAGTAGTAACGCAAAGAGCTAAATATCCTTTTGGAAGATTAGCAACTTGTAAACTATTGATTGAGTGTCTATTCGAAGATTTATTTGAACAGAATTCAATGAGTAGTTGATTAAACTTTTTAAAGTGAAGAGTTTGATCATGGCTCAGATTGAACGCTGGCGGCAGGCCTAACACATGCAAGTCGAACGGTAACATAACTAGCTTGCTAGTTGATGACGAGTGGCGGACGGGTGAGTAATGCTTGGGAATTTGCCTTGAGGTGGGGGACAACAGTTGGAAACGACTGCTAATACCGCATATTGTCTACGGACTAAAGGGGGCTTCGGCTCTCGCCTTTAGAGAAGCCCAAGTGGGATTAGGTAGTTGGTGAGGTAAAGGCTCACCAAGCCGACGATCCCTAGCTGGTCTGAGAGGATGATCAGCCACACTGGAACTGAGACACGGTCCAGACTCCTACGGGAGGCAGCAGTGGGGAATATTGCACAATGGGGGAAACCCTGATGCAGCCATGCCGCGTGTGTGAAGAAGGCCTTCGGGTTGTAAAGCACTTTCAGTCGTGAGGAAGGGTTAGTAGTTAATACCTGCTAGCTTTGACGTTAGCGACAGAAGAAGCACCGGCTAACTCCGTGCCAGCAGCCGCGGTAATACGGAGGGTGCGAGCGTTAATCGGAATTACTGGGCGTAAAGCGTACGCAGGCGGTTAGTTAAGTCAGATGTGAAAGCCCCGGGCTCAACCTGGGAACTGCATTTGAAACTGGCTAACTAGAGTGCGGCAGAGGGTGGTAGAATTTCAGGTGTAGCGGTGAAATGCGTAGAGATCTGAAGGAATACCGATGGCGAAGGCAGCCACCTGGGCCGACACTGACGCTCATGTACGAAAGCGTGGGTAGCAAACAGGATTAGATACCCTGGTAGTCCACGCCGTAAACGATGTCTACTAGCAGCTCGCCTCGTTTAGAGGGGTTTTGCGCAGCTAACGCGTTAAGTAGACCGCCTGGGGAGTACGGCCGCAAGGTTAAAACTCAAATGAATTGACGGGGGCCCGCACAAGCGGTGGAGCATGTGGTTTAATTCGATGCAACGCGAAGAACCTTACCATCCCTTGACATCCAGAGGATTTTCTAGAGATAGATTAGTGCCTTCGGGAACTCTGAGACAGGTGCTGCATGGCTGTCGTCAGCTCGTGTTGTGAAATGTTGGGTTAAGTCCCGCAACGAGCGCAACCCTTATCCTTAGTTGCTAGCAGTTAGGCTGAGAACTCTAAGGAGACTGCCGGTGACAAACCGGAGGAAGGTGGGGACGACGTCAAGTCATCATGGCCCTTACGGGATGGGCTACACACGTGCTACAATGGCAAGTACAAAGGGTTGCGAACTCGCGAGAGTAAGCGGATCCCATAAAGCTTGTCGTAGTCCGGATTGGAGTCTGCAACTCGACTCCATGAAGTCGGAATCGCTAGTAATCGTAGATCAGAATGCTACGGTGAATACGTTCCCGGGCCTTGTACACACCGCCCGTCACACCATGGGAGTGGGCTGCAAAAGAAGTGGGTAGTTTAACCTTCGGGAGGACGCTCACCACTTTGTGGTTCATGACTGGGGTGAAGTCGTAACAAGGTAGCCCTAGGGGAACCTGGGGCTGGATCACCTCCTTATAAACGAAAGTTACACCTTTTACGCAGTGTCCACACAGATAATTAATTACGAATTGTGAGCAAGAAGGTTACAGGCGTGGCACAGTCCAACGACTTGTGACTTGACATAGACTTGGAACTAAGCTGGTTAGCACCCCATTCTCTTCATAAAGAGTAGGGTGAGGTCGTCGACCTAGCTAAAATGATTCAGGTTTATTGCATAGGCCTGTAGCTCAGCTGGTTAGAGCGCACCCCTGATAAGGGTGAGGTCGGCAGTTCAAGTCTGCCCAGGCCTACCAAATCGCGCCTACTCTGCGTTATTTTAAGACTCGTTTAGTGTACTAAACGTCATCTTAAAAAGCCTTGATTAGACACGATTGCAAAAGCTACTCGCTAAAGTGGCCAGTGGCAACAAAGATGGGGCTATAGCTCAGCTGGGAGAGCGCTTGATTTGCATTCAAGAGGTCTGCGGTTCGATCCCGCATAGCTCCACCATCCTTTACCTACAAACATTTGCTAAAGCAAATGGTCGTGTCAAATCTCTAAAGTAGGTGAAAATGCTAAACAGTAAGTTCTACTCTTATTAAAAGAAACGAATTTAGTTTTTAGTATTTTTAATAAAATACATTGCTCTTTAACAAATTGGAAAGCTGATAAATTAAGGTAAACATTATTGTTTATTTTTTGTTATTCAAAACAACGAAAAGAAATAATTTTGATTATCACTGTAAGAGAAAACTCAAGCGTTATTTATGTCAACTGAATGAGAAAGATACAAGCTCATTTGGATAAATAAGACACGAAATGAACGACGTTGAATGTGAGAACATTTAAGGTTGTATAGTTAAGTGAATAAGCGTATACGGTGGATGCCTTGGCAATTGGAGGCGATGAAGGACGTGTTAATCTGCGATAAGCGTGGTTAAGGTGATAAAAACCGTTATAGACCACGATTTCCGAATGGGGAAACCCACCCTTTTAGGGTATCACTAACTGAATACATAGGTTAGTGAGGCAAACCCGGAGAACTGAAACATCTAAGTACCCGGAGGAAAAGAAATCAACCGAGATTTCCTAAGTAGCGGCGAGCGAACGGGAAACAGCCGAATCAGTATAGTTTAGTGGAAGCCTCTGGAAAGTGGCACGATAGAGGGTGATAGTCCCGTACACGAAGAGCTATATTGGACACATTAAGTAGGTCGGAGCACGTGAAACTTTGACTGAAGATAGGGGGACCATCCTCTAAGGCTAAATACTCCCAATTGACCGATAGTGAACCAGTACCGTGAGGGAAAGGCGAAAAGAACCCCTGTGAGGGGAGTGAAATAGAACCTGAAACCGTATACGTACAAGCAGTAGGAGCAGACTTGTTCTGTGACTGCGTACCTTTTGTATAATGGGTCAGCGACTTATATTTAGTAGCAAGGTTAACCGAATAGGGGAGCCGTAGTGAAAGCGAGGGTTAACTGCCCGTATAGTTGCTAGGTATAGACCCGAAACCCGGTGATCTATCCATGTGCAGGTTGAAGGTTGAGTAACATCAACTGGAGGACCGAACCCACTGTCGTTGAAAAGCCAGGGGATGACGTGTGGATAGGAGTGAAAGGCTAATCAAACCGGGAGATAGCTGGTTCTCCCCGAAATCTATTTAGGTAGAGCCTCGGACGAATACTTACGGGGGTAGAGCACTGTTTGGGCTAGGGGGCCATCCCGGCTTACCAACCCCATGCAAACTCCGAATACCGTAAAGTACTATCCGGGAGACACACGGCGGGTGCTAACGTTCGTCGTGGAGAGGGAAACAACCCAGACCGCCAGCTAAGGTCCCAAAGTGTATGTTAAGTGGGAAACGATGTGGGAAGGCTTAGACAGCTAGGAGGTTGGCTTAGAAGCAGCCACCCTTTAAAGAAAGCGTAATAGCTCACTAGTCGAGTCGGCCTGCGCGGAAGATGTAACGGGGCTAAACATACCACCGAAGCTGCGGCAGCGCATTATGTGCTGGGTAGGGGAGCGTTCTGTAAGCGGTTGAAGGTGAGTCGAGAGGCTTGCTGGACGTATCAGAAGTGCGAATGCTGACATGAGTAACGATAATGGGGGTGAAAAACCCCCACGCCGAAAGACCAAGGGTTCCTATCCCATGCTAATCAGGGTAGGGTAAGTCGGCCCCTAAGGCGAGGCAGAAATGCGTAGTCGATGGGAAACAGATTAATATTTCTGTACTTCATATTATTGCGATGGGGGGACGGAGCAGGCTAGGTGAGCACGGCGTTGGTTGTCCGTGTGAAAGTGTGTAGGTTGAGATTCTTAGGCAAATCCGGGAATTCTTAAGGCTGAGACACGAGACGAGGCTCTACGGAGCTGAAGTCATTGATGCCATACTTCCAGGAAAAGCCTCTAAGCTTCAGATAATGTGGAACCGTACTCTAAACCGACACAGGTGGTCAGGTAGAGAATACTAAGGCGCTTGAGAGAACTCGGGTGAAGGAACTAGGCAAAATGGTACCGTAACTTCGGGAGAAGGTACGCCGACCATGGTGATGGGACTTGCTCCCTAAGCTGAGGTCGGTCGCAGTGACCTGGTGGCTGCAACTGTTTATTAAAAACACAGCACTCTGCTAAATCGAAAGATGACGTATAGGGTGTGACACCTGCCCGGTGCCGGAAGGTTAATTGATTGGGTTATCGCAAGAGAAGCTCATGATCGAAGCCCCGGTAAACGGCGGCCGTAACTATAACGGTCCTAAGGTAGCGAAATTCCTTGTCGGGTAAGTTCCGACCTGCACGAATGGTGTAATGATGGCCACGCTGTCTCCACCCGAGACTCAGTGAAATTGAAATCGCTGTGAAGATGCAGTGTACCCGCGGCTAGACGGAAAGACCCCGTGAACCTTTACTACAGCTTGGCACTGAACATTGAGCCTACATGTGTAGGATAGGTGGGAGGCTTTGAAACTTAGGCGCCAGCTTAGGTGGAGCCATCCTTGAAATACCACCCTTGTATGTTTGATGTTCTAACATTGGCCCCTTATCGGGGTTGTGGACAGTGCCTGGTGGGTAGTTTGACTGGGGCGGTCTCCTCCCAAAGAGTAACGGAGGAGCACGAAGGTTTGCTAAGTACGGTCGGACATCGTACGGTTAGTGTAATGGTAGAAGCAAGCTTAACTGCGAGACAGACACGTCGAGCAGGTACGAAAGTAGGTCATAGTGATCCGGTGGCTCTGTATGGAAGGGCCATCGCTCAACGGATAAAAGGTACTCCGGGGATAACAGGCTGATACCGCCCAAGAGTTCATATCGACGGCGGTGTTTGGCACCTCGATGTCGGCTCATCACATCCTGGGGCTGAAGTCGGTCCCAAGGGTATGGCTGTTCGCCATTTAAAGTGGTACGCGAGCTGGGTTTAGAACGTCGTGAGACAGTTCGGTCCCTATCTGCCGTGGGCGTTGGATGATTGAGAGGGGCTGCTCCTAGTACGAGAGGACCGGAGTGGACGAACCGCTGGTGTTCGGGTTGTGATGCCAATCGCATTGCCCGGTAGCTACGTTCGGAATCGATAACCGCTGAAAGCATCTAAGCGGGAAGCGAGCCTCGAGATGAGTCATCCCTGAATGTTAAACATTCCTAAAGGGTCGTTGAAGACTACGACGTTGATAGGTGAGGTGTGGAAGCGCTGTGAGGCGTTAAGCTAACTCATACTAATTGCCCGTGCGGCTTAACTATACAACGCTTAAGTGTTCTTGAGCACTGATAATCGAATTTACTAAAATTATTTAGCTTTCCAGTTTAACTGTGAATAGTTTTTATCAACTACATCCATGTAGTTGACCCTAAAGGGCCGCACTGAAGTGCGTTAAAAATTGTTCCAGACAATTTTTTGTCTGATGGCCATAGCGCTGTGGTCCCACCTGACCCCATTTCGAACTCAGAAGTGAAACGCAGTTGCGGCGATGGTAGTGTAGGTTTCCTATGCGAGAGTAGCTCACCGTCAGACTCCCATACCAACCCGTTGCTCAATGAGCGACGGGTTTTTTTTATGCGTGGGATTTAGAAAATAGCAATCGGCCGCGCTATTTCATCATGGCCAAGCCCTTATTCCTCATGCTCACTCAGAGCTGCCTGTTCTACTCATAAATGACTGAGAAAAAGGTATTTACGTATTTTTATTATTTATAGCAAGGCCACGCTGCGTTAGACTTCTAACATTGCAAATAACAAGCTAGCTATTTTGATATCAGTAAAATCACTTCACACTTTCGGTTTAGATGCGAAAGTAAATAACATCATCGAAATTGATTCAATTGAGCAGTTAACATGCTTAGTTGGAAAAAAGATTGGCTCCGACTTCATCTTAGTTGGTGAAGGCAGTAATACCGTCTTTTTACAGAACTATGATGGCGATCTCGTAGTAATGAAAACTAAAGGCATAAAAGTTGAGTCCTATGGAGAAAGTTATTTACTAGACGTTGCTGCAGGTGAAAATTGGCACAGCTTTGTTGAGAGTACCTTAGAACAAGAGATATATGGTTTAGAGAACTTAGCCTTAATACCTGGTGCTGTGGGGGCCTGCCCAGTGCAAAACATAGGTGCATATGGCGTTGAAGTTAACAGGTTCATTTTAGAAGTAGAATACTTTGACTTAACTTCTGGTGAATTAAAAAAGCTGACAAACGATGAGTGTCAGTTTTCGTATCGCGATAGCATATTTAAGTCTTCACTCAAAGATAATGCAATTATAACCCGTGTATTGTTCGCTATGCCAAAGGCTTGGTCACCTGTAATAAGTTACGGTGAGTTAGCCAATTTACCAGAACCAACTGCACAGGCTATCTTTGATAAAGTTATCGAAACTCGACAAGCAAAACTACCAGACCCAAAAGAAGTTGGGAATGCAGGTAGTTTCTTTAAAAACCCAATAATTAGTAAAGAGCAAGTCAACAAGCTGCTGTTAACTTACCCAACTATGCCTAACTACCTGTGGTCTGATTCTGAGGTTAAAGTTGCGGCCGGATGGCTTATTGATCAAGCTGGTTTGAAAGGTTATGAATTAAATGGTGTAGCAGTACATAAAAATCAGGCTTTAGTCCTTATTAATAAATCTGGTCAGGGCAAAAGTCAGGATTTAGTTGCGCTTATCGGTGAAATTCAACGCGTTGTTAAAGAAAAGTTTGATATTGAACTACACCCTGAAGTGAGGTTATTTGCCTCGGAAGGCGAAGTTAGCTTTGACCAATATTATAGAGATTTAAATGCCTAAGTCAGATACAAAAATTACCATTGCAAACATATTAGCTGACGGTGAGTTCCATTCCGGGCAGGCTTTAGGTGAATCTTTGGGGATCTCTAGAGCTGCTATTGCGAATCACATAAAGTCATTATCTCAGTTAGGGTTAGATATATATTCAGTAACTGGCCGAGGTTATAAATTATCCAACAATCTTGAGTTGCTTAATGCTGAAAAGATAACGCAAGCATTAACAACGGAAGTGAATGTTGAAGCATTTTCTATCATAGACTCAACTAATGAGTATTTGATGAATAAGATCAGAGCTGAACAGCAACTTGAAGATTCGCATACAGTTGTAGCTGAATGTCAGACTGACGGTAGAGGAAGAAGAGGACGTAAATGGCAAAGTCCGTTCGGTTCTCATTTGTACTTTTCACAGTATCGAGTTTTAGAAGATGGGTTAAGTGCTGCAGCAGGTTTGAGTTTAGCCGTTGGAATTGCGGTACAGAAGACTTGCCAATGTTTCGTAGATGCTAGCGTAGAGCTAAAGTGGCCAAATGACGTTTTGGTGGATGGTCAGAAATTAGCAGGTGTGTTAATTGAAGCGGAAGGCCAGTCTGATGGCCAATGTCATTTAGTTATTGGCGTAGGAATTAATTTCGATATGCCAGAAAAACAATCGAGCGAAATAGACCAGCCATGGACTGACTTAAAAACTCTTGCGGGCAAGAAGCCTGACCGCAATGCATTTGCTTCGATGTTTATTAAACAGCTGGACATGGTTATTAATGAGTATAAACAGCATCGTTTAGACAACCTCGTTTCGCAATGGAATGAATTGAATGCTTTTGCTGATAAAGAAGTAGAAATCATCTCAGCAACAAGAACAAAGGCTGGCTTGTGTAAAGGAATTGATAACAACGGTGCTCTGCTTCTGGAATTACTTGATGATGGTTCAGTTGAACGTATATATGGTGGTGAAGTTAGTTTAAGGAAAAAAAGCTAATGCAGCGCCTATTAATTGATGTTGGTAATACCAGCGCGAAATATTGTTTGGCGGTAGATAATAATTACCAAATAATAAACTTAAACCAAGCTGAGCTAGCTTTAAATTCTATTGATGCAATAGTTATCGCAACAGTTGCCAATAACGCCGACGTTGATAGCTTGTTAGAAAAAGCTAAAACGTTAAACATTACTATTCATCATGCTGAAGTGGCAGCTGTCTCTTTCGGCATTTCATGTGGATATCCAAATTACCAAAACCTGGGGATTGACCGTTGGTTAGCGGTTGTAGGTGCTGAATTATTGTACCCAAATGAAAATATAGTAATAGTGGATGCAGGTACTGCTATGACGGTGGACTTTTTAACTGCAGAACAACAGCATTTAGGTGGTTGGATCATTCCTGGATTGGAGTTGATGCAAGACGCAATAGTCAATAAAGCTCCCAAAGTTTTTAAAACGGATCTCTGTGAGCAAGAAACTTTCGCTACCGATACACCTTCTGCCGTTTACAACGGATGTTTAATAGCTTGTGAATCGACAATTTACTCTGCCGTGGAGTACTTTGCCGAAAAAGTAGAGAGTGATATTAAAGTTTTAATTACTGGAGGTAATGCATCTTTGCTATCAAAGCGACTTAAAATAGAAAATATCGAACAAGAGCATTTACTGTTTTTCGGCTTAAATCGTTTTGTAAACGCTTAGATAGCTATTAAATTGTCGAAAAACAACGCTTTTTGATTAAATCTCAGTCAAACGAATCAAAAAAGTAAAAAAAGTGTTTTTAGGGGGTTGCACAATCCTAATCATCGCCCTAGAATACGCCCCACTTGATGAGTCGCCGACTTAGCTCAGTTGGTAGAGCAACTGACTTGTAATCAGTAGGTCGCCAGTTCGATTCCGGCAGTCGGCACCATCAAACTTTACTCGTGGAGGGGTTCCCGAGTGGCCAAAGGGATCAGACTGTAAATCTGACGGCTCCGCCTTCGGTGGTTCGAATCCACCTCCCTCCACCATTAATTTTCCTTGTTGAGATTATGTCTTGACAACGCAAGGTCGGCTCGCGGCCTTCTATGCTTGGGTCGTGAAGTCGTTTCAAAGCGAGCATCGTATAATGGCTATTACCTCAGCCTTCCAAGCTGATGATGCGGGTTCGATTCCCGCTGCTCGCTCCAAAAACTATTTTGCTGATATAGCTCAGTTGGTAGAGCGCACCCTTGGTAAGGGTGAGGTCGGCAGTTCAAATCTGCCTATCAGCACCACTTCTCTTCTCTCGCAAATATAACACTTTTTAAACCACGCTAATTAGCGTATTACTTTTAATAAATTAAGCTTATATAGGTCTGAAAATGGCAAGAGAAAAGTTTGAACGTACGAAACCGCACGTAAACGTTGGCACAATCGGTCACGTTGACCACGGTAAAACTACACTAACTGCGGCAATCACTAACGTATTAGCAAAAGTATACGGTGGTGAAGCAAAAGACTTCGCACAAATCGATAACGCTCCAGAAGAGCGTGAGCGTGGTATCACAATCTCAACTTCTCACGTTGAGTATGACACACCAACTCGTCACTACGCACACGTAGACTGCCCAGGACACGCTGACTATGTTAAAAACATGATCACAGGTGCTGCACAGATGGACGGCGCGATCTTAGTAGTAGCTGCGACAGATGGTCCAATGCCACAAACTCGTGAGCACATCCTACTTTCTCGTCAGGTTGGTGTACCTTTCATCGTTGTATTCATGAACAAATGTGACATGGTTGACGACGAAGAGTTATTAGAATTAGTAGAAATGGAAGTTCGTGAACTTCTTTCAGAATACGAATTCCCAGGTGACGACCTACCATTAATCCAAGGTTCAGCTCTTAAAGCGCTTGAAGGCGAAAAGCAGTGGGAAGACAAGATTGTTGAACTAGCAGAAGCGCTAGATTCATACATCCCAGAGCCAGAGCGTGACATCGATAAGCCATTCATCATGCCTATCGAAGACGTATTCTCAATCTCAGGTCGTGGTACAGTAGTAACAGGTCGTGTTGAGCGCGGTATCATCAACACTGGTGACGAAGTAGAAATCGTAGGTATTAAAGAAACTACAACGACTACATGTACAGGTGTTGAGATGTTCCGTAAGCTTCTAGACGAAGGTCGTGCGGGTGAGAACATCGGTGCTTTATTACGTGGTACTAAGCGTGACGAAGTTGAACGTGGTCAAGTACTAGCGAAGCCTGGTTCAATCACTCCACACACGAAGTTCGAATCAGAAGTATACGTACTATCTAAAGAAGAAGGTGGTCGTCATACTCCATTCTTCAAAGGTTACCGTCCACAGTTCTACTTCCGTACAACAGACGTAACGGGTGCAGTAGAGCTTCCAGAAGGTGTTGAAATGGTAATGCCAGGTGACAACATCAAGATGGTTGTAGAGCTAATCGCTCCAATCGCGATGGACGAAGGTCTACGTTTCGCGATCCGTGAAGGTGGCCGTACAGTAGGTGCTGGCGTAGTTGCGTCAATCCTAGACTAATATCTGATTAAGATATTTATCTGCTAAAAAAGCTCGCTTCGGCGGGCTTTTTTGCTTTTGTTGGTGAGGAATTCGATTTACATCTGGGTTTACTCTAGTGTATTAATAATGGTTTTTTACAAGCAATTTGTTATGGAGGACGCTTGCACATAATTCGCTTTATTCAAGCTTCGTTCATTAGCTTCATTTTTTTACTGACAAGCTTAGCAGCGGTAGCCTCAGATCGAGTCAGCTCTTCATCAGATGCAGAGTATTACCGCACACTCATGCCCCTGAAAAAAAACAAAAAACAACAGCAAGGCTTTTATAGTTCGAGCTTTTCTGAACAGCAAGAAACAGATGAATTAGACGATATATGGGCTGGCATAGGAAGCTCATTCTCATTCCCTTTTGAACAACTTTATATTAAAGAGCATCCTTCCGAGTGGCGTAATTTAGGCTCCGGCTTTAGTGGTGGTTTCAGCCTAGGTTATCCATTAACAGAGAGCAGAATACAGTCAGGAGGGGAAAGAGAAGGTGATCTCAATGCTCACAACATAAGTTATTCAGCATCATTAAAGTATAAGTTACTTGGGAATTGGTTCTTCAGTGCAGCAGTGATCAAATATCAAAATGACGAGTTTCAGCGAACATGGAACCCAGATTTTGTTTATACCTTTGGTTATAGCGATTGGCGCCCTTACACATTCAGTTTGTTGTATGCCAACTATGGTGGTAACCGACTTAATCCAAATAGAGCAGAAGGAGAAAAGGCGACAATCTTTAAACAGGGGGCTTGGACACTCTCATGGAAGTTTCCTATAGCACCAAAGTACTCGAAATATTTTACTTTCACAGAGGCTGGCAGAATAGGCTGTAATGTGGGTGTCAGTTTTGTGCCAGAATACTTTGATTCTGCAACGAGTAGTTTAAAGAAGTGGAAAAAAACCGGAAGTTTAGGGTGTAAATATACGATATCTGGACCTTGGTATTTTAATGCAACAGCCTTCTACTATTTCGATAAAAGCCAGCAACAACCTTGGAACCCTGATTTTACATATGGATTTGGATACTTTGATTGGCGTCCTGGGACAATAACAATTCAATACAATAATTACTCTGGTAATAGGTGGCCTGGTAAACAACGTGCAGAAGGGACAGGGCTATTTAAAAGTGGGGGCATAAGCATTGCTTGGTCATGGGTATTTTAACCCCTGTACCTAAGCTCGAAAATAACGGCGTAGATCAAAAAAAGTACAGTTAAAACTGGCGTTTACTTAATTCTGTGTGTACCCTGATCCATACTTGATTCAGTTCTTTGTAATTGAGATAAGGAGATCATGGAATACGTGCAAGATGATACAGGCAGAGATTTGCGAATAGATTTCATGCGTGGGTTTGTGATGTTTATTCTCATCGTTGTCCATATTGAAATTTTCTCTTGGTTTAATTTTGTTGCTTGGGAACGAATAGGTCTAATTTCTGGAGCTGAAGGTTTTGTTATTCTTTCTGGCTTTGTTCTGGGCCAAGTTCATAAAAGAGTGCTCGCTAAACAAAGCTATACCGTTAGTTCAATGAAGCTTTTAGAAAGGGCGTGGCAACTTTATAAAGTTAACCTTGTTATTGTCGCTCTTATCATCACTTTGTCAGTATTTTCGTTAGTTGACTTAGATGTAGTAAAAACATTTAAGAACTGGACAACAGAGGAGATTTATCCTCTATTTCCAGAATCAGGTATGCCTTGGTATCTATCATTTACCAATGTCTTATTACTTAAACACAGCCCACATCAAATTCAAATACTAGGTTTGTACACCCTCTTGTTGGCACTCACTCCTATTATTATATGGTTGTTTCAACAGAATAAAGCTGTGTGGGTTTGTACGGCTTCCGTTATTTTATATTTCTACAATTGGTCATACCCAGTAAGGCCTACAGGTGCACAATTCGAGTACGCTTTTCCTATTTTAAGTTGGCAGATTTTGTATGTGGCGGGACTCAGTTTAGGTTTTTTCAAGGATGAGGTTCAACGCTTTTTCAATGCAGGTTGTTATAAGGCACTTGTTTTCATTTCGGCATCACTAACCTTTGCCTTTATTTTTCTTGCTTGGCATGCTCCCAATGATGCCTTTCCCGAATTAGTAAGGTTGAACCTAATACCAGAATTAAATTTCTATCAGTTACACGATCAATATTTTAATAAAAGCAAGGTCGGGCTTTTACGCTTAGTTAACTATGCCTGTTTTTTGATCTTCTTTTATTGGTGTTTGACTAAGTTTTGGCAACCGTTAAGTAAACTACTCGGCTGGCTTTTAGTTCCCCTAGGACAAGCGAGTTTATACGTCTTTATTATGCATTTATTGTTTGTTGTTGCATTAGAAGCAATGACTAACTTTTCTCAAGTCAAACCCGATTTTCACGGTGCCAATATTTGGTTGAATACTTTGTTTCATACATTGGCTTTACTGGGGCTATGGCTGATGGTCAAAAAGGAGTTTTTGTATCGTTATGTGCCTAGATAAGCGAACTTATTTTAGTAATTGGTATTTATCTATACTGCTGCTAGTGACAGCAGTAGTATCTGCCGAAACTGGCTTTTTAGACAAGAACATTGTTTTAGATAAAGCGAGTTATGCCTATCAAGTTTATATACCAAAGCAATATTCTGCAGATAGAAAATGGCCAATTATCGTGTTTTTACATGGTGCTGGTGAGCGTGGTAATAATGCTTTGTTGCCGACCGAAATTGGGCTTGGCTCTGCTTTAAGGCGAGCACCAGAGAATTTTCCAACTATTGCTATTTTTCCACAGTGTCCCGCAGACGAGTGGTGGTCTTCACAAATTTGCGAACAAATCGCTTTGCGCACCCTAAAACAAATTCAACAACAATACACCACTAATCCCGATCGTATTTATTTATCTGGTTTATCTATGGGCGGTTATGGCGTTTGGCATTTAGCAACTAAATATCAAGATCGTTGGGCTGCATTGTACCCAATAGCTGGCAGAGTAAAACCTGCTCAGGGTCACTTGCCTGCACTTGGAAGTGTACCAGAGCAATACACAGGCGAAGCCTTATATCAAAAGACAGCACAAGCGGTAAAACACTTACCAATTTGGATAGCTCATGGGGCAAAAGACAATGTTGTACCTGTGTCTGAATCTCAAAAAATGAGTCACTATTTAACTAAACAAGGAGCTGACGTTACTTACCGAGAATATGAAGATGAGTGGCACAACGTGTGGGATACCGCATACGCGGATAAAGAGAGCATAATCTGGTTATTTAACCAAGTTAAAACGCCAAGAGGGAATTTACGTGCTGGGCAAAAATAACAAAATAGTTGTGGTTGATGATTCCAAGGTCATATGTCATCAACTGGAATTCATTTTATCTACTGTTGGTGCTGAACTGGTTTTCTTTTCTTCTAGCAAAGAAGCTTTGGCATACCTTACCGAACATGATGACATCAGTATGCTGATAACTGACTGGATCATGCCAGAGTTGGAAGGACCAGAACTTATTAAAGCGGTTAAAGAATTAGAGCACCATAAGCTTACCTACATCATGATGATGACAGGACTTAACGAGTCTAGCTTCTTAGTTAAAGGCTTAGATTTAGGTGCTGATGATTTTATAGGCAAACCTGTTGTCCCTGAAGAACTTGTCGCTAAAGTTAAGTCGGGTAACCGCATCCAAGCCTTAAAAAATGAATTGTTAGAAAAGAACATGGCGCTCAATAACGCCATTGAGCATATGAAAGCTGATCTGCAAGCTGGTGCGCAAATGAGTATGAAATTATTGCCATCAGAAGACTTATCAGTTGAAGGCATCGAAATGGGCTCGTTTTTCAAGCCTTGTGAGTATGTGGGTGGCGATTTGTTTGGCTACCAAAAAGTGACACGGGAAGCCTTGGTGTTTTATCAAATAGATGTTGCAGGGCATGGTATTCCAGCTGCACTTATGTCTTTCTCGCTCGGCCATGAGATGTCAAAAAACAACTTGTTTTCTAACACAATTATTCAATATGAAAGAGCAGATGCAAGGCCTGAAATAAATGGTGTTGAACAAGCAGTGGCGGCTATTAATCAAAGTAGCCTTAGCCATATCAATATGGACACTTATTTCACCATGACATACGGCTCCATAGATATCAGCACAGGACTGGTGAAGTACTGCCAAGCTGGTCATCCACCGATGATTTTACTTTCCACGACTGATCAAAAAGCCACGCAGCATGGTGCAGGCGGCTTTCCTGTTGGGATAATGATAGATGCAGCCTATGAACAACAGCAGTTGCAGATGGAGCAAGACGATATTTTATTCATTTTCTCCGACGGTATTTTGGAAGCAGAAAACGAAGCTGGAGAGATATTTGGTGCAGAGCGCCTCTGTGAGCTGATTGTCGATGGCAGTCAGCAAGATTATTCGATTAAGCAATTGTTGGAGTTTCTTTATCAGCATGTCGTTGATTGGAGCAAAGCCGACAAACTAGATGATGATGTAACAATGATCGCGTTTCAATGGAACGGGTAAGGATAGATATGAACTTTTCAAACCAAGCAATAAATGACCAAGCTACTTTGATTAAAGTTGAAGGGGCGAGACTGGATGCAGCTTCTTCAGTGGACTTTAAAAATTACTTCAACGACACAGTTAGCGACAAAAAAAGTAATGTGATCATAGATTTGAGCGAAGTTAATTTTATGGACAGTAGTGGCTTAGGAGTACTTATTTCATCGCTTAAGTCAATGGAAAAAGACGGTGGTATTAGTTTAGTTGGTGCCCATTCTAATGTGCAAAGTTTAATGACATTGACCCGTATGGATCGATTATTTCCACAATTTAGCAGTGTTGATGAGGCGGTCACGGCAGCGCAAAGCTAAGGAGCAGGCTAATGAAAGCAATGATACTTGCAGCAGGTAAGGGAACCAGAGTTTGGCCTGTTACGAAAACTACACCAAAACCGATGATTCCAGTATTGAGAACTCCGATTATGGAATCTTTGGTCAATCATTTTAAGCAATTCGGCATTGAAGATATTGCCGTGAACATAAGCTATATGGGCTCTGAAATTGAAAACTATTTTAGAGATGGCAAACAATTTGGCGTCAATATTACCTACTCGTTTGAAGGTGAGTTAGTTGATGGCGAGTTAGAAGCAAATGCGCTTGGTTCCGCAGGTGGTTTGCAGAAAATTCAGCAATTCGGCAAATTTTTTGACGATACCTTTATTGTTGTGTGTGGCGATGCGTGGGTTGATTTAGACTTAGACGAAGCTTACCGCTTCCACCGTGAAAAAGGTGGCGTCGCGACTATCGTACTTAAAGATGTCGACATGAGCGAAGTACATAAATACGGAGTAGTACAACGTGATGAGAACGGGCAAATTTTAGCATTCCAAGAAAAACCAACAGCGGAAGAAGCGGTTTCCAATACGATTAACACTGGTATTTATATTTTTGAGCCAGAAATTTTTGAACACATTCCTATAGGCCAAGAGTTCGATATAGGTGGGGAGTTATTCCCATTACTGGTTGAAAAAGGCATTCCTTTTTACGGCATTAGCATGGATTTCCAATGGCTTGATATAGGCAGTTTGACCGATATTTGGCAGGCAACGTCCGATATTATGACTGGCAAAGTTCAAGGCTATCCAATGCCGGGCAAGCAGGTTAAACCAAACGTCTGGCAAGGTATCAATGTTGATATCGATTTTGATGAAGTGACGATTGAAGGGCCTGTTTTCATTGGTAGCGGTACTCGAATTGAAAATGGTGTAACTATTATTGGCCCTGCGACCATTGGTGCCAATTGTGTGATTGAGAGCGGGGCCATTATTGAGCACTGCTTGGTAGATGATTACACCTGGGTGTCTGCGGTTGTTCACCTTAAAGACAAAGTGTTGTTTGGCGAACACTGTATAGAACACAGCGGTGATTTTACTCATTTGCCTGACTGGAACATTGGCTGGGCAATTAATGACAGTCGTTGCAGGCTCAATAATAGTCGGTTGACCAATGACGATTTGTACCAAGCATCTTTGATGGTGGCCCAACAAGAATATCCGGACTGATATTAGCTGAGGAAGCAACGATGACGGAAAAAAATATCAAAGTAGAGATAACCAGTAGCTATCAAGATATTGCTATTGCGAGCCAAGGGATTGTCGCAATGATCAAAAGTCAGCATCCAGATGCAGAGCTCACCGCTGCCATTGAGCTCTGTTTGGTGGAAGTATGCAATAACGCCGTGGAGCATGCTTATGAGGACAGTAATGATCATGTGATCGGTTTGCTTCTGACGATGACAAATGAAGAAATACGTTTGTTAGTTATTGACTCAGGTAAGTCGATGCCAGATTCGGCATTAGCAAAAGAGATTGATTGGGACGCCGAAGAGAGGCGGGATGTCAGTGGTTGGCAAAGCAGTGGCCATGGTTTACAACTTGTGAAGGATTTGATGGATTATGTATCTTACTGGACTGAAGACGACAAAAATCACTTTCAAATGGTTAAGAAGTTGCCAAGTAATACAAACACTAAATAGCCGTTTGTTGGTTAAGTTTGCTGCCAGTTTTTTAGTTTGTTTTACCTTATTGGGTTGCCAGGTTTTTGAACAGCCTATTAAAAGTAGCAAGTCGGCAGCGCTAAATGGCGACAGTAAGTTTAGCCTTGACGGTCAGTGGCAGTTTTTACCTTCGAATACAACGTCGTCAAATTACTATTCGCAGCACGCTGATTTTTCTAAGTTTAAGCAGATAAAAGTACCAAGTAACTGGTATACCCAAGGTTATGACCATCATGGTGTAGCTTGGTATAAGCGTACCTTTATGTTACCAGAAACGAGCCAAACGGAGCTGATGCATAAATTGGTATTTGGTGGTGTCGATTATTTTGCTGATGTGTGGTTAAACGGTCATTATTTAGGATTTCATGAAGGTTATTTCCAATCTTTTGAGTTTGATATTTCGGCTCATTTAAAGCCCGGTATGAATAGCCTAGTAGTTAAAGTGAACAGTCCACTAGAAGATCCAGGACAATCTTGGTCGTTACATAAACAGTATATTAAAGGCGTGCTTGGCCATCATGATACTCGTCCAGGTGGCGCTTGGTCGGAGCGAGGACAAGAACAAAACACAGGTGGTATATGGCAGTCTGTGTGGATTGAGCGCACTCAAATAGCCAGCATAGGTCAAATAAAGTTTACCCCAAAAGTAACAAGTGACTTGCAAGCAAGTGCCGAAATAGAACTGCTGTTATCCGCCAAACGAGATGATTCTGTTGAGCTTGAATATCAACTGTATTTTGACCAAGAATTGGTGGAGTCAGACAGTAAATCAATATCAATAAATACTGGTTCGCAAAGCGCAAATCTTTTTATACCAAGCAAATCAAGAAAGCTTTGGTCGCCATGGGAACACGGTACTCCAAACTTATATCAGCTTAAGGTAAACGTTAAAAAAGATGGACATCTGTTAGCTACAAAAGAGCTAGAGGTAGGTTTTCGTCAATTTGAGCTGGATGAAAAAACCGGTATTTGGTTGGTCAATCATAAACCTTTATTTGTCCGCGGCACTAACTACATAGCATGGCAGTGGCTAGCAGACTTCAGTACCAAAGATTTTGTTAAAGACCTTGAGTTGATGAAGCAAGCAAACATAAATGCAGTTCGGGTTCACGCCCATGTTTTACCTCCTCGTTTTTATCAGCAAGCGAACAAACTAGGACTAGTGATCTGGCAAGATTTTCCGCTGCAATGGGGCTATGTTGATACCGAAGAATTCATTCAAAACGCGGAACAACAGGCGATAGAGATGGTTGAACAGTACTACAACCACCCATCTATTCTCGTTTGGAGTGCTCATAATGAGCCGCCATGGGATGCGGATTGGATGAAGTACATGTACAAAGATTATAACAATAAGCAGAATATCGAACTTGATGAGCGAGTTTTGCTGGCACTGCAAAGTGCTGATAAATCTAGATACAGTCATAAAAGTTCGCTCACTGCTGAGCACCCTTGGTTAGGTTGGTACAGTGGCAAATGGACGGACTACCTCAAACCAACGAAACAAAAATGGGTAACAGAATTTGGTGCTCAGGCCTTACCTGATAAAACAACACTCACTGAAATAGTTGGCGCAGATAACCTTTGGCCAAGTAACGAAAAACAATGGGCGATTTGGGATTATCATAACTTTCAGCAAGAGCAAACGTTCAATATTGCTAAGGTTGAAAAAGGCAACAATGTCGATGAACTGATAGCCAATACTCAAAACTACCAAAGCAAGCTTACTTCGCTGGCTGCAGAGTCATACCGCCGTCAAAAAGGTAAACCGGTAAATGCTATTTTCCAGTTCATGTTCGTTGAAGATTGGGCTTCGATGAATTGGGGCGTTGTTGATTACAAACGTCAACCAAAACCCGGCTATTTTGCTTTACAACAAGCTTATCAACCTTTGCTACCAAGTATTGAGTATCAGCCATCGGACAAACCGAGTGATTGTTGCGTTGAGTTGGGTCTTTGGGTTGTGAACGATCACCCAAAAACATTCACTGCTTACCAATTAAAATACGAAGTTTATCGTCAGCAAGAGATGATTTATCAACAAAGTATGACTCGAGATATTAGTGCTAGCTCAAGTGAAAGAGCGATGGAGTTAAAGCTGAATAAACTGGATTCAGGTAGCTATCTGATCAAGTGGAAAATTCTCGATAGCCGTGGTCAGCAAGTTGCCGAAAATACTCACGAATGGCAGGTGGAATAACAATGAATAAGACGCGAATAGGAATGCTAGTGCTGTTACCACTTTTTTGTTTGTTTGCTTTATCAGGTTGCCAATCAACGGCGATAGTGAGTAACCCTTTGGCTTTGCCAATGGTAAGTGAGGATAGTAAAAGCCGAATTAATGTCAATCAACAAGGGTATCACCCTGATTGGCCTAAGGTCGCCTACTTGTCAGAGCCACTGAATGAAGATGTTAGATTAGTCGATGTTGTAACCGGTAAAGTGATTAAAACCCTTGTTGCTCAACAGCAAAGTGTTAATAACCAAGCATTAGGTCGTTTAGCTAAGATAGATTTCTCTGAGGTTAAAACTGAAAGTGAGTATGTACTGACATCAGGTGGTTTGAGGTCGCCTAAGTTTAAAATTTCAAAGCAACTTTACCAAAACTCATTAAATGATTTATTGCGATCATTCTACCTGCAGCGATGCGGAGAAGAATTGAATGATGCTGTTACAAAGTTAGAGCATGGCATTTGCCACACTCAAGACGCTAAACTATTCAGAGTCGTAAAGGGTCTATTACCCGGGTATGACAGGTTTTCTTCTGAGTCGAACATAGATACGACAGGGGGATGGCATGATGCCGGGGACTATGGCAAGTACGTAACTACCACCACTGTTAGTATTGGTCGGATCTTGTCTGCGTTCAAACGGATAGAAACGAATTTAGCTAGCGTTGACCTGCAGTTACCAGATGCGGAGCAAGGACTACCAGATATATTGGTAGAAATGCGATATGGCTTAACTTGGTTGTTAAAAATGCAACACCCAAGTGGCGCTGTTTATCGCAAAGTTTCTGGTAGCAAGTGGCCCAAGCTTGTACCGCCAGAATTAGACACGCAAACCAGATACGTTTATGGCATGGCCACAGATGATACAGGTAAGTTTGCAGCAGTAATGGCACAAGCCGCTAGAGTTTATAAAGATTATCAACCAGAGTTGGCGAAACAGTATTTAGCAGCGGCTAAACTTAGTTGGCAATTCTTAGAACAACAACCAGACTTTATTTTAGATTGGCAAGCTAAAGATGACTCCGGTTCTGGGCCATATAAATCCAATGTTATCGATCAAGAACACTCTTTAAACCACGATTTAGATGACAGACTTTGGGCCGCTTCTGAACTTTATATCACGACTAAAGAGCCGCGCTATTTTAAGTTTGTGATGCAAAATTTAACTTTGCCACTCAACTTATTTGAGTGGAAAGATCCTGCATTTTTAGGCAAATGGCACTTGTTTAGCACGTTTTGTCAGAACAATCCTAATGTCGCTTCACTGGGCTTTTGTCAGAACTTGAAACAACAATTCATCAGCTTTGCCAATTACTCGCTATTTACTGCTCAGAAGTCAGATTACAGTTTGGCAAATGATAAGTTTATTTGGGGCTCGAATAAGTTAGTTGCCGAGCAAGGAATTAGTTTACTGATTGGCTACGAACTGACAAAACAACCACAATACCTAGCAGCGGCTATTGAACAAGTGAACTATTTGTTCGGTGCAAACCCATTTGGTATGAGTTTTATTAGCGGCTCTGGTGAACAAGCGGTAAATCAGGTCAATCATATCTTCCGTAGAAGTAAAGAATTACAAATACCTGGGTTATTAGTTGGCGGTCCCAATAGCGCTGCTCAGGCCAAAATTGCGCCTAAAAATATGGGGATTTTAAGTTATGTCGATGATGCTCGTTCGTATGCCGTTAACGAATATGCAATTGACTATAACGCGGCATTAATCAGCTTTTTAGCTGAGTTAATGCTGGTTAGTAACAAGGACGAATAGTATGGCTTTTTATTTTGATCAATTTGAGCATCGCAAACCGCCTAAGCCAATTCCTTACTCGATGCCAAGAGAGCTTTTATGGCAGTTTTTGGCAACGATAAATTTAGTCGTAGGTGCTTGGTATATCCATTGGCGCTGGACCGAATCGTTAAACTTTGAAGCACTATGGTTTGCTTATCCTTTGGTCATTGCAGAGTCCTTGGCGTATATAGGATTATTTTTATTCACCTTTAATTTATGGAAGGTAAAAGATACGCAGCCAAGTCCGCCACCATTTAAACTAGCTGAGGTCGTGGGTGATGATAATGCTATGGACAGACCTATTTCTGTCGATGTGTTTTTTCCTAGTTATGATGAAGAACCTGAGTTGGTTAAATTGAGCATTTTGGATGCGCAAAAAATTCACTACCCGCACAATATCAATATTCAAATTCATTTGTTGGATGATGGTCGTCGCGAATCAATGAAGCTGTTGGCTCAGGAAATGGGGGTTAACTACATAACTCGACCGAATAATGTTGGTTTTAAAGCAGGTAACTTACGTAATGCCATGGAACAAACATCCGGTGATTTTATTGTTATTTGTGATGCCGATACTCGTCCGTTTCCTACCATTTTAGAAAACACCTTAGGCTACTTCACCGACCCAGATGTAGCTTGGGTACAAACGCCGCAATGGTTTTTTGATATCCCAGAAGGAGAAACCATTACTGAGTCTTGGCAACGAAAACTTGGTATTGTCGGTAAAGGCGCAGCCATTTTTGTCCAGAAAATTGTAGGCCCTATTAGAGTCGGCTATGACCCTTTTGTTAACAATCCGCAGATGTTTTATGACGTTATTCAAAGAAGAAGAAACTGGGTAAACGCCTCTTTTTGCTGCGGTGCTGGCTCGATTCACCGACGAGATGCGGTGATGCAATCTGCTCTGATAAATTTTAGTGATAATTTGCAAGCTTCAGAGTTGGACACTTTGGCTAAGGTTAAGAAGCTGACTAAAGAAAAAGACCTAGATCCTTTAGTCGAAGAGTCCATCCGCTCGGGCGCATTAGCGGATACAGAGCTAACGCCATATAAGTTTCACGTATCTGAAGATATCTACACTTCTATGGTACTGCACGGCGATAAAAGTCGAACTTGGAAGTCCATTTTGCATCCGCAAGTCGAGTCGAAAATGTTATCTCCGCAAGATTTGCAAACCTGGATGGTACAAAGATTTAAATACGCTGGTGGCACTATCGATTTGGCTTTTAATGATAACCCAGTATTTAAAAGCGGTATGTCGTGGCAGCAAAAAATGATGTACGCGACCACAATGTGGTCTTACTTTGGTGCACTGTGGAATATGGTGTTTTTATTTTCCCCAATCGTTTATTTATTCTCGGGGATTGCTCCTGTTTCTGCTTACACCATGGACTTTTATAAACACATTATTCCTTTCATTTTACTTAATGAGTTGGCTTTCATGGTCGGGACGTGGGGAATTGCAGGTTATCAATCCAAAGCGTCTTTCATTTCATTTTTCTCGGTTAATCTCAAAGCCATAATGACTGTGCTACGAGGGCAAAAGATATCGTTTCCAGCTACTCCAAAAGATAGGCAGGAAGGCAACTTCGTGCATTTAATTTGGCCTCAAATAGCGGTAGTGATCATCACTGTTGCGGCTCTGGCTTTTGCGATGACGAACTATTTCTTATTCCACAACAGTATGGCCTTTAGCCTGAGCGGAATTTTAACCAATATATTTTGGTCACTAAACAATATTTTTGCCATGTCCGGCATGATTGGTGCGGCTTTTTGGCGACCACCAGAAGCTAGGAACTAAGGAGATAAAATGACATTTAAAGAAGGATTATTAGCGGCACGTCATCACATAGTATTTATGTTAGGCCTATGCGCTGCTTTTGGCGTGGTTATTTACTTAGAAAACCTAGAAATTAGCAGACCTGTCTTCGATGTAGAGATTTCGGGCCAGCCACAGTATAGGGAGTTTGCGCCGTTAACTGAGCAAGAACTTGAGTGGGCAAAAATAGCATGGCGCTATTTTGAGAATAACACCCATGAAACGACTGGTTTGGTTAACTCGGTAGATGGCTATCCAGCTGCAACCTTGTGGGACACTGCTTCATACTTGTTAGGTCTTATTGCAGCGGAGCGTTTAGATATTGTTGAAAAAGATGAGTTTAATCGCAGGATGAAATTGGTTTTATCTTCGCTAGCTAAACTCGAACTCCATGATGATCAATTACCTAATAAGTCTTATAACGCGGCCACGTTGGCTATGGTTGATTACACCAATAACGTGACGGAACGAGGTATTGGTTGGTCGGCACTGGATATAGGTCGTCTGTTTGTGCCGTTCAATATTTTAGTCTGGCAATACCCAGAGTTTACCCTAGATGTAAATAAAGTGATTAAAAGTTGGGACATGGAAGCAATGGTTGTCAACGGTGTCCTATATGGTGCTGAAGTAACGGAAGAAGGGCTAACTAACTTTGTCCAAGAGGGGCGTATAGGTTACGAAGAATATGCTGCTAAATCGGTCGGTTTATTGGGTATGGATGTATCAGAAGCATTGCTTTACAACGACTTTTTGCAATATGAAAGTATATCAGGCGTAGAGATCCCTACCGACAACAGGATCCCCGAGATCTTCAAAGCACATAACTATGTAGTAAGTGAACCGTATATTCTTGATGCCATTGAATATGGCGGTGATCAAGTATCAAAAGAGTTTGCTTATCGTGTCTACCAAGCACAAGAAAATCGTTATACCAACCAAGGCATTATTACTGCTGTAAGTGAGGACAACATAGATCAAGCTCCTTACTTTGTTTACAACACCGTATTTAGTAATGGTAAAGCATGGAACGCGATAACGGATACGGGTGAGGATGCTAGTGAGTTTAGAACGGTTAGCACAAAAGCGGCACTTGGCTGGTATCTATTATACGAGACACCGTATACCGAAAAGCTAAAGCAATACATTGAAAATAATTTTGATCCAGACAAAGGCTGGTATTCAGGCATTTATGAAAAAGATGGATCAATTAACACCGCCATAACGGCTAACTCTAATGCCATTATTTTGGAAGCTTTACAGTACAAAGTGAATGGACCGTTATTAAGGATCAGCGGCTAAGCTGCCATTGGGAGTATGAGTAAACTCATATAACTCGGAACAGAAAAGGATAGATAATTGATGAAAACACGCATTAGCTTTTTATACAGTTTAGTTGCTTCCTCGTGTTTACTGGCGGGATGCGTTCCAACCTACCAAGCGATAGATCCACCAAGCTATGGCGAATCTGTAGTTGAGCAAAAGGCACCGTATTACACCTCAGGCACTCAACCTGGCCGATATGGAAAACTAACGGAAAAAGAGCTTAATATGGCCAGAATAGCTTGGCGCTATTTTGAGAATAACTACAATCCTAAAACAGGATTAGTTAATGCCGTAAATAATTACCCATCTACAACCCTTTGGGATACTGCTTCATATTTAGGCGGATTAGTTGCTGCGAGGGAATTAGGCATCATCGATAAGAAAGTATTCGATAGTCGTATGGTTGCGATCTTAAAAACCTTTAATGAAATTGAGCTTTATCGCGGTGAAGTGCCGAACAAGGTATATCACACCAAAACGGCGAAAAAAGTAGATTACACCAATAAGCCAGGCGAAATTGGCTATTCAGCGTTGGATATAGGACGCTTTTTAATTTGGCTTAAGATCATCAAAGAGCGATACACCGAATATTCGGATTCTATTGATAGTGTGTTACTGCGTTGGAACTACTGCAACGTGGTCACTGAAAAAGGCATGATGTATGGCGCGCATGGTAAAAAAGGCAAAAAAACCGTTTACGTACAAGAAGGTCGTTTAGGTTATGAAGAATATGCTGCCAAAGGGTTTGAACTATGGGGCTTTAATACTGAATTAGCGGCTAAACCTGAACCTTATGAGATCATCAAACTGTTTGGCCATCAAGTACCTTATGACGCAAGAGATCCACGCAGGTTAAAAGCACACAATTATGTCGTAGCAGAAAGTTATGTTTTGGATGGCATCGAATTAAATTGGGATTTAGCCAACGACCGTGTTTCTAGTGATAGCAGCCATACAGTGCCTTGGATGGCGGACTTTGCACAACGTATTTATAAAGTACAAGAAGCAAGGTATGAGCACACGGGTATTTTGACCGCTAGAACAGAGCATCAGCTAGCCGGAAGTCCGTACTTCGTTTATGACACCATATATACTGATGGATATGCGTGGAATACCATTACAGAGTCTGGTAGGTACGTTCCCAAATACGCGGCAATAGCCTTGAAAGGCGCAATAGGTATGTGGGGGTTATGGGATACACCTTACACCGACCTACTTTTCAGTGCCGTTGCCGATTTGTACGATGAGAAAAAAGGCTTTTATGAAGGGCGCTTTGAGAATGGCAGTGGCTTAATTAAAACCCATACCGCTAATAACAATGGCATTATCATGGAAGTACTCTTGTACAAAGAGCAGGGTAAACTGTTGCAGTTTGGCACGGAAACCAATTCGAAGTGGGATTCTGTTGTAGCCGATCAGTTTGTAGGATTGAAGAAGTGTTTGCCAGGAAAGCGTTGATAATTTTTACCCTGTTCAATTTGGTTAGTTGCGGAGTGATCGTTCGAACCGTTGATTCTGGCATAACATCATTTTCCAATTCACCTTTATTTCATCAGGGCCAACACGGGGTATTGTCAGAAAAAGAGTTATTTTGGGCGAAAACAGCGTGGCAGTACTTTAAAAACAACAGCCACGTAGAAACTGGTCTTACAAACTCTATTGATGGTTTTCCAAGTGCAACTATGACCAGCATAGGTGATTACTTAGCTGCGCTCGTGGCTGCAAGAGAATTGGGGCTTATTGACAAGAAAGAGTTTGATCACAGGCTCAGTGCTTTGTTGCATTTTTTGAATAGAATGCCTTTATTCATGGGACGTTTACCAAATAAGGCCTACCACACCCAGTCGGGCAGTATGATCGATTATCAAGGTCGTGAAGCGGAAATAGGTTGGTCGGCAATTGATATTGGACGTGTACTAACTTGGTTGAAGGTTGTTGGTCAGCAATACCCAGAGTTTCACGAGTATATCGATAAAGCGGTACTGCGTTGGAATTTTTGTGATGTGATTGATGAAGAAGGCAGCTTATACGCAGGGGTACTACAAAAAGGCCGTTTGTCTTTATACCAAGAAGGTAGGTTAGGTTACGAAGAATATGCTGCTATGGGATTTGCTGCTTGGGGATTTAATGTCGAAAAAGCGCAACGATTAGACCCATATGAGGTGATCACTATTTATGGCCAAGATATTTATCACGACGCTAGAGATCATCGAACGGATCAAACCTTAAGTCCAGTATTAACTTTGCCATTTACATTAATGGGGCTTGAATTCAATTGGGACAAAATTGATGACACTTCTACATTAGATTCAACTCATTCAAATAAGCTATTTAATAAAGCTGCTAGGCAAGTATACAAGGTGCAAGAACTTAGATTTGCCAATGAAAAAATATACACAGCTCGAACCGACCATGTTTTAGATAGCGAACCTTATTTTTTATACGACAGTATTTTTGCTAATGGTTATGCATGGAACAGTATTGCGGATAACAGCAAAGTCTATAACGAAAAAGCATTGGTTGCGGTAAAAGCCGCATTTTCTATGCACATGCTATGGAATACAGAGTATACCCGTCAGTTAATGCTGGTGGTTGAAGAATTATATGACGAACGTCGAGGCTGGTTTGAAGGGCGATACGAGAGAACAGGCGGTTATGAAGAAGCTATCTCGTCCTCTACTAATGCAGTGGTGCTCGAATCATTACTTTATAAGCAACAAGGGAAACTGTTTTCTGCAATTAACGGGAAACAGCATAGTGAGGTGAAGTTCAGTGATGTGTTTAAACATCCGGGTAAGTGTTTCCCTGCACTATACGAATTAGCTAACTAACCAACATAGCTATGCGACAAGTTAAGATGAAAAGGAAATGACCATGGTTGAAGCGAAAAAAGCAAAAGTAATTAGCTGGCTATTTTTGCTTTGTTGGCTGAGTTTTTATGCTGGGCAAAGTAGAGCGGCGACTCCAGATATTCGACTGCTACAGTCGGGATGGCAGTTATATAAACTCGATAAGTTTGAACAGGCAGCACTAGCTTGGCAAGGAGCAAGTGTTCGCGTATTAAATGAAGGCAGACTGATAGACTCGTTACGCGTTGCTGCTCTTGCACAAGTGTTAGCCGCAATCGCATATGAGCGGGAAGATAACTTTAATGCTTACCAAGCTTGGGCTAATAGCCAAACTTACCTGTTAGAAAGCAATTTACGTTGGAGCGATTTTCAACTTCAGATAAAAGCTTGGTCTGAACAAGAACTACTAGCATTAACTCAATCAATAAGTGATGTGGCACCGGTTGGGGTTGCATCACTTGATAGTGAAACTAGGCAAAGTGGCTCATTGATGTTGGATCTTGAGCATGAGCTGGCTTTAACTGAATACCAAGGGCCTAAACCAGGGCTTCGTAGAATTGATAACAGCGTGCAAAGAGACAAACTTGCAGGCGAATTAGCCACTAGAAGTTACGTTTCACGACCTGGAGTTATAACGGAAACCAGCGAAAGCACAGATGAGATTGTGATTGGCCGCAGTGTTATTAACGAAGATGCTTCACAAGCTCAGCAAATTGATAATGTAACTGCAGTTAATGTAGAACAGGAACAAAGGTATAGAGCGGTCGGGGTTAGAGGGTTAACCAGTACTAAAGCTGTTGAAATCAATGACATCTTGCTCGCGCAAAAGGCTTGGCAATACTTTGAAAATAACGTTGACCCTGATACTGGTTTTTCCTACGACACTCATGATTACCCTTATACCACTATGTGGGGATTAGGCAGCTATCTAGCGGCTTTAGTTTCAGCTCAAAAACTTGATGTTATCCCAATGAGCTTTTTTGAACGCAGGCTAGATCTGTTGATGACTAGTTTAAACCGTATGCCTCTTTATCAAAACGAAATGCCAAACCGTCAGTATCAAGCTAACACGTTAGGCCTGACAGATATAAAAAATGAAGTATCTGAAACTGGCTCGGGATGGTCAGCAATAGGTACAGCGAGATTATTGATCTGGCTAAAGATCACTGCCCAATGGTATCCGGAATTTACCAGTAGCATTGATGGCTTCATTGGACGGCTTAACTTTGACAGAGTGCTTGCTCAAGGTCAGTTAAATGGTGCATTTTTTGATGGCACAACGGAAAGTGTATTTGTCGAAGGACGCTTGGGTTATGAGCAATATGCAGCATCGGGTTATCAATTATGGGGAGCTAGCGCTGACAACGCACTAGATTACAATACGGTAAACACCGTTGCCATGTATGGTTTTGCTGTACCATTTGATAATCGTGACGGTTCTTATTTAGTATCCGACCCGTTTTATTTAGCAAAAATGGAAATGGCGGAGATCAACAAAAAATTCAGTGATCACACAGATATCATTTATAACGTACAAGCTTTGCACTCAGAAACGATAAAGCGACCGGTAGCTCAAACAGAACTGCATTTACCAAAAACACCTTGGTTCATCTATTACAACATCGCTGGGGCAGAAAAAACTTGGCAAGTGACTTCATATGATGGCAACGAATATCCTGACTTTGCTGGTTTTAGTACTCATGGAGTGTTCATGACTCACGCCTTATATCCAGGTAAATATGAACAGTCAATGATGAAAGAAGTGGCAAGTTTAGCTAGTGATGGTTTTGGTTATTATGTAGGTAAACTATATGACGGCAGTACGATCAGAACGTTAAGTAGCCACAGTAATGGCGTAATTTTGCAAAGCGTACTTTATAACCGTTTGAAAAAAAGTTTTATAGCAGAGTCTGGAGCTACCCATTAGCGCATTGCTTGTGTAATATTGTGGCTAAATAGGTAACGGAGATGAAAGAGCTATTTTTGCACTATCGCTCGGTGTTAAAAGTGCCTCTGCAGGAGTTGTAAATTATGAAGTATATTTTTTCGTTAGTGTTAATTTCCTTATTAGCTGGTTGTACAAAATCGCCAACAGGTAGAAACCAGTTTGCGTTTATGTCGGATACTAGGCTCGCAGCGATGGGCGTAGAGTCTTTTGAGCAAATGAAACAGGAAATACCAGCAACGAAGAACCAACAGTTAATTAAGTTTGTCCAGTGTGTTGCCGATCAAATTACTCCAAATGTAAGTAAGCAAGCCCATTCTGGTGATTGGGAAGTTGTGGTTTTTGACTCTGAGCAAATCAATGCGTTTGCTTTACCTGGTGGCAAAATTGGTGTTTATACTGGCATTTTAGAAATTACAGAAAACCAAGATCAACTGGCGGCTATCATGGGTCATGAAGTGGCTCATGTTATTGCTAAACATTCAAATGAGCGCATGTCTTCTGGTCAAGCTGCAGCGGGTTTACAAGCTTTAGCTGGTTTAGCTTTAGGCGAGCAAGATCCACAAACACAGAAATATGCGATGGCGGCAATTGGTGTCGGTTTGCAATATGGCGTATTAATGCCTTACGGCCGCTCTCACGAAAAAGAAGCGGACATTATAGGTCAAGAGTTAATGGCTAAGTCAGGTTTTGATCCTAAAGCCGCGGTTGAGCTTTGGCACAATATGGCAAAAGCAAGCAAAGGTGCGCCACCGGAGTTTTTATCAACTCACCCATCTCATGATACAAGGATCAACAAGCTAACCGACAATTTAAGCCTTACGGAACCTTTGTATAAGCAAAGTAAACAAAAACCGAGATGCTCAAAACCTACGGTTTGATCTTTTTTAGCTGAGAACTTGAGTCTAAACTTGCGTCATTATCTATCTTGAGTATAATGGCGCCCCCGCTTTTATGGATCCCCAAAACAAGATTTCACAAAAGTGGTCTAACTAAAATTTGATAATGCAGGGGCGTAGTTCCAATTGGTAGAACAGCGGTCTCCAAAACCGATGGTTGCGGGTTCGAGTCCTGCCGCCCCTGCCAAAACATTTAGTTAAAAAGATAAGAGTTGATTTAACAAATTAAGACTTCAAATAACAGCAAACACAATGTTGTTATTTGAAGTTTTATTTTATAGATAAGCAGTATTATTTAAGGTGTATTAAATGAATGCCAGTGTAGAACAGCCTAACAAAGGCTTAGATCTTGTGAAATGGATTGTCGCAATTGCACTTTTAGCAGGCGCGGTTGTTGCGAACAGCATATTTGAGCAAGAGTCTGTACTAATCAGAGCAATTGCTGTTGTAGCGGCTATTGCAATCGCTGCAGGTTTTGCTGCAACAACTAGTAAAGGTAAAACGTTTTTAGCCTTTGCTAAAGAGTCTCGCACTGAAGTTCGTAAAGTTGTGTGGCCAACTCGTCAAGAAGCGACACAAACTACTTTTATTATATTTGTTGCTACTGCTGTTATCGCAGTCATGTTGTATTTTATCGACATGGGCTTAAGAGCATTAGTTAACTTCTTAACTGGTGTAGGGTTTTAATTAAAATGTCTGATTCAGAAAATAAATTACGTTGGTACGTAGTACAAGCTTATTCTGGTTATGAAGGCCGTGTTGCTAAAGCATTAGAAGAACACATCAAAATTAACCAAATGGAAGATTTCTTTGGTCGTGTATTAGTGCCAACTGAAGAAGTTGTAGAAATGCGCGCGGGTCAAAAGCGTCGTTCTGAGCGTAAATTCTTCCCTGGCTACGTATTAGTAGAAATGGCAATGAACGAAGACGCATGGCACTTAGTGAAAAGCACGCCTCGTGTACTAGGTTTCATCGGCGGTACTTCTGACCGTCCAGCACCAATCACGCAAAGAGAAGCCGATGCTATCTTAAACCGTCTTGAAGAAAACGTTGATAAGCCGAAGCCGAAGACATTATTCGAGCCAGGCGAAGTTGTACGTGTTATCGATGGGCCATTTGCTGACTTTAATGGTGTTGTTGAAGAAGTGGATTACGAAAAGAGCCGCGTAAAAGTGTCTGTTTTAATCTTCGGTCGTTCAACGCCAGTAGAACTAGAATTTGGACAGGTAGAAAAAGACAAGTAATTTGTCAAGAAAATTTCTTATATCCTGTTGTCAAGGGTCGCGATTGTCTATATAATGCGCGACCCTTTTGTATGTAATTCATGCAAAAATGTGGAATTAACCGGGAAGCCGACAAGTAAGGATCCTCGTTCTTACTAGGCTAAGACCCATCAATGAGGAAGCTAAAATGGCTAAAAAAGTAGAAGCGCTTATCAAGTTGCAAGTTGCAGCTGGTATGGCAAACCCTAGTCCACCAGTTGGTCCTGCTCTAGGTCAACACGGTGTGAACATCATGGAATTCTGTAAAGCGTTTAACGCAAAAACTGACAGCTTAGAAAAAGGCGCGCCAGTACCTGTAGTTATTTCGGTTTACAACGACCGTTCTTTCACGTTCGAAACTAAGACTCCACCTGCATCTTACCTTCTTAAGAAGGCTGCTGGTATCAAGTCTGGTTCTGGTCGTCCTAACACTGAGAAAGTGGGTACTGTTACTCGCGCTCAATTAGAAGAAATCGTTAAGACTAAAGAATCTGATCTAACTGCGGCTGATATGGACGCAGCAGTAAGAACTATTGCCGGCTCTGCTCGTGCAATGGGCTTGAATGTAGAGGGCTAATAGAATGGCTAAATTAACAAAACGCGCACGTTTAATTCGTGAAAAAGTTGATGCGACTCGCGAATACGGTATTGATGAAGCAGTAGCTCTACTTCAAGAACTAGCAACAGCTAAGTTCAAAGAAAGTGTAGACGTTGCTATCAACCTAGGCATCGACCCTCGTAAATCTGACCAAAACGTTCGTGGTGCAACTGTACTACCAAACGGTACTGGTAAAGACGTACGTGTAGCAGTATTCACTCAAGGTGCTAACGCTGACGCAGCTAAAGAAGCTGGTGCAGACGTAGTTGGTATGGAAGACCTAGCTGAGCAAGTTAAAGCTGGCGAAATGAACTTCGACGTTGTTGTTGCATCTCCAGATGCAATGCGTGTTGTTGGTCAATTAGGTCAAATCTTAGGTCCACGTGGTCTAATGCCAAACCCTAAAGTTGGCACTGTTACTCCTGACGTTGCAACTGCAGTTAAAAATGCAAAAGCTGGTCAGGTTCGTTACCGTAACGACAAAAACGGCATCATCCACGCTTCAATCGGTAAAGCAGATTTTGACGCAGCTGCGATCAAAACTAACCTTGAAGCATTGTTAGTTGCAATCAAGAAAGCAAAACCTGCTTCAGCAAAAGGCACATTCATGCAGAAAGTTTCACTTTCTACTACTATGGGTGCTGGCGTTGCAATTGACGTAGCGAGCCTTACTTTAGAAGGTTAATCGCATTCGGGTTGAAGCATTCTTTATGAATGCTTCCATCCAAGACCGTAGGTGCTGATTGTATTTATATAGTCGGCTTAATTTCCTACGCAGATGGTGACCCCAGAAGAATTTACTTCTGGCTTTCACCGGAAACCACTTAAGGGAGTTTTATGAATGACCTTAAGTACAATGAAGCCAGGGCTTAGGCCCGACTTTAACCAGGAGAAAAGCTAATGGCATTAAATCTTGATGGCAAAAAAGCAGTTGTTGCTGAAGTCCAAGAAGCAGCCAAAGACGCTCTATCTGCAGTTGTTGCAGATGCTCGTGGTGTATCGGTAACTGATATCACAGCTTTACGTAAAGAAGCTCGTGAAGCAGGCGTTTGGATGAAGGTTGTTCGCAACACTTTAGCTAAGCGTGCAGTTGACGGTACAGACTTCGAATGTCTTTCTGATTCATTCGTAGGTCCGACTCTTATCGCATTCTCAAGCGAGCACCCAGGTGCTGGCGCGCGTATCTTCAAAGATTTCGCGAAGAAGAACGATAAGTTCGAACTTAAGACTGCATCATTTGAAGGCAACGTTGTAGACGTAGAATTGCTTGCATCTCTACCTACATACGACGAAGCTATCGCGAAACTAATGAGTGTTATGAAAGAAGCTTCTGCAGGCAAGTTAGTGAAGACACTAGCTGCAGTAAAAGAAGCAAAAGAAGCTGCATAATTTACCTTTCCTCTTATTTTAAGAGAAATGTAACGCAGTTTTTAGGTGAAAGTTATTTTAAGCACAATCAATTAATGTGCTTACCAAGTTAGGAAATTTAAAAATGTCTGTAACTAAAGATCAAATCTTAGACGCAGTTGCTGAAATGTCAGTAATGGAAGTTGTTGAACTAGTTGAAGCAATGGAAGAAAAATTCGGTGTAACTGCAGCTGCTGCTGTTGTTGCTGCAGGTCCTGCTGAAGCGGCTGAAGAAAAGACTGAATTCGACGTAATCTTAGCTGCTGCTGGCGGTAACAAAGTTGCTGCTATCAAAGCGGTACGTGGTGCTACAGGTCTTGGCCTTAAAGAAGCTAAAGGTCTTGTTGAATCAGCTCCTGTTGCTGTTAAAGAAGCAGTATCTAAAGAAGAAGCTGAAGAACTTAAAGCACAACTTGAAGAAGCAGGCGCTACTGTTGAGATCAAGTAATCTAACGCAAGTTAGATTAGCTGCCTAAAATTTAGGCATAGGCTGGTGATAAAATATCACCGGCCTTTTTGCGCTATATCTGAGGAAAAACTTTTATAGTGCAAAAAATGATGGTAAAACTTTTCTTTCTATCCAAGAAAAGCAAAATTTTGCTGTTAAAAAGGTAGTCTGTTCAATAATTTATCGAGTGTTATTGACAGGCTTATAGGGTCAAAAAATCAGCAAGCTGAGGAACCACATGGCTTACTCTTATTCTGAAAAGAAACGAATTCGTAAGGATTTTGGCAAGCGCGAACACGTTTTGGACATGCCTTATCTTCTACAAGTACAGCTTGAATCGTACAACAAGTTCATCCAACCAGATGTAGATGGTAACACAGGCTTAGAAGCCGCGTTCCGTTCTGTATTCCCTATTAAGAGCTACTCTGGTAGTGCGGAATTACAATTCGTTAGTTACCGCATCGGCGAACCAGTATTTGACGTGAAAGAATGTCAAATCCGCGGTGTTACGTATGCAGCTCCACTGCGCGTTAAACTTCGCTTAGTTCTTATGGATAAAGATGCTGCTCCAGGTACTGTTAAAGATATCAAAGAGCAAGAAGTTTACATGGGCGAAATGCCTTTAATGACGGAAAACGGTACATTTGTAATCAATGGTACTGAGCGTGTAATCGTATCTCAGTTACACCGTTCTCCTGGTGTGTTCTTTGATCATGACAAAGGTAAAACGCACTCTTCTGGTAAAGTATTATATAACGCACGTGTTATTCCTTACCGTGGTTCTTGGTTAGACTTCGAGTTTGACCCGAAAGATAATTTATATGTACGTATTGACCGTCGTCGTAAGTTACCGGCGTCTATCATTCTACGTGCATTAGAATACTCTACAGAAGAAATCATTGAGATGTTCTTTGATAATATCGCGATTGAAATCAATGGCGATAAGATCTTAATGGAACTTCAACCACAACGTTTACGTGGTGAAACTGCAGTATTTGATATCAAAGATGCAGACGGTGAAGTAATCGTAGAAACAGGTCGTCGTATTACGGCTCGTCACATCCGCACAATGGAAAAGTCTGGTATTACGCAAATCGAAGTACCACACGAGTATGTAATTGATAAAGTACTTGCAAAAACTTACGTTGATGAGTCAACGGGTGAAGTAATTGCAACTGCTAACGACGTTGTGACATTAGAATTATTAGCTAAGTTATCTCAAGCTGGTCACAAGTCGTTTGAAGTTATCTACACCAATGAGTTAGATCACGGTTCATACATCTCTGATACGTTACGTGTAGACTCTACAACTAACCGTTTAGAAGCATTAATCGAAATCTATCGTATGATGCGTCCGGGTGAGCCACCGACAAAAGATTCTGCAGAAGCGTTATTTGATAACTTATTCTTCTCATTAGAGCGTTATGACTTATCAAACGTAGGTCGTATGAAGTTCAACCGTCGTGTTGCTCGTGAAGACTTAACTGGTGAAGGTACATTAAGCAAGCAAGACATCATTGATGTAATGAAAGTGCTTATTGATATCCGTGACGGTAAAGGCGATGTAGATGACATCGACCACTTAGGTAACCGTCGTATCCGTTCTGTTGGTGAAATGGCTGAAAACCAATTCCGTGTTGGTTTAGTACGTGTTGAACGTGCTGTTAAAGAGCGTTTAAGCTTAGGTGATTTAGATAACACTACACCTCAAGACTTAATTAATGCTAAGCCTATTTCTGCGGCAATCAAAGAGTTCTTCGGTTCTTCTCAGTTGTCACAGTTCATGGACCAAAACAACCCGTTATCAGAAGTAACGCACAAACGTCGTATCTCTGCCTTAGGCCCTGGTGGTTTAACACGTGAACGTGCTGGCTTCGAAGTTCGAGACGTTCACCCGACTCACTACGGTCGTGTTTGTCCAATCGAAACGCCGGAAGGTCCAAACATCGGTCTAATTAACTCGTTATCAGTATTTGCTCGAGTTAACTCATTTGGTTTCTTAGAAACTCCTTACCGTCGTGTTGTAGACGGTGTTGTGACTGGTGAAATTGATTACCTATCTGCGATTGAAGAAGATAAGTTCGTAATCGCACAGGCAAGCGCAGAAACAGACAGCGAAGGTCGTCTAACGTCTGAGTTAGTACCTTGTCGTTTCAAAAATGAATTTACAATTACATCTGTAGACCAAGTTCAATACATGGACGTGGCACCGCAACAGGTTGTATCAGTAGCTGCTAGTTTGATTCCATTCCTAGAGCACGATGATGCGAACCGTGCCCTAATGGGTGCGAACATGCAACGTCAGGCTGTTCCTACTTTACGTGCTGATAAGCCGTTAGTTGGTACTGGTGTTGAAGCGGTTGTTGCGAAAGACTCAGGTGTAACAGTAGTAGCTAAGCGTGGCGGTGTAATCGACTATGCAGATGCTTCTCGTATCGTAGTTAAAGTTGACTGAGTCAGAGTGTCTACCTGGTGAAGCGGGTATCGACATCTACAACTTAACTAAATACACGCGTTCTAACCAAAACACATGTATTAACCAGCGCACAACAGTAATGAAAGGCGAACCAGTACAACGCGGTGACGTGTTAGCTGATGGTCCTTCAACTGACTTAGGTGAACTAGCACTTGGTCAAAACATGCGTGTGGCATTCATGCCTTGGAATGGTTACAACTTCGAAGATTCAATCCTTGTTTCTGAGCGTGTTGTTAAAGAAGATCGTTTAACTACTATCCACATTCAAGAATTAAGCTGTGTAGCTCGTGATACTAAGTTAGGTCCAGAGGAAGTAACTTCTGATATTCCTAATGTTGGTGAGTCTGCGTTAGGCAAGCTTGATGAATCTGGTGTTGTATATATCGGTGCTGAAGTTAAAGGCGGCGATATCTTAGTTGGTAAAGTGACGCCTAAAGGTGAAACTCAATTAACTCCAGAAGAAAAACTATTACGTGCAATCTTCGGTGAAAAAGCGTCTGACGTTAAAGACAGCTCATTACGTGTACCTAACTCAGTATCTGGTACGGTAATCGACGTTCAAGTATTTACCCGTGACGGTGTAGAGAAAGACAAGCGTGCGTTAGACATTGAAGAAATGCAATTAGCGCAAGCTAAGAAAGACTTAAACGAAGAGTTCTCTATTTTAGAAAACAACACGTTTGCACGTGCTCGTGACTTATTAATTGCTGGCGGCTTAAACGCTGACGTTGTTGCTCAGTTAACTGGCGACAAGTTATTCCAGCAAAGCTTAGCTGATGAAACTAAGCAAGAAGAGCTTGAGCAATTAGCTGCTTCTTATGACGAATTAAAAGCGGAATACGATAAGAAGTATGAAACTAAGCGTCGTAAGATCACTCAAGGTGACGATTTAGCACCGGGTGTTCTTAAGATTGTTAAAGTTTACTTAGCGGTTAAACGTCGTATTCAACCTGGTGATAAGATGGCTGGTCGTCACGGTAACAAAGGTGTTATCTCGACAATCGTTCCTGTAGAGGACATGCCACACGATGAACACGGTACGCCGGTAGACATCGTACTTAACCCTCTAGGTGTACCATCACGTATGAACGTGGGTCAGATCTTAGAAACTCACTTAGGTATGGCTGCTCGTGGTCTTGGTGAAAAGCTTGACCGCATGATTAAAGAGCAGCGTGAACTTGCGGAAATCCGTGAGTACCTAGGTAAGATTTACGCATCAGGTACATCTCGTCAAGAAGTAGACATTGACTCTTTCTCTGATGATGAAGTTCGCCGTTTAGCACAAAACCTACGAGCTGGTGTTCCAATTGCGACACCTGTATTCGATGGTGCAGCTGAAGAAGAAATTAAAGATCTTATTCGAACTAGCAGATATGCCTCGCAGCGGTCAATTTACATTATTTGACGGCCGTACAGGTAATGCGTTCGAGCGTAAAGTAACGGTTGGTTACATGTACATGCTTAAACTTAACCACTTGGTTGACGATAAGATGCACGCTCGTTCAACTGGCTCATACAGCCTAGTTACACAGCAACCACTTGGTGGTAAAGCTCAGTTCGGTGGTCAGCGTTTCGGTGAGATGGAAGTATGGGCACTAGAAGCTTACGGTGCTGCTTACACGCTTCAAGAAATGCTAACAGTTAAATCGGATGACGTGAACGGCCGTACTAAGATGTATAAGAACATCGTAGATGGCGATCACCGTATGGAACCTGCGATCCCAGAATCATTCAACGTATTGTTGAAAGAGATCCGTTCGTTGGGTCTAAACATCGAACTGGAAGAAGAATAAGCACTGCGGCATTGCCTCAGTACTCTTTAAATTGAGTGGTGGAGCGGTCATCGATTAGATAACCGCTCTAATGTTTCACTCCGACAGGAGAACAAAAGTGAAAGACTTACTTAAGTTTTTGAAACAACAAAATAAAAGCGAAGAGTTCGATTCAATTCGAATCGGCCTAGCGTCACCAGACGTAGTTCGCTCTTGGTCTTTTGGTGAAGTTAAAAAGCCAGAAACCATCAACTACCGTACGTTCAAACCTGAGCGTGACGGTTTGTTCTGTGCTCGTATCTTCGGCCCAGTAAAAGACTACGAATGTTTGTGTGGTAAATACAAACGTCTTAAGCACCGTGGTGTTATCTGTGAAAAGTGTGGCGTTGAAGTTACACTAACTAAAGTTCGTCGTGAGCGTATGGGTCACATCGAACTAGCTAGCCCAGTAGCACACATTTGGTTCTTAAAATCATTACCGTCTCGTATCGGCCTAATGTTAGACATGACATTACGTGATATCGAACGCGTTTTATACTTCGAATCATACGCAGTAACAGAAGCTGGCATGACGACTCTAGAAAGAGGCCAAATGCTAAGTGAAGAAGAGTACTTAGATGCGCTAGAAGAGCACGGTGACGAGTTCGAAGCAAAAATGGGTGCAGAAGCGGTATTCGAATTACTTAAAGATATCGACGTTAACCAACAATACGCTGAAATGAAAGAAGAGTTACCAACAGTAACGTCTGAAACTAAGCGTAAGAAGTTAACTAAGCGTCTTAAGTTAATGGAAGCATTCGCGCAATCAGGTAACCGTCCAGAGTGGATGGTAATGACTGTATTACCAGTTCTTCCACCTGATCTTCGTCCATTAGTACCACTAGACGGTGGTCGTTTCGCGACATCTGACCTGAACGATTTATATCGTCGTGTTATCAACCGTAACAACCGTTTGAAGCGTCTATTAGACTTAGCTGCTCCTGACATTATCGTACGTAACGAAAAGCGTATGTTACAAGAAGCAGTTGATGCGTTATTAGATAACGGTCGTCGTGGTCGTGCGATCACAGGCTCTAACAAGCGTCCACTTAAGTCGCTTGCAGACATGATCAAGGGTAAGCAAGGTCGTTTCCGTCAAAACCTTCTTGGTAAGCGTGTTGACTACTCAGGCCGTTCTGTAATCACAGTTGGTCCTACTCTTAAATTACATCAGTGTGGTCTTCCTAAGAAGATGGCACTTGAGCTATTCAAACCATTTATCTATGGCAAGCTAGAGATCCGTGGCATGGCTACGACAATCAAAGCAGCTAAGAAGATGGTAGAGCGTGAAGCACCTGAAGTTTGGGATATCTTAGATGAAGTTATCCGTGAACACCCAGTAATGCTAAACCGTGCACCTACACTTCACAGATTAGGTATCCAAGCATTTGAACCTACTCTTATCGAAGGTAAAGCTATTCAGTTACACCCATTAGTTTGTGCGGCATATAACGCCGACTTCGATGGTGACCAAATGGCTGTACACGTACCTCTAACGCTAGAAGCGCAGTTAGAAGCACGTGCTCTAATGATGTCTACTAACAACATCCTATCTCCAGCGAACGGTGAACCAATTATCGTTCCTTCACAGGACGTTGTATTAGGTCTTTACTACATGACTCGTGACCGCATCAATGCGCGTGGCGAAGGTCAAGTGTTTAAAGATCCTAAAGAAGCTGAAAAAGCATACCGTGCAGGCGTTGCTGACTTACACGCTCGTGTAAAAGTACGTTTGACACAGGTTTCTTTTGATGAGCAAGGTAACCGTATAGAGAACATCTCAATTGTTGATACAACAGTTGGTCGTGCGATCTTATCAATGGTTGCGCCTGAAGGCTTCCCGTTTGAGTTAATGAACCAAGCGTTAGGTAAGAAGCAAATTTCAATGCTTATCAACGAATGTTACCGTCGTCTTGGTATTAAAGACACAGTAGTATTTGCTGACCAAATCATGTACACAGGTTTCCACTACGCGATGTTAGCGGGTAACTCTATCGGTATCGACGATTTAGTTATTCCAGACGCGAAAACTCAGATCATCGGCGATTCAGAAGCTGAAGTTGCTGAGATCCAAGATCAGTTCCAACAAGGTCTTGTAACGCAAGGTGAGAAATACAACAAAGTAATCGATATCTGGTCAACAGCTAACGAAAAACTTTCGAAAGCGATGATGGATAACTTATCAACTGAAACGGTTATTAACCGTGACGGTGAAGAAGAGATTCAACCATCATTCAACAGCGTATTTATGATGGCCGACTCTGGTGCTCGTGGTAGTGCGGCACAGATTCGTCAGCTAGCTGGTATGCGTGGTCTAATGGCTAAGCCAGATGGCTCAATTATCGAAACACCAATTACGGCAAACTTCCGTGAAGGTCTGAACGTACTACAGTACTTCATCTCAACTCACGGTGCTCGTAAAGGTCTAGCGGATACGGCACTTAAGACAGCGAACTCGGGTTACCTAACTCGTCGTCTAGTAGATGTTGGTCAAGACTTAGTGGTTAACGAAGTAGATTGTGGTACTACAGAAGGTATTACAATGAAGCCGTTAATCGAAGGCGGTGACGTTGTTGAACCATTACGTGAGCGTGTATTAGGTCGTGTAACTCTAAATGATGTTACTGCACCTAACTCTGACGAAGTTATCGTTGAAGCTGGCGTAATGTTAGATGAAAAACTGTGTGACCTTTTAGAAGAACACTCAGTGGACGAAGTTGAAGTTCGTTCAATCATCACTTGTGACAACGACTTTGGCGTTTGTGCTAAGTGTTACGGTCGTGACCTTGCACGTGGTCACCTTATCAACCAAGGTGAAGCAGTTGGTGTTATCGCAGCTCAGTCAATCGGTGAGCCGGGTACACAGCTTACGATGCGTACGTTCCACATCGGTGGTGCGGCATCAAGAGCATCAGCAGCAAACAGCGTACAAGTTAAGAACGACGGTACGATCCGTCTACACAATGCTAAGCACGTAACTAACCGTGACGGTAAGATTGTTATTACTTCTCGTTCAGCTGAAGTAACAGTAATCGATGACCACGGTCGTGAGCGTGAGCGTTATAAGCTACCTTACGGTGCGGTTATGACGATTGCAGACAACACAGAAGTTAAAGGTAATGATACCGTAGCTAACTGGGACCCGCATTCGCATCCAATCATCGTAGAACGTCCAGCGAAGATCCAATTCTCTGACGTTGAAGAAGCGAATACAGAAGTTCAAACTGATGAACTTACTGGTTTAACTCGTACTGTTGTTAAAGACCTATCTTTAGCAAATGCAAAAGAACCTAAGTTAATCTTAGATTCTGGCGACGCTGGTATGCAGGAAATTCGTCTTCCTTCGTTCACAACTATCGAAACAGCTGATGGTGCGGACGTAGTAGAAGGTGACGTATTAGCACGTATCCCGCAAGAAGGTTCGAAGACTCGTGATATCACGGGTGGTCTACCTCGAGTTGCTGACTTATTTGAAGCTCGTAAGCCTAAAGAGCCTGCAATCCTTGCAGAAATCTCTGGTTCAATTAGCTTCGGTAAAGAAACTAAAGGTAAGAAGCGTTTAGTTATTACTCCTGAAGAGGGTGATGCGCACGAAGAGATGATCCCTAAATGGCGTCAGCTTAACGTGTTCGAAGGTGAATCAGTTGAACGTGGCGAAGTAATCGCTGACGGTCCTGAGGCTCCGCACGACATCTTACGTTTACGTGGTATTACTGCATTCTCGAACTACATCGTTAACGAAGTTCAAGAAGTTTACCGCTTACAGGGTGTAAAAATTAACGACAAGCACATCGAAGCTATCTGTCGTCAGATGTTACGTAAGTGCATCATCTCTGATGCAGGTCAGTCTGACTTCTTAGTTGGTGAACAAGTTGAAGTTTCACGCGTTAAGATTGCTAACCGTAAACTAGCAGCAGAAGGCAAGGACTTAGTACAGTTCGACCGTGACCTGTTAGGTATTACTAAAGCATCACTAGCAACTGAATCATTCATCTCAGCGGCATCGTTCCAAGAAACGACACGTGTACTAACAGAAGCAGCAGTTTCTGGTAAGCGTGACGAGCTACGTGGTCTGAAAGAAAACGTAATCGTTGGTCGTCTAATCCCTGCGGGTACTGGTTTCAGCTATCACCAAGAAAAAGCTGCAGCAGCAGCGGCATTTGATGAAGTTGAAGACACAGTAAGTGCAGAAGATGCAGAACAAGCTTTAGTTGACGCGTTAAACGTTGAAACATCTGAAGAAGGTTCAGCAGCGGAATAATTATTCCAAAGCAGTAAATCTTGTAAAAGCCCAGCTATTAAGCTGGGCTTTTTTGTTTCTGATTATTCCTATCTTTTTGTTAATGAATTAATCTAGTTGCAACCCGTCACTAATTTGAGAATCAAAAATGGCTAAAATGAAAAAGGCCGAGTACGAGCAAGAGTTGAAACAGCTGCAAGTTGAATTAGTGAAATTGCAGGAGTGGGTAAGAACATCAAAGCAAAAAGTGGTTGTGATCTTTGAGGGAAGAGATGCCGCAGGCAAAGGTGGCGTTATCAAAGCCATCACTCAAAGATTAAACCCAAGGGTTTGCCGAATTGCTGCTTTAGGTGTACCAACAGAAAAAGAAAAAACGCAATGGTACTTTCAAAGGTACAGCGCTCATTTACCAAGTGCTGGCGAAATGGTGTTGTTCGACCGAAGTTGGTATAACAGAGCCGGTGTAGAACATGTCATGGGCTTTTGTTCTGATGAAGAATATTGGGAATTTTTGCGAGCATGTCCTGATTTTGAGCGCATGTTGATAAATTCAGGGATCACGTTGATCAAATACTGGTTCTCTGTTTCGCATGAAGAACAACTAAAAAGGTTCGAGGAACGAATTAACAACCCGATTAAGCGTTGGAAATTTAGCGAGATGGATTTGCAATCTAGAGGATTATGGAAAGAATACTCAGAAGCTAAAGATAGAATGCTGTCTCATACTAGTACAGATTTCTCACCTTGGTTTGTGGTTGATGCGGATGACAAGAAAAAAGCTAGATTGAACTGTATCACCCACTTACTAGAAACGATCTCTTACGAACAAGTAGAATATCCTGAAATTACAATGACTGATATCGAAATAGAAGAAGCCAAACGCCCGCCAATTAATACTGTTAACTATATTCAAGATAAATTCTAACGAACAATAAACTGTTAAAGTTTAATCAACCAAAGATCCTTTTTCCGCTAAAAAAGGATCTTTTACATCAATACCTAACATACTAGGTTGACAGGCCATTTTATGAACATTAGAATACGCCACCCCTTAATTTAGGGGCGGCGCGTTTGTGCGTCAATGGGTAGAAAATCAACTAATCAGGAGCTTATTAATGGCAACTATTAACCAGTTGGTACGTAAGCCTCGTAAGCAAAAGACAAAACGTAACATGTCTGAAGCTTTGGATGCGTGTCCACAACGTCGTGGTGTATGTACTCGTGTATACACTACAACTCCTAAGAAGCCGAACTCTGCACTACGTAAAGTAGCTCGTGTTCGTTTAACTAACGGTAACGAAGTAACGTCTTACATTGGCGGTGAAGGTCACAACCTTCAAGAGCACAGTGTAATCCTAATCCGTGGTGGTCGTGTTAAAGACTTACCAGGTGTACGTTTCCACACTGTACGTGGTGCACTTGACTGTGCTGGCGTAGCAGACCGTAAAGTTGGCCGTTCTAAATACGGTACTAAGAAGCCAAAATCTTAATGGTTCTCCGTTAAGTAAGGCCAAGCAACTAGAAAATTAATTAGTTTTGGGTAATCCCTGAAGCATACCGGAGAATTTAAAATGCCAAGAAGAAGAGTCGTAGGTCAACGTAAAGTTCTTCCTGATCCTAAGTTCGGATCAGAATTATTGACCAAATTCATCAACGTAGTGATGTTAGATGGTAAAAAAGCAGTAGCTGAAAGAATCATCTACGGTGCACTTGACGTTGCAGCAGAAAAGTCAGGCAAAGCTCACCTTGATATCCTTGAAGAAGCACTAGACAACGTACGTCCAGCTGTGGAAGTTAAATCTCGCCGTGTTGGTGGTTCAACTTACCAGGTTCCAGTTGAAGTACGTCCAGTGCGTCGTAACACTCTAGCCATGCGTTGGTTAGTTGAAGCTGCCCGTAAAAGAGGTGAGAAGTCAATGGCGTTACGTCTAGCTAACGAATTAGCAGACGCTGCTGACAACAAAGGTTCAGCTGTTAAGAAACGTGAAGACGTTCATAAAATGGCTGACGCGAACAAAGCATTCGCACACTACCGTTGGTAATCACTTACTAACACTTATATCTGGAATTATTAAGAGGAATCTATGGCGCGTAAGACACCAATCGAACGTTATCGCAATATCGGTATCGTAGCTCACGTTGATGCAGGTAAAACTACAACGACTGAGCGTATACTTTTTTACACTGGTCTGTCTCATAAGATCGGTGAAGTACACGATGGTGCTGCAACCATGGACTGGATGGAACAGGAGCAGGAGCGTGGTATTACTATCACGTCTGCTGCAACTACATGTTTTTGGCGTGGTATGGATGCGCAGTTCGATGAACACCGTATCAATATCATCGACACCCCGGGACACGTTGACTTTACGATTGAAGTAGAGCGTTCATTGCGTGTTCTAGATGGTGCAACAGTTGTACTGTGTGCATCTTCTGGTGTTCAACCACAAACAGAAACTGTTTGGCGTCAAGCTGATAAGTATGAAGTACCACGCATGGTTTTCGTCAATAAGATGGACCGTGTTGGGGCTGACTTTTTATCAGTTGTCGAGCAAGTTAAAGACCGTTTAGGTGCTAATCCTGTTCCAGTACAATTGCCTATTGGTGCTGAAGACAATTTCCGTGGTGTGGTAGACCTTTTCAAAATGAAGGCTATCAACTGGACTGAGTCTGACCAAGGTATGACATTCACATACGAAGACATTCCTGCCGAAATGGTAGAACAAGCTGAACAATATCGCTTAGAGTTAATCGAAGCGGCTGCTGAAGCGAATGACGAGTTAATGGATAAGTATCTAGAAGGTGAAGAGCTATCTGAGATAGAAATCAAAGATGCACTTCGTCAACGTACCTTAGACAATGAAATTGTTCTTTGTGCTTGTGGCTCTGCATTTAAGAACAAAGGTGTTCAAGCCGTGTTAGACATGGTAATTGAATTCATGCCAGGTCCAACTGATGTTCCAGCTATTAAAGGTATCCTAGACGATGAGTCAGAAGGTGAACGCCACGCAGATGACAATGAGCCGTTTGCAGCGCTAGCTTTCAAAATCGCGACTGACCCGTTTGTAGGTACCTTAACGTTTTTCCGCACTTACTCTGGCGTTATTAATACTGGTGACAGTGTTTACAATCCAGTTAAGGGCAAAAAAGAGCGCTTTGGACGTATTGTTCAAATGCACTCAAATAACCGTGAAGAGATCAAAGAAGTACGTGCCGGTGATATCGCCGCTGCGGTAGGTCTTAAATCTGTTACGACAGGTGATACTCTTTGTGATGCAGATCACAAAATTACGCTTGAGCGTATGGAGTTCCCGGATCCTGTTATTTCAGTAGCGGTAGAGCCAAAATCAGTTCCAGACCAGGAAAAAATGGGTATCGCGCTAGGTAAACTAGCTGCGGAAGATCCGTCTTTTCGTGTAGAAACAGATGAAGAGTCAGGACAGACTATTATTTCTGGTATGGGCGAACTTCACTTAGACATCATCGTTGACCGTATGCGTCGCGAATTTAGTGTTGATTGTAACGTAGGTAAGCCTCAAGTGGCATACCGTGAGTGCATCACATCAAGTGTCGAAGTTGAAGGTAAATTTGTTCGTCAGTCAGGTGGCCGTGGTCAATACGGTCATGTATGGCTGAAGCTAGAGCCTATGGACATTGAGGGCGATGAAACTTACGAATTCGTAAATGAAATTGTGGGTGGCGTTGTTCCTAAAGAGTACATCCCAGCAGTTGATAAGGGTATTCAAGAGCAAATGAAAAATGGTGTTCTTGGTGGATTCCCTGTCTTGGGCGTTAAAGCAACGTTATATGATGGTTCATTCCATGATGTTGACTCTAATGAAATGGCGTTTAAAATTGCTGGTTCAATGGCATTCAAAAACGGTGCGTTGGACGCTTCACCTAAGATTTTGGAACCTATGATGAAAGTTGAAGTCATAACTCCGGAAGAAAATATGGGTGATGTTGTTGGTGACCTAAACCGTCGTCGAGGTATGATCGAAGGGATGGAAGAAGCACCAGCTGGTATGAAGGCTGTCAATGCTCAAGTGCCTCTAGCAGAAATGTTTGGATATGCAACTGACTTGCGTAGCGCAACTCAGGGGCGTGCTTCGTACTCAATGGAGTTCTTGAAGTATGCTGAAGCACCTAACAATGTTGCTGAACAAGTAATGTCAGCAAGATAATTATTTATTTTAAATATATAGGTCTAAACTTTAGATCACTTTAATTTAAGGAAACTTAAAAATGGCAAGAGAAAAGTTTGAACGTACGAAACCGCACGTAAACGTTGGCACAATCGGTCACGTTGACCACGGTAAAACTACACTAACTGCGGCAATCACTAACGTATTAGCAAAAGTATACGGTGGTGAAGCAAAAGACTTCGCACAAATCGATAACGCTCCAGAAGAGCGTGAGCGTGGTATCACAATCTCAACTTCTCACGTTGAGTATGACACACCAACTCGTCACTACGCACACGTAGACTGCCCAGGACACGCTGACTATGTTAAAAACATGATCACAGGTGCTGCACAGATGGACGGCGCGATCTTAGTAGTAGCTGCGACAGATGGTCCAATGCCACAAACTCGTGAGCACATCCTACTTTCTCGTCAGGTTGGTGTACCTTTCATCGTTGTATTCATGAACAAATGTGACATGGTTGACGACGAAGAGTTATTAGAATTAGTAGAAATGGAAGTTCGTGAACTTCTTTCAGAATACGAATTCCCAGGTGACGACCTACCATTAATCCAAGGTTCAGCTCTTAAAGCGCTTGAAGGCGAAAAGCAGTGGGAAGACAAGATTGTTGAACTAGCAGAAGCGCTAGATTCATACATCCCAGAGCCAGAGCGTGACATCGATAAGCCATTCATCATGCCTATCGAAGACGTATTCTCAATCTCAGGTCGTGGTACAGTAGTAACAGGTCGTGTTGAGCGCGGTATCATCAACACTGGTGACGAAGTAGAAATCGTAGGTATTAAAGAAACTACAACGACTACATGTACAGGTGTTGAGATGTTCCGTAAGCTTCTAGACGAAGGTCGTGCGGGTGAGAACATCGGTGCTTTATTACGTGGTACTAAGCGTGACGAAGTTGAACGTGGTCAAGTACTAGCGAAGCCTGGTTCAATCACTCCACACACGAAGTTCGAATCAGAAGTATACGTACTATCTAAAGAAGAAGGTGGTCGTCATACTCCATTCTTCAAAGGTTACCGTCCACAGTTCTACTTCCGTACAACAGACGTAACGGGTGCAGTAGAGCTTCCAGAAGGTGTTGAAATGGTAATGCCAGGTGACAACATCAAGATGGTTGTAGAGCTAATCGCTCCAATCGCGATGGACGAAGGTCTACGTTTCGCGATCCGTGAAGGTGGCCGTACAGTAGGTGCTGGTGTTGTTGCATCTATCTTAGACTAATATCTGATTAAGATATTTATCTGCTAAAAAAGCTCGCTTCGGCGGGCTTTTTTGTTTTTAGGCTACAGCAACGGTGCGATAAAGGGCCAGTGTGACTCTTAAGTCGCCTTCTACAAGGGGTTATACTAACAGCAAGAGATTAATAGTTCTGCATATAGCTTGCTTACTCAAGGTATAAAGCTTTTATATACAACCTTTGCAGCTACTAACATTAATTACTCTATGCAGTTAATAAATTGTACTCATTTCCTCTTTTATAAGTGTTTTTATCAGAAATTTGCGGGATTATTACTCGGTTTGTTTATTATCTGAGCGTTTGAATTGTTTTTATCAAAAAACATGAAAAAAGCCCTTGCGCAATTTTAAAAGTTCTCTAAAATGCGCGCCTCTTCCAACGGAGACGCAGCAAAACAGCAGCGACTTAGTTAGAAGATGAGTTAACAAAATGTTTTAAAAACTAAATTAAAATAAAGTGTTGACAACAAAAACGGAAAGCGTATTATGCGCATCCCGGTTGAGACAGCCCTAAGCGGCAAGACAAAGCGTCAGTCTTAACCAAGAGCTTAGCTCTAAACGTTCTTTAACAACTTGTAATTAATTATTTGTGTGGGCACTCGTGAATGAGTAGTAACGCAAAGAGCTAAATATCCTTTTGGAAGATTAGCAACTTGTAAACTATTGATTGAGTGTCTATTCGAAGATTTATTTGAACAGAATTCAATGAGTAGTTGATTAAACTTTTTAAAGTGAAGAGTTTGATCATGGCTCAGATTGAACGCTGGCGGCAGGCCTAACACATGCAAGTCGAACGGTAACATAACTAGCTTGCTAGTTGATGACGAGTGGCGGACGGGTGAGTAATGCTTGGGAATTTGCCTTGAGGTGGGGGACAACAGTTGGAAACGACTGCTAATACCGCATATTGTCTACGGACTAAAGGGGGCTTCGGCTCTCGCCTTTAGAGAAGCCCAAGTGGGATTAGGTAGTTGGTGAGGTAAAGGCTCACCAAGCCGACGATCCCTAGCTGGTCTGAGAGGATGATCAGCCACACTGGAACTGAGACACGGTCCAGACTCCTACGGGAGGCAGCAGTGGGGAATATTGCACAATGGGGGGAACCCTGATGCAGCCATGCCGCGTGTGTGAAGAAGGCCTTCGGGTTGTAAAGCACTTTCAGTCGTGAGGAAGGGTTAGTAGTTAATACCTGCTAGCTTTGACGTTAGCGACAGAAGAAGCACCGGCTAACTCCGTGCCAGCAGCCGCGGTAATACGGAGGGTGCGAGCGTTAATCGGAATTACTGGGCGTAAAGCGTACGCAGGCGGTTAGTTAAGTCAGATGTGAAAGCCCCGGGCTCAACCTGGGAACTGCATTTGAAACTGGCTAACTAGAGTGCGGCAGAGGGTGGTAGAATTTCAGGTGTAGCGGTGAAATGCGTAGAGATCTGAAGGAATACCGATGGCGAAGGCAGCCACCTGGGCCGACACTGACGCTCATGTACGAAAGCGTGGGTAGCAAACAGGATTAGATACCCTGGTAGTCCACGCCGTAAACGATGTCTACTAGCAGCTCGCCTCGTTTAGAGGGGTTTTGCGCAGCTAACGCGTTAAGTAGACCGCCTGGGGAGTACGGCCGCAAGGTTAAAACTCAAATGAATTGACGGGGGCCCGCACAAGCGGTGGAGCATGTGGTTTAATTCGATGCAACGCGAAGAACCTTACCATTCCTTGACATCCAGAGGATTTTCTAGAGATAGATTAGTGCCTTCGGGAACTCTGAGACAGGTGCTGCATGGCTGTCGTCAGCTCGTGTTGTGAAATGTTGGGTTAAGTCCCGCAACGAGCGCAACCCTTATCCTTAGTTGCTAGCAGTTAGGCTGAGAACTCTAAGGAGACTGCCGGTGACAAACCGGAGGAAGGTGGGGACGACGTCAAGTCATCATGGCCCTTACGGGATGGGCTACACACGTGCTACAATGGCAAGTACAAAGGGTTGCGAACTCGCGAGAGTAAGCGGATCCCATAAAGCTTGTCGTAGTCCGGATTGGAGTCTGCAACTCGACTCCATGAAGTCGGAATCGCTAGTAATCGTAGATCAGAATGCTACGGTGAATACGTTCCCGGGCCTTGTACACACCGCCCGTCACACCATGGGAGTGGGCTGCAAAAGAAGTGGGTAGTTTAACCTTCGGGAGGACGCTCACCACTTTGTGGTTCATGACTGGGGTGAAGTCGTAACAAGGTAGCCCTAGGGGAACCTGGGGCTGGATCACCTCCTTATAAACGAAAGTTACACCTTTTACGCAGTGTCCACACAGATAATTAATTACGAATTGTGAGCAAGAAGGTTACAGGCGTGGCACAGTCCAACGACTTGTGACTTGACACTAGACTTGGAACTAAGCTGGTTAGCACCCCATTCTCTTCATAAAGAGTAGGGTGAGGTCGTCGACCTAGCTAAAATGATTCAGGTTTATTGCACTAGGCCTGTAGCTCAGCTGGTTAGAGCGCACCCCTGATAAGGGTGAGGTCGGCAGTTCAAGTCTGCCCAGGCCTACCAAATCGCGCCTACTCTGCGTTATTTTAAGACTCGTTTAGTGTACTAAACGTCATCTTAAAAAGCCTTGATTAGACACGATTGCAAAAGCTACTCGCTAAAGTGGCCAGTGGCAACAAAGATGGGGCTATAGCTCAGCTGGGAGAGCGCTTGATTTGCATTCAAGAGGTCTGCGGTTCGATCCCGCATAGCTCCACCATCCTTTACCTACAAACATTTGCTAAAGCAAATGGTCGTGTCAAATCTCTAAAGTAGGTGAAAATGCTAAACAGTAAGTTCTACTCTTATTAAAAGAAACGAATTTAGTTTTTAGTATTTTTAATAAAATACATTGCTCTTTAACAAATTGGAAAGCTGATAAATTAAGGTAAACATTATTGTTTATTTTTTGTTATTCAAAACAACGAAAAGAAATAATTTTGATTATCACTGTAAGAGAAAACTCAAGCGTTATTTATGTCAACTGAATGAGAAAGATACAAGCTCATTTGGATAAATAAGACACGAAATGAACGACGTTGAATGTGAGAACATTTAAGGTTGTATAGTTAAGTGAATAAGCGTATACGGTGGATGCCTTGGCAATTGGAGGCGATGAAGGACGTGTTAATCTGCGATAAGCGTGGTTAAGGTGATAAAAACCGTTATAGACCACGATTTCCGAATGGGAAACCCACCCTTTTAGGGTATCACTAACTGAATACATAGGTTAGTGAGGCAAACCCGGAGAACTGAAACATCTAAGTACCCGGAGGAAAAGAAATCAACCGAGATTTCCTAAGTAGCGGCGAGCGAACGGGAAACAGCCGAATCAGTATAGTTTAGTGGAAGCCTCTGGAAAGTGGCACGATAGAGGGTGATAGTCCCGTACACGAAGAGCTATATTGGACACATTAAGTAGGTCGGAGCACGTGAAACTTTGACTGAAGATAGGGGGACCATCCTCTAAGGCTAAATACTCCCAATTGACCGATAGTGAACCAGTACCGTGAGGGAAAGGCGAAAAGAACCCCTGTGAGGGGAGTGAAATAGAACCTGAAACCGTATACGTACAAGCAGTAGGAGCAGACTTGTTCTGTGACTGCGTACCTTTTGTATAATGGGTCAGCGACTTATATTTAGTAGCAAGGTTAACCGAATAGGGGAGCCGTAGTGAAAGCGAGGGTTAACTGCCCGTATAGTTGCTAGGTATAGACCCGAAACCCGGTGATCTATCCATGTGCAGGTTGAAGGTTGAGTAACATCAACTGGAGGACCGAACCCACTGTCGTTGAAAAGCCAGGGGATGACGTGTGGATAGGAGTGAAAGGCTAATCAAACCGGGAGATAGCTGGTTCTCCCCGAAATCTATTTAGGTAGAGCCTCGGACGAATACTTACGGGGGTAGAGCACTGTTTGGGCTAGGGGGCCATCCCGGCTTACCAACCCCATGCAAACTCCGAATACCGTAAAGTACTATCCGGGAGACACACGGCGGGTGCTAACGTTCGTCGTGGAGAGGGAAACAACCCAGACCGCCAGCTAAGGTCCCAAAGTGTATGTTAAGTGGGAAACGATGTGGGAAGGCTTAGACAGCTAGGAGGTTGGCTTAGAAGCAGCCACCCTTTAAAGAAAGCGTAATAGCTCACTAGTCGAGTCGGCCTGCGCGGAAGATGTAACGGGGCTAAACATACCACCGAAGCTGCGGCAGCGCATTAATGTGCTGGGTAGGGGAGCGTTCTGTAAGCGGTTGAAGGTGAGTCGAGAGGCTTGCTGGACGTATCAGAAGTGCGAATGCTGACATGAGTAACGATAATGGGGGTGAAAAACCCCCACGCCGAAAGACCAAGGGTTCCTATCCCATGCTAATCAGGGTAGGGTAAGTCGGCCCCTAAGGCGAGGCAGAAATGCGTAGTCGATGGGAAACAGATTAATATTTCTGTACTTCATATTATTGCGATGGGGGGACGGAGCAGGCTAGGTGAGCACGGCGTTGGTTGTCCGTGTGAAAGTATGTAGGTTGAGAACTTAGGCAAATCCGGGTTCTTAAGACTGAGATACGAGACGAGGCTCTACGGAGCTGAAGTCATTGATGCCATACTTCCAGGAAAAGCCTCTAAGCTTCAGATAATGTGGAACCGTACTCTAAACCGACACAGGTGGTCAGGTAGAGAATACTAAGGCGCTTGAGAGAACTCGGGTGAAGGAACTAGGCAAAATGGTACCGTAACTTCGGGAGAAGGTACGCCGACCATGGTGATGGGACTTGCTCCCTAAGCTGAGGTCGGTCGCAGTGACCTGGTGGCTGCAACTGTTTATTAAAAACACAGCACTCTGCTAAATCGAAAGATGACGTATAGGGTGTGACACCTGCCCGGTGCCGGAAGGTTAATTGATTGGGTTATCGCAAGAGAAGCTCATGATCGAAGCCCCGGTAAACGGCGGCCGTAACTATAACGGTCCTAAGGTAGCGAAATTCCTTGTCGGGTAAGTTCCGACCTGCACGAATGGTGTAATGATGGCCACGCTGTCTCCACCCGAGACTCAGTGAAATTGAAATCGCTGTGAAGATGCAGTGTACCCGCGGCTAGACGGAAAGACCCCGTGAACCTTTACTACAGCTTGGCACTGAACATTGAGCCTACATGTGTAGGATAGGTGGGAGGCTTTGAAACTTAGGCGCCAGCTTAAGTGGAGCCATCCTTGAAATACCACCCTTGTATGTTTGATGTTCTAACATTGGCCCCTAATCGGGGTTGTGGACAGTGCCTGGTGGGTAGTTTGACTGGGGCGGTCTCCTCCCAAAGAGTAACGGAGGAGCACGAAGGTTTGCTAAGTACGGTCGGACATCGTACGGTTAGTGTAATGGTAGAAGCAAGCTTAACTGCGAGACAGACACGTCGAGCAGGTACGAAAGTAGGTCATAGTGATCCGGTGGCTCTGTATGGAAGGGCCATCGCTCAACGGATAAAAGGTACTCCGGGGATAACAGGCTGATACCGCCCAAGAGTTCATATCGACGGCGGTGTTTGGCACCTCGATGTCGGCTCATCACATCCTGGGGCTGAAGTCGGTCCCAAGGGTATGGCTGTTCGCCATTTAAAGTGGTACGCGAGCTGGGTTTAGAACGTCGTGAGACAGTTCGGTCCCTATCTGCCGTGGGCGTTGGATGATTGAGAGGGGCTGCTCCTAGTACGAGAGGACCGGAGTGGACGAACCGCTGGTGTTCGGGTTGTGATGCCAATCGCATTGCCCGGTAGCTACGTTCGGAATCGATAACCGCTGAAAGCATCTAAGCGGGAAGCGAGCCTCGAGATGAGTCATCCCTGAATGTTAAACATTCCTAAAGGGTCGTTGAAGACTACGACGTTGATAGGTGAGGTGTGGAAGCGCTGTGAGGCGTTAAGCTAACTCATACTAATTGCCCGTGCGGCTTAACTATACAACGCTTAAGTGTTCTCATACACATATCAAGATTATTCCTTAGTTTATTTCTTTCCAATTTATTTACTTGAGTTGTTCCAGACAACTTCAAGTACTTCCTACATCCGTGTAGGTCGAAAGACAACCAGTTTATGCTTGGTGAAAATAGCGCTGTGGTCCCACCTGACTCCATTTCGAACTCAGAAGTGAAACGCAGTTGCGGCGATGGTAGTGTAGAATTTCTATGCGAGAGTAGCTCATCGCCAAGCTCCTATAAAGAAAAGCCGTTGCACAGTGTGCGACGGCTTTTTGCTATTTGGCGTTTGGGAAATCGAGGCTTCCATGTGACAAGAATGTCGGGAACATTTTTGGGGTGCTGTGGAGCAGACCCCGAAGGGGTGAGTATTATGGACGATACGAACAAAGTCGTTCACCGTCAGACTCCCATTGTCGTTCTATGACATCCCTGTCACCACGACATTAGTACATCCCTGTTCGTCAGAACCCGTTGCTCAATGAGCAGCGGGTTTTATTGCTTACCATTTAGCAGTATACGTAGCATTAAAATACGACCTACAATTTGGCCCTTTCTGATGGGAGCGATCTAGCAATTGAAGAGTGATCTAGCGGCGTGCCGATCGTCCTTTTGCTGGGGTCTTCGTTATTCTTCATTGATATCGCACACGTCGCGTAAGATCTACACCTTGGCTCTTTCTGGCGCGATGCATTCTTACAGTTGAAGGTGATCTAACAGATCAGCGACCTATCTTACCTATCCGTATGATATTAAAAGCTCTAGTATTTTAAAGTTTCGTGTTGTTTTAGTTTTATCAACTATTGTGTAAGATATAGGTACATAACCTAAAATGGGTTAGTGACGCTATCGGGTTAATTTACGCGTATGAATAATGCGTGGGATCCTAAACGTCAACAAGTCAGGGACTTTCTTAGAAAAATAAGAAAGAGTGCTGGCCTTACTCAGAATCAGTTGGCGGAAAAATTAGACAAACCTCAAAGCTACGTCTCTAAATATGAGTTAGGAGAACGTAAGTTAGATTTTGTTGAAACATTAGAAGTCTGTGAAGCTTGTGGCGAATATGACATTAAACAACTCATAGACTTAGTGACTAATGACAAAAAAGGCAAAGTGAATTAATACTTTGCCTTTTTCTTATCTATTATTTACTTAGCTTTCTTTTTAATAACATTGAGTCTACATATCTCGCCATTTTACTTAGTAACCTTTGACACTTTTTCAACCAAATCTTTGCCCAGTCGTATTCCAAGCTAAGTAAATAAAAACCAGGAATAAGTAGTAGCAAAGATGGTCCAGGTATGACTATAAATATTACTCCTAGCATTACTAGAAGTCCCCCTAGAACAGAAACAATAACTTTCTTCATAGCTATAACCTTAAGAGTCTATATCGACTTCCCCTTTGATTTTAGAAATTGAAAGGCTGCCAGACCCTGAATCAATTATCTTTAGTGAACCTGCTTGATTTACGTTAATACCACCAGAGCCATCGTCGATTGTTACTTTGCCACCAATATTATGAACAGTTAGCTCACCAGAACCATCTTCTACATATACGTTGCCAGTTACATCGCTCACGGTTAATTCACCAGAACCATCGTCTAACTTCAAATCACCAGTTACCTGTTTGATAAGCAAACTACCAGAGCCATCATCAACATCTAAGTTACCAACGATATTTTCGAAAGAAGCTGAACCTGAGCCATCATCGACTTTAACATTGTTGTTAATATCAGTTACTTTGATATCACCAGAGCCATCTTCGATATTAAGTAAAAGGTTCTTTGGCATTGATACGGTTAAGTTTATTTGAGGGCTTGAACCATCCCAGTAGCCAGAGCTAGAGTTGTGTTTAGCGACTAATGTTGCTGTTGAGCCAGACTTTTTAAGATAAAGCACATAGTCTTTTTCTTCTGTAGTTTGGATATCGGCCGATACTTCAATGTTTTGTGAGTTATCTGAGCCTTTAATAATTAGAGAGCCAGCACCGGCATCAATATCGAAAGAGGTAACTCCAGAAGTATTTACTGAAAGGTTTTCTTGCAGAGAAACATTCGCTTTTTTTGCATTAACGTGGATAACACACCCTGATAAAGCCAGTGACAGAAGAGATAAAGAAAGTAATTTTGCTGTTTTCATGTTCGAGTCCATTTCAATTTTTGGCTAAGCCATTAATTATTTTTTATTAGTAAGCGACTAAGTATCAAATATAAAGCCAAGTTTATAAGTTATTGATATTTATAGCTTAAAGGGAACTTAATCAAATTTCGGATAAATTCACTTAGTTATATTCACTAATACTTAGTCGTTATCATTATTGAAATGGTTTAAACAAAGAATATTATTTTTTATGAGTCTTTGAAGAGGTCGCCAGTGCTTTATTTAGGGTTTGCATTTCCTTTTCGCTAAGGTCACGCCATTGGCCTACTTTCAAATTATCTAAATTGACGTTCATGATCCTAGTGCGTTTTAATTTCGTTACTTCGTAATCTAAGTATTCACACATGCGACGAATTTGGCGGTTAAGACCCTGGGTTAATATAATAGAGAACTTCTTTGGACCAAGTATTTTTACTTTGCATGGCTTAGTTACAGTACCAAGAATAGGGATGCCTTTTTCCATACGTCTTTTGAATCTATCATTTAAAGGTCTATCGACTGTCACAACATATTCTTTCTCATGAGCATTCTCAGCTCTTAAAATCTTGTTAACTATGTCTCCGTCCGAAGTTAAGAAGATAAGGCCTTCTGATGGCTTATCGAGCCTACCAATGGGAAAAATCCTTTGTTTGTGCTTTATCGCATCAACGATATTACCTTTGACATGCTTTTCTGTTGTGCAAGTAATACCAATAGGCTTGTTATAGGCAATGTAAACTCTGTCAGATTTGTTTTCTGGTGCAGCAACTATCGTTTTACCATTAACAGTGACTACGTCATCAGGCATTACTTTTGTACCAAGTTCTGGAATAGCACCGTTTATTTTTACTTTATTGTCAGCAATTAATTTGTCTGCTTCGCGTCGAGAGCAAAAACCCGTTTCACTGATGTATTTGTTTAACCTTTTACCTTGAATTTCTGTCATCTTACGCTCTTGTTTTAATGCTAGGTGCGTTCCATAGCATATTTAGTATTTGTAACTTTGGGAGTTAAACCCGTTATTGAAGGTGCACCTTCTTTAGGCCATCACTCTTTTTCGTCCATGAAACCACGGCTCATCGGAAATTAATACATTCATGCAATTTCGATATACATTCATCCCTGAATACAACCTACATCCTGTAGGCAGTCGTTCTTTTTCGTCCATGAAACCACGACATACCTACATCCTGTAGGCAAAAGAGCAGCTATTATAGCTGCTCTTATTGAGATTGTAGATTGCTAGTAGTAATTATGCGGTTTCAGGTAGTTCTGCTTTGACTAACTTTGGGTCTATTAGTAGTGAATTAACGTCATCTTTAGTTATTAAGCCTGAGATCATATTAGGTAAGTTCAAATCCCCCATAAATTGAATCGAGCCATCATTAGCGAATGACTTAATGTCAGATTGTTCGATTACTAACGCATCATCAACACTTTCAACTAAAAAGCCTAAACAAGGAGTTGAGCCGTTTAGTGTGGTATAAACTATTACTGGTTTGTAAGAGGAACTTATTACGTCTCTTGATGCTTCGAATAGCTTTCTCAAAGAGTTGAAAGTCGTGTTTCGTTGCTGTTGTAGCTCTTTTAATGCTGCGTCTTTGCCATTTATTTCCGCAGTTTTCAAAATGCAATCAGCTAGGGCATAGGTATTATTCAGGGGCTCTTCAAACTTTTTTAAAATATGCATTAAATCGTCATTTTCACTTTCAAATGAACTTAACCATTTGCCAAAATCTGATTGTTCCGGATCTTTATTACCACTGAAAATAGAACCTGAACTTACCGCTTCTTGCAGCGCATCAAACCAGTTAATTTGCTCTTTTTCTTGGGCATGCAATAAATCAATTAACTCGCTCATCTTTTGGCGGGCAGTTACCCCTTCTAAAATCATGGTTAGATCGTAAATAGGGGTTGGCACTTTTTGGTAGTTAATTACTCCCATTAAAGTTCCATCTCCAGAAGGGACTTGCGTAGCGTTCCCCTCATACTTTTCAGTCATGAGAATATTTAGGATCTCAAAGGATATTTTGTAACGTCCTGCGCGGAAGTTAATGATTTCTGTCATGTGACTGTTCCATCAATATTTTTAGTTGTTATCGGCTGCCTTAGCTCGAAATTAACCAAGTATAGAGCATTTTGTTAAATTTGAATTTGTGTAGATCAATCAAACTTAGCTTTTCATCAACATTTTGTTCTACTGGTTAATACTTAGAGTTTAACAATAGACAATATGGTTTCAATAGTTGATCGGGCTCTGAGGTTTTTCTACGTAAGTTTTACTTTGGTTTGTAAGCTAACTTTTTCTGAAGGACGTAGCTCTTAGTGGCTATGACATCACGACTCATCGAAATTGATACGTCCATGTTACCCAATAGGAAAGTTGGGTAAGGAGGCAACGCAGGAACATATATTTTAATTTCGACCTACAAGGATGTAGCGAGTGTCCGAAGTTTGTATGGAACAAACTCGACCGATATACCTTCATCCTTGAAGGCAACTTATGTCCCTATAAGCACACGAATCTAATACCATCCTTGGTGATTGACCCACACGGATGTGGTGAATGCTGTCAATTTGTCTGGAACAAATGCAGCCGATGTACTTTCCTCCCTGAAAGCCGTCGCTCTTTGTCATCCATGACACCGCGACATACTTATGTCCCTATAAGCAAAAAGGCCCGCATTAAGCGAGCCTTTTAAAATCATAAAAGATGATAAGTATTAATTACTTCTCTTCTTTAGATTTAGCGATTACTTCGTCTGCAACGTTTTGTGGACATGCATTGTAGTGGCTGAATTCCATAGAGAATTGACCACGACCTGAAGTAATAGTACGTAAGTGACCGATGTAACCGAACATTTCTGATAGAGGAACGTCAGCTTTAATACGTACACCAGTAGCACCAGCTTCTTGGTCTTTGATCATACCACGACGACGGTTAAGGTCACCGATTACGTCACCTACGTTGTCTTCTGGCGAGAATACGTCAACTTTCATGATTGGCTCAAGAAGCTGTGCACCCGCTTTAGGGATAGATTGACGGAAAGCGCCTTTAGCAGCGATTTCGAACGCAACAGCTGATGAGTCAACTGCGTGGAAAGCACCGTCGAATAATTCGATTTCTACGTCTAATACTGGGAAGCCAGCTAGAACACCTTGCTCCATCATGCCCTTGAAGCCTTTCTCAACTGCAGGCCAGAATTCCTTAGGAACGTTACCACCAACAACAGTTGAAGAGAAAGTGAAACCAGAGTTTTGCTCGCCTGGCTTGATGCGGTAGTCGATCTTACCGAACTGACCAGAACCACCAGACTGTTTCTTATGCGTATAAGAATCTTCGATTTCTTGAGTGATAGTTTCACGGTAAGCAACTTGTGGTTGACCTACTTCTAACTCAACACCGTAAGTACGCTTAAGGATGTCAACTTTGATGTCTAAGTGAAGTTCACCCATACCTTTAAGGATAGTTTCACCTGAATCTTCGTCAGTCTCAACTTGGAACGACGGATCTTCTGCAACCATCTTACCGATAGCGATACCCATCTTCTCGTTACCACCTTTATCTTTAGGCTTAACAGCGATAGAGATTACCGGCTCAGGGAAGATCATAGCTTCTAGAGTACATTCGTGCTTAGGATCACATAGAGTGTGACCTGTTTGAACGTTCTTCATACCTACAACCGCTAAGATGTCACCAGCTTGCGCTTCAGAGATCTCGTTACGGTCGTCTGCTTGCATCTCAACCATACGGCCGATACGCTCTGTTTTACCAGTTGCAGAGTTAAGAACTGTGTCACCTTTACGCATAACACCAGAGTAGATACGGATGAACGTAAGTGCACCGAAACGGTCGTCCATGATCTTGAACGCTAACGCTTTAAGTGGCTCTTCTGCAGATACAGTTGCAACGTCACCAGTAGGTTCACCAGTGTCTTTGTCTGTTAGAGGCTGAGGATCAACTTCTGTTGGTGAAGGTAAGTAATCAACAACAGCGTCAAGTACTAATTGAACACCTTTGTTTTTGAATGCAGAACCACAGAACGTAGGGAAGAACGCTAGATCACGTGTACCTTTACGGATACAAGCTTTGATTTGCTCTTCAGTTGGCATTTCGCCTTCCATGTATGCTTCCATTAGGTCATCGTCTTGCTCAACAGCAGTTTCGATTAACTCTTCGTGGTACTGTTCTACGTCGTCAACCATGTCCGCTGGAACATCAGTGATCTCGTAGTTTTCAGGAAGACCTGTGTCATCCCAAACATAAGCTTTCTTAGTTAATACGTCTACAACACCAACGAAATCGTCTTCACGACCGATTGGTAACGTCATTACTAGAGGGTTTGCAGCTAATACGTTCTTAACTTGGTCTACAACGCGGAAGAAATCAGCACCTAAACGGTCTAATTTGTTAACGAAGATAAGACGTGCTACTTCAGATTCGTTTGCATAACGCCAGTTAGTTTCTGACTGAGGCTCAACACCACCAGAACCACAGAATACACCTACACCACCGTCAAGAACTTTAAGAGAACGATATACTTCAACTGTGAAGTCAACGTGTCCAGGAGTATCGATAACGTTTAAGCGGTGTTTTTTCCACTCACAAGTTACGGCAGCAGACTGGATTGTAATACCACGCTCAGCTTCCTGTTCCATGAAGTCAGTTGTTGACTCACCGTCATGTACTTCACCAGTTTTATGAATTTTACCGGTTAGTTTCAAAATACGCTCAGTTGTCGTAGTTTTACCTGCGTCAACGTGTGCGAAGATACCTATATTTCTATATTTAGATAAGTCAGCCATTGTCTTACTCTATCTTCTCAATAATTGATTGGTTAAAAAAAGCCGCGGGATCCTACCACTAATTGATCAAAACCGCACACATTATATGCAAAAAAATAGTTTTTAACGGTAATGATAAATATGCACTCCCTTGATATGGTGTAAATACACGCAAATTGAGGAAATATTGCCTTGGCTGAAACAATAAATGTCTACCTACTTAGACATGGTGAAATTACTCATACTGGGTCATTAGCTGGACATACTGACTTCGAACTCACTGACCTAGGGTTATCGCAAATGCAGCAGTCGATTAGTTCTATAAACTTTGACTATTGTATAAGTTCACCTTTACAGCGATGCCGCATATTCGCCGAGCAAACCGCAACTGCTAGACAACTTCCTATTGAAGTGTGTGATGAAATTAAAGAAATGAACTTTGGTGCTTGGGATGGAAAGTCGTACGAGCAACTTTGGCAACAGCCAAAACCTAATATCGGTGACTTTTGGCATAAACCGTTTGAACACGCTCCGCCAGAAGGTGAATCTTTTTCAGCTTTTTACCAAAGAGTCACTAACTGGTGGCAAGCCTTTCTTAACAACGAAACTTTAAAAGATACTCTGGTCATTACTCATGCTGGGGTGATTAAATGTGTGTTAGCTCATTTGCTTGCTGTTGAAAATGAGCAAAACCAAATAGAAAAAATAGCCAGCCAAATCTCGGTTAGTTACGGACAAGCCATCAAAATATCGGTCTTTAAACAAGATGGTGAAATGCCTCATGCCCAAATAAAACTCTAGTCTCTACATCAATGTTTCTTGTAGAAACCTAATTATCATGGATAATAGCCGTCTAGAAGTCCTAGGCTTTGGCAAACAAGTTTAGGCAAAATTTAATATCGGTTATTTATATAACATCTATTCATAGAACATCTATGCTTAATAGATTGGGAATGCGGTGGCTGAACTAATGTTTAGGAATCCGCAACTGTACCCGCAACTGTGATCAGAGCAATGTTTTTACCACTGGCAATATGCTGGGAAGGGAAACATCGAGATGCTGAGAGTCAGGATACCAAGATATTAATACACCATTGCAAAACCAAAACGAGCGGGAAAACTCGATTTTCGGGCAAATTCAGAACTTGCTTCTGCCTGCGTCTTTTTCCGTTTATAAATGAAAGTATAGATTGCCAGGCGCATTAATGAACACATCGTCAACACTGTTAGAGGTCGAGTCACTTTGCTGGAAAGCAGGGCAAAGGACTATCTTAGATCAAATCAGCTTTAGTGTAGCGCAAGGTCAATTTGTAGGTTTATTGGGGCCTAATGGGTCTGGAAAATCATCTCTATTACGCTGTTTGTATAAATACATCACACCAAGTTCTGGAAGTATTTCATTTGCCGGCCAAGCGTTATCTGAGCTTTCAAATAAACAATATGCTCAGCAAGTTGCTGTAGTTCTGCAACATACACCGCAACAGTTTCATTTGGCGGTGAAAGACATTGTTGCTTTGGGCTTAGTGCCGCATTCCAGTTTTAGCTTTTCGAATCGACAAAGTGATCTTGAAAAAGTACAACAAGCCATTGAACAAGTTGGTTTGTCTGGCAAAGAAAATATGGACTTCGAATTGTTATCCGGTGGCGAGAAACAAAGAGCCATGATCGCAAGAGCAATTGTGCAATCTCCTAAACTCCTGATCATGGATGAGCCAACCAGCCACTTAGATGTTAAATATCAAATTCAAATTATGGAGCTGGCAAAGTCTTTAGGTATTACAGTGATTGCCTCTTTTCATGATTTGAACTTAGCCGCTTCAATTTGCGATAAATTACTTATCATCAAAAACGGCAAATTAACAACACAAGGTGTGCCGTCAGAGGTGATCACAGAACAGAATCTTTCAACAGTGTTTGATGTTTGTACTCAAGTATCAAAACATCCGCAAAATAGCAGACCTTTAGTAACGTATTATTATGGTTATGTTGCCGAACAAGGGAACAATAGAGCAGTGCAAGATGATTAAACAGACTTTAACTCTGCCTCTGTTACTGGCGTTTGCTCTTGTTAGCTTTTTAGCATCATTGTCATTTGGTGCCGCAGATACTTCAATTTCTACTGTTATTGATTCTTTATTTGGCAGCCAAACCAACCAAGTCACCAACAGTATTATTTGGCAGCTTAGAATGCCTCGCAGTATTTTAGCTTTTGTCGCAGGTTGCGGTTTGGCTTTAGCTGGCATGATTTTACAAGTGGTCACTCGTAACCCACTAGCAGACCCGTATTTATTTGGCATTTCTTCAGGCGCCATGTTTGGTGCTGTGTTATCGGTTTCGTTTTTTGGTAGTTGGTTTTGGTTACCGTTACCTGTTAGTGCCTTTTTAGGTAGTTTGATATCAATGACGCTACTGATCAGCTTTGCTCGAATTAATCGTTTTCAGCAGGTTGAAACCCTTTTATTAGCAGGTGTAGCACTGTCGTTTTTATTCAGCGCATTTACCAGCTTGCTGTTGTATTGGAGCGATCCTCAGGCGGTTGCGTCAATTTTATTTTGGACCCTAGGTAGTTTCGCGCGAGCAGACTGGCACTCACTGTGGATGCCAGCGCTGATAGTTATTGTTTGTCTTGCTATGTTACTGATTTACCGAAATCAATTAATGGCATTGCTGCTGGGCGATGAGAGCGCCGTTACCCTAGGTGTGAATGTAGCCAAATTACGCATAATTATGTTGCTAGTGAGCTCTATTTTAACGGCTTCTATTGTCGCTTTATGCGGTGGAATTGGCTTTGTAGGCTTGATGATCCCACACCTCGTAAGGCAATTTATCCATATTGGTAGCCGTTTAAGCTTTGTTTTTACCGCCTTAGCTGGTGGAGTGTTTATGTTATGGGTTGATGTATTAGCTCGTACTCTTTTAACCAACCAAGAATTACCTATCGGGGTAATTACAGCTGCGGTTGGCAGTGTCTTTTTCCTTGTTACTTTATACACCCGCGCGAATAAGCAAGGGCAAGGTAGTTAACTATGAGCCAGCTTATTATGAACCAAATAAAATCTCTTTCGGAGCAATATTCACAGGCTATCGAAGATAAGATAAATCACAAAACTAAGCCGCTAGGTGCACTTGGTCAATTAGAAACACTTGCTTCACAAATAGCACAAATTCAAAGTGAGAAAGCAGGGCAGTTACAAGATCAGTTATCAATCATTAAGCCTAGTTTGTTCGTATTCGCAGCCGACCATGGTATTGCTCAGCAAGGTGTTTCTATTGCACCTAGTGAAGTGACAACTCAAATGGTGCAAAACTTTATAGCTGGAGGCGCAGCGGTTAATGTTTTCTGTCGTCAGTTTGGTTGGCAATTAGAAGTAGTAGATGCTGGTATTTTACAACCTATTACAGACTGTTCTGAATTAACCAGTCAACGTTTGGGGGCTGGTACAAAAGATTTTACAAAACAGCCTGCGATGAGTTTAGAACAGGCTGAACAAGGCATTGAATTAGGTAACAAGTTAATTACCCAAAGAATTAATGAAGGTGCAGACCTAATTGCTTTTGGCGAGATGGGTATTGGTAATACTTCAAGTGCATCAGCCATAATGGCGGCAGTGTTGGGTTTGTCGGCTGAACAATGCGTGGGTTTCGGTACTGGTATTACGGTAGAGCAATTAGCGAAAAAACAAAGGATTATTCAACAAGCGTTGGATTTACATCAGGCAAATGCCAATAACCCAGTGGAATTGTTAGCTAAGCTGGGTGGTTATGAAATTGCGCAAATTTGCGGCGGTATCTTAGCTTCTGCACAACAACAAGTCCCTGTGGTTATTGATGGCTTTATTTGTAGCGCTGCGGCTATGTTGGCTAAGTTGATAGTACCTAGCAGCCAAGATTATATGATCTTTGCCCATTGTTCAGGTGAGCAAGGCCATGAAAAAATGTTGCAGTGGTTTGGGCAAACGCCTTTATTAAAATTATCAATGCGCTTAGGCGAAGGTTCAGGCGCAGCCATGTCTTTACCTATTATTCAAGCCGCGATGGCGTTCTACAATGAGATGGCAAGTTTTGAGCAAGCTGAAGTTGATGATGTGGTAAATAACGATGACTGATGCTAAACCAAACCATTGGTTTTTATTCAAATTGGCCATTATCTTTTTAACCCGCTGGCCAATTGAAATAAAACAAAAAGTAGAAGACCACACGTTAAACGCCGCCACTGGCTATTTTGCACTGGTTGGATTAATTGTCGCAGCAGTGAGTGCAGCCGTTTTTACGTTAGTTCAGCTTGGTTTGCCAAACGAAATCGCAATAGTGTTGGCGATGATAGCCAGCATCGCTTTTACTGGCGCTTTCCATGAAGATGGTTTGGCTGACACTGCTGATGGGCTAGGTGGCGGCTGGACGGTAGAGTCGAAGCTAAACATTATGAAAGACAGCCGAATAGGAACTTATGGTTGTTGTGCATTAGTGCTTGCCTTGTTGCTCAAATATCAATTACTACTGCAATTATCTTCACTTTCTTTAGTATCTGTTGTTGCATCTTTATTTATCGCTCACTCGTTAAGTCGTGCCATGGCCGTTAGTGTTATTGGCGCACTTGATTATGTTCAACTTGATAAGGCATCAAAAACCAAACCTGTGGCGCAAAGCCTATCTAATGCCAGTAAAAAAGTGTTAGTACTTACTGTTTCTTTAGTCCTTTTTATATCTTGTCTGTTTGATCTTTTGACTATCACTCAATTGGGGATTTTAGGCATTACTTTATTTGCTATACGCCATTTGTTGATCAGGTTTATATCGAAACAGTTAGGCGGTTATACCGGTGATATATTGGGTGCCTTTCAGCAATTATTCGAACTCAGCATATATCTTGTTTTATTAGCGCTAGTAGGAGTTTGATATGCCTAACATACATTTAGTCTTAGGAGGCGCTAGAAGCGGTAAAAGCTCTTACGCTGAAAAACAAGCCACCACCTTGGCAAAGTTGTTAAATAAGTCGTTAGTTTATGTTGCAACAGCGCAAGCGAATGATGAAGAAATGGCTGAGAGGATCAAAAAACATCAGCAAGACAGAGTAGATAACTGGCTTACTATTGAAACGCCATTGCGCTTAGTTGAGGAACTCAAGGCGTTAAAGTCGCAAAAGGTAGTGGTGTTAATTGACTGCCTTACATTATGGCTTACCAATCATTTGTGTCAGGCAGGTCTTGATAGTTGGCGACAAGCAAAGAGTGAATTACTAAGTTTGTTAACAACTTGGTCTGACGGAAATGCTGATCTTATCTTTGTCAGTAACGAAGTGGGCCATGGCATAGTTCCAATGGGAGAACTTTCGAGACAGTTTGTTGATGAATCAGGTTGGTTACACCAAGAAATAGCGGCGCTTGCTAATAAAGTTGATTTCATCATGGCTGGCTTACCGCTAGTGATGAAAGCAACTGAGGAACAGAAATGAAAACTTTGATGGTGCAAGGCACGACATCAGACGCTGGTAAAAGCACCTTGGTCGCTGGTTTATGTCGTGTATTTGCCGATATGAATTTTAATGTCGCGCCATTTAAGCCACAAAATATGGCATTAAACAGTGCTGTTACAAAAGATGGTGGCGAGATAGGTCGAGCCCAAGCTTTGCAAGCTGTTGCGGCATATCAAGAATTACGAGTCGATTTTAATCCTATTTTATTGAAGCCAAACAGTGATACTGGCGCACAAGTGATCATTCACGGTAAAGCCATTTCTAATATGGAAGCGTCGGGTTATCACGATTATAAAAAGGTCGCGATGCAAGCGGTATTGGAGTCTGATAAACGCTTAAAACAAGAATTTGATTTACTCCTGGTGGAAGGCGCTGGTAGTCCAGCAGAAATCAACCTGCGTGAGAATGATATCGCCAATATGGGCTACGCCGAAGAAGTCGATTGTCCGGTTATTTTAATTGCCGATATTGATAAAGGCGGTGTATTTGCTCATTTAGTTGGTACCTTAGAATTGCTGTCAGAGTCAGAGCAAAAACGCGTTAAGGGTTTTGTTATTAATCGATTCCGTGGCGATATTAGCTTGTTGCAATCAGGGTTAGATTGGTTAGAACAAAAAACAGGTAAGTCAGTTTTAGGTGTGCTGCCTTATTTGCATGATCTAGCACTTGATGCGGAAGATGCAATTAGCGTGAAAAACCAAGTATCAGAGGCGCAAATCAATATTGTTGTCGTTGTTTTACCCCATATTAGCAATCACACAGACTTTGACGTACTGCGTTTAAACTCCCAAGTAAGTTTGGAGTACGTGAGAATATTCGATCCTCTACCTCAGTGTGACTTGTTGATCATACCTGGCAGCAAAAACGTAATTGGTGACTTAGAGCATTTGTTTAGCAATGGTTGGCAACAACAAATACAAAGGCATTTACGCTACGGCGGTAAAGTGTTGGGTATTTGTGGCGGCTACCAGATGTTAGGGCAAACTTTGTCAGACCCACTTGCAGTGGAGTCGACAAAAGGAGTCAGCCAAGGCTTGCAACTTGCTGACTTTGATACGGTTTTAACGGATGAAAAGCAATTGACCCGAGTTCAGGCTACGGCTGTGTTTGCAGGTAGCGAACAGGCTCAGGTTGAAGGTTATGAAATTCACTGTGGTAAAAGTTCAGGCCTGGCTTTGTCTAATCCCGCATTTGAACTGCAACAAAATGATTCTAAATATGCAGACGGTTTTATCTCTGAAGATGGCCAGATCATTGGTACTTATTTACACGGTCTATTTGATTCTGAGCAGATGTGCCAAGCCATTTTCAACTGGATATTGCCGGAGCATAACATCACCGAGCAATTGGATATTAATCAACACCGAGAGCAACAGTTAAATAACTTGGCTCAGGTATGTAAACAGCATTTGGATATAGATAAAATCCAACAAATTTTGGAGCGTGGCAATGACTGACGAACAAAAGCAAATTGAAAACGAAGACAAGCACAAAAAGCGCCAGCAAAAAGTAAAAGAACAAGTGGATGCCAAAATAGCAAAGGCAACCATTGAAAAAGGCGTTTTTCAGGTCATCACTGGTAATGGCAAAGGTAAGTCTACATCTGGATTTGGCACGGTAGCAAGATGTGTAGGCCATGGTAAAAAAGCAGCCGTTGTGCAATTTATTAAAGGTGGCTGGGAGTGTGGCGAGCGCAATTTGCTGCAACAAGTAGGCGTACCTTTTACCATTATGGATACAGGTTTTACTTGGGAAACACAGAATAAAGCCTCGGATACCAAAGCTGCACAGGCAACATGGCAAGAAGCGAAAAAGTATTTAGCCGACGAATCTATTGATTTAGTGCTATTAGATGAGCTGACGTACATGATCAACTATGACTACGTTGATTTAGAAGACGTACTAGAGACCATTGCGAATAGACCTGAAATGCAATCTGTCATTTTAACTGGCAGAGGTGCTCATCGTCGTTTGGAAGAACTAGCAGATACAGTAAGTGAAGTTCGCAATGTGAAACATGCTTTTGACTCTGGAGTGAAAGCGCAAAAAGGGTTTGATTACTAATATGATTAAGCAATGGATAGTCGCAATAACTGTACTTCTGAGCGTTAATGCTTGGGCAAAAGCCACACAGCCAGAACGTATTATAACTCTTGCACCACATATCGTGGAGTCACTGTATGAAATTGGCGCAGGTGAGAAGATTGTTGCTACGGTGCAATTTTCTGACTATCCAGAGCAAGCGCTTGAGATCCCAAGAATTGGCGGCTATCACGGTTTGCAAATGGAGAAGATCTTAGAGCTTAAGCCTGATTTAATCATCGCTTGGAAAAATGGCAATCGTAAAGAAGACATCGAAAAGCTGATCCAATTGGGTTTACCAATTGCTTACAGCGAAACAGGCAAACTGGCGGATGTACCAAATAGTTTGTTGCATTTAGGCAAGTTAACAGGTCATGAGCAACAAGCAAAAGTGGTAGCAGAACAATTTGAGCAAAAGTTAAAACGCATTCAAAACAAATATCAAAAAAGCACTGAGCTGTCAGGCTTTTATGAGTTGTGGCCTGAGCCGATGAGAACCATCAACAATAATACACTTATCAGTGAGTTAATGATGACTTGTGGGGTGAGTAATGTGTTTGGCGATGCAACCACGGATTATCCACAAATTAGCATAGAAAACGTGGTGGTGAAAAAAACCTGATGTGATCATTTTGCCAGATGAAAGGGCAAATAAACCACAACCAAAAACCGACTGGACGCCATGGCAGTTTATTCCAGCGGTTGCGAATAATGCATTTATTAAAGTAAATGCGGATCATACGCATAGATTTTCGAGCCGTTTGTTAATTGGTGTAGAAGCCATCTGCCAGCAAGCGGACAAATATCGCAAAGACAACTAGAAACATATTTTAATTGAGTGAAAACAGGGGAAATCGTTGAGATCACGATACTGCCCCCGCAACGGTGTTGGAATTTGATGATCATTTTCCTCAGTCCGAGTACCTGTTTTGACTTTATTTTTAACTCTGGGTAACCAGATAAACACTCGTGGCGCGGAGGGCACCACAGGATGAGGGCAATGAAAACACAATTTACAACACGCAAAACTCTAATCGCAGCAGCTGTTTTAGCTGCAAACTTCAACTTACAAGCACAACAAGCTGATGAACTGGAAACTATTACAGTAACAGCAACAAGAACTGAACAAGGTTTAAACAACACTCTTGCTTCAGTTGTAGTGATTGACAGAACGGATATCGAATCTATTCAACCAGCGTCTACGTTAGAGTTATTGTCTAATGTTGCAGGTGTTGATATCAGCCAGCAAGGTGGCAGAGGTCAAAGTTCTTCTGTATTTATTCGTGGTACTAATTCTAATCACACATTAGTTTTAGTTGACGGTATCAGAATTAGTTCAGCAACTTTAGGTTCAAGCGACTTACAGTCAATTGCACCTGCACAAATCGAGCGTATCGAAATTGTAAAAGGGCCTCGAGCTGCAATTTGGGGTTCTGATGCAATCGGTGGTGTGATCCAAATTTTCACTCGTAAAGCAGCGGGTTTATCAGCAGAAGTAAATATTGGTTCAGAAAGCTACAAGCAAGCATCTGCAACTATTGGCTTTACTCATGGTGACGGTTCATCAAGCATTACAGTCAGTCACGAAGAAGCTGATGGCTTTGATGTATTAGACGGTGCAGATGATGACAAAGACGGCTTTGAGCATACGTCATTTACTGCAACAGGTGAGCAAAACATTTCTGAGCAATTACAGCTAACTTACCTATTACAATCTAATAAGAGCGATAATGAATACGATAATAGCTTTGGTGGTAATGACCAAGTTGAGTCGGATAACTACGCTTGGTTTGTTGGCGCAAACTATCAATGGTCTGAACAAGATTCTCTATCGGTTAAATTTGGTCAAAACCAAGACTCAAGCTTGAACTACAAAGAAGGTGCCGATAGCGATAGTTTGTTTGAGACGAATAGAGACCAATTGTTCGTGCAAAATACAACAACCTTAGATAATGCAACATTAGTCACTTACGGTGTTGATTTCATAAAAGAATCGATTGAAACGACTGGTGCTGACTATACATCGACAGAAAGAAACCTAATTGGTGCTTTTGTCTATGGCCAAAAACAAGTTGAGCAATTCAGCATTGAAGGTGCTTTACGTTATGACGATATCGAAGATATCGACTCAGAAGCAACTTATAACTTAGGCTTAGGTTACGATTTAACTGATTCAACAAAGCTAGCTGTTAACCACAGTACAGGCTTTAAAGCGCCAACGTTCAACGATTTATACTATCCATTTGGTGGTAACCCAGAGTTAGAGTCAGAGACCTCTGAAACGACGGAGATCCTATTAAAACAAAGTCTTGAAAATGGTGCGTTAGGTATTAGTGTTTATCAAACTGAAGTTGAAAACATGATCGCTTGGGCACCATTACCAAGTGGAGTTTGGACACCACAGAATATCAATAATGCTGATATTCAAGGTGCGGAAATCGAGTTAACTGTGACTCATAATTCATTAACACACGACTTCAGTCTGGCTTATATTGATACAGAAGACAAAGCGACAGGTGAACAGCTAGCTCGTAGAGCCCGTGAGCACTTTAACTATGCTATTTCTGCAGACATTGGTGAAATCGACTTCAATGTAAGCTTTAGCTACAAAGGCGATCGTATGGATAGAGGCACTAAGCTAGATGCTTATACGCTGGTAAATGCTAAAATTGGTTACGACATCACAGATGCAGTTTCATTAAACTTTAAAGTGAATAACTTATTTGATGAAGACTACACAACGGCAAATAATTATCGTACTCAAGGCCAAACCTTCTATTTTGGCGTTAGCTATCAACAGTAATCTTTGATTGGTAAAAAGGCCTGAGTTATCAGGCCTTTTTCATTTTAATATTGTGCTGTTTTTTGGCTTTTGGAAATTACATCATTTTTCGAAACCCAGCTTCAGGAGCTAAGTACATAAATGTTGTCATTAACTTCTCGCCTTGTTTTTCATCCAATTCGAAAGATAAAAAGAACCACTTGAAGTCATCAATAGTATCTTTTGCTAATAACCGGTATTCGCTGGTTTTTTCTGCCTTTTTACAATCTTGCTTAGAGTCGATACCGAGCTGGTCAATATAGGAAATATCGTTATAGAAAACTTTTACAACGTCAGAGTAGTAAGAGTCACAAACGTGGGTTTCAGATAGGGCAGTACCAAAAAGGTTTTTCTTATCTACCGATTTGAGTGAACAGTTCTTTTGAGAAACAATGTAAACTTCAAAAAAGTCTTTATAAACGGCTTTTATTTCTGCGGTTGCAGAGCTAACGAGAACGTGCCCATCGCTAGAAACCACTTTATTAGGCTTGCCGTTACTGGCACTACAAATTCCTGTCCCGTCTTCTTTGACTTTTGATACTTCAAATAAATTTGCTGTAGCTTGCTCAAGTGTCATTTTGCTCAAAGCTTGTTTTGATTCTGTGCTTAAGTTGTAGCTAGCGCAGCCAGACAGCGTTAACAGGGCGAGTAATAGAATAGCTTTCAATTCGATCTCCTTATATAGCTCAATTTATATTTTCCAATAGAAAACAAAGATTAACGAGTTCAGTTGTTGAGGTCAAAAAGAAAAATACCAAGGAGTGAAGGGAGGGGAAAATCAATTTTAACCTGCTCTAATTTATTTTGAATTAGTCCTTACCGTAGTGGAGTTCGTGCAGCTTATTGTACTCACCTTTATTTAATGTTTTTGCAATTTGTTCAAATTCGAGTCGATACTGATTGAGAAAAGAGTGCTTGGAAATTGCCATATAAACTTTTTTTGCCATGACCTTGGTTGGTAAAATAGGGGACTCGTAAATCGTTTCTGTTAGCCCGAGAGCGGTTAACTTTTTATCTGCGGTTTTTTTGGCATAAAGGAAATAATTCACTCTTTCTTTTAGTAGTAAATTTATCGATTGATCTAATGAGACGGTTTCGAACAGCTGTTGTTTGTTGATGCCAGTAAAGCTTTGGTAAATATTTGAACCTCTAAGGATAGCTATAGTTTTTCCTGATAAGGGATCCTCAGGATCATACAAACTGAAATTTTTCTTAAGTAAATACAACCTCTCTTCTTGTACCCTTGTGGTGTATTCGGGTTCAATAAAATTGAATAAGAGTTGCCGGTTTGGAGTTTTTAACACTGCTACGGCTAAATCCAGCTGGCCGTTTTGCAGCATAACAAGACGTCTCTTTAACGGTGCTTCAATAATATCCACCTCAATGCCTAGGTGTTCACTTATGTAACTCAGTAGTCTAGCGTGCATGCCATTTGAAAAACCTGGAGCTACGCCAGCTTTGAATTTAACTTCCTCACTAGCTTGAGCATTGATGCTGCATATCAGCAATATATTTGTGATTAGCCAGAGCAGTATTGTTGTCAGTTTCATCTTGTTTCACCGACTGAAATAAAGGTGTTTACAAAAAGAACAGAAAATTAACAATAAACTTTCGAGTATCCATTGTTGCTCGGTTTGACGAGTCAATTTAATAATAGCGTGTTTTATTCGATGAGTCGGAGTATTGAAGAATTAAAAGCGCAACGCCCACGTTACAGGTGGGCGTTAATAAATGATTATATAGGTGTTATTACGACAGTAGTCTTTCAATGTAAGGTCTAACTGACTCTACGCTTGTACAGCTATTTGGAATAGATACACTGCGATAGCCATCACCTAAAAAGGCTCGGTCAATTTCAATTAATACGCCCGTTTCTGCACCGTTATCAACAAAAGTAACCTCTAGCTCTTTGGCACCAAAAAAGCTTCGTGACTCAGGTTTAAATTCATACTCTTGGTAACAAGGTAAGTGTGAAGCAAAACCAGGCGCACAAACTCGACCTGATTCAATATCAGCTTTGAATAAGCGATAGCCGCTACGTTGTACAAAATCCAATACCGCGACTTGCGTATCTGAAGGCAGGATATTTAGCGGGTCTTTATCTGAACCGTCGAGACCATTCTTAATGTCTAACCCTGTTTGTAACCATACTTTACCTACAGAGTTACCGAATAAATTCGTTGCCGGAATTTCAGGGTGTAAAGTTAGCGTCGCTTCTTTATGAATGGTTTCACCAGGCTTGATGGTTACGTTTAGAGGTTGTTGCCAGTGTTGAAGCACAACGCTTTTGTTGTATTCCACTTCATTGTCACCAACTTCAGCTTCTGTTTTAGCAGAGGCCATAACCGCTAATTCAATCCCATTTAGTTCTTGTTCTACATCGCCACCAGTAATGACAATATCAATGTGAAACTCTTGGCCGGCTTTTAATTCATCATCAAGTAAAATGGTGTCAATTTTCGCTTTACCAATTCCTACTGACGCGAGTAATTTTTTTAACATGTTTATTCCTTCTTATTTGTCGTTAAAAGTAAGCTGGTGGTATTCAACTTCTTGATCACCTAGTGGATCTTTATGTAAGTCCTTTTTGATAAAAGTCATCCCCAGTTTACTCATAATTTTTATCGAGCCTGTGTTATCCGACACAGCAATAGCGGTAAATTTGGTGTATCCGACTTGTTGTTTTAACGCTTGAAGCACTGACTCAGCAGCTTCGGTAGCAAAGCCTTTGCCCCAAGATACTTGCTTAAAACGCCAGCCTAGCTCGATGTCATTTTCATCTTTATTTTCATTAAAAAAGTTCATCGGCCGAACCAAGATCCAGCCAATAAACGCATCATTGCCTTTAATGTTAACTTGCCAGAATCCCCAGCCCTTTTCAGCATTTCTGAATGCATTAATACGCGGGACATATACATCTGCAAACTGTTGCTGAGTAGTTGGCGTACCGCCATTAATAAAACGCATTACTTCTGGATCACTGTCCAAATCTAAGAATAATGCAGCATCATTTGCAGACATTAATCGAAAGCGCAAACGTTCGCTATCAGGTACAGAAACAGTCATGTTAACTCCATATTGTTATGATTCATTAAAGACAATGAAGAAGCCGTTTAGTTGCCCCTTTACTCAAAAGATACTCAAACGCTATTCAAAGAATTTTTCATTCGCTTTGACAGTAAGAGGGTGATAACCCGACTTAGCCTGATCAAACACTCGCTTGGCAAATGCTTTACCTTCTTTCGTTTGTGCTAACGATTGATATAAAGGCTTAACTAACTTATTACGACCGATAGTTAGTAAGTATTGCTCTAGTCTAGGCCAAGCTGGCTTGTAGTTGTTTCTAACCGCTATCATTAACCAACTGTGAGCGATTTCATTATTTTTGCTTTGGGTTAACGCAAATGCTGAGTCTAAGTCTTTAAGCTGTTCATTACTTAATGCTTTTGGCAAATTATTCAGGAAATGCAACCATTGGTGTACATGCCATTTGCTAGTATCGATATCATTAGCTGGTTTGCCTGAAAGCCAAGCAGTTCTTGCATCATCAACTAATGTAAATGCGTTAGATTTTGGTACAGCATGGTCAGCTGGAACACCAGGTTGATAAATCCATTGTTCGATTCGAGCTTTGTCTAATTTGTACGGCTTAATTAGTTTTTCATCTAAATAAGCAATGAAGGTTTCGGTATCTAGGCTCTTAAAAGCAAAGTCTTCGAAATAACCCATTAGGAACGCATCAAAGTTATCGCGGCCAACTTTGTGTTCTAATTCTCTAACAAACAACGCACCTTTTTCGTAAGGAATGTTGCTGAATACGTCATCAGGATCGCGGCCTGTTAAGTCAATTGTTAGGCGCTGATCAGGTTGGTCTAGTACTGCTAAGTCTTTTTCTAAATCTTGGTAACCAAGTAACGCTTCCATATCAAATCTGTCTTTGCCGTAAATCACCTCCATGATGCGGTACGTTAGATAGGTAGTGAAGCCTTCGTTTAACCATAAGTCACGCCAGCTAGCATTAGTAATAGTATTACCAGACCAAGAGTGAGCTAGTTCATGAGCAATAAGGGCTACCAATGACTTATCACCAGCAATAACTGTTGGCGTAATGAAAGACAGTCGAGGGTTTTCCATGCCACCAAATGGGAACGATGGCGGTAAGATTAATAGATCGTATCTATCCCAACGATATTCGCCAAATAGCTTTTCTGTTGCTTCCAACATAGCTTGCGTATCTTCGAATTCTTTTACCGAAGGCTCAAGCATAGCTGGTTCTGAATATACGCCAGTACGGTCACCAATTGCTTTAAACTCCAAATCACCCACTGCGATAGCGATTAGGTAAGACGGAATTGCCTGTGGCATATCAAAGTAATAGTCACCGTCTCGTTTCGTGTCTGGGTCATTACTCGCACTCATAACCGCCAATAGATTTTTTGGCGTTGTCACATGTGCTTTGTAGGTAACGCGAACACTTGGTGAATCCTGCAGAGGAATAAAGCTACGGGCGTGAATAGCTTGCGCTTGTGAAAATAAGAATGGTTGCTGTTTACCTGCAGTCTGTGCTGGTGTTAACCATTGTAAACCTGATGCATCCGGTGAGGTGCGATAGTATACCGTTACTGATTTTGTTGATTTAGCAATGTCGATTGTTAAAGCTTGACCTAAATTGGCATCTACTTTACTCAATGAATAGGATAAGCTCGCGCCATTGTCGCCAGTGACATTACCTATGGTCAAATCACGTGTATCCAATACTAATTTGGTCGCATTAGGGTCTAGGCGGTCAAAGTGCAATTCCGCGCTACCTGCTAGTGTTGATGAATTAAAATCGACATTCCAGTCTAAGTCTATGTGCTTAACTTTTACTTGATCGAAGTTTGCAAAAGAGTGTGGATCGGTATTTTGTGCCGAAACGAAACCACTGATAAGCAGAAGCGCAACGGAAACTAAAGCTTTGTAGAACATGCTTTACCTTGTTAATTAGCCATAAAAATTGGCCAAATGATGGCATAAATTTGTAGCTACTGCATTGTTATTGTTCGACAATTAGTATCCAATTAACGTAACAAAATTTTGCATATGCGCTGGTAGGTCAATAGGCAGGTAATAAAGATGGCAGCAGATTTTAAATTACTCGATGGTATAACCGCCTTTGTTGAGGTGGTATCCAGTGGCAGCTTCACTAATGCCGCCAACAACAGTGGCCATTCCACCTCTTATATATCAAAAGAAATCACCAAACTTGAACAACGCCTTGGTGTGCGTTTGTTAAATAGAACCACCCGTTCTTTAGGCTTGACCGCGGAAGGTGAGGCTTATTACAAACAATGTCGACAAATTGTTGAAGATGCGATGGCCGCAGAACAATTGATGGGCGGCCAGCAAACGGAACCGCAAGGCTTACTAAGAGTTAGTTGTCCAGTGTCTTTAGGCTTAAGTCGCTTAACTAACATATTGCCAAAGTTTTCTGAGCGTTATCCGAAGATTGAGCTCGAAGTTGACTTGAGTGATCACAAAGTAGATTTAATATCTGAAGGGTTTGATGTCGTGATGCGGGCGTCACAGAAGTTAGAGGATTCTAGCTTAATCAGTCGTCGCTTTGCCCGTTTTCCTGCGGTCACTATTGCTTCTCCAGAGTACATTAAAAAACACGGCAAACCGTCACACCCAAGTGAGTTAGTCAATCACAGGACGATAGGTTATTCGAATATAAAGCCAACAAATGCTTGGCATTACATTGATCACGACGGCGAAAATAAAAGTGTCACGGTAGATCACGTTATGGTGACCAATAACTCTAGCCTGGAATTGGCTTATGCGGTTGCAGGACTTGGCATAGTTACCTTGCCAAGATTTTGCTTTAGCGATGAAGTTGAAACAGGTAAGCTAGTTGAGCTGTTTACCGACTTACCGACTACCTATATTGACGTATTTTTAGTGTATCCAACCCGTAAACATTTATCTTCTAAAGTGCGAGCGTTTATCGATTTTATCATTGAACAACTCGGTGAATAACAACCCTTACTTTAGGTTTTAGCAATACAACAAAAGGAATAGTTCTTTGTCTTGGGTTTTCTTCACTTTGCTTGCGGCATTTATGCAAACATGGCGCAATGCTTTACAAAGTAAATTAAGTAAACAGGTTCATACATCAGGTGTGACATTGGCGCGTTTTCTATTCGCTTCTCCAATAGCCGCAGCTTATTTACTTTTGCTTTATCAGTTTCAACCTCAAGCACTGCCAGAGTTTAATAACGCTTTTATTGCTTATGTATTGCTGGCATCGGTATTACAAATCGCAGCGACTTCGCTGATGGTTATCTTATTTAAGCAAAAGAACTTTGCCGTTGGCGCAGGTTTAGCGAAAAGTGAAGCTTTGGTTGCTGGGGTACTAGGTACGCTATTTTTTGGCAGTCATTTAAATTTGCTTGGTTGGGCAGGCATTTTGGTCGGAACGTTCTCGATATTTGTCTTAAGTGGCATACTGCAAAAAGGTAATTTCAGTATTAAAACCGTATTGATAGGATTAGCTTGCGGTACTTGTTTTGCCTTAACTTCGCTTTATGTTCGTGAAGCTTCTCACGCCTTGAATACGCCATTTCCACACAGTGCAGCTTGGGTACTATTGTGTGTTTTAGTGATCCAAACTATCGCATTAAGCATTTATATTCTTGCTAATAAGCCAGAGGTGTTTGCCCAACTTAAACAAAACAGCAAGCTGACTCTTGCCACCAGTTTTACCAGCTGTATAGGTTCAATTGGCTGGTTCAGTGGAATGGCGCTGCAGCATGTCGCTTATGTAAAAACCTTGGGCCAAGTTGAAGTGTTATTTACTATTTTGCTTTCGGTATTTTGGTTAAAACAGCCAGTAAAACGCAATGAATTGATTGGTTTAGCCTTAATCTCCATCGCTGCAGTTATGGTGATGTGGAGTTAAAATTTCTCACTAGATTGGCATTATTCATATTTGTTTCTATAATGAATACAAAGATGTTTTTTAGTGCAATCAAGGAGAAACAAAATGGATTTATTTACCGCATTAAATAAGGTTGAAACATTAGCTAACGGCGTAGATCCTAATACTGGAGAAGTGTTTCAGCCAGACTCGCCTTACAACCAACCCGACGTGATCCGTGCTTTATACACTGTACTCACCGCGGCAAAACCACGAAATAAAGTCAAGAAAACCAAAGAGCAGAAACAGCAGGAAAATGTAGCCAGAGGGTTACCTAAAAATGCAGGACTGCCTTGGACTGAAGAAGGTCGACAAGAATTGATTGAGCAGTTCAATGCTGGTGGCCAATTTAATCAGTTGGCAGAACTGCATGAAAGAACACAGGGCTCTATTATTGCGGAGCTGAAAAAGCAGGGGTTAATTCAAGACGCTTAACGCCATTGGATAAAACAAGAAATTGTAGCTCTAGTCTGAGTGACTAGAGCTAAAAAAGCTATTTAATAGGCTTTTCCCAGAACATAGCTTGCCCCATTTTAGGGTCAAGTTCATAACCAGAAAAGCCAAATTTAAGATAAGAACCTTGCGCAACTTTATTGCCTTCTAACACTTCTAAGGTCATCTTGCATGCGCCACGCTTACGGGCAACATCTTCAACTTTATCCATCATTTTTAAGCTCAAACCTTGGCCACGAAAGTCAGGTAATACAGTGACATCGTGAATGTTGATAATTGGCTTGCATTTAAATGTCGAAAAGCCTTCGAAACAGTTAATAAGTCCCGCTGGTTTGCCGTCAACAAAAGCCAATACTGAAAATGCGTGAGGAATATTAGCTAGACTCTTTGCCAAGTTTTGTTGAGTGTGTTCGGCTAGTGCTTCACCCCCACCCATTGGATCTTCAGCGTAGGCATTAAGTAGTTCAACAACTAGTTTGCCGTCTGCTGCGTCGTCATAGTTTGCTAGGCGAATTTCAATTGTCATAATGGCAACTCATTAAATAAAGGCAAATGCATCAGCATGCAGTTGTTCTTTAATCGCACCATGCTTAATGAAGTCTTCTCTTGCAATACCGGCCATTTTGAATGGACCTGCTAAATACACTTCGTATGGTTCTAAGCTAACAATGTCTTCCATTACCGCTTTATGCACAAAGCCTGTTTTGCCTTGCCAGTCATCCGTTGGTTCTTCAACAACAGGAATGAATTGGAAATGTTCATTGTTATTAGCCCATTGCTCCATTTCTGTTTTAGCGTATAAAGACGCTTCTTGTTTCACACCCCAATATAACAATACCGTTTGATTAGGCTGTGTTTCTGCTAAGAAATCTGCAATGGACTTAGTGTATGAAAAGCCTGTGCCGCCAGCCATTAAGATAATAGGTCTGGTTACTTCAGGTTTTAATTGTGCATTGCCTAAACCAACCTCTAGCGTCACGGTTTTATTTTCAGCCATGTGGTTTAACGCGCCTCTAGGATATGAGTCTTCAGGACCTGCACCTATATGTAATTCAATTAAGTCTGCGTTTGGGCTAGAGCCAACAGAGAAGATACGTTTGTCTTCATCACTCAATACAATTTGTAAGTATTGCCCAGCTTCGAATTTTGCTGCTGTGGCAGGCTTTAATTTCACTATATTGACAAAGTCTGTAACCGCTTCAATGGATACCACTTCTGCTTGAATAGTTTGTGCAGACATCTTCATATTCCTAACAGGTTAAATTTATTTTATAAAAGGGTGATGCAAGGTCATATCCGTTAACGGATAACCGATACATGCATAAGTATACGTTTGTTCGTTATTGGCTTGTAACATCAAATTTTGCGTGTCTCTATCGCCATAACTTACGTCACCGCTCACGGTTTTACATACACAGGCGGTGCAAACACCTTGACGGCAACGATAAGGAAAATTAACACCATTGCGCTCTGCAGCTTGTAAGATGGTTTCACCTTGTTCAGTATCCACCTCAAACTCAATCGCCGCAGGCAAAATGGTGATCTTTACCATTACTTGTTGTCTCCAGGTAAAGGAATGCCTAGTTCATGCCAAATATCATCGACTTTGTCTTTGATTTCTTGAGTCATAATAATTGGCTCACCCCATTCTCTATCGGTTTCACCTGGCCACTTGTTGGTGGCATCTAAGCCCATTTTCGAGCCTAGTCCTGATACAGGCGAAGCAAAATCAAGATAATCGATAGGTGTATTTTCGATCATAGTGGTGTCTCTTGCTGGGTCCATTCTTGTGGTGATTGCCCACATTACGTCTTCCCAGTTTCTCGCATCAACATCATCATCACAAATGATCACAAACTTAGTATACATGAACTGACGCAAGAACGACCAAACGCCTAACATCACACGTTTTGCGTGACCTGGGTATTGCTTCTTAATTGTCACCACAGCCATACGGTAAGAGCAGCCTTCTGGTGGTAAATAGAAGTCTACAATCTCAGGGAACTGCTTTTTAATAATAGGCACAAACACTTCATTTAATGCTACGCCTAAAATCGCAGGTTCATCCGGTGGACGGCCTGTGTAAGTGCTGTGATAAATAGGGTCTTCTCTGTGAGTAACGTGAGTTACGGTGAAAACAGGAAACTCTTCTACTTCATTGTAGTAACCTGTGTGGTCACCATAAGGGCCTTCAGGTGCTGTTTCTTCTGGGTCTAAATAACCTTCTAAAACAAACTCAGCAGATGCTGGGACTTGCAAGTCATTAGAAATACACTTCACCACTTCGGTTTTTTCGCCGCGAAGTAAGCCAGCAAAGCCGTATTCAGATAGGGTATCAGGCACTGGAGTTACCGCGCCAAGAATAGTCGCAGGGTCAGCACCTAGTGCTACTGCAACTGGATATTTCTCACCCGGATTGTTCTTTTTAAACTCAGCAAAATCTAATGCACCGCCACGGTGTGATAACCAACGCATGATCAACTTATTTCTACCAAGTAGTTGCTGGCGGTAAATTCCTAGATTTTGTCTTGGCTTATTTGGCCCTTTTGTTACTGTTAAGCCCCAAGTTACAAGTGGCGCAACGTCACCAGGCCAACAGTGTTGGATAGGTAATTTAGTTAGGTCTACTTCGTCACCTTCAATTACATGCTTTTGACAAGCTGCTTTGCGCACTTCTTTTGGAGATAGGTTTAACGCCTGCTTGAAAATAGGTAATTTAGAAAAAGCATCTTTTAGTCCTGCTGGAGGCTCAGGCTCTTTTAGGAAAGCTAAAGTTTCACCAACGCTTCTAAGCGCAGAAACGTCTTCTTGCCCCATGCCCATAGCAACACGTTTTGGCGTGCCAAATAAATTCGCAAGCACAGGAATATCCGAGCCCTTTGGATTTTCAAATAACAGGGCAGGGCCTTTGGCTCTTAATGTTCGGTCCGCGATTTCGGTCATTTCTAAGTAGGTATCAACTTCTTTAGTGATACGAACTAGTTCGCCTTGCTTCTCAAGCTGGCTGATAAAGTCTCTCAGATCTTTGTATTTCATCTGTTGCCTTAGAATTAGCTTAGTGGCTGTTTATCCTCACCCCTTACAGAGGTTGGATTAATTGCTGGTATTTTATAGACATGACAAGCAAATTGCAGAACTTTTTGACCTAACTAAAATTATTTAGTTTGGCAAAAAGAACGGCAAGGCTCATTTTGTGAATCGGTTTACGAGCAAATTAACCTAATTGATCAAGTGCTGCTTTGATACTTGGTTGTAATTGATTTAACCGCTCAAGGTCATTGGTCGAAACCAACTTGTACAGTTCCAGTAGAAACAGCCTAGTATTATGCAATTTATGCAGTCCTTGCTCGGATTGATAAACATCTTGCCAACTTTCAAACGGCACTGGACTCATGAGCGTATCTAGGTTTTTTTGCCATTGTGCTATATCCAACCCGTTTGATAACCAAGAGTAGAGTATTGGTGTAGCTAAACGCTTACTTTCGCCAAAAATAAAGCTGTGTTTCATTGGTGCCGCTTGTTGAAATAGACTTTTAATAAGTAATGCGTGATGTTCTGGCTTTAATCTTTTATTTAAAACTAGTTGTAATGCAATATCAGAGCTATGAGCTAATGAATGGCGCCAGCCGATATCACCTTCAAAGCCACGGTAATCTGTTACATAGGTAATAAGGTCAGAGGTGATAAGGACTGTGTTTTTAAGCTCTTGTTCTGACAAGTATGGTGAGACGCGATCAACTCGAATAACTTCTGAGAAAACTAATGCGGCGAACGGTAAATAAACCTGATTGGCATCATTTTTCCGTATTTTTATGTCTGAGCTTAGTTGTTGGTATAAGGTCTTGATGGTTTGCTCAGAGAGTTTGTTGTTTCTAAGCCAAGTTGAAAAAGCCATGTAACCGACACCATCTCTGATGTTTGAGTCTTTATTGGCAAGACACCCAAGCATATCCATAGCAAATTCATCTATGTTTGCATCACTGACTGTGAACTGGTCTTGTTGTAATTGACTTATTTGTTCTTTATCCCATTGTTCAACTGGACAAGAGAAAGTTTGGAGTTCTGAAGCTGAGACAAAACTTGGTAGAAGTATTAAAAGTGCAATCAACGGTTTCATAAATTTCCCTTTTTCATTTAACTCTAGCTCGATTTTAAATTACAGGTAAGTGTTGTTAGCCTTGCAAACTGTTTGTCTGCCTTAAAACGAAAAAAGCCCAACATGTGTTGGGCTTTTTAAAATCAGTGTTAACGAGTTGTTAGCTGTTTTTCTGACGCTTCATTGCATCAAAGAATTCATCGTTAGTCTTAGTCATCGCTAATTTGTCGATTAAGAATTCCATTGCTTCAACTTCTTGCATTGGGTTAACAATCTTACGCAAGATCCACATCTTCTGTAGTTCGTCTTGTGATGTCATTAGCTCTTCACGACGAGTACCTGAGCGGTTGAAGTCGATTGCTGGGAATACACGACGCTCTGCAATCTTACGGTTCAGGTGCAATTCCATGTTACCTGTACCTTTAAATTCTTCGTAGATAACTTCGTCCATCTTAGAACCAGTATCTACTAGTGCTGTGGCGATGATAGTTAAACTACCGCCTTCTTCTACATTACGAGCTGCACCAAAGAAACGCTTAGGCTTATGTAATGCGTTAGCATCAACACCACCAGTAAGAACCTTACCAGATGAAGGAATTACTGTGTTGTATGCACGTGCTAAACGAGTAATAGAGTCTAGTAAGATAACTACGTCTTTCTTGTGCTCAACTAGGCGCTTAGCTTTTTCGATTACCATTTCAGCAACTTGAACGTGACGGCTTGCTGGCTCATCGAACGTTGAAGCAACTACTTCACCCTGAACTAGACGTTGCATTTCTGTTACTTCTTCCGGACGTTCGTCGATAAGAAGTACCATTAATGTCGCTTCTGGGTGGTTTGCGGCAATTGAAGTTGCAATGTTCTGCATTAACATCGTCTTACCCGCTTTTGGTGGAGCAACGATAAGACCACGTTGACCTCTACCAATAGGTGATGCTAAATCTAAAACACGAGCTGTAATATCTTCCGTAGAACCATTACCACGCTCCATAACAAAACGGTCTGTTGCGTGAAGTGGAGTTAAGTTTTCGAAAAGGATCTTATTACGAGAGATTTCAGGTTTGTCGTGGTTTACTTGTTCAATTTTTAGAAGGGCAAAATAACGTTCTGAATCTTTTGGTGGTCTAATTAAACCTGAGATTGAGTCACCCGTTCTTAAGTTAAAGCGTCTAATTTGACTCGGTGAAACATAAATATCGTCAGGGCCAGCTAGGTAAGAAGAGTCGGCTGAACGTAAAAATCCAAATCCATCCTGTAGGATCTCTAACACACCGTCGCCGTAGATGGACTCACCGCTTTTTGCGTGTCTTTTTAGGATTGAGAAAATGATGTCTTGCTTACGCAAGCGGGCCATGTTTTCTAAACCCATAGACTCGGCAAGTTTAACCAACTCGTTAATAGGCTTATTTTTTAATTCTCTTAAATGCATAGAAATGTCTTTAATAATATTTGGATGGATTAATTTGAAGTTATTTTGATATTTATATTTGTTATCAGCTTAGTTTGAGCAGGTGAGGACCTGCCTGATAGGACTAAAGTTAGCAGTATTTTTGACCAGCGTAAAGCGCTGAATCGGACTATTTTTGATTTTAATCGCTAAATAGTCAGTTATTTAGCAATTTTAGTTTAAATAAAGCACTAACTGATAACGTTTGGTTATCGATCTGGGCGGATAATTCGTATACAGTCATGACAAATTAAAGTATTTATTCAAATTTAGTCATGGCAATTCAAGATTGGAAAAACTGGCAACGTGCGGTCATTAAAGTAGGCAGCGCACTTATCGCTCCCGATGGTAAAAAAGTAAGTGGACAATATGTTCTGCCCATCGCTAAGTTTATCAATCATGCAAAAGCACAAGGCAAAGAAGTGATCTTAGTTTCGTCTGGTTCCGTTGCAGCAGGTAGAGGCAATATTCAAAGCCATGAATTAGGCACTACCATTGCGGAAAAACAAGCAATGGCCGCAGTGGGACAAGCGCAAATGATGGCTAATTGGCAGCGTTTTTTCGATTTTGCTTGCGCCCAGTTATTAATTACTCATGGTGACCTAAAAGATAGAAAGCGTTACGTGAATATTAAAAATACGGTAAGAGAGCTATTAGCGAATGGCGTTTTACCTGTTTTTAATGAAAACGATACCGTCGCCACCGAAGAGTTAAAAGTTGGTGATAATGATAATTTGGCAGCGTTAGTCGCTTTGGTCTGTGAAGCCGACATTATGTTTATTTGCAGTGATATAAACGGCTTGTATGAAGCAGATCCAAGAGTAAATCCAGATGCTAAGCTATTACCTGAAGTCGCTGAAGTAAATGAAGCTATTTATAAACTCGCAGGTGGCACAACAAATAAAATTGCTACAGGTGGTATGAAGACCAAGTTACAAGCGGCAGAAAAAACCACAAACAATGGCATTCATACTTTTATTGTTAACGGTAAAGATGATCAAGTATTTGAAAAGTTGGCGCGTGCTGAACATGTAGGTACTTGGTTTAAAGCAGTTGAGAATAAAGAGAATGCAAAAAAACAATGGTTAAAACATACGCTTAAAGCGGTTGGTGAGGTAACTATTGATGCAGGAGCTGCAAAAGCATTAGCGGATCAAGGTGCTTCATTATTAGCAAAGGGCATAGTGTCAGTAACCGGTGAATTTGTTCGAGGCGACGCAGTAAATATTGTATTTGATAACCAGCTAGTTGCTCGTGGGTTGTCACAATACTCGCAGTCAGAGTTGGCTGCAATTGCAGGTAAAGAAAGTAATCAGTTTGAGCAAGTATTAGGGTTTAAACACAAAAATGAAGTTATCCATCGCGATGACTTAGTTATATTCAATTAGAGGAAAAAACAGTGAGCTTTTCAATCAAGGCCATGGCTACACAAGCAAAACAAGCTTGTTACCAAGTATCGCAATTGTCTACGGAAACCAAAAACCGTGTGTTATTAACAATAGCTGAAAACCTTGATATTCACGTTCCCAAGATCCTTGAAGCAAACAAACTCGATATCGCAGCAGCTGAAGATAATGGTCTATCGGCAGCAATGGTCGATCGCCTTTTATTAACGGAAGGAAGAATTAACGATATCGCTAATGCAGTTAGACATATTGCATCTTTGGCTGATCCGGTAGGTTTAGTTACTAAAACAGATACTTTAGGTAATGGCCTTAAGGTGTCAAAACAACGCATCCCACTTGGTGTTATCGCGATGATTTATGAGTCGCGTCCAAACGTAACAGTCGACGCTGCAGTATTATGCTTTAAAGCGGGTAACTCAGTTGTACTTAGGGGCGGTAAAGAAGCTCTTCACACTAACAGAGCTTTAGCTGAGTCCATTCATCGAGCATTAGAACAGTTTGATATCGACCCTGCTGCGGTCTCTTTAGTGCCAGACCCGGATAGAGAGATCATGAATGATTTACTTACCTTAAGTGATGAAATTGATTTATTGATCCCTAGAGGTGGTGAAAGCTTAATTCGCCATGTTACTCAGCACAGCCGAATTCCTGTGATACAACATTTTAAAGGTGTGTGCCACTTATATGTAGACGAGTTTGCGGAATTAACAAAAGCGATGGATATTTTGCTAAATGGCAAAACGCAAAGGCCAGGCGTATGTAATGCATTAGAAACGTTACTAGTGCATGAAGCGGTTGCTAGCTCGTTTTTACCTCAAGTAGCGCAAGCTTTCGCTGAACAAAAAGTGAAAGTTCACGCTTGTGAGAACTCTATTGGTTATTTTGACAATGCAGATGCGGCAACGGATTTAGATTACGATGCGGAATTTTTAGCGCTGGAGATTGCAGTAAAAGTTGTAAAAGACATGCCAGAAGCGGTTGATCACATTCACAGATTTAGCTCTGGTCACACTGAGGTTATTGTTAGTCAAGATATCTCTAGAACGCAAAAGTTCGTGCAACAAATTAACTCAGCAGTGGTAATGGTTAATGCCTCGTCAAGATTCAGTGATGGTGGTGAGCTTGGTTTAGGTGCAGAAATAGGTATCTCTACCAGTAAACTTCACGCATATGGCCCAATGGGACTTGAGTCACTAACAACAGAGAAGTTTGTTGTCTTAGGTGATGGCCAAATTAGAGGTTAAATTAAGGTGAGGCCAGAGTAACTTTAAATTAGGAGAGGTTATTCTGGCATTGCTTAACATAAATCAATACGTTCAAATAGAACTCGTCGCCAAGGGCAAAAGCAGGGATAGCTTTCTTAACTTAAGTCTTTAAGAAAAGATGATGAGCCAATTTAACTATCAAGCAATACTTCAAAGTAATAACTTCAAACTTAATACTCTAAAAGCAGAGCACTTCAAAGAGCTCTATCAGGTAGCTTCAAACCCTCATTTATGGGCTGGCCACCCTAGCCCTGAGCGTTACCAATTGGAAAATTTTCAAAAGTGGTTCGATAGTGCTCTAAACTCTCAACAAGCTTTGGTCATAACAGATATAAGGACAAATAAGCTTATAGGCTCAACACGCTTCTATAATTTTGACTCTATAAAATCTGAAGTTTATATCGGCTATACCTTTATAGACTGTGATTATTGGGGAGGGAAAGCTAATGCTGAGATAAAAAATTTGATGATTAAACATGCTCTTCACAGTGTTGATAGTGTCCTGTTTGATGTTGATCCTACGAATATTCGCTCTCAAAAAGCGCTTGAAAAAATTGGGGCCGTCTTTTTATATAAAGAAAAGAAAACGCTCTCGAAAGATACAGAGTACCTAGTCTATAAAGTCAGTAAACAAGAAAGCGAAGTTTGAAAACTTTGCCTTTCAGAAGCTCTTAGATAGCTATGATTCATATTGATGTGCATCCTCTGCCCTGATTTATACCTTAGTCCTTTCTTTCGTATTCACCATCTAATGTGGTTGGTTGGTGAGGTGCTTGTTTAAAATCATTTTGCTGTTGCTCGTGATTAAAGGCTTCACCGTAATTTTGCTGCTGGTGAAACTGACCTGCAGTTCTTACCTGAATTCTTGAACCAAGTTGCGCGTACATAGCCGCTCTAAACGGTGGAGTAACCAATAAAAAGCCAACTGTGTCAGTGATAAAGCCTGGAGTGATAAGTAATACTCCAGAAATTAGAATACAAATACCGTCAAACAAAGAACGGGCTGGCAATTGTCCAGTTGCCATTTCTTGTTGAATGTTGGCCCAAGTTTGAAATCCTTGCTGTTTAACTAGACGGGTACCAATTAATGCTGTAGCGATAATAATAATGAATGTCCAAGCCGACCCAATGATGCCACCCATCTCGATTAAGATCATCAGTTCAATCAGGGGCACTAAAACAAAAATTAAAAACAAAGGCATATATTTCTCTCTAATTAACTACCGCAATAATTTACATCAGTATTACTTACGGTTTGCGGTATAGCTAGTTCACACATCTTAATATGCATGCTCGTCACCTATAAGTATGGGACAAGCGTGATGTTATCAAGTACAGTGAGTACATCCTTATTGTAACTGAATGTGTAAACATTATGTCTTTTAAATTCGTTCTGACTACCTGCCCGGATCTGCCATCCGCTCATACAATTGCAGAAGGGTTATTAGGATCTAATTTGGCAGCTTGTGTGAATCTAATTCCGAATATGGTTTCCTTGTATAAGTGGCAAGGAAAAATAGAACAATCGGCGGAAGTACAACTTTTTATTAAAACCGATGAAATTAATTATCCAAAAGTAGAGTCTTATGTATGCCAGCATCACCCGTATGAAGTACCAGAGGTTATTGCTCTGGATATTCAACAAGGTCATGGTGCGTACTTAAATTGGTTAGCTGAACATTTATCAACAGGCGAGAAGTAATGCTTTTAAAATCGAGTTTCAAATTGTTAATGCGCTTTTGGCTGCTGTTAACAATCGTATCTTTTTCATCACTAGCAAGTGATCCACTAGATTCAATCTTCAAAAAACAACAAGAGTTTTTGGACGTTGATGACGCGTTTCAGTTCAGCTATCAACAAAAGGGCAATACAGTAGAACTTAATTGGCTGATTGCTGATGGCTACTATATGTATGCCGATAAGTATCAATTTGCGGTTGAAAACGGCGAGTTAGGTCAAGTTAAAAAACCAAGTGCAACTCAAATTGAAGACGAATTTTTTGGTATCACTGATGTTTATTTCTTTAATGCCGATTTAGAAGTTGAAGTGAACAATGTTGGTGAAAACTCGATATTAAGCGTTAGATATCAAGGCTGTGCGAAAGCCGGTTTGTGTTATAACCCAGTTGTTAAAAAAGTCATGCTTGAGCCTGTGGCAGACAGCCAAGATATGGCAGCTGCGTTAACACCAGCAGCTGAAGAGACAAATCAAAATTCAACTTCTGTTGAACAACCTGTATCTAGCCAAAACCAACTTGCAGACGCGTTATCGAATCAAAGTTTACTTTGGACGTTATTAATCTTCTTTGGTTTGGGAGCTGGTCTAGCATTCACTCCATGTGTATTTCCTATGTTCCCAATTCTGTCAGGGATCATCGCTGGTCAAAAGAACTTAACTACGAAAAAGGGCTTATACCTTTCGTTCATTTACGTTCAAGGTATGGCATTAACCTATTCATTATTGGGTTTGGTTATCGCAAGCATGGGTAGCCAATTCCAAGGTTACTTACAACATCCATCGGTGCTTATTGCGGTAAGTATTCTTTTCTTATTCCTAGCCGCTTCTATGTTTGGCTGGATTAATTTGCAGTTACCACAAAGCTGGACCAGTAAATTAACTGAAGTAAGTAACAAACAAAAATCAGGTAACGTTACAGGTGTATTCTTGATGGGCGCATTGAGTGGCCTAATCGCTTCGCCATGTACAACAGCTCCATTAACTGGCGCGTTGTTATACGTTGCTCAGACTGGTGATCTATTCATTGGCTTTATTACACTATACGTACTTAGTTTAGGTATGGGCTTGCCATTACTATTGATTGGCGCATCTGGTGGTAACTTACTACCGAAAGCGGGTAACTGGATGAATGTGGTTAAAGTTGTGTTTGGCTTTATTCTACTGACTATTCCATTGATTCTATTAGAGCGTATTGTTGATGAGCAATATGTAATGATTGGCGCGGCAGTACTTGCTCTTATTTTTGCAGGTTACATGCACTCGCAGTACGAACAGACTGAAAAAGCAGGTGTTAAAGGTGGTTTTTGGTTGACTAAAAACCTGATGTTAGCGCTAGGTCTGATATTGTTATTCAAACCTATGATCCAAACTAATGTGGTATCTCACACTGCTCAAGCACAAGTTTCGCACGAAAATAATGGTCACTTTAAATTGGTGAAAACAGTTGATGAGATTAACGCAGCAGTTGCCGAAGCCTCACAACAAAACAAAATTGTGATGTTAGATTTGTACGCTGATTGGTGTATTGCTTGTAAAGAATTTGAGAAATACACATTCCCAGACCCAACAGTAAAAAGCTTAATGTCTAGAATGGTGTTGTTACAAGTTGATATGACAGACAATACTGATGCCGATATTGCTATTTTAGAAGAGTACGCTGTGTTCGGTTTACCTACCATCATGTTCTTTGATCAAAACGGACAAGAGTTAACTGCAAACAGAGTTACTGGGTTCTTAGGTGCTGAAGACTTTAGCCAACATCTAAACAACCTTCTGTAGTTGAAGACTTCGCGAAAAGCCCCTGTTTGCTTTAAGGCTAACAGGGGCTTTTTGCTTACATGGATGTAAGTATGTCGGCCAAGTTTGTTCCAGACAAACTACTGGCACTCAGTATATCCATATACATCATGGTTTCATGGACGAAAGAGAGCGAGCATACTCTTGGCTAATTGTCAGGTAATTGCCTATAGTTCCCCTGTTTATCACCACTTCTGTCAGGCTCCCTCGAGTCAAGTTCTGTGATTAGACCAGTATTTTGCTGCTAATTGTCTTGATTTATCTATAATGTCACATTAACGTTTAACTTAGTCAGTGATTTGTGGTTTTTGCACCGCAAAAATCAAGTTTTATGTTTATAAGTGCAAGATGCGCGAAGAAGGCGGTGAGATGTCAGCAAATAAGAAAGTTTTGTTATTAAATGGTCCAAATTTAAACTTGTTGGGGCGACGTGAACCAGAAATTTACGGCTCACAAACACTGGATGAGATAGTTAGTAATGTAACAGCAATAGCACAGTCTTTGTCTATTGAGTTACAACACTTACAAACCAATTCAGAAGCAGAACTTATCAATCGTATCCATCAAGCTATGGGTGACATTGACTTTATTCTGATTAACCCTGCTGCTTTCACACATACCAGCATTGCACTAAGAGACGCGTTATTAGGTGTGGACATTCCATTTATTGAAGTGCATTTATCAAATGTTCATGCCCGTGAAGAATTCAGACACAAATCATATTTAAGTGATAAAGCACTAGGTGTGATCTGTGGCTTTGGTGTTGATGGCTATGAATTTGCGTTACGCAAAGCCCACTCAATCCTAAGTAAATCATAAAATTACAATAAATCAGTAGGTAAGGTTTTTATGGATATTCGTAAGATCAGAACATTAATCGATATGGTTAAAGAGTCAGGTGTAGGTGAGATTGAGATCACGCAGGGTGAAGAATCAATCCGTATTTCTGGTGCGCCAACTCAAATTGGTACAAGCTGCTCCTGTTGTTCAAGCTGCTCCTGCGGCTGCACCAGCTCCTGCTGCAGCGGCACCAGCACCAGCAGCTACTGAAAGTGCACCTGCTGCGCCAGCTGGCCACCAAGTTAAGTCTCCTATGGTTGGTACTTTCTACCGCGCATCTTCACCTTCTTCACCAGCGTTTGCTGAAGTAGGTCAGCAAGTAAACGTTGGCGATACGCTTTGTATTGTTGAAGCAATGAAAATGATGAACCAAATTGAGTCTGATAAAGCTGGTGTGATCAAAGCCATTTTAGTTGATAACGAAGAGCCTGTTGAATTTGATCAACCGCTATTCATCATTGAATAGTAGAGGCGCGTTATGATAGATAAAATTGTCATCGCAAACCGAGGTGAAATTGCACTTCGTATTTTGCGAGCTTGTAAAGAGTTAGGCATTAAAACGGTAGCGGTTCATTCGGTAGCAGATAAAACCTTAAAACACGTTTTACTTGCTGATGAAACTATCTGTATTGGTAAAGCACCAGCGACAGAGAGTTACTTAAATATTCCTCGTATTATTGCTGCGGCGGAAGTTACTGATGCAGTAGCTATTCACCCTGGTTATGGTTTCCTTGCAGAAAACGCGGACTTTGCTGACCAAGTTGAGCAAAGTGGCCTGATCTTTATCGGTCCAACTGGCGACACCATTCGTCTTATGGGTGATAAAGTGTCGGCAATTGACGCTATGAAAAAAGCAGGGGTTCCTTGTGTTCCTGGCTCAGATGGTGAGCTAGGTGACGATGCAGAAACCAACAAATCAATTGCTAAGCGCATTGGCTATCCACTAATCGTTAAAGCGGCTGGCGGCGGCGGCGGTCGTGGTATGCGAGTTGTTAGAAGTGAAGATGAACTCGTTGAGTCTATCGCTTTAACAAAAGCAGAAGCTGGTGCAGCGTTCGGTAATGACATGGTTTACATGGAAAAATTCCTAGAAAACCCTCGTCACATTGAGATTCAAGTATTAGCCGACGGCCAAGGTAGTGCAGTTCATTTAGGTGAACGTGATTGTTCAATGCAGCGTCGTCACCAAAAAGTAGTTGAAGAAGCGCCTGCTCCAGGTATTACACCTGAGTTGCGTAAGTACATCGGTGATCGCTGTGTTCGTGCATGTATTGAAATTGGTTACCGTGGCGCGGGTACTTTTGAGTTCTTATACGAAAACGGTGAGTTCTACTTTATTGAAATGAACACTCGTATTCAGGTTGAGCACCCAGTTACTGAAATGGTAACAGGCGTTGACTTAGTAAAAGAACAAATCCGTGTTGCAGCGGGTCAGCCGTTATCAATTACGCAAGAAGACATTCAAATTCGCGGCCATGCGATTGAGTGTCGTATTAACGCTGAAGATCCTGATACATTTATTCCATGTGCTGGTGAAATTACCCGTTTCCACTCGCCTGGTGGTTTAGGTGTTCGTTGGGACTCACACGTTTACACTAACTACAAAGTGCCACCTAACTACGATTCAATGATCGGTAAGTTAATCACTTATGGTGAGAGCCGTGGTATTGCAATTAAGCGTATGCAACATGCATTAGATGAGTTGCTAATTGGCGGTATTAAAACAAACGTACCGCTACAGCAAAACATCATGGATGACGAGCACTTCCAAAATGGTGGAACGAACATCCACTATCTAGAGAAGAAGCTAGGCATTCACTAAGCTATAGACTCTATACAAGCCGCTCAGTCTGAATAAGATGAGCGGCTTTTTTGTTGCGCTAAGCGGGTAGAAAATAACCAAATCTTCGCTATACTGACTATTAGGGTAGAGGTATTGCAAAGATGAACGTAACAAATTCAATTCCAGTCACTGCAGGTATTGAACAAACAAGGGTAACTCGACAAGATGTTGCTAGAACGGACGCTGCCCAAACCTTAGACAGACAAACTCAAATCCCCACAGCTGCAGAACTATCCCTGAACAATGCAGAGTCGACAGAAAGAGCAAATAACTCACCAACAAATTCAACCATCGCCGCGGAACAGATCCGAGTATCAGTGACAACTGGTCAAAGTAATATTCGAGGCAACTTAAGTCCGGTAAAAGCTGCCGAGATTTATGAGACTATTTCTAAACTTCTGTGATCTTTAATATTTTAAGTAATACACAAATATATACTTAAAAGTTTCTCTTTATGGCAGTTATTAAGGTATTTGCTCAGTCATGTTTTTATTTTAGTTGAGATAGTTTTCCGTTCACTAGTTCGTAGACATGGTCTGCCATCGCTATTGTTTCTGGTCTATGGGCAATCATTACTCGAGTTATCTGTAACCGATTAATGTTTTGGTTAATGATATGCTCTGTTGCTATATCTAGGTGTGAGGTTGCTTCATCCAGAAATAGTATTTTGGGATCTCGATATAAGGCTCTAGCTAATAATACTCTTTGTTTTTGTCCTCCAGACAGCGACGCGCCCATATCTCCAATAAGTGAGTGGTAGTTCATAGGCATAGCAAGAATGTCATTATGAATTGCAGCTTTTTTGGCAACTTCAACCACTCGCTCAAAATCCATTTGCGGATCAAATTGGCATATGTTTTCAGCAATACTGCCACTTAATAACTCGTCGTCTTGCATTACTGTTGCGATTTGCTCTCGAAAGTGAAGCTGACTCATTTGCTTCATTTCAACATCATCAAATTTTAATTTACCGGACGATGAAGGCAGTAACCCTAACATGAGTTTCAAAAGCGTAGATTTTCCACAGCCTGATGCGCCAATAATTGCTACTGAACAGCCTGCATCAACTTTTAAATTTAGGTCTTCAATGACATAAGGCTCGGCTTCGGTATATTTGAAATTGAGTCCTGTTAATACAATTTCTCCTTTTAATTTGGGCTTTAATCCGTGGAGCTCAACTTTTTCAGACTCAGTTTCTGTGATATCGGCTAATCGCTGAAAATGCAGTTTTGCTAATTTATACTCAATGAGTTTCTCTACTAAGGAAGCAAACCTTTGTGTCAGTTGTGATTTATATGCAATAAACGCAGTGAGCATACCTAATGTGAAGCTATCCCTTTGCAGGATAAGGTCAGCTGCAAGGTAAATAACGATCACGTTTTCTAGACCAAAAAGTAGATTGTTTGCTAGTTGATAACCCGCTTTTAATCTGTCTATTTTAACTTCTTGATTTAATGCTGCGGTGTACTGGTTGCGCCAAAGCCCTTGTCGCTTGACTTCTAATGCAGCCAGTTTAATTGTTTGGATCCCTCTTATTGACTCCATAAAGTGGCTTTGTTCTTTGGCTCTTTGAATGATTGCTTCTTCAGAGCTGTAATAAAGGGGGCGGTACCAGATGAGTCTTACCAGTAAATACAAAACTAATACTGAGGTAACGATTAATGCCAGTTTGGCGTTGTATAGATAAATCAAAACTAGTGTCGTTAATGCCATTAGTCCATCAATGACCGCCTCAACCATACTAGTCGTTACTAATTGTTTTAAATATTGCAAAGATGAAAATCGCGAAACGATGTCGCCTATATGTCGTTTTTGAAAATAGTCGATGGGTAAGCGCAGTAAGTGCCTAAATAAGTTAAATGCCAATTGCTGGTTCAGGCTCGCGCCAAGATGGATAACAATGAATTGTCTGAGCAAGGTAATAATCGCGTTGAATATGGCAATGGTGAAAAAGGCGATGGCTAATACGGTAAGTAAGTTGGTATCTTGGTTTAACAACACATCGTCAATGATCAGCTGCATATAGTAAGGCCCTGCAAGTGCAAAAAGTTGTAGCACAACCGATAAGCAGACTAATTGAACTAAGAAGGTAGATATGCCTTTGCTGGTTTTTATTAAAGAGAGTATTGATTGGCGTTGCCTTGTATCTTGAGTTGTAAAATCTTCTGTAGGAGTGAGCTCTAATGCAATACCAGTGAAGTGCTCTGCTAATTGTTTTAGTGAAAATTGTCTTTTGCCAATTGCAGGGTCTTGCACAGTGACTTTGTTGGCTTGGACTTTTTCTAGTACAACAAAGTGATTCATATCCCAGTGTAAGATGCATGGCAGCTGTAATTTTCCTATATGTTTCATCTCTAGTTTCAATGCTCTCGAACCAAGTTTGAGTTGTTCTGCAATCGCCATCAACTGCTGTAAATTTAAGCCTTTTAGCGATTGAGGGAACGACTTCCTTAGCGAGTTTAAATCCGACTGATAACCATGATGTGAGGCCACCATAGCTAGAGATGCTAGGCCACACTCCGCGGCTTCTGATTGCAAAATTGTATCCATAACCTAGTCCTTTAAGCTGTAAAGAGGAGCGAGTAACCATTCCATTAAGCTCCTTGTGTCAATCATGATGTCTGCTACCAGTTTCATTCCTGAATGCAACCTCACCTCTTGGCCGTAGGCCGTGATTGTTTGCTTATCAAGCTTAACTTTTACCTTGTAATTAAGATCCTGTAGTGGGGCTGAACCTGCTACTGGCGAGTTTGTGTGGCTAGATTTGTTAATCACTGTACCCGCCATAAAGCCAAACTTTTGAAATGGAAAGGCATCAAGCTTTACTTTGGTTTGCTGACCTTCTGCCACGAAGCCAAATGCTCGAGTTGGCACATAAAGTTCAGCATACAAAGATGCGGTTTCAGGCAGTATTGTTAGCATTAATTGTTGTGGTCTAAGCCATTGATTATCGTAAACATCCAGTGTGGCAATTGTCCCTGAAATGGGAGCTGTGATAAGAACTTGATCCGATGCTTTTAACTTGGTCAGTGCTTGTTCTCGTTCAGAGGTGGTTAACGCTATTCGGTCTAACTCTTGTTGAGTATCCATTGGCAAAGATGCAATTTCGAATAAGGTTTGCTGTAGTTGTTGTTCTGCGTTTTTTATCAGCCTAGTTGTGTTGTGAGATTCTTGCAACAAGCTGTGTTGCTGCTCTTTAAGCTGATTAAATAAATTTTCACTGACTAAGCCCGACTTCAGTATCGCTTTATGTTTGTCTATCCGTGTTTGATTAATGTTGGCTCTAGCTTGGATTGCTTCGAGTTCTTGTTGCAGTATATTTGCTTGAAGTTTTTGTGCTTCTGCTGTCTTAGACAAGTGAGCTAGGCTTTGCTTTTCATTCTGTTTAATTCTTTTGTACTGCTTGTTGAGCAAGCTAATTTGTTTGCTTAACTCTTCAATTGCTAACTGAGTTTCGCTTTCTCCATTGTGTAAATGCACTGGTGCAGACAATAGAAATAAAGGTTGTCCTTTGCTTACACTTGTTCCTTGTTGTACATACTTTTCTTTGATCAACAGCCGACCGGGAGAGAAAAGATCAATGACTCCTTTTTCTGGCAAAATAATACCTGTTACTCGTTCTTTCCTATGATATTGAGCCGAAAAAAGGAAAATAACGGCAACTGCGACTAGCGTGACAAATACAAGGCTAAGTATTCGGTATGAGATAGGTTGTGACAGATTTACCTGTCCCCATGTTTTATCGTACTGGTTATTAACAACCTGCTTTCTGAAAAGTGACATCCTGTCATCCCGTAAATCCCTTTAAAAATAAATATAGTACATGTTTCTAAAATGGGTAATTAAAAACTAAAAAAATAGCCTAGTTAAACTAAGCTATTATTTTTCTTCGAGTTATTACTTAAATACTTCACCGTTTTTCATAACAAAGCTGACTTTGTTCATGCTGGTGATATCTTCAAGTGGGTTCCCATCAACCGCAATAATATCGGCAAGCTTGCCAGACTCAATTGAACCTAACTCTTGGTCAATATTTAATAATGATGCAGCCCCCATAGTAGCTGATTTAATTGCATCCATTACCGACATACCTGCTTCTGTCATATAGACGAATTCTTTCCAGTTATCGCCGTGAGGAAATACGCCAGCATCGGTACCAAAAGCGATATTCACACCAGCTTTATGTGCTCTTGTGAAAGTATCTTGAATTTTAGGGCCAATAGCTGCAGCTTTTGGTTGCACAATAGCTGGGTAGTAACCATCAATTGCGGCCTTTTCTGCGACAAACTTACCAGCACTTATAGTTGGTACGTAATATGTGCCGTGTTTTTTCATTAACTTCATGGTGTTTTTAGACATGTAAGTGCCGTGCTCAATTGAGCTTACGCCCGCTTTGATTGCTCGCTCCATACCTTCTTTACCATGAGCGTGAACGGCCACGGTAAAACCGTAGTCTTTTGCTGCATCAACAATTGCTGCTACCTCGGATTCGGTAAATTGAGGATTCTGCCCGTTTTTTGCGACACTTAAAACGCCACCTGTAGCGGTAATTTTAATTAGGTCAGCACCATCTTTATATCTTTGCCTAACTGCTTTGTAAGCGTCTTCCGTACCATTAATCACGCCTTGTTTTGGACCTGGGTCGAGATTAAATTTAGCGGCGTGGCCGTTTGTTGAGTCGGCATGACCGCCTGTTGTCGCAATCGATTTAGCAGCTGTGTATATTCTTGGACCTTCTATTAAGCCTTGGTTGATTGCGTTTCGAAGTGACACAGTAACGTTGTATTGATCACCTAAATCTCTAACCGTGGTAAAACCTGCATCTAGTGTTTTTTTGGCAAAGCCAACGGATTTATAAGCATAATCTGCAGCGTTTAATCGGTAGCCATCCGAATAGCTACTTTTGCTGAATTCCATGCTCAAATGGGTGTGCATATCCATTAAACCTGGCATCACTGTTTTGTCTTTAGCATCCACCAAACGATCCCCAGCGTTTGGTGTAATGTAACCTGACTTAATCGCAATGATCTTATTGTCTTCGACTATGATGGTTTTTTCAGTTTTGGCTTTTGCTGATATACCATCGATTAATGTGCCCGCATGAATATAGGTGGCAGCATGTGCATTTAGCGCAAATGCGCTTAGCAATAGGCTTGCCGTGGCTGTTAGTTTAGTTTTCATTTTGTTTCCTGACATTTATTCCATTTTAATCAAGCTGGCCAAGTGAAAAGTCTTGGCCTGCACTTTTGATCACTAAATGGGTTTTATTTTTTATTGTTTTTTCTTGTGCTTGTTCAATCCACTGGTAGTAGACATTACGATGTACTTTGGCGCTTAGGCCACGATGAAGCGTCACCGTTAGTAGTGGATCGGATTGTTCACCTTCTACTTTCAGTGGATGTTGTTCGCTGATGATTGCTTTGTGATCTAGGTTAGACGTAACTTCAATCGCAGGGCCTTGCTCGGTGATGTGAAGTTGCCACTGGTTTATGATAAAAGGGGTACTTTCGACCTTTATTTTCATTTTTTCTACAGGCGTTTTTAAATAGTAACCATCCTGTTCTTTCACTAACACCTGAGCAAAGAGTTTGACCAAACCAATGCGTCCGATAGGTGAACCGTTATGAAACCATGTGCCATCGGCTTTTATTTCTATGTCAATTTCACCACAGTTTTGCGGTTGCCAACTGTCAAATGGAGGTTCGCTTTCTAACCCTTCAATTTGTTTTGTGAGTGCTTGTAAGTCCATAAAAATAATTCAATTACTTCTTAACTGAGAATTGGTAGCATAGTCCCACCAGAGTGAAATGTGAATTGATAAATATACAGTGAGTTATCGCAAATTAGGGTACTTTATCGTTGGCTGGATCAGTTTAGCCCTAGGGGTTTTAGGTATTGTTTTACCTTTATTACCAACCACTCCGTTTGTCTTACTGTCCGCATTTTGCTTTTCCAAAAGTTCAAAGCGTTTTCACTCTTGGTTGTTAAACCACAAGGTGTTTGGTCCGTTAGTAAAAGACTGGCAACGCCATGGTGTGATCCAATTAAAAGCAAAAATTTTGGCAACCGTCTCTATGTTAGCCATGATCAGTTTGTCTTTATATTTTGTTTCCATCCCAGCTATTTACGTATTTGTTATTTTATTAATGATCTCGGGCGTATTGGTTTTCATTTGGACCAGACCATCTCAGCCAGTAGTAGAGAAAAGCAGTGAAGTATAGTTATAAAAAACAATTAAGGCCGGATTTAGGTATTGCCATGTTAGAGGTGACGCCGTTTCCTGATTGGCAAGCTTTTCCTGAATTTGTCGAGCAATTCATGGCACAAGAGCAGGGTGATATTGTCGTTAAAGACTATGGTATGGACAGGCACCAGGTTAGATATAGAAAGAAAGGAAAGCAGTATATTTTGCAGTTTGAACACTACACTGATTCAATTTGGATTGAGCCAGACAGTTAGAGGCTCTGAATATTCATCAGAGCCTCTAGATAGTTATTCTCTGTTTAGGATTATTACTTAGAGAATGACTTCTTTAAGAAGTTTGGTAACGCGGCAGCACCTTGGTGAACCTCTGCATTGTAGTACTCTAAATTCCAATCAATCGCAGCTTGTTTCGCTTCTTCAGTTCTGAAACCGTCAAATTTGCCAGACTTCTTAGCTAATGTTGCACTCCACCAACCTGATGGGTAGATCATTTGTGGGAAGTTTAAGTGCTGTAAGTCACTGAAACCAACCTCTGTCATAGCATCGCGCATTTCGTTCAATAGCTTTAAATGCAATAGTGGCGATTCGCTTTGTTGTACAAAAATACCGTCAGACTTTAATGCACGTAAACAGTTACTGTAAAAAGCGTGGTTAAACAAACCTTCGCCTGGGCCTACAGGATCGGTTGAATCAACAATGATCACATCGATAGACTCATCAGCAGCGTCAGCCATAAACTTAATGCCGTCATCAAATTGGATGTCAGCTCTTGGGTCATTGTTAGATTCGCATAACTCTGGGAAGTACTGTTCTGCCATTTCAGTTACGACTTTATCAATGTCAATTTGATACGCTTTTTCTACGTCAGGGTGACGCAATACTTCACGCAAAGTACCGCAATCACCACCACCAATGATCACTACTGTTTTAGGTGCTGGGTGTGTGAATAAAGCAGGGTGGCTCATCATTTCGTGATACAAAAAGTTTTCACGAGTACTGACCATAGTGCAGCCATCAATCATCATTAGGTTGCCAAACGATTCTGTTTCATAAATTTCAACTAGTTGAAACTCAGACTGCTTAGACGCTAGTTTAGATTTGATCTTTAAGCCAAATGCACTGTCACCATTAATTTCTGTGCACCATTCTTGATTCGATAAATTTGGGTTGTTGTCGCTTGATTGAGACATGAAGCTTCTCCAAAAGGGACTTGAATAATGGGCGTTATTTTCGGACATCTTGCTGATAGGTGCAATCAATTAAAGCAATCTGCATAAACAAAGTGATTAATTGACGCTAACGCAGGTAAAATTAAACTTATGAATATGCTTCAAAAGCAAAGCTTTTGTGAGATAAAATATCGCTCTTATAACCCGAACAAAAGAAGACCAAGCCAATGAAAAATATTGAAATCGCCAAGTCTGTTTATAACGTTGAACGTTGGAGTGAAGGATATTTCAATATAGATAATCAAGGTGAAGTGATAGCTACGCCATTGGCCAAAAAAACGGCAGGCGCCATTAATTTACCAAAACTCGCTCATAACCTAAAAGAGCAGGGGTTATCACTACCAATTTTGGTTCGTTTCACCGACATCTTGTCACACCGTGCTGATAACTTGATCAATGCATTTCGCCAAGCCAAGAAAGCGAGAAACTTTGGTGGTGAATTTACTGCGGTATACCCAATTAAAGTTAATCAGCAATTCTCCGTTGTAGACAAGCTGGTAAAACACAGTTCAGGTAAAGTTGGTTTAGAAGCGGGCAGTAAACCAGAATTAATGGCTGTCCTTGGTGTTGCAAATAAACCTATCAAGATTGTTTGTAACGGTTACAAAGATGGCGAGTTCATGCGACTGGCTTGCATTGGTCAAGCTATGGGTCACAAAGTACATGTTGTTATTGAAAAGCTATCTGAACTGGATGTGCTTTTAGAGGCTGCACAAACAATTGGTTTTACTCCTAGCATTGGCATTCGTATTCGTCTTAACTCAGTAGGCAAAGGTAAGTGGCAAAATACGGGTGGTGAAAAAGGTAAGTTTGGCCTGTCTGCAACACAGGTATTAGCTATCATTGAGCAATTAAAGCAGGTTGATAAGTTATCGTATTTGAATTTGGTGCACTTCCATATTGGTTCACAGATAGCCAATATTCGTGATATTCACAATGCAATTAGAGAGTGTGCTAGACATTATGCAGAGTTAGCTGAGCTTGGAGTACCTATTTCAACTATCGATGTTGGTGGTGGTTTAGGTGTTGACTATGAAGGCTCTGGCTCTCGCAGCAGTTGTTCTATGAACTACACAGTAGAAGAATACGCAAACAACGTAGTTGGCCCAATTGCCGAAATTTGTGAACAAAAACAGTTGCCACATCCAAATATTATTACCGAATCGGGTCGAGCAATGACAGCACACCACGCTATGTTGATCACAGATGTGATTGATATAGAAAAAGCGCCAGTACCTGTTGAAGTAGCACCAGCAGAAGAGGCCGATGACAGTATTTATCAAGAGCTATGGCGTACTTATCAATCAACAGATAAGCGCAATGTATTAGAAGCGTATCACGATGCCATTCATTTATTCTCTGATGCTCACCAAAAGTATGTCGTGGGTTTAATGGGGATGATGCAATGGGCAAAGGTTGAGCAAATTTACTTTGCCATCTTAAAACGAGTGCAAAAGTTACTCGATATTAAATCTCGTGCACACCGTGACGTACTAGACGAGTTGAACGAAAAGTTAGCGGATAAAATGTTTGTTAATTTCTCATTGTTTCAATCTTTACCTGATGTCTGGGGAATTGAACAGCTGTTCCCAATCATGCCATTAAAATATTTGGACCAAGAGCTAAGTTCAAGGGCAGTGATCCAAGACATCACATGTGATTCTGACGGTCAAATCAAACAGTATGCAGACGGTGCTGGCATTGAAACCAGTTTACCGCTACCTAAGTATCAAGGTCAGTGTGATTACTTAATTGGCATGTTTATGGTTGGTGCTTATCAAGAAATCTTGGGTGACTTACACAATTTATTTGGAGATACAGACTCAGTTCACGTAGAAATTGATGAGTCAGAAAAGGAAGGTTATCGACTGACTAAACTAATTAAAGGTGAAAGTGTCACTGACGTACTAAAACACGTGCATTTCGAGCCGGAGAAGTTAGCTGAAAGTTATATTCAGCAGTTAAGCCAAACGGATATCTCAGAGCAACAAAAGCAAAGTTATATTGAGCAGTTACAGTTGGGCTTAGAAGGGTATACCTATTTTGAAAATGAGAGAGGAAATGAATGCTAATGGCAGTACTTGGCATTGTTAGGGCAACAGTTGGTTTTACATTATATGTAGTGAATACCTTGTTTTGGGCTACGCCTATTTTCTTGTTATCTGTATTTAAACTTATTCCAATAAAGGCGTTACGAGGTCTTATTAGCGCGGTCTTGGATTTTTGTGCCAGCCGTTGGATAAGTGTAAATACCTTAATTCAAAAGCTAACGACAAAAACAAAGATACATGTAACAGGCACGGAAAGTTTGACGCCGAAAGATTGGTATCTAGTCGTATCAAATCATCAGTCATGGGTTGATATTTTGGTATTACAGCGTGTGCTCAATGGCAAGGTCCCATTTTTAAAGTTCTTTTTGAAAAAAGAGTTAATTTACGTACCTATTTTAGGTTTAGCATGGTGGGCATTAGACTTTCCATTTATGCGTCGTTACAGCAAATCCTTCTTAGCGAAAAATCCGCATTTAAAGGGTAAAGACTTAGAAACGACAAAAAAAGCCTGCGAGAAGTTTAAGTTTAAGCCTGTTTCAGTGATGAACTTCATGGAAGGGACACGTTTTACTGAACAAAAACACAAGCGTCAATCCAGTCCATTTGATGGGCTATTAAAGCCAAAATCTGGCGGTATAGGCTTTGTGTTAACGGTAATGGGTGAGCAACTGCATAAGGTTGTGGATGTGACCATTCACTACCCACAGCAAATTCCTACCTTCTGGCAATTTTTATCGGGTAAGGTGCGTAATGTTTATATGAATGTTAATGTGATGGACATCACGCCAGATTTAATTGGCGATTATGCGTCTGATAAAGAGTATAAAAAGCAGCTTCATACATGGGTAAATAACTTGTGGCTTCAGAAGCAGCATACTTTACAAGACCTGAAGAGTCAGTCGGCTCAAGCAGTAAATTAGGGAAGTTACATGTTATCGTTTTTGCCTTCATTTGTGCTGGTATTTATTACTACGCCTTTGTTTTTTATTAATGCAGCCGTCATTGGCTCGTCAATTTTTGTATTTGGTTTACTTAAATTAGTTTTGCCAATTAAACCAATCACAGTAGTGCTGAACTTCTTTATTAATGGCTTATGGCGAGCTTGGGCATTATTTAATTTATTAATTATTAACCTGACCAATCCAGTTGAATGGCAAATTGATGGTGAAGACAAATTTGATAAGAAAGGTTGGTACTTACTTATTTGTAATCACATTAGCTGGGTGGATATTATGGTTATCACTCAACTGGCTTTAAACCGTTTACCATCACCTAAATTCTTTTTAAAAGATGAATTAAAGAAAGTACCATTTATTGGTATGGCTGCTTGGGCGATGGATATGCCATTTATGAAACGCTATAGCCGCAGCTATATTGAAAAATATCCGGAAAAGAAAGGCCAAGATATAATTAGCACTAAGCGTTCTTGTGAGAAGTTTAAGAACATTCCTACCACCATTATTAATTTTGTTGAAGGGACTCGCTGTACTGCAGAAAAACGTGAAAAAACAAAGAGTCAATTTAACCACTTGTTAGAACCTAAAGCTGGTGGCATTGCCTTTACTTTGAGCGCAATGGGGCATTTGTTTTCGGGCATGCTGAATGTAACGGTAAATTACCCAGATAATGAAGAACCAGCCAAGGACATGCTGTTAGGTAAAATGAAGCGCATTCAAGTTAATGTTGAGCTGATGGAAGTAACTGAAGCCCATACTGGCGATTACTTTAATGATGATATCCACAAAGCTAGGTTTCAAACTTGGCTAAATGACCTTTGGCAAAAGAAAGACAAACTACTAGGCCAGCTAAACAACTAATACTATTTGCTCTGCTGTTTAAGTAATTGTCGTTCAATGGCAGCAGAGCACACTTTTACATTTACTGGCGTGTTGTTAGTAAATGGGTGTAACGCGTAAATTGGATTTTCTGGTAAATCCATATCCGGCACCAGATTTATTAAATCATCTTCTTTTTTGTCAAAATATATACTAGGTATCAAGCCAATCCCTGCACCTGAGCGAATGAGAGATAAACAGCTATGAAATGAATTAGCGATATAGCTAGGTTTGTTTTTGTAGTGCCAAACTTTACCTGACTTAGTTGAAAACTCATGATGTATTGTTTGCCCTTGCCAGGAGTTTGCTACGTAGGGTAGTTGCTCGAGTTCAGCACCAGTGACTAGTGGTGGAGTTCCACACAGAATGTCTCTAAAACTGCCTAGCTTTTTCTGTTTGTAGTTACTGTCTGCTGATACCCCCACTCGAATGGCTAAATCTATATTGTGCTCCATAAAGTCTAAGTGTTTATCTTCGCTAATTAACTCAGGTTGTAATTTAGGATGTTGTTTTAACAATTCAACAATGGCAGGTACTACTAATGTATCCATCAACGCGTGCGATGCGGTTATTTTGATTTTCCCCTGAGCTTCGGTCTTAAGAGGTTCTAACTGTTGCCATGCAGCATCAGCGATATCATTTAAATGTTTACACTTTTGGTAAAACTGTGCGCCAGCATCGGTAAGTGTTTGTCGTCTTGTCGTTCGTTTCAATAAGGTTAGACCTAACTCTTGCTCCAATACTTTTAAATGTTGGCTAATGACGGACTTTGATAAATTCAATTGTTCTGCAGCTGAAGAAATAGAGCCTTGTTCCACAATGATTGCGAAAATAGTCATTTGCCTTAATTTATTCATGTTAATTGTTCGGTTTTATTAAACAGTTATTTTTATTGTAGCTGTTTTTCCTGTTAATAGATAAGGGTACTTTAGTCACATATTCACAGGTTGAGGATTTAAAGATGACTGACAATAAAGTATTAGAAGCGTGTAAAAAAGGTATCGCTGCGTGGCAACAAGCATTCAATAAGCAAGATGCCAAAGGCTGTGCTGAACAATATCAAGACAATTGCGTTATGAAGGCTGAACCTTTCGGTACTTTCGAAGGCAAAGACGCGATTCAAGCATTTTGGCAAAACATCATTGATCAAGGTTTTGCTGACGTTGATTACACAGACGTAACATGGGAAGCAGAAGGGGAAGATGGTTATATTCTTACTTCAAGCTGGACGATGAACAAAGCATTTGGTGTTGTTCATAGAGAACATTGGCAAGTAGGTGAAGATGGTCTGGCTAAGTTGGCAAGTGACCACTTTGAAGTCCAAGGTGAACGTTAATTCTTAGTTTACTAAGATAAAAAATGGAGGCGATTGCCTCCATTTTTAATTGAACTCTTCGATTATCTTACCTATATCGGTAGTGATCTGTTCATTGTGTTCTTTTTCTGCATCCCAACGAGTAACATCCATTTTGAATCGTTCCTGCTTACCTTGCTTTTTACGAGCTTCATGGGTTGGCATATCTTTGATAACATCGTACAAAGCAGCAAAGCCTGGATATAAACTTGGATAGTCTTTTGGTGCTTCCTGCTCAGAATTATAGTGATCAAGTAATACCCACACTCTAAGGACACCTTCAGATAATTCACATTGCTCTTCTTTCATCGCTTTCGCAATTAAGCTGATGCTATCGGTTAGGTACTTTAACCTTTTATCCTTTTGTTCTTGCTGCACTAGTTTCTGTTGCTTCAGTTGCCACAATAACTGCCCTGCATAAAAAGCCAGTCCTGCAACTAAGATAACGCCTAATGCGATAAAGAAATACAACATATTGCTTCTCTATTATTTATCTAACAAATCATCCCACTGATCAGAACCTAGAGGATCGTCTTCATCTTCTTCCTCTATGCCTAACATTTCACATAACTCGTCATATCTAGCCATGTGTTTGTTAAAGTACTTGGCATCTTTACCAGTTAGTAATTCACCATCTTCAACGCGCTCTGCTAAATCAATTAACATCTCATCGTTTTCTAACGCTTCCAGTTCTTGTTCTGGAGTAAACTCAGGCTTTACAACTTTAGTTAATTTAACTTCTGGTTTTCTATCGTTCTGAACTGGTTTTTTAACAGGAGCTTCTTGCTTGACTGACTTGGTTAATTCAATCTTTTTCTTACTGCCCAGTTTCGGATCTTTTTTCGCTGTTTGAGTTGAACCCGTTACTAACGTGTTCTCTTCCATTAAGCTGTTTCTAGAACCTGACTTTTGGCCTTTAGGCGCTTTTTTCTTACGAAGATTAGGCGTCTTAGTTTCTGGGCGTGTGTCTTGCTTACGCACACCAATTTGACCAATCTTTCTCGATTTTTTCTTACGTGTCATTCTCAGGCCGTGGATATTAAGGAAATTGAACTGAATTTTATACTAACTGAGGGAAAACGTTAATTGTTTTGAAGCGCAGGCAATAAAAAAGGCGATAGTGTGACAACTATCGCCTTGAATTATGTAGGTATCCAAAATTAGCTGGAACCAAATATATTAACTTCGATAAATCCTTCCGAACGCACGACACCTTGTCTCGTCACTGATTCAATTATCCATCTTGTTTTTATTTAATATCCATATATGTCTTTGGTTATGCTCGGTCTTCTATGACGCTTTATTAGTTCTTCCCTGGGAGCCCATACGCACACTCCGCAAATTTCACCACAACTACTTCCTGAGTTGAATCCATTTTTTTATTCATGTTCCGTGGCAACGACAAGTAATTTACTGCTTTTAATTGAAGACTCAAGCCAAAATTAATATTTTTTTACATTTGAAAAATGAACTATTTTAAAAGTTCTTTAATTACAATGGGTTGTTTAATTATTAACTGAGATAATACGTCATTTCTCACAATCGGTAATGGCAAATGTCTTACAATTTATAACCCTAAGTTATGATCTTTGTAATATTTTTTGGGTAAAAGCAGATGTAAATACGTACAATTGACCACATATTAAAGAAGATCAGAGCAAGATTAAGAGAACAATCATGATTGACGGTAAAAAAATCGAACAAATTGCAGAACAAATTTCTAATGCTATTCCGCCTGGCGTAAAAAACATTGCTGATAATGTTGAAGAGAAAGTAAAAGCTGTGGTGCAAGCTAAGTTGAGTCAACTCGATGTTGTAAGTCGCGAAGAGTTTGATGTACAGACACAAGTACTGGCTCGAACTCGAGCTAAACTAGAACAACTAGAAAAAGAAATCGAAGCATTAAAAAACGACAATAAAGAGTCGTAATACAAAGTGCTTAAAGTTTCGTTAAGCTAAGTTGTGTTGTTCAATTTCTGCAGGGAAGTTGAAATCATGACTTAGTTTGACTAAAAAAATATGATTTTGCATTTCTGGCACGGCGAATAAATGCACTTTTCCTTTCGTTATCTGTGCCAAGCTTTTTGTCAACTCAGATAAAGTTTCAGGCTCTTTAGTTAATACATTAATTATTAGCCACCCCTCACTATTTACTAACTTAGTTAACTTGTGCAAAAAAGCTTTTGGATTTTGGTGGATTGGCGATTCAACTCCGTAAAACAAGTCAACCATCAACCAATCAAAGCTTTGCTGATCTTCCAGTAACTGATCGACATACTTAAACGCATCGGCATGAACAACATTTAACTGTTCAAACAGTGGAAAATAGTCACGGCATATATCAATAATTTGCTTGTTGTATTCGACGCTTTGGACCTGAATATCTGGATAAGCTGCTTTTAAGTATCTTTGAGTAGATAAAGCACCTGCTCCTAATTCCAAAATAGATGTCGGTTCTTGATCATGTAATAAAGGCAACAACATTATATAAGTGTGTGGCAATACTGAACGATACGGTGGTGCTTTATATATCGCTGACTGCAATATACTGTCGTAAGTTAACCAAATTAACTCATCGTTTTCGTAAACCACGATGCTCTTGTTTTGGTGCTTACTCATATACAGTATTTGTTTACTGTTTTCTGGTGATAGGGTTTGCGCTAACTTCATGGATCAGCTTAAATACTTGATGATAGAAACAATAATAAAGAAAAATATCATGGCGTCTAGTATAGATGTGAACAGGAGTTTTTAATGTATCAGGTCGTAGCCCCGCAATCAGATAAAGACTGGGAACAGTATTACGAAATTCGTTGGCAGGTGCTCAGAGCTCCATTACAACAACCTAGAGGTTCTGAAAAAGACGAATATGAACAACATGCTTGGCATCGTATGATTGTGGATGAACATGATAAGGTGGTTGGGGTCGCTAGGCTGCACTTGGTTAGTGCGGAAGAAAGTCAAATTCGCTATATGGCAGTAATTGAAGCCCACCGCCGCCGCGGACTAGCAACCATGATGTTAGAGTCGCTTGAAGCTATTGCTAGGCAAGAAGGTGTTAAAAGAGTGATCCTTAACGCCAGAAAGACTGCAACTAACTTCTATGAAAACTTAGGTTATGTCGTCACTGGTGATGCACCAGAGATATTTGGCTCGATTCCTCATGTACAAATGTGCAAATCATTAGACGATGTTGAAGTCATTATTCGCAACCCTCAATGGTGTTTAGATTTACAAAATATTTGGCACCAACAAATACCAATCACCCAGTTGATGGGAATTCGAGTGTTTCAATATACAGGTGATACCTTTGAAACCCGCGCATCGCTAAATCCCAATATGAACCTGCACGGTACTATGTTCGCTGGCAGCATATATTCTCTAGCGACTCTAACGGGTTGGGGATTAGTTCATCTGATGATGAAGGAAGAAAAAATAGTAGGTGATATTGTACTTGCTGATGCCAATATTCATTATCACAAGCCAGTTACTGAGCTACCTAGATCGGTGGCAGAGTTCGAAAACGTTTCTGGTGATTTCGCTCCGCTAGCCCAAGGCAAAAAAGCTCGAATTAAAGTATCGGTAGAAGTGCTAGATGACACAACACCTGTGGCACAGTTCGATGGTGAGTACGTTGTGATCCCAAAGCAAGCTTCATCTAAATAATTTCAATTCACATCATATATGTAACTGCATACTAACGTGTGTAGTTACATCCTCATTTTAAAAATACCTTAAAATCAACTCATTACTTTTATATTTCTTTCCGTTTTCCGGTTTTAATTAAAACTGGCCTTTAAATACTTACGTTTGCAAAAGTTTTCCTTACGCAATCAAAAGCATTTGATGTGTACCTAAGTAAACTTATTGAAAATCATAAAACAAGACGAACGGTTTACTTAAATTATTTTCATGTGATGAAAGGGCGGAGCCTGTCTGGGGAAGAATTATGTCGTACTTAAGTCTTCTTATCTTAGTAAGTCACAGCCTCCATATCAATATCTCTATAGCGGTTAATTCATTAATTGTTATGGCGTTAACTTTCATGACTCCTGTCATACATAAATTAGCAATCGGCGTTTTAGTTTTGATGAAATTTAAGGAGAAGGAAGATGAACGCTGAAACAAAACATTTATTTATGCTTAAGCCGTTTAATGAGCTACCTGAACATCAAGTTGAGCATGACTCTGTGATCAATATATCAAGTTATAACAACATGGTAATGATGTTAAAAGAAAATATAGAGCAACAATTAAATCTTGATGACAACATAGGTTCGGAAAAGCCAATAATAAGTTTAATGCTAGTGAGTGACAACAAAGACCCGTCATTGATTAGCAAAGAAGCACAACTTGTTACGAGAGCTTGTCAATATTTAACGAGTCACCTTTGTGAAAAACAAACCCTAGATAGCATTTCTTTTGTGGTCGGAGTTAACCGTAGCAAATTGGCTTCTTCTTTCAAAAAGGTATTAGGCATAGGCGTTTTTCAATGGCTCCGAGCTCAGCGCTTACAAAAAGCTCAATACTTACTGAGTCATTCTCATCTATCAATTCAAGACATCAGTATGGAAGTTGGTTATGAAAGTAACGCGAATTTTTCCACTGCATACAAAAAACTATTTGGTATTTCACCAAGCGAGTTTCGTCGCAACAATGAACGCGTGAACTGAAATCATGGCATTTCAAGAGCTTAGCAAAAATTGGTACGCAATATTTACTAAATACAATGCGGAACAAAAAGTGAGTGATGCTATTGCGTTATTGGTGCAAAGCAGTGCTCTGTGTTGTGAAACTTATTTGCCCTTACAGACCGAATCAAAAGTATGGAGTGATAGGGTTAAACAAGTACAAAAGCCGTTATTTCGCAATTATCTATTCGTCAAACACGATGCTAACGCATTTAGCAAAATCAAACACATCCCGGGATTTGTTAGTTATGTCAGCTCTGGTGTAACCCCGACCATTATTCCAGAGCAACAAATGCAACTTATTAGAAAGCTGATTGAACTCAAGTGTGGGGTTGTCAAACCTTCGTCTTTATTGAGCAAAGGCAAGCGAGTGGAAGTGATCAGAGGCCCACTTGCAGGATATAAAGCCGTTATTACAGAGGATTTCAGCGCAAACACAGTAGCGATCAAGGTTGATAGTTTACGTTTGTTCGTAGCTGTAAAAGTGCCAGTAAATGATGTGCTTTTATTGGATTAATACAAATTAGGCGGAGTAAAAATGGGGATACTTGATAAAGCATTACGCTTATTCGGTGCTGGTAAGTCAAAGCAGCATTTAGGTAAGTCAGATATTAAGCTGTCAACTTTAGTTGAATCTATTCATCGAGATTTAGTTTCGGCAAATGAATCGTTTCAAAGTGCCAGTTTAGAGTACATCGAGGGCTTTTTTTACAAGTCGCTCAGTGAAGATCAACAAACGAAGGTTATTAACCAACTTGACCAAATTAGCAATTCGCTCGAGCAGGACAATCAAGCGCAAGCAAAAGCTTTACTGGCATCATTGAAAGCGCAAATAAGTCGTGAAAGTACAGCTGATGAAGTTGAGTATAAAGCTAAAGTAGTGAAGCTAGATATACCTGTGCGGAATAACGGCAGCTGGCAATCTGAACAAATCACTATGCCTTTAATTGCCTTTGTTCCTTTGTCTATACCCAAAGTGACTAACTGCACAATTACCTCGCAATTGGGCGATGTAAAACAGCAGGGTGATGAAGTGTATATACAGGTGCTCTCTAGTAAAGATAAGAACAAGTCAAAACTGGGTATAAACCCAGCTTCTGAATTAGTGTTATCGATTGAACCTTCGCAGAGTAACGTTGAAATCGATGAACTTATTTCAAAGTATAAAAAACAGCTCACAGAAAATAGTTTAATCAACAAAAATCAATAAGGAATAAAACCATGATCCGTTTTCAAGCACTTATGCATGCAGTACATCAAAGTATTCACAGCGCCGCTCAAGCTGTTGAGCAAGCTGGTATTAAGCATATAGACAAGTTTTTTGACAAAGTCGTTAGTGAAAGTCCGGAACAGACACATGCGCTAGATAGTGACGAGCGTACTTCCGAACAAGAATCTACTTATCGGCCTAAAATGGTAGCGATGGCATTTCCCAGCCAAAACTCAGATGGCGTTGACTCTACGATAGTCAATGTACCGCTTATTACTTTATGTCCTATCAGTAGCCCTAGGATCAAAGATGTGAAATTTTCCGCGGACTTGGAAGTGACAGCTGATAACAATGACGAACTCTTTGTTGCCTTCAGGAGCCCACAGCTAAGCGGTGGTGACAATACAGTGACCAAAGATACTACCAACACTCATATTGAAATCTCTTTAGTCGGTCATGAGCCACCGGAAGGTCTACAAAAAATTGTAGAAGGTTATGAAAAGGCACTAAGAGCACAAATTCCAGGTTAATTCTAAATTCAAACATAGTTAAGGAGAGTCAAAGATGGCTACACAGAAAAAACTCGTTTCTATGGCGAAGCAGTTTAGTGGCTTGCCTATGAAGGAGCTGATTGGAGCACCTTTAGTAGCCGCTTCGGAAGCTAATAATATGATGGCGCTATCTCAAACCAAGTTTCTACTTGGCACTTGCTTCGAGTTGAAGAAGGAAGGGGACAATGAAGTGCACAAACCAGTTATGATTAATATGACGGTAACTCGCTCTGTGCTCAACCCCGATGGTAGCGAAGCTGGGCCAATTCAGAGTGACTTATCTTTGCCACTTTTGACCATCATTCCAATTAATTCACTCGCGGTAGATGAAATGAACTTTTCATTTGAAATGGAAGTGAAAAGCTCGTTTGAATCAAATGCAACAGCGACTAATAGCAGTGAGCAAAAACAACAAGAAGGCATAAGTAAAACACTTGAGCAAGGCAGTGTTTCAGCAGAGCTCTCTGGATCGGTGGCAAGCTCAGAAAAAGCCGATAACAGTGAGCACTCGAATTATAAAAAGTCAAATGCAGCAAAGTATGAAATCAACGCTCATGCCGGACAATTACCTTTACCTGTTGGCATTACAACCATAATAGATACTTACGCCAGTGCGGTTGCGCCTATTCAATTAAAACAATCTGCTGAGCCAGCCCAAAGCTAACGATAGCTTATGCTGCAAATCGCAATGAATTTTCTGCTTAAAGTCCCCTACTTTATTTAGCAGAAAACAGGTTGAGAAGGAGCTCAATCTTATAGCTAAACGCCTGCCCCTAACGGCGCTTGGTTGATGGTCGCAAATTACTCAGGAAGAGCATTTGCTACTTCAACGCTTTATTAGCCCATCACATAACTACCCCAAAAAAACGGGTTAATTCGGCATATCTCGAATACGCACAAAGACACACTAGTTTTTGAGTATTCATTAATTAACAAAAAATAAGGAAAAGACAATGCCAGATCAAGATCGCGCTTTAGTCTCAATGGCCCAACAATTTAGTGGGTTACCAATCAAGTCTCTAATCGGTGCGCCATTAATTGCCGGAGCCGAGGCGAACGCAAAAATGGCGATAACTCAAACTCAATTTTTATTGAGTACCTGCTTCGATATTACTGAAAAAGGAGAGAGTAAGGATTATAAGCCTATTATGATCAATATGAAGTTAGAGCGCTCAGTTATTGGTCCAGATGGTAATGTACTGGATAAACCAGCGACAACTAACTTTGATTTACCTCTATTAACTATCATGCCGCTAAACTCTCTGGCAGTAGACAATATTGATGTCAATTTTGAAATGGAAGTGAAAAGCTCATTCTCCAACGATAAAGAGACGTCATCTGAGTCAGAAAGTGCAGCACAAGGCAGTTTTAGTGCAAAAGTTGGCTATGGTTGCTTCTCTGCTGAAGTGAGTGGTTCTGTATCCGCATCGAGTAAAAACTCTTCATCAGAAAAATCACACTATGAAAAGTCTAACTCTGCTCGCTATCAAATTAACGCGCACGCAGGGCAATTGCCACTACCTGAAGGTGTAACAACTATTATTCAAGCCTTCTCACAATGTATTGCTCCAATCCAAATAAAAGAAGGCGGCACAACATCCCAACCGACAAAAGATGATACACCAGTCCAATAAAAACAAGGCGATGCAGTGTAATGCTGCTTAGCCAGTTTTAACTAAACCTATTTTGCTCGGCTGTGTAGCCGAGCTTATCAAAGGAGTCGATCATGACAGAACACACTGAAATCCAATGCCCGTGCTGTGGAGACAAAATTTATATCCAACCCAAGCTGTTGCTACAAGGGGGAGGATTTAGTTGCTCCAACAGGCATTGCGATGCATCGGTATCTTTGAGTGAGTCAAGTTTAGGAGTAGCGAATCAGGCTATGAATGAATTTGAAAAGTTAAAGCAAATTGCACAGTAGTTTTATCTGCAAAGTAAATAATTAAATTTAAAAGGAAACCATTATGGCACGTTTTAAAACCGCACAAATCACCAGCAAAGGTGTGAAAATAGGCGACAGAGATATTGACAAAGCTGAGGCTATTCAGAGGATCCGACAAGGTAAAGATGTGTGGGGCACTAAGTCAAATGCCCATACTCTTGCTGAAGCCCTTTCTGATGGCCAAGGCTCTTGGAAAGATGCTCCTCATGTTGAGGGAGGTTATCGTCACTATCACGATGTAAGCCATCACTATCAAGGTCATATCTTCTACGGTAATCCGTCGTAGTTGAAAATGGCTTTTATTAGGTGATACGAATTTCGTATCACCTTCCTTATACTCTTCCCTGAGTGTAAAATATCAGAGCGTATTTTGGTTCACCATTTGTCTGCTTTAGTAATGAATTTTTAGTTGTAGCTGTCTGGTTGTTCAGAAAGTTTAATTGCATAACAGGTAAAGATATTTGCTTAAGCGCCATTATTTTTTCTGTGCCAAAAGTCGGTCTAACTGATTAGCGAACTCTTGTTTTTCTCTATCGCCATATTTATTTTGGCCACCGGTTTGAATACCACTAGATCGCATGGTGTCCATAAAATCACGCATATTGAGTTTTTGCTTTATATTAGCAGCGCTATAAAGCTCACCACGAGGGTTGATGGCTAATGCACCTTTGTCGATAACATCAGAAGCCAGCGGAATATCAGCGGTGATGACAATGTCTCCAGCCGATACTTTCTCAACGATAGTATTATCTGCTTCGTCAAAACCATGGCTTACTTGCAGCATTTGAATGAATAGCGAAGGTGGCGTCCGAATGTATTGGTTAGCCACTAAAGTCAGCTTGGTTTTTGTTCTATCCGCTGCTTTAAACAGTATTTCTTTTGCTGGTACTGGACAAGCGTCCGCATCTACCCAAATTTGCATGTTTTGCCTCATTAATGATTAAGCGCCAAAGCTAACAAGTTCACTTTCAACACTCAAGCATTCCTACCTAAGTTTTATATCAATAATTAGAAATTGATCTAAGTTAGTAGTTGCACGTATCTTTGTTTACTTTAATTCAAACGTTTGTTTTAATTTTTTACTGATGTATAGTTTTCAGCAAATTTTATAATTCTAAAAAAGAGTAATCACTATGAGTCAATATTCAGCACCTGTGAAAGATATGAACTTCTTGCTTTTCGATGTATTTAAAGCAGATGAGTTTTGGCAACAATCACCAGCACTAGCGGAAGCTATCGATCCTGATACAGCAAAAGCAATTTTAGAAGAGAGTGCAAAAGTAACAGAGCAAGCACTTGCACCATTTTCTCGAGCAGCTGACGAAGAAGGCGTTAAGTGGACAGATGGTAGCGTAACAACACCAGCAAGTTATAAAGAAGCATTTAATGTTGTAGCAGAAGGTGGTTGGATTGGTCTAGCAGGTGACCCAGAATATGGCGGCATGGGTATGCCAAAGTCTTTGGCTGGTATGCACGAAGAAATGATGTGTAGTGCAGATTTAGCATTTGCGCTTTATCCGGGTTTAACTGCTGGTGCATGTTTAGCAATCCGTGCTCACGCATCAGAACAATTAAAAGAAACCTATTTACCAAACATGTATGCAGGTGTTTGGGCTGGCAGCATGTGTTTAACAGAAGCTCATTCAGGTACAGACCTTGGTTTAATCAAAACTAAAGCGGTTGATAATGGTGATGGCTCTTACAAGATCACAGGTAGTAAAATCTTCATTTCAGGTGGTGAACAGGATCTTACTGAAAACATCATTCACCTAGTTTTAGCAAAGTTACCTGATGCGCCAGAGGGTTCTAAAGGCATTTCTTTATTTATCGTGCCGAAAAACAAAGTAAACGCTGATGGTTCAGTAGGCGAATTCAATAACGTAAGTTGTGGCTCTATCGAGCACAAAATGGGTATTCATGCTAGCGCGACTTGTGTGATCAACTTTGATGAGGCAGAAGGTTACTTAGTTGGTGAAGTAAACAAAGGTTTAGCTTGTATGTTCACTATGATGAACTACGAAAGACTATTAGTTGGCTTGCAAGGCCTAGGCGCATCAGAACGTTCTTACCAAAACGCCTTAGCTTATGCATTGGACCGTGGTCAGGGTAAAGGTATGCCTCGCATGACCGACGGCAAAACAGACCCAATCATTGTACACCCTGATGTTCGCCGCATGTTATTGACAATGAAGGCAATCAACGAAGCAGGTCGTGCATTTACTACTTATGTTTCTACCCAACTAGATATTGCAAAGTACAGCGCAGACGAAGCAGAAGCCAAATTAGCGGATGCAAAGTCACAGTTATTAACACCAATTGCTAAAGGCTTTGTTACTGACATTAGCTTGGATATGACGGTATTTGGTCAACAAGTATTTGGTGGTCACGGTTATATTCGTGAGTGGGGCCAAGAGCAATTAGTTCGTGATACTCGTATTACCCAAATCTATGAAGGGACAAATGGTGTTCAAGCATTAGATCTGATTGGTCGTAAAGTTGCTATGGACAAAGGTGTAACAGCCAATGCATTAGCAAAAGACATTATGGCTTTCATTAAAGAAAATGAAGGCAAACATGAAAAAGAGTTAACTGCATTGTCAGAAGCGGTTGATATGCTATCGGCGGTAACGGTAGACATATTGACTAAAGCACAAACTAACCCGAATGAATTAGGCGCAGCTTCAGTCGACTATATGCACTTATTCGGCTATGTCATGTACGGTTATATGTGGGCAAAAATGATGATTGCGGTTGAGTCGGTTGAAGATGAAAGCTTTAAATCATCGAAGTTGAAGACTGGCCGTTACTACTTCAGTCGTGTACTTCCTAAGATACATAGCTTAAAAGCAGCGATTGAATCAGGTGCTGACGAGTTATATCAGCACGCAATTGAAGATTTTTAATTCGTTTCAAACTTGTTCTAGCTGTGATACCCAGTTAGAACAAGTCTACCTCACCTTCTTCTACCGAAGTCTGCTGAACCGGAGAGGATAAATCGAAGTGTGCTGGTGGCAATTCAGTTAGCTCAGATCTCAATTTAGCAAACTCATCTCGCATTTGATGAAGGTTGTCAAAATCGTCAGACTGATATTCTTCAAGTAAGTGAAGAGACTGCTCTAAAGTACTGAAGTAATGGTCAAATACTTGAAGTCGTTTTGTCATTCTATCGGCAAGTTGCTGGCACATATCTTCAAATTGTAATCCTCTGACCGCATCATTTATATCCGCTTCTATTTGTTCAGCCAGTTGTGCTGACGTGTTAATTTCAAGTTCAACATTTTGATCTAGTTTATTGATCTCTGAGATAACCTTATCAATCTGGTCTTTTAAGCTTTGCGCTTCGGTTACATCCAGAGATGCCATTTGATCAATAACTGAGCTGGTTTGCGAGATTGTTTTAGCAGACTCCGCAGCAGCAGATTTAATCTGTTCACTAAAATGAGAACTACGTTTTGATAGGTTTCGTACTTCATCGGCAACCACTGCAAAACCTCTACCTGCTTCTCCAGCCCTAGCGGCTTCAATAGCAGCGTTTAAAGCTAATAGATTTGTTTGCTCACTGATGCTATCAACTTCAGATACCAGCCGGTTGATGACTGCAGTTTGTTCACCTAAAGCGGACATGGCATCGACTAATACTTTACTGTTGTCGCTCATCTTTGCGAAATTATTTAACGTTGACTGAAACATTGCAGAGGTTTCAACTACGTATTCCGAGTAGCGAACATTATCTCTATGCCTCATTTGGGAAGCTTCAAATAAAGTATTCAAATGTGCGTTTTGTTCATGGCATTTATCGATTAGGCCGTTGAAACTAGAGGTTAAGGTGGCTATCGCAGATGAAATGATACTAGAAAGTCGAGATAGCTCGGTACTTATATGATGATGCTGAGCCTGAGTCTCGTTCATCGCTGCCATATCTTTTAAAAGACTATGCGCTTCTTTTTGGGTGTGAGTAATACTCTGTGGACCTGCGACATCTTTGTTTGAACCTAGTAAGTAAACTGATAATGCACTTACTATTAATAAACCTGCCATGCTGAGCCAAAAAGTTTGAAAAAACAGATTAGGAATAAAGGCTATTAAGGTAACAATGATGATTAAGGTTTTTCGATCCACTCTGGCTCCATGTTAAGAGTTCCTATTGTCGCTTTAGTTTAGTGATTTTTAGCCAATTTGCGAACAGCCAGACACTTTATTTTAACGATTTTAAAATAAAGTGTTGCATTAATAGTCAATTCATATAGAATGCGCACTCCCCGAATTTGCAGCTTGCTGTAGTTAGTAGGGCAAACCAATATCTAGAATGCTCTTTTAATTGGTTTGAAAACTAGCAATTAGCTAGTTAACACAAGTTCTCCGATTGGGAGACAAAACATATAAATGAACCGCTTATTTCCAAGTTAGTACTGGAGGTAATGCGTGTTTTTTTATGCTCTTTCTAAAATGCTCTTTATTTGAGGTTTATAAATGAACAGTCAACGTATTCGTATTCGATTGAAAGCGTTTGACCATCGTCTAATTGATGCGTCAACTCAGGAAATCGTAGAAACGGCTAAGCGTACTGGCGCACAGGTTCGTGGTCCTATCCCACTTCCGACTCGCAAAGAACGCTTCACTGTATTGGTCTCTCCACACGTGAACAAAGACGCACGTGACCAATACGAAATTCGCACGCACAAGCGTCTAATCGACATCGTTGAGCCAACAGAAAAAACTGTTGATGCTCTTATGCGTTTAGATCTAGCTGCTGGTGTAGATGTTCAGATCAGTCTGGGTTAATCGGGAGTTTCATAATGACTATAGGTCTAGTTGGACGGTAAAGTAGGTATGACACGTATCTTCAATGAAGACGGCGTATCAGTACCTGTTACGGTTATCGAAGCAACACCTAACCGTGTTACTCAGATCCGTAACGAAGAAACCGACGGTTACCGCGCTCTTCAGGGTAACTGCAGGCGATAAAAAAGCGAGCCGCGTAAACAAGGCAGAAGCTGGTCACTTTGCGAAAGCAGGTGTTGAAGCTGGTCGTGGTTTATGGGAATTCCGCTTAGCTGCAGGCGAAGGCGAAGGTATCGAAGTTGGTAACGACATTACTGTAGAAGTATTTAACGACACTAAATTAGTTGACGTTACAGGCACATCTAAAGGTAAAGGTTTCCAAGGTGGTGTTAAGCGTCATAATTTCTCGATGCAAGATGCTACTCACGGTAACTCTCTTTCTCACCGTGCTCCTGGTTCAATTGGTCAAAACCAAACACCAGGCCGTGTATTCAAAGGTAAGAAGATGGCAGGCCAAATGGGTAACGTTCGCACTACAACTCAAAACCTTGAGGTTGTACGTGTAGATGCAGAGCGTAACTTACTTCTAGTTAAAGGCGCAGTACCTGGTTCTATCGGCGGCGACGTCATCGTAAAACCAGCTGTTAAAGCGTAATCCGGAGAATAGTGATGAAATTAGATTTTACTGGCGCAACAGGCGCTGTTGAGGTTTCAGAAGCTACTTTCGGTCGTGAGTTTAACGAAGCATTAGTTCACCAAGTAGTAACTGCATACGCTGCAGGTGCTCGTCAAGGTTCTAAAGCTCAAAAAACTCGCTCAGAAGTTAGCGGTGGCGGTAAGAAGCCATGGCGTCAAAAAGGAACAGGTCGTGCTCGTGCGGGTACTATTCGTTCTCCTATCTGGCGTTCTGGTGGCGTAACATTCGCAGCTAAGCCACAAGATCACTCGCAAAAAGTGAACAAAAAAATGTATCGCGGTGCTATCCAAAGCATCCTTTCAGAATTAGTTCGTCAAGAGCGTTTCGTAGTAGTTGAAGCATTTGATGTTGAAACTCCAAAAACTAAAGCTTTAGCAGCTAAGTTAAACGAAATGAGCTTGAAAGATGTTCTTATCATTACTGAAGAAGTATCTGAGAACTTATTCTTAGCAGCACGTAACCTTTACAAAGTAGACGTACGTGATGCAGCAACTATCGACCCTGTAAGCCTAATCGCTTTCGACAAGATTGTTGTTACAGCTGGTGCAGTTAAGCAAATTGAGGAGATGTTAGCATGATAAGCGAAGAACGTTTGTTAAAAGTTTTAGCAGCTCCACATGTTTCTGAAAAGAGCACATTAGCAACTGAAGCTAACAACGCGTTAGTATTCAAAGTAGCTGTTGATGCAACTAAAGCAGAAATCAAAGCGGCTGTTGAAAAGCTATTTGAAGTAGAAGTTAAGAAAGTTAACACTCTTAACGTTAAAGGCAAAGCTAAGCGTACTGGTATGCGCATGGGTAAACGTAAAGACTGGAAAAAGGCTTACGTAACTCTAGCTGAAGGTCAAAGCCTTGACGTTGAAGATGCAGCTGCAGAGTAATTGGAGTAGAAAATGGCTTTAGTAAAATGTAAACCAACTTCTCCAGGTCGCCGTCATGTAACAAAAGTTGTTAACAACGAGTTACACAAAGGTGCTCCATACGCGCCACTTTTAGACAAAAAGTCTAAAACTGGTGGTCGTAACAATAACGGTCGTATTACTGTTCGTCACATCGGTGGCGGTCACAAGCAACACTACCGTATTGTTGACTTTAAGCGTAACAAAGATGGCATCCCAGCGACTGTTGAACGTTTAGAATACGATCCAAACCGTAGTGCTAACATTGCACTAGTATTATATGCAGACGGTGAACGTCGCTACATCATCGCTCCTAAGGGCATGAAAGCTGGCGATAAAGTAATGTCTGGTATTGAAGCACCAATCAAAGCAGGTAACAGCATGCCTATGCGCAACATGCCTGTAGGTTCTACAGTTCACAATGTTGAACTTAAGCCTGGTAAAGGTGCTCAGCTAGCTCGTTCTGCTGGTGCATATGTACAAATCTTAGCTCAAGATGGTCAGTACGTAACTCTACGTCTTCGTTCAGGCGAAATGCGTAAAGTTTTAGCTGATTGTCGTGCGACTTTCGGTGAAGTAGGTAACGCTGAACATATGCTACGCAAGCTTGGTAAAGCTGGTGCAAGCAGATGGCGCGGTGTTCGTCCGACCGTACGTGGTGTTGTAATGAACCCAGTTGATCACCCACACGGTGGTGGTGAAGGTCGTACTTCAGGTGGTCGTCACCCGGTTACTCCATGGGGTAAACCAACTAAGGGTGCTAAGACTCGTAAGAACAAGTCAACGGACAAGTACATTGTTCGTCGTCGTAACAAATAATTAGTGAGGTAATACCATGCCACGCTCTCTCAAGAAAGGTCCTTTTATTGACCTACACTTGCTGAAGAAGGTTGAAGCAGCTTTGGAAAGCGGGAACAAGAAACCTATTAAAACTTGGTCTCGTCGCTCAATGATCATTCCAGACATGATTGGATTGACCATCGCTGTTCATAATGGTCGTCAACACGTTCCAGTATATGTATCTGACGAAATGGTTGGCCATAAATTAGGTGAGTTCGCACCTACTCGTACGTACCGCGGTCACGCGGCTGACAAGAAAGCTAAGAAGAAGTAAGGGGTAAATAATGGAAGCATTAGCTAAACATCGTTTCGCTCGCACTTCTGCACAGAAGGCTCGCTTGGTAGCTGACCAGATCCGTGGTCTACCAGTAGATAAAGCGTTAGACGTATTAACATACAGCAACAGAAAAGCTGCTGTGTTGGTGAAGAAAGTACTTGAATCTGCAATCGCAAATGCTGAGCATAACGACGGTGCAGATATCGACGAGTTAACTGTTGCAAAAGTATTTGTTGACGAAGGTCCAACAATGAAACGCATCAAGACTCGCGCTAAAGGCCGTGCTGACCGCATCCTTAAGCGTTCTTCACACATCACTGTTGTAGTAGCGGACTAGGAGCAAACTAATGGGACAAAAAGTACATCCTACGGGTATTCGCCTAGGTATCACTAAGCCATGGGTTTCTACTTGGTACGCGAATACAAATGAATACGCTGGTCACTTACATGGCGATATCAAAGTTCGTCAATACTTGACTAAAGAATTAAAGAACGCATCAGTATCAAAAATTACTATTGAGCGTCCTGCTAAATCTATCAAAGTTACAATCCACACGGCTCGTCCAGGTGTTGTAATTGGTAAGAAAGGTGCAGACGTTGAAAAGTTACGCAACGTAGTTGCTAAATTGACTGGTGTTCCTGCGCAAATCAACATCGCAGAGATCCGCAAGCCTGAGTTAGACGCACAGCTAGTAGCTGACAGCATCTCTAGCCAGCTTGAGCGTCGTGTTATGTTCCGTCGTGCTATGAAGCGTGCGGTACAAAATGCAATGCGTGTTGGTGCAAAAGGTATCAAAGTTGAAGTTAGCGGTCGTTTAGGCGGCGCGGAAATCGCTCGTTCTGAGTGGTATCGTGAAGGTCGTGTACCTCTACATACATTACGTGCAGACATCGATTATGCAACTTCAGAAGCATTAACTACTTACGGCATCATTGGTGTTAAAGTATGGATCTTTAAAGGTGAAGTACTTGGTGGTTTCGGTTCTATCCAACAGGAAGAGCCAAAGCAACCTAAGCCAGCGAAGAAACGTCGTAGCCAAAAAGCTAAGTAGGAGTAGACGATGTTACAACCAAAACGTACTAAATTCCGTAAGCAGCATAAAGGTCGCAACCGCGGTCTAGCGCAAAACGGTAACAAGGTTAGCTTCGGTACTTTCGGTCTTAAGGCTACTGGCCGTGGTCGTATGACTGCTCGCCAAATCGAAGCGGCTCGTCGTGCTATGACACGTCACATCAAACGTCAAGGTCAAATTTGGATCCGCGTTTTCCCTGACAAACCAATTACGGCTAAGCCATTAGAAGTTCGTCAAGGTAAAGGTAAAGGTAACGTAGAATACTGGGTTGCAGAAATTCAACCAGGTAAGATGTTATACGAAATGGACGGTGTTGACGAAGAGTTAGCACGTGAAGCATTCCGTTTAGCGTCACGCAAGTTACCATTCAAAACAACTTTTGTAACTAGAACGGTGATGTAATGAAAGCTAGCGAACTTAAAAGTAAAAGTGCAGAAGAGCTAAAAGCTGAACTATTAGGCTTGTTACGTGAGCAATTCAACTTGCGCATGCAACACGCTTCTGGTCAACTAGCACAGACTCACTTATTAAAAGAAGTACGTCGCAATATTGCACGTGTTAAAACTGTAATTGCACAAACTAAGGCAGGTGCGTAATGAGCGAAACTATCCGTACATTACAAGGCCGCGTAGTTAGCAGCAAGATGGACAAGTCTATCGTTGTAGCTATCGAACGTAAGGTTAAACACCCTATCTACGGTAAATTCGTTAAGCAAACAACTAAGTTGCATGCTCACGACGAAACAAACCAATGTGGTGAAGGCGACACGGTAACAATCCGTGAATGCGCTCCTATCTCTAAGAAAAAATCTTGGACTTTGGTTGACGTAGTAGAAAAAGCAAAAGTTCTTTAATTTATTAATTAACTTATTGCGATAAAACCGGAGCTTAGCTCCGGTTTTTTTATGCCTGTTTTACTTGCGAACTGGAGCAATGAAATATAGCAGGACATAAAAAGTGCTGTTCAAATACTAATTTATATGACGATAATGTGAATCACCGTTCTAAATCTCAAACAGCTTTTGAGGTTATTCCAATAATTATAAAGGAGCGTGCGTGATAAACGACATTAGATTTACTAGTAAAATCACTATAGCAGCTAGTTTAGTATTAGTACTAGTGATTGGCCTTTTCACCATAAACAACTTCACAGTGATGCGCAGCCAGACGCAGGAGCAATTAAGCTCGGTATTAAGTGAGGTCTCTCAGTCAGTTTCTAACAACATATCGAACTGGCTTAATTCAAAGCTCAATATTGTTGTCGCAGTAGCAGATGCGTACAACAGCAATGATGCTAAACCAGAAATTTTAGAAAAGCTTTATCTAGCAGATGGGGCTGGTGATTTTAAGAACGTATTTATTGGTCGAGAAGATGGCTCTTTTGTACTAGACGATCAAAGCGTAGCATTACCTTCTGACTACGATGCAAGGCAAAGGCCTTGGTATCAATTAGCTAAGAGTAGTCGAACTACTGCTTTTACTGCGCCATATATTGATGTGACGACAAATGAACTGACGATCTCAGCCGTTGCTCCTATTAATGTTGATGGTCGATTTGCTGGAGTTGCAGGCGGTGATATTGATATGGCCACGATCTCTAAGATCGTAAATAGCATAGACTTTTTAGGCTATGGTTATGGTTTTTTAGTAGACGCTAATTCGAGAATCCTATCTCACCCAAAACCTCAATATAACGATAAACAGATATCTGAATTATTAGGCAGAAAATTACCTCTGGCTGAGTCCTTTAGACAAATAGAAGTTAATGATAAGTCGCACCTTATCTCTTTTGTACGGATCACTGGCATTAAAAATGTCGAGTGGTACTTAGGCGTACTTATCGACGAAGACGTTGCTTATGCATCGGTCGATTCATTTAGAACAATGGCATTTGTCTACATGTTGGCTGGTGTTATAGCCATTGTTGTTATGATGCACTATTTGTTGAAATATTTAATGAAACCTATGACTAAAGTGACTGAGGCAATCAAAGATATCGCTCAAGGGGAAGGAGATCTAAGGCAACGTTTAGAAGTTGAAAACAGAGATGAGTTTGGTGAGTTATCAGAGTATTTCAATCTTTTTATTGAAAAGATCCATGGCTCAATTACTCAAGTCCATAATACAACCCACTCAATAGAAGACAGTATGAAGAGGTTAGTAGACAAAACTGACTCGTCGCAAGCTTTATATTCAGAACAAAGTCAGCTTACCAGTGCAGTAGTTACAGCAATAAACGAGTTGGCGTTGAGCGCTCAAGAAATATCTAACAATGCCAGCGAAGCTTCTAAATTAGCTACTGATGCGAGCGGCCAGGTTATAACGAGCCAATCTTCACTTCAAACCAATATAAACTCTATTAACCAACTATCGGAAAAAATGCGTGGTGCTGAAGAAGAAGTGCTTCAACTCGAGCAGCACACTGCCAACATAGGGCAAGTGTTAGAAGTGATTAAGGGAGTAAGTGAGCAAACCAATCTACTTGCGTTAAATGCAGCCATTGAAGCGGCGCGAGCGGGAGAAGCAGGAAGAGGCTTCGCCGTGGTTGCGGATGAAGTGAGACAGTTAGCGCAAAGAACACAAGAATCGACCGCTGAGATTGAGCAAACTATAGCGAGATTACAAGATGGTGCATCTTCAGCAGTTTCTATAATGAAAGAAAGTCTTAGGGAAACGGAAACAAGTGTCAGTCAAGCTATTACAGCCGGTGAACAAATGGAAATGATCACCAAAATAATCGCATCGATTGATGAAACCAATAACATCGTTGCAAATGCGACTAATGAACAAACCACTGTTACTAGCAGTATTGATAGGGATATTCATGAAATGAGCTCAATTACCAAGATGGGGCAACAAAACCTATCAGAAGTTGCATCAGAATGCTCAGCGCTAAAAGAAGAATTCTTCGAACTAGAGAATATGGTTGACCGATTTAAAGTTTAGAGATAAAGATTGCAAAGGAGGCCATTGAAAAGTTATCAATGGCCTTTTTTATTACTGACGAATACCTTCAATTAATAACTCTAATTGAATTTTGCCTGCCCAAGCAGCTTTGAAGTTATAATCGCCTACATCAATAGTTGTAGTGCCAGAAAAGCCTGCACGGTAGCCACCCCAAGGATCTTTACCTTCACCAATTTTAACAGCATCAATGATAATAGGCTTAGTAACACCGTGAAGGGTGAAATCACCAGCAACTTCAATTTTACCATCACCTTTGTCAGTAACCTTTGTACTAACAAATTTCGATTCTGGGAATTTAGAAACGTGCAGGAAGTCTTTGCCGCGAAGGTGCTTATCTCTTTCTGCGTGATTACTATCAATACTAGAAGGGTCGATAGTTACTTCGATTTTAGTATCTTCTAATTTATCTGCATCATAGCTGAACTTACCGTCGAACTTGTTGAATCGACCTGTTAACCAACTGTAACCAAGGTGGCTCGCTTTAAAGTTAATAAAAGCATGGGCGCCTTTGATATCAAGATCGTAATCTGCAGCGTTGACAAAACTAGATGCGCTTAACGCTACTAATGCTAATAATGAGGTTGTTAACTTTTTCATTAATGGTTCCTATTAATATTTGGTTTTAACATTCGGGTTAAAGTGTTGTCTCTATTTATAAAATGGTGTTTCAACGCAGCAAGGGCATGAAGTACGACAAAAGCTATGATTGCATACGCTGAGTATTCGTGGATAAGTCCTGCTATATCTTCTTGCTCATTGAACAATTCACCAGCTGAAGGCACAGTAAACCAGGTAAATACTTCTATTCCTCTACCATCTGCAGTAGAGATTAAGTAGCCGCTAATCATTATGACTAGCATTAATAGATAAAGAATTGTGTGAGCAAATTGTGCGGTCATAGCTTCAAGATTGTTTTGCGCAATGACAGCTGGTTTAACATTGGCAACCTTCCAAGTGATTCTAAGCAAAGTAAGAAAAAGTAGCAGTAAGCCAATGGATTTATGTATGTACGGACCAGTTCTATACCATTCACTGTAATAACTAAGATCTACCATCCAATAGCCAAGAGCGAAAAGACCGATAATAGTAAGCGCGGATAGCCAATGAAAAATTATGGCTATAAGGCCATAGCCATTGAGTGTGTTTTTGTACATAAAGGGCTTAGTTAGTTTGTAAGTTACTAATGGAAGTAAAGTAACAGTATTACATTGAGAAATTAACTTACAGATGGAAAAGGTCTGTTAACCAAAGAAAACCGATAAGTGACATAAATAAATCTTTTTTAAGCTTGGTTTTAATAAATACAGCCTCATAACAGGCTATGTGCTGGCAAAATATTCAGCATTTGCAGTTTAATTGAACAATTTTCAATCTTTGGTTGAATTAGCTCCAATGTTCAGTTAAACTTGCGCGCCCTTTTACAGGGGGAGTCCGTCTTCTTGTATTAAGGCGGACTAGAAAGCAGCTAGTCCGAAAGGACATTAGAAGTAAATTTTAATAGTGGAGCACTAAACATGATCCAAATGCAAACTACGTTAGATGTAGCTGATAACTCAGGTGCACGTCGCGTACAGTGTATTAAGGTTCTAGGTGGCTCTCACCGACGTTACGCCCGTATCGGCGACATCATTAAAGTTACTGTTAAGGAAGCAATTCCTCGCGGTAAAGTAAAAAAAGGTGATGTGCTTAACGCGGTGGTAGTTCGCACAAAAGCAGCAGTTCGTCGTCCAGATGGTCAAGCCATCCGTTTCGACAGCAACGCAGCTGTAATATTGAACACTAACTTGCAGCCAATCGGTACTCGTATCTTCGGTCCTGTTACTCGTGAATTACGTAGTGAACAGTTCATGAAGATTGTGTCTTTGGCACCTGAAGTAATTTAAGGAGCTAAAAAATGGCAAGCAAAATTCGTCGTGATGATGAAGTCATCGTTATTGCTGGTAAAGATAAAGGTAAGACTGGTAAAGTTTTACAAGTTATCACTGGCACAGAACGTGTAATCGTTGAAGGCATTAACATTATCAAGAAGCACCAGAAGCCTGTACCTCAGTTACAGCAACCTGGCGGCATTGTTGAGAAAGAAGCGTCTATCAACGTATCAAATGTAGCGATCGTTAACCCTGAAACGGGTAAAGCTGATCGTGTAGGTTTTAAATTTGAAGACGGTAAAAAAGTACGTGTTTTCAAATCTAATGGTAAAACTATCTAATTTTTGGAGTAAAACGTGGCGAAACTGCATGATACTTATAAAGACAGCGTAGTGCCTGAATTAATGAAAAAATTCGGCTACACATCTGTCATGCAAGTCCCTCGACTTGAGAAAATTACCCTAAACATGGGTCTGGGTGAAGCTTTAGCGGATAAGAAAGTACTAGAAGCGGCAACTACTGACATGCAAGCAATTGCTGGTCAGAAGCCTGTTGTTACTCGTGCTCGTAAGTCAGTTGCTGGCTTCAAAATCCGTGAAGGATACCCGATCGGTGCTAAGGTAACTCTACGCGGTGAGCGTATGTGGGACTTTTTAGAGCGTTTAATTACTATCGCTCTTCCTCGTGTTCGTGACTTCCGTGGCTTAAATCCTAAGTCATTCGACGGTCGCGGTAACTACAGCATGGGCGTACGCGAGCAAATCATCTTCCCTGAAATCGATTTTGATAAAGTAGATAAGATCCGTGGTTTAGACATCACTATCACTACATCTGCTGACTCAAATGAGGAAGGTCACGCTCTGTTAGCTGCTTTCAACTTCCCATTTAAAGGATAAGGTGTAGAGTTATGGCTAAGCAATCGATGAAAGCACGTGATGTAAAACGTGCAAAATTAGTTGAAAAATTTGCTGCTAAGCGTCAAGAGCTTAAAGCGATCATCAAAGACGTTAACACGTCTGACGAAGACCGTTGGGCAGCAGTGCTTAAACTTCAAGAACTTCCTCGTGATTCAAGCCCATCGCGTCAACGTAATCGTTGTAACGTGACAGGTCGTCCGCACGGTTATTTACGTAAGTTCGGCCTAAGCCGTATTAAACTTCGTGAAGCTGCTATGCGTGGTGAAGTTCCAGGCCTTAAAAAGGCTTCTTGGTAAGAATCTGGGAGTATTGAAAGATGAGCATGCAAGATCCAATCGCGGATATGTTCACCCGCGTACGTAACGGCCAAATGTCAAACAAAGTTGCTGTTACAATGCCTTCATCAAAAGTTAAAACAGCTGTTGCTGAATTGTTGAAGAGCGAAGGTTTTATTGCTGATTACGAAGTATCTGGTGACGTTAAGAAAGAATTAAGCGTTACTTTAAAGTACTTTGAAGGTAAGCCAGTAATCGAAACTATTAAACGTGTTAGCCGTCCAGGTCTTCGTATTTATAAGAAGACTGGTGACCTACCTAAAGTTATGGGTGGTTTGGGCGTTGCTATCGTATCAACCTCTAAAGGTTTGATGACTGACCGTGCTGCACGCAAAGCGGGCATTGGCGGTGAAATCATCGGCTATGTAGCTTAATAGGAGAGTCATAATGTCTCGTGTAGCAAAAGCCCCTATTAACGTACCTGCCGGTGTTGAAATCAGCGTTTCAGGTCAGGACGTTAAAGTAAAAGGTAAAGTAGGTGAGTTGTCTTACAACGTTAACCCTGCTGTTGAAGTTGTTGTTGAAGACAACGTAGTTAGCACTAAACCTCGCGACGGTTTCTCTGACGCGTGGGCACAAGCAGGTACTGCTCGTGCAAACATCAATAACATGGTTACTGGTGTTAATGCTGGTTTTGAAAAGAAACTAATCTTAAACGGTGTTGGTTACCGTGCTGCTGTTAAAGGCAATGTAGTTAACCTAAACCTAGGTTTCTCTCACCCAGTAGATTATGAAGTGCCAGCTGGCGTTACTGTTGAAGCTCCAAGCCAAACTGAATTATTGGTTAAGGGCGCTGACAAACAACTAGTTGGTCAAGTTGCAGCGAATATTCGTAAGTGGCGTCAACCTGAGCCTTATAAAGGTAAAGGTATCCGTTACAGCGATGAAAATGTTCGCCGTAAAGAGGCTAAGAAGAAGTAAGGTAAGACGATGGATAAGAAAACAGCTCGTTTACGTCGTGCCAAGCGCACTCGCAGAACGTTTATTGAGAACGGCGTTACTCGTTTAGTAATGCACCGTACGCCTCGTCACGCTTACGCTCAGGTAATTTCACCTGAAGGTAAAGTGTTAGCGGCGGCATCAACTGTAGAAAAAGATATCCGTTCAGCGGTTAAATCTACAGGTAACGTTGAAGCTGCAGCTGTGGTTGGTAAGACAATTGCAGAACGTGCGGTTAAAAATGGTGTTGAAAAAGTATCATTTGACCGTAGCGGTTTTAAATATCACGGCCGTGTGAAAGCGTTAGCAGACGCTGCTCGCGAAGCCGGACTTCAGTTCTAGGAGTAGCTCATGTCTAATGTAGAAGCAAAACAGACTCAAACTGAATTCGAAGAAAAGCTAATCGCGGTTAATCGTGTATCAAAAGTAGTTAAGGGTGGTCGTATTTTCTCGTTCACTGCATTAACTGTTGTTGGTGACAAGAATGGCCGTGTTGGTTTTGGTTATGGTAAAGCACGTGAAGTTCCAGCTGCTATTCAAAAAGCAATGGAAAAAGCACGTCGTAACATGGTTAGCGTTGAACTAGTTAACGGAACTTTACAGCACCCTATCAAGGGTCGCCACTCAGGTTCTAAAGTTTACATGCAGCCAGCTTCAGAAGGTACGGGTATCATCGCAGGCGGTGCAATGCGTGCAGTTCTTGAAGTAGCAGGTGTACAAAACGTACTATCTAAATGTTACGGTTCAACTAACCCAATTAACGTTGTTCGCGCAACAGTAGACGCTCTAGCTGGCATGAAGTCACCTGAGCAAATCGCTGCTAAGCGTGGTTTAAACGTTAACGAGATCTTGGGGTAATAAACCATGGCTAAGAAAACGATTAAAGTAACACAAACACGTAGCTCTATCGGTCGTTTACCGAAGCATAAAGCTACTCTTCGTGGCTTGGGTTTACGTCGTATCAACCACACTGTTGAATTAGAAGATACAGCATGTGTACGTGGTATGATCAACCAAGTTCAATACATGATTAAAGTGGAGGGGTAATCGATGCGTTTGAATACTCTATCTCCAGCACCTGGTTCTAAGAACTCTGGTAAGCGCGTAGGTCGCGGTATCGGTTCTGGTCTTGGTAAAACAGGTGGTCGTGGACACAAAGGTCAAAAATCACGTTCAGGCGGCAGCGTTAAGCCAGGCTTTGAAGGTGGTCAAATGCCATTACAACGTCGTTTACCTAAGTTCGGCTTTACATCTCGTAAGTCGTTGGTAACTGACGAAGTAACTCTATCTGAAATCGCGAAAGTTGAAGGCGACGTAGTTTCTTTAGAAACTCTTAAAGCTGCTGGCTTAGTGAAGAAAGATATGCAGTTCGTTAAAGTTGTTAAGTCTGGTGAGATCTCTCGCGCTGTAACTGTAGCTGGTCTACGTGTTACTAAAGGTGCATTAGAAGCGATCGAAGCAGCGGGCGGAAAAGTAGAGTAAGGAAGTAGTACATTATGGCTAAACCAGGATTAGACCTACAGAGCGGGCAATCTGGCTTTTCGGAGCTTAAGCAACGCTTATTGTTCGTGTTGGGCGCGATCATAGTATTTAGATTGGGTTCATTTGTTCCAATTCCTGGCATAGATGCCGCTGTACTTGCTGAGTTATTCGAGCAGCAAAAGGGCACCATAGTAGAAATGTTTAACATGTTCTCTGGTGGTGCTCTTGAACGTGCATCTGTATTAGCGTTAGGTATCATGCCTTACATTACAGCTTCAATTATTATGCAGCTGTTAACTGTAATGCATCCTTCTTTAGCTGAGCTAAAGAAAGAAGGTGAAGCTGGTCGTAAGAAGATCAGTCAATACACTAGATATTTCACGTTAGTATTAGCAACGTTCCAGTCATTTGGTATTGCTACATCATTACCAACAATGATGCCGGGTCTGGTTATAAACCCAGGTCCTGCATTTTATTTCACAGCTGTTGTGAGTTTGGTTACTGGCACCATGTTCTTAATGTGGTTAGGTGAACAAATTACAGAGCGTGGCATTGGTAATGGTATTTCAATCCTAATCTTTACTGGTATTGTTGCAGGTTTGCCTTCGGCAATCGGTCAAACAGCAGAGCAAGCCCGTCAGGGTGAGCTACACTTATTACTGTTGTTTGTGATTGCGGCAATCGTATTTGCGGTTACATACTTTGTTGTATTCGTAGAGCGTGGTCAGCGTCGTATCGTTGTTAACTATGCAAAACGTCAACAAGGTCGCCAAGTGTTTCAAGCACAGAGCTCTCATTTACCTCTTAAGGTAAATATGGCTGGCGTAATACCACCAATTTTTGCTGGTAGTATTATCATGTTCCCTAGTACAATTGCAGCATGGTTTGGTACAGGTGAAGGTGCTGTTGCAGATTTCTTGCAACAAATGTCTTTAACTTTATCACCAGGGCAACCCCTATATGTAATGTTGTACGCAGCTGCTATTATTTTCTTCTGTTTCTTTTACACGGCGTTGGTTTTCAACCCAAGAGAAACAGCTGATAACTTAAAGCGCTCAGGTGCATTTATTCCAGGTATCAGACCGGGTGAGCAAACGTCGAAGTACATTGATAAAGTGATGACTCGTTTGACACTGGCTGGCGCTATGTACATTACTTTTGTATGTCTAGTACCAGAATTTATGATGATCGCTTGGAACGTCCAGTTTTATTTTGGTGGCACATCGTTATTAATTATCGTTGTTGTCGTCATGGATTTCATGGCTCAGGTTCAGACGTTATTGATGTCTCATCAATATGAATCTGTACTTAAAAAGGCAAACCTAGCAGGTGGCGCTTTAGATAAAGCTAACCTGAAAGGTTATAGCCGCTAAGATTGCGGAGTTAAAGCAATGAAAGTACGTGCTTCCGTTAAGAAGATTTGTCGTAACTGTAAAGTAATTAAGCGTGCAGGTGTTGTACGTGTAATTTGTAACACTGACCCTAAGCATAAGCAGCGTCAAGGTTAATACGGCATAAAAAACTAATCTGGCAGGCGAACTTAAAGTAAACCTGCTAGATTATCGTCGCAACGACATAGGAGTTAATAATGAAAGTAACACCTCTCGTTAAAAGAGTCTGTGATAAATGCAGAATCATTAGACGTAAAGGCGTTGTTAGAGTTATTTGCGAAAACCCTCGACACAGAAAGCGTCAGGGTTAAGTTCGTTAAGCGGCAAAATAGTTGGAGCGAGAAATTATTCTCGCTCTCATTTACAAATGGTCATAGGTCGAGTATCCTAACGGGCTTTTCGATTGACCCATAACTATAGGAGATGTGTTAGTGGCCCGTATCGCTGGCATTAACATTTCCGATCGTAAACATTCTGTAATCGCTCTTACAGCGATTTACGGTATTGGTAAGACTCGTGCAAAAGCAATTTGTGCAGCTACTGGTATCGCAGAAGATACGAAGATCGGAACTTTATCTGAAGCAGATTTAGATAAATTACGTGAAGAAGTTGGCAAGTTCACTGTTGAAGGTGACTTACGCCGTGAAGTTCAATTAAACATCAAACGTTTGATGGATTTAGGTTGTTTCCGTGGTTTACGCCACCGTCGTAGCCTTCCATTACGTGGTCAGCGCACTAAGACTAATGCGCGTACACGTAAAGGTCCACGCAAACCGATTTCGAAATAAGGCGAGGTAGCAAGAAATGGCAAAAGCTCCAACTCGTTCACGTAAAAAGGTAAAAAAGCAAGTTGCTGATGGCATGGCTCATATCCATGCATCTTTCAACAACACAATCGTTACATTAACCGACCGTCAAGGTAATGCATTATCTTGGGCTACTGCAGGTGGTTCTGGTTTCCGTGGTTCACGTAAATCAACTCCATTCGCTGCACAGGTAGCGGCTGAACGCGCAGGCGAAGCAGCAAAAGAGTACGGTTTGAAGAATATTGAAGTGTTCGTTAAGGGCCCAGGTCCTGGTCGTGAATCTGCAATCCGTGCGTTAAACGCAGTGGGTTACAAGATCACTAACATTACTGACGTTACACCGATTCCTCATAACGGTTGTCGTCCGCCTAAAAAACGTCGCGTATAACGACGGTTAGTGGAGAAAGATCATGGCAAGATATTTAGGTCCAAAGCTAAAGCTTAGTCGTCGCGAAGGAACAGATTTGTTCCTTAAGAGTGGCGTACGTGCAATAGATACTAAATGTAAAATCGAAACTGCACCAGGTCAGCACGGCGCTCGCAAGCCTCGTTTATCTGACTACGGTTTACAGTTACGTGAAAAACAAAAAGTTCGTCGTATTTACGGTGTGTTAGAAAAGCAATTCCGTAACTACTACAAAGAAGCAGCGCGTCTTAAAGGTAATACTGGTGAAAACCTATTACAACTTTTAGAAAGCCGCTTAGATAACGTTGTTTATCGTATGGGTTACGCAAGTACTCGTGCGGAAGCTCGTCAGCTAGTTAGCCACAAAGCAATTGTTGTTAACGATCAAGTAGTGAACATTCCTTCCTACAAAGTAAGTGCTGAAGACGTTGTTGCTATTCGTGAAAAAGCGAAGAAGCAAGATCGTATCGTTGCAGCTCTAGAGTTAGCTGAACAACGTGAAAAACCGACTTGGATTGAAGTAGATAACAAAGCAATGTCTGGTGTTTACAAATCAAACCCAGAGCGCTCTGATTTATCTGCAGAGATTAACGAACAGTTAATTGTTGAACTTTACTCTAAGTAAAGTTGAAACATAAGAGGATATATAATGCAGGGGTCTGTAACTGAATTCCTAAAGCCAAGACTTGTAGATATTGAACAAGTTAGCTCAACTCGCGCTAAAGTAACATTAGAGCCACTAGAGCGTGGTTTTGGTCACACTTTAGGTAATGCGTTACGTAGAATCTTGTTGTCATCTATGCCTGGTTGTGCAGTAACCGAAGTTGAAATCGACGGTGTACAGCATGAATACAGCGCAAAAGAAGGTGTACAGGAAGATGTAATTGAAATTCTGTTGAACCTAAAAGGTTTAGCAGTAAGCGTAGAAGGTAAGGACGAAGTAACTCTGACTTTAAACAAGTCAGGTATCGGCCCTGTTACAGCTGCTGACTTCCAGCATGACGGTGATGTAGAAATCGTTAACCCTGAGCACGTAATTTGTAATCTTACGAGCGATAGCTCAGAAATTTCAATGCGTGTAAGTGTGCAGCGTGGCCGCGGCTATGTTCCTGCTTCAGCGCGCGTATCCTCAGAAGACGAAGATCGTCCAATTGGTCGTCTATTATTAGACGCGTCTTTCAGCCCTGTTGAGCGTATTGCTTACAATGTTGAAAGTGCTCGTGTAGAGCAACGTACAGATTTGGATAAATTAATTATCGACATGGAAACGAACGGTACATTAGATCCTGAAGAGGCTATCCGTCGTTCATCTACTATCTTAGCTGAACAGTTAGAAGCGTTCGTAGACTTACGTGACGTTACTGAAGTACAGCAAGAAGAAGAGAAACCAGAGTTCGATCCAATTCTTTTACGTCCAGTAGACGATTTAGAGTTGACTGTTCGTTCAGCTAACTGTTTGAAAGCTGAACAAGTACAATATATCGGTGATTTAGTACAACGTACTGAGGTTGAGTTACTTAAGACTCCTAACCTTGGTAAGAAGTCTCTAACAGAAATTAAAGACGTATTAGCATCTCGTGGTTTATCACTAGGCATGCGTTTAGAAAACTGGCCACCGGCTAGTCTGTTAGAAAACGACTAAATTTATTAACACGAATTAGTTAGAAGGAAAAGCTCATGCGCCATCGTAAGAGTGGTCGTCAATTAAACCGCAACAGCAGTCATCGTCAAGCGATGTTCCGCAACATGGCAGGTTCATTGGTGAAGCATGAAATCATCAAAACAACTTTACCAAAAGCTAAAGAATTACGTCGTGTGATCGAACCATTGATCACTATGGCTAAATCTGACAGCGTTGCTAACCGTCGTTTAGCGTTTGCTCGCACACGTGACGCGGAAGTAGTAGGTAAGTTGTTCACTGACTTAGGTCAGCGCTATTCTGAGCGTCCTGGTGGTTACACTCGCATCATCAAATGCGGTTACCGTACTGGTGACAAAGCACCTATGGCTTACATCGAATTGGTTGATAGACCAGAAGTTGATGAAGCTGAAGTAGTAGAAGCTACTGAAGAGTAAAAAAGAGCCGGGTTTATCCCGGCTTTTTTATTTTTATAATCTCTTTTAATTTAATAACTAACAGCAATAAAAGCTTTTCTTAACTCTAGCCGTTTCTCAAAAAAATTACATTGGTGCTACTGAAATCACTCCCAGCGTGATAAAGATAGTAATACCTAAATGGAATGTCTGGCCACTAACTCTACAACAATAAACATTGATTTTTGTTTTTCAATTAATGAAATTAGTATTCTTGTTTATGAGATTAATCAGCTTTAAATTTCAAATCAGATTACGAATTAGATTAGCTCATGTGTTTCTAAGTGTAGTAATAATCCAAACCATCTAAGTGATTAACTTCATTAGTTTTGATCTCTATATAATAAAAGGGAACTTGATATTTTATGAATAAAACGGATTGATCTAGTCGTAAGTGGAGAAAATACAGATTAAACGAGTTAATCAACTACTAGTCTTCATTATTTGCACTTTGTAATGGTGAGATTCGGCTATAACTGCAAAATCGACGGTTTAGTTTTCAGTACAATAATAAGATCCACCTTTAATATTTATCTTGTATCTCTTCTGCTTTGATCTTTAGTCCATAATCCTCTAGTTGATTGCTGTTATAAACTGAGTTTCTAATTTTTAGCAATTATAAACTAATTGTCTCGCTATAATGTTATGAGACCTTTACATACTTTCCTATGCGTTATAATAGAACAGCTTGCTTTATTTGTTGTAAATAGCAGAACTTCAACACTACCCCTTGCAGTGCTAGAAACTTATTATTAAGTGCTTCAATAGAAGAGATATTATTATTCTATTGGTTTGTTGATCCTATTATTATGTATCAAGCTTATTACAAGTACTTTATTCGGCAATATCCGCTAGTTTTTAAGCGGAATTTAAGGGTTAAGCAGCAAGATCGAACAAAGATCCAACAAACGATCGTGTTTTTGCAAAAAAGATCGAAAAAAAGGCTTGCGCAATTTAGAAAAGTGCCTAAAATGCGCCTCCGTTGTCAACGACGACTCGAAACACTTAAAAGAATAACTTTTCTTCTAAGATTTCAGTCAAAATCGCTGAGAAAACTTTAAAAAAGATTTCAAAAAAGTGTTGACAATAAAAATGAGGTCGGCATAATGCGCACCTCGGTTGAGACAAGGTCTTAACCCAGAGCAAAAAGGCTCTAAACGTTCTTTAACAACTTGTAATTAATTATCTGTGTGGGCACTCGTGAATGAGTAGTAACGCAAAGAGCTAAATATCCTTTTGGAAGATTAGCAACTTGTAAACTATTGATTGAGTGTCTATTCGAAGATTTATTTGAACAGAATTCAATGAGTAGTTGATTAAACTTTTTAAAGTGAAGAGTTTGATCATGGCTCAGATTGAACGCTGGCGGCAGGCCTAACACATGCAAGTCGAACGGTAACATAACTAGCTTGCTAGTTGATGACGAGTGGCGGACGGGTGAGTAATGCTTGGGAATTTGCCTTGAGGTGGGGGACAACAGTTGGAAACGACTGCTAATACCGCATATTGTCTACGGACTAAAGGGGGCTTCGGCTCTCGCCTTTAGAGAAGCCCAAGTGGGATTAGGTAGTTGGTGAGGTAAAGGCTCACCAAGCCGACGATCCCTAGCTGGTCTGAGAGGATGATCAGCCACACTGGAACTGAGACACGGTCCAGACTCCTACGGGAGGCAGCAGTGGGGAATATTGCACAATGGGGGAAACCCTGATGCAGCCATGCCGCGTGTGTGAAGAAGGCCTTCGGGTTGTAAAGCACTTTCAGTCGTGAGGAAGGGTTAGTAGTTAATACCTGCTAGCTTTGACGTTAGCGACAGAAGAAGCACCGGCTAACTCCGTGCCAGCAGCCGCGGTAATACGGAGGGTGCGAGCGTTAATCGGAATTACTGGGCGTAAAGCGTACGCAGGCGGTTAGTTAAGTCAGATGTGAAAGCCCCGGGCTCAACCTGGGAACTGCATTTGAAACTGGCTAACTAGAGTGCGGCAGAGGGTGGTAGAATTTCAGGTGTAGCGGTGAAATGCGTAGAGATCTGAAGGAATACCGATGGCGAAGGCAGCCACCTGGGCCGACACTGACGCTCATGTACGAAAGCGTGGGTAGCAAACAGGATTAGATACCCTGGTAGTCCACGCCGTAAACGATGTCTACTAGCAGCTCGCCTCGTTTAGAGGGGTTTTGCGCAGCTAACGCGTTAAGTAGACCGCCTGGGGAGTACGGCCGCAAGGTTAAAACTCAAATGAATTGACGGGGGCCCGCACAAGCGGTGGAGCATGTGGTTTAATTCGATGCAACGCGAAGAACCTTACCATCCCTTGACATCCAGAGGATTTTCTAGAGATAGATTAGTGCCTTCGGGAACTCTGAGACAGGTGCTGCATGGCTGTCGTCAGCTCGTGTTGTGAAATGTTGGGTTAAGTCCCGCAACGAGCGCAACCCTTATCCTTAGTTGCTAGCAGTTAGGCTGAGAACTCTAAGGAGACTGCCGGTGACAAACCGGAGGAAGGTGGGGACGACGTCAAGTCATCATGGCCCTTACGGGATGGGCTACACACGTGCTACAATGGCAAGTACAAAGGGTTGCGAACTCGCGAGAGTAAGCGGATCCCATAAAGCTTGTCGTAGTCCGGATTGGAGTCTGCAACTCGACTCCATGAAGTCGGAATCGCTAGTAATCGTAGATCAGAATGCTACGGTGAATACGTTCCCGGGCCTTGTACACACCGCCCGTCACACCATGGGAGTGGGCTGCAAAAGAAGTGGGTAGTTTAACCTTCGGGAGGACGCTCACCACTTTGTGGTTCATGACTGGGGTGAAGTCGTAACAAGGTAGCCCTAGGGGAACCTGGGGCTGGATCACCTCCTTATAAACGAAAGTTACACCTTTTACGCAGTGTCCACACAGATGATTAATTACGGTTAGAAAAGCATTAACATTGAGTTCGAGAAGAATTTAATACTTAGTGTTTTTTTATAAAGCACATGCTCTTTAACAAATTGGAAAGCTGATAAATTAAGGTAAACATTATTGTTTATTTTTTGTTATTCAAAACAACGAAAAGAAATAATTTTGATTATCACTGTAAGAGAAAACTCAAGCGTTATTTATGTCAACTGAATGAGAAAGATACAAGCTCATTTGGATAAATAAGACACGAAATGAACGACGTTGAATGTGAGAACATTTAAGGTTGTATAGTTAAGTGAATAAGCGTATACGGTGGATGCCTTGGCAATTGGAGGCGATGAAGGACGTGTTAATCTGCGATAAGCGTGGTTAAGGTGATAAAAACCGTTATAGACCACGATTTCCGAATGGGGAAACCCACCCTTTTAGGGTATCACTAACTGAATACATAGGTTAGTGAGGCAAACCCGGAGAACTGAAACATCTAAGTACCCGGAGGAAAAGAAATCAACCGAGATTTCCTAAGTAGCGGCGAGCGAACGGGAAACAGCCGAATCAGTATAGTTTAGTGGAAGCCTCTGGAAAGTGGCACGATAGAGGGTGATAGTCCCGTACACGAAGAGCTATATTGGACACATTAAGTAGGTCGGAGCACGTGAAACTTTGACTGAAGATAGGGGGACCATCCTCTAAGGCTAAATACTCCCAATTGACCGATAGTGAACCAGTACCGTGAGGGAAAGGCGAAAAGAACCCCTGTGAGGGGAGTGAAATAGAACCTGAAACCGTATACGTACAAGCAGTAGGAGCAGACTTGTTCTGTGACTGCGTACCTTTTGTATAATGGGTCAGCGACTTATATTTAGTAGCAAGGTTAACCGAATAGGGGAGCCGTAGTGAAAGCGAGGGTTAACTGCCCGTATAGTTGCTAGGTATAGACCCGAAACCCGGTGATCTATCCATGTGCAGGTTGAAGGTTGAGTAACATCAACTGGAGGACCGAACCCACTGTCGTTGAAAAGCCAGGGGATGACGTGTGGATAGGAGTGAAAGGCTAATCAAACCGGGAGATAGCTGGTTCTCCCCGAAATCTATTTAGGTAGAGCCTCGGACGAATACTTACGGGGGTAGAGCACTGTTTGGGCTAGGGGGCCATCCCGGCTTACCAACCCCATGCAAACTCCGAATACCGTAAAGTACTATCCGGGAGACACACGGCGGGTGCTAACGTTCGTCGTGGAGAGGGAAACAACCCAGACCGCCAGCTAAGGTCCCAAAGTGTATGTTAAGTGGGAAACGATGTGGGAAGGCTTAGACAGCTAGGAGGTTGGCTTAGAAGCAGCCACCCTTTAAAGAAAGCGTAATAGCTCACTAGTCGAGTCGGCCTGCGCGGAAGATGTAACGGGGCTAAACATACCACCGAAGCTGCGGCAGCGCATTAATGTGCTGGGTAGGGGAGCGTTCTGTAAGCGGTTGAAGGTGAGTCGAGAGGCTTGCTGGACGTATCAGAAGTGCGAATGCTGACATGAGTAACGATAATGGGGGTGAAAAACCCCCACGCCGAAAGACCAAGGGTTCCTATCCCATGCTAATCAGGGTAGGGTAAGTCGGCCCCTAAGGCGAGGCAGAAATGCGTAGTCGATGGGAAACAGATTAATATTTCTGTACTTCATATTATTGCGATGGGGGGACGGAGCAGGCTAGGTGAGCACGGCGTTGGTTGTCCGTGTGAAAGTATGTAGGTTGAGAACTTAGGCAAATCCGGGTTCTTAAGACTGAGATACGAGACGAGGCTCTACGGAGCTGAAGTCATTGATGCCATACTTCCAGGAAAAGCCTCTAAGCTTCAGATAATGTGGAACCGTACTCTAAACCGACACAGGTGGTCAGGTAGAGAATACTAAGGCGCTTGAGAGAACTCGGGTGAAGGAACTAGGCAAAATGGTACCGTAACTTCGGGAGAAGGTACGCCGACCATGGTGATGGGACTTGCTCCCTAAGCTGAGGTCGGTCGCAGTGACCTGGTGGCTGCAACTGTTTATTAAAAACACAGCACTCTGCTAAATCGAAAGATGACGTATAGGGTGTGACACCTGCCCGGTGCCGGAAGGTTAATTGATTGGGTTATCGCAAGAGAAGCTCATGATCGAAGCCCCGGTAAACGGCGGCCGTAACTATAACGGTCCTAAGGTAGCGAAATTCCTTGTCGGGTAAGTTCCGACCTGCACGAATGGTGTAATGATGGCCACGCTGTCTCCACCCGAGACTCAGTGAAATTGAAATCGCTGTGAAGATGCAGTGTACCCGCGGCTAGACGGAAAGACCCCGTGAACCTTTACTACAGCTTGGCACTGAACATTGAGCCTACATGTGTAGGATAGGTGGGAGGCTTTGAAACTTAGGCGCCAGCTTAAGTGGAGCCATCCTTGAAATACCACCCTTGTATGTTTGATGTTCTAACATTGGCCCCTAATCGGGGTTGTGGACAGTGCCTGGTGGGTAGTTTGACTGGGGCGGTCTCCTCCCAAAGAGTAACGGAGGAGCACGAAGGTTTGCTAAGTACGGTCGGACATCGTACGGTTAGTGTAATGGTAGAAGCAAGCTTAACTGCGAGACAGACACGTCGAGCAGGTACGAAAGTAGGTCATAGTGATCCGGTGGCTCTGTATGGAAGGGCCATCGCTCAACGGATAAAAGGTACTCCGGGGATAACAGGCTGATACCGCCCAAGAGTTCATATCGACGGCGGTGTTTGGCACCTCGATGTCGGCTCATCACATCCTGGGGCTGAAGTCGGTCCCAAGGGTATGGCTGTTCGCCATTTAAAGTGGTACGCGAGCTGGGTTTAGAACGTCGTGAGACAGTTCGGTCCCTATCTGCCGTGGGCGTTGGATGATTGAGAGGGGCTGCTCCTAGTACGAGAGGACCGGAGTGGACGAACCGCTGGTGTTCGGGTTGTGATGCCAATCGCATTGCCCGGTAGCTACGTTCGGAATCGATAACCGCTGAAAGCATCTAAGCGGGAAGCGAGCCTCGAGATGAGTCATCCCTGAATGTTAAACATTCCTAAAGGGTCGTTGAAGACTACGACGTTGATAGGTGAGGTGTGGAAGCGCTGTGAGGCGTTAAGCTAACTCATACTAATTGCCCGTGCGGCTTAACTATACAACGCTTAAGTGTTCTTGAGCACTGATAATCGAATTTACTAAAATTATTTAGCTTTCCAGTTTAACTGTGAATAGTTTTTATCAACTACATCCATGTAGTTGACCCTAAAGGGCCGCACTGAAGTGCGTTAAAAATTGTTCCAGACAATTTTTTGTCTGATGGCCATAGCGCTGTGGTCCCACCTGACCCCATTTCGAACTCAGAAGTGAAACGCAGTTGCGGCGATGGTAGTGTAGGTTTCCTATGCGAGAGTAGCTCACCGTCAGACTCCCATTCAAGCCCCTTGCACTATGTGCGAGGGGCTTTTTTATTCTTGGAATTTAGAAAATAAGCGATGATGTTGGTCACCGTCTACTCACTCTATGCCTTCTTTTTTACTCAAACACATCAGATCTGTGAGATTGATCTACAACTCAAGTTTTCCTGAATGAATAATGCCTCCCTTACTCCTGTAAATTGTTAAAGGAGAAGAGTGCTCGTGCTATAATGGAGTACTTTTTTAATCACTATTACGCAGCTTGCGTTTACACCAAATCAAAAAGAGATGATATGACAGATAACATTAGCTCTAGATCTTCTGGCTCTCAAAAATTAGACAGACGCTTCTGCGTGGCACCTATGTTGGATTGGACTGATAAGCACTGTCGTTACTTTTATCGAACAATGTCAAAGCACGCAGTGCTGTATACAGAGATGGTAACTACTGGAGCTATCATCCACGGTAAAGCAGACTATTTGGCTTTTAATGATGAAGAGCAGCCTGTAGCTTTACAATTAGGTGGTAGTGATCCTGAAGCGTTAGCGAAATGTGCTAAATTAGCAGAGGAGCGCGGTTACGATGAAATTAATCTTAACGTTGGTTGTCCTTCTGATCGTGTTCAAAATGGAATGTTCGGTGCTTGCTTGATGGCTAAGCCTGAGTTGGTTGCAGAATGTGTAAAGGCGATGAATTCAGTTGTTGATATCCCTGTTACTGTAAAATCAAGAATCGGCATTGATGACCAAGATAGTTTTGAATTCTTATTGGATTTCGTCAATAAAGTTAAAGATGCTGGTTGCACTACTTTCATTATCCACGCAAGAAAAGCCTGGTTAACAGGTTTAAGCCCTAAAGAAAATAGAGATATTCCACCTCTAGATTATGAACGCGTATATAAGATAAAAGAACTATATCCTGAACTTGAGATCATCATTAATGGCGGTATCAACACATTTGAAGATTGTGAAGAGCATCTAAAGCATGTAGATGGTGTCATGCTAGGTCGTGAAATCTATCACAACCCATATATAATGGCTGATGTTGATGAAGTTATTTATAAGGATACTTCTCAGGAGAAGGTTTCTAGAACTGAAGCAGTTGAAAAAGTAGCTGAGTATATAGAAAGACATGAGCAAGACGGCGGTAGAGCTTGGCATGTGGTTCGCCATATGATGGGATTATTCCAAGGTTTACCTGGTGCCAAAATTTGGCGACGTTATTTAAGTGAAAATGCAGTTAAATCTGATAGACCAGGGAAAGAGTTGTTACATGAAGCAACAAGTTACTTTAGGCAAAGAGGAATAAAGTAATACTAAAATTTGGTTAATTTCACCAATGCGTTGGTAATATCAATTAAGACTGTTTTTGCTTACCAACGCAAAATCTAAATAAATTCAAATAAATCAATGTCTTAAATTTTATTTTTAGCTTGGCACAACCTTTGTTACTTATTAATCGACTAAGTAATTAAACAAAGGAAAAAGTCATGCAATCATTAGTTTTAGCAACAAGTCTATTATTAAGTTCACAAAGCCCAGTTATCGCAACTGACGTTGCGCAGGAAGTAGCAAGCTTTGTACAAGTTGAAACAGCTAGAGTTACTCAGTTTGTAAACTCAAAAGAGCTTAAGGCAATCAAAGGTGCACTTTTATCAGAAGCTAATATCGATGTTCGTAAAGATTCGCTAGCGCAAGAAAGTAAGACAACTCTTATCGCAGCGGTTGAATAATGATGTTTAGTCCATTGATACTGTCTTTAATCGCTTTAGCTCCAGTTGCCAGTTTGACTCTAGTGTATGCGATTGTTGTAGGGATACGATCTTGGTTTGGTATTCGGTTGTTACCTTTTCTTGAACCTGCGAAGAAATAGCTATACTTCGCAGGAATATTTTTATCATCCTTTATAAAATCTCTAATCTCTAATCTCTAATCTCTAATCTCTAATCTCTAATCTCTAATCTCTAATCTCTAATCTCTAATCTCTAATCTCTAATCTCTAATCTCTAATCTCTAATCTCTAATCTCTAATCTCTAATCTCTAATCTCTAATCTCTAATCTCTAATCTCTAATCTCTAATCTCTAATCTCTAATCTCTAATTTCTAATCTCTAAGACATAGCTATAAGTTTGTGTCCTGCGATCTAATCCATTTATACAGCTCATTTGGGTTTTATTATCACTTTAAGCTCATTACTAATTATTGGTTAATATGACCACTAATGATTGGTTTAAATCACCATATGTAAACATTGTATTTCCAATGATTTAATAAAGTTACATAAAAACAGTAACTTACAATTTTTTTAAAGGTTGGCACAAGGATTGGAAATGTAAAAGTGAAAAACAAAACCATCAATAGGAGAATTAAAATGGGTGTTGTTACAAGAATCACAGACTTAGTTAATGCAAATATTCACGCGGCTTTAGATAAAGCAGAACAGCCAGAAAAGATGTTAAGACTAGTAGTTCAAGAACTAGAAGAAACATTAGTTGAAGCTCGCAGTCATGCAGCAAAGAACATTGCAGATAAAAAAGCACTAAATAGAAAGGCGAGTAATCTAACTTCTCAAGTAAAAGACTGGTTAGCTAAAGCTGAAACAGCTTTGACTAAGGAAAGAGAAGATTTGGCAAAGCAAGCTCTTGTAGAAAAATCTAAGTGTGAAGCTGAGTTAGCTGAAATCGAAAAAGTATTAGTAGTGATTAATGCAAATCTAGAAAGCATGAATACTGACATTACCAGCCTTCAACAAAAACTTAGCGAAGCAAAAGCTAAGCAAAAGAAACTAATGCAAAGGGAAGCGGCAGCTGTAACTCAGCTTAAGTCTAGAAAAGTTCTTAATAGTTATGATGTTGCTGAAATTGAGCAGCGATACGAAACCTTTGCTAGAAAAGTTGATGAAATGGAAAGCAAAGTTGAAGCTTACGACATGAGTTCAAACCCAAGTTTAGAAGAAGAGTTCCGTCAATTAGAGACAGAGTCTCAGTTAAACGAAGAGTTAGAACAATTAAAAGCTAAAGTAGCAAACGCTTAATAAGGTGGCCGTTATGAAGTCAAAATATATAGGAAACCCAATTACCAGAGACCTAGTAAACAGAAAAGTAACAGGTGTGTGTGCTGGGGTTGCTAAACACTATAAGGTGGATGCAAACCTTGTCAGAGTCGGCGCTATTATTTTTGGCTGTTTCTTCCCTGCTTTTGCTATTGGTGGATATTTACTAGCAACTTGGTTAATGCCTGACCGCCTTTATTAGGCGGTGGCTTTTTGTTTGACAAGATAAGGAGAGATCATGAAAGGTTTTTGTAAGTTCTTATTATTTTTCGTTGCTGCTATTGTGTTGTGGAATTTATTTGCGTCACCAGATGTTGAAGTTATCTATAGCTACCACGGCGACAGTACATGGGATGGCTTCTGGGCAAGTGTATTATCACCGTTTATCGTTGCTCTAGTTTTTATCGGCGTCGTATTTATAATTTTTGGTGTATTTGCAGCGGTTGTTGTTGCTTTTGCAATAGCTGGTTTTAGCTTGTTATTTGTTGGCCTTTCAGTATTTTGGCCGGTACTTGTAGCAATCGCATTATTTTACTGGCTGTTTTCTGATTCAAAACAAAAGGTAAGTTAACTCTAGATAGAGATAAGATAATGAATTTGTTATTGTTACTAGAGTAACGTTACTAGAGTCTTCAATATGAAAAAAATTCTATATGGTTTTATCTTTTTAGCTTTCAGCCAAGCAAGTTTGGCTAACAATTCTTTACAGATACAAGGTGCAACAGTTAGAGCTCCAATCCCAGGTATGGCTAATACTGCGGGTTATATGAAATTGAAGAACACAACTAATGCCGACATTGTATTAACTCATGCGATGTCGGATGTAGCTCAAAAAGTTGAATATCATAATCATATTATGGAATCTGGCGTCATGAAGATGGTTAAACTAGATGAACTTCTGATTCCTGCAGGACAAAGCGTAACTTTTCAAAGTGGTGGCTTGCACCTAATGTTTCTCGGTTTAACAAAAAAGCAAAACTTTCCTAGTAAAGTATCAGTAAAACTGATCGATAAATCAGGAGCTGAGTATCCTGTCGCTATGGATGTTAAATCGATTAAAATGCAGCACCACCATCATCACTAAGGTTTGAGGTATTTATGTATAAGTGGATTTCTATTGGAGCAGGCGGCTTTGTATTGTTGCTTCTTATCATCGCTCAATATTGGAGTGTGATGCCAGGTACGTTTAACGTAGAGCAAGCATCAACTGAACAGGCGGCTAAAATCAACACTGCACCTGTTACTGGTTTTACAACTACAAATACTTTGATTGAGGTAACCAAGCACTTACTTGATAAGCCAGGTGGTTATTTATCTAATGACATCCTTCCTCCAGGCGTGGTGTTAGATAACATGCCAGCTTTTGAGTTCGGGGCATTAGAAATGATCAGAGACTTATCTTTAGCTTTGAGAAAGGACTTTAGTCGCTCGCAATCGCAGTCACTTGAAAACCCTTATCTTAAAATTGCTCAACCACAATTTAATATTGATCATCGCTCATGGGCATGGCCAAGTGCTGAGTCAGAATATTCAAAAGCTATTGAAGCACTAGAAAAGTATCGTGATTCACTTGCTGATCAAACACAATCTGATGCTCAGTTTTATGCAAGAGCTGACAACTTAAAAGACTGGCTAAACGAAGTTGAAAAGCGCTTAGGTAGCTTAAGTCAAAGACTTAGCGCTAGCGTCGGCCAAGAAAGACTTAATACAGATCTGGCTGGTGATCCAAACGCTCACCAATCAACATTTGCACCAGGTTCACAACAAGTGAAAACAAGTTGGTGGCAAATTGATGATGTCTTTTATGAAGCAAAGGGGGCAAGTTGGGCGTTACTTCATTTCTTGAAAGCGGTCGAAATTGACTTTGCCGGCACACTGCAAAAGAAAAATGCACAGGTAAGCTTAAGACAAATCATACGTGAATTAGAGTCTACTCAAGAAACCGTTTGGAGCCCAATGATTTTGAATGGCAGTGGCTTTGGTATGCTAGCAAATCATTCTTTAGTAATGGCAAACTATATTTCTCGCGCAAATGCTGCGATTATTGATTTAAACAAATTATTAGTTCAAGGATAGGTCGTGAGAGCTAAAACTATTTTATTACCAATCACATTGGCCACTATGGCAATGCCCAGTGATGCTGCAACTTTATTGGGCGTAACGGCAGGTGCAAACTTTTGGCAGTCAGAGGCAACAGTTGAAGCTGGTGAAGTTGCTGACGCGCAATTCACTTTGAACCAAGATAAAGAGTCAAACAACGAGTTGTTCTTATCTTTAGAACATGGTTTGCCAATAATCCCAAACTTTAAGTACGTGACGAGTGATTTATCGGTGCAAGGCCGACAACAGCTAACGCAAACTTATATTTTGTCTGGTCAAACATACCGAGTAGCTTCAACGTTGTCAGCAAACTACCAATACGACTATTCCGATTACACCTTATATTACGAGCTATTTGATAACCAAGCGATTGAGTTTGATATTGGTATAACGCTGAAAGATATTGACGCTGAATTTGCAGTTGCTAATGTCAATGATGCTTCTGAGGCGTCAAGCCGTTCGGCATCTGGCATTGAGCCCTACCTTTACTCTTCGGCTAAGCTTAATTTACCTCTGTTGAATTTAGGTTTTAGCACTGTTGTAAATGTGCAAGATGGTAGCAACTATGACTTTGAACTTGCGCTTCAATACCAATTAGCAGCTATGACTTATGTGCAACTTGGTTGGAAAAAGCAAGAAGTCGATTTTGATGACTTCGACAGCCTTTATTTCCAACATAGCTGGGACGCTGCGTTTGCAGGTATCGTATTTAGTTTCTAAACCTTTTCATTCACTTTAGTTTGCAAGTCCAACAAGCTACTAAAGTCATTCAATAAGCTAGTTAAGTAAGATTTATTCGATTCTTGGTTAACTAGCTTAGCTAACTCATCACCCGCTGGCGTGAATTTATAATAAGTTACAGTCACATCATTATATTTGTACTTTAATTTGTAGTTCTTGTTTTGATAATTAACGGTGACTAAATCGTTTGCTTTGGATGGTGCTGATTCTATTTCTTGGCCATAAACTAAGCCGAGTTCAGCTAAAGAAATCAGTTGAGTGTAAGATAAGCCGTGTTTGCTTAAGTTAATGCTAAATCTATTTTTGGCAGTAAAAAACGAGATCAGACTTGGCTTTCGATAAACGCCTGTGACAATTCTATTACTGCGATCATCACCTACTTTACAACTTATGTTTACCGCTTTATAAAATAGCATTGCTTCTTTGCTACTTAACTCGGACAGTGTTTTTAAGCTTCTATAAGAAAAAGAACCTTGTTGTCCTAGTTCAACAGCTAAGATCTTTGACCAAAGGTCTTGCATCGTACTGGAGTAACAATTTTTCGCTAAATCAGTAAACTTCATCATCCAATCTAAATCGACTCGATCAAAATGAATATCTTGGCCTATGTAGTCGACAGCTAAACTAAATATCTGCTCTAGATTATTTTGCTGCCTTGACTGTTCTAGCTGTATTCTTCTCTGTGCACGCTGGTAAGTATTGTTGTGGCTTTTCAAAGTAACATGGTCACCACTCGCTACTCTTCGTATCGACTTATCTTGTTCCGTTAATTTATCATCTTGCACAATATTTAATTCAATACTCGTTGTTTGTTTGAGTAAGGCTAAATATTTTGCCCTTGATGGGTGAAGCGAGTTTTTAGGCATAATTGTACCTTCGTGTTCGGCCACAATAGAAATCCCAATATATTTGGTTAACTGGGTAGAATGCAAACGCTATTTGGTTGAAAAAAACCGAACAATTCCTAAACTTAAAGTATAAAATCAAAGTAGGTTCTGATATAAACATATGAGCAGTACAAATCACTCCTCATCAAGGTTCGCTAGTTTACATGTCTACAACAAATATGATTGACGATGACACCTTCATTTTTGCCGGTCAGGAAAATGAAGTGTTTGCCGATGAGCAAGACTCTAGTCTTGGTAAATGGCGAATATTGATCGTTGATGATGAACCTGAAGTGCATAAAGTTTCGGAGTTGGCACTAGACAATTTGCAAGTGCTAGACAAAAAACTAGAGTTTCTTAATGCCTACAGTGCAAAAGAAGCAATAGAGATATTACAGAAAGAATCTGATATCGCTGTGATCTTGTTAGACGTTGTGATGGAGTCTGATGATGCTGGTTTAAAAGCCGTAATGCAAATTCGCGACGAACTGAAAATGTCTGATGTACGAATTATCTTGCGAACTGGCCAGCCTGGCTATGCGCCAGAAGAACAGGTGGTTATGCAGTATGATATTAATGACTACCGTACTAAAACCGAATTGACCCGCAATAAACTTCTTACTTCGGTATTTTCAGCAATACGTTCTTATTCACAAATTGTTGAAGTAAGAAAGTCGAAAGATTTTTTAGACAAGCTCAATCACTTAAACACAAAGCTTATTTCATTATCGAGCCACGCCGACTTCTTGCCTTGCCTCGTTAACCAGTCTCTTAATATTTTTGCTTTAAATGGCGAAGCTTTGTTGCTTATTGATAGTGAAAAGGGCAAACAATCTCAGTTTTGGCAAGCCTTTGGGACAGAGCAATTTGCTGAAAATACGGGCGCAAACTACGATGCTACATTACCAAGCGAACTCGTTAGTAAATTAAATCAGGTTATCGCAACACGTGAGCACTTAATCGAAGATGAACAGGCGATTATTTTTATTAATGCTCAGTCATGCTCTGGTGTGTTGTATATGCAAAGTGAAACTAAGGTTGAACTTTCGGAAGAACTTATTCGCACTTACGTTTCAAATGTTGCATCTGAGTTAGATAACTCTTTGTTGCTGAAAAAGATCAGTGATGTTGCTTATTCTTGTCCACTGACTAAGTTACCGAATAGAACTCGATTTATTCAATTACTTGATGATTACACTTCGGGTGACTTGTCTGGCAATATTGCGGCACTTGTAGACTTAGATCATTTCTCTGACATCAATGATGGCTTAGGACAAGAGGTTGGTAATAGCTTACTGATCTCAGTTGCTGATAGATTGCAAAAGCAATTACCGAATGTGACAGTTGCTCGTATTGGAGCCGATATTTTTGGCTTAATTGGTGATGATTCAACTTTAGATCATGAAAATGTATTGGCTTTATTTGAATTGCCTTTTCAAGCTGGCGAACACCTTATTCCGGTGAATGCGTCTATCGGTATTTGTAAAAAACTAGATAATGATAAAACCGGATTAGCGGCACTAAAACATGCAAATATTGCTTTGAACCGAGCGAAAAAAGATATTCGTTCAAGGCATAGTTTTTACTGCTCGGAAATGGAAGACGAAACCCGCTGGCGCTTGGGTATGATCAGAAGATTAACCAGTGACTTCAAAGAGAATAAGCTTGAAGTTTGGTACCAACCCCAGTTGAAAGCATCAACGAGAGAAGTGGTAGGGGTAGAAGCTTTATTACGTTGGCCTGATGGCAATGGTGGCTATATTTCTCCAATGACGTTTATTCCATTGGCAGAGTATTCTGGTCTTATCGTTGATATCGGTGCTTGGGTTATTGAAGAATCGTGCAGAGAGCTAGATAAGTTGTCGGACATTGGCTTGCAAAGGCTGCATGTTGCGGTCAATGTATCTATGCCACAATTTAGAAATTCAAACTTTGCCTCTCAAATTGTATCTATTGTGGATAAGTTTGGTATTGAGCCAAAACGTTTGGAGTTAGAGATCACAGAAAGTGTAGTGATGGACGATCCTAAGCTTGTGGTTAACTCGCTTGAAGCGTTAAAACAAGCCGGTTTTAATATCGCTATTGATGACTTTGGTACTGGTTTTTCATCACTAAGTTACTTAAAGCAGCTGCCCGTCGATATTATTAAAGTTGACAGAGAGTTCATTAAAGGAATTGGTGAGGGCGATCCAGGTATTATTGCTGAAACCGTTATTCGTCTTGGCCAAAAGCTTGGTTTAGAAACAGTAGCTGAAGGTATTGAAACTGAATTTCAATTGGAATGGATAAATAAGTTAGGCTGTGACTTATCGCAAGGTTTCTTACATGCTAAGCCGATGCCGTCTGATGAGCTGCAAATATTCCTAAAGCAAAACTGCAAGCAATAGTGTTCGAGTTGAATTAGAAATAGAAGATCACAAACTTGAGATAACAAAAAAGCCAGCGATAAGCTGGCTTTTTTACAACATAAAGCGTTAATTAGCCGTTACAAGCGTCTTTAAGAGCTTTACCAGCTTTGAATGCAGGAACTTTTGCTGCAGCAATTTGGATAGTCTCACCAGTTTGAGGGTTACGACCAGAACGAGCTGCACGCTCATTTACTTTGAAAGTACCAAAACCAACTAATGCTACTTCGCCACCGTTTGCTAACTCAGAAGTGATAGTGCTGATAGTCGCGTTTAATGCACGCTCGGCGTCTGCTTTAGAAATGTCTGCGCCAGTAGCGATGCTTGCAATTAATTCGCTTTTGTTCATTGTTATTTTTCCTTATTGATTTGTTTCGAACCAAACATTATTCCTGAAAGCCAATAAAATCAATGGTTCGATAGAATAATTCATTAAATTTTCATAAATGATCAACCGATCGGCGATTTTTTGACCGTAAATCCCTCTTTAGGTATTTCCGCTGTTCAGAAAAGTAGCCGCAAAGCCGCCTGAACACTAGTCAACCACGTTTTTCACAACAAGTAAATTATTGTTGATGTTTGCTTATTTTAACGCCGATTTGAGTGCCGCCAAACAAAGCAGAACATTTTCGCTTTTAGCTGCATAACCCATTAAGCCAATTCGCCAAGCTTTGCCAGCGAATGCACCTAAGCCGGCACCAATTTCCAAATTGAATTCAGAAAGTAAATAGTTTCTCACTTTCGCATCGTCAACACCTTCTGGGATATATACAGCATTTAGTTGCGGCAAGCGCTCTTCTTCAGGAACAATAAACTTAATGCCAAGCTCGGTTAAACCAGCTGCGAGCTTTTTATGTTGATCAGCGTGTCTTTGCCATGCATTCTCTAACCCTTCACTGTGTAAGTGCACAAGCGATTCATGTAGAGCGTATAAAGAATTAACAGGAGCTGTGTGGTGGTAAGAGCGTTTACCACCAGAGTTGCTAGTCCAATAATCCATTACTAGAGACTGATCTAGGAACCAACTTTGTACTTTTGTCGTTCTAGATTTTATCTTTTCAACCGCGCTAGGACTAAAGCTGACTGGCGATAAACCTGGTATGCAAGAAAGACACTTTTGACTGCCTGAATAAATAGCATCAATTTGCCAGTCATCAACACGAAGCTCGACACCACCTAGTGAAGTAACAGCATCAACTATAGTTAAGCAATTGTGTTGTTTAGCAATTTTACAAAGTGCTTTAGCGTCAGATAAGGCTCCAGTAGAGGTCTCAGCGTGAACAAAGGCGACAAATTTTGCGTCATCATGTTGTTTTAGTGTTTGTTCCAGTTGTTCAGGACTTACTGCACGGCCCCATTCGCCATCTACAGTTACTGCAATACCGCCAACACGTTCGACATTTTCTTTCATTCGCATGCCGAATACGCCATTGATACAAACAATTACTTTCTCACCCGGCTCAACTAAATTGACAAAGCAAGTTTCCATACCTGCTGAACCAGGCGCAGATACTGCCATTGTGATCTCATTTTTAGTTTGAAGTGCATATTGAAGCAACGACTTAACTTCATCCATCATATTGATAAACAAAGGGTCTAAATGGCCTATTGTTGGTCTTGAAAGGGCTGATAATACTTGTGGCGAGATATCGGAAGGGCCGGGGCCCATTAATGTTCTTCTTGGTGGTTGAAAAGATTGAAACGACATGTTTTACACCTGTTAAATTGAAACTAGGGACAGCTTATCAAGCATGTCAGAATAAAGCCGATAAATAATATGTATACCTGACATAAGCCTAGTTTATCGGTTTTCAGGTTTGCGCTTGATATAAAGCGTTTTGTTGACCCTCGCAATTAACTCTTTGTCAGTATTTATTATGTCTAGTTCAAACTCAGGTAAGAATTTCTCACCATTAGCGGTATTAGCTTTTATTTCATCAAGTCTAGCTTGAGATAGTTTGATCACTGCTTTTACTGGCCTTGTCGTTGCTTTTATAAAGTCGATATCAGCACATTTGTCCCAAATGTAATAATTACGCCCCAGTTTTTGCATCAGCAATAGCATTAGGTGCGGGTCAACCATGCTATATAAACTGCCACCAAAATGAGTACCAACTCTGTTTTTATTATACCAACGTACTTTCATCTCAACGTGAAGTTCATCCCAATCTTCACTGATATAACTACATTTAACGCCTGCCCCTAAGTATGGAGGGTAAAGGTTGAGCAAGAGTCTTGCTAAAGAAGGGGTTAGTTTCATTGGTCACTTCCTTTTAAATTGCTAAGGGCCTGTGCTGCCATATCATTAATAAAATCATTTACCTTCCAACTATCAGGGTTCCAGCCTAGTAGAAATCGATAAAAGTCAGCCCATGCGAAAGGAAATAATTCGCGGTACTCGTGTCTTAGCTCGGCAAAGTTTATGTTTACCCTATATTCCTTTAACGCACTTTCAAGCCTTGTTAAGTAATATTCAAACAAGCTTTCACTGTATTTGTACAAATCATCTTGTTCAAAAGCGCTACCAAGAAAATACATAAGATCTAAAACACCAGCTCCTTTTCCCACGTACTGGAAATCAATAGCTGCTACCTTTGCGGTTTCTGGCTTAAAACACATGTTTTGTAGTTTAGCGTCACCGTGCAATAGGGTCTGAAACTTAGCTTGGTTAAGTTTGCTATCAATCAGTGAGGCAGAATTTTTCAATTCGCCATCTGCCATTTTTTGCAACTCATCTTGACGAGTCGACAAGTGCCAATAGCCACCCTGTTGCCAGAGTCCGCTTGCTTGTGAGCCCATAAACTTAGCATGAAAATGAGCTAACCAATCAATCCCTTTTTTGACAATAAATTCGTTACCTTCTTCTCTATGCTCAGTAAAGCCTAACTCATGCAAGTCATCTAAAACTAGGATAAATTGGTTGTCGTTTGGAGCATATGCAATGCATTGCGGCACTATACAACAAAGGTCTGTTTCTTTGGCGTAGTGTTGATAAAAGTGAGTTTCAACTTGGTAAGATTTTATCTTTCGTATATGGCTTGTCGTTGTATTCCAACCTCTAGGGTGTTGATTACTTTCTAAATTGGGAGGCTGCACGTATTTAACAATAACGTTTTTATTTAATATAGGGCTATAGCAGCGCGCTAACACACCAAAATTACTCCACAGAGGTTGTATCTGCTCTATAACTGTTAACTCAGGGTCGGCAATGAGTTTACTGACTTGTTCTAACATTCGTATCCTAGAAAGAAAAGGTTGTAGCCAAGGTTACCACCTATTGTTTTGAAATGTTTGACCTATAACATTTTCTAAGTCAATGCTCAGGTATAGTAGCAAGCACTTTAATTATGGTTGTATGATAAGATGAAATCATATATTTTAAGTTGTTAGTACTCAGTAACGGTAAATTGCAACATTAAGGAATACGGTATGGGACAAATCAGCAATCTAGCTCGAACTTTATTAACGTTAGCACCCGTAGCTTGTGTCAGTCTGGCATTATCTTCATCTGTACAAGCAGGGGAACAGCCTAATATTGTTTTGTTTTTAGTTGACGATATGGGTTGGCAAGATACTTCGCTCGCATTTGCCGAACAAAACACGCCTGCAAATCAACATTTTCGTACGCCAAATATGGAGGAATTAGCATCTAAAGGGGTTAAGTTTACCCAAGCTTATTCTCATGCCGTTTGTTCGCCTAGCCGAGTCTCTTTGATGACAGGGCAAAACCCAACTCGACATCATGTTAGTAATTGGACTAAGTTGCCTGATGTTGACCATTCTGGTACTTGGGGGCCAAACGCTGCACCGCGAAATTGGCGTACAGAAGGCTTACAACCAAGCGATGTTACTTTAGCCAAAGTATTGCAGCAGTCTGGTTATCACACTATTCATGTAGGTAAAGCGCATTTTGGTGCATTAGGTACTGCAGGGGCTGAACCGAAAAACTTGGGTTTTGATGTTAATATAGCGGGTCATGCGGCAGGAGCTCCAGCTTCTTATTGGGGCGAGAAAAACTTTGGCAACGGTATGAAAGGAGCTGAAGGTGTCCCACAAGGTGTGCCACATTTAGAAGAGTACCATCAACAAAAAGTGCATTTAACCGACGTACTAACAGAAAAAGCCAAACAAGAAATTACTAAAGCAGCAAACTCAAATAAGCCGTTTTTCTTAAACATGGCTTATTACGCAGTGCATACCCCAATAGAAGCGCATCATAGGTTAATTAAAAACTATCAAAATAAAACCTACGACGGCACTGACATTGATATACCTGAGGTAGAAGAAAACTATGCGTCGTTAGTTGAAGGTATGGATGACAGTGTTGGCGCAGTGATGAAACACTTAGAAGCCTTAGACATTGCAGATAATACTCTGATTGTTTTCACTTCTGATAACGGTGGTTTATCAGGTCATACTAGGCAAACTACGCCAAGAGGCACCGAGCTTAATAGCCATAATTGGCCATTACATTCAGGCAAAGGGTCAGCTTATGAAGGAGGAACCCGTGTACCTTATATTGTGGCTTGGGCAAAACCGAATAATGCTTCAAAATTTCAACAAGCATTGCCTATTGCGGTAAATCGTAGTTCTAAGCAACAAGTTATGATTGAAGATTTGTTCCCAACCTTGGTTGCTGTAGCTGGTGGTAGTGAACATGTACCTGAAGAGCACCAATTAGATGGAATAGATACGCGTAAGTTTTGGCAACAAACTGAAACTCAGGTGACAAGACCAGTTGTTTTCCATTACCCCCATGTTTGGGGACCTCATGGCCCAGGTTATGAGCCACATAGCGCAATGCGCTTAGGTGACTGGAAGATCATTTACTTATACAACAGTCGCACTTGGTTAATGTATGACTTAGCAACCGATTTAACGGAGCAACATAACTTAGCCCAGCGTTATCCAGTTCAACTGCAACAATTATCTGCTCGACTCAAACAAGAATTAGAAAATATGAAAGTTCAGTGGCCAGTAAATAGAGTAACGAATAAAGATGAAGTGATGCGACTACCCAACGAGTCTTAGCTATAACAGCTGATGAACGCAGAGCCGTTAATATTAAAAAACACCCAAACTTAGTAATTCGTTTGGGTGTTTTAGTTATAAAGAGACAAGCTTGTTGCATGTGTTTATTTTTAGCTAAACACTAGCTCTAGTTTTTCTCCCGCTTTTAGTATGATGGGCTTGCTAAATGATACGGAGGCATCATTGTGAGTATTGTTTTGCCAATCAATCATTGCAGTATTAGTTGAATTTAGCACTTCTATTTTAGCTTTGTTAGTTAGGTCAAATAGCCTAAGCGTTAAAGCATTTAATAAAAGCTCACCATAGGCGACTTCAAGTACTATCTTTGCCTTGTGCTTGGCAACGGTTTGTTGGAACTGCCCCCAGCTTTGTGCTGCAGTAAATGCAGCTCTAAAGTGATTTTTATTTTCACTTCTGTCTGTCAGTCTAGGTTTGAATCCCAACAACCCTTTGGGCCCGTCATACTCAAAACCACAAACGGCTAAAAACACACTGTAAGAAGCCATTGCTCTGGCGTAATGATCTGAGCATTCTATTTCATTGTATGGGTTACGCATGCTGCCGTGGTATCTGTCATGCACTGAGCGGGTCAAGACCAATCCTTTCTCTAACAATTCAACTTCATTGTCACTTTCCCATATCATATGACTGGCAACTTGGTATTCAAACCCCGTCATACACTCATTGAAGTAGCCGAACTGCCAGTATTTTTCCCAGTTTTCTTTTTTACCACCCTTTGGCCAAGTGCACATGACCATGCCTGCATCCCCTGCTAATGCATATGGCCTACCGCGTAGCCTAGGGTTGTCGATAGAGTCACGTAATTGGCCTATGTCTGGGCAAAAGTTATATTGCCAAAGGGCATTTAATGCTTTTCTTGTTTTTTCACCGTCAAACAGACGACCTAAGCCAAGCTGAAAGCTCCACCACTGGCCAATGACTTGGTCAATGTAACAACCAGTACCTGTACCAATAGCATCAAGATGTTCAATGTCTTCTTGTTGAATAAAGAAGCCTTTGTCGGCATCGAACAAGTTAGCAATATTATGCTGGCCAAGGTTGCCGATATTATTACAGTAGTGAGCAAAATCCGTATCACCAGCAATAACTGCCATTGCTGACCCCGCTTTTAATGCTGCAAGATACATCGATGCCAAGGCTGGTACTTTGCCAAACCAGTCTGCATCCAGCGTATTATGTTGTTTACCACTCGGTATGCCATTAGGGATCCCATCTCGCGCATCTTGCAAGATAAGATATTGCAAAGCTAATTTGATTTTAGGCCAGAGCCGCTTAACAAAGCTGTCATCAGCGGTCATTTGGTGCTCTCGATAAGTTCGCAGAATTACCCCTGCTTGACCATCTACAGCGTCTTTATCGTTGTATTCGCCGCGGAAAAAAATAGCGCCATCTTTTTGGAGAGCTAGACCATAATCAGTTCGTTCACGTAAATCTTGTTCTAGTGCCGGAAACAGTCTGCCAACAGATTGCGCATAATGCCAAACGTGTGTGCAAGTTCCTGGACAACAACCGACGCCTTCCCACGCCCAAAATCGACCATCGGCAAAGCGATAACTCGTATTCGTTTGCAAGGCATTATTTGGGATCATTGTTCGCTCTAGTAGCCAATGGGGAAGGGTACTGTCATACCATGTTTGCTGCCATAGTCGAGTTGATTGAGTGAGCTCGTTAAAGCGGTTAGCCACATCCAATGCAACTGCTTTGGCATCGGCAAATTTTGCAGCATACCAGCGCTGGTGGTTGGCCTGTTCAAAACGCGTAGGTTCACTGTTTTTAGTAAAGGTTTCAGTGTTTAAACGCATATTGGGAAAGTGCCAAGCTAAAATAAAACTAATTGTTTTACTCTCGTTGGGCGCTAAGGTGATAGCTCGGTCAATACCGCCAATTGAAGGCGACCAGCTTTGACTACGTGATATGTTCTGTTGTTTTCTCTGTGCTTTTGGCAGTAAAAATGAAGAAGCATAAGCTTGAGATTGCTCATCAAGACATAACAAAGCAAGTGAACCAAAGTCAGGTAAGCTATTTATATCAGGATAGCCTTCAGGTGTTGGCCTTTGTTGCTGACATTCCAGTGATACACCAACTCCAGAATCAAAATCGAATGTTTTATTAATTAGGCCACTGTCGTTTCTATGCCCGTGTTGTGCCAACGCTGGATTTTCTGACCAGCCTTCTAGCGTCACTTCTAATTCGCTGGTTCCAGTATTTTTCAAAGTATAATTTAGAATAGTGGCAGGGTAGCTAGAGCTGTCTTCATCTAGCGGAATAAAAGGCGTCATTGCCTCTAATTCAACACTGAGAGCGGTACTGTCATCGCTATAATTTATGTGTGCGATTGGCGATTGACCTGCAAACCTAATGTTATTAAAGCCATGTTTATCTAAGGTTAATCGTTTATGTTCACCGTCTTGTTCAACTACAACAGCGAAGCCTTGTTCGAAGTTCCACGGGCTACGTTGTTCTTGTGGGTAAACATAGTTAGCACCATAACGTTCACGTAAACGCGAGCCTCTAGGGTTTACGTAGTCTCTGTCGGGTGTGTCATTTGGTACAACTCCTTCGTGGTGTTGGTTAAAAATATCCCAACACCATAGCTTACCATCGCCACCTATATAAACGGTGCCAGTTCCTATGCCACCAATAGGCATACCGATAAATCGTTGCTGCTGCCAGCCTTCATAAGTCGTAGCTTGTCCCCGTTGATACAGTGAATGTAGCCAGTTGGCATCTAACTTTTTATCTTTTGGTATTCGCCAAGGCTCAGCTCCTTCAGAAAGCAGTTGTCCAGCCATAACTGGCATATTAAAACCCGCTAACGCGCCAGCACTTGAACCAAAAGCGATACCTTTTAATAACTCTCGTCTGGTTGGATTTTGAGGTGCACAACAAGATTTTTTTTCAGACATAATGTTCCCTTTTAGCTTAACCAATCGGGGATGCCGTTGGTTTTTTGCCAGTGTTGAATACGTTTTTCTAAAAAGTCGCCTTCAAACTCAGTCATGCCCGGTGGTAACTGGTTATGTTTCGGTAGCCAATTTTGCAGTTGTTGTTTGACTACTTGGTAGTTTTCATCTTCAGCTAGGTTGTAGTGCTGATTGGGATCCCGGTGATTGTGGTAAAGCTCCTCTGAGCCGTCTCGATAACGTATATAGCGCCAATCTGTAGTTATGACTGCGTGATTGTTGAAGCCCCATGTACTTATTACTGGCTGAGGTTTAACCATGTTCGGTCGATAACACAGGTCTGCAAGTGATAGACCTTCATTACGTTCGACTTTTGGTAGTTGGCATAGCTCAGTTAATGTTGGGTATATATCTAGCAAGCTCACTGGCTGCGAGCAAACGGCACCTTGCGATTGTGCTGGAAGGCGGATCACAAAAGGCACATGAGTAGACTCTTGCCAAAGTGTCATTTTACGCCAGTTCCTATGCTCGCCAAAGTTCTGACCATGATCAGACCATAGCATGACCAAAGTATTATCTTTATATTTGCTGCTCTCTAATGCGTCTAGCACTTTACCAATTTGCGCATCAACAAAGGCAATACAAGCTAAATTAGCCCTTACCAATTCACGCCAAAAAGTTTCACTGACTTGTTCGACTGCTGCGTGATCACCGCCAGGAATAATACCGAGCGCCATTGCTTTACCGTATAAAGGGATATCAGACATTTCATTACTTATGATCTCTGGTAACTGCACTTGCTCTAGCGGGAACATCTCAAAATATTCTTTTGGTGCAGTAAACGGGCTATGGGGTCTGATAAATCCAGTTGCCAGAAAAAACGGTTTGTTGTGATCTTGCTTTAACTTTTCTACCGCCCAGTTGGCAATATATTCATCGGGCATAACGCCACCATGTGGAATGTCTTCTCGCTCTAATGCTCCCCAGCAAAGCGACTTTCCTCTAGTATCGGGTCCCATGGTTTGAACTATTTGTCCGCCATCTTTTGGGAAGGGATAATACTTATGGTCTTTTTTGCCATTGCGGCCATAACCATAACCTCTAGCTAACAAGTACTCATTACTTATCTCATAATAAGGTAAGGTTTGGTGCCATTGCTCTGGACGATAATCAGAGGTGCCTGAGTGAAACACTTTACCGCCAGCCATTGTTTTGTAGCCATTATTTTTAAAATGCTCTGGCAGTGTAGGCGTGTCTTTAAGGATATCTTCCACCGAGTGTTCAAATTTCGCGTTGGTATACCAACCTGTAGTGCTTGGCATTAGCCCTGTTAATAGAGAATTTCGAGAGGCAGAGCAGACAGGCGCAGAACAATGAGCGTTGGTAAAGTTAATACCCGAGTTCATAAGCCTGTCGATATTTGGTGTCTTAGCCTGTGGATGGCCTCGTAAACTGCCAATCCAGTCATTTAAGTCGTCGACACTGATGAACAACACATTGGGTTGTGAACCCTCAGGATTTAACAAAGCGCTACTAGTTTTACAGGCTGTCATAGTAAACAGTGAAGACAAGCCCGCTAGTTTTAAAAATTGTCGTCTCGAAGTCATGATCAGTTACCGTAAAGGTGAAGTTGCACTGGTGTGGCTGCCACAGAAGTAATTGTTACTCGTGTTTGCCCACCGTTGATAATTTCGGCTTGATAGTTATCACCTGAGCCTTGCCATTGGCCTTTTAACGTTAGAACTAGCGTTTTACTTTTCGGCTGATTGCTTTTCCAACTTCGAGAGTAAATGCTTACTTCTTTTTGTTTGCCCTGACCGTCGTATTGAGTACCATCAAGACCTTGGTAAAGGTTTAGATCTGGGTCTGTCACAGCAAGTTTCAGTCGTTTTTCTTGTTCGGACACCTCAGCCATAACCATCACGGGCGTGTCGTTACTAGCAATTAAGTTATCTGTAAGTTTCTGATTAACCTCAAATAAAGCATAGGCTGTGATGGCTGTTTGACGGTCGAATACTATGTGTGCATTTTTGTCTTGTTGTTTTACTTCAAATGGCGGAGCAGAACTAGCCAATGCATTTTGGAACGCTTGGGCTTGCTCTAGATCGGCATTAACTAAAATAGAATATTGGTAACTGGCGTTTTGTGGTGCCGTACCGTGTTGTAATACTAAGTTGGCAAAATCACCTTGAGTTGGCTTTTTGCGCTCATTTTCCAGTGAGTTTTGGCGTTCGCGGTTAAATAAAACGTTTTGACCTTTCGGCACGAAATACGCGTTACCTATGGTGTCGATAAAAAACGTATCCTTATTGAGTTGTGTGCGTTTTTCTATGTTTAATTTTTTATATGCCTTGTTGCCAATAAAGCTAGCTTGACTGTCATTGATGCTCTGCTGGAATAGTGTTGTTTCAGTATTGTGAGCTGAGTCTGAGTTGGATATATCTGAGCCTAAAGCAACAATTCTGTTGTCAAAGAAAAAGACCGATTTATTCGCTGTTAAATCGCTGTTGTATTTATCGTGTCCCGTTAGCTTCATCGCAAACATAGCATTGCGGTTGCCTAATTGATTGCCTCCTGAATAAGTCTCAGTTGAAAGCAGCATTTCCTCCATGCCCGAGAATTGATCAACTTGGCGGATCTGCGCAGCTAGTTGCTCTAACGGTAAGTGAATAGTTGTGGTACCCGGCCAACGATTCCAGTCCCAGCCATCCTCGTTATATCCGCCGTCTTGTTTGCTTGAAGGTAAGATCTCCAAATGACCGTAATTCATGTAGCGACCAAAATGGTTGGCATCAGCGTAGCTTTCATTACCAACTAAATAACGACTAAATCCTCTGACTGTTGCTAACCACTCATCTCGACGTTGGATAGCCAGACTAGAGTAATTCATAACCCAAGCGCCATTAGGGGCTGCTTCGGGCGCTACATCTGGTGAGTTGGTAGGATTGCGATCAGAATTTATCAGCCTAAGGAAAGCGTTCGCTACGCCTTTATCACCGATTAAGGTCAGATACTTAAATGGTGCCAAGGTTATTTGCTCGTACTTTTCAGGGTGACGACCAGCAAGGCTCATAGGGGCTTTTAAACCATTAGAGAAAATACGGGTCATCATCACACCTTGGCGTAATCTTTGGTATGCAGAGTTTGTTAATTCAAAAGGGGTGTGACTTAAATAGTAAACAACAGGCGTCAAACCATTTAAGCCACCGTTGCCATATGCCACATAATGTTGAGCATGATGGAAGAAAGAGCCATCAGGTTGAATACCACCGCTTAAACCTTTAGTGGCTAACATAGAGTAAGACATCCAGTCTGACAGTGAGCGCAAATAGGCTGCTTGCAGGTTTGCATCTTTTTGCAACACGATTGTCATCAACATACCTGGCAAAAAGGTATTCATTACATCAACGTTAAAGCCGTGATTATCTTGTTTATCGCGAAAAATGCGGCCAAGCCCAGCTAACCAAGCGATTGCTTGCTGACTTTCAGCCAATAACTCTGGTGAAAGCATATCTCTACCTAAGAAAATGGCTTTTGACCACTCGCGCATGGAGTAACCCTGATGATGCATAATGCCAACTGCGCTGCCACGAGTGTAACCTTGCTCGTGCAGGTGAGCGACTAAAGTCGTAAACTGCTGTTTAACTTGCTTTTTGACTTGAGGCTTGGACGTTACTTTATAAGCTTTTGCTAGCTGCAATAGGTGCTTAGCCAAGGCTCTGAACCTTAGCGTTTGTTCATTTAGTGCTTGTAACTGTTCTGAGTTTATTTTCGCCTTTTTATAGACCTCTAACTGACGTCCCATTTGTACAGGCTTCAACTTGCCTTGGTAAGTCGTTAATTGTTTGCCTTTATCTAGTATCTTGAGTGCGAACTTGCCTGAGCTAAAGTTTTTTTGCTGTTTGTTCAATGCTTGTTTGCGCTGTTTTTTGCTCAGGTGCTTTTTGTCCACTTTGCTGATTAAACTGCTGAGGATATCTTGATCAACTCTTTGTTTGATTTTTTCTATGGCAGCTAACTCTTCACTACTCGCAGCTTGATGCGGCTGTTGCTCAAATTGTTGTTGCCACTGATCATATTCTAGTAAGGCTCCCCAATGCGCGTTCGCTCTTTTCCCTATGATCTTGTTTACAAATGGTACTTGGTAGTCTGGCGTTGGCCACCGTGGATCAATAGGAATACTCGTAGCCATAAGATCAAACAACAAAGTGCCTTGGATATCTGGTGCAACAACAATCAATTTATTCATTGATTCATTAGGTTGGCCTAACATGTCTTGTTCAAAAGGCACTGATATAGCACGCCAGCCAGTAAAGTTAAGATTCAATTTAAAGCTGGTGGCCAGTTGATCATTTTGCAGGAACTGAAATTCCAATTGTTTATTGCTCGGTGTGTCATTGTAGAGCCAAGTCATAAAATTATGGCGAGCTTGGTTTTGACCATTAGGGTTGAAGTGCTTAAAGCCTATCTCATTATGCAATACCAATTTGCTATTCGGTTGGAACTGCCACTTCAGTGCTCGTTTACCGAACTTACTGCGCTCGTCGGTTGTCGATATTTTGCCATTAACCGCTTTAAGTTGTTGATTATCTAAGGTATGTTCAAATGACAGTAAGGTTAAATGATCATTTGCTAGTGCTGAGTTTGTAACCAGCAGTAGACTTAGCGCTGCTAATTTTGTCCACACAGTTCGGTAAGATGGCGTTTGCATAGTTTGTTCTTCCTGTTAACTACCTATAAGATATCATACAAGTGATTAATTAATTTGCAAGAAGTTAAAATTGTGGAGCAATTGTTCAGCAAATAAGCAAATAAGCAAATTTATCCGTATTAATTCACTCATTTTTCGCCCATTTGTTTCTTGTTATTTAATTTGATGTATGCTTATATGAAAACATATAACAAAATTTAATCAACTTTTGCTCAATAAAAATAAGAGATATCAATAGGAATAGCAGTGATGAAGTTACTTAATAACAAGCTGTCTGGTTTATATCTAGGGGTTGTCAGTGCCGCAGTTCTAACCTTTAGTGCTTGCAGTAAACAATCGGAACCAATGCCAGTATCAGATCAACTCAGCAAAGATGCCGTTTATCAAACCATGAAGCATGTTGCGGATTGGCAAATGAGTAAATTTAATAAACAAACAAATTTGTTTGAGGGTTATGAAGAAGGCGCGTTTATGTCAGCAGATCAAGCTGATAGCCACCCACAAGGCTGGGTTTATGCAGCTTTTCATGTAGGCATGGCTAAGTGGGCTAAACTTGCTGCCGAGCAAGGTGACGAACGTTATTTCAAGCAGCTAGCTGATATTGCAGAGCGCAACCAATATCTATTTGCCCCACGTATTTATAATGCAGATGACTATGCTATTGGTCAGCTGTATCTAGATTTGTACGACCAATATAAAGACCCAAAAGTGTTAGCTCCGCTACGTACTATCTTCGATATTATCCTGCTTTCGCCATCTACTACCGATCTGTATTTCAAGAAGATCAAAGTTGACCCGAAAGCCGATGAAGACAATAACGAGTTACCTTTTGATGAGTTTGAAGGTCGACAGTTCAGTATTGTGCCTTGTAAAAGTCGTTGGTGTTGGGCCGATGCCTTATTCATGGGACCACCAGTGTGGATGCATTTAGCTAAAGTAACGGGTGAGCAAAAGTACTTTGATTTTGCCAATGAAGAGTTCTGGCAAACCGCTAACTTACTATGGGATAAAGATGATCACTTATTCTTCCGCGATACTCGATTTTTCGATCGACGCGAAGCCAATGGCGAGAAAATTATTTGGGCTCGTGGTGTCGGTTGGGTCGTTGCTGGTTTAGCGAGGATCTTAGAGCATGTTCCGAAAAATCACCCGCAACGAGCTGATTATGAAGATATTTTCAAGAAAGTAATGGCGCGCTTAGCTGGCGCACAGCAGTCTGATGGCTTATGGCGTCCGTCAGTATTAGCGCCCGAGTCAGAACCGTATAAGGAAACGAGTGGTACTGCATTAATTGCTTATGCTTATGCGGCGGGGATCAACCAAGGTTTATTAGAGAAAAAAACCTATCTGCCTGTTGTGCAAAAAGCGTGGACGGGTTTAGTCAACGCACTACAACCAGATGGCAAACTTGGCTGGGTACAGCAGATAGGCCACAAGCCTGAGAGTGTCTCTGCGGATGACACTCAGATATATGGCGTAGGAGGTTTTTTGTTAACGGGAGCTGAGCTTTATAAAATCGCTAAGTAGCTAATAGAAACATGTTGTTCGAAATAAAAAACCAACGCATTGGCGTTGGTTTTTTTATGGGATAAATACAACTTGTATTATAACATGAAATCTAGTTTTTCATGTTATATAGGTAAAACACTCTACAAATCATCTAATTTAAATTGTTAATGTATTGAATTTATTGAGTTTTAATTGGTTGTTAAAAAATGAACAAAAAACATTGCTTATATTGTGGTCAGGTAGTATTGTTATCATACAAGCTGTAAACAACAATTTTAAAACTAAAGCTTTGTATCGATTTTTTAGCAAAAATCGGTAAAACTAAATAAAGGACAGGGGATACAGATGAATTGTCAAAGATCATTAATCAGTAAAGCCATCACTACATACTTATTAGGCGCAGTTGCCGCAACCGCACCTTTAACCACTTTGGCTGCAGAGAAGAAAGACAAAAAAGATATTGAGATTATTGAAGTTACTGCGCAAAAACGTGTGCAAAACATTCAAGACGTGCCTGTTTCAGTATCGGCAATAGATGGTGACTTTATTGCGGAGTCGGAATTATCTACTTTCGCAGACATTGTTTCATTAGCCCCTGGCATTACCTTAGACCAAGGTGCGGAAACCCGTACCACATCAATTAGTATTCGTGGCGTTGGCTCTAGCCAAAACAACATGGGTATCGAACCAAGTACGACCATGATGGTGGATGGTGAAGTATTGCCTCGTTCATCGGCTTTAAATGGTGACTTGATGGATACTGAACGTGCAGAGGTACTGCGTGGTCCACAAGGTACTTTATTCGGTAAAAACACTTCATCAGGTATTGTTCATTTTATTTCCAAACGCCCAGAGCTAGGGGAAAGCTATGGTCGAGTGAAACTGGCAATTGACGAGTACAACCTAAGAAAAACCCAAGTTATGGGGAATATCGATGTTTCTGATGAGCTCGCAGTAAGAGTCAATTTAGCTTATAGCGATACCGACGGTTATCTAGAAAACCACAAACCAGGTCAAGATGATATTGGTGCGCGTGACAGTAAAGGCGCTCGTGTCCAAGTGTTGTATCAACCGAATGACCAATTTGACTTATTAGTTCGTGCTGAACGCCAAGAAAGCAGCTCTAACTGTTGTGGTTCGACAATTATTGAAACGGACCCAACAAGACAATTTAATGCGCACTTAAATCACCCAGCAGTAAAACCTTTTGTCCAGCAAAGTACTGGCTGGGGTATATACACTACATATATGAGTGATGATCAGATTAGTGACATTGAAAACACAGGTTTTGCTTTAGAAGCGAATTACGAGTTGGGCGAATATGTAGTGACTTATACAGCTCATTATCGTGACTGGAGCTTGTACAACAACACCGAGTTTGCTGGCGCAACGCTAGATAATACAGAGTTTTATTTTGGCGGTATCAACTCATTTGAGTCGAATCAACATGAATTGAGACTCTCTGGCGACAATGAAAATCTCTCCTTTGTTGCAGGTGTGTTCTATCAGAATGTTGACCAGCTGCGCGACGCTAAAGAAGCATTTTGTACTATGACCGCACGTGAGTCATTTTGGAGCCTTGAAAACTGGGAACCAGGCAATGAAGCCAACGATGGTAACCCAACAGACTTTGATGTAAATGGTAATTTACTAGCCTGTCGATTCGGCTGGGAAAACACCGGTGGTATTGCAACAGGTGGTGGTTTGTTCAACCAGATCGCACAATACAAAACCACAGTAGAATCAACCAATACCGCGATTTTCGGCCAATTTGATTTCCACTTATCAAAAGCACTGACCGCATTTGTTGGTGGCCGCTACTTAAGTGAAGACTCAGAGCTTTATTATGAAGGCGGTCGTAATGCAACTCGTGCATATTTAAAACAGCTAAATGGCAAAACCTTAAATGCTGCGGACCAAGCTGCTCTTGGCTTTAAACATAGTGCAGAAAACAATGATAAAGAATTTATTTATCGTTTAGGTGCTCAGTATCGCTTTAGTGACGAGCTTATGGTTTACGGTTCATATGGCACGGGCTACAAAGGTGTAGGTTGGTTTAACGCGGTATCTAATTTACCGAGCGACATTGCAGATGCTGACAAGAACCCTGTCAACCCTGAGAAATCAAAATCTGTAGAATTTGGTATTCGTTCAGACTGGTTAGACAATCAATTAAGAGTAAACGCTTCACTATTCCGCACTGAATATGAAGACTTCCAAGAGCGAGTTCGCGAACTGGATGAAAGTGGTGAAGAAAGTGAAAGCGGCGAAGTTGTCGGTAACCCGCAATTTGTTAACGCAGGTAAAGTTGTATCTCAGGGTCTAGAGCTAGAAGTGACTGCACAACTAACCGATAGCTTATCACTCGATGCAACGGCGGCTTATATTGACGCAAAATACGATGAGTTTGGCAATTTCTTCCAAAACTGCCCTGCGTTATTCCAAGGTACATCGGAGTGTAAAGCAGCGACATTGGCAAATGGCAGAGAAATTCAGGTACTTATTTTGGACGGCCGTGAACTGGCTAGAGCACCAAAAACCCAGTACAGAATTGATGCTCGTTATGACTTTGACTTAATGGGACAGGCGTCATTTGCTCGTTTAGGCTACCGCTGGAAAGACGAGATCCAATACCGCTTTGACCATGACCCTAGAACTAAGCACCCATCATTCGGTTTAGTCGACCTGTACTTAGGTACAAAAGGTGAAATTGGCGAAATGGATTACAGCGTAAACCTGTTTGTTAAAAACCTAACAAATGAAGATTACTACTCTCGTTTAGTACAACGTTCAAACCAAGTAGGCGGTGGCTTACGCGGTATTGTTAGTAAAGACTCACAACGTTATGTAGGTGCATCTTTCACTCTTAACTTCTAAAGATTTCTCTCTCCGTTAAAGGCGGTCAACTTAGGTTGACCGCTTTTTTTTGCCTATTTTTCAGCAGCTATCAAGCAAAAAGGAAGATCGGCAAAGTCGTTAGAGCAATCTTCTACTGTCAGATTACTTTGCGTTACTAAGGGGGACTCTAAGCCTGATTTATGGATAAATAGGCAGAAGTATCTTTGTTATGACAGATAAGGGGGAGTTGCAGCTAATTATTAGCTTACTTTGTCTCGCTTACTTTAAATTTGTCACAAACCATTTTTGAACGCCACGGTCGAAGGCCAACCCTGCCAACTATTTTATGCGTCATAGGTATGTCTACAACCACATCTTTATCTACACACATCAACAAGGAGTGGTTATTGTAGGTTATTTTAATTTCATATTGTTTGTTGAACTTCAGAGGAAAAGGCACACCATTGGTTAGATGCTTAAAATCAGATTCTGCCCCTCCATTTTTACCTATCTGCTCTAGAATTATCTCTTGGCCAGTAAACATTAAATGGTAATATTTAGGGTTATTACTTGAGTTATCCCAGCCAAGAACAAAGCCTGCATTCATCCGATTACCAGTATTTTCATTTATATCAAAAGATATAGAGGACTCAATTTCAAACCCTTTCGCACCATAATCTTTTGCTGATAATAAATATTGAAAGCTTCCCTTACCTGTAAACTGACCTGTGCTTTGATCAATATTCCAGTTGCCTATTTTTAGTAATTGCGGCCATGAATCTATATCATTAAATAGTTCATGCCCATTTATACTTTGAAAAGTTGCTGGAGCAGTAGTGGCGGCTTTTAACCGGTTAATCAACAAATCAATTTGGGTCGGCGTTTCAACAGAATATGATTGCCATTGATGGATGATTTCAATTAGCTCTTTTGGATCAACAAACATCAGTGCTGGTATTATTTCTTTACCAAGACCCCATGCGGCTCCTGCCTCAGCTGCAACCCATAAACTATCTTTAGATCTAGGGGTAAGTAAAATAAGCAACTGGTCAGAATTTAATAGTGCTTCATGAATTTTAGGGCTCCACTGCTGTGAAGGCAGAATGTCTTTTTCCGACATGAAACAAGTAAATCCAGCATCACTTAACTTTGATACCAAGAAAGATGCTATCTCGGCATCCTTATGTGAATAACTGACAAAAATATTATACTTTTTATGTTCCATAGTCTGTTCTGAAGATCACACGCTAATAATGTATAAAAGCAGTTTTATTGCGGCGTTTGCAACTAAAAATGCAAACTAGTTTTACTCCTTTCAATTTTTTGGTGTGTCGCTATTAGATTAATTTAACCTCTCCACTTTTGAATATCTTTCAGACGAATATTCGTGATAGATGTCGCCTAAATACTTTTCGAGCTCACTTTCTTTTAGTTCCGCAGGAATTACTACATCATAGACTCGTGAGCGAATACCTGTATCCGATTCATTAAAAAGCTGCCATTCTTGCTCTTTTTTCATAACTGACATTGGTTTACCAAAAACATCAAACTTGATTAACACTCTGGATCCTCCTCGATACATAATGCCTGAATAAATTGCGAAGAATGAGCGCCAATCAAGCTTTCTATGTCGACGTTTGTTAGCCATATTATAGTGTGAGAAAGTAGCTATAAAAGCCAGTACCTTTTTTATAACCCAGTGACTCATAAAGAGTTTGGGCGTTGTGATTGTCTACAGAGGTTTCTAAACCTATCCCCTTTGCTTTTGTGCTAACTGCAAATTCTTGTGCTGCACTCATAAGTTTTTTAGCTATACCTAAGCGACGAGCTGATTTCGATACATACAAATCATTTAAAACCCACGTCCTTTTAGCTGAGACTGAAGAGAAATTAGGATATAACTGAGTAAATCCTAAATATTCTCCATCATCGTTTTCAGCAAAAAAGATTATTGACTCATTATTATTTAATCTTTCGCTAATGAACTCCTTGGCTAAACAAACATCACTTTCTTGTTCATAAAACACACGGTAAGAATTGAATAAAATCGCTATTTTTTCAGCATTTTCTACACTGGCTTGTTTAATACAAATATTCACTGATATTCCTAGATGGTTAACAATTTAATAGTGCGCAATTTGCTCACTTTTCTGAATTTCATATTTCTATCAGAGTTATTAACTTATTACTAGGTAAAGAAAAAGCGAAATGTATGGACAGAGAATTAAGGGCAAAACAGGCAAATTATTTATTTTCTTAAATATCGGATAAATAAGAGAGACACCCACAAGAAAGGCGGTCGGCAAAGCAAAAGTATTTTGTTGTGACGGTTAAAGGCTGAGAACAAAAAAGGGCTGTGTCAGCCCTTTAGTTATTAGAAAATGATAGCGATTAGTTACTTTCTAGAATTGCTGTATAAGCTGCTCTCATCGCCTTGGTTTTTTCTGGGTATTTATCTGCTAGGTTGCTAGCTTGTTCTGGGTCTGTAGATAGGTCGTAGAGTTGGTAGCAAGAGCAAGCCCCTGTTTCAACATCTTCTTTTGCCAGCTTCTCGTCACCCCAGTAAGCTGGGATAAACATCCAATTGTTTTCTCGATAAGCCGTACGGCCTCCTAATGCCTGCACAACTAAGTTTTTACGTCCAGTATCTGACTTTCCTAGCAAAGTATTCAGGTGATCTTCACTGTCACTTTGACTAAAACTTTCATCAATTGGCTGACCGACTAATTTAGCTAAACTGGCTAATAAATCGTGCTGGGAGAATAATTGTTCGGTTGTTTTACCTGCTTCAATTGTTCCTGGCCAAGTTACCAATAGAGGAACGTGTGCGCCAGCGTCAAACAAGCTGTATTTTCCTCCGCGATAAATGCCCCATGGGGTGTGCTCACCGTTTTTGCTGACAGCTTGATCTTGATAGCCATCGTCAAGCACAGGGCCATTGTCCGAAGAAAAAATCACTAAAGTGTTTTTTGCTAAACCTTTTTTTTCAATATGCTTGATCAGCGCGCCAACAGTCCAATCTGCTTCAAGTATGGCATCGCCTCTTGGCCCCAACCCGGATTTACCAACAAACCTTGGATGCGGCACTCTAGGTACGTGCGGCTGATGTAAGCTGAAGAACAAGAAAAACGGCTCATTGCTCGCTTTGTCATCAACAAATTCCGTCGCTTTTTGCAAAAATAAGTCTGACATGTCTTCATCTATCCACTGGGCGTTTTTGCCGCCAGTCTGATAGCCAATGCGAGGAATACCATTATTGACGCTATGAAAGTGACCATTGCTGAATTTCATTTTGGTCATTAATTCAGGGTTGTCTAAGCCAGTAGGCTCACCTGCAAAGTTCTTTTGATAGCTAACATAAAGTGGATCATCTGATTCTAGTCCAACGACATTACCATTTTCTAAATAGACATTAGGCACTCGGTCATTGGTGGCAGCCATTATATAGGCATGATCAAAACCAACTTGATTTGGCCCCAAGGTAATGGTTTTATTCCAGTCGACCTGACCTCGACCAAGGCCTAAATGCCATTTCCCAACAATACCGGTTCTATAGCCGGCTCGTTTCAGCATTTTAGGCAAAGTTTCTTGTTCTGGGTCTATTAATAATGGCGCATCGCCAGGCAAGATCTTGGCATTTTTTCGCCAAGGGTACTGACCTGTAAGCAACGAATAGCGGCTTGGTGTACAAGTTGCTGCAGTTGCGTAACCTTGATTGAATTTCAGCCCTTGTTCAGCGAGGCTATCGATATTTGGCGTAGTTAGCTTACCCATTTTATAAGCGCTAACATCACCCATACCTAAATCATCGGTGTAAATGACAATAATATTGGGTTTGTTCTGAGCATGACTAAAACCGCTTAGCAGTAACAAAGTACAGAGCAGTCGTTGCAATAATTTAGCAGGTGTCTTCATATTTTTACTCGCTCTATAACTTCACTGTGACAGGTTGGTTAAGCTCAGCTAAGGTTTGCTCAAGATATTGCACAAAAGCTTGTTTGGTATTGATGCCATCGACATCTTGTGCCCATGTGCCGCCAAAATAATAATCGACTTTGCCCGCAACAGGTTTCATCACCACTAAATAGTTATGTTGATCTTCAGACAACTCGATCAAATTCGATTTTCGGTAAAACACCATCATGCCCATTTCATCATGGACGTAACTTTGTTTGCCAAAAGTAGCAATGTAGGCCCAATCTCCTTCGCTGTCTGAGCTAATAAACTCACTCGGTTGGTGCTTTACGATGCCAGTGACTAAATTGTCAGCTGAGTTAGAAATTGTAAGTTGATTGTGAGTTAACCTAGAACCTGCATTAATAGTTAGGTCGCTAGTTAAATCAAATTTGTTGTTAGCCAGTGCCCAGTCATTGTGCTTTATTTGAATATGAGCACGAACTGGTCCTTGTTCAACGATGTTAACTGTCATATCACTAGCCGTTTCAACACGATGGACTTTATTATCCGCTATCATTCCTACACCACCTATTCCCAATGATGGTCCTACTTTTAGGATATCCATGCCCCAAGGTGCTGGTTTGTGGTAGCTATAACCAATGTGTCCCACCTCAGGCAAGATCATATCAGGTACTTTTTTGCCGAAGATATCGTTGACATTGCGGTGATCAAAATACAGGCGAAAGGCTATTTTATCCGATTCCCAACCCGGCCCTTCGTATCTAAATTGTAGGTCTCCAGGCTTATGGCCCTCTGGGATCTGCTGGAACTTGACGGGAACAAACTCGCCACCTTGAAACTTGCCATCGCTATCGCGCTTACCACCTTGATTAATTGACAACTCTGCATGTGCGCGTTGCGGGTAGTTATGTTGAACCAGTCCTTGAGTTTGGTACTTGATAGTAAAAGGAGTGTTTTTTTCAGCGGCAAAGTTATGATTAAACACCAAACCATCAAGCTGGCCATCGGCATTATTATCAATTGCTTGGCTAGGTACTTCCTGCTTGTCTTGGTAAAGCGTAAAAGCACTGAAATTGAAATCTGTCGCTAACGCTGTTATTTGTTCAGCGGTCAAAACAACCGTTTGATCGGCACGAAGTATTGTACTGGCGTTATTAACAACAAAGTTAATTTGTTTTTCAGTATTTGTGCTTGCCTCTGCTTGTACTGTTTTGTCTGAACAGGCAGTTAATGAAGTCACCGCAACTAACGCGGGAACCAATAGAGTTGTACTCTTGCCGACATTCATATGCTTTACCTTTATATTTATTATCATGTTATATGATTACATATAAGTGGTGATGGATTGTCAATAGGGTTATTGGGCTAATCCTCGACAATTTTCCTTAGATCGCTGAAACCCTTGAAAAATAAAGCTTTGATGATGTTAAAAAAGTCGCTTTGCTGGGAAAAATATTGTGATGGTGAAGGTAATACGGACAACTGAGCAGAAATTACAATGATAAGAATTTTCCACTTTTTTAAAGAAAAACTTTCATTTTAACTTGTATGATAACATGAGGACTGATATCTTAAATTGAAAGTTAAGATAAAAATCAAGCTGAAGGTGAGAATTATGGAACCACATCAAGCGTTATTTTCTCTAGCTGGCAAAGTGGCCTTAGTCACTGGCGCTAGTAGGGGGTTAGGACGGGCAATTGCTATTGGTTTAGCGCAAGCTGGCGCAGAAGTAATATGCAGTAGCTCTAGAGTTGGCGGCACGGCAGAAACAGAAGCTGAAATTATTGCTTTAGGTGGTAAAGCCCACAGTATTGCTGCCAACTTATCTGAACCTACCGAAATAGAAGCTTTGGTCGAACAAGCTTACGCATTAGTTGGCAAGGTCGACGTGCTAGTGAATAACGGTGGCACCATTTCTCGCTTTCCTGCTGCTCAATACCCTTTGCCTGAATGGAAAAAAGTCATTGATGTGAATTTAAATGCGGCGTTTCAGTTGAGCCAACTTGTCGGTCAAAAAATGCTGGCCGCAGGGCAAGGTAAGATCATTAACATTGCATCTATGTTGTCGTTCCAAGGTGGCATTACTGTCCCAGCATATACTGCAAGCAAACACGCAGTTGTTGGCCTAACCAAAGCTTTAGCTAATGAATGGGCAGCGAGTGATGTTCAAGTTAATGCCATTGCGCCAGGTTACTTCAGAACCGATAACACCCAAGCATTACAAGATAACCCAGAACGAAATCAAGATATTGAAAAGCGCATACCTGCTGGGAAGTGGGGTGAGCCAGAACAACTTGTCGGTGCCGCTGTATTTTTAGCAACGGCTGCAAGTGATTATGTAAACGGCCATGTGTTAGCGGTCGATGGCGGCTGGTTAGCCAGATAAACAATAGTGTGTATAAGAAGAGTCCTGTTATGAATATAGATTATGAAAATAGATATGCTATTGGTCACAATGAGGCCAAAGGTTTTGATACTGAGCAGTTAAGAGCAAACTTTTTAGCTGATGACTTATTTCAACAAGATAAAATAAAGCTTGTTTATACTCATTATGAGCGCTTTATTGTCGGCGGGGCTGTACCCGTTGCTCAATCTTTATCGCTTGATGCTATTGACCCATTGAAAGCAAAGCATTTTCTTGACCGTCGTGAGCTAGGTGTAATTAACATCGGTGGCTCGGGCGTTGTTGTTGTCGACGGTCAAGAATTCCAACTTGATAACAAAGAAGCCTTATACATAGGTGCGGGCAACAAGTCTGTTGCTTTCGCTAGCGTTAATGAAGCAAATCCCGCGAAGTTTTATCTTAATTCAGCGCCAGCGCATAAAAGTTATCCAAATAAAAAGATCACAACTGCGGATGCCAATAAACTTGAATTAGGCTCTTTAGAAACGTCAAATGAACGCACCATCTACCAATTGATCATCAATGGTGTGGTAGAGACTTGCCAACTGCAAATGGGCATGACGTCGTTAAAGCCCGGTAGTGTTTGGAATACCATGCCTGCTCATCAGCACGATAGACGCATGGAAGCTTACCTTTATTTCGATTTGGCGGAAGATCAAGCCGTGTCACACTTTATGGGCGAGCCTAAGCAAACTCGATTAATTTGGACTGCAAATGAACAAGCGGTGATCTCACCACCGTGGTCAATTCACAGTGGTGCAGGTACCACAAACTATACCTTTATCTGGGGTATGGCAGGTGAAAATTTAGATTACGACGATATGGATAAATATGGTCCAACAGAGTTAAGATGATGAAAGTAGAATAAAAAACAGGCTTGGCCTGTTTTTTTATCCTCGCCAAACAAGAGGGACAGACAGTGATTAAGATAACAAAAATAATGATGATCACGGTGCTGAGTTTGACTATGTTAGGTTGTGAGCAACAGCACAACCAATTAGCACTTAGAGTAGGCCACACACTCGACGTTGAGCATAATGTTCACAAGTCGTTGCTATTTATGGCGCAGCGTTTAGAGCATTACTCGGATGGCAAGATGACTTTGAAGTTGTACGCCAACGGCCAACTAGGCTCAGAGCGGGAAATGGTCGAGTTACTGCAAATTGGCAGTTTGGCCATGACCAAAGTATCGGCCGCAGCGCTAGAAGGCTTTGTACCTGATATGAAGGTTTATAGCTTGCCTTACATTTTCCAGAGTCGTGCACATCGGTGGCAAGTGTTACAAGGGCAAGTAGGTAAAGATATTTTACAATCGCTACGGCAAGCAAGATTATCTGGTTTAGGTTATTTTGATGCTGGCAGCAGAAGCTTTTATACCTGTGACGATATGGTTAGCTCGCCAAAAGATGTGGTGGGCAAAAAGATCCGAGTGATGAATAGCCAGACCGCAGTGAAAATGATTGATGCTTTTGGTGGGGCTGCAACACCGATATCTTGGGGCGAGTTATACGCTGCCTTACAACAAGGAGTGGTTGACGGTGCCGAGAATAACCCGCCAGCATTTTACTCCTCTCGCCACTACGAAATTTGCCAAAACTATTCGTTAAATGAACACACCTCAATTCCCGATGTCATTATTGCCAGCAAACACATCATTGATTCATTAACCCAGCAGCAAAATATCTGGTTGCAGCAAGCCATGAACGATGCCGTTGAGTATCAAAAATCGGGTTGGTTAGCGGCAGAAAATCATGCATTAGAACAAGTCAAACAAGCTGGAGTTAAAGTCATTCAACCAGATAAAACCGACTTCTTTAGTGCTGTTGAGCCTTTACATAACAGCTATGCCAACACCTTAGTTGGTGAATATTTAGAACGTATAAAGCAAGTTAAAGTACCAACAAGCAAGGCGAAGCAACAGGAGGGGACTGGTGAATAAAGTTATTACCTCATTGGATTATCTGATCAGTAAAGCTCTGATCTCACTAATGATATTGATTGTCGCCACGGTGACTTGGCAAGTCTTGTCTCGTTATTTGTTGCAATCGCCAAGTTCTGGTTCAGAAGAATTAGCACGCTTTTTACTGATCTGGATTGGTTTGTTAGGTGCCGTTTATTGTTATCGCACTAAAGCCCATTTAGGGCTGAATATAGTGACAAATAAGCTACCGCCTCAGTCTCAAGTTATGGCTGCTTTGCTAAGCCATATCATGGTTATTGTGTTTGCTTCCACCACGTTAGTGATGGGCGGATACAACTTAGTGAATATGGCGTTAGACCCAGTGCAAATATCACCAGCCTTGGCAATTAAAATGGCCCATGTTTATGCCATTTTGCCATTAACGGGCGTGTTATTTTGCTTATACGCTTTCGTCGCAATTGCTGATTTACAACAGCATGGTTTAGCAGCAGAGGAGAACCATGATGGAAATTAGTGGTTTATTACTGATCGTCGTATTTTTCACATTACTATTTTTAAACGCACCTATTTCTTTCAGCATAGGCATCGCCACGTTAGTGACTATGTTATACAGCATCGACTTTATGCCCGCGGTGACGACAATTGCCCAACGTATGGTGGGTGGGTTAAACAGCTTTGCTCTGCTAGCCATTCCATTCTTTGTCCTTTCGGGACTGTTGATGGGCAGAGGTGGAGTCGCAAAACGATTAATAGAGTGTGCGATGGCATTAATTGGTATGTTGCCAGGAGGTCTGGCTCTGGTAAACGTACTTTCTTGTACCTTATTTGGTGGTATCTCTGGCTCAGCAGTGGCAGCAACCAGCGCAATTGGTAGCTTTATGATCCCTGAGATGGAAAAGCGCGGCTATGACCGAAACTTTTCTGCAGCGGTTACCGCAACAGCGGCAACAACAGGCATGATCATTCCACCGAGTAATATTTTGATCATCTACGCTATTGCTAGTGGCGGGGTATCGATTTCTGCGTTATTCGTTGCCGGCTATTTACCCGGGGCTTTAGTTGCTGGCTTTTTGATGTTGGTCTGCTCTGCTTATGCCATTAAACGAAAGTTTCCCACTGAAGCCAGATTACCTTTTACTGTTGTTGCCGAAAAAGTGGTGGCAGCACTGCCAAGCTTATTGTTAATTGTCATTGTCATCGGTGGCATAGTTGGTGGTTTATTCACAGCTACGGAAGCGGGCGCTATTGCAGTACTTTATTCATTATTTCTATCGGTTGTTTTATATCGAGAAGTAAAGGTAAATGAGCTAGCGGATATTTTACTTAAAGCCGCAGGTATTACCGCAATTGTTATGTTCTTGATCGCCACTTCATCGGCAATGTCTTGGTTACTGTCCTATGAAAACGTGCCTCAAACCATTAGCGATGCACTTTTGGTATTAAGTGAAAATCCATTGATGATCTTACTCATCATCAATCTAATTTTGATTGTCGTTGGGGCGTTTATGGACATGACCCCAGCAGTGCTTATTTTCACACCTATCTTTTTACCAGTCGCAGAAAGCTTAGGCATGTCACCAATTCACTTTGGCATCATGATGGTACTGAACTTATCAATTGGTTTGTGTTCGCCTCCTGTCGGCGCCGTTTTATTTGTTAGCTGCTCGGTGGCTAAAACATCGATAGAGCGCATGATAAAACCCATGCTGCCGCTGTACTTTGCCATGTTTGCTGCTTTGATGCTGGTTACTTACATACCAGCAATCAGTGAATTTTTGCCTAAGTTGTTCGGCTTAATGTAACGGGGAGTTAGCGACGTGATGAATAAATGGATAGCGTTATTATTTGTATTTTGCTCTGGCTGCCAAGCAACTGAGTTAATGCCGATAAATCAGCCTCTGCCAGTATTATTGCAAGGAGACTATCGCAGCGATGAAGTTCATCAAGTGCTGGGTAGTAAGCTTATTTATCAAGCTGATATGTCGTCGTTGGCAAGTATTGAAAAAGAATGGATTGTTGAAGGCCCAGCTAAGTTATCGGCTGAACAGCAAAGTGTAAAGTTTGAGTCGGTGCTGACAGAAGCATTTATTCAGGCCTATCAGCAAAAAGAATTCGACTTCATTCCCAATCAACTTGCTAATTACCACCAAGTGCTAGGCCAGCTAGCAAAATCTAAGCTGCCAACACAAGACTACCAAGCCATGTTGGATGACAAGGGTAAATTCAAAGGTGGTCATATTGTGCTGTGGAATAAGCAGGAATTACCAGCAAGCTACGTCGTTGAATTTGACCTAGAACACCAGTCGCCAATGGGCTTATTCATTTTGTTTTTTTCAGCGACGGGTTTTAATGGCGAATCTATTTTTGCTAAAGAGTTAGCATCGCGTAACGGGGTATTTAAACAATACACCAGCGGAGATATTACTTCATATCACGTTTCTAGTTTTACTCCGCATCGTGGCTCTGCCAATTTGCGCAAAAACAATAAAGGTGGACAGCTGCTAAAAAGTGAAGCTGATCTAGCGGCGCTTGCACCAGATAAGAAATATAAATATCGACTGATAAAATGGCAAAACCGTTTTCAATTGTATTTAAATGATCAATTGCAAATGGATTACCTCGATGAAAAAGGAGCGCTTAAAGGTGGCCAAGTTGGTCTGCGTTTAATGGCCAGTGCACGTGCACAAGTCAGTGACTTTTCGTTATTTGAGTTAAATGACAATCCTTTTGTTAGCAAAGTCAGCAAACAGCAAGTAACCGTGAGTAATACCAAGGAATTAGCAAATGCCTTAACAAAGGCAAAAGCGGGGAGCACTATTTGGTTAAAAGACGGGGTTTACCAAGATGTCAATTTAACCATTAGTCAATCTGGTACGTTAACGCAACGGATATACATTAAAGCAATAAATCCAGGCAAAGTGACCTTTTCTGGTAAGGCTGCAATTAAGATCACAGGCTCACATATCACCATAGCGGGTATTCGATTTGCTGACGGCAGTCGTTTTGACAATAGCGCTTCTGTTAGTAATAAAGGTAATAAAATCGCTAACAAAGCCCCATTCTTATTTGATTTGCAAGGCAGCTATATTCGCCTGACCCAGTGCAGTATCGAAAACTTTGATCAACACCATTCCGAGTGGCTCAATATTATTGGCAGCAAAATTCGGGTTGACCATTGTAGCTTTACTAACAAACAAACTCATGGTGGCGTATTAAGCACAGCAAAACCACCTAAATCAGGCGCTTTTCATCGCTTTGACCACAATTATTTCTCGAGGCCTGATATTGGTTCAGACAATGCTGAAGTGATCAGATTAGCGACCGGTTGGGCACATAATATCCATGCTTTTATGACGGTGGAATACAATGTGTTTGAACAGTGTAATGGCGAAGGCGAAGTTATCTCTGATAAGTCCAGTAGTAATACAATAAGGCTGAACCGCTTTAGCAATAACCTAGGTGGTTTAAGCTTGCGCCAAGGCAGTAATACCCACGTTTATGGCAATTGGTTTTATCGCGATAACAGCTATCAGGGTAAAGGCAAAAAACGACAAAAAGATTTTGGTGTAATGATACGTGGTACTCACCACTTGATTGAAAATAATCACTTTCAGGGAGGCAGGCCAAATTTGGTGAAGCTGGTTAATGGTCAACCGCTAGGCTACAAAAAGCCGGGACGGTCGGATAAATTGCCACGCCATCACATTGCCGCAGAAAATGTGTTACTGCGTCATAACGACTTTTACGTTAGCGATGTATTGGCGGAAATTGACCAGCGCAAGTTGACCAAAGACCGAAGTGTATTGGCCAAAGATATCGACTTTAGCGCCAATTTAATTGTCGCTGAAGGTAATTGGCAGCCTTTATCTATGCCTGAATACTCAGCGGTAAGATGGCAAGATAATGTGGTTATCGGCGCGCAAAAAACAGAGCTACAGCCACAACAAAATAGTTATTTAACGGAATTGAATGAGTTGCCAAAAGCGTATTATCAAAGGTATGGCAGCGTACCATTAGTGAATTATTTCAAATCTCATCAAGTAGGGCCGAATTGGCTTTCAAAATCTCTTGAAGCCAACTAATAGCAATAGCGAGAATAAAAAAATGGAGCCGTGTGGCTCCATTTTTATTGGTTTAAACTAAGCAATTACAGTCCCTGTTTTTGCCTTACAAACTCTGCAATTTTAATATGACGCGCACGGCTATTGCCTAGGTGTTCGCGCGTTGCTGAACGTGCCGCTTCACTGTCTTTTGCTTCTATCGCTTCGGCAATTTTTTTGTGTTCATTTTGAATGATAGTTAAGTAATCAGAAGAGTTAATCGACTCTTCATAGTCGGTTACTATGTCTCTATCTGGGATCACGCCTTCACCAATGTATTTGATAAAGCGAGAAAAATATGGATTGCCCGACGCGCTAGCGACAGATAAGTGGAAGTTCAAATCTTCTTTCACCGCATCATTGCCTTTGGCAACTTGTGGTCGAACGCATCTAATGCTTGCCAAATAGCAGCCATTTGCTCATCGGTACGATTACGAGCTGCCATTGAAGCCATTTCAATTTCCACCGCCATGCGCAGCTCAAGAATTTGCACCGCTTCTTCGATACAAGTGAATTCAGTATTTTCAATTTCAAAAGATTGTTTTGGCGTCACGCTTGCTACGAACATGCCTACGCCTTGGCGACTAACAATAAGGCCTTCAGCTTTTAATGCTGCCACCGCTTCGCGCACAACACTGCGACTTACGCCAGCCTGTTCTTCAATGTCTTTAGCGGCTGGTAACTTAGTGCCTGGCTCTAAGTTGCCTTCCAAAATCTGGCTTCTTAATGACTCAACCAAATCATTGGTCAAGCTACGAGAGCTTTGGATCTGTCCAATGTTTATATGCTTCATAGATTATTCTTTTTTTATAACAGTTAAAAAGGGTCAACAACTTTGATACTAGTGACTTTACAGCGTTTAAGGCCAATGAACAATGGGCTTAAGGAGTCGAATAAGTGGTAACAAGTTATATTTATGTTGCGGCAAAGTGATGTTTTTTTGCACTTATTTAGCCATCGACAACTATAATACATGATGTCATGTGATATGATAAGTTAAATTGTCATTTATTACAGAGAATTATGAAAAAGATTGTCGTGTTTGG
>CBDAVN010000004.1:0-23588 GCA_965200905.1 Psychrosphaera sp.
CCACTGAATAAAATTGTTGTGGCAATGGATGAAATTGCCAACGGTGAAGGCGACTTAACCAAAACAATTAATATAGACAGCAATGATGAGCTGGGACAATTAAGTCGTTCGTTCAACGCCTTTGTCGCTAATTGCCGAGAGATCATCGCGCAATCTAATCAAACCACATCTGAAGTAATGTCTGGCGCTGATCAGGTCACTGAACGAGTGTCAGAATTTGCCGATAACGTTAATTTGCAAAAAGGTTATATTGAACAAATCGCCACCGCCGCGACACAGATGACAAGCACTATCCATGGGATTTCTGATAATGCGCAAATGGCACTTAACTATGCAACACAAGCGACCAACGAATCTTCAGACGGGACTAAGCTAGCGCAAAATGCCGCTAACTTAATGAATGAATTATCTGGCGATGTAACCACAGCTGCCGACGTGGTCACGGAACTCCATGACAATTCCAATTCTATTGCAGAAGTGCTTGCAGTTATCAAAGGAATTGCCGAGCAAACCAACTTACTGGCGTTAAATGCTGCAATCGAAGCGGCTCGTGCCGGCGAACAGGGCAGAGGCTTTGCTGTTGTGGCGGATGAAGTTCGTACTTTAGCAAGTCGAACTCAAGACTCGACGGGTGATATCGAAGAGATCATTAGCAAGCTACAACAATCTGCTGCTAATGCGGTAGAGGCGATGACGATTGGTAAAGAAAAAACCGACACCGGCGTTACCTTAATTAATGAAGTAAACGAGAAGCTCATCCACATTAATGAGGCGATCGCGCTAATTGAAGAGCAATCTAATGCAACGGCATCAGCGACTAGAGAGCAAGCCAGTGCATCTGAAGAGATCTCTGAGCAAACAGTGACAGTCCACGAGTTAGCCGATTCAAGTGCAAAGCAAACCCAAGAAATTGCGAGACAAAGCCGTCAACAAAGACAAATTACTTTTGAGTTAAACCAAACATTATCTAGATTCAAAGTATAAAGCTCGAAGTCAGCAGCTCTGGCGCAGAGCTGTTGACTTGCTTGTTCATCATTAGATTTCCCGCTGTTGTAGCAAATCCCGAAAAGTAAAAGATTTTTTTGCCAAATAGCGACAAAACTAACAATTAAAATCTATACTCAAGGTTATCCAATGCCACAATAGAACCTTTTATCTTATATGGACTTAGAGAAAAAAGCTTGGTCTAGTAACAACGCCTCAATGTTGAACCTAGAGTCAGCAAGGTTTGCCCTCGACCAACACTCCCTTGTTTCCGTTGCCGACCTAGATGGTACGATTGTTTATGTTAATGATACTTTCTGTAACGTAAGTGGTTATTCAAAGCAGGAATTATTGGGTAGAAAACACAGTATTTTAAACTCAGGTAATCAACCAAAATCCTACTGGCAAGCAATGCATGATACTGTGCTGTCAGGCTCAGTCTGGCAAGATGAAGTGAGAAACCGAGCCAAAGATGGCAGTCATTATTGGGTTGATACTACTATAGTGCCGAACCGTGATAGTGATAATAATGTCATCGGCTTTACCTCAGTTCGAACCGATATCACCAAGCAAAAGCAAACGATAGAACAGCTTGATATTGCTAGGCAGCAGGCGGAAGCTGCGAAGTTTGCATTAGACCAACACTCTTTAGTTTCTATTGCCGATCTCGATGGCATCATTCTTTACGTTAACGAGACCTTTTGTAAAGTTAGTGGCTACAGTGAGCAAGAGTTATTAGGCAAAAAGCACAACGTATTAAATTCCGGCAATCAACCTAAATCTTACTGGCAGAAGATGCACGGCAAAGTGTTATCAGGTCAAGTATGGCAGGATGAAGTTCGAAATCGGGCAAAAGATGGCAGTTACTATTGGGTCGATACGACCATAGTGCCGAATTTTAACGGTAAAAATGAAGTTATTGGCTTTACCTCAATAAGAACCGATATTACCCATCAAAAAGAGCATTTAAACCAAATAGCGATTGCTAAACAACAGGCAGAGGCTGCGAAATTTGCCTTGGACCAGCACTCTTTGGTTTCCATTACCGATCTAGAGGGAACCATTACCTACGTAAATGATCTGTTTGTAAAGATCAGTGGTTATTCCCGAGAGGAGCTAATAGGTAGAAAGCACAGCGTGTTAAACTCAGCCAATCAACCAAAAGCATATTGGCAAAAAATGCATGGCACAGTGTTGTCTGGCGAGGTGTGGCATGACGAAGTGAGAAACCGAGCCAAAGATGGCAGTCATTATTGGGTAGACACAACAATAGTGCCGAACTTCAATACTAAAGGTGAAGTCACAGGCTTTACCTCAATCAGAACGGATATCACCCAGCAAAAACAAAACATTGAACACTTAGCACAAGCTAAGAAAGAAGCGGAATCGGCAAGTCAGGCCAAAGAAGATTTCTTAGCCAATATGAGCCATGAAATTAGAACGCCGATGAATGGTGTTTATGCTTCTTTGCAACTACTTAGTCGTAACACTATGCCTTTTGAACAAAGGGAATTAGTCAATCAATCTTTGTTCTCATGTGAATGCTTACTCACTATTATTAACGATATCCTCGACTTCTCTAAAATCGAGTCAGGGCAGTTAAATATAGAGAACATTTCATTTAGCATTCGCAATACGGTTGAGTCTGTGCTCAGCGATATGATGCCAGTGGTTGATAACAAGGTTACTTTGGCATTTTCGCCTAATGAGCAAGTGCCAGATCACTGGCTTGGGGATCCAGTCAGAGTAAAACAAATCATTCTTAATTTAGTCTCTAATGCGGTTAAGTTTACCCATGAAGGAGAGATCACTATTGCGCTATCTGCCATCACAAAAGGAGCCGGTCAAACTGGATTTGCCATTGTGGTTAAAGACACAGGCATTGGCATGTCAAAACAAGCGATAGCAACCCTTTTTAATCGATTTTCACAAGCAGACACCTCCACTACACGCAAATATGGTGGGACTGGGTTAGGAATGTCGATAACTACTTCTTTAGTGCAGTTAATGGGCGGTGAGATAAGTGTGCAAAGTGAAGAAGGAGTAGGAACTGAATTTGTTGTTTCTCTACCGTTAAAGCTAGGCAGTGAGCAGAGAAAGGTAGAGCGCCCCAATAAACAAACGGTCAGTCCTAATCTAGAACATAAGACGGTACTGGTAGCGGATGATAATCCAATAAACCGAGTTATTATAAAAAAGGTACTAGCTTCAACTCAGGCTAATATCATTGAAGTTGAAAATGGTGAGCAAGCTTTTACATTAGCAATGAAACATCAGCCTGATATTGTGTTAATGGACATACAAATGCCTGTTATGGATGGCGTTAGTTCACTTAGGATGCTAAGAGATAATGGCTTTAAAGCCCCCGTGGTGGCCTTTACTGCAAATGTTTTAAAGCATGATGTGGAGCGTTATATCGAGCAAGGATTTAATGATTGCATTTCCAAGCCCGTCGACTTTGATATTTTCTATCAGGTGCTTACCGACTTAATGCTAGAAGAGCATGAAGTTGAACAACAGAAGTTGAGCTAACATTAGATGTTAGCTCAACTTGTTATCTTTTTATTGAGGTTTAAACTCTAATTGGCCTTATATGTAGTAAAGAATAAGAATGCCCGCGAGCAATAATGCCACCCACAATACCATGGTTTCAGTTGGCCATAGCTGGGCAAAGTAGCCTTTAGGTTGATCTTTATCTTCATCGTAAGAGTTATTGATCAAACGCTTAATACCTGCTTTTGCTGAGTTCTCAATCTTCGCCATTGTCTCAATGATGGTGTAGTAAATTGGCACCATAAAACTTGGCGCTAGTTTACGATATAACCAATCTGCATCTAAGTTAGTTGATGGTAACTCTGGCGGATACATGTTCTTCAGGTTTAACCAAACAAAGGCTAAGGCAGAGAAGAACAATAACTGCAGTTGGGTTAATACGTGCGTCACATCATAAGGTTGATAATCTACTTCCCAAGGGAGTAGGGCATAAACCGTTTGTGCTGGGAAAGTACCAATAACAACACAAAGTGTTGCAGCCAGACCCATTGCAATAAGCATATTCTTCGGTGGCTCAGTGGTACGAATACCTGAGTCATGAGCGAAGAATGCAAAATATGGGATCTTAATACCAGCATGGTGGAATACACCTGCTGCTGCGAATAGTAACAGTAACCAAACCACGTCATAGCCTTCAGCAACAGCTGCGCTCATGATCATTGATTTAGATACAAAACCACTAAATAGCGGGAAGGCTGAGATAGACGCTGCACCTATGATACACAAGATGGTGGTTTTTGGCATACTCTTGTACAAGCCGCCCAGTTCAGAACCATTAATACGACCTGTCATGTGTAATACTGCACCCATGGTCATCATTAACAACCCTTTAAAGATAACGTCGTTAAATGCGTGTGAAACGGCACCGTTAAGCGCAAGTGAAGTACCAATCCCCACACCTACAACCATGAAGCCAATCTGGTTGATCATACTGTACGCCAGTACTCGGCGAAGATCGTTTTCAATTACCGCATAAAAGATTGGGAAACACGCCATAGTGACGCCAATCCAAACTAATAATTCTGTACCTGGGAAAGCCCTAGCAAAGGCATAAACTGCAACTTTTGTTGTGAATGAAGCAAGGAAAATAGTCCCTGTAGGTGTTGCTTCTGGGTACGAATCCGTTAACCAATTGTGAACAAATGGGAATGCACACTTAATACCAAATGCGATAAAGATTAACCAAGCACCAACATTTAAAATGCCTTCGTGCTCTAAGCCAATTTCGGTAAATTTGGCACTGCCAGTTTGGTTGATAAATATTAACGCACCAGCGAGTAAAAGTACGCCAGATAAGACTTTAATAACGATATAACGCATGCCTGCGCCATATGCTCTATCTGTTCGTCTAGCCCAAATTAAGAAAACTGAGGTAAGTGCCAATAGCTCCCAAAATACGAAAAGGGTAAGTAGGTCACCAGCAAAGACGGCACCAACCGCACTTGCTGCATAGCTTAAACCTGCAACGTGTTGCACCGTATCTTTAACGTGAAGGGCATACACAACCGCAATGAAGGCAGCTAAATGGAATAAGTAGCCAAACATAATACTTAGTTTGTCGACGCGCACAGGCTCTAATTGATAGCCCATGAACTCCATCGTCCAGTAAATGCCGTGTTCAAGTCCAGCTAGCTGTAATGCACCCCAGATAGGTGCTAGTAACATAACTGCACTGCGCAGATGACCGCGTAAAAATAATGCCGCAATAGAGGCTAATAAAAGCGGTAAGAATGGTGGTAATAACGGTAGGCTACTTATCATAGTAGTCTTCCTCTTTCATTAGTACTTTGCGCATTGCTTTAGCAATCAATACTAAAACCACACAGCCAACAAAGCCGTATACCGCATAAAAAGCAGGAATATTTTCCCAGTCGTGATAAATATGACGATGAACAATAAAGTCAGCCACGACTAACAGGATACATATTGCGTAAAACACTTTTAAGATCTTGCCGATATTCTCAGGCTTATCAAAAAAGTCTTGTTTGTCTTGCTCTGTATTCATTAAGACTGTCCCTTGATTTCAGTAGACACCCCAGGTATCAAATTAATTAGGTCGATAAATGGCTGCGGATAGAAGAACAACACAAGGCACCCTGTGGTTGTTACCGCAATAGCAATTAGACTCGGTAAAGGCGCTTCTTTGGTTTCAGACCAAGACCAAGGCTTAGACTCAGCATCTTGCTCTTTAGGGTTAAAGAACGCCTTGATAGGAATTGGTAGTAGATACGCCACATTTAGCAGTGAACTGATAGTTAGTACCGCAACAATAATTAACTTGTCGGTCTCTAGCGCACCAACAACCAAGTACCACTTACTCCAAGTACCGGCCATAGGTGGTAAACCAATAATACTTAACGAGCCAACCGCGAAGGCAATCATTGTTAGAGGCATTTTACGGCCAAGGCCTACCATCTCACTGATGTTCTTCTTATGTGCCGCTACCATAATGGCGCCTGCACAGAAGAATAAAGTGATCTTGCCAACAGCGTGAGTAACTATGTGTAAACTTGCACCTGCAACAGCAATCGAAGACGCTAGTAAAGCGCCAACCACGATATAACTTAATTGGCTCACCGTAGAGTAGGCGAGTCTAGCTTTAAGGTTATCTTTAGTCATTGCCACACAAGACGACAGTAGAACCGTTGCTGCGCCGATATAAAGCATGACATCAGCGGTCGCAATTTGGCTCAAGTTATCAACACCAAAGATGTAAATAACAATTTTTAAAATACTGAATACACCAGCTTTAACAACCGCCACTGCGTGAAGTAGGGCACTAACTGGTGTTGGTGCAACCATAGCGGCAGGTAGCCAACGATGGAAAGGCATAATAGCCGCCTTACCAACACCGTAACAGAACAGTACAAGCAAACCAGCGATTAACGCACTCGACTGCTCACCATTGAAAATACCGCCAGGAGTAAAGTCTAGTGTGCCAGCCGTTACCCAAGTGCCAAGAATGGCAAACAATAAGAAAGCAATAGAAGTACCTAACAGAATGCCTAGGTATACACGACCACCTTTTTTAGCCGCATCATTGCCAGCATGTGTCACTAGTGGGTATGTTGATAGAGTTAATAACTCATAGAAAATAAATAGAGTTAATAAGTTTGCCGAGAAACAAATTGCCATTACTGTGCTGATTGCAAGTGCGAAGCAGCAGAAAAATCGAGTTTGATTGTCTTCATTGTGACCACGCATATAGCCAATGGCGTAAATCGTGGTAATTATCCATAAGAAGCTTGCAACAAGAGAAAACAATACGCCCAGAGGCTCTACTGAAAAGGCAATGTCTAAGCCCGGTAGGATAGTTACCCAATGAGCTTCAGCCGTTTGTTGATTAAAGGTATTGTCAGTAATTGCCAATACGATAGTAAACAACACAACTGCTGTTGAAATTGAAGCAGCTTCTCTCAGGTTAGGTTTGTTACCCAGTAAAATAACCAATACCGCGCCAATTAATGGCACTAAAATACTCAGGTTAATTAATTGTGATGGTTCTAATGCGGACCAAATATTCATTATTTCGCCCCCATGCCAGCTGCGCCTTGAGTTAACCATTGTGAAGCTGCATCAGCGGCTGTCACGCTTAAAGAAGTGTCGATACCAAAGTAAATGTTGGCGATTACTAATATCCACATAGGTACTAGCATTAAAATAGGTGCCTCTTTTACTTCCATGCCTTCTCTACTTTCAGGTGGTTTTTTAAAGTAAGCCGCTTCAAGTACACGACCAATGTAAACAACAGCTAGTAGTGAGCCAATTAGCACTAAGAAAGCTACAATCCAGTTCTGCTGTTCTAACGCCGCCGTTACTAAATACCATTTACTAACAAAGCCAGCGGTAAGAGGTACACCGATAATACTAAGTCCCGCAATGGTAAATGCAGCCATGGTCCAAGGCATTTGTTTGCCAAGCCCTTGGAATGCTTTGATATCAACAGAACCTATGCGAAGTAACACTGCACCTACAGCCATAAATAGTGCACCTTTCATTAAAGCGTGATTGAAAATGTGTAGCAAACCAGCCATTAAACCTGCGCTTGTAGCTAGGCTTATACCTAAGATCATATAACCAATTTGCGCCACACTACTGTAGGCCAATACGGTTTTAATATTACTTTGCACCGTCGCCATGAATGAACATTTGAAAATAGCGACAATGGCAAGAACCAATAAGATCACTGACATGCCCATGGTGTGCATGACGTACTCAGCACCATAAATGGTGAAGATAAAGCGAACCATAACGTATACAGCAACTTTAGTAGCGGTACTCGCTAAGAAAGCACTCACAGCCGAAGGTGCGTGAGTGTATGCTGGTGGTAGCCACATATGAAGTGGGAATAGGGCTAACTTGATACTGACACCAACTAAGATAAATGCCAGACCAGTTTTCAGTGTTCTGCTGCTGTCGTACTCGGCAATTTGTACTGCCAAATCAGCCATGTTTAATGTACCCGTCTTCATGTACATCATACCAACACCGATAAGGATGAAAGTAGCGCCAATGGTGCCCATGACTAAGTAACGAAACGCTGCAGTTAAACATCTTCTGTCTGAAGCTAAACTAACTAGCGTGTACGTCGCTAGTGAAGATATCTCTAAAAATACAAACAAGTTGAACGCATCACCAGTACTTAAAATGCCACATAAGCCAGCGACACAAAGCAAATACGCGGTGTAAAATAAGGTGTGCTGACTTTGTTCAATTTCTTTTGCAATGCTGTCTTTAGCGTAGACAAGCACAAGTAATGAAATGCCAGTAACCACATTGAGGACAAGGGCGCTAGCGACATCAATACGAACTTCAATACCCCAAGGTGCTTCCCAACCGCCAACGGCATAGCTGATAAAACCTTGGTCTAGAGTGGTGAATAATAAACTAATAGAAACAACGAAACTCACGGCACTGGTGAGCGTAGCGAATAACCAAGCTAATTGGCTTCTACCCAATAACAAACATATTGGAGCGGCAATCAGCGGTAAAATTATAGGTAAGACAGGAAAGTGCTGGGCAAACATTAAATTAGGTCTTCCTTATCTTCAAATTCATTTTCTTCAACGGTTCCATAAGCGCGTTTTATTCTCACAATTAGGGCTAGACCTACCGCTGTTGTGGCAACGCCAACAACAATTGCAGTTAGGATAAGAACGTGGGGAAGTGGGTTGGAGTAGCTGGTAGCGCCTTCAGTAACAATAGGTGCTGTACCTCCAGATACCTTGCCTATTGATATATACATCATAAATACTGATGTTTGGAATATATTCAGGCCAACCACTTTTTTTACTAGGTTATTGGCTGAGATCACTACATAAAACCCAGCCATCATTAAAAAGACTACTATCCAGTAGTTGTAATAATCGACGATAAAACTCATTGCACATTTTTCCTTTCGGCTTGGCTGGCAAATGCATAAAAAATACTAAGCATGGCGGCAAATACGGTAATACCAACGCCTAATTCAATGACAATGATACCTATGTGCTGTCCTGCCACAGGGTCGCTTGCTAATACGTTGTAATCTAAGAAGTTTGCGCCAAGCAATAAGCTAGCAACACCAGTACCCGCGTATATAAGTACACCAACTGCAGCCAATACTTTAAGTACTGTAGGTTTTATTAGTTGTGTAGCTAAAGGCAAGCCAAAAACTAAGGTATAAAGAATTATCGCTGCTGCCGCTATGACCCCAGCTTGGAATCCTCCTCCGGGACCAAAGTCACCATGGAATTGCACGTACAAAGCAAACAGTATGGTGATAGGAATTACAAGCTTAGCGACGACCTTCAGCACTAAATGAGACTTTAATCCAGATTCAATCGCTGCTCTTTCTTGTTTAGGTAAACCTAATAAGCTCAGTACGCCAATCGCTGCAGCAAAAACAACAGCCGTTTCACCTAAAGTATCAAACGCTCGGTAGCTGGCTAACACTGAAGTCACCATATTCGGTAAACCCACCTCCTGCGGCGATTCTTCAATATAGCGAGGGGCTACATGTTGGTGCGCTGGGTTATTAGGATCGCCAAATGCTGGCATATCCAAAGTACCGTAAATCAAAGCTGCACCAGTCACAGCGACAACGGCTAAAGGTAATAAAGGTTTATGATTATTGGTTTTTTCTTTACGTCCTGTTAATGCCAGAGTGCCTAGCATAAGAACGGTAGAAATACCTGCACCAACCGAGGCTTCGGTAAACGCAACATCAACCGCATCGAGGTTGACGAAAATCAGTGCCGACAAAAAGCTGTAGATGCCAAATAACATGACCACAGCAAATAAGTCTTTTAAGAATATAACGCCTAAGGCGGTTATCGCTAACATGCCCAGTAGCACTAGATCGATAAATACAGCCATTAATTATCATCCTGTTTTTTAGTTGCTCTGGACTCAGCCAAAGTTAACAAGCCACCATGACGAGCCGATTTGGCAAGCGCATGAGAAGCGGTAGGGCTGGTCAGTAATAAGAAAAGTAAAATGAAGATCAACTTAACGGCGATTAAACCGAAGTCAGAAATTAACACCAAGCCTAAGATGATGAATACAGTAGCAATGGAGTCAGTAACACTGGCTGCGTGTACTCGGGTAAAAAAGTCCGGCAATCTGAAAATGCCAAGTGCTCCAGATAGACTGAAAAAAGCACCAATTAGCAAACAGGCTGCGCTTAATATTTCTAATATCATTCTGCTTGCTCCGATTTGTTTTGTTCTTCATCTGACGCTGTGTACTCAAAGAAGCGCAACACAGCAATCATGCCAATGAAGTTAATTAATGCGTAAACAATAGCAATATCTAAAAAGTCCGGACGGCCACTTAGAAAGCCAATCACAGCAATAAAGAGCACGGTTTTTGTGCCAAACATGTTGACGCCTAAAATGCGGTCATAAACTGTGTCAGCTTTTAATGCGCGAGCCAGTGCAAGCGCCATTACAGATAAAATAGCAATAGAAGTAGCTGCTAATACCAACATTACTTTTTGCCTCCTGTTGCTTTAGATATCATATCTGCCATTTCACCCGACTCTAAACTTTCAATAGAGCCTTTATCTAAGGCATGAACGGTGACATGTTCATCATCGATATCTACGCTTAAGGTGCCGGGTGTCAGTGTTATCGAGTTTGCATAAAGTACGCGTCTACTCTTTTTAACATTGGCGATGGACACTTTTTTGGTGGCAGGTTTAACATTTTTACTGTCACCCCAAACGAGGCGGACAACTTTAAGGCTTGAGACAAAAATCTGGCCGATCAGCCAAATTAAATAGCCCATGAAGGAAAAACTTAAGGACAGTTTTTGCGGCATAGCATCAAGCTTATTCATACGTATCAAAAGATACATAACAAGCGCGACGGAAACAGCACCAAACGTAAGCAGCAGAGGGGTAAAGAAGCCTGACAAGAACAGCCAGAATATGCTGAGCACGAGCGTCCAAGTTACTAAATTAATTATTGTTCTTATATCCATTGTTCGCATCAAAATACATCGATTAGCTAAGTTTATAGCCACAATTGGCTTGAATATCAACCAATAACGTAACCCTATTGGAAAAATTTGAGTCTTAGTTAGAGCAAAATAAAATATTGCTTATGCGGTGTTGAGTTGAAAAATTAGCCCGCTTTTTCAACTCAACTAATTGGAGTAAGACTATGATCTTGTTATTTTTTTCTTTCAATGATCAAAGAGTCAGTTCTTAGATTGTGCATTACCTTTTCAGCAACATTACCAATTAACATGCCTGATAATCCACGTCGTCCCATACTGCCCATTATAACCAGCTCGGCTTTGAGTTGATTGGCACAATGAGGAATGGTTTTTTCTGGTGGACCTGCAGTTATGTGTATTTTGACATTGGTTAAATCATGCTGTTGTAACAGTTCAGTCAGCTTTTCTTCGCCTTCTTCACGGTGCTTGCTGGCATACTCTTTGACATCAATAATGTCTAGCTCTTTCAATATTTTAGAAACCGGTAAACTGTAAACAATATGTAGAGTGCTGTTGAAAGTGTGGGACCACTTTTTACTCCACTGTAAAATCAGTGCATTTAACTCTTGGTGGACATCATCATGATTGTTTGGGTTGATTGCTGCTAGGACATTATGCTTATTACGCCAGTGCTGCTGACTTGCTATTAATACTGGTACTTGCAGGTTGCGGATCAGTTCCCAATCACAAGGTGTGTGGAATAGAGTTTCAGAGCGATGACCCGCTTTTAGCACTAAGTCGAAATCTTTCTGCTCACAGTAGTTAACCACCCAATCAACAATGTTGTCGGTCACCACTATTTGGCTGGATATTGACGATTTGTGTTCATAGTCAGCGAAGATTTCACTTAATGAGTGGGTTAGCTGCTCAGCTTGATTGTGCAGGCTGATGTCGTCCGGCTCATCGTCACTTGTTGTTTTGATAAAACGAACGGCCTCTATTTGAGCGCCTAGCGGTGCTGCGATATCGTGTGCCTTTTTAAGAGAGCAACTATCCGATTCACCAGCATAGGTGATCACAAGAATCGATTTAGGCATAGCTATCCTTATTTTTTGACATCTAAAATTACTGTATAGCCTAAATTTTATTCAGTCAAGGCAAGCACTTAGGCAAAAACTAGTGAGTAGGCTATTCACTTCAAACGTTATTTTTAGTGTGTTTGAGTCAATAAACCTTGACGTGACCTGAGCTTGTTCTAACTTTTAAAAGTAGCAGAAGCAGTTAATGTGAACCTGTGGTTATGCTTGTCTCCCAAACTAGCATAGGAGTTTGACTGGGGTTAAACCAAAATACATGGATTAACTATGAGAACTCTCAATCAACTCAGCCAAAAGTGCTGTGATGTCCTTTGTGATCAATATTGCGCCGAAGTAGAAACTAATTTTCAACACCCCCACCAACAAACTCTCGGCTTAAGCAACGAGTTTCATAGTTTAATTCTCCTACTAAGCCTTGGCACCAGCGCTGGCGGAGCTTTAAGTCGGTAACGAAGTTACGAGCGTTTGAACGGGAGGGCAATAAAATGAAATATTACGATAAATTTGAAGGTATTAAACAGTCTGACAGTTATGATCAGAAAACCGCTTTATCTTTAGCAATTGCTTGTGACTTAGCCTATGAAAAACACAGCAAAGTAAAGGCAGTTTTGCCTAATTGGGGGTATCAACTTACAGGCTATGTTAATGTGCAAAAGAAACCAGATATTGATACCCAATGTTTTGTAATGGAGAACGACAAAAACATTGTAATCGTGTTTCGAGGAAGTAATTCAATAGAAGATTGGTTAGCGAACTTTCAAGCTGTATCTAATCCTGGACCACTGAAAAATACAAAAGCTCATGAGGGCTTTCAAGATGCTTTGTACCCTGCGGTGATACAGCTAACTAAGCTAGTTGACCTTGCCAATGATGACAGCAAAAAGCTTTGGCTTACGGGTCATAGTCTAGGCGGCGCTTTAGCGTCCTTATATGCTGGGATGTTGATTGAAAATGGCTATGCCGTTTATGGCATTTATACTTATGCCAGCCCTCGTCCCGCCAATGGCAAATTTGAAGATAAGTTAAATGCCAAAGTAATAGGCCCTCACTACCGAGTTGTTAACCATGGCGACATTGTTCCACATGTACCGCCTGAGCCTTTTTACAGCCACCCCGGTCAGCGGGTGATTTTAAAAGAGTTATCGATAGATAATTCGGAGGCATCTTGGTTTGAGCAGCGTATTGATGCGTTAAAGGTCTTTGTCAAAAACACCTCTAATCTGCTGGACATAGCAGATAATCATCGTCTTAGCGCGGACAGAGAAAGCTACATACCAAGGTTATTGGCGTACTTAAAACAATAACTTGGGTTATTGCGATTCAGAAAAAGTGCTAATCATTATTGATCCCGTGTTTTTTCATTAACTTATAAAAGTCTGAACGGTTGCGCTTGGCAAGTTTTGCGGCTTCTGACACATTGCCAGCTGTCAGTTCTAATACTTTTTTAATGTAATCGTATTCAAATTGACGTTTGGCCTCGTTTAAGCCAACAAAAGCGTTGTGCTCTTCATCGCTATCGGGCAAGGCTTTTACCACCAAATCTTCAGTGATTATTTGACTGACGCTAATGGCAATACAGTGCTCAATAATATTGTGTAGTTGACGCACGTTACCTGGCCAATCGTAGCTTAGTAGCCGGGTAATGCTTTGCGGGTTAAATTGTTTATCGTTATTGCTCAATTTGTTTAAAAAGCGGCTAGCTAATAGTGGAATGTCATCTAGCCGCTCTTTTAAGCTGGGTATTGTGATGGATACGACATTTAATCGATAGTATAAGTCTTCACGGAATTGATTATCTTCGACTGCTTTGACAATGTCTTTATGGCTAGCAGATAGAACTCGAATATCGACTTCCTGTTCACTTTGACTGCCTACTGGGCGTACTTTCTTTTCTTGTAAAACACGCAATAGTTTTACTTGTAGATCTAGCGGCATATCGCCGATTTCATCAAGGAATAGGGTGCCATTGTTCGCTGCTTGAACAAGGCCTTCTTTATCGCTTACCGCACCGGTAAAAGCGCCTTTTTTATGGCCAAATAGCTCAGACTCCAGTAAATGCGCTGGCATGGCGCCGCAGTTAATTGCAATAAATGGCCCGTTTGCTTGTGCACTGGCTAAGTGAATCGCTTTTGCCGCTACTTCTTTGCCACTACCACTTTGACCTTGAATTAAAATGTTTACTTTACTGCTGGCCAAGGCTTTTATTTGTTGCACTAGTTGATGCATTTTTTCGCTCTGGTACAGCAAGCCATGAAAGTTATTAGGTTCAGCGCTGTGTTGCTGTTTGACTTTTCCCGTTAAGGTTTTTGCAATCAGATCCAGCATTTGTTGACTATCAATCGGCTTAGTTAAAAAGCTAACAAAACCTTGGTACATGGCATCGACAGCGTCGGGAATTGAGCCATGGGCGGTCATCATGATCACAGGCAAGCCGGTATAAAGCTTTCTAATTTCTTGGTTGAGCGCAAAGCCATCCATATTTGCCATCTTAAAATCGGTGATCACCAAATCGATGGGCATTTGTTTTAGTAGCGACAACGCTTGAGCGCCGCTTTCAGCAATAGCAACTTGGTAGCCATGACTTTCTAATCTAATTGCCAACAGCTCGGCAAGTGATGTGTCGTCATCGACCAGTAGCAAACTGGCATTCACAGCGAAATCTTTCATAGTGTTCCTTTACAGCTCGATGTCTTCGGACAAAGAGGTTTCTAAACGTTGCTTTTCAATATCAACCAGCTTTTGTTTCAGTTCAATTAATTGCTTTTGCAATTCTAAGAGCTGCTGTTGGTGCTTTTGTGCTTTTGAATCTGAGTAGTAGTTAGTAATTTTTTGTCTACGTAAATTTTCAGTGTGCCAAGTCAAGGTATCAAACCAAACTTGGTATTCCGATGGCCAAGTTGACTGTACTTTTATTGTTTTTATCAGTTTTAATTGTTTGGTTGTCGAGTTAGTGCTGCAGTAATCAGCAATAAATTCATTAATCGGCGCGTTGTTAATTACAACTTCAGAGGGGCTTTGGCTACAAACTGCGACTAATTTCTGCATAGCTGCTGTTACTGGCACAGCTTCATTAATTGGCTTGGCGGGTTGATTTAGAGTCATGTGTGAACATGCGGTTAACAGCATCATCAAACTTACTGATAATAAGCGTTTTATGCCAGTTGTTAAGATGGAAAAGTAATGATAATGCTGGCGCCTGAGTTGGTGTCTTGCCATTTTAACTCCCCTTTTAATTGATTAACGCATTCAGCCACTATGGCTAACCCAAGCCCTGAGCCTTGACTATTTTTACTGTGTTCACTTTGGTAAAAGGGTTGCAACAGCAGTTCAGCCTCATCTGAATTGATCCCTTGGCCGTCATCGCAGATGTTTAGCTCAATGGTATTGTTATTTTGTCTAATGTAAATATTAACCGTACTTTTAGCATGAATGAGCGCGTTACTAACCAATTGCGTCAGTATCAGCTTGCAAGGTAAATAAGGGACGGTTGCGTCGCTATTAATATGCCAACAAGGTGTGATGTTACGCTGAGCGATGGTATCGCTTAAATATTGATTAATTTCCTCTGCAAATGTATTTAATTGGGTAACTTGTTGCAGATTGTCGGGATGGCTTGCTGCGCTGTAATTCAGTAGGTCATCAATCATCTGGGCTAATTTGGCAACGGATTGTTGCACTATGGTTAAAATACGCTTTTGTTTTTCACTGACTTCACCCAATAAATTACTATTTAACAGGCTACTGCCTTCATTAATTGAGGCAAGTGGGGTTTTTAGCTCATGAGTTACATGGCGTAAAAAGGTTTCTTTTTGTTGCTGTATGCGTTTTAACTCGCTCCTTAGCCAGTCTAATCGTGAACCAAGCTGCTTTAACTCTTGACTGCCTGTAAGTTGTACAGGTGTATCTAATTGACCTTTGCCTACATCGGCAAGCACGGTTTCCACTTGATTGAGTTGACGACAAATTCGAAATATCAAACCTGAGCTGATAATGACAAGTACTGGCAGAAGCACAATCAAGCCAATAATAAACTCGGTTTGAAGCGAGCTAAATTGTTCGGTTTTTTTAGCCAGTCGCTGCTCGAGTGTTTGTTGAAAAAGCGGATCAAGCTGTTTTAACTCTACTACTAAATTTTCTAATTCAGCGCTGCTGTCTAGACTGATCTGTGGTGAGCGTTGCCATTTTGCAACAAAGTCAGTGCCGGGTAATTGTTGTTGTAATAACTTTATCCGTTTTTGCGTCGCCTGCCACTTTTGAATAATACTTTGTTTTAGCTGATCGCTCTGTAGCAACTGGTTATTTTTCAGTGCTTTTTCAATATCGTTTACATCCGCTTTAATATACTTGTACTCAAGTGTAAGTTGCTGATTTTTATGGTAAGTCACAAGCGTCTCTCGCTGGTGTTGAGAGATGCTTTGGGCATACCACAATGTCAGTAAGACAATTGGTAATACCCCAACCAGCATGGCAACCAATGCTTGTTTTTGTAATGATTGAGAAAAAAAACTTTTCACGACAAGCCCTTGTTCAATTTATTTGCTATTTGATGGTGATTTAGCCGCCTTATGGCAGCAAAAAATCGCATCTGTTGCCAATTGGCGACAGTCTAATTCTTTGATTTTAAAAGACTAAAACTTTAACTTGTTGGTGTTGTCGCTATTTGGCAACAGAAATTTCATTAAAATTCTTATTTATCACCACAGTTTTTGTATAACCATTTGTTTTTAAATTGCTTTTTATACTTGGTATCAAAATTGGAATACCCAGAGTGTTAATGCGAAAGCATAAAACGTAAATAAGCTTAACAAATAAATTTTCTGTTAAGCAAAGCTCAATAATGAATGAATAGAGGAATTCGCATGAAAATTAGAACAACGGCATGTTTAACGCTGATCCTGAGCGTATCTGCGCTGAGCATACAGGCAAGCACATCCTTTAGTGAGTTAGACGTTAATAACGACGGTTACATTTCGCAAGCTGAGGCGACATTTAACAACGAGCTATCAGCCGTTTTCGCCAAGTTGGATAAAAATGATGATATGCAGCTTAGTCAACAGGAATTTGCAGCATTTAAAGGCCAACAGAAAGACGAATAAAAACAATAAATGGGGAAGTGCGCAACTTACCCTTATTGAATAAGCAAAGATAAGAGGAAAATAAAATGAAAACATTAGCTATATCACTATTTGTGATCTTAAGTTCATTCTCAGTAATGGCGGCGGACACGTTTGCTACCTTAGATGTAGATAAAAATGGAGCGATCAGTAAAGACGAAGCCAAGGAAGATTTATCATTATTAGTTCAATTTAACGATCTGGATAAAGATAACAATGGTGAATTAAGCAAAAAGGAATTTGCTGACTTTAAACTATCCTAAGTCACCCTCCAATAGTGCTTTATAGCCGGGCTTACTTTGTTTCTCCCTTGTTGATCCCCAACCAACAAAGCCCGGCTTTTTTTAAATTTGAATCACTTACTAATAGTACCGACATAGTGCAAACCAAAAAAGCAGTAATGTAATTCGAGGAATGACAGTTCAGAGACGATAAAATCGACAAAAACGGCATTAACTAAGTTTATACTTTTCACACTATTTAACATTATTAGTGTCGTTTCAGGATGAAAAAAAATATAAAAAACCAACGAAGAGCTGCTTTTTCTATCTTTAAGCGCAATATTTGTTTACTCAGCTTGTTGCTCGTTTTCCCTGTATCAGCCAAAGTTGTGCCTGATGTTGGTAATTGGCAAAAAGCATCTTCATTACCTTACCCTGTGCAAGAGATTTATCCGACCGTTTACCTTGATCATATAGTCGTTGCTGGTGGTTTATTTCCCGAGTCGGGGAGTGGTCAAATTGGTGTGTCAGACCGTGTTGTTATTTATGACTTGAAACAAGAGCGCTGGCAAGAAGGCCCCAAGCTTACTGAACCTCGTCACCATCCCATGCTAGTAGTCGTTAATAATAGATTATTGTCTTTTGGCGGTTTTATTACTGATAAACAAGGCAAGTGGCACAATAGTTTAGATGTGCTCGAACTCGTTTTAGATAATAAGGCGCCAAAACAAGATATTTTCCGTAATGCAAAGTGGAAAAAAATAGCCAAGATGCCAGCACCTTTAGCGGAAACATTAAGCGCGGTAAATAAGGGCAGGGTGCATTTAGTAAGTGGCCGTACTCCTAAAAGTGCTAGTAATAATAGCCAGTGGATAAACCAAACAGATGTAAACACCCATTATATATTTGAGCCAGAAGACCTTTCTTGGACAGAGGCTGCAAGTATTCCCACCGCTCGAAATAGTGCTTGTAGTGTCTCCATCAAGGGAAACTTATACACGATAGGCGGGAGAACAGTTACAGGCGGAAACCTAGCATCACATGAAGTTTATAACTTTCAAAACCAGAACTGGCAAAAGCTAGCGCCATTACCTCAAGCCCAAGGCGGTTTAGCTTGTGCCGCATTGGGAAATTATATTTACGTGTTTGGCGGTGAGTACTTTGATAATGGCGGAGGCGTCTATGAGGAAGTTTGGCAGTACGATATAACTTCAGATAAATGGCAAGCGGTCAGTAAAATGCCCAATCCTCGCCACGGCTTAGGCGCACTTACTATTGGCAACAGCATCTATGTAATCGCAGGTGCGTCTCAAGCAGGCGGGAACCAAACTAGTAGTGCAATGACAGTGTTTTTACCAAGCAATAAAGCAAGTCAAAAGTAATATGAGAGCTAACTGAATCAAAAAAGGAGCGCCTCCCGCTCCTTTTGTGCATGAGCACCAATGTTTATTTCCCGTTTACCTTTTAAACCAAGGGCGCATGCTATACAGAACTTGATCCTTGAGAACAAATTTGTGAAATAGCGCTGCGCCTATGTGTAACATAATTAAAGCTATAAAAAGTTTTATCGATGTTGAATGAATACTTCTGAGTATTGAGAACATGGTTTCATCAGCGGTTCCATTTAGTGAAAAGCTGGCAAAGGTCATGACTGGTAATTGGTGAAAGTTCGCTGTTAAGTAACCACTTAAAGGAACGACAACCATCAATAAATACATCAAATAGTGGCTTATTTTAGCTGCTTTGCTATACCGTGCTGCTAATTGGTGGACAGGTCTAGGTTGCTTAAAGATAAATCGCTTTGACAACCGAAACATAAGCAGAAGGGTAATGATAGTGCCTAAGCTTGAGTGGCCTACTAACATTTGCATTTTATCTGCATTGGTTTGAGCTAATTCAAAACCCCAAAAAGCAAAAAACATCAGTGTGATCAGAGCTGCCATCAGCCAGTGCAGTAATTTATACGACCAAGTATAAGATTGCATATTAAACCTTTATCTATAGTAAAAATGAGTTTCAGTTTTGGCAGCATAATTGATAGTCTTATTTTAATAATTAGCCATTTAATCAATTTATTGTTTTTATATATGAACAATGATCTAAACCAGATCCGTATATTTTGTCAGGTTGCGGAGTTACAGAGTTTTACTAAAGCAGCTGAACTTCTTGCCATAGAGAAATCAACAGTTAGTAATAAAATTAACCAGTTAGAAGCAAGGTTAGGAGTGAAACTACTGCAACGCACCACACGTTCAGTGAAACTTACTGAAGAGGGCGGCCAGTATTTGCGATATTGCCAACAAGCTTTAGCCGAACTAGAGCAGGGCGAGCAGTTGTTGCAAGATTTAAAACAAGAAGTCAGTGGCAACTTAAAGGTAGCTATGCCACAAAACTTTGCCGATCGCATGTTAGACCAAACCGTGTTGCTTTTTTTACAACAAAATCCCAAAGTCACTATGGTGATAAGCCAAGGTGCGCAAGATGAAGACCTGATCGAAAAGGGTTATGATTTGGCCATCCGCGCCAGTTTCTCCAGCATTGAAAACTCAAGCTTAATTTATCGAAAAATATACCAATCAAAACGGATCTTCTTCGCCTCAAAAGCCCATGTAGAAAAATATGGGGTAGCTGAAAACATTAGCCAATTGAAGCAACAGCCCTATGTAGCCTGCTATGCGGGTGACTGTAATGATCCATCGAACAGTCAGGTATTTAGTAATGGTAAATGGCATACGTTGGAGGCTAGGCTAACAGTAAACTCAGTGAGCGCAGCATATAGCGCGGTTGATGCAGGCTTAGGGTTTTCCATCTCTCCAGTGAAAATGGTGCAAAACAAAATAAAAACAGGCGAATACGTGCAAATTGCTCCAGATCTAGAATTGACTGACTCAGTAATATACTTGGTTTACCCAAGCCGCAAAGGCCAACCTGCGAAGCTGAAAAGTTTTATCGACCTGATGGTCAATTGGGGCGAACAGATGATGGCAAAAGCAAAGTAAAGGCACAAGAAAATCACGAGATAAACTTTCAACAGTTTTAGCTGGCTTCGAATAGGTGAGTATCATGGACAATAGGCATAAAAAACCGACATCTCTTATATAGAGTAAGTCGGTTCTAATTTCTCTTTAAAGAGAATGGTACCAGTGGGCGGACTCGAACCGCCACGCCGTGAAGCGGGGGATTTTGAATTGTTTGCAAGGCGTTTAATATCCATAGATATTAATAAGTTGCAAGATAGTGATGCAACGGATATTGATTACTAATAATCCATATCCGTTGATTATGTCACGCATAGAATAGGCACATGAGCATTAGTTTATTTCTTAATTTCCAGAACTAATTCGCTCAACAATTTGCTCATAAACATCCTTGCCGTCTTTCTCCTTTATAGCCATGATGTAAATACCTTTGCTGTTCATTTGCTTTTCCCAAAGTTCACCAATAAGTTTTTTCTCTTTGGTTTCAGGGTCGTTAAGCCAATGTTCGCCTTTGTATTCAACTACAAGCAATCTGCCGTCTTCTAATTCAGCTACAAAGTCTGGATATGTCCAGTTGGTAGCAAGTGGCAACCTAAACGATGCTGGGTGACGCGATACATTCCGAAGCCAGTGTTTAACTTCGTTTATGCGTTCAAGAGCAACAGCACACTGGAATTCCTCGCCTTTTTCGCCACCGTCTATTTCAGGCACAAGTTCTAGGTAGTGCTTTTTAAGCTTGAAATTACCGCGATGAGGCTTTTGCCCGTCATACATTCCATCATAAAACTCAAAAGCATCATCAAAAGTAATATCTGGTTTAGCTTCTGGTGCGAATAAAAACTCTTGGTAAGCTTTACCAGCTTCAAGGACTTTTAATGCTTTGATCTTCTCAACCAACTTGCGGCCTAGCACGAACTTAGCGCGCCATAATGCACTAATAGGGATGCTTCTATCATGAACAAGGTGGTGAACATGGTTTAAGCACCATTTTACTCGTTCACCTTGACCAAATCGTGGGTCAGTAATTAGCTTATCCAGCGCCATAGCGAGTCCATTTTCAGTCAGTTATCAACGTCAATATCTAACGATAATTGCTCTTCCTTAGAAGCATAAGAAATTGCTAAGGTGCGTCCGTCTAAGTCAATTTCAAATGTGTTAGCTTCATCCCTGATCGTAAACTCGGCTTCATCCAATTGAGCTGGATGGTCAAGTAACGACCAGTCGTGGCACTCGTCGAATATTTCAGGATCAGCAAACTCCATTTCACCTTGTATATGAGATACCAACTTAGGCATAACAAATTGGAACGCCTTTAGCGGCAGGCGAAAGCTCTTTTTCGATTCGTTGTTTAAATGTCGCAACTTTCTCTGTAAAAGTCTTTTTTTTAGTCTCAGGCACAGCCTGAGTAATCACAGCAATAGCTTCATCAGAAACATGACCCGTAACGGTAAGCTCAAATTCTCCAGAATCCGTTTCTTCTATTGATATTGCTTGTTTATCAGATTCAGAAAGTGCCTCTAAATCTGGTGTAGCATCAATGGTTTCAACTAATGTTGGTTTCGGCTTTACGGGTTGACCGAACATACCGAAATCAAGTGGTAGTTCTTCCTCACTTCTTAGCTCATGCTCAATGTTTAAAGCTGCTTCCGCTTCGTCAAAGCCCATTCCAACTAACTTGTCTTTAAGTGCATTTGCAGCATCAGAGAAACTAGGCTCTGATACATGAGCGTATGCTCTGTTTAGCTCAGGGCTATTACGCTTTTGAGCAAACGGCATTCTTAGCACTCGACCTAATAACTGTTCTACGGCAGTTGCATTTTGAATGCGAGCAACGGAGCAAAATACATAAGCAAAAGAACAATCCCAGCCTTCTTTTAAGGCTTCAACGGTAATTACAAATTCAATCGGGCATTTAGGCTCAAACAAGTTGATGCCGTCTAATTCCCTTTGTTCACCCGTAGCGATTGCAATTTTACTTTCGTCAATATTGTTAGTGTCAATTAGGTACTTTTTTAGAACATCAACGGTGACTTCTTCGTTTTTCTTTTGTGCTTGGAACAACACAATAGGACGGATATAGCTAGGGTCACTTTCAGCAACTTTTGATAACTCTTGTCTGCGTTGTATCGCGCCATCAACGGCAGATTGCCAGTTTGGATGCTCTGCTAGTACAACGGGAAGCTTTATCATTTCCTCGTCTTTAAGCTCTTGTGCTGTTGAGTTATGAAGAATGTTGCTATTTAGACGAGGGGTAGCAGTAAACTCAATTATACAGCTAGGCGATACCCGTTCCTGCATTTCTTGGGATAAGCCAGTAACCGCGTTATGAGCCTCATCAACAATCATTATTGGGTGAAGCAAATGCAATAAATTAGCAAAAGAGTATTTTATCTTATTGCTGCCATTTATTTTTTCTAAACCTGGGGTAGTGTCAGATACAGATGTAAAGTGCGGCTCTAAATGTTCATTATGAGCATAAACCTTGCGCCCCTCAGTATTTGATACTCGTAGCGTTTGAATAGTGCCAACAATAACCGTTAAGTTATTTTCAACATCTTGCGGCCTTACTTGGGTGAAATCACTTATATCAAATACGCGAACACGACCTTCAAATTGTTCGTCCATTTGCATTCTGTACGGATGCTTAGGATTTTTAAGGGCTTCAACGGTTTGTTGTCTAATAGTGTTAGACGGAACAAGCCACAAAACAGTAGGGTAATCTTTTTCAAGCCAAGCATCACGCGCAATAGAAATTGAACGAGAAGCTAATATTGTTTTACCACCACCAGTAGGTAATCGAAGCAGATATAAGGCGTGTTTTCTAGTCCATTTAATGGTCGATAAGATTGAGCATAACGGCCTAGTCGTTTTTTCTGCTCAGGGTTTTGGGTAACTTCTTTGTAAGCTTCACTTGTGCCTAAGATACGACACTTTTCAAGGTAGTCGCGTAAAACAGAGAGAGCTTTTTCTTGGTAATATTTTAAAATCATGGCAAGTTCTTTTTATCGTGCTTTTACATCGTATGGGTTTGTTTGAAAACAATGTTTTCTGTTTTTAAGCGTGAAGCACCGATACGACTACTTTCACCGTAAACAATAGTCTCTCCTGAAAAATTGCTATCTAGTTTTGATATTTCATCACGAATAATTCGCAAAGTTTTACTGGTTAGTACATTACCGCCTTGAGGTCTTTTATCTCCCAAGATGCCGTTATACAAGA
>CBDAVN010000005.1:0-31768 GCA_965200905.1 Psychrosphaera sp.
ATTTATAACGGCAAAACGCGAAGATCCAAAAGCGCTCCTAGGCCTTATAGTCGCCTATTAACCGATAACAATGGTGAGCCTAGGTTTGCTGCCAGCATTGATAAAGATTTCACCACTAAACTGTTTTACAGCTCAGGCAAGAGAGAGTCGTGGCAGCCTTTTTTAAAAGATCTAAAAGGTGAGTTTTCACCCTTATCATTTTCATCGGACAATGAGTCTGTGTTTGGTTTGTTAGATACAGGTGACGAGCCAGCAAAATTAGTGAAACTGGATCTGGCAAACCAACAGTTTGAAACTTTACACCAAAGCGCTCGAGTTGAGGCCACACATATACTGAAGAGTAGCTTAAACCAAGTGTATGGCGTGCGCTTGGATGAAGATTACCCAAGCTATGTTTATCTCGACAACGACAGTCAAAGTGCCAAGTTACACAAAGCGCTTTTCAATGCGTTTGGTTATCAAAAATTATCCATTACCAGCCAAACTCGCGATGGCAAAAAAATGATCATTCGAGTTAGCGGTGATACTAATCCTGGTGCCTTTTATCTATTTGATGTCGATAAAATGGATGCAAAACCTCTGTTTAGTGCCGCTTCTTGGATTGATACCAAGCAGTTGGCAAAAATGGATCCTATCCGTTTAAAAGCCAAAGATGGATTGGAAATTAATGGTTATATGACCTTACCTAAAGGCAAAGAAAAGAACTTACCTTTAATCGTTATGCCACATGGTGGCCCTCATGCTAGAGATTATTGGGGCTATGATGCTACGGTACAAATGTTGGCAAATGCCGGCTATGCCGTTATTCAAGTTAACTTCAGAGGTTCAACAGGCTATGGCGATAACTTTATGAAAGCGGGTTACGGCGAGTGGGGGCAAGCCATTCAGCAAGATATTCATTTAGCAGCACAGTACGCCATTGATTCAGGTTTTGCCGACAAAGATAGAGTGTGCATCTTTGGCGCAAGTTTTGGCGGTTATTCTGCTTTACAAAGCTCAATTATGTACCCAGATTTATACAAGTGCGCAATTGGTTATGTTGGAGTATACGATCTACCCATGTTGTATAACAAGGGTGATATTAAAACGCTAAAATGGGGTGGTGCCTATTTGGATGAAACCTTAGGTACTGATGTTGCGATGCAAAAACAGCAGTCGCCTACCTATAATCTTGACAAGTTAAAAGCGCCAGTGCTTATTATTCATGGTAAAGAAGATAGAAGAGCGCCGATTGAACATGCTGAAAAGCTACGACAAGGACTAGATAAAGCTAACCATCCTTACGAGTGGTTAGTGAAAGATAAAGAAGGTCACGGCTTTTACAATGAGCAAAATGTATTGGAAGCAAATAACAAGATCTTAGCCTTTTTAGAAAAACACTTAGGCGAGTAATAGCGAAGTAGAGAGAAGCTGATGGCGACAAACCAAGTAGAACACAATTACCCAAGCGCACCGGACCAGTACTCTGTATCTGCGACATTTATCTGGATGTTTGTGTTGGCGTTTGGCGTCCAACTTGTTGTTGTCACAGCGGTCGTCTTTTTGATGGCGGTGATTGGTTATGATGTGGATGATGCTATCTCTTTTAGCCAAAAATTAGATGTTGGTTTTATCCTTGCCGTTGTCTCAACTATGATCTCCTACCCCATATTAAAAAAAGCTTGTTATCACAGTGATGACAGAGGATTGCCTCTAGATTTTTTAGCAATAAAACCAATCAAATTATCAACTTTGTTGGCTGTTGCTGGTTCCGTTGCTTTGGTTCTATCAGGTGAATATTTGGTAGCAAATTGGCTGGTCGTGCCTGCGCCCGACTTTATGCTAGAGGTCAAAAATAATGTGCAAAATAACAAAGATCTGGTCTTTGTTCTGTTGCACATTTGCCTGCTTGCTCCTGTGGTTGAGGAGTTTATTTTCCGTGGCATGGCCTATCGCCGTATTGAACTGAGCCGATTTGGTAGTAAAGGTGCAGTGATCATAACTTCCCTAGTATTTACCTTTATTCATCTACAATACTCTTGGATGGTATTATTACTGCTATTGCCCGGTTCGTTTTTACTGGGCTTGATCCGATATAAAACGGGCAACCTGTACTATTGCGTTTTTGCTCATATACTAATGAATACTGTCTCTATGGTTGCTTTGTTTGTTTTTCCTGAACACTATTTTAGCTAAATCATATCAAAGCTAGGTATTTCATTTTATGCATCTTTTACTGGTTTGCAGCAACTCGTAGTGCTTTAGTGCTATCCCTACTTTTCTTGTTCCAAGTTCTTTTTTATCTAAGCCGCTTGCGATACCCTTAGCAAATAATAATGAATAGATAAAAATGCTGGGATCTGCGCTTTATGATCAAGTTTGAACAGGTAAGTAAAACTTATCCTGGAGGCTTTAAAGCTTTAGAAAAAGTGTCATTTCACTTAGAACGAGGTGAAATGGCGTTTTTAACAGGCCATTCTGGGGCTGGTAAAAGTACGTTGTTAAAACTCATCAGCATGATAGAACGTCCTTCTATTGGTAATGTATTTATCAATGGCAAAAACCTTAACCAAATAACGCCTAATCAAGTGCCATATGCCAGACGCGATATTGGCATGATCTTCCAGAATCATAGACTGTTACAAGAACATACGGTATTCGACAATGTTGCTTTGCCACTGGTGATAGAAGGTGTCTATAGCCAAGGCGAAATAGCCAAAAGAGTACATGCAGCGTTGGATAAAGTTGGCTTGCTAGATAAAGCTAAGTGCTTTCCTAAGATCCTATCTGGTGGTGAACAACAACGCGTTGGTATTGCTCGTGCAGTAGTAAATAAACCACCACTATTATTAGCCGATGAACCAACGGGTAACCTAGACCCTGAATTGTCTAAAGAGATCATTAACGTATTCCAGCAGTTCAACGATGTAGGTGTATCGGTATTAATCGCAACCCATGATCTTGGCCTAATTGCGCGAATGAAAAACCGCAATTTGACTCTTAAACAAGGACGAATGATCAGTGATGGCTTAGTGCAGGAGGGACTACTGTGAGTATTTTATTTTCTTCTGATAGTAAAGGCGCCAGCGATAAAAAGGTGTCGCTAGTACAAAAATTCATTGCCTTTTGGGTGCAGAATATTCGTCAAATAATCACCAGTATCGGTGAAATATGGCGAACCCCTGTTGCTTCCGCTATGACGATTGCGGTTATGGGATTGAGCTTAACTTTACCTGCGACCTTGCACATTATTGTTAAAAACGTGCAGTCGATTAATCTAGAGTGGGACAGTGCAGCTGAGATCAGTTTGTTTTTAAATGACGGCTTATCGCAGCAACAAATTGCTGGTGCGATGCGGCGTATACAAGCCTATGATGAAGTGGAAAAACTGGTTTATATCAGTAAAGAAGATGCCGTAGAAGAGTTTAAAAAAGAGTCTGGTTTTGGTCAGGCTTTGGATTATTTAGAGCAAAACCCTTTACCTGCGTCTTTTATTGTCACACCGGTAAAAAATCACCGACAAGCCGATGCGGCTAAATTACTGCTAATCAAGCTGGAAAAAGAGCGCGAGATTGAATTCGGCAAGTTAGATATTGATTGGCTTACTCGACTTAATGCTATTGTTACCATGCTTGAAGAAGCTGTGATAACGGTTGCTGTGCTGTTAATGGTTTCAGTGGTATTAATTATTGGCAACACTATCCGTTTATCTATTATTTCTCGCCGTGAAGAGATTGAAGTGATGAAGCTTGTTGGCGCAACAGAGGCCTTTATTCAGCGACCATTTGTTTATACTGGAATTTGGTACGGCATCATGGGCGGGGTTGTTGCCTTTATTGTGGTGTCTTTCGTGATCTGGTGGATGCAGTCGGCATTAGTCGATATTTCAGGCTTGTACATGGCTGACTTTAAAATAGAAGGTTTAACTTTGTCTGAGTTTGGCGGCTTGATGTTATTAGCTTCAACGCTAGGCTTCTCTGGTGCATTTTGGTCAGTGCACAGGCACATCAGAGAAATTGAACCAGACTTGGATTAATTGATCTTGTTGATCAAAGGCGGCTTTGTCACGGTTTTCCTCCAATAGTATATTGGCACGAGAATGAGCGAGAAGTAAGTTAGAGCTGAGTCCAGATGCTTTAACAACAGGCCAATACTCTGTGAATAATATTCTGCAACTATAGCTTGCCCTTGATAGGTTAATACTGCTGGAAACTTAAGATTTTCCAGCATAGCTATCACGGTGGAGTGATATTGAAGAGAAAAGTGCACGGATACCAATACTATAGGTATCAACAAGACAGCAATAAGTCCCCCAATACTGCGACTATTAATCAATAAAATACTTAGCAATAATGGCAGCATCAGCAAGCCAGCGCCTTTAGTATCGGCCATGACGTGGTATTGATTCGATAACGCCATTTTTTTTTGCTGATTAATTTCCTTTATCGGTATAGGAGAAGAAAAGGTACGGTTAGTTATTATGAGTTTGTTTTCAGAACCATGCAACTCAACTTCATTGTGCCAATTGGTCATGCCCGTCTCAATTGCAACCTTGCTCGGTAAGTAAAGCATATACTTCGTATAAGGCTCAATTAGCCAATTCCATGCTATGAAAAGCATGATAGAAAGCAAAGCACAGGCTGCGGCATTCGTTTTCCCTTGCACTACATTCTCAACTTTGTCTAGTGATTGTGATAATCGGTTAGCCATGTCGACTCGGCTTAGCCAACAGCAATAAAGCAGTACACTAATAATAACTAAAAAAACCGGAAAGTAAGTTTCATGAATGACTCTGTAAGTAGGTGGTAAGGTATAAACGCGAGCATAAAACAAGATGCAAAGACGCAAAATATTTACGCTTTGAATAACAATAAAACCTAGAATAATAGTTTTTAATTTAGTAGCAAAAGAAACCTTCTCTAATAGCACCAAGCTAGCTAGGGTCAAGTAAATATCAAGGGCAGAACAGGCTGGAACGACCATAATGCCATATTCAACTGTCCCTAAGTAAATTGTTACCTGATCTAGAACGATATTCGAGTCAAAAATGTGAACAATAGAATAAGTGACATAGGCAAGCAGATGGCAAATAAGTCCAATATACGGCTCAACAGCTGAGCTTTTGAGCACGTACATAGATAAGAGTAAAATCGGAAAGCTAAGAAATAAGCGCAATGTAAGTGACACTAATGCTCTTCCTTATCTTGGAATAATGCCATTAAGCGACAATACAAAAATGGCATAATTACTCCTAGGTCTGAATTTTACCAGTTAGTAATACCTGTGCTAGTAGCCGATGGACTTGGTGTTGTATAAGTAAGGCAGAATAAGCCTACTGAAACTAGAGAACAAGCTGTTAAACCTGCATTTAAATGGGTGCCAGATGTTGAGTCGCCGAAACCACCCATACCATTTCCAGAACTTGAATTTGTCCAGTTTTGGCAATGAGCTGCATCTAGAGCTCCAACACTTGTTGAGCCTGTGTGCGCGCCTCCAGCAGATGAAGCAACACCATTAATTGAATTGGTTAATGCTACAGAATCACTGTTTAATAATGCTGCAAAGTTAGCTGCTATTTGGGTTGTACCATCAAGCCTATAAATCACTTCATTGGTAGGAATATTGTATAAAGATGTCATATCTCTAATTTCATCGCTGTCGCTTACCGAGATATAAGCCCTTGTCGTTGAGCCTGAAACACTTGGCTTGTTTGCGTCACCGTCGCAAAAGGCATCAGCGCCACTTCTGCCGCCAAGGTTGCCATTAGTATTCGCAGTGGTACGCCACAAACGAATGTCTGCTATAGCGGAAAAAGTCATAACTAAAGAGAGTAGGAGTAAAATGCGCATTTTCAATTCCATTTTTCGTTATTGTTATAATAGTGCTTTATAAAGTGATTAGTGTTTAGCTGCAAGTTAATTGTTGTTTTTTTAAACTTATTATAATTTCACAGGGTTTTCAGCTTGCCACTGTAGCGCTTGGTGGTAGGCTTCACAAGTTTGGTCCATACTCAGCCCTGCTTGCATTGCATGCTCTTGTACTCCAGCCCAATTGCCTTCTTCATAAGCATGACAAATACCTATGTAGCTACCTAATACTCCTTCCTTGTGCAGTAGCGCTTGTTGCATCATTTTCGAAAGCGGTAATTTGGCAACAACAGACTCTTGCGTGGTGCGTAAAATAGCAGAGATCATAGATAACATCCCAGTGAGATAAGCTTTTGAAGTATCACCAATATTGTTACCTTTTTGCTCCATAAACTCACAGAATTTGGCACGAATAAGGGCCATATTATAAATCTCTGCGCAGTTCTCATTGGATAAATTTGCGACAGCCAACAGTGCAATAAACTTTCTTATTTCGAATAAACCAAGGTAGGCAATCGCGTTTTTCACTGTGGTTATTTCTGATGCGGTAATTTTGGCAGCAGTGGAAATAAATCGTAGTAGTTTGAAAGAAATGGTTGGGTCTTTTTCTACTACTTCGGCAATTTGATCGAAAGTTACATCGGGCTGCGCCATTAAACCAATTAGATTTAAGAGTCTGGTTTTATCCGCCGATATCGCTTTTTGTTCAACAATTTCAGGCCTTGCAAAATAGTAGCCTTGGAACATGGTGTAGTCACATTCTTTTAAGAAACGAAACTGCTCTTCTGTTTCTACTCGCTCAGCCAATAAAGTAATGTGTGGGTATTCGGCTTTAACGTATTCGGCAAATAACTCTAAATCCAGCAGATCAAAATGAGAGATATCGACTTTAATGATACTGATGTATTGGTATAAATCGCGCCATTGTTCGTCAAAATTATGGTCATCGAGTGCTAGTTGATAACCTTGTTTGTGCAAGTCAGCGCAAGCGCTAATAAGTTCATCGGATAAAGAAATAGTTTCCAGAATTTCGACTACCGTTGTTTCTTTATCTAACGATGTAGGAAAGTGGTGCAGCAAGCTATCTTGGTGAAAATTAATAAATGCCAGCTTATTTTGGCAGATCTGATCAAGGCCCAAAGTCAGGTGATTTTGTGTAATGATCTTAGAAGTGGCCTCGTCGGGGTCGATGCTTGGAAAACTGTTTTGCTGACTATCTCGAAATAGCAGCTCATAGCCGACGGTTGTTTCATCTTTATTTAGGATTGGCTGTCGCGCCACATAGGCCAGCATTAAACTTCTACGCCTTACTACGTTTAATTATATATAAGGTAAAGATACCGCAGCGAACTAACAAAGCAAAGTTTTCTTCGTTATTTGTACGTTTTCTCACCTACTTTGTAACATTGATAATAAACCCCTTGCCTAGTAGATGAAAAAGATCTATAAAGGATGAAAATTAAATTAGCACTCTAACAATGAGAGTGCTAATATCAGTTTCGAATTCATAACAGAGGCAAAAATATGACGGCTCTAAATCAATCAATGGCATTAGCGATAACACCTCAAAGCGGCAGCATTGAGTCTTACGTTTCTTACGTTACTAGTATTGATATGTTGTCTGCTGAGCAAGAGCGTGAACTAGCATTCAAGCTATACGAAAATGAAGATTTATCTGCAGCTCGTCAACTTATTATGTCTCACTTGCGTTTTGTTGTTCATATCGCAAGAAGTTATTCAGGCTACGGCTTACCACAAGCCGATCTAATCCAAGAAGGCAACATTGGCCTGATGAAAGCGGTTAAGCGTTTCAACCCAGAAGTAGGTGTTCGTTTAGTTTCATTCGCGGTTCATTGGATTAAAGCTGAGATCCACGAATTTGTATTAAAGAACTGGCGTATTGTTAAAGTTGCCACAACCAAAGCACAACGCAAATTGTTCTTTAACCTACGTAAAAACAAAAGCCGTTTAGGTTGGTTCACACAAGATGAAGTGCAAAATGTTGCGGATTCGTTAGGTGTCTCAACAAAAGAAGTATTAGAAATGGAATCTCGCATGAGTAACTACGACATGGCATTTGACCTAGGTAGTGATGACGATGATTCAGAAGGTGCGGCATACTCACCATCTTTATACTTAGAATCAGATAATTCAGATGTAGCTGAAAATGTCGCGAATGAACAATGGGAAAAACGTTCAAACCAAAGATTGTTATCAGCAATTAAAACCTTGGACGACAGAAGCCAAGATATTTTATACAGCCGCTGGTTAGACGAAGATAATAAAACCACTCTGCAAGAGTTAGCTGACAAATATAGCGTTTCTGCTGAGCGTGTACGCCAATTAGAAAAGAACGCGATGAAAAAGATCCAAACATTACTAGCAGCTTAATAAAAAACACAAATTCAATAAAGCCAGCATTCGCTGGCTTTTTTTATACGTGATAGCATTATCACGATTAGGAAAATCAACAAGTAAAAGGAATTAAAGTGAAATATAAACTGCTCGTAACTATCGCTGTTTTTCTAGTTTTTTGGTTAATCTGCTTTAATCCGCAAGTTACTCAACTTCGAAAGAGTTCTACTCCTCTATCCAATAAGAGCAATGATACAGCTTTTGTTAACGCCGAACTTGCTGACACTCAACCTGTGCCTCAGGATTTGATTGTGGTTGCAAAAGGAAGCGATAATTCTGATGCAAGGTTAGAACTACCAAACTCTACTTCATTAGAAGACAATAGATCAGTAAAGCCTAAAATTATTGAGTTTATTAAGGTTGATTCAGAATTACATCAACAACTACTTGAAAAGCTACTTGCGGAAAATAGCGAAGAAGAAGTGAAGAATGAACCCTTACTTGTCATCAATAAAAAAGTTTATGTACCTTACGTCACGGACTATGGAATCGAGTTTTACCGGCTGCGAATAGAAGCACTTAAGCAAGTAACGGAAGAGTCAAATCCATACCAATTTCAGTTGGATCTTTTAGATCAACAATTGGCTGAGGAAGGACAACCTCAATCTATATATAGTAGGTATGTATACCAACTATTAGAGCAATTAGATTTAGCTGATGTACAGCTGGTCAATTTAGTTTGTCGAGGTCAAATGTGTTTAGCCAAACTGATCCACCCAAATAGTGGGATTAATGCAGTGGAGTCTTTTTTAAATCTGATCAAAAGGAGTCGGCAAACATGCCACTGTAAAGCTTTACACTTACCATATGACGACTTTTCAGAAAGTGTTTTTCAGTTTTACTTTGATTGAACAGAGTTGTTCGTCTTATTTGTGCGATAATAAAGGCGAGACAACAAACACAAAATAACAACTATGATCGGACACTTACGTAAGATGGTGAGTAAGCTTGACGCTGCCAGCCATCAGGTTGAGTACTTTTTGCCTGTGGGCGAAGAGCAACTGCCATTAAATGCCCTAATCGGGCAACCCCTAAAATTGACCCACACTGGCAATATCAACTGCCAAAACTGTGGCAAAAAAACTAAAAAGAGTTTCTCTCAAGGCTTCTGTTTTCCATGTATGAAAAAGCTAGCTGCTTGTGACATGTGCATAATGAAGCCTGAAACTTGTCACTTTGCTCAAGGCACTTGCCGAGAGCCTGAGTGGGGTGAGAAAAACTGCATGATTGACCACTTTGTTTATTTATCAAATACCTCTGGTCTGAAAGTTGGTATTACGCGACATTCGCAAGTGCCTACTCGTTGGGTCGATCAAGGTGCAACACAAGCTTTACCTATAGCTAAAGTAAAAACTAGACAGATATCAGGTCTAGTGGAAGTAGCCTTAGCGGAAATGGTAGCAGACAAAACCAATTGGCGTGCTTTGCTCAAAGGCAATAATGACGATATGGACTTAAAGCAAAAAGCCGCAGAGCTTTGGCCGGAAATTGAAGAAAAGTTAGCACAGATTAAGCTTGAATTTGGTGAAGATGCAGTGGAAGTGTTAGACCAAGATATGGTTGCTATTGAGTATCCAGTATCTGAGTTTCCGAGCAAAATCAGCTCGCATAACTTTGATAAAAATCCAGAAGTTACTGGTATTTTAAAAGGCATCAAAGGCCAGTATTTAATTTTTGATACCGGTGTGATTAATATTCGTAAGTTCACTTCTTATGAAGTTGCAGTCGAGTACTAAAGTACAAAAGCCCGAATAGCTATTCGGGCTTTTGCTTTCATGGAAGAAAGTACATCGAATCACCATGGATGGTTTAAGATTCGTGTGCTCATGGAAGAAAGTACATCGGCAGAGGTTGTTCCATACAACCTTCCTGCATTCGCCACATCCGTGTGGGTCAATCACCATGGATGGTTTAAGGTTCGTGTGCTTATCAGAATACTAGAGCTTTAAACCTGTTCTTGGCTTAAGGTAAATTCAATTTTTTCAGCAAAAACGTAACAGACGATTTTGATAAAAAGGGCATATAGTACAGTTAAGATTGATACCGCAAAGGCTGGACCAAACTTACTTATATCATCCATATTAGCCCCCATCGCTACCCACCCCAATACTGTCATGGCAAAACCAATCCAAAGCGAGACGTTGCCAAACATTGTTAGTACTCTTTTTGATACTTTTAATTCGACGCTAGAGTCTGCCGAGCTTGGTTCCATTGCATGAACGAATGCCAGCTTAAATTGTTGCCACGAGCTTGCTGCTACTGTAAACGACAGTGAAGCAGGTATGAGGATTAAGAGCGAAGGTATATCGATAAACATGGTTATGCCGCCCGCCATCACCATCCCCATAATGGTAAAGCCTACGAATACTAGAATACTCAATAAAAACATGATTAATCCTCTTTTGGTTTGACGGACAAACTGCCAAGCTGATTTAAACGCTTGGCGTCTGTACCAGCTTTGTGCTGTTGTTGGATTAGTTGATAATTGTTGGATGAACTCTTCTTCAAGATCGCCGAGAATAGGCTCTTTTAGCTCTTCTGGCAGAGCCCATTGCAAAACTTGCTCAGCAAATTTGGGCGGTTGTAAAGCACTCATACCACACCCTTTAGAGCCAGTCCTTGCCACATATTTGATAATGCTTGTTTTGAGCGTTTAAGTGCAGATTGACCTTGAGCGGACACTTTGAAGTATTTTTTCGCTCTGCCGCCTCGTTCGGCTGTGGCTTCGCCCATTTTACTTTCTACCAACCCTTTTTTTTCTAACCTCTCTAGGGTGGTATACAAAGCGCCTATGGTGACATCTCGATTAATCGAATCCGCGAGTAATTGACGAATGGTACTGCCATAAGCGTTGTCGCCTAAGCGCAAAATCGCTAACAGTAAAAACTGTTCGAATTCACCTAAAAACTTTTCTTTGTCCATACAGTCTGCTCACTTTTATTTTATATCTACAATGTAGAGTAAATTAATAAATAGTCAAATGTTTTATTTTGTAGAGGAAATCAACAGGTAAAAAAATTAATGCAAATCAATGGCAAGATGGCAATACTTGGTTAAAATCAATACCATCAGAATTCATTCTAACGATTTGCAAGTGAAGTTAAGTCGGCAAGTAAATTTAATAAAACTTATTATCACTGTGTTGTTGTTCAACACGGTCATGCCCGCACTTGCATCTATTATTTCACCAGACGACAAGATCCTTATTTGTAGTCAAAGTGGTTTTGAATGGGTATCAGTCGATCAAAAACAGCAACAGTATTTAGCGCTTGCACAGCAACTTCAGTTAGACATAAATGAATTATTCCCTGAAGCAGAGGAATCATCTAAATCTTCGCCACCTCACGGCAAATGTGCATTATGCTTTTTCCACCAAACAGGCTTAGTTGCATTACCTAGCTCAGAGCTAGTCGTTCCTACAACGTTAACCAAATCCGTTGTCTTTTCGTTTATTCCTAAGCACTTAGATACTTTGGGCGAGTATGAAAGTGCACAACCTAGAGCGCCACCAACCGTCATTTAACTCTCTATTTTAACGCTGTTACAGGAAGGCTTTTAACTGCTTATTCCTGCATATTTTAATGCCATCTTTTTGATGGAAAGACGATTTGAGATTTAAATGAACACAAAATTAACTTTTGCTGCGACCCTTGTTGCGGCGGCTTTCTCTGCATCTAGCTTTGCCGATCACGATATAGAAACCATCACAATTACCAGCCAAAAATCTAAATTAGCAACAAACACAGAATTGGCGACAGGTAACACAATTAACGCTGATGCAGCCTCATGGCTGGATGTTATTCCTGGTGCAGGAGTGAACCGTAATGGTGGTGTTACTGGTATTGCTCAGTATCGCGGTCTTTACGGAGACAGAGTATCGGTCAAAATGAATGGTCACTACTTACCAGGTGCTGGACCGAATGCCATGGACACACCACTGAGTTACGCGGTGCCTATTTTGATTGAAAGTATGACTGCTTATCGTGGTATTGCGCCTGTATATGTTGGAATGGACACTTTGGGTGGGGCCATTGACGTACAGCTGAAACAAGCTGAACTTACGGCAAATAAAGACATTACACTTTCTGGTGTGATACAGGCTGGCTGGCAGCAACAGGGAGACGCAAAAGCATTATCTGGCATTGCTAATGTAGCAACGAATGAGCAAGGTGTGTTGGTTTATGTCAATCAACAAGATAGCGATAATGTTGAAGACGGCGCAGGCCGAACTATTCCTTCGAGCTTTTATGACAAGAAACAATATGGTTTAGATTATCGACTAAAAGCGGCAAACAGCATCCTTGGTTTTGCCTACCATAAAACGGACACTAAAAATTCAGGTACTGCAGCTTTGCCAATGGATATTTCTTATATTGAAGCAGACCGCTTTGATGTATCAGGGACACATCAAGTTGCAAATTGGCAATTAGACTGGTCGTTGGGGTATTTAGATGCAGACCACGGCATGGATAATCACACTCAGCGACACAATATGATGCCTGCTATGTTCAGGTTAAATACGGCAGATGCTGAATCAACGGACTTTAAAGTTCAAGCTCAAAGCCAAACTCAATTTGGCCGCTTAATTATTGGTGTTGATGGTTATACATCGGATCACAACTCCATCATTACCTCTGCCACTAACCCTATGTTTAACGTAAAAAACTTTTATGGTGTCGAAGACAACAGAATTGCAGCTTATGCACACTTAGATGCCGAGCTAGACAATAGCAATTTAGGTCTTGGTCTTAGAATAAAACACAATAGTGCAGATGCTGACGAAGTTTCGCATCACATGGCGATGATGAATCCAAATATTATGACGCTGCAAAGTGCATTTAACCAAGCCGATCGCAGGCAATCGGATGTCAATTTTGACTTAGCTGCGAATTGGACCATGAACTTGTCAGAACATAGCCAAGTACTAATTGGGGCAGCAATAAAGCAAAAAGCGCCTTCTTATCAAGAAAGGTATTTGTGGCTGCCAATGCAGTCAGCAGGAGGTCTAGCTGACGGTCACACTTATATTGGTAATATCGATTTAGACTCAGAAACTGCGTATCAATTTAACCTTGGTTTAAGTATCCAAGAAACGGGTTTTGGTATTGCGCCAAACCTATTTTACCAGCGCATTGACGATTATATTCAAGGTATGCCATCGACTAACATGGCAGCCAATATGGTTGGCAACATGATGATGGGCATCACGCCTTTGCAATTTGCTAACTTGGATGCAGAAATTTACGGCGTTGATATGACGGCGCGATACAATTTAAATTCACAATTTGTGGTGACAGCTGTTGCGGCTTACACCCGTGGTGAAAGGCGAGACATAGATGACAACTTGTATAGGATCGCGGCACCAAATGTGAAGTTAAATACCACTTACTATGCGGACAGTTGGCAAGCTAATTTAACTTGGCAATTGTTTGCAAAACAAGACAAAGTTTCCGCTTTGAATAGCGAAATAGCGTCAGCAGGATACGGTTTAGTTAATGTTTCTGCGGTTTATTACTTTAATGATGTTTCTGTAGAATTTGGGGTGAATAACTTGTTTGATAAGCTCTACCAAGACCATATTGCAGGAACCAATAGAGTGATGATGTCTGAAGTTCCGCAGGGCCAAAAGCTACCAGGAACAGGCAGAGACTTGTACGTTAAATTCGACTATCAATTTTAACCGATAGCTGAATATTAGTGTAAATAATATTGAATGGTTTGAACCAGCTCCTCTTTAACCAAAGGCTTGGTGAGGTGGTGGTTCATACCTATCTCTAATGACTCTCGTTTGTCTTCTTCATAAGCATTGGCAGTTAACGCAATAATCGGTAGATCATCACCGAGCCGCTCGCGAATTAATAGAGTGGCTTCTTTGCCGTCCATCACTGGCATATTAATATCCATGAGGACTAAATCGACTTGTATCTCAGGCTTTAAGCAAGCCTCAAGCGCTTGTTGACCATTCTCTACTCTAAAAACTTGGTAGCCGAGTTGGTTGAGCATGTGCACAGCTATCCTTGCGTTTAAATCATTATCTTCAGCAAGTAATATCGAGAACTCTTCTGGATTGTGCTTAAGAGAGTCGACCTCTAGCGCTTCAACCACCCCTTTTAAAAATCGAGGCTCGTTTATTGGTTTAGTAAATACTGAACTGAACAGTTTCGCGGGCAGATTGTCGGCAGAATAAACTTCGTGCGAATCCAAGGCCGCTGAGATTAAAATTTTCGCTTGGCTTTTAGGTAAAGCTTTAGCCAATTCTACTCCGTTTAGTTCCAGCATATGTAAGTCGGTGATCACCAAATTGTATTGCTGTGGAGAAGACTTAAGAAACTCCACTGGTGAATCAAAGATATCAGGTTCTAAACTCAGCTTTTCTAACAAAAAGCGCAAGTGCATTAAGCTTGACCGTAAGTCATCTACAATAGCAACCCGATATTGAGCTGGATTTTTCAGTTTTAACTTTGTCAAATCGAGGCTTTGATCTAGCTTTTCTGTGCAGTAGGCCAAAGGCAGGGTCACGGTGAAAGTGGAACCTTGGCCAAAACGACTGGTTGCCGATAACTCGCCATTCATCAATTTCACTAATTCATTACAAATACTTAAGCCTAGCCCTGTACCGCCAAATTTTCGCGATGTTGAATCATCGGCTTGGACAAAAGGTTTGAAAACATTAGTTAGCTGCTCCTCGCTCATTCCTATGCCAGTATCTTTAATCTCTATTTTTAGTAAAAAGCCTTGCTCTTGCGGTTGTTGGCTGACCTTTACTTCGATCTCGCCACTGGTGGTAAATTTAATGGCATTACTCAGCAAATTATTGAGTACTTGGATTAACCGAACGGAAGAACCTTCAACGTATTCAGGTAGCGCAGGTTCGAGTATTTGGTAATTAAATTTTAAACCTTTATCACAAGCGGCAATAGTTGCAGGAGCTAAGCAGGTATCTAATGCTTGGTTGAGACTAAATTTAGAGTGGTCGACAGAGAGTTTATTGGCCTCAATTTTCGATATATCTAAGATATCATTGATCACATTTAATAATTGTTGCCCGGCCTGTAATGCGGTGTTTAAAGTACGATTTCTTTGGCTCCGATCTTGTTCTTGTTTGGCAATATCTATCATGCCAAAAATACCGTTCATTGGTGTTCGTAATTCATGGCTCATATTGGCCAAGAATTTACTTTTGGCTTTATTCGCTAGCTCTGCTTTATGTTGCAGTTGCAATGCGCTGGTGCGCTCTTGCTCTAGTTGTTGCAAGTTACTTTTGAGCAACCATGTCATAGGCGTAAATATGTACCTCAGCTCGATAAATAGTAGGCTAAGAGCCAATAGCCAGAGTAATAAACTAAGCCAAACAAGGCGAGAAAGTTTGGCTTCCGCTTCTTGCTCGAACAGAGATACCATCTGGTCTAGTCGTGATAATAAGGCGCTGATGTCAGTATGGTTAAATTGACCTTGATACTCTTGATTATCTATTTGTACTACGTTTTTCGCTTTAGTGATGAAGCGCAAGATCAATTGGTGCAGGGAAGGTTCGTTGGAGAAATAGCCCAGCCATATTGACTTCGCTAATTGTTCATTACGTTCTGGACTGTCACTTTGTAATAACTTGTAGTGCTGTGTTTCAAATTGATCGATAGCTTGAATGAGTTCAGTTTTTACCTTGTCGTGTTCTTCAAGCTCTCTTGCCATCATCTCGGTATACAGTGCTATTTTTTGCGACAGCATGCGCTGCTTTCCCGCGGTATTAATAGTACTTGCGTCACTGGCTATAGTGGAGAGGACAGCTTGGATAAGTAAGAATGAAAAAGTAACTAATAAACCAATACTGAAGATAGCTAGGCGATACTTCTTTTTTATCTCTGGCAGAACCGAATTATTAGAGCTTGTCATTTAGTCAACTTAAGGCGAGAGCGTTGTATAAACTTAGTACAATTTTCTGCTCAGTTAAATAAAATGTTGAATTAAGAGTTTAACTTTAATAACTTAAGCTTCTATTTATCTAGTCCGACCAGTTGAATGAAGCAAGAATCATTATTTGTTGAGCAAGGGCGTTATAAGCTCCATGTTCGTCATATTTGGCAAAAACAAGGTGGCCAGCCCATCATTATGTTCCACGGCGCAATTGAGAATGGCCGTATTTTTTATACTCATAAAGGCAAAGGTTTAGCTTGTTATCTTGCTGAACAAGGCTTTGATGTATATGTAGCGGATTTTAGAGGTCGTGGCGACAGTGTGCCTGCTATTAAAGATGATCAGAAACACGGCCAGTACCATAGTATTGTGGAAGATATTCCAGCTTTGATTAACTTTGTCCACTCTCGACATGAGCTGCCAATGCATGTGGTATGTCACTCTTGGGGCGGCGTTTTATTTTCCTCAGCTTTAGTTCGTCACCCTGAGCTTAGAGATAAGGTAAGAAGTAAATTGTGCTTTGGGACCAAACGCCAAGTGACCGTCTGGAATATGGAAAGGTTGTTTAAGGTCAGTTTATTTTGGAAACGTTTAGCGCCGATGATCACCAAACGAGTTGGTTTTCTTGATTCGGTGAAATTAAAAGTGGGATCAGATAACGAAACTCATGCTTCATTAACCGAAAGTGTTGCTTGGGTTAAATTAGGCAATTGGCATGATCCAATTGATGGTTTTGATTATCAAAAGGCAGCACAAGAGTTTAATTGGCCCCCGACTTGGCATATCACTTCGATTAAAGATAATACCCTTGGCCATGCGCAAGATGTGCAGTTATTTATCGCCGAATGCAACAATAAGCAGGCTAAATTTAGTAATTTATCCAAGGCTGGTGGCAATGCCGTAGATTATGATCACATCAATATTTTAACTCACCCAAAAGCCGTGCAGGATCACTTTCCTCAGGTGTCGCTTTGGTTGAAGCAGCATTAATTCGACTATTTAATGGCTACCCTAGGGCTAGCCAAACACCAACCGCCATCATCAATGAGCCTGAAACTTTATTGAGTAATTGTACATTAGTCTTGCTACTAAGTAGCTTGGCTAATGTTTTTCCGCCGCTGGCGTAAAGCATCATGCAGATAAACTCAGAGAGTAGGATCACTAAGATTAACAAGCTTAATTGCGGTGCCATAGCCAATTCAGGATTGATAAAAGGAGGGAGTAAAGACACCATGAAAGCCCATCCCTTTGGGTTGGCTATGGCGGTGATAAAGCCTTGATTAAACAGTTCAAAGCGACTGACGGTTTGCTCTTTTAGGTTTTCATTGGTTATTGCCAACTTACCCTTAGAGCGCCACATATTAATGCCAAGCCAAATTAAATAAGCGCCGCCAAGCCACTTTAATAAGACAAATACTTGCGGGTAACTAAGCATAACAGTAGAAACGCCAATAACCGCCGCTAAAGCTACACTAGCAACACCCAATAGTTCGCCCCACATCATCCACATTGTCGTTCTAACACCATACGACATGCCTAATGTCATGGCTAGTGTCATACACATACCAGGAGTAACACTAACAATAAAGAAAGTTGGAATAAATAGCGCGAATAGAGTTGAGTCAATCACAGGTAAAAACAAAAAAATTAGAGTAAACCGAGTCTAAAATTTATCAGCAGAAATTCCTACATTTTTAATCAGTTATATACCTAGTTTTTTACGGTTTGCAGGTGAGATGAGGAATAACCCTTATTTCTATGAGTGCAATTTGTAACCTATAATTACTGATAATGATTGGTAGGTATGTTGAGAGTTCAAGTTTTTGGATAGTCATCGTTTAAACAAGCGTCTAGAACGCGAACGCAGAGCCAGAAAAGAAGCGGAAATGTTGCTCGAAGAGAAATCTCTTGAGTTGCATCAGGCTAACCAAAGATTGCAAGCCAATGCTGAAGACTTAGAACTGGAAGTGTTAAAGCGTACCGAAGACTTTATGTTAGCGATGCAAAAAGCAGAACTGGCGAACCAATCCAAATCACAGTTTTTGGCCAATATGAGTCATGAGATCCGTACTCCAATGAATGCCATCATGGGGCTGTCTCATTTGGTATTAAAGACGGAGTTAAGCAATAAGCAGAGGGATTATATTGAGAAAATATCCAGTTCCAGTGAAACTTTGCTTCGGATCATTAATGACATACTCGACTTCTCTAAAGTGGAAGCGGGAGAAATAGAGTTAGAGCAGCGTCAATTTTCATTAGAAGAAATTGTCAGCCATATTGAAAGTAGTACCGACACTCTGGCTAAATCGAAACGTTTATCCATTAAATATGAAATTCCTGTCAACATACCCCGCCACTATATTGGTGATTCACTAAGGTTAAATCAGATATTATTAAACTTAGTTAGCAACGCGATAAAATTCACTGAACGGGGCGAAATTGTTATTTCAGCGCGGTTGCTAAGTGAGGCAGACAAAAGCGCTAGATTAGCATTTAGTGTCAAAGACTCGGGCATTGGTATTTCCCCTGAGCAACAAGCAAAGTTATTTCAGTCATTTTCTCAGGCCGATGTATCAACCACTAGAAAATACGGCGGTACTGGTTTGGGCTTAGCTATTTCGAAAAGTTTAGTTGAGTTGATGGGCGGTTGTATCAGTGTAGAAAGTGAATGTGGTAAAGGCAGCACCTTTAGCTTCGAAGTGGATATGGCTTTACCAGAAGCGGGTATAGGAGTTGGTTATGGAAAAGTTAGTAAGAGCTCACAAATCACACCACAATTGACAGGCAGTAGGTTGTTATTAGTTGAAGATAACCAAGTAAATAAATACATAGCAGAAAAAATGCTATTGGAGCTTGGGGCTGATGTGGTACATGCCTGTGATGGCATAGAAGCGTTAAGTGCAATTAAGACACAGAATTTTGATTGTGTTTTGATGGACTGCCAAATGCCGAATATGGACGGTTATACTGCGACTAAAAAAATAAGGGAATATGCAGAGTTTGCCCATGTTCCTATCATAGCGTTAACTGCGGATGCCATGTTAGATGAGGTAAAATATGCACTATCTATTGGTATGAATGACCATATTGCTAAGCCTATCTCAATAGATGTTATGTCCTCTACATTAGCAAAGTGGCTGAGCTCAGCAGTACCCACTCAAGTCGCAACAAGTCCAATTACAAATCAACAAGAGACACAACAACAAAGCCAATTGAGCAATTCTGACATTGAGCAACTCAGTGAGTTATTGGAAATACTAGATAGTTATGACGCCACAGCAATTGATGCTGTAGACCAACTGATCAGCCGCTTTAAGCAAAAGAAGTTGTTATCACTGTTGCCTGATTTATCACAAATTCGAGGCTATATTGTTGATTATGAATATGAACTTGCCTATGCTGATGTTGATAAAATCATCAAAAATCAATTATGACGACTGATCAGGCTGAGCAAAATCGATACACAGTGTTAGTGGTCGATGACATACCGCAGAACTTAGACGTAATGAAAGGTATTTTGTTACCTGAGTACGATGTTAGGGTGACCACTAAACCTAAAACTGTGCTCAAGATAGCAGAGTCCGTTAGGCCTGATATTATTTTGCTAGACGTGATGATGCCAGAAGTTAATGGTTATCAGGTTTGTCAGCAGCTCAAAGCAAATCCTAAAACGCAAAACATCCCGATTATTTTTGTCTCTGCCATGAGTGAAATTGAAGACGAACAAAAAGGTTTCGACTATGGCGCAGTTGATTATATTACTAAGCCGGTAACTGAAGCCATTGTGAAAGCTAGGGTGAGCACTCATTTGACCCTTTCTGATCAAAAGCGGGCAGCGCAAAGGTTAGTCAGACAGAAAACCAAAGAGCTGGCATCAAGTCAGCGCAGCGCGATTCACATGCTAGGTGAAGCTGGACATTTCAACGATAACGACACAGGTGTCCATATTTGGCGCATGGCTGCGTATGCGGCACAACTTGCTGAGGCGGCACTTTGGTCGGTTGAACAAACTCGATTGTTAGAATTAGCAGCACCTATGCATGATACTGGCAAAATTGGTATTACCGACACTATCCTAAAAGCGCCTAGAAAGTTGACCACAGACGAAATGGAAGTGATGAAAACGCATTCGGAAATAGGCCACAGGATCTTGTCAAAAAGCCAAACTCCACTATTTAAAATGGCTGCCGATATTGCGCTTTATCATCACGAAAAATGGGATGGCTCGGGTTACCCTAAAGGATTGTCAGCAGAGCAAATACCACAGTCGGCTCGAATTGTTGCTATTGCCGATGTATTTGATGCACTGACGATGAAGCGACCTTATAAAAAGCCTTGGTCTATGGATGAAGCGTTTAACTTTATTGAGCAACAAGCCGGAAGTCACTTTGATCCCCAACTTGCCGCTTTGTTTATAGCTATCAGAGCCGAAATAGAAAACACTAAACGAGAGTATGATGAGCTTGAGCAGCAGTCTCACAGTTCTGAATGAACAGGCATTATTGATAGCTCAGTTTGTTCTTTTAGCTTGGTTAATAAAGTCGTTTAAGTAACCTATTTCCTGTTCATTTTTTCTTATGCCGATAAAGATCTGTTTGCTGATCCCATGCTCGCCAAAGCGCAAACTTTTAATTGGCATTGACTTAGCATATTCATCAACTAACCAACCTGGCAAAGCACAAATGCCTCGGCCTGCTGCCACCATTTGTAACATTATCTCTGTTGTTTCGATGATTTTATGCTTTTTAACCGCGCATTTAGCAGGGTGCAGGAATTGACTAAAAATATCTAACCTTGTTGGTTCAACGGGATAACTAAATAGCACTTCGTCGCTTAATTGTGCTGGCAATACACTCTCTTGGCTAGCGAGTGGGTGTGACTGTGCAACAACTAATCTATGCTCATAATCAAATACAGGAATGTACTCTATTTTAGGTTTAAATAATGGATCAGGTGTGATCAATACATCTATTTCATAGCTCAAGAGTGCGCCCAACGCACCAAATTGAAACTCTTGCCTCACATCAATATCAATACTGGGTCTTTGTTCTAAATAAGGCTGGATAACTCTAAGTAACCACTGATAACAGGGGTGACACTCCATGCCTATTCGAAGCGAGCCCATCTCCCCTTTGGCGATTTGTTTCAACTGCAACTCAGTGTGGAGAAATTGCGGTAATAGTCTGCTGGCTAGATTTTGTATGCGTTCACCAGCATCAGTTAGGCGCAAGTTTCGGCCCTCTTTTTGCCATATTTGAGTGCCAATTTGGCCTTCCAATTTTTTAATACTATGGCTTAATGCCGACTGCGATAAATGCAAAGAATCAGCTGCTTTAGTCAGGGTGCCGTGGTCTTTTATTGCCGTTAGAATTTCTAAATGAACTCGCTCTAACATACGCTATCTCCCATTATCGTTATGATTTGCATTCATCGAATGATGAAAATATATCACTTTTATTCATTGAATAAGAGTTATTAAATAACCTCAACACAATAGTTAAATTGTCTGAAAAAGAAGTGTAAATAAATGAATGTAATAGAATTTTTAACGACTAACTTGGCCACGTTAATTGCCCTAGTCGCAACCGGGGTTTTTGCCGGTATCCTAGCGGGACTTTTGGGAGTTGGAGGTGGCATTGTTATCGTGCCTGTACTGTTCTTTTTATTCCAAAGTTTTGGTGTATCGGCTGAGTCGGCAATGGTCATTGCAACGGGCACCTCATTGGCAACAATAATTCCAACCTCTATCAGCTCGATTCGTTCACACCATAACAAAGGTAATGTTGACTTCGCGCTATTAAAGCGTTGGGCCATGTTCATTTTTGTTGGTGTGTTAGCTGGCAGTTGGCTGGTGACCAGAGTTGATGGCACTTGGCTTACGGGGCTGTTTGGTGTGATTGCCATTTTATCAGCACTAAATATGCTACTTCGCACAGGTAAATCAGCGTTATACCAACAACTGCCTAATGCTAAAGGGCAGTCATTGATGGCTTCATCAATAGGTTTTTTCAGCTCAATGGTGGGCATAGGCGGTGGCACTATATCTGTTCCTTTATTAACTTTGTATAACTATCCTGCTCATAAAGCCGTTGGTACGGCTGCCGCTATTGGCTTAATCATTTCACTGCCTGGTGCCATTACTATGTTGTTATTCGGCTCAACTCCACTAGATGCACCTGTTGGCACTTTTGGCTTAGTCAATACAATTGGCTTTGTTTGTATCGTGCCATTGACGGTATTGTTTGCACCTGTTGGTGCTGCCTTAGCAGCTAAGTTAGATGGCGCTAAACTGAAAAAGGTTTTTGCAGTGGTTCTACTTATTACTGGCTTAAGAATGTTAGCTCAACTGTTGTTATAAAGCAGTTATTGAGCACTAAAGTGAAACCAACTTTGGTGCTCAATAGTTTCAGTTAGTTTGAGTTTGTCAGTTCTTGTCTAATAATTTCAGCCCCAGCACTTAATGCATTCAACTTAGCTGATGCAACTTCTCTGGCTAATGGCGCCATACCGCAGTTAGTACAAGGATATAGTTTGTCAGCGTCAACAAATTCGAGTGCTTTGCGTAATGTCTCTGCTACCTGTTCAGGTGTTTCAATCTCGGTTGTTGCTACATCAATTGCGCCAACCATTACCTTTTTACCTCTGACCAATTCAAGCAATTCAATCGGTACTCGAGAGTTGTGACATTCTAGCGAAATAATATCGATATTAGACTTTTGTAATTTAGGGAAAACTTGCTCGTATTGGCGCCATTGAGAGCCGAGGGTTTGTTTCCAGTCAGTATTCGCTTTAATACCGTAGCCGTAGCAAATATGCACCGCCGTTTCACACTTCAATCCTTCAATAGCGCGTTCTAGGCAAGCAATACCCCAATCGTTAACATCATCAAAGAACACGTTAAATGCAGGTTCATCAAATTGAATAATGTCTACGCCAGCCGCTTCCAATTCCTTTGCTTCTTGATTGAGTATTTTGGCAAACTCCCAAGCCAACTTTTCACGACTTTTATAGTGCCCGTCGTAAAGCGTATCTACCATCGTCATAGGACCAGGTAACGCCCACTTTATAGGGTTGTCCGTTTGTTGACGTAAAAACTTAGCGTCTTCGACAAAAACCGACTTAGGTCGGCTAACGGGACCAACTACTGATGGCACACTTGCTTCGTAACGATTGCGGATCTTAACTGTTTCACGTTGTTCAAAATCAACGCCATCTAGGTGTTCAATAAAGGTTGTGACGAAGTGCTGTCGAGTTTGTTCGCCATCACTGACGATCGTTATACCAGCGTTCTGTTGTTCTTGCAGTGAGACACGTAGCGCGTCTTTTTTACCAGCAGCTAACTCGTCGTCTTGTAATTTCCAGTCAGACCAAAGCTTTTCAGGCTCTGCTAACCAAGACGGTTTAGGTAAGCTGCCTGCCGTTGAAGTGGGTAATAATGTTTTCATAATAAATGCTACTTGTAATCTTGGTTATTAGGCGAAATTGGCAGACCACTGCGCTAGTAAGTTTTGGTAAGGTTTAATTAAGTGCTCTTGGGCGAATTTACCTTGTTCAACCGCTAGTTGGCTGCGTTCCTCTCGGTCATAAACAATTTGAGTTAGCGAATGATCTGAGTTTTTCAAGCTTGGCTGAAAGCGTTTCCCAGCCGTTGCGTTAGCGTTGTATATCTCAGGGCGGTAAATCTTTTGGAAAGTTTCCATGGTACTTATCGTGCTGATCAGCTCTAAATTGGTGTAATCGCAAAGCAAGTCACCAAAGAAGTAGAACGCTAATGGCGCTACGCTATTAGGTGGCATGAAATAGCGTACTTGCAGACCCATCTTATTAAAATACTGTTCGGTAAGAGATGATTCATTTGGCAGGTATTCGACTCCTAGCACAGGGTGTTGATTCTCTGTTCTGTGATAGGTTTTATTGTCGGAAACGCTTAAACAAATGACAGGCAATTTACTAAAGTGCTGCTGGTACGTTTTTGACTTAACGAAGTGTTGAAATAATTTACCGTGTAAATCACCAAAATCTTCAGGTACAGAAAAGTGCCCTTGGTCTTTGTTGTGATCTAACAGCACAACACTAAAATCATAGTCGCGCACATATGAAGAGAAGTTGTTGCCGACAATCCCTTCAATAACCTTGTTGGTTTTGTTATCGACAATGCTAGTTTTTAGTATTTCGATTGATGGGAAAGTTTGGCCGCTACCTGCTATGTCCATTTCAACCGAGATGATGTCTAACTTAACTGAGTAACGATCGCCGTTTGGGTTGTCCCAATGCGCCATAGCATTGAAGTTGTTGTCGATCATATTCAGCGCGTTGCGCAAGTTTTGCTGACGGCAGCTGCCTCTGGCTAAATTGGCAAAGTTGGTCGTGATGCGAGTGTTGTCTGCAGGCTGATAATTTTCATCAAAGCTGATGTTTTTGATACTAAAGCTTAAGTCGTTATTCATGGTTTATATCCGGTTGCTAGTGGCTTAAGCAAATTTATACGCGGATATTTCTATGAAAAAAATTGATTTTAATTCATTGTTTTATGAATTTTGCTCATTGAATGTTAATGGCAAGCTGTGGCAAAGGTTAAAATACCTTTGCGTAATGAGCTTCGCAGGGCACGAAGCTCATCGTTAGGAACACATAGCTCAGTACTATACTTTAAATTGCAGACTCAACTCGTTCAGTTTAACTGCAATTTGGCTTATGCCTTGGCTGGCAACAGATACTTGATTGGCACTGGTTGAATTTTCATGAGCCACGTCGTTAATCGCAGTGATGTTCTGATTAATTTCTTCACAAACTCCCGATTGCTGCTCTACAGCGGCAGCGATCGCCTCTGCCATGTTCAAGATTGAATCTATTTCTTGATAAGTTTGATCAATAGCCTTAGCCGTCGAGTTAGCACTGTTGAGAGTGTTGTCGGCTATGGTATGACTAGAGCTCATTACATCAACCGCTTTGGCTGATGCAGACTGTAAGTTGGTGATCATATCTTCGATGCTCTTTGTCGACTCTTGGGTTTTTTCTGCCAAGGTTCTAACCTCATCGGCAACCACAGCAAACCCTCTACCTTGCTCACCAGCTCTTGCTGCTTCAATAGCTGCATTCAGTGCTAATAAATTGGTTTGCTCGGCAATGTTGCGGATCACTTCTAATACCGCACTGATATTGTGAGACTCTTGCTCTAGCCCCTCAATAACTTTATGTGCTTGTCCTATTTCACGATCTAGTGCGCTGATATCAGTAATCGTTTGGTGCAGCTTTTGGTTTGATTGTTGTGATTGCTGTTGTGCGCTCTCAACCGCACTTGCTACCTGATTAGCATTATTTGCTACATCGCTAATACTGACCGACATTTCTTGAATGGCTGTGGCTAACTGAGAAATGTTGTCTTGTTGTTGAACAAGATTATTCGATGTTTGCATGCTCGCGACACTGCACTCTTCTGATGAACTAGCTAAGGTATTACTGTTATCAATGATCTCGCTTATCATTTTCAGTAAGCGCTGTGACATAGTATGCATGGCTTGATAAACACCAGTGAGTTGACCCTGCTCAAATTTCATTGTTAAGTCACCATCGGCAATGGTACAGGCAATATGCTCCATGTCTTTAGGCTCACCGCCTAATGGTTTGGTTACTGAATTAGCCATAGCGAAGGCAATTGCAATAACAATGACTACGCAGACAAGCACAACAAGGAAAATATTAAGATAGAGCTGATTTATAATTGCAAAAGCTTCAGCTTCATCGATTTCCGATAACAGTGCCCATTTAATGCCGTGAATATCTAACGGTGTGTAAGCTGAAAGAACGGGATTACCATTGTAATCAATAATGATACGACTGTCGGTACTACCTGATAAGGCTGCTTTTACACCCGCTGTATTCACTTGAGTATTGTTGGCAAATGAAGCTATTACTGAGTGGCCAGTAGGATCTAAATAGGAATCGGAGCGCATTAATTTGTCCGCACCTACAAGGTAACTTTCACCTGTTTCGCCCATACCAGAGCGTTCCTGCATAATGCCATTGATGCTTTCAATAGACAGTTGTAAAGCTAAAACCATCTGTTGTTGGTTTAACTCAATAGGAATAGCAATAAAGCTAGCTGGGTCACCATTACTCGGTGCGTAAGGTGAGAAGTCGACCATGGCAAAGCGATTATTACTAACGGTTTTTCTATATAGTTTGCCTAGTCCAGAATCGGCATACATACCTGTTTGTAGGTTGGTTTGATAATCGGCTTCTCTTGTTACGGTATAAAATACTTCGCCGTTTTGGTCGATAAGGAACAAATCGTAGTAATTGTAAGCACTGATAAAGTTTTCAAAATAATTCTGCGCTTGGTGTGCTTGCTCTGAAATCGATGTTTGTCGATTATTTAGCATGTTCTTTACGGTTTTCGCTAATACTTGAATATCACCCTTACGCTCATCGAAATAGCTAGTAATTTGTGACTTCTTGATATCTCTAACCGAGGTTAGCTGTGCAAAGTTTTGTTGTTCTAGAGCGTTTTTGGCAATGTAGCTACTAATTAAGCCTATGGTTAGTAGAGGGACTAACGCTATCAGTAAAAAAGTAATAATGAGTTTGTGTTTTAACTTCATTGGATATCCTTAATTTATCTTAAGCAACTTCTTCCTGCTTGTTACGTGAATACAAAGCGTAGTACTGATCGCAAAGTAAGAAAGTTCTATCCTTTGAAATTTCAGCAACAGTTGCAAACAATAAACAAATGCAATTGATTATTATTTGCATTTGGTGTTTTAAACTTATTATACAGTGATAGGCCTTGATAGGTGCTAGGGTTCTCCCTATTTTTTAAGTAGAAGTAAATAACTTACGTCTATATTGATGTAGATCTAGGTTTTTGCGGACTGAAAAACAGAAAAGCCGATAACCTGTGGCTATCGGCTTTTGTCGAACCATGATTAATGCTTGTTTTTTGAATTAATTTTCTTCAACTAACTCATTTGTTTGGGTCACGCCTGATTTCTTTTTAAATATCCTTGCTACAAAGGCTTTAGGCTTACCTAAGTCTTGCAAAATTAGGTATAAGCAAGGGACTAAAATCAATGTGATCAGTGTTGCAAATAGAACGGCAAAGCCAAGTGCTACCGCCATAGGGATCACGAACTTAGCTTGTAAGCTAGTTTCGAACATGATTGGTAGTACACCAGCAAATGTTGTAATAGAGGTTAGAGTAATAGCCCTGAATCGTGCACAACCCGCCTCAACGACTGATTCTTTAATACTATAACCATGTTTGCGTTTGTGGTTAACGTAATCTGTCATAACCAGACTATCATTAATTACAACCCCTGCCGCAGCAATTAGGCCAAACGTTGACATCATGCTCATATCTAAGCCGAAGAATAAATGGCCCCAAATAGCACCAGTCAAACTAAACGGAATAACTGACATGATGATTAATGGTTGTGAGTATGACTTAAGCGGTACAGCAAGTAGCACGTAAACCATCATCATACCTGCAATAAAGAACATGATTTGTTCATTTTGCTGAGATTGTTGTTCTTCAATTGCTCCGCCCAATTCGGTTTTAATCGTTGGGAACTGCTCTTGCAAGTTAGGTAATAAGTCTTCTTTAACTTTCTTAACTACTTCACTCGGTTCAATTGCTTCTTCATCAATAGAGCCCCATACATACACGCTGCGGAAACCACCTTCACGACGGATGTAACTGATACCAGGCTTTTCAGTTAGATTTACTACATCGCCTAACATAACTTCCTGACCATTTGGGGTTTTGATCATGGCGTATTTCAGATCGGCAAACCTTTCGCGAGTCAATTGAGGATAACGGACCATGACTCGGATCTCTTCACCGTCTCTTAACACTCTTTGCGCTTCACCGCCGTAGAAACTAGCACCTATCTGATCAGCAATAGTTGATAAATCTAAGCCTAAATCAAATGCAACAGGTTTAAGTTCTAACTGAATTTCCTTACTTGCTGGATCAATGGTTGAGCTGATATCAAATAACCCTTCCTCTTGTTGCAGCATTTCAATGAATTTACGGCCGCCAGCATTTAACGTTTCGATTTCACTGCCATACAATAAGTAGCCAAATTCGCCCTCGTTACCACCGCCATTTACATCGTCTTGGATTTGGAATGACTTCATGCCAGGGATAACAGGCATGGCCTCACGCCATCTACGTGCTAATTCAAAAGTATCAAATGGGCGTAACTCTTCATCTACTAGTGGTACAACGATTCTTGCCTCTGTACGACCTTGGTTAAACGCTAAGATGTCTTTGATCATCGGTGAGCCAGTTTCTTGCTCTATTTTCTCTTCGACATCTAAGATAACTTTTTCGATTGTTTTTAACGCATTGATCGTAGTCGCATCGGACACTGTTTCGTTCATTTCTATGTTAACGCTTGGGAAATCATGAGGTACTTTTGGTGTTGGTACCATGCGAACATAGTTGGCTTGAATTAAACCAAAGCTGACTAATAGCAGAGCAATAAAGCTCATAAATACTAACCATCGCCATTCAGTACACTTAATGAGAGCATTCTTATAAGTGCCGTTTACGAAGCCAAAAAAGCGCTTGTTAAAACGAGCTCGCCAACTCTTTGGATCGACAGGTGAGAATTTAGTGTGGGCTAAGTGAGCTGGTAATATTAGTTTTGACTCAATCAAGCTGAATACTAAACATAAGATCACCACTACTGAAATGTTATAGAAAAATGCGCCTTCTGGCCCGCTTGTCATAACAAAAGGTGCAAATACTGCGATAGTGGTTAACACACCAAAGGTAGCTGGAGTTGCAACTCGCTTTGCGCCTCTAACAACACTTTCGACTCCACCACCATTTTTTTCAATATCGGAGTAGGCACTCTCTCCTATGACTATGGCGTCATCAACAACAATACCTAATACCATAATGAAAGCGAACAAAGAAAGAATATTAATGGTGACACCAAATACAGGCATCATCATAACGGCACCTAGGAAACAAACTGGTAAGCCTATCATTACCCATGCCGCTAATCTAAATCGCAGGAAGATAGTCAGCATTAAGGCAACTAAGATAGAGCCTTGGAATAAATTACTTAACATCATGTCCAAACGACCATTTAAGTAATAGGTCATATCAACTAGGACTTTAAGCTCCATCCCTGTTGGTAAGGTTTTATTCCGTTCTTCGATAAAGCGCTTTACTGAATCCGCAACTGGGATGGTGTTTTGATCTTTAGTTGCTTTAACCGCCATGAAAATAGCGTTTTGACCCGAGTACTTAAAGTAACGTTCGCCTTCAACAAAACCATCTTTAATATCAGCGATATCGGCTAAATAAACTTTAGCGCCGTTATCACCTATTTTTACTGGAATATTACGGAACTCATCGCCACTGTAATATTGGTTCTCAATACGAACTGTGATCACACCTGAGTCAGTTCTGAGTTGTCCAGCAGAGTAATTGGCAGAATAACGACGGATTGAGTTCATTACACTGTTGAGAGTTAAACCGTATTTTCTTAGCTCTTCGGGTTTGATCTCAATAGCGATTTCTTCTGTTGGAGCTGATACGCTAACCAAAGACACATTGTTGAGTTGTAACAGTTCATCTTCTAATTGCTTTGCAACAGGTTTAAGTTCGGTAAGTGGGTAGTCACCGACTAGTGACATTTCTAATACATCTTGGTTGAACTCTACTTGCTGGATGGTTACAGGTTCCATACCAGCAGGGAAGGTGGCAATGCTGTCTACCCGGAGTTTGACCTTATCTAGTACATCGGACAATTCTTTATCAGGATGAATCTCTAATGTGACTTGACCGTGATTGCGGAAAGAACGCGCCCATATCTTTTTGATCTCAGTAACATCTTTCAATGCTTCTTCAACTTTGATCATTATGCTTTCTTCCACCTCTTGTGGAGAAGCCCCGCGATAGTATGCTGAGATCTCAATATAATTGATCTCTATGTTTGGAAACATTTGACGTTGGATAGTGAAATAGCTCACTACCCCCATGACGATGATAAACATCATCATTAAATTTGCGGCGACCGAGTTATTTGCGAAAAACGCAATTATCCCAGTTTGCTTCGGTTCATGACCTTGAGTTTGAGCAGTCATACCTTACTCCTCGTTACTTGTTTGAACAATTACCGTATCAGCCGCGTCATCATTATCTTCGTCCGCTGGAACATCATTCAGTCCTGCAATTTTTACTTCCATGCCAACTTGAGGATACTCTGGCATTGTTAATACAACTTTGTCTTGAGGGGTTAAACCGTTACCAAGCAAGAAATATTCACCTTCTTCACGAATAACTTCAACTTGCTTCTTATCAAGTTTATTTTCGTCATCGACAATCCAAACTGTTTTATTGGTAACTAAATCCTGTGATAAACGGAACACTTGATTCAACTCTTGTCCTGCAAAAGTGACATTTACATAGTGACCAAACATCAATTTTGGTTGTTGTGAATTAACGCTATAAGGGTCTTCGATTCTGACCACTAAGTGATTCATACGGGTTGCCGAATCAATTAGGCCTAAATCACGGATAATTGTGCCTGGGCGGCTTAACGAGTATCTGCCTTCGGTTGATACATTAGCTTCTAAGCCTAATACTTTGTTAGGTAAAAATGCGCTATCAAAGCCAGCAATAGGGAAGGTAACTTCAGCTACTTCAATGTTGTGTAATCGACCAATATTTGAACCGGTTGTAACGAATTGACCTGCGCCTAGCTCGCGAGAGACAACAAGTGCATTATAAGGCGCTTTAACCGTACAGTTATCTAGATCTCTTTGTGCTAGTTTAACCGCTGCTTGAGCTGATTTAACTTGGGCTTTGGCAGATAAAACTTGTGGCTTGCGTAGGTATAAATCTGTGATTTGAGACTTAGGTAAGCGTTTTGCTTCGCGTTTTGCTACTTCGGCTCTGCCTTCTTCTTCTATTAGAGTAGCTTTTGCTGATGCTAATTGAGCTTGGGCTTGTAATAAACTCGCTTGGTAGGCTTCTTTTTCGATTTCGAATAACACCTCGCCTCGTTTTACTAAACCACCGGCAACAAAGTTAGGGTGCCATTTTATGACTTCGCCTGATACTTGAGCGGAAAGGATAGTACTTTCCAGTGGTTTTACTTCACCGTGTCCGGTGATCATAACTTGATGGTTGAGTGACTCGATAGATTCTATTCTGACCGTTGGTCTAGTATCGACTTCTTCTTTTTCTTGCTTTTCTGGACCTGATGCACCTATAACATTCATGCCCACCACACCTAGTACAAGCACTAGTACTGGCGCTGCTATCTTTATCCATTTACTTTTCATCATGAGTTCCCCTGGATGTTGTCTCCATTATCTTATCCCAACGCCAGTAAAAAGGCTGAATAACCATTTGTAAACAAATGTTATATTCAAATCCCAAAGTGTAAAAAAGTATTACGTATGTTACTGACTTTATTACAGCCTCGGCGTTAAACAAGTTATTATAACCATGGTTTTTGGTTAAGATATTAATTTTTCATGTTTATATTACGTCCTTATCAACAGCAGGCCGTAGATGCTACGGTTCAGCACTTTCGAGCAAGCAACAAAGCTGCAGTGATCGTTTTGCCGAC
>CBDAVN010000006.1:0-255782 GCA_965200905.1 Psychrosphaera sp.
AGTAGGAATAATAAAATTAAATTGGCGCGCAACCGATTTATCGAAGGCTTGCTCAGATAAGCTATAAGCACTCACTTGTTGAGTTCTGTCAGTTATAACAATTTTGTTCAATATGTCTTTGTCAAAATGCACGGCTAGCTGCTGCACTTGAGAGTTATCTGCATCTTTTGGCGTGATCACATAGCCTGTATCAACTTTTGCAATATTAAAGTTGTTCCAAGTATCGTCTTGATTCGAAACTAACAAGGCAAAAGGCGTTGTCGCCACGGCTTGTTCAGCATCGTAAATGGAGACTTGTTCTAAAAATGGGTTATACCACCATAAGGTTTCACCATTTGATAGTAGCAATTGCTGATCAGGCTCTGAGACTTGCCAGCGGAATTTACCAGGCTGTTTAAATACTAATTTCCCTTTACCCTGATGAACTAAGTTATCTTCACTATCTGTCACTCGTTGCGCAAAGCTAGCTGAAAAACCATCGTAATTAGCTAACAAAGCTCTTAATTGCTGTTTATCTACTTCGGTTATTGCATGAGTTTGTGCATTTGCAATCGGTGTTGTTGCCAACGAGCTTGCAGAGACTGCCAGCAAAGGCAAAGCTGCAACTAGCCACTTATTTACTTTCATTATTCAAGTCCTTCATCATAACCGTCTTTAGCTGGAGGTGGAGCTAATACTTCACGAGAGCCATTGTGCGCAGCTTGGCTAACAATGCCCATCGCTTCCATTTGCTCAACAATTCGAGCTGAACGGTTATAACCAATTTTTAGTTTACGCTGGATGCTTGAGATAGATACTTTTCTAGCTTGCGTAACAAACTCGACGGCTTCGTCGAATAACGGATCTGAATCTTCATCTGCCGCCATTTCCGCTGCTTCACCAGGTAACATATTTTCTTCGGTCATTTCACCTTGCAAAATTTCCGTTACGTAATTTGGCTTAGCTTTTGACTTCCAATCAGTAACAACCGCATGAACTTCGTGATCATCAACAAATGCACCGTGTACACGTGTTGGCGCACTTGAACCTGGCGGTAAATACAACATATCACCCATACCAAGTAAGTTCTCTGCACCTTGCTGATCTAGAATGGTTCTAGAGTCAATCTTAGATGAAACTTGGAACGCCATACGAGTTGGGATGTTAGCTTTGATAAGACCCGTAATAACATCTACCGACGGTCTTTGTGTTGCTAATACTAAGTGAATACCTGCAGCACGTGCTTTTTGCGCAATACGAGCAATGAGCTCTTCTACTTTTTTACCAACAATCATCATCATGTCAGCAAATTCATCAATAACCACAACGATAGCAGGCAGCTTTTCTAACTCAGGCGGCATTTCTAACATGTTGTCAGTCGGTCGCCATAATGGGTCACGAACAGGCTTACCGTTTTCAATACCTTCTTCAATCTTAGCGTTGTAACCTTTTAAGTTTCTTACACCCAGCGCTGACATTAATTTATAACGTCTTTCCATCTCGCCAACACACCATCTAAGTGCATTAGCCGCTTCTTTCATATCGGTAACGACTTCCGATAATAAATGTGGGATGCCTTCATAGACAGAAAGTTCCAACATTTTTGGATCTATCATGATTAAACGCACTTCTTCAGGTGTTGCCTTGTAAAGTAAACTTAAAATCATGGTATTAACACCAACTGATTTACCTGAACCTGTGGTACCCGCAACAAGTAAGTGCGGCATTTTAGCTAGGTCAACTACCACAGCTTTACCAGCAATATCTTTACCTAGAACCATAGTCGTTGGTGACTTCGAGTTTTGGAAACCTGGCGTGTCCATTACTTCTGATAATCTAACGATAAGTCGGTGTTTATTCGGGATCTCAATACCTATGTAAGACTTACCAGGAATAACTTCTACAACACGAACACTCATTGCTGAAAGTGAACGAGCTAAGTCTTTAGAAAGGCCTGATATTTTGCTTACTTTGATGCCCGGTGCTAAGTCCAATTCAAATCGAGTAATAACAGGACCAGGGTACACACCTACAACTTGTGCTTGTACACCAAAATCTAATAACTTAGCCTCAACTAAACGTGATACCGCATCTAACTCTTCTTGCGAAACTGGGTTTTCTACTTTATCAGGTCTATCAAGCAGTTCTAATGACGGTAATGTGATCGGCTCAGCTTTTACCTTCGGGGATTCAGGTGTTAATACTGCCGCAGTGCTTCTTTCTGGCGTATTTTGTTGTGCTTGTTGCATCCCTTCTAAGGCACCAGAAATATCATCTTCGTGTACTTGATCGTCAACGGCTGAGTAACTAGGTTGATTTTCAAAGTCTTCAATTGACATAGGCATATCATCATCTAGTGATAAGTCTGGTCTAGGTTTAGACTTCTGCACTGGTTCGGAAGGTTGTACAGTTTGCTGTTCAGCCATAGGCTCATTAATCATTCCAGCCGCTTGCGACTCTTGAATATCAACAGCTTGCGTCTGGGCCTTTTCGTCACTGCCATTACCAAAGAACTGGCTTAATAATGCGTCTGAGTCTTTACCAGTAAGCGGTTCTGGTATTTCATTAATAACTGGTTCTTTTGGCTCAGCAAAGCTAGGTTCTGTTTGTTCAATGTTTAATACAGGCGCTTGTTTTTCTGCGTCAAGGCTAACATCTGTTTGGCCATTTAACTGTGCTTTATAAGTTTCTGATGCTGGCTTAGCAGGTTTATCACTGACTAACTTATTATAAATGTAACTAATGCCTAGAAGCGTATATTTGCCTATGCCATCAATAACCGTCATCCATGAAATACCCGTCATTAATGTCATCCCAACAGCCACGAATACTAGTAATATTAAGGTGGCACCAGCAAAACCGAATAAAGGTAGTAGCAGGTAAGAAATAACGTCGCCTATGATGCCACCCGAAGAGAAGTAGTAGATATCATCGAAGTTAATGCTACTTATTGCTGAGGCGCCTATTACAAAAAATAGGATACCGATTAACCTAAGTCCTAGGGCTAAGTAGTCAATTTCAATCAAATTGTGGAATTTTCTAAAAAGTAACCAACCGACGATTGAAATGGCGACCGGAATGAAAAAAGCGAGCCAACCGAAGGTAAACAATAAAATATCAGCAAGCCAAGCGCCAAAGGCACCTCCGGCATTTTTTATAAGCTCATAATTGCCGGTTTTACTCCAGCTAGGGTCGGCAGGATCAAAGGTAAACAAAGTGATAAGAATGTATAACGCTATGGCGCCAGCTAACATTAAGCCAACTTCCAATAACCTTTGAAATCCGTTTAAAACATGCGGTTGTTCTTGAGTCAAAATACGCTCCGAGCCTTATTCTGATTTTATATTTTTAGGCAGCAAAACCTTAACAAAAATACTAGTATTATGCACAGTATTTTATTGGTTAAACGCCGAAGATTTAGGCACTTGTTCGTGCTTATAAGTTTATCGGGATCAGGGAGTCCGATTTTACTTCTTCCATCACCACGTAAGTTCTACTGGCACTGACATAAGGCAGCTTTAATAAAGTATCGCCCAATAACTTTCGGTATGAAGCCATGTTTTTAACTCGGGTCTTTAATAAATAATCAAAGCTGCCTGAAACTAAATGGCATTCTAATATCTCATCAAAGTAGTTAACCGCCTTAGAAAATTCGGAAAACGCATCTTGTGCGGTTTTTTCCAATGTTATTTCGACAAAAACTAACAGTGAAGCGCCGACAGCTTCCGCATCTAACATGGCTTTATAGCCTGAGATAACACCTTGAGACTCTAATCTCTTAACTCTATCTAAACACGGTGAAGGACTTAACCCTACCCTCTTTGATAATTCGACATTAGAAATTCTGCCGTTTTTCTGTAACTCGACTAATATTTTTTTATCTATTCGATCCAGTGATTTATTCATGATTTTAACCGAAACACCAAACTACACCGAATAATATACTGGATTTGGCAATTTTTCAGTGATTAATTCTGAGTTTATTGACATAAGATGCACAAATATTTTGACGAGCAAACGAATATTGAGGGGAGACTTATGATCGTCGGTGTACCAAAAGAAATAAAAAACCATGAATACCGTGTAGGTTTAACGCCAGCTGCGGCAAAAGAGTTTGTTGCTAACGGCCACCAAGTTATCGTTGAAACAAATGCTGGTGCAGCAATTGGCTTCACTAACGACCAATACGAGCAAGCTGGTGCGAGCATTATTGCAACGGCTGAAGAAATCTTCGAACGTGCAGAAATGATCGTTAAGGTTAAAGAGCCACAGCCAAATGAATGCAAAATGTTGCGTGAAGGCCAAACTTTATACACTTACCTTCACTTAGCACCAGATCCAGTTCAAACAGAACTATTAGTTAAGTCTGGCGCAACTTGTATCGCTTATGAAACGGTTACTGACTACACTGGCGGTTTACCACTATTAGCACCAATGTCAGAAGTTGCAGGTCGCATGTCAATTCAAGCTGGCGCGCACCATTTAGAAAAAGCACAAGGCGGTAGCGGCACGTTATTAGGTGGCGTACCTGGTGTTGCTCCAGCTAAAGTACTGGTTGTTGGCGGTGGTGTTGTTGGTACTAACGCGGCAAAAATGGCAGTAGGCATGGGCGCAGACGTGACTATCCTTGACCGTTCATTACCTCGTTTACGTCAACTAGACGATATCTTCGGCGGTACAGTGAAAACCGTATTCTCAACAGTAGACGCTATTGAATACTACACGTCAAAAGCTGATTTAGTCGTTGGCGCAGTACTTATCCCTGGCGCAGCAGCGCCTAAACTGATCACTAAAGAGCACATTGCTAACATGAAAGCCGGTTCTGTTTTAGTTGATGTGGCAATTGACCAAGGTGGTTGTTTTGAAACTTCTAAAGCAACAACACACCAAGAGCCTACATATGTAATTGATGACGTTGTTCATTACTGTGTTGCTAACATGCCTGGTGGCGTAGCTCGTACATCGACTATGGCATTAAACAATGCAACCTTACCATTTGGTTTAGCACTTGCTAACAAAGGCCCTAAAGCGGCAATGTTAGAAGACCAACACTTATTAAATGGTCTAAACGTTCACAAAGGTAAAGTGACTTACAAAGCAGTTGTTGATGCACTAGGTGAAGAGCTTAACCTAGAATACATGGATGCTGCGGCAGCTTTAGAACTTTAAGCTTCTTTATTATTGCTTAAGAGCACCGATTAGGTGCTCTTTTTGTATCTGCTGGTATTACTAATCATCATAGGTAATGCTTTAGATCAATACTAAAATTCAAATCCTCTTCAATAATGATATGGTCTAATAATTAACCAGTAATTGACCATGACATCGCAACAAGCTTTAACCCTCTTAAAAGCGAGCAACACTTTTGCTCACTGCCAAGATCAAGACTTAGAAAACTTGGTTGCTTTGATGCAACTGCAACAATACGACCAAGGGCAAGTAATTCACAAGGAAGGCAAAGTAAGAACGCACTTTTCTATTGTCCTTGATGGCAAAATTGATGTGATCCGCGAAGCGGTTCAGCAAGGTAATCGAGTTCTGATAAGTTATCAAAGCGGCGATGTTATTAGCGAAGGTTTATTAGTAGAACAAAGCTTCCATACAACCACAGCGATAGCCAAAACAAGTGCGACACTATACGTGATTGCAGCAGATCAAATTCACCAGTTTCTGGCCGCGAACCCTAGCTTCAAAGCGCAGGTTTATGAAAATTTATTAAAACAATTAGTCAATAAGTTAAACCCAGCAAAAGCTCATGCCAAAGTGGATATCTTAAGCTTATCCTCGGGTAAGTCCAGGTTAGAACACGATTTACTTGGCAACAAAGAAGTCCCAGATTATGCCTACTTTGGTATTCAAACCATGCGAGCGCAAGAAAACTTCCATATTACTGGTGTCCCTTTGCATAAATACCCTGAGTTGATCCATGCCTTTGCTTATGTAAAAAAAGCCGCAGCCCAAGCTAACTTTGAGTGCGAACGTATTAACAAAGAGCAAAAGCAAGCAATTCAGCTTGCCTGTGATGAATTGTTATCAGGCAAGTTACACCAGCAATTCACATTAGATATGTTGCAAGGTGGAGCTGGTACTTCAACCAATATGAATGCCAATGAAGTGATCGCAAATAGAGCGTTAGAGCATTTAGGCTTTGACCGTGGCGACTACCAACATTGTCATCCGAATAATCATGTTAATGCCTCGCAATCAACGAATGATACCTACCCTACTGCATTAAATCTTGCGATGTACCAAGCGAGTAAAAACTTATGTACAGAATTGCAGCAACTGGTGTCTGCATTTGAGCAAAAAGCTTCTGATTTTGCCGATATTTTGAAAATGGGACGAACCCAATTACAAGATGCCGTACCTATGACTTTAGGCCAGGAATTTAATGCGTTTGCCAAAACAATTAGCAATGAGATCAGCAGCTTAAAAGTTGGCAGAGAAAGTCTCAAAGGCATCAATATGGGAGGAACAGCCATAGGTACAGGGATCAATACGCCTCAGGGCTATGGTAAAAAAGTCGTTCATTACTTAAAAGCCTATTCAGGTGTCGATGTATATTTATCGGAAGACTTAGTCGAAGCCACTCAAAGTACCCAAAGCTTTGTACTTTACTCAAATGTGATCAAATCATTGGCGATCAAATTATCTAAAATATGCAATGACTTGCGTTTATTGGCCTCTGGCCCTAGAGCCGGGATCGGTGAGATCCGCCTCCCCGCTATGCAGCCTGGCTCGTCAATTATGCCGGGAAAAGTAAATCCAGTTATTCCAGAGGTGGTGAATCAGGTCTGTTATAAAGTAATAGGCAATGATTTAACCGTGACGATGGCAGCTGAGGCGGGACAATTGCAATTGAATGTCATGGAGCCGGTCATTCTACAATCTATTTTAGAGTCGGTTCATATGCTGATAAATGCTAGTAGTACACTGCGAATAAACTGTATTGACGGTATTACTGCCAATGAACAACAGTGCCAACTGTATTTAGAGAAAAGTATAGGCATAGTAACGGCTGTTGTTCCTGTACTAGGCTATGAGACAGCAACGGCGTTGGCAAAAGAAGCGCTAGAAACAAACAGAGGTGTGGTAGAACTTATTAGAGAAAAACACTTGTTAACTGAAGAGCAAATTAAACAAGTGCTTGCTCCAGAAAATATGACGTAAAGCTAACCATAAAGAGAGTGAAAAAGACTAAACCACAGAGGAAAAAGTAAAAAACCAGTGTCCTCTGTGGTGTTCGATCTTTTATTGTTTTACTTAACGCCTAGCTCACGAAGTCTTTCATTTAAGTATTCATCAGCAGTATAACGCTCAGATAATACTACTTCTGGTTTCGGGTGTAAGAACAGAGGTAGTGAAATACGCGAACGTGATGCATCTTCACCTTCTGGGTTAACAACGCGGTGAATTGTTGATGGGAAGTAGCCACCTGATGCTTCTTGCAACATGTCACCAATGTTAATAATTAAACAACCAAAGTCACCTGGTACGTCGAACCAAGTATCATCTTTCAATTTAACCTGTAAGCCGCTTTCGTTTGCCGCAGGTAAAATAGTTAATAAGTTGATGTCACCGTGAGCGGCTGCGCGAATTGCACCTACTTCTTCATCACCAGTAATTGGTGGGTAGTGAAGAATACGTAATAACGTTTGCTCACTGTCTTCAATCATTTTAGAAAGCGCGATTGAGAACTTGTCTGATACTTCTTTTGGTGCGTGAGTTTCTACCCAACCTAAAAGTGTTTGAGCAATTTCATTAGCTTGCTTGTAGTAATCAGCTAACTGTTCTTTTAGTTCTGCTGGACACTGGCCCCAAGGGTAGTAATGGAAATATTCTTTAATGTCTTTTTTGGTGAAACCTTTTGCAGTCTCAGAAACACGTGACGGGAAGAAGCCGTCTTGCGTTTCTTTTTTAAAGTGAAAATCTTCTTTATTTTCAGATGCAAAGAAACCTGCCCAATTCTCGTAAATAGACTCTAATAATTCTTTTTGAATCGGGTGATTTTTTAAAACACCAAAACCAGTTTCATGTAATGATTTAACAAACTCTTGTGCTGCATTTTCTGCAGTAAAATCAACGATAGGTAACATGTACTTTCCTATAGAATAATTATCTTAGTAACGTACTAGCCACTAGCGTCTAAAGCTTAAATAGCAAAATTTAGGTATGGACGAGCCACAGTAACACTGAACAACTTCATATCACCTCAATCTCATCACAATGTTCTTCCCTAAAGGGTTGAACGACTAACTTTAATAGCTTCAGGCTAATACCAGTCTATACAGATTGGTATGCTAATGATTAGTACAATTGCGTCTGTTCGTTTTAAAAATTTAGTCTGTTTTGACAGGATGTAAATAATTAAAACGGATGGCATCAAAAAGAATGAATATACTCTTTTCTGCTCATCTTTGATTTTGGTTTATTGCTCAGCCATTTAGACAACGTTTGTTACATTACTAAACTGCAAATCACTGTGTTTGCTGGGAATTGGCCTAATACCATTTATTGGTATAGCTACGGTGTCCTCGTAAGTTGATAGCTAGGCTTGTTTGACAATCTAGCTATCATGCATGGGGGCGCATTTTACCTAGTTAACGATAATATGCGAGTAGATTTTTCAAAAAATTCGATCTAGATCATGGTTTTACCGTTTTTTGTTTCAAAATGGGTAACTTATGACCAAACTGAAACAAGGCTAAACCAAATATTACTAAAGCGCCACCTGCTAACAATCGCATCGAAAAATGTTCATCGTTTACTAATATGCCTAATGCATTAGAAAGCACTGGTGTGACCATAACCACCAAAGCTACCGTCGTTGCTGCTAATTTCTGTAAAACATAAAAATAAGCTAAGAAGCCTACTAATGAAGCAAAAATTCCTAAGTAAACGACAGCAAGGACGGATTTCATTTGCCATGCATCTACTCGTAATTCATCACCGACTAGAAACCAAAACAAAAAGTACAAAGGCATACTAACTAATAGTGACCCCATCGTAATACTTAGTGGATGTAACTGTACAGGTACACTTTTTACTAACACGCCGCTTAGGCTAAAAGTGATGACACCGACAGAGATAAATAATATGCCTAAGACATTACCACTACCGCTGTTCACGTTTTCCATACATACTAAAGCTAAACCAGACAATGCCGTAAATAGTGCTACTTTCTTGAGCGCACTAAATTTGCTTTCTCCTATGATGCGCTGAGCAAAAATACCAGACAAAATGGGAGCAACACCAAAACATAAAGACATTAAACCTGAAGATATATGTTTGCCTGCTAAATAACAGAACAACATACCGACTGACAAACTCATGCTTGAATACAAATAAACCCTGAGCGCATTTCGCGTCCAGGGCACATTTACTTTCATTAGCTTCATCAATGGCCAACCCAAAATTACGGCAATACTCATCCTAAGCAACAAGGACAACGATGGATCTATGGTTTCACCGCTCCAAACAATACCGAGCGGTGTCGTTGACCAAATAATGACAACAAGTAAATAGGCTGCAGATACTGGCACCCTACTCGCTCGCTAGTTTATCTTGAGTTTTTAATTCAAAATCACTTGCATCATGACGTTCAAACAATTGCTCTTCTGGTTCGCCCCAAGCGCGATTGACCATACGACCTCGTTTTACCGCATCGCGATTGGCAATTTGCTCAGCCCAACGCTGTACATGTTGGTATGATTTTACATCTAAAAATTCAGCCGCTTCATACAAACCACCTCGAACTAATACACCATACCAAGGCCAAATAGCCATATCCGCTATGGTGTATTCATCACCACACATAAAGGAGTTTTCTGCTAAGTGCTTATCTAATACGTCTAACTGACGTTTTACTTCCATGGTGTAGCGTTCAATTGGGTATTCAAACTTTTCTGGTGCGTAATGATAGAAGTGACCAAAGCCACCACCTAGGAACGGACCACTACCCATCTGCCAAAATAACCATGTCAAACATTCGGCCTTTTTCGCTGCATCTTGCGGAATGAAAGCATTAAATTTTTCCGCAAGGTGCAACAAAATCGCGCCAGACTCAAATAACTTAATTGGCTTATCGCCACTGTTATCGACTAAAGCTGGAATTTTAGAGTTTGGATTAACATCAACGAAACCTGAACTAAATTGCTGACCTTCTGAAATATCAATCAAATACGCATCGTACTCAGCTGCGCTGATCCCTTTTGCTAGTAACTCTTCAAATAAAATCGTCACCTTTACCCCATTAGGTGTCGCCAATGAATAAAGTTGGAAAGGATGCTCTCCAGCTTGTAACTCTGCATCATGAGTGGCACCAGATACAGGACGATTAATATTGGCAAACTTGCCGCCATTTGCTTTTTTCCAAGTCCAAACTTTTTCCGGTGTGTAGGTTGTGTCTGACATAATTCATATCCAGTGTTGTGTAAGTCTAGATTAAATGTGGTTAACAACTCATTTTACAAGGCTGCTATCACAACTAGATGGAATTAGTTATAACTGAAATTAGCTATTTAGCAATGTAGATCAGCTTCGCTGCTAGATCGAACTTCTGTTCACTAGGGCGCTAACAATCTAGAGCAAAAGATTAAGGATGCGAGTGGCAGAAACTTGTTGGTAATGAATCTCGGTAGATATATTTGCATTTCAAATCTAGCGCGCCAGCATTCTAGCAAGCAGGTGGCTTGATCTAGCCTGAAAGGATCTCAGCTTTACTAAACAAAAACGGGTAGCTAACAGTTTGTTAGCTACCCGTTTTTATAAAGGTAATACTAACTGAGTTTTATTTATTTTGTTGTTCAGCTAGATATAACCACGTCTCCAACACAGTGTCTGGATTTAGACTTACTGTATCGATGCCCTGTTCAACTAACCAGTTAGCAAAGTCTTCATGGTCTGATGGACCTTGTCCACAGATACCAACATATTTGCCTTTTTCTTTACACGTTTTAATCGCCATCGCTAACAAGGCTTTAATTGCCTCATTACGCTCGTCGAATAAATGTGCTACTAAACCTGAGTCGCGGTCTAAACCTAATGTAAGCTGAGTTAAATCGTTAGAACCGATTGAGAAACCATCGAAGTACTCTAAGAACTGATCAGCTAAGATAGCGTTTGATGGCAATTCACACATCATGATGTGACGTAAACCATTATCGCCACGCTCTAGGCCATGTTCAGTTAATAATTCACTTACTTTCTTCGCTTCGCTAACGGTGCGCACAAATGGGATCATGATCTCAACATTAGTTAACCCCATGTCGTTGCGAACACGCTTCATTGCTTCACACTCAAGGGCAAAACAATCTCTGAAGTCTTCAGAAATATAACGAGAGGCACCGCGATAACCAATCATTGGGTTTTCTTCTTCTGGCTCGTATTGCTCACCACCGACAAGATTAGCGTATTCGTTAGACTTAAAGTCTGACATACGAACAATAACTTTTTCTGGGTAAAATGCTGATGCTAGTGTTGCAACACCTTCTTTGATCTTATTGATGTAGAACTCTGTAGGTGATTCGTAACCCGCAATTAACTCGTCAATTTCGTCTTTCAAATCTTGTGTTTGGTCGTCGTAATTAATCAATGCTTTCGGGTGAACACCAATCATTCGGTTAATGATAAATTCTAAACGCGCTAGACCGATACCAGAGTGAGGTAAACGTGCGAAGTCGAATGCTCTATCTGGGTTACCAACGTTCATCATTACTTTAATAGGAAGTTCAGGCATTTCATCTACCTTTGAAGTTAATACTTCAAACGGTAAGATATCATCGTAGATATAACCAGTATCACCTTCCGAACAAGAAACGGTAACTTTATCGCCATTGGCAATTGATTCAGTTGCATTGCCACAACCAACTACCGCTGGAATGCCAAGTTCACGTGCAATAATTGCTGCGTGACATGTACGGCCACCACGGTTAGTTACGATTGCAGAAGCACGTTTCATGATAGGCTCCCAATCAGGGTCTGTCATATCGGTAACTAATACATCACCTGGTTGGATTTTATCCATTTCAGCAATTGAATCTAATACCTTAGCCGTACCTGAACCTACCTTGTGACCGATTGCGCGACCTTCTACTAAGATATTGCCGCGTTTTTGCAATTGGAAAGTTTCAATAACGTTTGATTCTTCGTTACTTCTTACTGTTTCTGGTCTTGCTTGCACTATATATAGTTGACCGTCTAACCCATCTTTCGCCCACTCAATATCCATTGGACGACCGTAGTGCTTCTCAATGATCACAGCTTGCTTAGCCAGCTCCATTACTTCTTCGTCTGTTAACGAGAACTGGTTGGCTTTATCAAAATCGACATTTTCAATAGTCACTTGTTTGCCGTGCTCTTGCGTATCCGCATAGATCATTTGCACCGCTTTGCTGCCCATTGTTTTGCGAACAACAGCTGGTCTGCCAGCTGCCAATGTTGGTTTGTGAACGTAGAACTCATCAGGGTTAACCGCACCTTGTACAACCATCTCACCTAGACCAAATGCAGATGTTACAAATACCACATCTTCAAAACCGGATTCAGTATCGATTGAGAACATAACACCTGATGAAGATAAGTCTGAACGAACCATGCGTTGAACACCAGCAGATAACGCTACGCCTTTATGGTCATAACCTTGGTGAACACGATATGAAATAGCACGGTCATTAAATAGTGATGCGAATACATGCTTAACTGCAACTTTAACTGCATCTAAGCCTTTAACATTAAGGAAGGTTTCTTGCTGACCAGCAAACGATGCGTCTGGCATGTCTTCCGCAGTTGCTGAAGAACGAACTGCAAACGATGCTTGGTCTCCTAGTTCGCCTGCTAATTTCTCATATTCTGTAGCTAACGCATTTTCTAGTTCAGGCTGGAATGGTGTGTCTATTATCCAGTTACGGATCTTTTCACCTACCTTTGCTAATTCATTCACATCTTCAACGTCTAGTTCGTCTAGTACGTCATGAATTTTTTTCTCTAAGCCACTTTGCTCTAAAAACTGATTGAAAGCATAAGAAGTGGTTGCGAAACCGCCTGGTACTTGCACACCAGCATTGGCCAAATTACTGATCATCTCGCCAAGAGATGCATTTTTACCACCAACCTGATTTACATCAGACATACCAAGTTGTTGATACCAAATAATGTACTGGTTCACGTTAAATACTCCGGTGTTTTAGTTTATCTTAGTAGATAAGAATGACTTTACTTCGCAAAGTGTAATAATTTTTGTAATATTACATTTTTACTTTCATTGGCGCATTTAACCTGATTTTTTTCGGACTGACAAGCACCAATTTCGGCAAAGAAAGCGAACAATTTTTTTTGAAGTTTTATTACAACATATTGATAAAGAGTGAGTTAATGAGTTACACCGCATTTTACATTTCTGACGGCACCGCGATTACTGCTGAAGTAATTGGCCACGCTACCTTGTCTCAGTTTGAGTTTGACATTGAGCAACATACTTTGCCTTTTATCGAATACAAAGAAGCGGCGCTTGCCGTACAAAAAAGGATCAACATTTGTAAGAAAGCAACCGGTGTAACCCCTTTTGTTTTTTTCACTTTTGTTGATCAGGAGTTAAAACAAATTATCGAAGAGTCCGATGCAGTTTGTTTTGATGTATTGCAGCCTTTCACTGCACAAATTTCAGCTTTAACTGAAAACTCACCAAGTCCAAGATTGCACAGAACACACTCAATTAAAGAAAGCACATACGATCATAGAATCGAGGCCATCAACTATGCGTTAGCAAATGATGACGGCCAAACCACTCAACACTATGAAGATGCCGATGTGATCCTTGTTGGTGTGTCGAGAAGTGGTAAAACTCCAACTAGCCTTTATTTAGCTTTGCAATACGGTATCAAAGCGGCCAATTATCCTTTCATTGACGAAGACATGGAAAACTTAAAACTGTCGGGGGATTTGAAAAAGTGTAAAGACAAGATCTTTGGTTTAACCATAGACCCTAGTCGTCTTGCTGCCATTAGAAATGAGCGCAGACCTAATAGTAAATATTCATCGATAAGGCAATGTCGAATGGAGTTGCGTGAAGTTGAGCGTCTATACAAAAAAGAGAAACTGCCCTTTATCAATTCAACCCAATTTTCCGTTGAAGAGATCTCGGCTAAGATCATGGCTGAGATGAATATAGAAAGGCAAAAAGTCTAAAAATAAAAGACTAACCACAGAGAACATAAAGTATCATGAAGGCATTATTGATTGATGCCTTCATATCGGAGGACAGCGAACTATTTTCAATCAAGGCCACTAAACTAAATACAAATAGTGTTGCTCAATTCTATTATCTCAGTATTGCTGCAGTGCTCAACCATACTAATCATCATAAATTATCAACTATCTTTGTGTGCCTCAGTGAGCTCTGTGGTGGATCTTTTATAAAGGGTTTAAATCATTCTAATGGCGTAGAAAATACCGAACATTAACGGTTGGTGAACCAAATAAATAACTAAGCTGTGCTGGCCTGATTTTTCCATTAACCAACTAAATTGTTTTAACCCCGGTAACTTTCCAGCTTCAAAGCTAGCAAGGGCTTTGCCACGGTTACTATTGAAAAACCAATGACCAAGCGTAATACCAATTAATACTATGCCAAACCAAGGAAATATAGGGACGTAATCTAACGCTTGTCGCTCAGTTTCAACCATACCAATCCAATGCAACCAAATAGGCTCCAGCATTGAAGTTTCTATTCTATGACCGAGTATAAATACCAGCACTCCTACTATAAGAGATAGCCGATAATAACGAAGAAAAGGTAAAGCAAACCAAGAGGCAACCAGAATAAACTGTAATATACCAAACAGGGTTAGCTGTTTTGGATCAACAAAATAACTTGAAACAGTTACTGCTAATGAAGCAAGGAAAAGCTGGAAAGACCGTCTTTTCATACTTCGCCAATTGATGCTTTGGCTATGTACCAGCACCAAACTAACACCGACTAAAGATAAAAAGCTAATAACTATGATGTAACGAAATGGTACCCAGTAGCCTTTGCCAAAGGCAGTATCAATATAACCAAATAAATCTAAGTCGTAACAAAAATGGTAAATAACCATGAGGAAGATGGCAAAGCCTCTAAGCCAGTCTATAAAGGGGTATCGAGTTTTATTTGTTGCAGAAATGTTAGACATAAAGTGAGCGTAGTAAAAAAGTCCCGGATGGCTCCGGGACTGTTAAAGTTATTTTGCGTCTTTCAGCGCATCGGTGATCAAGAATGCTAATTCTTGTACCTGATCGGCATTTAAGCGAGGGTCACACTGAGTTTTGTAACGCTGTGATAAATCAGCCTCACTTAGACCGAATGAACCACCTGTACATTCAGTAACGTGCTGACCTGTCATTTCAAAGTGAACACCACCTGCCCAGCTGCCTTCCGCCTTATGAACAGCGAAGAAGTCTTGGATTTCTTTCAGTACGGCATCAAAGTTTCTCGTCTTATAACCGTTAGAAGCTTTAATCGTATTACCGTGCATTGGATCAGAACTCCAAACCACTTTACGGCCTTCTTGTTCAACTTTGCGAACTAAAGCTGGTAGCTTGTCACCTAGAACATCGGCTCCCATACGAGTGATAAGTGTTAAACGACCTGGGTCATTTTCTGGATTCACTGCATCAATTAACTTAATAAGGTCATCTGGATCCATTGAAGGACCAACCTTGACACCAACAGGGTTGTGAATACCACGGAAGAATTCTAAGTGAGCGTGATCTAACTGACGAGTTCTTTCACCAATCCAAATCATGTGTGCAGAACAGTCATACCAGTTACCCGTTAAGTGATCACGGCGTGTTAATGCTTGTTCATAGTTTAATAGCAGCGCCTCATGAGACGTAAACAATTGCGTTTCTCGAATTGTTGGCGTTGTTTCTGATGTTAAACCTAAAACTTCCATAAACTCTAGTGAGTCTTTGATACGATCAGCTAATACTTGGTATCTTTCACGGTTTGGGTTTGATGCAACGAAGCTCATGTTCCATCGATTTACTTGGTGTAAATCAGCTAAACCACCTTGGGCAAAAGCTCTTAATAAGTTCAATGTTGAAGCCGAGTGATGATAAGCCGTGATCAAACGCTGTGGGTCAGGTTTACGAGCTTGTTCAGTAAATTCAAAACTGTTTACGATATCACCGCGATAGCTTGGTAATGACACGCCATCAATGGTTTCTAAATCAGCTGAACGAGGTTTAGCATACTGACCAGCCATACGGGCGATTTTAGTAACAGGAACTTTACCACCAAAAGTTAACACTACTGCCATTTGCAGCATAACTTTAAAGGTATCGCGGATATTTGCTGCATTAAAGTCAGCAAAAGACTCGGCACAGTCACCACCTTGTAATAAGAAACCTCTACCTTCAGCTACTTCGCCTAACTGGCGATACAATTCACGGGTTTCTTCTGCAAATACCAGCGGTGGAAAGCTATGTATTTGTTGCTCTACATTCTTAAGTTCAGCCAAGTCTTGGTATGTTGGCTGTTGTAAAATTGGGAAGTCTCTCCAACTATCCGGGGTCCAATTACTCACGATATACCCTATTATTTCTCTAATAAATGTTTAATTAAGCCATCACAGGCGTCTTCTACTAAGTCTAAAACGAACTCAAATCCCCTAGCTCCGCCGTAGTATGGATCTGGTACTTCGTTTTGATTTGGATAGTTATTAGCATAGTCTAAAAACAATTGAACTTTGTGCTGATGTTCAATTGGACAACGTTCTAGTAAGTCTTTCAGATTTTGTTCATCCATCGCCAGGATATAATCAAAATGGTCAAAGTCTTGTAAAGATACAGCTCGGGCCGAAAGCTTTGAAAAGTCATAACCACGCTTTTCGCCATGTTGGGCTGAGCGTGAGTCAGGTTTGGCTCCTGTGTGATATCCCGCTGTACCGGCACTATCAATTTCAATATTTAACGCCGTTTCTTTTACTTTTTGTCTAAACACAGCATGAGCAGAAGGTGAACGACAAATGTTACCTAAACAGACAAATAAAACGGATTGATTTTGATAAGACATAAATACGGACTACTAAAAAAATTACATTGCGAATAACAACAGACGTAAACTACTTCATAGATGTATGGATGTCTATAACTCAAATCAAATATCCTTACTTTTTTTAAGCTAGCTTATTCAATAAATTAAAGGGATAATTGCGTTTTCCAGATCTTTATTAGAAACGCCTGTGTTAAAGCCATCTTTTACCCTTGAAATAAAACAAATAATTAAACTCGCCGTGCCCTTGTTTTTAACTCAGCTTATTGCTGCCCTAATGTTTTTCACCGATACCGTAATAGCAAGTCGGGCGGGTTATTTAGATATGGCAGCCGTTTCTGTTGCCACTGGTATTTGGTACCCAATTGTATTTACCGCTCAAGGTCTGTTGATTTCAGTTACTCCTGTTGTTGCTCATCTCTTTGGGGCAGATAAAAACGGCGAAAACAATAACAAAATGATCTCAACCGCCTACCAAGGCGGTTACTTGGCTTTAATTGCCTGTTTACTTGTATTTATTTTATTCCAGTTCGTAGAACTTCCTCTTAACCGATTAAACTTAGAGCCTGAGCTATATGACAAGTCGTTAAGTTACTTGAACTTTGTTATTTGGGGGCTTATTCCAGCTACCTTGTTTTTTGTGTTAAGAGGGTTTTGTGAAGGCGTGAGCCTAACCAAGCCTGCGTTGGTTGTTAGCCTTATTGCCGTTACTGTGAATATCCCACTAAATTACATTTTTGTATTTGGTATGTTTGGTTTACCTGAGCTTGGCGGCGCAGGCTGTGGTTTAGCAACCGCATTAGTACAGTGGCTGAGTTTATTGGCACTATTGGTTTATTTTAAAGTATCGAAAAAGTTAAAGCCTTATGACTTATTTGGCGCAGCACAAAAGCCAGATACAAAGAAAATTGGCAATTTAACTCGTGTTGGCACCCCTATCGCTCTTTCTGTGTTTTTCGAAACTACTTTATTTGCTTGCATGGCTCTTTTCATTGCCCCGTTAGGAACGGTAGCAGTAGCTGGCCATCAGGTTGCGTATAGTTATAGTGCGGTCGTATTTATGGCACCTTTGAGTTTAGCTATGGCTGCGACAATTCGAATTGGTTACTTGAAAGGTTTAGGCGATATGGAAAAGCTGAAAACTTCTATTAAAGCCTGTTTTACTTTAGCCACATGTTTTGGCCTTATGGTCATGGCAACCACATATGGCTTTAAAGATGCCATCATTTCTTTATACACCTCTGAGCCTGAGGTTGTAGCATTAGCGGCTAGCATTTTAGTGATTACGGCTATTTACCAATTACCAGATGCGATACAGGTGATGGCAGGTGGTATTTTTAAAGGCCTAAAAATAACCAAACCGCTTTTCTACATTACCTTTGTTGCTTATTGGCCAATTGGTTTTGCTTTAGGTTATGTCCTAGCGAGAACTGACTACATAGTGCCTGCTATGGGACCAGAAGGTTTTTGGACTGGTGTTGTTATCGGTTTAACAACAGCCTCGACTCTATTTGCTATCAAGCTAAGATCAGTACTCAAAAAACAGCAAATATCAGCAACCACTGCTTAATTACAATGAACAGCGCGTTAATCTTTTTAACGCGCTTTTGCTTTGCCCAAAGTAAAAATACGACAAAGTGCCTTGAAATTTACAACTTGCGTAAATTGTATTTTTAGTTTTTCGCTCAATGCGGTTGAAAAACGTATTTATCTAATTAGACTGAGTATGATTAGTAAATATTCTATGTATTAATAGTTTACCTATCTGGATTATTTTATGAATAGAGTAAGAAATGGAATCTTGCTGTCTTCTATATTTTGTTTATCGGCCACTAACGCTTGTGCCGAACAACTCAATATTTCTGGTTTTGCTCGGTTACTTACTGGCATAACTGACTCAAAAGACGTGTCCTATCTAGGTTACGATAACTCTCTGAGCTTCAACGAGCACTCGTTGTTGGCAATGCAGGCAGACCTCGATATAACTGACAAGTTTTCAGCAACAACACAACTGATTTATCACTCAGAAGAAAATAGACGTTCTGGCGTTGAGTGGGCCTATTTAACGTATCACCAAAGTAAAAAGCTAAAGTTTAAGATTGGCAAATTAAGAACTCCGTTTTTTAATTATAGTGATGTCATTGATGTTGGCTTTGCTTACCCTTGGATAAGCCCGCCTAAGCAAGTTTACCAGTCCTTCTTATTTTCCAATTTTGATGGTGTCAATGTCACTTATAATTCAGCGGTTAACGGCATTAGTTATGATGTTGAAGGTTATTGGGGGGAGTTTGACGACGATATCTACCACAATAATAGACAGTACAAAACCGATGTAAAAGATCTTAGAGGCTTAGTCACTAATTTCGCAGTTAATAATTTATCTTTTCGTTTGTCTTATCACTCGGCAAGAGTGTTATTTATCGAAGACGATCTGCAAGTGTTAGCCAACACATTAAATCAACTTGGCTTTGTTAATAGTGCTGAATCTATTTCCACTAAAGGTGATATTTATAATTGGCAAGCTAGTGTTAGTTATAACGCATTAGATTATTTTGCTCAGTTTGAAGTGATGAAGATAGACGGTAATATCTTACCCACCCCTAAAACGCTGGGGTATTATGTCACTTTAGGCTACCACTTTCCTTCGTTCACTTTGCACTATACTTTTGCTGATCACGATAGTGAATTTGCCCAACCATTAACCGAGATCCCCGGTGGTACACCGCAGCTAGAGCTACTCCGTCAAAACTATGAAAGTGTATTCACTGCGTTGGTAACAAACGACATCCAAACCAGCACTTTAGGCATTCGTTGGGATCATTCAACGAGTACTGCTTTTAAGTTTGACGTTACTCATTTATCTGGGCAAACACTTAAGCCGGAAAGTCCGCAAGCTAATTTGAAACAGGATGCACTACTAGTGCAAGCAGGGATAGAATGGGTATTTTAAAGAATATTTCTATCATTGCTTGTTTGCTGTTTTGTACGTTTGCTGGCAATGCTAATACATCGCAACCGAATGCTATTGTAGTTGTCGCTAATTTTCCTGAAGGTAAATTACAATTGTCTCAAGCTGAGTTAAGAAACCTATTTATGGGTACGCCTTTAGATATTGATCTGGTGCCTTTTAATTTGCCAGCCGAACACATCAGTAGAGTTATGTTTAATACAAAAGTGATAGGTTTAACTGAACATAGGATCCAAAGTTACTGGGCACAAATGAGGTTCAGTGGACGCAAGCAGCAACCGGCAGAAGTTGAAGGCGCACAGCAAGCATTGCAATATTTGCTAGAGAACCCCAAGACCATCACTTATTTGCCTGCGTCTATCGCAATACCGAAGTCACTCCAAATCGTTTTAACTATTGATTAACGGATAGTTGGGACAGTCGTTTTATCTCTTTTAACGGAATAGGACGACTAAACAAAAAGCCCTGAACTAAATCACATTTAGCATTTATAAGGTAGTGAAACTGCTCATAGTTCTCTACACCTTCCGCGCAGATCTTTACCCCTAAGTTTTTCGCCATGGCAATAATTGAGTTGATCACCAAAGAAGTTCGTTCACATGTGCCTATGTCATTAATAAATTGCTTATCTAACTTCAATGTATCTATTGGGATCTGAGTCAAGTAGCTTAATGAAGAGTACCCAGTACCAAAGTCATCTAATGCAAGAGAACAACCTATGTCTTTTAACTTAGAAATAAACTTATTAGTAGTGACAAAGTCGTCAAGGTAAGCCGACTCCGTCACTTCAAATTCTATATTTTTCGGATTGATCTTGTGCTCATCAAATAATTGAAGAATATAATCCAGCAGTTCTTCATGCTTTAAATCATTCGCCGATAAGTTCATTGAAACGACGGTGTCATCGCCACTTAAACGAATTAACTCTGGTAACTCTATACATAATTGCTTGAGCACCCATTTAGTAATCGCAAGGATCTTACCGCTTTGCTCCGCAATAGGGATAAACTCAGATGGCAAAATATCTTTCAGTACATTATGTTGCCAACGCAGTAGAGTTTCGTAGCCGACAACTTTTTCTGACTCATCTACTTTGGCTTGATAAACAAGGTAGAAGTCATTTTTCTGTAGCGAGGACTCAATCGAGTTAACGATTTCAAATCGCCTTTTTGTCACTTCCATCATACTAGGGATGAAAATGGTAAACTTGCCTTTGCCATCTAATTTTGACTGGTACATAGCGATATCGGCATTGCCAATGAGTTTCGAAACATCAAAATTGGCATCACTTGCCGTGGTAATACCAATACTCGCCCCAATATTCACTTTCCATTGTTCCAGTATAAAAGGTGCTTGCAGGCACTCTATCACCCTACTAGCGATAGTAACCAAATGGTCTTCTTCAATTTCATAAGGCATTAATACAAGAAATTCGTCTCCGCCTAAACGACAAACCGTATCCGCCTCACGAAAACATTTTTTCATTCTGTTACTGACTTCGATAAGTAATAAGTCCCCTACTCGGTGACCATAATTGTCATTCACTCCTTTAAAGCCATCTAAGTCTATAAACATTACCGTTACTTGGCTTTTTTCACGCTGGGCTTTGGCCAAGCTCAGTTTTAAAATTTCCATGAAAAAGTTTCGATTTGGCAAGCCAGTTAAATTATCGAAGTTGGCTAGTTTTTCCATTGCCGATTGTTGTTTCAGCAATTGCTCTCGACTTTCCTTATTCTTCTTTACCTCTGAATCTATGGTTTTCATCATGTCGTTAATGCTTTCGCTTAACTCTTGCACTTCATACATGCCCAAACTTTTCAGCCGCAAACTGTAATCGGTAGTTTTTTTCACTTGTTGGGTAAAATCAGTGATCAAAGACAAAGGAGACAACAGTCTATGTTGGCGAATTAAGATCACTAACAAGCTAAAGAATATTAATAAAGACGCCGGCGGTAACACTTTATAAATAAGAGAGGTTTTGCTCCTTTCTATTGGCGAGGAATAATCAGTTGCGATAACCAAATAACCTAAAGGAAACTTTTCATCACCAATTCGGTTAATGGTAAACATAGTTTTATCAATGATATGACTGCCTAGATTAAGGGTTTGCAGTTGTGACACTGGCAACTCTGCTCTTGCCACTATATCGGACACTCGCTCATTACCTAGGAAGCTTTGGTATTCTTGCCAAGACTGGGAAAATACCTTTGCATAAATAACGTTGTCGTATTTATTTAGACGCAGCAGTAAATTAGAAACTTGAATATAGTCATATTCTCTAGCCATTGGCGAGACTAAATCTTCCGACAAGTTTGATGACATTGCTTGAATGTCTTCTTGTACTTGTTGTTTGTATAGCGACTCATACTCTTTGATCGCCATAAAAATCACAGCACTACCCACTAACGTTATTGCAATAAACGTAACAAATAATACGTTGGTGTTGATGCTCCTTATCTTAAGCATATAACCTCTTGAGCGTTGATAAAGACAGGGTAAGCAATAGCAAGTTTATATGGCTTTTATCCCATAAGCTAACGATAAACTTTTATTGACAAAAAAACCAGTCATGCCGCGATTTGTATGCTGTATGAGTTAATATTTTTGCTTCAATAAAGGTGGCACTTGAGTGGTTAAAATTGAGCTGCCATTACTTGTCCGTTTCTCTGTGGTAACAGGTTGAAATATAATGTCGATGTATTCTGTCTTTATTGCTGGCAACAAAGCCTCTGCTCGGCCTCTTCGCTTACAATCAAAATAGCTAACTACAAAGCTGAGCTAGCCTCAACAACTATAATTACCAGCCCACACCCAAGCTAGCTTTTAACTGTCACATCAAGTTAGTTTAATTCAACTCATTTGACCTCTTACCAATCGCGACTATGCTTAGTCACAATGTTGGCAAAATAAACCAATAAAACACGCTGACATTATCAACAGGTAAAAATAATAAGAGAGGAAAAAAATAATGATAAGAATACTCACTCTAGCCCTCGTCGCTATCCTGCTATTTAGCCCTACTAGTCACAGTAAAGGCTATACCGAAACCAAATACCCTATTGTCATGGTTCATGGCATTTTTGGTTTTGATGATGTCTTGGGCATCGATTATTTCTATCGAATACCAAATGATTTAACACGTAATGGCGCAAAGGTGTTTGTTGCTAAAGTCTCTGCAGCTAATAGCTCAGAGTTAAGAGGTGAACAACTGCTGCAACAGGTCGAGTACGTTTTAGCACTGACAGGGGCGAAAAAGGTTAACTTATTCGGCCACAGCCAAGGTGCACAAACCGTCAGATACGTTGCATCGGTTAAACCGGAAATAGTTGCCTCAGTTACCAGCATTGGTGGGGTAAATTGGGGAAGTAAAGTTGCAGATATTATTCGAGACGAAGTTCCTCCAGGCTCAGTTAGTGAATCGGTTGCTGCAGGAATAGCTAACTCGTTAGGCTCAATCATTGAACTATTTTCGGGCAACGCTGGCTTACCTCAAGACTCATTAGCTGGCCTTGAAGTACTAACAACTCGAGGTACTTTAGCTTTTAATGCCAAGTACCCTGAAGGTCTGCCTGCTAATTATTGTGGTGAAGGAGATATGCTTGCAAACAATGGCGTTTATTACTTTTCTTGGAGTGGCGCTAGAAGCTTTACCAACATCTTTGACCCGCTGGATGCACCACTTGGCATTACTGGCTTAGCATTTGATGAGCCTAATGATGGTCTCGTTTCTTCTTGCAGTAGCCATTTAGGTAAAGTGTTAAAAGATAACTATAAAATGAACCACATTGATGAAGTGAACCATACTTTTGGCATCCATCACTTTTTTGAAACAGATCCAATTACCGTATATCGCCAACAAGCAAATCGGTTGAGAAACCTAGGTCTATAATGCGTTGGGGTTTTATTAGTACTTTAGTTTTGGTATTGCTTTACTGGCAGTACCAAAACTCGACACCAGGGCCTAAAAGCGATGAGCGAATTACTGAAACTCTAGTAAGTGATACCTTTGAGCTTGGATCTGTTCAATTAGAACAAACAGATAAGGTTTCTTTACCAGAAGTTAGCCAAGCTGAAGAATGGTTACAGCCCGGTTTGAAAACTTTATTCGATCACTATTTATTAGAGTATGAACAGGACTCAGTGGCTATGTGGCATGCTTTTGATAGGCATTGTTTAACACTTAATGATTGTGCAAAAGTTGCTGATCTGTTTAAACGTTACATCGATTATAAACAAGCTTTGGCCAATATTGATGATACTCAACAGCAAACGGTTGCGGAAATATCGATAAGGCTGGAACAACTTGCCGATGTCAGAAATGCGTTTTTCTCTGAGCAAGAAATAATGGTGTTATTTGGCGAAGAAAACCGTTGGCAACAAAGTGCATTGCAACGACTTGCGATAAGACAAGATCCTAGTTTGTCAGAGCAACAAAAGCAGCAGTTGCTGAACTTACATTATCAAAGCTTGCAAGGAGCTGAAGCTGCAGCCATAACCCCTAGCTTACAGTTAGAAAAAGTTGTCTCGCTCAACAAATCTGAGCAAATAGATGATTACAATCTGCTTGCCGCCGAGTTTGGGGCTGACGCAGCAGAACGACTTATCGCCCTTAAAGAAAGGCAGGCAGCATGGCAATTGAAAATGGCCAAGTTTGACAGTGAACGTACAGAGCTAGCTAATCGTCTGTCAGGCTCAAAGCTAACAGAAGCAATAAATGGATTAAAAACAGATATGTTTACGGAAAATGAGATAAAACGCCTAAAAGTGCTCAACTCACATTAGTACGCCATCAAGACAAAGGGGCTTATCTTAGGCTAAGCTCCTTATTTCTCTTTAGTTCTTCGTCTAACGCAATATTAAAACTTTTAATAAACTTGGTTGGAAATGCAGACTTTAAAAACATAAAACTGACATCCTGCTCCACGACAAAGAAGTTAGCTGCAAAGATCTGTTTAACTTGTGTTTCTGCTATTAAATAATCCATATTTCCGATGTCGTTAACAATAAAATCTACCCTCCCTAAAGTGAGCATATTTAATCGAATACGCGCATTCTCACTGTGAGAAAGTTGATTGCTGTATTGTTTGCTTAGCTGCTCAAACGTTTTACCATGGAAAGCAGAGAGATTGGCCGAACCGACTAACTTGTCTTTAAGCATCTGCTCGATATTTTGATATGTTAAGAAACTGGGGTTGGTAACATAAATTCCAATCCTTTCTTTGCGGTAGGGAATTGAAAAGTAATGGGTTGCTGCTCTTTTGTCAGTATAGGTGACTCCCAGAACGGCATTGAATCCCAAGCCTTTGTTGTTTGCCGTTAAGCGCCTGACAGGTAAACCACTGACCTGTTTTAGCTGATAGCCAATTCTATGTAAGACAGTCTGCAACACTTTAATGTCTTTGCCTGACATTTTTCCCTGTTCATTTACGTATGCATAAGGGTGCCACTGTAAACCATGTGAAACCAAGACAGTTTTATTTTGCTCAGATGCAGCTACGCCAAAGCTCATTAAGATCAATAGCGATAACAACATAAAAGAGCGCATAACAAACCTTGTCACTTATTAAAAAATTCCGTCACTTTAGTTTAGACAAAAAACGAATAATTACTGTATTTATAAAAGAAAACGAAAAAGGCACCCTTAGGTGCCTTTGCTTTGTGAACGATAAATTAATCGTCGTCAGTTAACGTCATCAAAGATGTGTTGCCACCTGATGCAGTAACGTCATTACTAATGGTCTTCTCAGTAACCAAACGTTGAATTAAGTTATCGTTATATTCAGCCTTAATCGTTGGCAAGATAGCCCCTACTCTTTGCGCTAATTTGTCAGCAACGTAGGCACTGCGGCTACAATTCGACTCAATCACGACACCTGCTAATGCATCGTGCTCTAACATAGGTTGTAAGTGAGACAATTTTGCTACCTGTAGTACACCTTTAGGTGCGCCAGTCTTAACAAATAAGTTCACAAACTCTGTGGCTTCTTGGTAGAACAAGTCTGAAACAACCGTTACTACTGTATTACCTGTTGCTAATGCCGTAGTTAACGCCATTACCCAGTAGTGGAAAGACACTTCTTTGTCCGCGAACACAACTAATGTACCACGAGGTTCAAGGTACAAGGTGTTAGACTCACCTGTTGGTCCCGGCAGCTCCGTTGGCTTTTTCATTTTGCGCTCAACGTCAATAAGCTGTGTTCTTGCAGAGGCCAAAGTTGCATCTAAATCATCAGCAAACTCTTTTGTGTGGGCAACGGTAGCAACACTAGCTAATAATTGGCGGACAAAAGAAATGCGATCATTTAACTCGGTTAAGCGCCAGTTGAATTCAGCTTTATTTGCCGCCTTCATTAACTTATTCGCTTCTTTAATCGACTTGTCATCTGTCGCTAGTGAAGGATCGTCTTTCACTAACTCAATGCCGTTTGGCGTTGCTTTCTCTTTCATTAAACGAGGTAAGTAATTTGGACCACCTGCTTTAGGGCCTGTACCAGAAAGACCACGACCACCAAATGGCTGAACGCCTACAACAGCACCAATCATATTGCGGTTGATGTAGATGTTACCAGCTCTTGAACGACGTGCTAAATCTTGTGCTCGTTCTTCAATTCTAGAATGGATACCCATAGTCAAACCAAAGCCAGTTGAGTTAACTTGATCGATGATCTTATTAATATTGCTCGATTTGAAGCGTACTACGTGAACACAAGGACCAAACACTTCTTTTTTAAGTTCAGAAATGTCATCGACTTCGTATAAACGAGGCGCAAAGAAATGACCATTTGTTGTCTCAGTGCCCATTTCACATTGATAATGTAAACGACCATGGGTTGTCATGTATTCAGCGTGTTCGTTAAGCGCATTTAACGCTTTCGTATCAATTACAGGGCCTACGTCAGTAGACAGTAATGATGGGTCACCTACATGTAACTCTTTCATTGCCCCTTTGATCATGCGGATAACGTTATCTGCAATCTCTTCTTGAATGAATAGCACACGTAGTGCGGAACAACGTTGACCGGCACTTTGGAAACCTGAAGCAATAACATCATCAACAACTTGCTCAGGCAGTGCTGTTGAATCAACAATCATACAGTTTTGGCCACCCGTTTCGGCGATCAGAGGTACTTGTTCACCACCGCGCTCGGCTAAGATTTGTGAAATTAAAGTACCGGTTTGAGTGGAACCTGTGAACATAACGGCTGCGATACGCGAGTCTGGTAATAAAGTGCTACCAACCTCTGGACCTTTAGCAATAACAGTCTGTACCACGTTTTCTGGTAAACCAGCTTCAGCCATTAATTCAATGGCACGAAGGGCAATTAAACTTGTTTGCTCTGCAGGTTTTGCTATAACTGTGTTACCAACAACCGCTGCTGCGGCCACTTGGCCAAGGAAAATCGCTAGAGGGAAGTTCCAAGGGCTGATACATAGAACAACACCGCGAGATTCTAAACGCTGGTCTTGTACTAGTTTCTCCGCTTGCGCTGCGTAATAACGTAAGAAATCAACCGCTTCTCTTACTTCATCGATACTATCTTGCGCTACTTTACCAGCCTCTTTTATACAAAGAGCAAGCAGCTCAGCCATGTTTTGTTCTAACAAGTCGGCGGTCTTATTTAAAATAGCACCGCGTTCTTTCACATCAACATTTGACCATGAAGCAAAAGCCTTTTCAGAGTTATCTAACATAGTTAGCATCTGCTCTGGCGAGTGATACTGGTGGAAGCCAACAATTTCATCTAGGTTTGCAGGGTTAAGAACTGGAGCAGCACCTTCAGGCACATCAGCTTTATTTAGCGTGTTTTCTTTAATCCAAGCTTCCAGCTGCGCTTTTAATGGCGTAATAACATTGATGTCAGTTAAATCTAAGCCTTTAGAGTTATCTCTTTCATCACCAAAAAGTTCAATTGGCATTTCAATTTGCTGATTGTAAACCTTAGATAGACGCTGTGTTCTTTCAACAGGATCTTCTAATAGTTCTTCTACTGGCTTTTCTACATCAACAATGGCATTAACAAATGACGAATTAGCCCCGTTTTCTAACAAACGACGAACTAAGTATGCTAATAAATCTTCGTGAACTCCCACTGGAGCATATACACGACATTGGATATTTTCATTGCTTACGATTTGATCATAAAGCGTATCGCCCATGCCGTGTAGACATTGGAATTCAAAGCCTTCTTTGTCATCGCCCGCTAGTTCTAGAATAACCGACGCTGAGTAAGCGTTATGAGTAGCAAACTGAGGATAAATTGTATCTCTGTACTCTAATAATTTATTCGCACAAGCGTGGTAAGAAACGTCAGTTGACGGCTTACGAGTGAATACAGGGAAGTGAGGCTGGCCATCTTTTTGCGCATTCTTGATCTCTGTATCCCAGTATGCACCTTTAACCAAGCGAACCATCATTTTACGACCCGCTTTTTCGGTTAACTGACGTAACCAGTCGATCACATGAATAGCACGTTTTTGGTAAGCTTGAACCGCTAGACCAAAACCTTGCCATTGACCTAAATCGTCATCGCTGAATACCGCTTCAATGATATCTAATGAAATATCTAAACGCTCTGATTCTTCAGCATCTATGGTTAAGCCAATGTCATACTTCTTGGCAAGTAGGCATAACTCTTTTACTTTAGGAACAAGTTCATCCATAACACGCTGGGCATGTGTGAATTCATATCTTGGATGAATAGCAGATAATTTGATTGAGATACCAGGACTCTTACGCGGACCTCTATTCTTAGCCGCTTTGCCAATTACGTGAATAGCTTTTACATAAGCATCAAAATAACGCTCAGCATCTTCCATGTTACGAGCGCCCTCGCCTAACATGTCATATGAGTATACGTAACCTTTTGATTCTTTATCTTGTGCACGTTCACAAGCATCTTCAATGGTTTCACCCATTACAAATTGCTTGCCCATGATCTTCATAGCAACGTTCATTGCTTTACGGATCACAGGTTCAGATAATTTGCCCATGGTGCGTTTTACCACGCCAAAATCACTTTTCAGCTTTAAATCTGAGTACTTAACCATGCTGCCGGTCAATAACAGACCCCAAGATGAAGCATTAACAAATAACGAGTCACTAGCGCCAAGGTGAGAACTCCACTGACCTTGAGAAAGCTTGTCACGGATTAATTCATCTTGTGTTGCTTTGTCTGGTACACGAAGTAACGCTTCGGCTAAGCACATTAATACAACGCCTTCTTCAGACGATAATGAATATTCATTCAACAAGGCATCAATACCACCAGAACCTTCTGATTCTTCACGTATTTGCAGTACCATCTTACGTGCACGTTCCCACGCTTTTGAACGTGCGGTCATGCTAATCTCTGCTTTTGGCAACAAATATTGAATCGACGTTTCTTCGTCAATACGGTAAAAATCGCGGATCTTTTGGCGAATTGGACATTCGGTCGTTAAATTGCCTTCAAACAACATAGTCAACACCTCGTTTTAATTCTTATGGATAGGCCATTGTTCATTTGGCGGGATTCTAATTCACAGTTTGACATCAATACTAGTTAATTTTTTTGCTTTAACACAATAATTTAACTAATGAGTCTAAAAGGTCACGAAATTGCTAGATTTTCAATCGATATGAAGAAGTTATAGACAGAATAAAAAGGCCTGTACTGGCCTTTTTATTTTACAGCCGTTTTTAGCTTATGGCAGTGCATGGCCTCTGGCACTGACGAATAACTTGTACCAGTCTTCTCGGCTCAACTGAGTTTCTGTCGCTTGGCCACAAGCTTTAATTCGAGCTAAGTTGGTTGTGCCAATGACTGCTTGTATTTTGGCAGGATGTCGCATTAACCAAGCTAATACCACAGCTTCTTTACTGACTGCATATTTATCTGACAATTGCGCAACAATAGTCGCAGTTTGCTTAATATGCTCAGGCTCATTTGATACATCGCGACCGGTGAACAAGCCTTGGCTTAAGCTGCCCCAAGATTGCAATTGAACTCGGTTTTTCATGCAGTACTCTAAAGTACCAGGCACAAAGTTATTAACACCTTGCCCTGAACAGCCTGAAGTAACGCCTTCTTCTAACCAAGATAAATGAGTCAAGCTTAGCTCTAACTGATTAGCGACCAATGGCTTGTCTAACTGAGAATTTAGATAGTCCATTTGATGCAATTGCATGTTTGATACACCAAAGTGTTGCACTTTGCCTTGCTCAGTTAGTTGACGAAACGCTTCTGCAACCTCGTCGGCTTCCATTAATGGATCTGGTCGATGCAACAATAATAGGTCTAGTTGCTCAATTTGTAACCTTTGTAAGATGCCTTCAACTGAGTTGACGATCCATTCTTTAGAGAAATCATATCGTCCCGGAATATCACCTTCTTGAAAGCGAATGCCACACTTAGATTGAATTGCAATTTGTTGGCGTAGTTCTGGTCTTTGCTTTAATACTTGACCAAATACTTTTTCAGCTTTGCCAAAAGTATAAATATCGGCATGGTCAAACAAAGTGATCCCAGCCTCTAACGCCGCATCAATAGCCTGATGGGCTTGAGTTACCTGTTCAGTGGTAAAGTCATTATTATTCCAGCCTCCACCAAGCCCCATGCAACCAAATACCAAGCGGCTAGATAATGGAATGTGTTGCTGTAAAAAGTGCTGTTTCATCATGTTATTATTCACGTTTTTTGAAAGATTGGATCACGACCAAAACTCAATGTAGTCTTGTTGCGCTTTTTGACGCTTAATGTGGCTAGGATTTTCAGGCGTGCCTAAATACAAGTAACCTACAACCTCATCATCGACCTCTAACTCTAAAGCTTGTTTAATTAAGTCGCTGTGAGCTAACGGCCCAGTTCGCCAAATACCATTAAACCCTTGGGCAAACGCTGCCATTTGCATGTTTTGGATAGCACAAGCCGTTGTCGCAATTTGCTCTACTCTTGGCACTTTTTCATGTTCTTTATATTTACAAACACCAATGATCACCATAGGAGCTCGAAACGGCGCGTTGGTCGCCTTGGTAATTTCAGCTTCTGTTTTGCCTTGCTGCGTTACAACATCACTGTAGATATTAGATAGCTTTTGCAAGCCTTCGCCTGTGCAAACAATAAATTTAAAAGGAGATAAGTTGGCGTGGTCTGGCGCTCTTAGGCCAGCATGTAAAATATTATCTAGAGCCTCACCTGACGGCGCAGGCTCTATTAGTTTGTTGTCAGAAGAGCGAGTTAGTAAAAGTTCTAACGCATCCATATGTATTACCCGAATTGATATTGATGCTAGCTATACTAACTTAGCTTATTGATTTTTATTAGCCTTTATTCGTATGCATAAAACGTTTTGCTAAAAAATAATCCAGACTCAGGTAACGACCGCCACCGATGAACAATAGCGCTAACAACATGACAAAATACGTCATCGCAAATTCAATACCATTGTTCAAAATAGTAAAACTACCGCTGCTCGTTAACCACTCGTAGTTACCGTGTTCTTGTAAAATAGCCATAGCACGTTCTTTCTTCTCAGCCGCAGCCATGACTGACTCGTTATAGAAAATAGTGCCATTAGCTAACCAGCTGTTTGAGTCTGCAATGGCCAACCAGCCGTTTTGTATATGAGCGGTAAAGGCCGCAACTAACATAGTAAACATAAGTGGTATTGAAATAAGTCGAGTAAATAGACCTAATAGCAATAAAGCACCACCAACTAACTCAGTACTTGCAGCTAAAAAGGTAAGTAATTCAGGAAAAGGTAAACCTAAACCCCAGTCTGGGTTACCAAACCAAGCAGCGGTATCTTCAAAGCTTTGAAATTTAGTCCAGCCTGCTTGCATTAACACTGGTGCTAAATAAAGGCGCAATAGTAGAGAAGGAATACCATCCGCTTGCTGTAAGCTATTTAATGCTTTTTGATAAGTTATCGCTAACGATTCGAATAATGATTGATTTATTGACATGATCACCCTATATAAATTATTAAATTGAATATCTTGCTCACCTGCCTCCCCTCAAGTTGGGCAAGATTGATTACCGATATATGACAGTTTTATTATGAAATATATTTCAGCAAATATAAGTTTTTTATGAAAAATAGTGTAGCAGAGATAGAGAAGCGTGAACGCCTACAGCGAGCAAAAAATAAGTTTCAGCTGATCCGTCGGCAAATGAACGACCCCAAAACCAATAAGCATAAGCTACTTGCCCTAGTTAGAGAGTACGTATCGCAACGACCTGAGGTGACCGTTCAGATCGTTAAAAAATGGATTGGATAGGTTGAACAATATCCTCCTAGTCCTTAGGAATACCAGCGGGTAACCCCGCTCTGGTCTCTAAAGACCACGTTTCCTACTCTTTATTTACCAGCTGGTACTGAGTATTTTGGTGAAATCGAACCATCACGTTTTCCCTTTGAGCTTCTATTCCCATAACTTGGCACATCTGTTTTAACACCTTGTTCAATTTTGTCATGTATCGGCCAAAGGAGTGATCCAATGTTTCTGCAAGAGTTGGTTTGAATACTAAAGAAACCGTATCAACCAAATTAGTTGGGTTCCAGTCTGCTAAATACTCTTGGTCTTCGTCTTCACCAAAAGCTAAATAAACCAGCTCATCGCTGACTTGTATTTGCTCATTTTGATTGGTTCTAACTATCGCTTGTCGGCCATTTGCCATTACTGCCAACTTATTTACTTCATGCTCCGCCGCGACATCAGTCAATGTCCGGGCAATGCTTTTATATAAAGCTTGATAGGGTTGTTCTACTGAAATATTACGCTCAGCTTGTTCTATCAAATGCATGGGAATAGGCACATTTACTACTACATAACCATGATGTTTAGTACTTTCAGGTAGGTTCAAAGATTGTTGGCTATAGCGAGTTGGAACAAATCGCAAACCATGGGTTTGCGTTTTCTTATCACCTTTCTCTGCGGCGTACAGTTCATAAGTGATATGTTGGTGATCTCGAACTTTAAACAGATCACAGTCTTGACCTAGAACTTGTGCTAACTCTTTGATCATTTGCTTTGTGTTTCTGTGTAGGTTAACAGCTTGTTGTCTTATTTCGTCGCCCGTAGCAAACACAGCTAACACTATTTTTGACACTAACTGCGCTTTGTCATAACTGGCTTTGTAACCTTTGTGACGCTTAGGATCATAAAAAACGATTAACTGCTCTGCGGTTTCTATTAACTGGCTTTCTTCGCCAAACCGAACTCGAACTAATTTATCTTTAGCTACAAACATAGCGTTGTCTATGCCATTTAACTTACAGAATTGAAAAAAGTGCTGCTTAAAATCCAAATAAAAACCGGCAAGGGCTGTTTGGTCTAAACCTCCTACCGACATTAACTGCGCTATGACCTGCTCTGATAAGTCAAACTCTACTAACAGATATTGATTTTCTCGGTTGTTGGCTGGAATGTACACTTTATTTTGTGCACTTTTTTTGCGTATTAAAGACGTTCGAGGCTTAGTAGATAACATCAGACTTTCCTTGACTGAAAACAATGGCGGCACTGTATATTCGCTCTATTACCAATAGATAACTAAGTGATGACCGTTTTATTACAGGCAATTGATTAAACATCCCCCGCAATTACTTTGCTTATGACTCAGGCTCGACTACAATGCGCTTTTTTCATCACCAGAGCGCATTATGACTGCAGCCATTCACATTAAAGCCGACCGTATCAAAGCAATAAAACGCAAACACCCTTGGATCTTTTCAAAAGCCATTAAAAAAGTGGTAGGCGATCCAAAAGTCGGTGAAACCATTGACGTATTAACGCCAGATGGCCAATGGTTAGCAAAAGCAGCCTACTCGCCTCACTCACAAATTAGAGCACGAGTCTGGAGCTTCGAACAAGCAGACATTAATCAAGACTTCTTTGTTGCAAAAATACAAAGAGCAAAAGCAATTCGTCAGCCAATGATTGAAAGAGCTGGTTTAACTGGTTATCGACTATTAGCTGCTGAGTCAGACGGTTTACCTGGCGTTACCGTAGATGTGTTTGCCAACACAATTGTTTGTCAGCTATTAAGTGCTGGTGCTGAGTATCAAAGAGAAACGCTATTTGCTGCATTAAAAGCTGAGTTTCCAGAGCATAATATTTACGAGCGCTCTGATGCCGATGTACGTGGTAAAGAAGGCATTAAAAAGTCACAAGGGCTTATCCATGGTGAGTTACCTGAGCAATTAATTATCGAAGAAAACGGCATCAAAGCTTATGTTGACGTAGTTAAGGGTCATAAAACAGGTTACTACTTAGACCAAAGAGACAGTCGCGCTGCTTTAGAAAAATACGTTAAAGATAAAACTGTGCTGAACTGTTTTAGTTACACAGGTACATTTGGTTTATATGCCCTTCGCGGTGGCGCAAAACAAGTCACTCAAGTGGATGTATCGCAGGATGCATTGGATATTGCAAAAGCCAATGTAGAGCTAAACAAACTGGATATGAGCAAAGCAGAGTTTTTGAAAAAAGACGTGTTTAAGTTGCTGCGTGAATACCGTGAACAAGGCGTTAAATTTGACGTTATCGTCATGGACCCGCCTAAATTTGCAGAATCAAAAGCTCAATTACAAGGCGCTTGCCGAGGTTATAAAGACATCAATATGATCGCAATGCAACTGCTTAACCCTGGCGGTTACTTATTAACCTTCTCATGCTCTGGCCTAATGGAACAAAACCTATTCCAAAAGATCATTGCCGATGCCGCACTTGATGCCAATAAAGACATGGTGTTTGTTGAAAAATTATCTCAAGCACAAGATCATGTTATTGGTAGCGCTTATCCTGAAGGTTTTTACTTAAAAGGCTTTGTTTGCCAAGTGTTTTAAAAGCAAACTGTGTCACTCCGGGCTCGCCCCGGAGTCTATATTTATAATGGATTACCGCATCGATGCACGATAATGACGTTATTGTAGTGCCAACGACTTTGTCGATCTAGCAAACGCAGTTTGATCTAGCAGCTTTAGCTGATCGTCATGTCTTTACGCTTCCATATCAAAGCTTAACAACTGACCATCGCCTGTGATTAAGTCAAAGTCTTGCAAGTACCCTTCTTCAGTCAATTTTACTAACCCTGCAGCGGATTGGCTGTAAAGGTGCTTTTTGCGCTTTGAGTCCAGTTCTAACTCGTGGTGTTCTATTGCCAGCTTTCTTCGTTTGGTGAATAAATTCAATGGACTGTGTTTTGAATATAAGAATCTATCTATTGAATCAAAAAAGTTGATCAATCCCTGAGGGAATTCATTTTTAAAGCCGCTACAGGTTAATTGCCAAATTTTGTCGGTATCTGAACTAAAGCGTCTTTGCGCCGAAAAACAAAATGAGTAATGCACATCCCCTGACAAGATGATGACTTCATCTGGTGCAGAGTCATGGCGTAACATGTTCATCAGCTTTTTCGCTGAGCCTTTGTGGGCCATCCAGTTTTCAACGTCCACCAGCAATTCTTGGCCTATCATTTCGCATCCACTTTGCACAACTTCAATGGCTTTTACGCCAAACACTGGCGCTGGTGATACAACTAGAATGGATTTCTGTGGCTTGAATAATTCTCGCTGCAAATGCTCTAACCTTTCCCAATCCATTAAACCACTTGGGTTTTTAATTGACGTTTCTGAACGCCACCTATGGGTGCGAGTATCTAGCACTACAATTTCTGGCGTGGTATTAACTTCGTAATGCCACTGATTATGTTCGAATATTGCCTCGGTCAGTTTTTCACTAGCGAAGTCATGATTTTCACTTAACTGTTTAATGTCAGTTATCAAAGGTTTCGTTTGCTCTGGGCAATTGCCCCAACCTTGGAACAAAGTATAAGAAACTAAAGCATCACGAATAATATGCTTAGTGACTCTGTTACCGTAAACGTGTTTTTCCCAGTCCGCGGTCAAGTTCCAATCATCAGTCACGTCGTGATCGTCAAAGATCATAACCGTTGGCAAATTAGCCATTAGCCTTTCAAAGTGCGGCAAGCTATCGATAAAGCCTTTAAGGATATTCCACTCTTTGTCATAAACCTCATGATGTTTAGATGCGATGTCTGAACGAGCGGCTTCTACATCGTTAGTGACAAGCTGCCAGCAATTTGATGACCAAGTTAACAAGTAACAGGCAAAAAACTCATCTAAACCGATTAAGTGGTTATCGTGATAGCGTGACGAAATAATATTATCGCCGTGCCAAAATTTGCTCCAACGCGACTGGTCCTGTTTTTTCGGTAATATTTGGCTGCGACTGAACATAGAATAACGCCAGTCAAGTTGTTGCTTAGATAGCGCCCCTAATTCATGGGTTGCAGAGTAAAGTCCCAAAGTCTTACTTAACGACTGCACCGCCACCAACATAGGACCAGCAATATCATCTGCATAGATTTGATCGCCAGACATAATTAAATAGTCTGGTCTTGCAATTTCTTCATTGGCTAGCTTGTTTGCCACTTCAACAAACGCATCGGGCGCATGATGATGAGGTTTTCGGCAAGAGCCTTGAATAACAGAGGTTAATTTACTGGCAACAATAAAGTTTGGTTGATCTTGTCCTGCTAATGCGTGGGCACTTAAGTCCAACAAGTGTACTTTGTCCGTTGCGGGCTTGGATATCTGATATTGAATTTCACTATCGAGTTCGAAACTGTGCTGTGCTTGTTCAAAGCTGGAGACAAATTGATTGACGTAACAGTGTTCGCCTATCTGTATTGTCTCTAATTCAGTTGCTAACCCAGTTTGTTCTGGTAATAAGTGTAAGTTGTATCTGTGTCTTTGTGATGTAACGAACCAAATTACCAGTTGAGTTGATTCTAACCTTCTGACAAAAGGACCACATAAAATTTCAGGCAATATTTCCACTAACTATCTATCCTCTCGTTTCGAAAAAGCAAGGTAAAACACCGCAATAGGACCCAATATAAGCCCTAAGAAAAACCACTTCCAACTGCGCTTTCTTTTTGTTGCGGCGATCCAAGCGCTCAACTCAGCACAAAACAACCAAATGATAAAAACTAATCCCATAACTGCCCTTGTTGAATGACCTTATGTTGTTCATTTAATTTTAATACTTCAGTGATCAATTGTGCAGGTTCGAGCAAACACTTAGAGGTTGATAACAGCCTCATTAGTTCGTCGCTTGCCTTTTTATTATAATTATCTGAGCTTGGGTTAGCATAACCATGTTGCAGCTTATTTTGAATTAAATTCAGTTTAGGCTTTGTAACAAGATATTCAATTACCTTTGATAAATCAAAATGTTGCTCTTGCTTTGGAAAAACGATACTGGTTGCAACAGAAGGCGTTAAGTCTAAGTGATGGCGTATTTGTCCTGGATAAAACGCAAGCAAATGGCTTTGGTTACTGACAACTTGGTCAGCTAAAACTCGCCACAACCCTGCTGCACCAGCGCTAAAGCCTAGGTATAAACATGGCGTATCTAATTGCACTGAGATAACTTGTTGTATTTTTTCACAGTAGTTATCAAAACCACCATATCGAGTAAACATAGCATAAGCGTCCGCTTCATTTTGCAATGTATGCCTTTGCTCGTAGGGAGTAACAAGGCTAACTTGGTATTCTTGAGCTGAGAAAGCTCGCTTTAGTTTTAACGTCCAATCGCTTTCGCCAAAAATGTCAGTTGCAAGTACAACGCGCATAACCCTTCCAAATAAAATGTCTTATCGGCTAATTCAAGCTAACACCATACCTTTTATATAAATGATGTAAATATTTATATTTATTAAATAGTTATCATAAAAATAGCCGTTTCAGCGAAGCTGGAGAACACCTGTAAATAGGTTTCAACATGGATCTTTGGCAATTTTATGATAGGTGAAAGCCGTACTGACAAATGGTAAACTCGCGCCCTTTCGAAACGATAACAGTTACCCTTAATAAGGTTAACTGCACTCTAGGTTAATACTCAAATGAACAAACCTCTTTTAATAGCAAAGTCTCTGCTATTGATGTCTCTATTAACTGGTTGTAATACAACCGAATACCAAGTTAAACAAGATCAAACTGGCGTAGTAGAAAACAGTGACGATAAATTAACTGCGCCATATGTCATCATGATATCGCTAGATGGCTTTCGTCATGACTATATTGAAATGTATAAACCGCCGTTTTTAAGCTCCATTGCAAATAAAGGCGTTAGAGCAAAACAAATTACCCCGGTATTTCCTAGCTTGACTTTCCCGAATCACTACAGCTTAGTGACTGGCATGTATGCAGGTAATCATGGCTTAGTCTCTAACCGATTTAGAGACCCAAGCTGGCAACAAGATTACGCAATTGGTAACAGTGCGACGACGACTGATGGTAAATGGTACGGTGGTCAGCCACTGTGGCTTAGTGTTAGAGACCAAGGGTTACTAAGTGCCAGTTTCTTCTGGGTTGGCTCTGATGCCAACATCAACGGTCAGTACCCAAACTATTACGTACCTTACAATGGTTCTGTTAGCTATCAATCGAGAACTGAGCAAATTGTTGATTGGCTTGAGTTGCCAGAAAAGCAGCGCCCACACTACTTAACTTTGTATTTCAGTGCTGTCGATCACGCAGGCCATGACTATGGGCCTGAGTCAGAACAAACCAAAGATGCAGTACTAGAAGTAGATAGACATATCAGCAATCTTGCAAAAGAGGTGGCTAAACTCAACTTGCCAGTGAATTTCGTTATCGTTTCAGATCACGGCATGAAAGCCGTTGAAAACGCCAAACGAGTGTATTTAAAAGAATATGTTGATACTTCTAAAGCGAGCTTCCATGAATATGGTGCCGTGACTTCTATCTTTTTAAACGACAAGAAAGACATTGCCATATATCAGCAACAGCTGAGCAAAGTGCCACACACTAAAGTCTTCTTGAGTAAAGAGCTGCCCGAACAGTACCAATTGAAACACAATCCTAGAGCTGGTGATTTATACTTAATTGCAGACTCTGGTGGTTATATCTATACCACCAGAGATGTACCTGAAAACAGAAGCTATAGTGAAGCCACCTCTGGAGGCACGCATGGCTACGACCCGTACACAACACCAGAAATGGGCGGCATTTTCCTTAGTTTTGGACCGGATGTGAAAAACTCGGGAATGATCCCTGCAGTAGACAACATTCACGTATTTCCATACGTAATGGCCTTGCTAAAGTTACAACCAGTAGAAGGTATCGACGGCAAGCTAGAAGTGCTTGCCCCGTATATAAATAAGTAACTTTGCTCTGTAAGTATCACTAAGTAACAATAGCCAAGCCACTGTATCCGCAGTGGCTTTTTTACTGCCCTGCCAACATTTGGCTCAAGCCTGAGTATCGCTCAGTGGTTGCTTGTAAGCCTTGTCGAATGTTGTATTCACTCGCGTAAATAGAAAACTGCGTTTTCGCTCTTGTTAAGCCAGTATAGATGATCTCTTTACTGACCAAGCTAGAGCTATGATCGGGTAATACTAATGCAGCATGAGCAAACTCTGAGCCTTGTGATTTATGAACCGTCATCGCATAAACGGTTTCATGGGACGGTAAACGTTGGCAATGAATTTGTTTCACACTGCCATCACCTTGAATAAAGTAAGCCATTAATTGTTTAGTCACGGGATTTGTTAGCTCTATGCCTATGTCACCATTGTATAACTCAAGATGATAAGCATTTTCGCTGATCATAATTGGTCGATATTCATAGTGAACGGCCGTTACTGGTTGATGTGTTCGTTTTGCAAGTCGGTTTTGGATCTGATTGTTTAACCCTTCTACACCATATTCCCCTTGTCGAACACATGCCAATAATTGAAACTTAGCTAACTCAAAAAACACCTTTTCAATATTGCCATCAATAGCTAAATCAAGGGAACGAGTTAACTGTCTTAGCTTTACATGATGTTCAACTGCGTATTCCACAAGCAAAGGCAACTGGTTTTGTTCTGCCTGATACCAATGTAGGCTCTGGCCACTTTGCTTAAGCTGTTTCAGTGCTGCGCCACTTTGTCCTTGTTTAATGGCTTTGGCCAATTGACCGATTTCACTGCTATCGTCAAAACGGTAACTCTTTTTAAGCTCAACCATAAAGTCGTTATTTTGGCTTTGCGCTAACTCAGCCAACACATTACCGGCTTCAACCGAGGCTAACTGTTGCCTATCACCAAGTAAGATCACTTGCGCATGACTCGGTAACGCAGTCAGTAGTTTAAACATTAAACTAATATCCACCATAGAGGCTTCATCTAAGATCAGAACATCTAGCGTTAATGGGTTATCTTTGTGATAGGTAAACTGAGTTAACCCTCTAGGTTTTAACAAACGGTGGATAGTTGCAGCTTGGGTTGGTATTGCTTGTTGTATTTGGTCTGCTAGACCTAAATTATTCACCGATGCAGATACCGACTCCGAAAGCCTTTGTGCCGCTTTACCCGTTGGCGCTACTAATTGAATATTCAGTGTATTGCTAGATTGCGCTAATTTTAGTTCCTGCAAACAAGCAAGGAGCTTTACAACTGTGGTTGTTTTACCTGTACCTGGCCCACCGGTTATTACGGCAAAACGGCGTTTAATGGCATTGCTTACCGCTTGTTTTTGCCAGTCCGTTTCGTCCGCAGCCACAGGTTCAAAATATTGCTCACAAATTGTGTTCACTTGTTGCTGTGAAATTGCATCAAACCAACAACCTCTAGCGGTACTTGATTGTTTTATAAATTCAGCAATAAACCACTCGTATTGAAAATAACGGTTTAAGTAAAGTAAATCGCCATACAAGACAAATGGCAAAGTCACAGCTTCTAACTCTGAGGTAAACTGCTGACAAACTTTACTTTGAGCAACAATTTCTAACCAATGGTTTGTCTGTGGCAATGGCAAGTCATGGGGTAATGCCAATTTAAAAGCGACAGAAGGGTTAAAACTCGTTAGTTGCACACAGGTATGCTGGTTTAACACTTGAGTAGAGGTATAAGCAGCCAACAAAGTCATTAAGTTAATAACATTAAATTGCGCACTGTCCTGATAAACTGATAAGTTCATACTCAGTTCAGTGAAGATAAAACTAGCAAAGTGATAATCTACCGCTTGAATGTTACCGGCTTGTTCAACTTGTTTTAAATAAGTTAAAACAGGCGCCGACTCTGCCGCGTTTAAAGCAAATACATTACCTTTGCCAAAAGGGTTTTGCGTTTGTGCTAATTGGTCTTTTGCCGTGTGCTCTGTCATCACTGACTCATTTCTCTTTTCAGTCAAAATCAAACCCCATTTGGTTACTGTTGGCTTGTGTTTTTGTCTTAGTTTTTCTTGTTGTTTTATTTGTTGTGCCAACTTTCGCTTGAGCAGGAACTGGTGCACTTGTTTGTTCCAGGCTTTGCTTTATATTTGCTGGTTTTGCTGGTAATGCACCACTTTTTAGTAACGCGTTATCTAAATATTCAATCACTTCTCTTTTAAACAAAACATCATAAACCCCTTTTCTATCAGGGCCTTGGCTACCATCACCTGACATTCCTCGCAAGAATAAATAAACAGCGCCACCTATGTGTTGGTCATAGTGATAATTGCTCATTCTCTGCTGTAAAAATCGATGTAACGCGAGGGTATAAATCAAGGCTTGCAGTTGATAATTGTGATCGGACATAGCAAGTGCCATAGCCTCGGTTTGATAATCGTCGTAGCTTTGACCAAGGTGATTTGATTTATAATCCAATACGTAAAACTTGCCTTGATGAACAAAGGTTAAGTCGATAAAACCTTTCACTATGCCAGCTAAATATTGCTTGTCTTCAAATAGCGACAGGTTAAATTGGTTATTATCAATACCAGACATTAATAATGCATTGCGCAAAATATCCGGCGATAGCTGTTCAAAGCTAAAGTAAAACTCCATTTCTACTAATTTGTTTGACTCCGCTAAATCTTTAAGGGCGAACGACTCTTGGGCAAGTGACATTGGCGTGTTTAATACTTGCTGCATCCAATTGACGACAACATCAGTCCATTCCAACGCAATACCATACCTATCTAAACCTTGCTCAATTGCCTCTACTTGTTCATGCACCGCTTGACTGAAATCTAAGTTCTCTAATATCCAATGTAAACAACTACCTGCATTGGCACCTTTAGGAAAGCTAAACGACGTTTTGATGGTTTCCTCGGCACTTACATCATCAGCACTTATTTGCTCAGGGGCTTCGTCAGAGACACCAGGGAGCCATTGCTCATGTTCGTGATGATGCGAAGCCGCTAATGCCGAGTAACTCAACATCCGCCAATTGTGCGACATATCACCAGAAAATGGGGTAAAGCCCAGTTTCGAGACTTCTTGTTCTGCTTCTAGCAAAGACGAAAACTGAGTTGCTTGTTTGAAGGTATCAAACACAATACTCTCTTCGGCTTTAATGACTTCAACGCTATTGCTTTTGGTAGCTTGGTTTACGGTATGTTGGATATTAAGACATTGATTGTAGATCTGCTCATCATCGATGAAAATATCGGCAGCAATTTGCTCGGCAAATAACAATTGCCCTATTGCTGTATGCTTAATGTCAGACTTTTTCGTTCTTGGCGCTTGAATGTTATATAAACCTAGCACCAATCGATGAATGGGTCTTGTCATTGCCACGTATAACAAACGTAAATCTTCGGCGACACGTTCGTGCTCGGCAATTTGCATTTCAATACCCGCATTATCGACTTTGTAAGACAAACCATTACTTTCTGGATTGGCATCTGAGTTAGCGTTATATATCGCCTTTTGTGCCGCTTTGTACTCGGTGATAAATGGCAAATATACAATCGGATATTCTAAGCCTTTAGAAGCGTGTAGCGTAGCAATTTGGACTAGGTCATTATCAGATTCTAGCCTTAACTGCTGCTCATCACTGGCATCACTCCAGTTATCTGTTGCTAATACCTGTTGCTCGAACCATAACAAGAGTTTTTGCGAACCCGCTTTACGCACAGATTGTTGCTGAATAAGCTCGATTAGATGTCTAAAATCTGTGATCGCTCTGTTTGCATCAACATTGTCATCATTTCGCCACTTGGTGAAGGTTTTAGCATGATCCGTCAGTACCTTGATGGCACTTGCTACTTTGCCTCGACTCCAAAGCTGGTGCGCTTGGACAAACATATCTAACCTTTGCTGCCAAAGTTCAGGATTAAGATTTAATTGAGTTAATTGCTCAATGTCAGCAGCAAAAAGCTGCGTTGCACTCGCTGCTCTTACTTTCAATTCATTATATGGCGACTCTAAGGCAATAAGTACTCGCAGTAAGTCTTTGGCTAACTCAGTTTTAAAAACATTGTCGCGGCTGATAAAAACCGCTGCAACCCCCAACTCCGACAAAGCCTTTTTCACTAAGCTAGCTTGGTGACGATTACGAACCAAAACACTTATATCTTGCGGTCTAACCGTCCTATCAGCAATTTTTAGCTTGTTGTCTTTTGCCAAAAGTAGCTGTTGCTGAATGTCATAAGCGCACCATTTCGCTAACAAGCCTTCAGCTTCGCCTTTAGCAAAACCAGTTTTAGGTTTTTCGGTTTCTTGCTCGCTATCAGCCGTTAGCTGCCAAAAAGCCAAGTTAGCACACTGTCCATCCTTGTTATTTAACGCAACACTTTGGTCTTTACCTGCGCCTACATTAATAAACGGAATTTGTTTATGTTGAAAGCTATCTTCGGTCAAAGAGAAACAAGCATTGACCGCTTTGATTAAGTTAGGGTGAGAACGGTAGTTTTTCACTAGGGTGTAGTGCTGTTTCTCATCGATATCTTGTTTTGCTTGGATATAGGTAAAGATATCAGCACCACGGAACTTGTAGATAGCTTGTTTTGGATCGCCAATTAAGATCATACTGGCAGAACCAAGCTGTTGTTGCTCGTCCTGCTCTCCTTCAAGTTCATTAAGGTTAGGCTTGGGATCAGGTTTATCACCGTAAATTGAGCTGAAAATGCCATACTGCACTGGGTCAGTGTCTTGGAATTCGTCGATAAAGGCCAAAGGATAAGTGTGTTGAATGGCTTTTATTAAATTGCCTTCGTGATCATGGTTAATCGCTAATAATAACTCTGATAATAAATCATCTGGGTTAATGATCTGCGCTTCCGTTTTAAGCTGCCCTGCTCTTTGCTCTATGTAATCTTTCGCTTGTTGCAACCAATAAGCTTGAAAATGGCCTTGTCTTAGTTTGCTTTCAACTTGCGCCAAATTATCTATGCTTGCTAATAATGGATGACTAAAAAGCTCGGCCCCTTTGGCAAAGTTGCTGGCATTTTGCAGTGTCTCACTACTCCATAAATGCCAACCATCACCTTTAGCAAACTTCATCAGGCTTTGCTTGGAGTTGGCAAACTCTGAGACTTTGACCAGCTGTTTGTAGGTCTTAGTGGTTTTCTTAATGCCTGAGTTGGCAACGGCACTGGTGAAATCTTGTTTTACCCAATCTTGCTTTACTTGCTGGGTCAAGGCTTTATGTTCAGCCAGTAAAGTTTGGTAGTTTTGCGTATCTACTTTGGGTTTTATATTAACTTGCTTACCTAAGACTTCTGCAATCGCTTGATACAAGCCATCAGGTTCAGACCAATACTCGGCAAACCAAGTGAATTCATGCCCAGATAAGCCTGATACTTGTTTGCGCCAAAAGTCTTGTAACGCACCTAAAAGTGTTGGTTTAGCGTCCATTTCAAAGGTTTGCTCAAAACTTGAGTTAGTTTCAAAAGCAAACTGCTTTAAACAGCGGTGACAAAAGCCATGAATGGTAAAAATAGAAGCTTCGTCAATTAAGGTAATGGCGTCTTGAAGTCGATGATAAGCAAACAAGTCTGCATCAGACTCGGATTTATCAGTAAATTGAGCGGTAAAACTTTGTCTAAACTCAATCAGCAGTTGATTAAGATTTGGATCTTTCGCTGTACCAGCTAATAACGCGTTCTGTGCCTCTTGCAGCTTAGTTCTTACCCTATCTTTGATCTCTTGGGTTGCCGCTTCGGTGAAAGTTACAACAAGGATCTGATCGATAGATAAAGGAGCAAACTGTCCTGCAAATTTACCTTTAATAAGCCCTAACAGCGCACGTAAATAAAGCGTAGTAATGGTATACGTTTTACCTGTGCCAGCACTGGCTTCAATCAAGGCGTTTTGATCCAGTGCTAGGTTTAACGGCTCCAGTGCCTGCATATTACTATTTGTATGTTCAGACATTTACCCTTCTCCTTGCTCTAAAGCCGAAGGTTTGGCTTTTGATTTTGACTGAACGACAAGTTCTTCCAGCATGGGAGCTAATAATGCTTGGCTAAGCTCTGCAAAGTCTTCCGGCAGATCATTAGTACCTGTTATGACTTTGCTTACATAGGCATCGTCAGCAAGGTTTCTAATAAAGCCATTAGGCGTAAGTTGTTTCATTATTTCTTTATCTAACGCTTGCAAACTCAAGCCTTTATTTTGTCCTTCTACATAAGCTAATGCCAAGCTAACATGCCATTTTAACAGCTTCCCTTGCTGCTGGTTAAACAAGTGCAACCAAGGTGTTAACAATGTTTGCGCATGATCTGGTGCCATTGGCTCAAACCACTGCAGCTTTCCTTTTTTATCAATTAATAAGGTCACACCCGATTTGAAACAGGCACTTTTGACTAAATGCTGTAGCCAAGCTGATAGTTTGTCTTGTGGTCTTACATCTCCGGCTCTCAGCTCAAAAGAATGATACAAAGTTGTACCGCTAGCCGATGTTTGTTCGGTTATCGTTACTTGACCGTGTAGAAGCTGTCCTTCATGCGAATACTCAAGAGGGAGCGCCTCAAGAGTGACATCATCACCAAATAACTCTCGAACAAAGGATGCTAGTTCACCTGCTTGTTGTAAGTATTGTTCGTATAGCTTTTCACCCCACTTTTGCGTAGGGAAATGGCCTGAGCGCAAATAGGTTTGTGCGCTTACTTCTTTGTTAAGCAGTGACTTTTCAATCAACTGCGTTAATGTGCTGAACCTATCTAAGCCGTCATGGCTAAATACTTCGTGATCCGACAATTCCTGTTCTGTCAGCTCCAAACGAATATCAAGGACACGGCGGTAGAAATAACGAATAGGATGGCTAAAAAAGTCAATAAAGTCGGCTAAGTCTAAATCCTGACTTAACTGCACATTCTTTAACTGCAGCCCCTCTAACTTAGAGTTTTCTAATTTATTATCTTCTAATTTAGCGACCTCTGAGCTAATACTTGCACTAACCGTTTCGTTATTTTTAGACAGTATTCGCTCCGAGTGCTTGGCATTGGCAAGCTCAAACCAATCTTGGTCAAAGCTTTGGTAATGCACTTTGGCACCTTCAACTACTTGTTCTTGCAAGTGTTCCTGCTGATGCTCTTGTTTCTGTTCTTGCTGAAAGTAACTTTGATTAAACGGCTGTAATTTATGATTTATCTTTATCGAATCAACCACCGAGTCTTGATTATGCTCGGCGATAAATGAGCTATCAATATAATCCAGCAACTCAGATAAAATAACCGAGGGCACCATGGCATTATTGTTTTTACTCGACTGACCAACAAAACTTAAGTGCAGTTTTTCACGGGCAGAGACTAAAGCTTCCAAAAACAGATATCTGTCATCGTGTTTACGTGAGCGATCGCCTTTGCGTGGCGAATTTAAACCAACTAAATCAAAGCTAATTGGGTCAACTTGCCTTGGGTAATCGCCTTCGTTTAAGCCCAATACACAAACAACCTTAAACGGCACACTACGCATTGGCATCAGAGTACAAAAATTCATGCTGCCAGCTAAAAAGCGCTGCACTACACCAGATTCATTTAAGCCTGTGACAAAATAATGCTGTAACAAACGATAACCTATCTTCGCTTGCTCTTCGTTTACTTCATTAGCCGCACTTTCACCTGAATGCGATAAACTTTCATAGGAAAGCAACCTTTGGTTAGCTTCTCTGACCTTTTGCACTGTCAATTGGGTGTTTAGCTCATGCTCTTGCTGGTCAAACAAATAATCAACTAAATGGCCAATTAAACTGTGCCATTGCGATAACGTTTTTTGCTGTTGTAACTCTTGTTCCAATTCTAGTAAGAAGCTGAAGTAATTTAGCAACTTACCTAAGGTTTGTGCGTTTAACCCTTCAATGTGCTGATAAGCTAAAATATCCTGCCAAATCCCTTGCTCAGGTAACGCCACGCCTAACAACATCCGCTTTAAACCATAAACCCAAGTGTTTAACTCAATTTGCGGTAAACCCCAATCACCTTTGTGCTTAGCACTTTTCGCCCACTTGATTTGACAGTCGTTGATCCAACTTTTCAGCAGTACAAGCTCGGCATCTGATAACCCAAAGCGCGTTAACATAGCTGGTACTTCAAGGTGGTCGAGCAATTCTGAAACATTAAAGCGGGAGCTTGGTAACAGTAATAACTGATTAAAGGTATTTAGTAGTGGGTTTTCTAACAAACCACCGCGGTCGGCTATGGTATAAGGTATAAACTCATGTTTTTTGCCTTCACGCTTGGCAAAAATAGCATCAATAAAAGGCGCGTATTGCTCAACATCTGGCACCATAACCAATACGTCTTTTGCTTGTAGCTCTGGATTTTGCTCAAACCAGCCCAGTAGCTTGTCTCTTAAAACTTCTAACTCTCTTATTCTGCTATGGCAACTGTGCACCAATACTGAGTCATCGGTTGCTGCTATATTTCGTTTGCCAAAATCACTATGAATTTGCTCTGGAGTTAATGGCGTTTGCTCGCCTCTAAACTCAAGGTTTAAAATATCTTGCTGTAACTTGGCTAATAAGGTGTCCGGCTCTTGTTCGATAAAGATATCCATCATATCGATGTCAGCTTTGGCCAAGTTATCCAAATAGTCCCGCCCTACTTTGCCCCAGCTCGCCAATAACGGGTTGCCGACAATAAAGTACTGCTCCTTTTGTTCTATATTGGTCTGTGCAATTAATGCTTGTTTGGCATCTTTGGCATTAATACGAGCTAAAGTCTTATCCGATAAAATATCGCCCCAAAACAGCGCACATGGGTTTAACCACATAACCTGAACGTCAATGTGCTCACCCAAGGCTTGTAGCACTTCTAATTGGGACTTTGGCAAAGTTGAAATACCAAACACAAACAAACGTTTAGGTAAAGCTGTGAGGAGCTCATTCAAAGCTCTACTGTCGTTTTTACATTCTATCAGTTTGTCTAATAGTAGTTGGTGCATGTGGGCACGGCTAAGAGGCGCTTCTTCAACATTATTTTCGTAGCTTTGCTCTATGTCGCTCACTAAATCTCGCCACAGTATGGCCTGCCACTCTTGTTGTTTAATATCATCGCTTGAGCCATCGAGCGGTAAGTCGTTGTGGCCAAGCTGCCAGTGCTCGAGCCAATGCTGGCGGTACATAAGGTAATTATCGAATACGTCGGCAATTTTTTCTGCTAACTGAAAGCGCCTTAATTGCTCAAAGCTCAACTGTTGCTCAAGCTGCTGATGTGAAATGGGCTTTTTCGCAGCCAAGTACTGAGAGACAGCAACAAACTCAGTTTGTGTTAATCGTTTTGGCAATAACTGGTAAATGCGCCAACTCATTTTATCTTTATTAAATGGGCTTTCTGCAGGCACATTCTGTAATAATTTTTGATACAAACGCCAAATAAAAGAAGAAGGTAATGGAAAATCAATATTCGCTGCGATGCCATTGCGCTCGGCTAATTGCAGCTTTAACCATTGAGACATACCTGGGCTGTGAACCATCACAGTTTCAGCGGCAAATATATCGTCAGCATTGGCGGGTTGCTTTACTTGCTCAGATAATAAAGTGACCAGCACTTCAAGTCGGTTTGATTGAAACACCTGTAACATCAGGGGATGTGTATTCCATTGTTATTGCTTTTATTAGCTTTGAGTTTACGGCATCTGTGAAAATTGATCATCCGTTAACTAGGGCATGTTGATGTTTGTTGCACGTTTTTGCAGCAGTGAGTTTTGCTTTGCCGTAAATTAGACATTGAAAATAGTGGATTTCCTGAGCGTACCGGGTGAAAAAGCCAAACTCGTGCTGCCCAGAGGGCTCAATCCAAGCGATTTTACTCTGTGTTGTTTCCTCTTGACTTAGATTACTAAGCCTGCAAGGAAGCGCCTTGATTAAAAGCGCTTGGAATTGAGCAAAATTCGCCCCCCAAAAATCAACATGCCCGCGTAACTTGGTTAATGAGTAAACGATTAAACACGGCTGAGTTGAAACAAATGCCATAAAGATCTTTTCTATTGTGGTTAATTTGCGTATCTTCACAACAAATACCAATAATAACCAAACATTTATGCTACGTTTTATTCTATTTATCGGCTCTTTATTGCTATCGTTTTACACCTCAGCTTCGACCGAGGATAAAGATAGTAAACGTTTTTCAATCATTCACTTTAATGATCTGCACTCAAGATTTCAGGGCTTTGCACCAACCATAGACTTTTCCCCCTATCGTATAAATAACGATGCAACCAAAGGTGGCTGGTCGCGTATTGCTACCCATGTTAAGCAAATTAAAGCTGAGCGTAACCACCCTGTTATTGGTTTAAATGCTGGCGATTTTTCTATGGGGTCTCTATTTCATATGGGAATTAGAGAAACAGGCATGGAATTGCAGTTAATGAAACAAATTGGTATTGATATTACTACGTTAGGAAATCATGAATTTGATTTAGGGCCTGACGGTTTAGCTCGTATCCTAGACTCAGCTTACAATGCTGGTGGCATTCCAGAAATCGTATACTCCAATATAGAGTTTGACCTTGATGCAGCTGGTGATGACAGCTTACAAAAAGTGTTTGAACAAAGGCAAATTCCGCCATACATAGTCAAAGACATTAACGGCGTAAAAGTCGGTTTTTACGGCATGATGGGTAAAGATGCGGTTGAAGTCTCGCCTTTTGCTAAACCACTTACGTTTAAAGACACAATAGCCACGTCAAAACAAATGGTTCAAGTATTACGTCAGCAGCATAAAGTAGACCTTGTTGTCTTTATTTCTCACAGTGGCATTTGGCAAGACAAATCCATTTCGGAAGACGAAATTGTTGCTCAGCAAGTCGATGGCATAGACGTTATCGTGAGCGGCCACACCAGCCGCGAATTACCTCAGCCACTTAATGTTAACGACACTCTGATTGTTCATGCAGGCGCTTACGGTAAATTTGTTGGTGTTATGGACTTACAATTTAGTAACGGCCAGCTCACACTTGAAAACTACCACCTACAAGCAATAGACGATGCAATAATGGGTGATGCCGAGGTGCAAAAACAAATAGATGATTACGCCAAGACAACCATAGAAACCCTGATCTTAGCGCCTGAATCTCTAGAGTTTAATCAGATCATTGCGGAAACTAAATTTCCTCTATTAGTTAACCATTCTGAAAGTAACGTTGGTGCGTTAGTTGCCGACTCTATTCGTTGGCACATCAGCCAGCTTGAGCCTGAAGATCCTATTGCTTTCGCCATTGAGTCAAACGGTTTAGTACGAGACAACATCTTAGTAGGAGAAACAGGCAAGATATCAGTTGCAGATGCTTTCAGCGTTATGCCATTGGGTATTGGCCAAGATGACACTATGGGTTATCCACTTGTCTCCTTCTACGTAACTGCGGCGGAAATCAAAGACGCGTTAGAAGTAACCACCAGTGTGGTGCCGCTTAAAGGCAGCGAGTATTTTCTTCATGTTTCCGGCTTAAAATTCCAGTACAACCCCAATCGTATGTTCTTCGATCGAGTAACGGGTATACAACAGCTAATGCCTGACGGCTCTTATCAAGAGCTGGATTATTCAAGTAAAAATAAAAAGCTGTATCGAGTCGCGGCAAACTTATACAACGCAACTATGATGACACTTGTCGAAGACTTTACTAAAGGCATATTGGCGATTGTGCCAAAAGACAAACAAGGTAAGCCATTAGCAGGATTGTCTGAAGCCGTAGTTGACACAAGTCCAGAACCTGGCTTGCAAGAAACTAAACAATGGGTTGCATTGATCCGCTATCTACAGAATTTACCAGATACAGACAACAACCAAATCGCAAACATTCCAGACAGTTACAATAACTTATCGTCGAGAGCTATTGCTCAGCCAAGTTGGCATCCATTTAAACTGATTGGTAACGGAGCGTTTATCACGTGGCTGATTACATTAATCATTGTATCAGTGATCTCTGCAGCAGTTTGGTGGCCAGCTAAATGGTATTTAAAACGCTAAAGGTAGCTGTTTGAATTACTTCGAAGTAGTTTTAACTTTGACACAAAAAGAGCTAGCAGGTGCTAGCTCTTTTTTATTTTCACTCTTAAACCTGTTGCAGAGTAGTTTTAGCTGCAACAAATGTTAACCTGCTCAATTAATTGCTCTAAGCTTAATTTTCAGTCACATTTCGATAGCTTATAGTTTTTCTTGCTGGGAGCCAAGGCATAGAGCTCATTGATGTAAGGTATTAATGCGCCCCTTACCTGGTCAAATATAACCTTATCAGTAAACCATACTATTAATCGTGCATTGGCTTGTTATGCTTATCTAACTTTGTAACTTTCACCTTTGATTAATTTCGATACAAAAATAGATAACTAAAAATGAACAAAACGGCTAACGCAGTCAGACTACCAGCTAACACCAGCATAGAAGCTAGTTCTTCACCAATATGCAATAAAAAATCAATTAGGTGAGTAATCTGGAGAATAATAACAATAAGGCTTGCCAAAAATGATATTAAAAATATTGGGTTAATAAACCTTGAAATTGCTCCTGATAGAAGATCGAAATGCACCAAAAGACTTATATCTTCGAAAGTCATATTATAGCTAGTCGACATTTTTTGACATAAAAGCTTTCTCTTAATTAACAAGGAACACAGTAAGCAGAGAATGAGTGCTAAGGTCCAAACCCATACTACATTCATCGTTTCATATGAAAAGCTAAGTTTGAAAAAGGTTAGACCTTGCTCCATCTGTTGGACTTGCTGTTGTTCAGAAAAATATTCTATCTCATTGTTTATAAATTTAATTGTTCTTTGTCCTAAATAAACAACTAAAAACAAGTAAGTTAAAACTAATGTTGCGAACGAAGTATTTGTTTTATTCAATGAATCTAAATACTTTTCTTCCCAATCCATAAAACCTCCCTTTTAAGAAATATAACAATGAGCTAGCAAAAGGTCTGCTTTTTCCAAACTACTTCATTCCACTAATAGCTTATCTTTTAAAGTATTCTAAATAGGTTAGTACACAGTTAGTTTAAATCAACACAAGGGAGCAGATTTTATGCGAGAACGTTTGAGGGATATTGTTGATTGAGGGATATAAGCTGAAAACAAAGCCACCTTGCCTAGAAGGTGGCTTGTTTATTAAATCCTAAAATACGGCGATGCCGTTTCTTGGCAAGAGATCTTTTAACACAAAATACCTGTGGTAGGTTGCCGCTTGATGGAACTTGTAAACATCAAGTTTAATGCCCTGCTCTGAGCTTGCCTTAGTATGAAAGCTCTGCTTTTGGTTTTCCCAGTCTTGGGGATCATATTGCAAAGCTTCATTTTTTTCTGATTGGAATAATTCATTATTGATTACTGCATCCTTCCACAAGTCAATACGCCCTTTTGGATATTTACCCATTTTCTTTTTCGGCAGCTCAGACCTTAAAATTTGCTCTATTTTGTCTTTCACCGCTGAAAATTCGGTATTGGCTTTATGTTCGGGGTTTCTTGCTTTACCAAACGCGACAAGCTGCTGATGTAGTTTTTCACAACCTTCTAAAAAAGTAGCGGGATTGTCTCTAATTTCAGTTTTTCCCGTTAACTCATAAGTAAATTGCCATTTTAGGTAAGGTCTATCTGGGTAGGTGCCAACCGCACCATGTCCTAGTGAGCCTGAGAATTCTTCGCCGACGGCACTGGCAAGTTTGCTGAACCATTTTTTTAGCTTTAACGTCAAACTTTCAGAGGCATACTTATTAATAAAAGCACTATGCCGTGATATTAAATAGTCGGCCATACCAGGGTCTTTTACGTCTAAAGGTTTTGGGTCGTGTACTCTATTTTGCTTTGAGCCTATGCCACTGAAGCCATAATGGGAAAAAGTATCTGCATAAACATGACAAGCTATGCCCATTAGGTGCAAACCATAACTTGAATCTTTAGCATGGTTAATATGGTTAGCTAACATTTGGTTGGCTATCTTTGAGTCTTTAACACAAAGTAGCTTTTGTTCGAATGTGTCACCTTCTCCACCGGGGAGAAAATGAAATGGGGTCCAAACCCTGCGCTGTTGCAGCTTTTTAATTAGATTATTCTTCATTACTTGAGCATTGGTGTGTGCCGTTGCAATACCATATAGTAAACCGCCATCGGCATGCGGCTCACTGTCTTGCTCAGTTGAATCATCAACAAATTGTGCTGAATAGGCTATAACGCGAGCCTCTTCTACAGCAAATCCAGCCATACGAGCTAATGCATAAGTTCCGTAATAATGCATATCAGTTTGCATTGTGTCCTCCTATCATTATTTTATTTTTTTCTTCAATGATAGTACTAACATTACAAAATTGCGTAAGGCTGAATGTGTGTTTGTCTCTACAGTCTAAGCAAGCTCTTTACAGACGATTACAATCTATCAGCTTCAATTTCAGGTCTAGGCATCTTTTCTAACAATGCATATAGAACCATAACCACCAATACTAATGATGCGGTTATTACAAACACTGTGCTGCCGCCCCAAAGATCTAGAATGATACCGCCACCTAATGGCGCAAAGGCAAAGCCAAAATCGTAGAATGAAGACGCCCCAAAGTACGCCCCGCGTAAGTGTTGTGGCGCTATTCTGTCAATATGCACGTTCATAGTTGGAAATAATATTGCCTCGGCAAAGCTGATAATGATCACCGCACCAATCCATCCCCAGTAATGGTGTGCTGGATTTATCGCAAACCATATCTGCGACAGTAATAGTAGTACTAGACCCATTTGGATCCTTGAGACGATTGAGTACTTTGCCATCAGCTTAAGCAACACAAATTGGCTGGTAATGATGATCAAAGCATTGGTGAAGATCAAGGTTGAGATAAGCTCTAACAACTCAGGGACTTGTTCTCGCGTTAAGTACTGGATCAAAGTGCTATCCATTTGACCGTAAATAAACATGCAGATCACGTTTGCTAAGATTAAGCACTGTAGCAATCTGTCTTGCAGCAATATTTTAATCACCTTAGCCATACCAACTGACGCTTGCTCTTTTTCCTGTTGTTCTAAAGCTTTGTCGATTAAAGATGCGCTGTCCGCTTTGTTTTCTCTTGTAGCATGTTCTCGTTTAGCATGATTTTGAAAACCCAATCTCAGCAGTACAAGTAAAAAAGCAAAAGCAACCGTGGTGATATAAAAACTGGATTGCTCACCCGTTAAGCCTAACCAAACACCTAATAATGGCCCGACTGCACAGCCTACGTTAACAATGAAGTACATGGATTGCATTGCTAGCTCTCTAACACTTGAATCATCAATTAGGTCGCCAATCAGTGCTGAAGTTAAAGGCCGCCATAGCGACGTAGCAATAGAACACAAGGTAATAACAACGACAAAACCAAAGACGGTGTCGACATTGGCGAGTAGGGAAAATGAAATTATGTACAGAACACCCGTGCTGTACATGAGCTTTTGTCGACCGAAGCGATCAGATAAAGAACTACCGATGAAGCTAACAAATACAGAAACAATGGCAGCACCCGATAACACTAAGCCTACTTCAGTAGCGGATAGGGCAAATTTTTCATACAAGATCACCGCTAAAAACGGCCATACCATATAAAAACTGCCACGGGTAATAAATGAGCCAAACAAGAGGATCCACATCAAAGGTGGAAACTGCTTAACCTTAGATAAAGAAATGTCGCTTTGCATGAGTATTAATCCATTAATTCGGCTACTTAATTTGCCTGATAACTCGATGAAAAGCCAGACTATTTTATGGATTAAAAAGAAAAAATAAAAGCAGGCTTGCGCCTACTTTTGTAAATAGAAAATGGTTAGTTGCCTACCTTACCAGCGACGACTTACATAAAATAAGTTTAGGCCACCAACAAGAAACATCACACCAAATGATACACCCAAATAAAATGGCATAACACTGGTTTTTATCCGGCTGTCGACCTGATGAAAACGTCTGGTTCCGCCTTCGACTTTTTGGTCATAAAACGCCCCTTTATCTTCGGTCGAAGTCACCTGTTTATAGTCTAAACGGTTAAATAGTGCCTTTTTCTTTAATTGTTCTCTGCTCCGCTCGGTCGACATCTTACGGGCAAACTCGCGGTGATAAGGCATAGGTGAAAAGGTATAAATGCTCTCAGAGTCTTTAACTACCCCTTTCGACTCATAAATATAGTCCAGCCGCACATGGCCTTTCGTTGCGATCCCCAAAGCCAATAAAAATGCACCTAACATAGACGCCACAGTCCCAACGACTAGGAAACGACGCTTGTCTTTGTCTCTGCGTTGTTGGGTTGACACAATAAACTCACGGATCACTACAATATCTTTGAGCTTTTCTAACTCCGAGCTTTGCACTTGCTCACTGATCTGTTGAATTGAAAATTGATATACCTTCAACAAACGGTCGAATACATCGGGCGAAGGTATCGCTTTATTGTTTTCCAATTTCGATAAATAAGATTGTTCTATTGCAATTTTTTCAGCGGCTTCGGGTTGTTTCCAGTCTTTTGCTTCTCGTTGTTGTTTTAAAAATTCACCAAACGTCATCGTTCTTCCTTATGTTCTGATTTAAAAGTTAACTGTTTGAATTAACGATTAAATTCTTTTGTATTCCTGACAGGAAAGCGAGATGAATAATAAGCGATATAGAAGAATATGGAAGAAATTTAAACATATAATGACTTTTGAGCAGAACAAAGCGATAAATTCACTTGCGCACTGTTCGCTGTGTCATTATCCTACTTCGCCTTTTTTCTGGAGACGATGGAGTTATAAATGCTGGGATTTGATTACGGTACTTCTAATTGTGCAATGGCAGTGATGCAAGATGGTAAGCCTAATATGTTGCAATTAGGTGAGCATGGTAAATATATGGCCTCATCTTTGTACTCCCCTAGTCGAGAGATCATAGTTAATTGGTTACAGCAGCATTTAGCCGAACCTTATAACGAGGCGTTTTCGAAAAAGCGTGCCTATTTAATTAGTCAAGGTAAAGAAGAACTGCTCGACCTTAAACTTGATGGCATTGATACTCACCTTTCGTTTGGTCAGCAAGCATTGTCAAGATACCTTGATGATCCAGGTGAAGGCTATTACATCAAATCACCAAAGTCTTTTTTAGGCTCTACAGGACTTAAGCCACAACAAATCGCATTTTTTGAACATGTGGTTGCAGCCATGATGTTAGAAGCTAAGAAAAACGCTGAGCAAAGTTTGCAAAAAGAGCTAACCCAAGTGGTGATTGGTAGACCTATTAACTTTCAAGGCCAACACGGACAAGAAAGTAACCAACAAGCTATTAGCGTACTCACTAACGCAGCAAAAGATATTGGTTTTAAAGATATTGAGTTTCAATATGAACCTGTGGCTGCAGGATTAGAATTTGAAGCCGGACTGGACAAAGAAACCCGTGTGCTTGTTGTCGACATTGGTGGCGGTACAACGGACTGTTCGATGATCTTAATGTCACCAGATAGAAAGTTACAAACCAATCGTGAACAAGATTTACTTGGTCATAGCGGCAAACGTATTGGTGGTAACGACTTTGATATTCAGTTAGCAATGAAAATGTTGATGCCTAATTTAGGCTCAGAAAGTCAGTTGCTATCTGGTAAACCTATGCCAATTAAGAGCTACTTTAATGCTGTTGCGATTAATGATTTATACGCCCAGACGCAATTCTACAGCGCGGAAAATGGTCGATTTTTAAAAGACTTAATTTTAGATGCCGCTGAACCCGAACTATTACAGCGATTAATCCATGTCTATCGCAACAGATTAAGTTACCAGCTAGTTAATAACGCAGAACAAGCCAAAATTGACTTGTCTTCCGAGCAATCTTGTCACTTGGACTTAGGTTATTTAGCACCAGAGCTAAGCCAAGACATTTCACGCTTAGACTTTTTTAGCTCCACCGAACGGGAGTTAAATCTAATTGCCGATTTAATGACTGAAGCGACAGAACAAGCAGGCTGCAAGCCTGATGTTATTTTCGTAACCGGTGGTACTGCCCGCTCTCCAGTTATTCATGACTTTTTGACTAATGCCTTTGAGCAAACTCAAGTGGTGGTAGGTGATCATTTTGGTTCTGTTACTTCCGGTCTAGCCCGTTGGGCGGACAACATTTTTAAATAACAGGAGTAAAGAGCAATAGACTCTGGTTTTCACCAGAGTGACAAAAAGCGATAACGTCATTATCGTGCATCGATGCGGTAATCTATTCGATATATTGACTCCAAAATCGTCATGCTGAACTCGATTCAGTACCTCAGGGACACGGTCGATATATTATTATACCTAGAGTGAGTTAATTTCAGGCAAAAGCAAAAAAGCGGCACTAAGGCCGCTTTTGCTATAAACAAATCAATATTAGATTATTTAACTACCGCTGTAGAACGAGGTCTGTTGCGTTAAGGTTTGCTTTCCTTTTTCAGAAGTTAGGTTGAAGCTCACTTTAGTTTGCCTTCTCTTTAACTCATCAGGCGTTGCTACCGCAATAGTTGTAGTTTTCAGCTCACCAGGTTTCACTACAATCTGGCTATCGCCAATGATCTCTAGTTCATCCAATCCTGTCATCGACAACTGGTAAGTTTCAGCAGTTCTGGTTTTATTTCGGATCTGGATAATATAGGTATTTTCCACATGGCCGTCATTGTTAACACGGTATAAAGCTTGGCGGTCACGAGAAACCGTTAAATCAAATACAATCCTTTGCTGGAACCAGAACAACGTCGCTAATACCGTAAAGATAATAATTGAGAAATAAGCTAAGTTTTGTTTTTTATCTTTTAGCGAACTTGCCGCTTGTGCAAACTTAATTAAGCCTTTTTTATAGCCAAACTTATCCATAGTGTCATCACATGCATCAATACACAGACCACAGCTAATACATTCGTATTGCAGACCTTCTCTAATGTCTATGCCTACAGGACACACTTGAACACATAAGTCACAGTCTACACAATCGCCTTGGCCTGCTGCTTTTTCTTGACCACGTCTACGCTTACCTCTGCCCTCGCCTCGCTCAGCATCGTAGCCAACTAAATAGGTTGCGTCGTCAAACATAGCAGATTGGAAACGAGCATACGGACATACATGTTGACACATATTTTCTTTCATCCAAGCTGCGTTTACGTATGTACAAATGGCAAAGAACCATACCCAGCCTGAGATCAAACCAGAAGTTTGTAGAGTGAAGAAATCAGTATATAAATCTCTTGCTGGCGCAAAGTAAGACATAAATGCCAATGCGGTGAACACAGAGATAAGACCCCAAATAAAGTGTTTAGTTGATTTCTTAACTACTTTTTCAACACTCATAGGTGCTTTATCTAGCGCCTTAGATTTGTTGTGTGTGCCCTCGACGCGTCGCTCAACCCAATTAAACAATAAGGTCCAAATGGTTTGAGGACAAACGAAGCCACACCAAACACGGCCATATCTTTTGGTCACATAAAACAATACAAAAGCAGCTAAAATAAATAATAACGTGAAGATAAATAAATCACTTGGGAATAACGTCAATGCGAATAGGTGCAGAGTTTGCTGCCCAACATCGAAATAAATAGCCTGTTCGCCGTTATAAGTTAGCCAAGGTAACGCCACAAACAAAAACATTAGCACTGAGCCAATGATCCTTCTTTTGTGTTGCCACCAGCCTTTTTGTTCTCTTACATAAATTTTGTTGTCGTACAAAGACGTTTGAAAAATGACGTCCGCTTCACGTATTTTCTCACTCATCACACATACCTCTAGAATTACAAGCGGGAGTAGTGTAAATTTTCCATCTGTCTTTAATAGTGACAAATAATTTAATTTTGATAGGTACAGATTAAATGAGTGAATTTTTGTATGAAAAGTTGGCTTACCAGCTTCACCAACAAATTCTTTCGGGTGAACTTGCGGTTGGTACTAAACTGCCTTCAATCAGGAAATTAAGCTCTGAGCATGAGATCGCAAAGATCACTGTGCAGCACGCCTTACATAAGCTCGAGGCTAGTGGGCTGATTTATGCAAAGGCTAAATCAGGTTATTACGTTAGTGAACAACCTATCAAACAACCAGAAGCAAATAATAAGCGAATTTTATCACCTAGAAGCATTGATATGCCAGCGCTGTTTCAACAAATCATGTCTCGCAGTGCCGCGTTTGATATTAGCCCAAATAGAAAACAACAAAATGAGGTAAATCAACATCAGGTCATTTTAAACCGCCATATTGCCCGAGCGTTAAGGCATAACAGCCATAACAACAGCCAATATTATGGTGAGCCTAATGGCGATAGTGAGCTACGCGAGCAATTATCGAAAAACTATCAGCGCCGTCAAACCCATTTAGCCCCAGAGCAATTTTGCGTTACCTCCGGTTGCCAAAACAGCTTATTCTTAGCTTTATTTGCTTGTTGCAAACCCGGTGACAAAGTCGCAATAGAAAGTCCTGGCTTTTATGGTGTATTACAGCTGTTGCAACAGTTACAACTGCAAGCGGTTGAGTTACCTAGTTCATTTACCCAAGGGGTCAGCGCTGAGCAATTAAAACAAGCTGCTGAAAAGTGGGATATTAAAGCCTGTGTAGTTACGCCTAACTTTGCCACTCCGACTGGCGCTTGTATGCCAGATCCGGAAAAACAAAACTTGGTAAATGTTGCACAACAATACAATATTACTTTGATTGAAGATGATATATACAGTGATCTGGGCTTCCATCATAATCCAAGGCCTTTGATCTCTTTTCCAAGCAAAGCCCCCATTATTTTATGCGGCTCTTTTTCTAAGTCTTTGTCTCGTGACCTACGTTTGGGCTGGTTATGCTCAAATAATGATTTATCGGCAATAGTACAGCTAAAACTTGTCAACTCTCTGGCGACAAGCCAAGGTTTACAACAAGGCATGGCTCGTTATTTAGCTGAAGGTAACTACTCAAGGCACCTTGCCCAATACAAACAAACCCTTATCAAACAAAGAGACGGACTGATAAATACCATTAACCAACATTGGCAAATTGAACACCTTTATACAGTGCCTGATGGCGGGTTAGCAATTTGGTTACAGTTACCCAAATCATGCAATACGTTAGACTTATATGTAAAAGCACTAGCCGAAGATATTATAGTGACTCCTGGTAGGTTATTTACCAACAGTAACCGCTTCGACAACTATTTACGTTTAAGCTTTGCCCAGCCGATCACTGGACATAGAGAAAAGGCGATGCTTCGTTTAGGTGAGATTGTAGCGGAGAATACCTAACGCTCTTAGCTCTTAGCTCTTAGCTCTTAGCTCTTAGCTCTTAGCTCTTAGCTCTTAGAGCTTAGAATTAATGGCCAACTCAACGGCTTTATCGGCATGTATTTGCGTGGTATCAAGCAGTTTTATATCCGTATCAGCTTGTTGCACTAACATGCCGATTTCAGTACAACCTAAAATAACCGCTTGTGCTCCGGCCTTGTGCAAATCATCGATGATCTCTAAGTAGGCTTGCTTAGAGCCTGCTTTTATCTGGCCTAAACACAACTCTTGATAAATAACGCGGTGTACTGTTTCTCGCTGCACTAGATTAGGCACTATAACTTCTATGCCATGTTGCTTAGTAAGCCTGCCTTTATAAAAATCTTGTTCCATCGTAAAGGCAGTACCAAGCAGTCCAACCTTGGACATGCCTTGTTGTTTGATCGACTCTGCGGTTGCATCTGCAATGTGTAAAATAGGAATATCAATATTACTGCCAATTTCATCCGCAACTTTATGCATGGTATTGGTGCAAATCAGCAGGAAGTCGGCTCCCGCCTGCTCTACTCTTTTCGCAGCTTCACTTAGTATTTCAGCGGTTGCTGACCAATCACCACGGTGTTGGCATTTTTCTATAGGTTCAAAATTAACACTGAACATCGCAATTTGGGCCGAATGTAAACCACCTAATTGGCGTTTAATTCCTTGATTTATCTGCTGATAGTAATTTTGCGTACTTTCCCAGCTCATACCGCCTAAAAGGCCAATCGTCTTCATCCTTTACCTATGTTGGTCTATCATTATTTGGTTGCCATCTGGGTCGGTAAAAACAATGCTTGCAGGTCCTGTTCCTGACTCATCGGTTTCAACGTCTAACGACACTCCTTGTAGTTTCAATTGTTGTTGTACAGCCCTAACGTCCGTATATTGCTCAACTTCTTGCCCTGCGTGATCCCAGCCAGGGTTAAACGTCATAATATTTTTATCGAACATGCCTTGGAACAAACCAATGTTAGTTTCACCGTTTTTCATGATCAACCAACCTTGCTCTTTATCACCATGATAGACCTCAAAACCAAGTTTGCGATAAAACGCCTCTGATAGCTCAATGTCTTTTACCGTTAAACTTACTGAAAAGCAGCCTAGTTTCATTTTAATCTCCTAAAGGTATCGTGATCTCAAACTTAGCGCCATGTTCGCAGTCGCCTACTTTAATCTGGCCACCTAACCCTTGCGTAACCATGTTATACACTATGTGCATGCCTAACCCCGTGCCTCCATTATTGCGTTGGGTTGTGTAAAAAGGCTCAAAGATGTGCTGTTTTACTTCATCACTTATTCCCACGCCGTTGTCTTGATAAAGCATAGTTAAAACATTTTGTTTTTGGTGCAACGAGAGTTGAATTTTTTTGTCTTCAATAGCACCGGTAAAACCGTGGTACAGTGAATTAAGTACTAGGTTATTCAGTGTTTGAATTAAATTAGCAGGGTCACTATAAAGTCGAACCGTAGAATTAGCCTGTAATGCCACATCTACATTGTTCTCTGTAAGTATAGGTTGCAAGGTTTGTAAGGTGTCTTCGATCACTTGAATTACGTCAAACTCTGACTTTTTTTCATTGCTGGTTAACACAGAGACTTTTTTAAAATCAGCAATAAGGTCAACTGCCCGAAATAAATTGGCATTGACCAAGTGGGCACTCTGATCCAATTGTTCCAAGTAATTTTCTAACTGAGGTTTAGTTAATGTTGCACCGGCAACACTGCTTTTTATTTTTTTGTTTTGCTCGTTAATGTGACTCGATGCTGTCATCGCCACCCCTATCGGGGTGTTTATTTCATGAGCAAGACCAGCAACTAAACGGCCTAATGCCGCCATTTTTTCCGCCTCGTTTAGTTTGTTTTGTGACTCTGTCAGTTCTAAGGTGCGTTGTTCAACCTTTTGCTCGAGCTGCTCTTTGTAAGCTTTTAATTCGCGAAAAGCACTTCTTAAGTCGTTCCAAACCAGCTTTATACCTGCAGCAATAACAGTAAAAATGATCACACTGGTAATGGCACTGCTTAATTTGCCTTGTTCAACTTTGTGATACACAGCGCCAATTTGATTTAAGTAGCCCACCAACAAAATATTTATGGTCACTAGCACGAAGATCAGCCAAAAAATGCGACTAGAGCCCAATAGCACAGAAAATACTAAAAGAGCGGGATAAATCATCAAAGCCTCATCTCTAACGCCATCATTTTGCCACATCAGCACTGTCACTAAGCCTGAAGTAATGAACAAAAACAGGTTGGCCGCAACCCGAAACTGTTTAGCGTAAGTAAAGTAGTAAGGAACGAAATAAAGCACAAAGAAAATACTGACAAGCAAGATAAGGTTGGGAGCGGACTCAAAGAAGAATTGGGTACAAGCTGCTAGAATAAGAGCCAATTGAGTCAAGGTGAGAACAAACAACAGCCGCTTTTTTTGGTGAAGCTCGTCAATTGTTAGTTCTTCCGTCATGTACCACCTTAATGGATAACTTATTTGCGCTTTATCTTTGAATATAGAAGCAATTTAGCTATTTCGTCTAGTTATTTATCAAAACAAGCCAAGCTATAACATGACTAAGTAGTAAGCCAAATTCCTAAATTTTTATAACAATCTAAACTATCCAAGATCATATGGATGACTAGACCCAAACCAATTAAACGCGTTTTTTCAAACCCTAACATAACCAGATAGATAGCTATTGCTGGCAATTGATGTAAAGGGTGAAAGCCAATACTACAACGCATTGGGTCATAAATAGGCGTTGCTAACAAGTGATCGATATCGACTACCATAGTAGTTATCATGATCAGATAAGCTTTTTTCCAATCATGGCGGAATAATAAAAAAGCCACAACCAACGGCAAAATAAAGTGTTGTGCGATATGAAAAATGACAATTTCCTCTAACGGTGATGAACAATGTAAAATTCTATAAATTTTGTTTTGCCATGTGCAAGGGTTACAGGCATGATCCGCGGTAGGTTAAACAAAAATAACGATAAAATATGAAAGTAATTAGTTTCAATATCAATGGCCTAAGAGCCAGAATTCATCAACTTAAAGCGTTAATTGATAAACATAACCCAGAGATCATTGGCTTACAGGAAACCAAAGTCCACAACGAAGCCTTTCCCTTCGAAGATGTCGAGCCTCTAGGCTACAAAGCCATCATTCATGGCCAAAAAGCCCACTACGGCGTTGCTATGTTAGTTAGAAATGACTTGGTGGATAACATAGTAAAAGAGCAAAAAGGCTTTATTACTGACAACGAAGATCATCAAAAACGTATGGTTATGGTCACAGTAAAGTCTAAATCAGGCAATAAGTTAACTGTGCTAAATGGCTATTTCCCGCAAGGTGAAAATATTGACCACGAAGTAAAATTCCCATACAAGCGCCAATTTTACTCTGATCTGATGACGCACCTAAATGAGCATGAATCTGCAGATGAACATGTCGTAGTAATGGGCGATATTAATATTTCACCAACGGACTTAGATATAGGAATTGGTGAGCCCAATCGAAAACGTTGGTTAAAAACGGGAAAATGTTCATTTCAACCTGAAGAAAGAGAATGGCTGGGCACGCTTTTAGATTGGGGTTTTAAAGATACATTTAGAGAACAACACCCTGATGTATCTGATAAATATTCGTGGTTTGATTATCGTTCAAAAGGCTTTGATGACAACCGTGGTTTACGTATCGATGTAGTATTAGCGACGCACGGGCTAAATGAAAAATGTACCGAAACAGGCATTGATTACGAATTAAGGGGCATTGAAAAACCTTCTGATCATGCACCAATCTGGTCTGTGTTCGATATATAACTGCCGCCATTGTTAAATGAGAGGATAATAACAATGATAATAAAGAACACAGTTTTGAGTTTTTGTTTACTTGCTACGTCATTTGCTCAGGCTGGCTGGCAATTAAACAATGCGGAGTCTAATTTAAGCTTCGTCTCAATTAAAAAGGATGTGGTTGCTGAAGTTCATCATTTCACTTCTATGCAAGGTAAAGTGTCAAACTCGGGTTTCGCTAAAGTGGTGATTGACCTTGCTAGCATAGAATCGAATATCGATATTCGTAATGAGCGGATGAAAAAGCATCTATTTAAAGTCGGCAGTTTTGCTAATGCTACTATTGAAACTAAGTTTGACGCTAAGTTACTAAGCGAGCTAGCCGAGGGGACAAGTATGGTGACCGTACTGCCCTTTTCGCTGAATTTACATGGCCAAAAGCAATCGTTTGAAGCTCAAGTGAGGGTAACTAAATTAGCCGAGCAATTATTAGTTTCAAACATCTCGACTATCATAGTTAACGCAGCTGAATTTAACATGGTAAAAGGGATTGAAAAATTAGCTGAGTTAGCTGGCTTACCAAACATAGCGATGGCAGTGCCGGTTAACTTTAACTTGGCATTTAAGCAACAATGATCTTCAAGCAATTTCGATTTGATTCTCCCGAGTACAAACAAAGCTTGCTACTCAGAGAACAAGTATTGCGCCAGCCTTTAGGTTTGAGCTTATCAAAAGATGATCTTAGTGGCGAAGAACAACAACTTCATTTTGGTTTATTTGAATCTAGTTCATTTAAAAACAATGAAATTGTTGCTGTAGTGTTATTTAAACCCGCTTCGGATAAGTTGGTCAAATTAAGGCAAATGGCTGTGTCCAGCTTGTCTCAAGGCAAAGGTTTAGGTAGACACTTGGTTAACTCAGCTGAGCTCGATATTGCTAAATTAGGTTATACAAGAATAGAAATGGCAGCGAGGGATACTGCCATTGATTTTTATCGTTCACTTGGCTATCACACATTAGGTGACAAGTTCAAACAAGTCGGTATTACTCATGTAATGATGGCAAAGGATATCTAACCCTTTGTCATCTTTTTACTGTTAAGAGTCTTTTTCTGCACTCTCATCTTGTTTTTCTGGTTTACCAATCGCCAACATGGCTTTTTTTTGTTCTCTAGTCAGTTTGTGAATTGACTCAATAAAACAGTTGATCTCGACACCATCTAGTACCGTAATGTAGTCAAACTTGGCTTGCAGCATATTTGAATTGTTGTGGATCTTAATCGTTTGATTAAAATCTAGATTCGTACACTTCCTTCTTAACGTGACCAAGTACGGGCGATTAATACTTGCATTAACAATAAGGTGTTGATCTCCTAGTGGAGTCCAACCTTGCAAACGAAACGAGCGTACCCTATCCACTTTTTCCAACTTTTGCTGTTCAACAAAGTCGTTATAAGCCGCCGCTCTTTGTTCTTTGGTTAAAGTATATTTGCTGGCACATGCTGCTAATAACGCTGCTGATATGCCTATGGTAAGTAGTTTGATTATTTTCATCGCAACAACACTCCTGCTTAGTATCAATCTTAGTAAACTTTGATATAAGTTTTACGCTATTGTTCCCTAGCCTACTAGCAGAATTACAAAAGATAACAAAGTGATAAATAAAGCAGTGGTGGTTATTTTCTTTCAAATAACAGTTTCAGCAGCTTAGCCAAGTCCATATAGGTTAGTCTGTTTGATTTTGCGGCATCGCGAGATCTGACTTGCGCTAAGTCAACTTGCTTTTCCTTTAATTGTTGTTCAATCTCTTTATACCAAGATTTTAACCCTAAAGGTAAAGGCTCATCGGCTTGTTTACCCAATAAAAAGTAGCCATGAAACGGGATCGACAAGATCAGCAAAGACATTGCTAAAGCGGTGTTTAAACTTTGATAACCCAGATAGTTAAGCTGCAACCAAGCAGTGACAAAAGCGATTGCCGGCGCAGCCGTCATTGCCATATCCGTTAATTTGATCGCTTTGGTTTGTGTAAACATCATCATATATGGCTCTTTTTTGGGCCAAGTTTGACTAAATTTGAAACCAGTTCTCAGGGTAGATAACAAAATGAAGACAGCCTTTTGGAATTAAACTATGGTATAGGGTTAACAATAACGTAAATTTTCTATTTTTGTTAAACAATAATACTTTTTATATTGGAGTTATTACTCTAAAATAACACCTTTCATTATCAAGTTCAAAAGCTTAAGGTTGATATGAGCACCGAAAAAAAAATTCTTGTCCTAAATTGTGGTTCTTCTTCATTGAAGTTTGCGCTGATCTCTAGTGAGTCTGGTCAGGTCACCCTTTCAGGGTTAGCCGAGCGACTTGGCGATGCTGATGCCTGTATTACCGTTAAACAAAACGGTGCCAAGCAAAAAGCAGAGCTTAATCAAGACAAAACTCACTTAGGTGCGATTAACCACTTAGTTTCGGTATTAGATCAACAAAACTTAAGTAAAGATGTATACGCAATAGGTCATCGTGTGGTTCACGGTGGTGAGTCATTTACCAGTTCTGCATTAATTGATGATGATGTTATCGCAGCAATAGAAGCAACAAGCGGCCTAGCGCCACTACATAACCCAGCTAATTTATTAGGCATTAGAGCGGCTCAAAAAGCTTTCCCTACTCAACCTCAAGTGGCTGTGTTTGATACCGCTTTCCACCAAACTATGCCTGAGCACGCATATTTGTATGCAATTGATAAGACGCTATATCAAGAAGATGGTATTCGTCGTTACGGTTTCCACGGTACCAGTCACTTCTATGTTAGCCGAGAAGCGGCAAAGCAATTAGATAAGCCAGTAGAACAAACCTCTGTGATCACAATTCACTTAGGCAATGGTTGTTCTATTTGTGCTGTTGAAAATGGTAAGAGTGTCGATACCTCTTTGGGCATGACGCCTGTAGAAGGTTTGGTGATGGGTACTAGAAGTGGTGATGTAGACCCTGGTTTAATCATTTATCTGCTTAAGCAAAAAGGCTATAGCCCTGACGATGTAGATAATTTATTGAATAAAAAGAGTGGCTTGTTAGGTCTATCACAGTTAAGCAATGACTGTCGTACCCTTGAAGAAGCCCTTGATAGTGAAAATGAACAGGAACAAAAACAAGCTAAATTAGCAATGGATGTATTTTGCTACCGCGTTGCCAAATACATTGCGTCATACACATGTGCCCTATCGCACTTAGACGCATTAGTCTTTACTGGTGGCATAGGTGAGAATTCAGATCACATTCGCAAAACTGTGATCAATCATCTAAAACTATTACAGCTTAGCATTGATGATGAGCAAAACTTGGCTGCGCGTTTTGGTACTGGTGGTGAAATTCAAGGTACTGATTCCCTATATAAAGTTTTAGTTATTCCAACTAATGAAGAGTTGGTAATAGCACAAGATGCAGCCCGATTAGCAGTGTAAACACAGAGAATTAAATGGCACACAGAATAATGTTGGTTCCAGTTGGAACCGGAGTAGGATTAACATCTGTTACTTTAGGTCTAGTGCGCGCAATGGAGCGTCAGGCCGTTAATGTTAATTTCTTTAAACCCATTTCACAGCCTAGGTTTGGTGACAAAGGTCCAGAAAAAAGTACGGCAATTTTACGAAATTTGTCTCACCTTAATCCGCCAGAGCCTTTTGATTTAACGTACGCTGAGACCTTAATCGGTGATGGCAATGTTGACGTTTTATTAGAAGAAATTGTAGGCCGCTTCGAATCCAATATAGATTCCGACCAAGCGGTGGTTATCGAAGGTTTAGTGCCAACTAAAAATCAGGCTTATGCCAATAAAATAAACCGTCAAATCGCCACCGCTTTGGGTGCCGATGTTGTGTTTGTTATTTCTCCAGGCGATGAGCCAATTGCAACTCTTGAAGACCATTTAGAAATTGCCGCTAGCAACTATGGTGGTTTTAATAATGAACGCGTGATTGGTTGTATCTTCAACAAAGTTGGCGCGCCGCGAGATATCAATGGCAACTTAGCCAATGATTTCAGCGAGCAACTGGAAAATACGTTCGAAGAGACAACCAACAAATACCAACAGTTATCAATTTTCCGTCACAACTTCAAAATGCTTGGTTGTGTGCCTTGGGATGCTGAGTTAATTGCGCCTCGTGTAATGGATTTAGCAAACTACTTAGACGCAGGCATTTTAAACAGTGGTGATATGGAGTTCCGCCGCTTACGTAGTATTACCTTCTGTGCTAGAACCGTAGGTAATATTCTAGGCCGTGTAAGACCTGGTGTATTGCTTGTAACTCCTGGCGATAGAGCGGATGTACTGGTTGCAGCCTCACTCTCAGCAATGAATGGTACTAAACTAGGCGCAATTCTATTAACTGGTGGTTTTACTCCAGAGCCTTCTATTCTTGAACTTTGTAAGCAAGCTTTTGAAACTGGCTTACCAGTGTTAACAACCGCTTCTGATACTTGGGAAACGTCTTTGTTATTACAAAGATTCAACCTGGAAGTACCAGCGGATGACGAACAACGTATCGAAAGAGTAAAAGAACACACAGCAAGTCATATTTCAACCGACTGGATAAAATCTATGGTTGAAACGGCTAGTAAGTCGAGAAAGTTATCTCCTGCGGCGTTCCGCTACTTATTAGTAGATAAAGCGCGTAAAGCGAACAAAACCGTTGTTTTACCAGAAGGTAATGAACCAAGAACCATCAAAGCGGCCGCTATTTGTGGTCAGCGTGGCATCGCTAAGTGTGTACTTTTAGGTGATCCAGAAGAAATTCGTTTGGTTGCAGAACAACAAGGCGTTGAGCTAAACGAAAATGTGATCATAGAAAACCCAGAAAAAGTGCGTAATAAGTATGTAGCACCTATGGTTGAGCTACGTAAACACAAAGGCTTAACAGAAGTAATTGCTGAAGAACAACTAGAAGATAATGTTGTTTTAGGCACTATGATGTTAGCGCAAGAAGAAGTAGATGGCCTAGTATCTGGCGCCGTACATACAACAGCAAATACTATTCGCCCTCCTCTTCAGTTGGTAAAAACGGCACCGGGGTCAAGTTTGGTTTCTTCCGTGTTCTTTATGTTACTACCGGATCAAGTTTTGGTTTACGGTGACTGTGCTATTAACCCAGATCCAACAGCAGATCAGCTTGCTGATATCGCAATTCAATCTGCAGATTCAGCTAAGGCATTTGGTATCGAGCCAAAAGTAGCCATGATCAGTTATTCAACAGGTGACTCAGGTACTGGCGCTGATGTTGATAAAGTAAGACAAGCAACGGAATTGGCTAAAGAAAAACGCCCTGATATTCTAATTGATGGTCCATTGCAATACGACGCGGCAGTAATGGAAAACGTAGCGCGTAAGAAAGCACCAAACAGCCCTGTTGCAGGCCAAGCAACCGTGTTTGTATTCCCAGATCTAAATACAGGTAATACAACCTATAAAGCGGTGCAGCGAAGCGCTGATGTAATAAGTATTGGTCCTATGCTACAAGGTATGAGAAAACCAGTTAATGATCTGTCTCGTGGCGCATTAGTAGACGATATTGTTTACACTATTGCATTAACGGCCATCCAAGCTTATGACATGGCTTAAACAGGCACTTAACAAGGTATAAAAAAGCCCGCTAAGATAAATTAGCGGGCTTTTTTTATCCGTTTAAGATCTTATCCGACCTCTAGTGTGTTTTTTACACAATTGATATTTCTCATATATATCAATTAGTTAAACACTTACAAATAAGTGATTAACAATGTTATCCACAGAAAATGTGGATATTGTAGATAAATGTTAAAAGTGATGTTTAAGATTGTGGATAACCAAATCATTGCTCACAAATTTTGCTCAGACGGTCTGCAAATCATTCAATTTTGTGAATATGTACTTATCGTAGAACTGCTCATTTTTATATATTGCTTTGTGTAAAACCGCTTCCTGCTCAAAACCAGATTTAAGCAACACCCGCTTTGAAGCCTGATTATCAGCAAAAACCACGGCAAATATTCTTACTATCTCACTGCTTTCAAATACCGATTGGCAAAGTTGTCCAACCGCTGCTTTCATTATCCCTTTTCCCCAATATTCTTTTGCTAGCCAATAACCAATCTCACCATTGCGACTGTATTCAAACTCTCCTGGGGTTACGCCAATACAACCAATACATTTACCATCGAGTTCTATCGCTTTAATAATACCCGTTTTACTGCCCTCAGATATCCACCAGTTGGCGTCTTGCTCAGTATAAGGATATGGAATTTTGCTTGATAAATAGCGCACTACACTGTTGTCATTTAATATTGCTACCAGTGCATTGCTGTCTTTTTGTTGAAATTCTCTTAGCCTGATCATAACTATTATTATTTACTACCAAATGTTATAAACGTTTGCCCCCACGCTAGCAGAAAAGATGTCTAGGCTCGAATATTTCCTCTGTTATTTTTCTATTTCCATAGTAGTATCCTTATTAACTGGAACATCTAGCTAGGATAAGCACTTAATGCCAAAACAAACGTTAAAATTGCTGGAAGATAAGTTTGCCATTCACAGTTTTGCTGAAGATGAACACATTCCTGCAGAAGTATTTAAAGCACCGATTTATTTCATTGGTAAAACCTACGAAGAGCTATCCATTGTTTGCCCTGAGCACATAGAGTTAAACAGCATTGAACAGGAAAATGGCTGGGTAGCATTAGAAGTAATGGGGCCTCTTGCGTTTTCCTTAACGGGCATCATGTCACAAATATCAGGGGTACTAGCCAACGCCAACATAAGTATCTTTGCTATTTCAACGTTCGACACTGATTACATCTTGGTCAAACAGGAAACGGTAGAACAAGCAATACAATCACTTAGAAAAGATGGTTATAAAGTCGTCGTAGACTAATGCTATGCGCTTTCAATCTATCATTAATTTTGTCCCTGATATAACCCAAGGCGGTATTAAAATACTATCACCTGCAACTGGTCAGGTAGATAAAATTGAGGCAGTGCCAGGGGCAAACCACGCCTTTAAATATGTAGGTGAAGGTGTCGTTATTCGACTTGAAGGACAAACCATATGTTCGCCTATAAATGGCAAGATCATCGAATACTTGCCTTCATTAGGCAAAGTGATCATTCAAGCTAAAAATAAATTGCGCTTTATGTTGCAATTGTCTTTTCAGCACTTAGCGTTGAATGGGCTGGGGATAAAACCCTTGTTCAAACACGGCCAAACGGTAGCAATAGGTCAACCTTTATTACAATTGGATTTATATAAAATAAAGCTGCAACTGAAACCTGTGGTGCTTTATTTTTTGTTAATAGACCACCAACAGTTTAAGTCTATTGAAGTAACAACCCGGCATGTGGCTGCAGCGCAAGATCCTATTTTTTCTTTGATCCCGCGAGCACAGTCCAATGCCACTAAAAACAACAAAGAGAACGAAAAATGATGACAGTTATGTACGGTATTAAAAATTGCGACACCATTAAAAAAGCCAAAAAATGGTTAGACGCACAAAACATTGAATACCGCTTTCACGATTATCGTGCCGACGGCTTGGAGCAAGCATTTCTTCAACAAGCGATCGCTGAGCTTGGCTGGGAAAACGTATTAAACAAACGCGGTACAACCTATCGCCAACTTGAGCAAAGCATTAAAGACAACTTAAACGAACAAGTTGCCATTGAACAAATGATGCTAGCGCCTGCTATGATCAAACGCCCTATTCTAGAGGTTAACGGTAAACTATATTTAGGTTTTAAAGACACACAATATCAGGAGATCTTTGCTTAACCATGACTTCAACCTCCGCCACTATCGAACTAGCACAACAATTAATTGCTAAACAATCTGTAACGCCAGAAGATGCAGGTTGCCAAAAGTTAATGGCCTCACGTTTAGAGAAGTTAGGCTTTAACATCGAATCTATGTTTTTTGTCGACACATTAAACATGTGGGCAAGAAAAGGAACACAAGAACCTGTTTTTTGTTTTGCCGGCCATACTGACGTTGTGCCAACAGGTGACCCTGATAATTGGCATATTCCGCCATTTCAACCAGAAGTCAAAGACGGCACTTTATACGGTCGTGGTGCCGCAGATATGAAAGGCAGCCTAGCGGCAATGATAGTTGCGACTGAGAACTTTATTGCTAAACACCCTGATCACAAAGGTTCTATTGCCTATTTGATCACAAGTGATGAAGAAGGTCCGTTTATCAACGGGACAACCCGAGTTATCGATACGTTAGAAGCACGTAACGAGAAGATCACTTGGTGTGTTGTCGGTGAACCATCAAGTACTGACTATTGTGGCGATGTGGTTAAAAATGGTCGTCGAGGCTCGTTAACTGGAGATTTACGTGTTAAGGGTGTGCAAGGACACGTTGCTTACCCTCATCTAGCAGACAATCCAGTTCATCGTTCAGCTCAGGCCATTGCTGAACTTACATCCGTAGAATGGGACCAAGGTAACGACTATTTCCCTCCTACCAGTTTCCAGATCTCTAATATTAATGGTGGCACAGGTGCGGGCAACGTTATCCCGGGTGAGCTGGATGTGATGTTCAACTTCCGTTATTCAACAGAAGTAACTGCTGAGCAACTAGTTGCTACTGTTGAAAGTCTATTTGACAAACACGGCCTTAATTATGAGCTCAATTGGACTTACAATGGCCTTCCGTTTTTAACGGATACTGGCACATTTATCGATGCGGTTAACCTTGCAATTAAAGAAGTTACTGGAAAACTGCCGGAGTTATCCACTTCAGGCGGTACATCTGATGGTCGATTTATTGCCCCAACAGGCGCACAAGTGATTGAATTAGGCCCATGTAATGCAACCATTCACAAAGTTAATGAATGTGTTGCAGTCAAAGATCTAGAACAACTAACTTTGATGTACGAAAAGATCTTGGAAAACACCCTACTGTGATAAACCAAGATTTAACTGCCTTTGGCATTAACAACAACCATCTTGTTACCGTGCAAGATGGTTTTTTAATGCACCAAGATAGCGTGAGCGACTTTAAGGCGATGGAAAAAGCGGCGTTAAACGATGGCATAACAATTACCATAGCTTCGAGTTTTCGCGATTTTGAGCGACAACTGCTGATCTGGAACAATAAGTTTCAGGGCATTCGGCCAGTACTGGATAAACATGGCAACAAAGTTGATATGTCAGCACTCGATGAGTGGCAGAAAGTTCAAGCAATATTACTCTATTCTGCAATGCCTGGAACTAGCCGTCATCATTGGGGATGTGACATTGATGTTTATGACCAAACGGCATTGCCTGCTGATCACAAACTGCAACTTGAACCTTATGAATATCAAGACGGTGGACCTTTTGCAGTTTTGAGCAACTGGCTCACAACGCAAGCTGAAAAATTTAACTTTTATCGACCTTACATACAGGATAATGGCGGTGTCGCACCTGAGCTTTGGCACTTATCCCATGGCCCCGTTGCCAATCAGTATTTTGATAACTTTAGCGCTAATACAGATAAACTACTAAACTTATTAGAGCAATATGGTATCAATGGCATTAACGCCATTGCACAACATTTTGATGCGATTTTAGAACAGTATGTGTACAACGTCGAACATCCTGCTTTATTGACTAACAAGGCAAGCAAATGAACTTAACGGCTATTTTGATCATATTGGTGGTCTTAGGTGTGATAGTTAGCAATATCATGCTACTAAAGTACTCAGCTAAATTTTCGATGAAAAATATTAACCAAGATCCTATTGAAAAGGCCAAGCAACAGCTTGAGCAAAATAACAAAAGCGACCAAGCCGACTGATAACCTGTTTTTATTTAAGTCACACTCTTAGCCGTTTATCTCAATAGACAAAACGGCTCAGTTTCCCTCCATAATTCCGATTTTTGTACGATAATAGTTACTAATTGCGCTTCGAAAATTGTACAACATCTGGTCAAACCTCTTGGCATTGCGATAACGGCATGTTAGCTTTTGCGGTCGTCGTTTTGTTATATGTTATTTAGTGGTCGTAATTATGAAGTTTACTATTAAGAATAAGCTGACATTAATGTCCATTGCATTGGTTTTTATTCCAATGACACTCGGGGTTTGGTTAACCGGCAATATCTCATCATCGCTTATCTTTGATGAGTTAAATAAAACCAATACCGATGCTTTGATCTCCATTCGCGAGCAAAAAAAGCAGCAACTTAATTCCTATATAGATACCGTCAAAGGGCAAATTATCACTATGTCATCAAATGCCATGATGATAGGTGCTATTGATGAGTTTAGTTACTCATTTGAAGATTATTTGTCGGAAGTAACTGCCGACAATCAAACCCTGACTCGTTATTATCAACAAGAATTTGCCGAACGTTATTTTGCCAAGAATGGCAGCCGATATGATGTGACGAACTTGTTACCCGAAGCTGATTCAACAACATCGAGTTTGCAATCTGCATACATTGCTAACAATGAATTTGGCCTTGGCGAAAAGGATAAATTGGAATACGCTCAGGATAGTTCGACCTACTCTAAAGTTCATCAACTCTATCATCCAAGCATTGATAATTACTTAAAGACGTTTGGTTACTACGATATTTTCCTAGTGACTCCAGAAAGTGGCGATGTGGTGTATTCTGTCTTTAAGGAAATCGATTTTGCGACCAACCTGCTAAGCGGCCCTTTTGCTGACTCAGGTTTAGGTGAAGCTTATAAAAAAGCACTTGAGCTTCAGCCTGGTCAGTACTTTATTACGCAGTTTGCCAACTATTTACCTTCGTATAATGCGCCTGCAGCATTTATTTCCGCACCTATCTACGACCTTGAAACATTAATGGGCGTTCTGATCTTCCAGATCCCCATCGATCGTATTACCGACATTATGACCAATAATAAGGAATGGCATAAAGTCGGATTAGGTAATAGTGGTGAAACTTACTTAGTTGGTAAAGATAAAACACTGCGTAGTGAAAGCCGTTCGTTAATTGAAAATAAAAATAGTTACCTAGCCAATTTAAAGCAGTCAGGCAAAGCTCAAGAAGCAGAAAAAATAGCGTTAACCAACACAGCTATTGGCATCAAAACTATCAACTCGAAAAGTGTCAACCAAGCGCTGGCTGGACGCTCAGGCCAAGACTTAATAGAAGACTATCGCGGTAAGGAGATCTTATCGGCTTATACGCCAATCAATGCACTAGGAGAAGATTGGGCGCTGATAGCTGAGATGGACAGAGACGAAGTCCTTGCAACTTATTACCAGATTGAAAGCGAACTTATTTGGATATCTCTACTAACCATCGCAGTGTTTATTACTGTAGGTGGTGGCGCAGGCTATTTCGTTGCCCAAACGATGAGTAAACACATAGTTAAGCTATCCAATGTAATGGACGACATATCGAAAGGCGACGGCGATTTAACCGCCAGAATTAACCACGAGACCGATGATGAGCTGGGTGATATTTCAGATTCATTTAACGAGATCATCGAAAACTTCCATCGCTTAATTGCTGATATCAAAGCAACCTCGCAACAAATACAACAAGAGTCCAACAATGTTCATATGGGAGCTATTGCTAACCAGCAAATTGTCGATGCCCAAGTCAATGCAACACAAAATACAGTGGCGGCAATGGAGCAATTTGAAGCGTCGGTTAAAGAAGTCGCAGAGCACTCTGACTCAAGCCAAAAGATAAGCATTGAAGTCGTTAACGAGTGTCAATCAAGCAGTGATAAGGCCAACTTGGCAGCATCAGAAATTGAGCAACTAATGACTAGCATAGACAGTACTGCAGAAGTCATTAACGAGTTAAATACTGAAGTTGGTGACATCACTACCGTGCTTGATGTTATCAATAGTATTGCAGATCAAACTAACCTTCTGGCATTAAACGCGGCTATTGAAGCTGCTCGAGCAGGTGAACACGGCCGAGGATTCTCAGTGGTTGCAGAAGAAGTGAGAAGCCTAGCGATGCGCACGCAAGACTCGACAGTACAAATTCAGGCAAAACTTGAAGTTCTGGATAAGATCACCAAAGGAGCCGTAAGTAAAATGTCTGGGGCAACAAAAGTCGCTGCAACAGGCGCAGATAAAGTATATGGCTTAAAAGAAACACTAGATATTCTGGTACACAAGGTGTGTCAGATGGAAAAAATGATCGTATCTGTTGCCCAAGCGACCGATCAACAATCGTTAACCATAGGAGAGATCAACCACAATATGATGGCGATTGACGAACAAACCAAAGCATCAGAAAAACAGGCTAAAGAAAATGAAACCGCATCGGTTAAACTGACTCAGGTTGCCGATCACATAAATCAACAGGTTTCTAAATTTAAGCTGTAACTCCCTCCCCTATTGCTAAGCTTACAGGGATGTAAGCACGATCAATGACTACACAATTTAACTTTCCTTCTACCGACTTGCTTGCAACTTATTTGCTTTTCTTGCTTAATTATCACTTTGTTAAGTCACAGAGTAGCTAAATATCTTCAGATGAATATCCAACAGTATCAAGTCATCGCATTTCTCATCTATCTTGCCGTTATTTATTTTGCGGTGAAACCCGTCTGGCATCAGTTTTTTCAAGCCAAAGTTCAACATCTGGTATTAGGCACAGCCGCGGCTGTTTCTGTTTTATGGTGGTTTAGAACTGGTATTTATACCGGTTTAGAAATTCATTTCTTGTGGCTCACTGCGCTGACTTTAATATTAGGCTGGCGCTGGGCAATCGTCAGTTCAATGTTGTCATTGTGTGTGGTTTCTGCAACCTCCATCATTAGTTGGCAAGACATCGGTGTTATTGGTCTTATTGGCTGTGTTCTACCTATTTTGTTTAGCTATTTGGTTTACTTAGTCGCATATAACAAGTTACCTAGACACTTTTTTGTTTATGTCTTTGTGTGTAGCTTTTTCACTGGCGCCGCTTCTATTGCGCTAAAGATGTTTGTTTTCAGTCTATTTTACTCACAAATGGCTATGTATGAGTGGCATGTGCTAGCAGATAATTATTTGATCTTAATACCTTTACTATTATTTCCTGAAGCGCTACTAAACGGCATGACAATGACCTTAGCCGTAGTGTACAAACCCGAATGGGTAGCCACTTTTTACGACAGTAAATACCTCAATAAGTAAATCAGCGTTAGCGTCATTATCGTGCTTCGATGCGATAATCCATTGCAAAGACATAGAGTAAAAATAGAAAGGGAAGCAAATGCTTCCCTTTGTATATTAACTTGTCCCGAGCTAATTCAATTAGCGCTTTTAAGACACTATTTTGATTAGAAAGAGTAACTGATATTACCGTAAACGAAACGACCAGTGAAACCGTATGGTGCAAACGACGAGTAAGCAAAAATACGAGTAAAGGTAGTTGGGTCTTCGATTAAGTTACGGCTTGCATCCGGGTATTCGTCAAAGATGTTGTTCGCACCAACATTTAACTTCAAGTTCTCAGTCAACTGGTAGCCCACATCTAAGTCTGTTACCCACTCTGTTGGAATAACTTCATTACGCGCAGGGTTCGAAGACGGGTCTTGGGTTTCACCGTAACGAGTTGTACGTAAGGTTGCACTCCAATCATCGTTATTCCAAGTAGCGCTTAAGTTAAGCTTTGTCTTAGGTGAACCAACTTCAAAGCGCAGTAATTCTGTGCCTGAGAATAAGTTGTCTTGCTCAACGCCCGCCCCTTGCAATACCGCTGGCGGATCAATGGTATCTGTCACTTCATTCTTGTTGTAGTTAAAACCTGCATTTAACAATAGGTTACCACTTTGTGCTAAATCCATTGAATAAGTTGCAACAATATCAGCCCCCTTAGTTCTGCTATCTATCGCATTTAGGAAAAAGCGAGCGCGGGTAGCACCAGTGTCAGCTAATAATGTTTCAATTGCATCACCCTGTAAGTTATTAGACAAGACAATACGATCGTCAATATCAATTTGATACACGTCGATTGATAAGCTGAAATCTGAAATTGGTGTCCAAGTAATACCACCAGCTACACTTACAGACTCTTCCGCATCTAGACCTGGTGAGCCTAGCGCTTTAGCTACATCACTGCCAGGAGCAAAGGTACCAGTCTCAACAGGAACTGAATCAACAAAAGTTGTTTGTACATTGGTAAAGAATTGCTGTTGTAAAGATGGCGCTCTAAAGCCAGTGGAAGCAGACAATCTTAGTGATAGCTCTTCTGTTAACGAGAAACGGTTAGCAATTTTAGTATTAAACGTTGAACCAAAGTCAGAATAATCTTCAAAACGACCAGCAACCGTTAGATTCCAGAAATCGTTTACGTCCGCTTCTAAATCAATATAAGCACTTAAGTTATGACGACTGTTCTCACCTTCAGAGGCAGGGGTAAAGCCAACAAATACTTGTGAACCAGCTGCACCAAATGGGCCGTTTACAGGATCAGTTACTGCACCGCCACGACCAAAATTACCACGCTGGTAAGACTCAAGCTGACCGGCTTCAATTTCATAACTTTCGTTGCGGTATTCGACACCAAACGCTAAGTTAAAACCGTCATCGAATAAACCTAAGTCAAACTCTCTACTGAAATCAGCATTTAGAGTTAATTGGTCATAAATCAAAGTACCCGCGTCAAAGCTGTTCGGTGACGTTGGACCTAAAGACACATTAAGGCTGTTCTCAACACCAAAGTTAAACTCATCACGACCATAAACCGCAGAAACATCATAGTTCCACTCATTCATGTAACCTTTAATACCAGAGGCTAGTGAATAATCGGTAATATCCGATGTTATTTTAGGAGCATAGCCATCAGGGTAAACAGATAAGATGTTACGGCTGTCTTTAGCGCGGCGATAAAAGCCACCACTTTTGCCTTCACGAGTGCTGTAAGAACCAAAGGCATATAATTCAGCATTTTCGTTTAGCGCATAACCGGCATTCACAAATACCGCTAAATCTTCTACTTCACCGTTACCAAAGGTATGGTTATAGCGGTTAATTTCTAATTCTCTTGGGTCTAAGCTGCCATCTTCTAATCTTGCATAGTTTTCACGTGGATCGAAGTCTGCACGGTTTGCCGTATTTCTGTCTCTGTACTCTAGAGACACATTGACAAAACCCTCTTCACCTAAAGCAAAGCCAGAATTGCCTCTTAAGGTAAGCGTTTGACCATCTGTTAGTTCACGGTCACCGCCAAGAGCAAAAGCAAGGTTACCATCTTCGCCTACTGAAACAGACTCTAGGTTAGGCACGCCTTCCATTTTTGTCACGTTGGCGCCGTACGTAGCTGATAATTCACCACCACTGCTGTTTTCTTTTAATACGATATTAATTACGCCCGCTATGGCATCAGAACCATATTGCGCAGCTGCACCATCACGTAGCACTTCAATTCTCTCAATCGCATTAGCCGGAATGGCATTTAAATCAACCGCTGAAGAACCACGACCAGCTGAGCCACCAAGATTTAACAAAGCGCTAGAATGACGACGCTTACCATTAACCAGTACCAAAGTATGGTCTGGAGCTAAACCTCTTAACTGTGCAGGACGAACGTGGTCAGTACCATCTGTCAACGAAGGTTGCGGGAAGTTGAAACTTGGTAATAGTGTATTTAAGATCTGATTAGTTTCCGTCAGACCTGTGCTTTTTAGTGTTTCAGCACTTAAAATATCAATTGGTACTGGGCTATCTTCAACGCTACGACCAAGACGGCGTGAACCAATTACACTGATCTTTTCAATATCAGCCGTTGCATTTGCCGACGCTTCAGCAGCCTGTACATTTGTTGTATAAAGTGCTGCCGACAACCCCGCCGTTACTAATGACGCAGCAACTACAGAAAGTTTTAAATTTGCCATGTGTATTCCTGAAAATTGAGTGACGTCTTAAAACAAGTTTGCCAATCAAACTTAGACTGTCACTGTGAAAAAATATTAGGTAGCGGTATATGGGGACAGGTGATGGAATAAAAACGTTTATTTATATAACTAAAAGGACTATTAAATTCCAAAAGGTTAAAACACCGAGGTAAAAAATAACAATGTGTTGAAAAACAAGCGATTAAGTTTGTTATCTGGCTTTGGCAAAAGCGCTCAAAGCCACAAGGTTTTAATGTGACTGAGTATAGTCCCAAGCCATATTAGCCAAAGTTGCCGTTCCTACTTTCAAGGCTTTTTCATCAACGTAGAATAACGGAGAGTGATTACTTGGGGCTTTAGACGCATCTTGTCCCATTGGCGTAGCCCCTAAAAACATAAACACACCGGGCACTTCTAACGCGTAAAAAGAAAAATCTTCCGCGCCTGTGATCTTAGGAATTTCTCGAACCATAGATTTACCTGCGACACGCTGTACTGTAGGCAACATTTTGGCCATCAAAGCTTTATCGTTTGAAGTGACAGGGTAACCTTGATAAATCTCAACATGAGCATGGGCACCATGTGCTTTTGCTGTATGTTCTGCACTGATTTTCAATTTGTCGAAGATCTGCTGTCGAATATCCATGTCAAAGTTACGAATAGTGCCTACTAAATTAACCGAGTCAGGAATAATGTTGTTACGTATTCCCCCTGCCACTTTGCCAAACGAGACAACCGCTGGTTCTTTTGTGATATTTACCTGACGACTAACAATAGTCTGCACACCCGTTATTACATGACCGGCCGCTACAATTGGATCAACCCCGCCCCAAGGTCTAGAACCATGGGTTTGTTTTCCTTTAATTTCGATTTCAAATCTATCAGAGCTCGCCATTAACGGACCATAACGATAACCGATGACGCCTGTGTTTAAGCCAGAGGTAATGTGTAGACCAAACGCAGCTTCGGGTTTGTATTTGTTAAGTAACCCTTGCTTTATCATTAATTCAGCGCCCCCTTCTTCACCTGGAGGCGCGCCTTCTTCTGCAGGTTGGAATACAAATACAACGTTGCCTTTTAAGTTTTGTTTCTGTTTGGTTAGGGCTTCTGCAGCTCCCATCAGCATTGCGACATGAGTGTCATGGCCACAGGCATGCATTACACCGGTTTTAACACCGCGATATTCTGTTGTTTTGGTTGACTTGAAAGGCACATCCGTTTGTTCGGTAACAGGCAAAGCATCCATATCTGCTCGCAACATCACTGTCGGACCTGGCAAAGCCCCTTTTAATAAGCCGACCACACCAGTATGAGCAACTCCCGTTTCCACTTCTAAACCTAAATTATCAAGAAACTCAGCAATGGTTTTAGCGGTTTCAAACTCTCGATTACTAAGTTCTGGGTTTTGATGGAAATGGCGTCGCCACTCTATCACTTTGGTTTCGACTTGTTGCAGTTCTGCTTGTAAATCCGCTGCAACAGGTGCTGAAGCACTAGCGAATAACGAAGCAATAAGTAATGACAGATTAGAAAAGCCAGTACGCATACACTCAATCCTTAATTATTATATCAAGGTATTACTATGGCGAATTTTCCAGCAAGAGTTAAGTGTTTTTAATAACCCTGCTTCAGATCAATACAATGCAACATTGGCTGTTGCTGTTTGATTCTGTGATAGTTCTCGACAATTTGGCTTACCGCCGTATCAACATTTGTGACAGCAGATATATGAGGGGTAACTTGAATTTTTGGGTGTTGCCAGAACGCATGTTGCTTTGGTAAAGGCTCTTGAATAAAGACATCTAGATAAGCAAAAGCGAGTTGTTGTTGTGCTAATGCATCCAGTAAATCTTGCTCAACTAAATGCTTACCTCTGGCGACGTTAATTAAAGCCGCATCAGTAGGCATTAAAGTAAAAACCCGGCGGTCTAGAATATTTTCTGTTTCCTTTGTTAACGGCAGCAGGCAAACCAAATAGTCAGAGCTGCTAACAATGCGCTCCAATGCTTGCTCTCCACTAGAGCAAGTAACCTCCCCGACTTTCCTATTGCTGCGTCCCCAAGCTTCAACTTGATAACCCATTTGCGATAACAATAATGCTGCAGCTTGGCCTAATTGACCAAAACCCAGTATGCCTACTTGTTTGCCTTTTCTAGCGCTTTTAGGTTTCCACAAGGCTTGTTGTTGCTGCATTGTAAACTGATCCAAGCGCAATTTGTGATGTTGGATCATTGCTAAAATATAGTTCGCCATGTCTTTAGCTAGATTGTCATCAACAATACGAGCAACTGGTACATTAGGTAATTGAGGATCCGTGACAATTGAGTCAACGCCCGCACCAAATGATGAAATGCCTTTTAAGTTAGGAAACTGAGATAAGCTACCATGCTGATGCTTCCATACCAGAGCGAACTCAACCAACTCAGGTTGCTTAACTTCAGGCCATACTTGGATCTCTGCTAGCGGAATATGCTCTGCTAGTTTAGCGATAAGCTTATCAAGTGGTCTGTCTGGTATATTGATCAGCAATGACATCTTAGTTCCTGTTAATCGTTATGCTCTCTTGCGCATTTGTCTAAATATTTACTTATGGCTTTAGCTGCAGCAAAAAAGCCAAACGTACCTGTAACCATAGTTGCAGCACCAAATCCCATATTACAATCTAAACGCATGGAGCCTTCTGCAGAAACTTTCGCTGCGCAAACACTGCCATCCTGTTGCGGGTATTGCAGCTGTTCAGTGCTGTAAACACAATCTACTGAGAATTTGCGCTTTGGATTTTTTGAGAAGTTATGCTCTCGGCGCAGTTGGTTTCTTACCTTTGATAATAAAGGGTCATGGGTGGTTTTGGCTAAATCACCATACTGAATTTGGCTTGGGTCAGTTTGACCGCCAGCTCCGCCTGTTACAACAATAGGTATTTTGTGCCTTTTACAATGGGCGATTAATGCGGTTTTGGCGGCAATAGAATCTATCGCATCCACCACAAAGTCATAATTAGGTTCAGTTTTGTTACCAAACATCTGATATAGGTTATCTGGCGTGACAAAGTCTTCAATGATATTAACTTGGCAATCTGGATTGATGCCTTTGATACGCTCTGCCATAACATCAACTTTGGCTTGACCAACAGTGTCTGTCATAGCATGAATTTGTCGGTTGATATTGGTTGTACAAATATCGTCTAAGTCTATTAAGGTGATAGCGCCAACACCGCTTCTTGCTAAAGCCTCAGCAACCCAAGTGCCTACGCCTCCAATGCCAACAACACAAAAGTGTGCCTGTTGTAACCACAATGCTTGTTGGGCTCCATATAACCTTGCGATACCGCCGAATCTTGTTGAATGATCACTCATAATTGTTACCTAGATGTACTACCTGGCCAGTTATTGTTAAAACCACCCTCACAGTGCTGTGCAATAACAGGACTAACTCTATTAAACCAAGCGCCCATGGTTGGCAATTGGTACAATTCAATTAATTGCTCTTGATACTGAAATTTCAAGCCATACGCGTGTAAATAGCCACGGTCTGCACTTTGTCCACCGTATAAATCATCACCAAAGATCGGACTGCCTAAACTTTTCATAGCTACGCGTATTTGGTGAGTTTTACCAGTTTCAGGCTTTAACAAAAACAAACGTAACCCTGTGATTTCATTGTGCTCAATACCCCAGCTAAAAAAGCGCGTAGTCGCGGGGTTAGTTTTCGATTTTGTTAGTTTCCACTGGCTGTTACGGCTTTTGCTCATATCGCCAATGATACTGCCCTGCTTTTTCTTTGGTTTTGATTTAGACAACGCCAGATACAGCTTACTGATCTGTTTACTTTCGAAAGCCTGTTGAAACCATACTGCAGCTTGTTGGTTTCGAGCCAGAATCAACAAACCTGAGGTGATCTTATCTAGCCGGTGAACTGGGAATAAGGACTCTGAAAAGTGTTCACAGCATTGGTTAAAAAAGCCCTGAGAAGCCCCTTTTTCATCGTGAAAGCCAACACCTGCTGGCTTATCGACGATGTAAAAATCTGGGTGCGTTAAAACTGTTTCAATCATCCGATTAAAACGCTTTTAACGAGGCAACAAGCCTTCTAACTTGCTCAAGATCTTCTGCCGTATCAACACCAGCAGGTGGTGGCTCTGCTGCAGATGCAACGTGAATTTTTTCACCTTGCCACAATACTCTCAGTTGCTCTAGAGACTCAATTTGCTCAAGGCGAGAGGCTGGCCAGCTGACATATTGTTTGATAAAACCAGCGCGATAGGCATAGATGCCTATGTGTCTTAAGTAATCAAAATTCAGTTGCTCTTTATCACCATCACGGTCAAAAGGCATAACTGAACGAGAAAAGTACAAGGCTAAGCCATCTTTATCTGTCACTACTTTAACCACATTGGGATTGGCTAATTCAGCATGAGAACAAATAGGCTCTGCCAGCGTTGCCATAGAGACACTAGACCCAGCTAAGTTGTTGGCAACTTGAGAAATATTCACCGATGGGATCATTGGCTCATCGCCTTGCACATTGACAATAATACTATCTTGCTCAAAGCCCAAGGTATCCACCACTTCTGCTAATCGTTCTGTGCCTGAAGTGTGATGCTTGGCTGTCATGCAAACTTCGCCGCCAAACTCTTCAACGACTTGTTTAATTCTTTCATCGTCAGTAGCGACAACAATTCGTTCTGCTCCACTGGCTTTGGCTCTTTCATAAACCCATTGCACCATAGGCTTACCGCCAATATCCGCTAATGGCTTACCAGGTAAACGAGAGGAGTCGTAACGAGCAGGAATAACGACAATAAAAGGCGCTTTCATTGACATAATTTTACCTTTATTTAAATTTTTCAATCTCTTCTAATGTCAGCTTGCGCGCTTCGTTTTCAAGTAGCACTGGGATATCATCTACAATAGCGTAGGCGACGCGTTCCGCTTTACAAATTAACTCGTTGTTTTCTTTATCATAAATCAATGGTGATTTGCTGATTGGACATGCCAAAATATCCAGTAATTTAGTATCAAAAGCCATAACTTTGCCTTTATTTTAATTGTTTAATTTTAGCTAAAATTTGCTGTTCTACCGAACTAGAGATACGAGCTTCAATCGGCAATACATACCACTTTGAGGATGCTCTGTGTTCGGGTTTTAATAAGTCTATGCATTTTACTGCGTCTTTCTCGGTCATCACTACTATGTCTGTATCGCTGTACTGAGCAAAATCATCCAGAGTAAAGTTATGGTGATCGGGAAGCCAATTGCATGAATCCACTTCTAACCCCATGCCTTTCGATGTGTCCATAAATCGCTGCGGATTACCTATGCCACTAATTAGGTGCACTTTTTTGCTCGTATCAGCTAACAAAGTTTGCTCACTGATATGATATGGTGAAGAAGACGCTAATCGATAATCAAGACTTGAATTCTCACTAAACCCAGCATTTTGCAAAACAAGATCAACGCTTTGTAAACGCTTTTTGCTTTCTCTTAATGGACCGACAGGTAATAACCAACCGTTACCTACACCTCTTTGTTGGTCTAGCAGCACCACTTCCATCGACCTTGCCATAGCATAATGCTGTAAACCATCATCTGAAATGACCACATCGCAATCTGTGTGCTGATTAATGTAACTGACCGCTTCACTGCGGTTTGGCGATATTACGACAGGCACTTGAGTTTTCATCGCTAAAAGTTTTGGTTCATCACCAGAATAACGAACATCGGTTTCACTGGTGACCAATCTAGGAAACGGGAAATCAGCATTTTCCTCAGCACCATAGCCCCTACTGACAATCGCTGGTTTAAACCCTTGTTGTTTTAATAATGCAATTAAATAAACAACAAAAGGCGTTTTACCTGTTCCACCAACTGTAATATTGCCTACAACAATTACTGGCGTTGCAAATTTGTTCTGCTTGCTAATACCCAGGCGATACAAGAGCCTTCTTGTTGTAGATACGAGCCAAAACAAAACCGACAATGGTGCTAATAAATAACTCCAGTATGCTTTGTTATACCAACTTCTTTCCAGCCAATTCACCTTGGATTATTCCTCACCAAACTGTAACTGGTGCAATGCTGCGTAAGCACCTTCTAGTTGCAATAACTCTTGGTGTGAGCCTTGTTCTATAATTGCGCCTTTGTCCATAACGACAATTTTGTCGGCATTTTCTATGGTTGATAATCGGTGCGCAATAACAATGGATGTTCTTTCCGACATTAGCTTATCCATCGCTTGCTGAATTGCCCTTTCCGATTCGGTATCCAGTGCCGAGGTAGCTTCATCTAAAATTAAGATAGGTGCATTTTTCAAAATCGCTCTGGCGATTGCAATTCTTTGTCTTTGACCGCCAGATAGCAGTACACCGTTTTCTCCGACTTCCGTATCAAGGCCAAATTCCATATTGCTAGCAAACTCATCAACATGAGCTAACTTTGCTGCTTGCTCAATTTGTTCTCTGCTTACTTGCTTCTCACCATAGGCAATGTTGTTAGCAATCGAGTCGTTAAACAAGGTTACGTGTTGTGATACGATAGCAATGTGTGAGCGCAAGTTCGTAAGCTCAAAGTCTTGTACGTTAATATCGTCAATCAACACCTGCCCTTGACTTGGCTGGTAAAATCTAGGAATGAAGTTAGACAAGGTTGTTTTACCACTACCTGAACGGCCAACCAAAGCCACCATAGCACCTGGTTTAATGTCTAAACTCAAGTTTTTAATCACTGGTTGCTCAGCATTTGGGTAAGTAAAAGTGATGTTATCAAAACGCAACTTGCCTTCTACTCGTTCCTTTTTCTCAGTCCCCGTGTTCGCTTCTGAGTCTTGGTCTAAAACTTCAAATACGCTTCGAGCTGCGGTTAAACCGCGCTGAAACTCACTATTTACTGTGGTTAGCTGCTTTAAAGGGCGTAATAGGATCATCATAGAAGAAATGATCGCAGCAAAAGTACCAGGCGTTAATTGATCTAACATGTCTGGCTGCGCCGCCATAAACAACACCACAGCCATAGCAAATGAAGCAATGACCTGAATAATAGAAACACTCAGGTTTTTGGTTGCTAGCATCTTCATACGTTGCTGACGGTTATGGTTATTTACTTTGGCAAACTCTGCTCTTTCTTTTTCTTGACCACCAAAGGCCAAGATCACTTTGTGGCCTGAGATCATTTGTTCAGACTGTTTGGTCACATTGCCCATTGCTTGTTGGATGCGTTTGGCAATTACGCGAAAACGTTTAGTTACGTAGCTAACGATAATTGCAATAAAAGGCACTAACACTAAGATAGCCATGGATAATTGCCAGCTTTGGTAAAACATTATGGTCAATAAACCAATCACAAATGCCCCTTCTCGCACTAATACCATTAGCGCTTTTGAACAAGCGTTTTCCACTTGTTCAGAATCATAAGTGATCTTAGAGATTAAATTACCCGCTGATTGTTCGTCGTGATAACTAACTGGCAAGGCCATTAGTTTTTCGTACAACTCTTGGCGCATCGCCATAACAACCTTAGAGCCAACCCAACCTAAGCCGTAGGCTGCAACATAATTAGACAAACCGCGTAAAATAAAGATCAAAACCACAAAAACAGGTGCCCACTTTAAAACTTCACTGTTTTGTCCGGTAATACCGTCGTCAATGAAGGTTTTAATTTGAGAAATAAATAACGAGTCAATTGCTGCGCCACCTATCATACCAAGGATAGCTAGGGCAAAAACAAATTTCAGTGGAAGCACGTAAGAAAACAAACGCTTGAATGTGCTGGTGTATTTTTCAGCCAATGGAAGAACCTAAATCGATAAAAAACATTGTGTTAATAATGCAATTCTACCGTATTTCACGTTGAAAGCTAAAAGGATTTTGCTTTTTCCAAAATGGGCTGAAGCGATTTAACCTAGTTGTGACTTCAATAACCGCACTAATGCTGTCAAAGTTTACTGATAACTGCCCATCCGAACTGGTAGAAAACTGCTTGATATTTAAGTTGTCCGCCCTTGTTTGAACTTCAGCAGTTGGAAAACCAAAGTGATTAAACACGCCTGCGGTATGGATCATATACTGGGCTTTCGTTGCTTTTAAAAAAGGATAAGAAGATGAGTGTTTACTGCCATGGTGAGGAGAAAATAAAACGTCTGCCTGCAAATTTATCTCACCGTTGTGATGCATTTTTACCAATTCAAGCTCAACTTTCTTGGTGATATCACCAGTTAATAACAAACTACGCCCTGATAACTGGTCGGTAATTTTTAATACACAGCTAGTGTCATTATCACTTATAAATGTAATAGCCGCGTCAGCTTTTGGCCAAAACCTCTCTATTTTGCTTTGTTGCCACAGTATTGTATTTTCTGGGCAGTGTGTTTGTTGCAGTCCATCCAACCAATGGTTAATCGCATTAATATCGCCTAAGTGATCTGAATCTGGGTGGGAAATAATAACTCTATCAAGCTGGTTGATACCCATGCCGACAAGACTTGGTGCAACGACTGCTTTGGTTGCGCTAAACCCAGAAATAAATACCGGGCCAAGATCATAAATTAGCGCCTGACCATGTCTTTGCAGTAATACTGACGTGCCCTGTCCCACATCAAGCACGTACAGCTTTAGATCATCGTCTTGCCAATGCAACACAGAGCCAAAAACAAGTGCGACAAAACCACTCAATAAGCTTAGATATTGCGTATTAGAAAACCATTTTTTGAAAAACATAATAACCAATAGCAGTAACAGAAAGCTGATCAGTCCCTGCGGAATTGGCCACCAATCTAAGCCAATGGAAAAAGTACTGAGCAATAGCTGATTAATATCAAACAGCTGATCGACAAATTGAAATAACTGGCTAGATAAAAACTCAGCACCAAGTAACAACAAAGCGGTAGCCAAAAACAGACAAGGGATCACTAATAAACAAAAAAATGGGATCAGCAATAAATTTAACCAAAACCCAGACAAAGAGGCTCCAGCAAACCAAAAAGTGGATACAGGCAATAGCCATACACCAATAAACCATTGGAAAAGAACGGCGTGTTTGACGTTGCTCAAGAGCAAAAATTGCTGCTGTTTTATAGATTGGTTAAGCCAAGCATTAAAAGTAAAGATCCCTGCCACTGCCCAGATGGATAACCACCAGCTAACATCTACCACTCCTGTTGGCTGCAGTACTAAGCTAGCAATGACCATAATGCAGAAAATATTAAGCCTAGTTAAGTTCTGGTTTTTGTACGACAAGAGCAACCAAATCGACAATAAAATTGCGGCACGAGTGGCAGGCAATGGCATAGCGATCAGCCAGACATAAAACCAAACCAGCGCTAGCGAGCTTAGCTTGATTAAATGGCTCTTATCGGCAAAACACCAGCAACAACAAATGAGCTTTAATAAATTTGCCGCTAATAAATATAAAATGCCTATGTGTAAACCGGAAATAGCAAACAAATGACTCAACCCATGGCTTTGTAACTGTTGTTTTTGCTCAGGCTGCAATTGGCTATTTTCGGCAAACAGTAGAGGGTAAAAGTAAGCATTGTTGTTTAATGAGCTCACCTTGCTATGCATTTTATTCAAGATCAACTGACTGTAACTCGGTTCAGCGTCAACAACAGTGATACTACTTACCGTTTTCCCTCGCGCATAAACGCCATTAGCAAATGCCCAAAGCGCATAATTGAAACCAAATTGGTTCTCGTAGCCTAGTGGTCTATTGAGCTTAACTTTAGCACTGACTAAATCACCTTTTTGCAAAGGAGTATCAAGCTCCTCAGTACGAACAGTAACTATTGAAGCGTATAGGCTAGAACTTACTGGCGTGCCATCGACATTAACAAGTTGAAGTTCTAAGCTTCGAAAGCAAACTGGCTCGCTTTGGCATAAAACTGGAAATTGGTTGTTGCTAATAACACCTGTTACCTGGTATTGATGATTTGCTGTGGTGATAAAATCATTACGGTAAAACTGCTGATTGTAGGTACAAACTGAAACAATGCCTAAAGCGCTACCAAAACAAAATAATGACAGCTTAGTTACTGAACGGCCTAAGTAAACCAAGGTTGTAACAGCAACCAATGCTGGAATATAACAGGTGCCACTTAAGGTCAAAGGCAGAGGTAAACAAAAACCAATGAGTAAGCTTAATAACATGGCTACTGTCAAAAACGGCATTTGCTTTTTATTCCATTAAATTTTCTTACTAATTCCTTGTTCTAAGTCTAGCCAAATTCCTACAATGTTCTATTATACTCGCCATTATTCAAGTTCGATTTTTGGGCTTATACAATCTGTACCAGTATTACGAGTCACCATGCCAAGAAAAACCATTAAAAAATTTCTGCCTGACCATCAGAAGATCAAACAAAACAAAGCGATTAATTTATTTGGCACCCTGTTGCATGATGCCAACTTATGGCACCTAAACCGTAAGTCTGCCCGTGGTGCTTTTGCCGTTGGCATGTTTAACGCCTTTGTTCCTGTTCCTTTCCAAATGTACCTGTCTGCATTGGCAGCTATTATCTTCAAAGTAAACTTACCCCTGTCCGTTGGCCTTGTTTGGATCAGTAATCCAATCACAATGCCACCTTTGTTCTATGCTTGTTACAAATTAGGTGAGTTTATTTTAGGCCCAACGGGAGAAGAATTTGCTTTCGAACTGAGCTGGGATTGGTTAGTACATAGTATTTCGACAATTGGCCCAACTTTCTTGTTTGGCTGTTTTGTCGCTGGCGCCTTTTTCTCTGTAGTTTCATACTTTGCCATTGATTATTTATGGCGCTATTCCGTTGCCAAAGCGTGGCGTGAAAGACAAGAGTTAAGAGCACAAAGGCAAGCCAAATAAGTGCTTGGTATTCCCTCGCATAGCTTGCTTACATAGACAACAATAGGATCATTATGACGACGCAAATTACCATTCAAACTCCAGACGATTGGCATTTACACTTTCGCGATGGCGACATGCTAGCTGAAACGGTTCCAGCGACAGCCCGTTGTTTCCAACGCGCCATTGTTATGCCTAACTTGGTTCCGCCTGTTACCAATGCACAAATGGTAAACGACTACCGTCAACGCATTTTGGCCGCTCGTCCACAAGGCAGTGAATTTGAACCGTTAATGACATTGTTTTTAACCAACGAAACAACGCGACAAGACATTATTGATGCCAAACAAGCTGGTGCACCAGCTGCCAAGTTATATCCTGCAGGTGCAACGACAAATTCAGATGCTGCGGTAAAAGCGTTGGATGCCCTATTCCCAATTTTTGAAGAAATGCAAAATCAAGGCATGTTGTTATTGATCCACGGTGAAGTCACTGACCATCACATTGACATCTTTGATCGCGAAAAAGAGTTCATCGACAGAAACCTAACTCGCATTGTTAATGCTTTCCCAGGCTTAAAAATTGTCTTTGAACACATAACAACGAAAGATGCAGCGGATTTTGTTGTTGCAGCGAGCGACAAGGTCGCAGCAACAATTACTCCTCAACATTTATTGTTAAACCGTAACGATTTATTAGTTGGTGGCGTTAAACCTCATAATTACTGTTTACCAGTTCTTAAGAGAAACATTCATCAACAAGCGTTACGTGCAGTTGTTGCTACAGGCAATCCTAAATTTTTCTTAGGCACCGATTCGGCACCTCATGAAAAAGACAAAAAAGAGAATGCATGTGGTTGTGCTGGTTGTTACAGCGCGTGGAGTGCGATTGAGCTATACACCCATGTGTTTGATGAGCTTGGTGCATTAGATAAACTAGAAGGCTTTGCTTCGCATCACGGAGCAGACTTCTATGGACTACCTCGTAACCAAGGAACCATTACACTAGTGAAGGAAGATTGGACTATCCCAGAACAAATCACCTTGCCAAATGGCAACCCAATTGTGCCTTTCTTTGCCGGCCAAAACTGTACTTGGAAGTTGACCGATAGGTCATCCTGAACTCGATTACCGATAGGTCATCCTGAACTAGATTCAGGATCTAATGGATTTTGAAGTGGATTATCGCATCGAAGCACGATAATGACACTATCACCTGTATTCACAATACGCCTCCTTCTAGGGGGCTAAAATCAAAACCTCCTAGAAGCTATAGGCCACTGACTTAACTACCTGAAAGTAACTCGACAGGATCTAATTTAGCGGCCTTTTTCGCAGGATAAAAGCTAGCAACAAAAGCGATAAACAGCGCTGTAAGTGCAATAACAGCGACCTGTTCTAGCTGCACTTGTGATGGAATGTGACTGATAAAATAAACATCCGAATCAAGTGCTTTAGTTCCTGTCAATTGTTCTATTCCTGTTATCAAACCTTCTAAGTTAAAGGCTAATATCAACCCTATTACTATGCCCCAAAATACGCCTTTTAATGCGGTTAACATGCCCATAAGGACAAAGACTTCTGTTAGCCTTTTAGGTCTTAATCCCATGGTTTTAAGAATACCAATATCCGAGTGTTTTTCTTGCACAGCCATGGTTAAAGAAGAAACAATATTAAAACAGGCCACAGCCATAACGATAAACATTGCCAAGTACATGATGTCTTTGACCATCACAATATCATTGTAAATATGGCCACTGGTACGAAACCAATCCAAGACATAAACATATTCATCTAATAATCGACCGTATTGTCGACCTAAATAACGAGCACTAAACGGGTCTTGTAACGCAATTTTTACCCCTTCGGCATTGTTTTTTTGCCAACCTAATACCCGCTGAAGTTTTTCAAGGGAAACAAAAACTTGGCCTTGGTCCATTTGTCCACCAAGGTGATAAACCCCTGATAACTTAAGTTTCACATATTGTGGAGCGGCCAATCTGCCGTTTTCTAAGGTTTTCGGGATCAGCAATTCAATACTATCACCAACATTTAACCCCAGTGTCTTAGCCAAACCACTGCCAATAACTGCGTCTGACTCACTCTCTAGCCACTTGCCCTGTTGAATGAAGTTGGCTATGACGTTAACTTTTGGCTCTAAAATAGGATCTGCGCCATGAATAATCGCGGCCTGAAGTTGATCCTTTTTTTGCACCATTGCATTAAGCTTAATGTACGGCGCCGCCGCAACGACTTGCTCTTGTTGCTCTAGCATTTTCTGTGGCTTGTGCCAGTCTTCTAACTTGCCCTGTACCGCTTCATACTCAACATCTGGGATCACAGCTAGCAAAGAAGATTTCAATTCGCGTTCAAAGCCATTCATTATCGAAAGTGCCAATATCAGTGCTAACACACCGATGCTAATGCCAATCGAAGATGCTTGATTAATGAACCTAATGTAAGGATTTTGGTAAGCCGCTTTGTAATAGCGTTTCGCTATTAGAAGTGTCAGATTCATCATCAAGGCCTAGTCACTACTTTGCCATCATCAAGCTCGACCACTCGATCAAAACGTGAAGCTAAATCCAAGTCATGAGTGACCACAATCAAGCTGGTGCCTAACTCTTTATTTAACTTAAGGAATAATTGAAACACCTGTTCAGAGTTCTTTTTGTCAAGGTTCCCCGTTGGCTCATCCGCTAAGACTAGCTTGGGTTCATTGACCAAAGCTCTGGCTATGGCGACACGTTGTCTTTCACCGCCTGACATTTGGCTTGGTCTATGATGGTAGCGATGGGATAGTCCTACAGAATCGAGCATGGCTTGTGCCTTTTGTTTCGCGCTCTGCTCACTTACTCCTTTGATTAATAAAGGCATAGCGACATTTTCCACGGCGTCGAACTCCATTAACAAATGGTGGAATTGATAAATAAAGCCCATGTTGTCATTACGAAACTCCGCTTTATCATTATCAGACATCTTGCTTACGTCCATATCCGCTATTTTTATCACGCCTTGGTCTGGATCATCGAGCATGGCCAACATATGTAATAAGGTACTTTTGCCTGAGCCAGATTGCCCTAAGATAGCGACCTGCTCTCCCGCTTTCACACTAAAATCCACGCCTTTTAACACTTTAGTGACTACCGAGTCTGCTTTGCCATTGGCCTGTTCTTGATAGCTTTTTTCTAGCTGTTTACATTCGACAATCGTCATACTACTACTCATTTTATTCGTGCCTAAGGACTTTAGCTGGCATTAAGCTGGCCGCTCTGTGTGCTGGATAAACACTGGCTAAAAACGCTAATGTCACGGCAAAAGCAAACACCCAAACTAAATTGAAAATATTTAAACTAATCGGCAGATACTGGCCCGGCACACCAAACAAATTAATACCAAGCATCGCCGTTGCGCTATTTAAATTGGTTACTAACAGAACCCCTAATACCGCACCAGATAGCGCACCAACTAAACCGTTGTACGCCCCTTGAAAAATAAACACCCAGCGAATTGATTTAGCTTTTAACCCCAAGGTTTTTAATATCGCGACTTCACCTTGTTTTTGCGTCACCATCATCACTAAAGCCGATACAATGTTAAAAGCTGCAACTAAAATGATCAGGCTAAGCATGGCCCACATCATGGTTTTTTCCATTTTCACTGCATCAAATAATTTGCCGTGGGTTTTATACCAACTGGTTACTGTATGAGACGGCTCGATTTGTCGGTATTGTTGCGCGATATTTTCGGCGTCAAAAGCATCATTTAACACAAGCCTAAACCCATCGTTTGCTTGGGCTGGCTTTTTCATTAGTTTATTCAGATCACTGGCCCGAACTAAGATTAACTGGTTATCGATTTCACTTTGAGTATCGAACAAACCAACCAGCGTAAAACTGCGCTGGGCTGGCAGTCTGCCTATAGGCGTATAATGGCTTACACCACTAATTAAGATCCTAACTTTATCATCTATATTAAGCCCGTATTCCATCGCCATATAACGGCTTAATACTAAGCCATATTTTTTATCTAATAACTTCTGCCAATTGCCTTCTATTAAACTGTCCCTTATGCCAAGCGGTATGTTTTGCTCACTGACCCCTTGTGCCAATACGCCTTTTAAATCCCCTCGCATTTGTACAATCGCTTGCGACTGGACTAAGGGAAATACTTGTTGAACTTGCTCTGACCAAGCCTGAGATGCAATGGTATTTTGCAATTGCTGTTGTTCAATGCCCAGCTCTGAACTTATGGTTAAATGCGGCACAGCGCCTAAAATGCGCTGTTTCAACACGCCTTCAAAGCCTTCCATTACCGACAGAATTAAAATAAGTGACATCACCCCAAGGGTAATGCCCGCGATAGAAAATAAAGAGACAAAGCTAACAAAGCGGCCACCATTGGCAGCTCTCGAATATCGATAGCCTATTTTAAAACTTAAAGGGAATTTCATCTTACGCGCGACATTTATTGCACCAGAGCTGCAACTTCAAGTTACAAATCAAGCAATTATTAATGGATTATTAAATTAGGTTCGATAATATTGCTTTACCAATCAAAGTACAAGCAAGCCATTATGATGACACCTGAAGATCAGCTCGCATTTGAACAATATTTCCAACTGGCTCATCCAGTTCCACTCAATATCAAGCTAGGTGGCGATATTTGCCAGCTGCCAGATCAACAGACCTTCGAAGACAGCATTCCTCTGGCTTACAAAGTCGCCTCAGAAATGCAAGGCTTAGAGCAAAATATGCTGCGACCTTTACGTCAACTGGGTGATGTCATTGAACCTTTGGCTGAATATTTAAAAGCACAAAGCCGAAAAATAGATCTGATGATGAGTTATGTCCTGCAATCGCAAGACGAAAATGACATTAAACTGACGACGTCCACTTTTGGTGGCGGTGGCTTTACCTTTGTTTCAGAACAACCATTTAGCACAGAGCATTATTTGCAGTGTAAGCTGTTTTTTAATGAAGATGCCGCAGCCATTTATTGTTATGCCAAAGTAGCCGATATCACCACAACCGAGGAAGGCAACAAGTACACCATGGTATTTTGTCGAATTCGAGACGATGATAGGGAAATTGTGGTTCGAGCCTCACTGCACTTGCAATCTAAACAACTGCTGCAAAAAGCAAAGCAAAAACAAGGTGAATAGTGGTTAGCCATAACCAAGTTAACAACTGGTTACACTCCTATACTCGCGCAACATTCCTTTCATTGTTACAACTAAACTCAACTATGGTTTAGTAACAGCGGAACACCTATGCTCAAACACCTTGTCAATATCACACTACTTTGTTCTTGTTTGCTTTGTTACAAGGTGTACGCACAAGCTTTTATAACTGAGCAAGTTAAGTTTGAAAGTAAGGGGACATTACTTGCAGGTACTATTGTATTTCCAACGGTAAAAAATTGGCACGCGGCGGTGGTATTTGTTCACGGCTCAGGACCACAACAAAGGAACTTGTATTGGGCCAAGGAGTTTGCCAAAGACGGCATTGTCGCCCTAGTTTACGATAAACGTGGAGTTGCTGATTCAGCAGGAAAATATGAAAGCAAACAAAGCGTTAGTGGTTTTAACATCGAACTTCTTGCTGACGATGCGGCGGCGGCACTCAATTTATTGGCTAATCACCCAAAGGTTCGAAATCTGACCACAGGGTTTGCAGGCATTAGTCAGGCTGGTTGGATAATTCCTTTAGCCGCAAACAAGACAAAACATGCTGACTTTCTTGTTCTTTGGAGTGGGCCTGTTTGCAAAGTCAGCGAAGAAGATATCTTTAGCAAATATACCGCCGATCGGGATAACGCTAAACCACCTAGCTTTGAACAAGCCTTAAAGACAAGGCGAACTCAATATATATGGCCTGACTTTTTAGGCAGAGATACCAATTCAGCACAAGACCTAACTAAATTGACCATACCCGGGCTTTGGATCTTTGGTGAGCAAGATGGCAGCATTCCCGTAGATTTATCTATTGCTAATCTAGAAAAGCTTAAAAGTGCAGGTTTTCCTTACCAGTATTTGCGCTTCGAAAGCTTAGGACATAATAATATGGAACAAACTTTCCCCTTCGCCACTGCTTGGATCCGTAAACAAAGTCAATAAATAGATGCGTACTTGTTATGACATAAGGCGAAATATTACGCGTTTTTACATGAATTTAATGGTATTGCGCATACTCATTAGCTAAACAATATGCTAGGATCCGCGCCAATTTATAACACAAGGTAATTTTCCCCTATATGTCCGATCCTTTGGCAGCAAATGCAAATAAAAAAGTTATTGTAGGTATGTCCGGTGGCGTTGATTCTTCAGTGTCTGCTTATCTTCTTAAACAACAAGGCTATCAAGTTGAAGGCCTATTCATGAAGAACTGGGAAGAAGACGACAACGACGAATATTGCGCAGCCGCCGAAGATTTAAAAGATGCACAACAAGTTTGTGACAAGTTGGGCATAGAGCTGCACACAGTAAACTTTGCTGCAGAATACTGGGATAACGTATTCGAGCACTTCCTTGAAGAATACAAAGCTGGGCGCACACCAAACCCAGATATCATGTGTAACAAAGAAATAAAGTTCAAAGCCTTCTTACAATTTTCAGCAGAGATCTTAGGCGCAGATTACATCGCCACAGGTCACTACGTAAGAAGAACTAAGTCTGACGAAAACACGCAAATGTTACGTGGCTTGGATTCAAATAAAGATCAAAGCTACTTCTTGTATGCCATTGGCGAAGAACAAGTTGGCCAAACATTATTCCCGGTTGGTGAATTAGAGAAGCCAGAAGTTCGAAAAATTGCCGAGCAACAAGGCTTAATTACCGCCGATAAAAAAGATTCTACTGGTATTTGCTTTATCGGTGAGCGCAAATTCAAAGACTTTTTACAAAAGTATTTACCTGCTCAACCTGGTGATATTGAAACTCCTGAAGGTCAAGTTATTGGTCAACACGAAGGGTTGATGTACCACACCTTAGGTCAGCGCAAAGGCTTATTAATTGGCGGCTTGAAAGAGTTTAACGACCAGCCTTGGTTTGTCGTTGACAAAGATGTTGAGCGAAATGTGCTCATTGTTGGTCAAGGCAAAAATCACCCTCTGCTATTTTCTAATGGTCTCATTGCTGGTCAATTAAATTGGGTGGATCACAAAGGCCCACAAAAGAAATCTCGCCTGACGGTTAAAACTCGTTATCGCCAAGAAGACATCCCATGCACGGTATTGCCAGATTTAGAAAATGGTACTATCAAAGTCAACTTTGACGAGCCACAACGAGCCGTAACCCCTGGTCAATCCGCTGTGTTTTACGATGGCGATGTTTGTTTAGGTGGTGGCATTATTGAGAGTTACATTCGTTAATATGAACTTAGATCTGCAGCGAAATCAAACCATAGCGTTAGCTGCTGTTTGTCAGGCAGCTTTGATGGTTTGCGATGCCTCTAGAGGTAAAGTTTTAGACAAAGATGCGTTAAGACAACTATTCAATGGGGTAATGGTTACCTCGCCTGACTCGGTTTTCGACGTTTATCAAAATATCCAAGATTTACGAGCAGGTTGTAATACCATGTTACAACAAATGTCAGGAAGAACAGATAACAGAGACATGGAACTAACTCGCTATGTTGCAGGGATCATGGCTCTGTCAAAAAAATTAATGCACTCCAGCCAAGCACAACAACAGTTAACCGAGTCTATTGAGCAAATATCCCGCCGTTTGGACCACTTTGACATCACCAGTGATACCGTAGCCAGTAATTTTGCAGATGGCTACAGTAAGGCAATTAGTCCTTTAGGACAGAAAATTCAAGTAATGGGTGATGCCAACATACTTACCCAAGACGTAGTACAAAATAAGATCCGTGCCCTACTCTTAGCTGGTGTTAGAGCTGGGGTACTTTGGCGTCAAATGGGCGGCAAGCGAAGACAATTTATTTTTAACCGCAAACAAATACTGCAAGATGTAGTGTTGTTTCACAAAGAAATCTCTTCATATTAACTTAGGTATAGGAAAGTAAAGTCATGCAATTAAGCGCACTTACTGCAATCTCTCCAGTCGATGGCCGCTACGGCAGCAAAGCACAAGAGTTACGTTCTATTTTCAGTGAATTCGGTCTAGTTAAGTACCGCGTCATTGTTGAAGTTCGTTGGTTACAAAAGTTGGCTGAAACTGCAGCTATTACTGAAGTACCAAACTTCTCTGCTGAAGCAAATGCAGTCCTTGACGCTATTGTAGACAACTTCTCTGAGCAAGATGCACAACGTGTTAAAGATATTGAAAAAACAACCAACCACGACGTAAAAGCGGTTGAGTACTTCTTAAAAGAAAAAGTAGCAGAAAACACAGAATTAACTGCTATCAATGAATTCATTCACTTTGCATGTACTTCTGAAGACATCAACAACCTATCTCACGGCTTAATGCTAACTGAAGCTAGAAACAGCGTTGTATTACCATACTGCGACAAGATCTTATCTGAGCTAAAACGCTTAGCTCAAGAATATAAAAGCATTCCTATGATGTGTCGTACTCATGGTCAGCCAGCTTCTCCTTCTACTATGGGTAAAGAAATGGCTAACGTATACGTTCGCCTACAACGTCAACGTGAGCAAATTGCTAGCGTTGAGATCCTAGGTAAGATCAACGGTGCGGTTGGTAACTACAATGCTCACATCTCTGCGTACCCAGCTCATGACTGGCATAAGCATTCAGAAGAGTTTGTATCTTCATTAGGTTTAGCGTGGAACTCATTCACAACGCAAATCGAACCGCATGACTACATTGCAGAATTATTCGACGCATTTGCCCGTTTTAACACAATCCTTATCGACTTCGATAGAGACGTTTGGGGTTACATCGCACTAGGTCACTTCAAGCAAAAAACCGTTGCAGGTGAGATTGGCTCTTCAACTATGCCTCATAAAGTTAACCCTATCGACTTCGAAAACTCAGAAGGTAACTTAGGCATTGCAAACGCGATCTTTGGTCACCTAGCGGCTAAATTACCAGTTTCTCGCTGGCAGCGTGATTTAACTGACTCTACAGTTTTACGTACGTTAGGTGTTGGTGTTGCTCACTCTATTATCGCTTACCAAGCAACACTAAAAGGCATCAGTAAGTTACAAGTTAACGAGCAAAGTTTATTAGACGAGTTAGATGACAACTGGGAATTACTAGCTGAGCCAATTCAAACGGTAATGCGTCGTTACGGTATTGAGAAGCCATACGAAAAGCTAAAAGAATTAACTCGTGGTAAAAAAGTAAACCAACAAGTTATGGCTGAATTTATCGATGGTTTAGAATTAACTGATGAAGTAAAAGCAGAACTTAAGCAACTGACACCAGCCAATTACATTGGTCGTGCAGTCGCGTTTATTGACGAACTTAACTAATAACTAAGTTGCCGTTAAAACAGTAAAGAAAAGCTCGCTAAATGCGGGCTTTTTTTCGCTATGGCAACGGTAAGTTCACCGTAACTCACCATCTAACATAAAACTGTTTCACCTAACTACGCCAAGCTACTGGCACAAAGAAAACCTCAAGGGACAAGTCGAATAATAAAAAGTTCCTTCTTGCCTAGATTTTAACCATCCGTGCTCTACACTTAATAAGTACACATTGCGCAACTTCTTGTTAATACTCATGGCTTACAAAACAAATCGCGTGCATTGGAAACAATGCAAAAAGGAGATCAAACTCATTCGTGAGAAGGTGTTTGTTTGTGAATTCCATATATCCCCAGACTGTGAATTTGATACTGTTGACCAAGACTGTGAACACGTATTGCTGAAAAACGAAGATGATCAAACCATAGCAACAGGCAGGATCTGCCAATCGGGTAAAATAAGTCGGGTTGCCGTATTGATGAAATACAGAAAAACCGATGCCGCGAAAGTCGTCATTAACAAGTTATTAGACATCGCCAAAAAGAAAGGCTTGAGTAAGGTTTATATAGATTGTGAGCTTGATGATGTAGCGCATTATCAAGCTCAAGGTTTTCGCCCCGCTGGCGCGGTTTTTATGCAAGGAGGCGTTGCTAAACAACCCTTAGCAAATGAAATTAAACAATTCCATTGCCAACAAAACGTGTTGCATTAATCTTTAATTAAGCGCTAGGCCATAGGTTGTCGGCTTCACATATTTCATAAAGGTGTTCCGCTTTTTGTTGTAACACCTTAGCAAACTCAGCTTGGTCTGCACCAAAGCCTTTCGCTGCCAATATCTTTTCACTGTCCATTTGCCACTTAAAAGAAAAACTTTTCATTGCTTCTCTTGCAGTTGTTGCGGCACTTTCTGCAACAAAATCTGTTGGTAAATCACCAGATAGTACCCAGAGCCACTTGTTTTCTGTTGTCTTAATTTTCCAAACGGCAACCAAAGGTGCTAAATAACGACTGTGCTCCATAGAGACAGTTTCCGTTATTAAGCCTTTTTCTGCCAAGAACGCCGTTGCTTTTTGGTAAGCTTCTCTAGACCAAGTAATGATCTCTTGCTCGCTAAGCGGTTTATTATTATCAGCCATTATGTCGCTCAATTGTATTCAATAAAGCACGGACTTTATCGCGTCAAATATGAGAACACAAGCGAATAACTGACAAACTTAGTCGTACCTGTAAAGTTTACACTTCCATCTGGTTAGACCAGAACTTTGTCCCTTTGAGTATATGGCTTTGCCACAATAGCTTTGTTAAAGTCCGCGCAATTTGACACTATTTTTGGAGTTTACTTTGTCAGTATTTTCTCAAGCTGAATACGATGATCATGAGCAAGTCGTATTTTGTTCTGATAAAGAGTCAGGATTAAAAGCTATTATTGCCGTGCATAACACTAACTGCGGCCCAGGTGTAGGTGGTTGTAGATTTTGGGATTACCAGTCAGACCAAGAGGCATTGGTCGATGTACTGAGACTTTCTAAAGGCATGACGTACAAAAATGCCTTAGCTGGATTAAACTTTGGTGGCGGTAAAGCGGTGATCATCGGCGACCCAAAAAAATTAAAATCTGAAGCACTGTTCAGAGCGTTCGGCAAAGCATTAAATAATCTAAATGGCAGCTATTACTCGGCTGAAGACGTTAATATCACCACTGGCGATATTATGATCGCACATCAAGAAACAGACTATGTTGTCGGCTTAGAAGGTAAAAGTGGCAACCCAGCTCCATTTACTGCCTTAGGCACATATTTAGGTATCAAAGCAGCAGCAAAACATAAGTTTGGTAGTGATGACTTGTCAGGCATTAAATTGTCAATTCAAGGTCTTGGCTCTGTAGGTATGTACTTGTGCGAACACCTACATAAAGATGGAGCAAAGCTGTTTGTAACTGACATAAATCCAGAGGCAATTGCCTTAGCGGTTGAAAAATATGACGCAACGGCAGTTGCATTAGATGATATCTACGCAGCAGATGTTGATATATACGTGCCATGTGCGCTAGGTGCAACCATCAATGACAACACAATCCCGCAACTAAAAGCGAAAATCGTTGCAGGTTGCGCTAATAACCAGCTAGCAGAAGACAGACACGGCCAAGTGCTTAAAGACTTAGGTATTTTATACGCCCCTGATTATGCAATTAACGCCGGTGGTATTATTAACATTTTCTTTGAACAAGACGAAAATGGTTACAGTGCAGATAAAGCAACTGCCAAAGTAAATGAAATTTATCAAACCCTAACGGATATATTCAGCCGAGCTGAAGCAGAAGATAAACCAACTCATGAAATAGCCGATGTTATCGCACGAGAGATCATTGCTCGAGGTGGTAAATAATCAAGTCTAAAAAGCCGAAGTTCACTTTGGCTTTTTAATACTTTTTAATTTGTACAGAACAAGTACAGCCGATGTACTTTCATCCCTGAAAGCCGCCGCTCCAAGTCGTCCATGACAGCGCGGCATACTTATGTCCATATAAGCAAAAACCGGACGCTGGGTCCGGTTTTTTTAGGTTCTTTATTGAGTTAGCTTATAACACTGACTCTAGGATCTTCGGGTCTAAGCCTTCTTTTACTATTCTTATTACTGCGTTGCAGTGTTCTACTGTGAACTCACCTTCTGCTATTTGTGTGTTCAGCTTTTCACGACGATTAGAAACTGTGTTACCAATTGCCGCTTTATCGTTTTTATCAATTTTCATCGACGCGACTTTTTTGTCTAACTTTTCAAAGTAAGGGTATAACATCCCTTCTGCTTTATAAGCTTCTTGGCGAGTTGATGGATGATAATCTTCACACGCATTTAAGTTTAATAAGTAGAAATTTAAATAGGTCGAAACGGTAATTAGCTTATAGCTTTGATTTTGGTTGGCATTAGCACCAAAAGCTAACGCAGATGCGATTAATAACGTGGCTAATTTTTTCATTATAATTCTCAGTCGATAAAACAAGTTACCCTTTTGACTTTAATCAGAAAAGCACTTTAATTCAATGCTCAATTAATAAATTTTTTATTTTCTGGCAATCGAGATCTTTTGCGGACTATTGATCGACTTTTTATTACAATTGCGCCATTGAAGATATCCTTATTTGACGGAATTAATATGTCACTTTCGTTACCTGCAGAATGGCACGAACAATCAGCCGTTTTATTGACTTGGCCTCATGCCAATACAGACTGGCAGCCTTGGCTTGCAGAGATCACAAAAACCTATGCTGAAATTGCCGCAACAATTAGTCGTTTTCAACTGGTTGTTATAGCCTGTCACGACAAAGAACTAGAGACATTGGTGCTAAAACAACTTGCTGATTTAGAAGTCGATGTCACCAAAATTAGAACTTTTATCGCACCTTGTAATGATACATGGGCACGAGATCATGGCCCAATAACCATCACCAATGAACAGGGTGAAAGTTGTATTTGTGATTTTACCTTTAATGCATGGGGTAATAAGTATCAGGCGAATTTGGATGATTTGATCACGACCGCATTAATTCAACAAGAGTTTTGCCAGTTACAAAACTATAGAAACATTGACCTGATCTTAGAAGGCGGCAGTATTGAGTCAGATGGCAATGGTACCCTACTTACCACTGAAACTTGCTTATTGAACCCCAATAGAACCAATGAACTAACGAAACAAGAGTTAGAACAAGCATTAATTGAAGTGCTAGGCGTTAAGCAAGTGCATTGGCTAAGTCACGGTTATTTACCTGGCGATGATACCGATGCTCACATAGATACTCTGGCAAGGTTCAGCCCTGATGGCATTGTTTATGTCGCGCCAGGCGAGCAAAATAACGAAGTTAATAAAGAATTAACTTTAATGGAGCAAGAACTTGCTCAGCTTAAAAATATAGATGGCGAAGCATACAAAATGTATCCCCTGCCTCTACCAAAGCCGGTATACAACTCTGAAAATGAACCATTACCTGCTACATACGCAAATTATCTAATCATCAATGGTGCCGTTTTGGTGCCAACGTATAATGATGAAAACGATCAAGCAGCACTGAATGTTATTGCTCAAGCATACCCAGACAGAGAGATCATTGGCATAGACTGTACAACAGTGATAGAACAATTTGGTAGCCTGCACTGCTTGACCATGCAGTTACCTAACGAGTTAGTTATTTAAGTGAGATAAGATGAATTCAAATAACTCAAATCAATTAAAGGTTGCGGCGGTTCAACACTGCAACTCTGGCAACATAGATAAAGATGTAGAGAAAACCGTTTCAGGTATCAAAGAAGCGGCTAAAGATGGCGCTAAATTGGTTGTACTTCAGGAACTACACAGAAGTCTGTACTTTTGCCAAGTTGAAGATACGGATAACTTTGATTTAGCAGAACCTATTCCTGGTCCTTCTACCGACATGTACGGCAAACTTGCGGCAGAGCTAAATATCGTTTTAGTTACTTCTTTATTTGAAAAAAGAGCCCCCGGTGTTTATCACAACACTGCGGTTGTTTTTGATACTGATGGTTCTATTGCTGGTAAATACCGTAAAATGCACATTCCTGATGATCCTGGTTTTTACGAAAAGTTTTATTTCACTCCGGGCGATTTAGGCTTCGAACCTATTCAGACCTCGGTTGGCAAGTTAGGCGTTTTAATCTGCTGGGATCAATGGTTCCCTGAAGCGGCTAGATTAATGGCAATGGCAGGCGCAGAAATATTAATTTATCCAACGGCGATTGGTTGGGACACTAGAGACGATAATGCAGAGCAAACAAGACAACTTGATGCATGGGTAATCTCTCAACGAGCGCATGCGGTTGCTAATGGCGTTCCCGTGATTGCTTGTAACCGTGTTGGTTTAGAAGCTGACCCAAGCGAGCAATCCCCTGGCATACTCTTCTGGGGTAATTCATTCATCACTGGTCCACAAGGAGAGATCCTTGCTCATGCTTCTGATAATGAAGAAGAAATTTTATTGGCTGAGATTGACTTAGCTCGAAGCGAAAACGTTCGCAGAATTTGGCCATATCTACGTGACCGAAGAATTGATCACTACCAAGATTTATTAAAGATCTATCGCGATTAACCATTCAATAGTTTAATAATTGGCTATACCCAATGTGTAGCCAATTATTTCTCCCACACTTGAAAAAAGTTACAAAACTCTCACCTAGTTATCTTGGTAAAATAAACGCTTAGGTATAGAATAGCTGTAAATTTATCTAGTATTAAATCTGGTTAAGATGACAGTAACAAAACTCAATTTACTCAACCTACCCTCTCCACAAGAAAGTAACAAAGAGCAAGGCGATAAGATCGCATGGGGACGCTTAGCAGGTAGTAGTCAGTCTTTGGCTATTGCAGAAGCAGCATTAAATTCCGGTAGAGTAAATATTGTCATCACAGAGTCTACGCCACTTGCACATAGACTCGAGTCTGAAATAGCCTCAATTTTGCCAGAACAGGTACCCGTTTTTACCTTTCCTGACTGGGAAATATTACCGTACGATACCTTTTCACCGCACCAAGACATCATCTCACAACGTCTATTAACCTTGTATCAACTGCCTAGAATGCAGCAAGGCGTAGTAATTGTGCCAATCAATACTTTGATGCATTACTTGAGTCCAGTTGAATATGTTCAAGGTAATAGCTTTGTTTTTAATGCCGGTGATACGGTAAATATTCAGCAACTTGCTGAAACATTAGCTAAAAGTGGTTATCGCAGTGTTGAGCAAGTTATTGAGCATGGCGAGTTTTCGGTTAGAGGTTCTTTACTCGACCTATACCCAATGGGCAGCCAGCACCCGTTTAGGCTAGACTTTTTTGACGATGAATTAGATACCATTCGTTATTTTGACCCAGAAACCCAACGCAGCAGAGACAAAGTCGATTCTATTAACTTGTTGCCTGCTCATGAATTCCCGCTGGATAAAGCGGGTATTGAGGCATTCAGAAACAATTATCGTGAGCGTCTATCCGTTCGTAATGAAAAAGACAGTTTATACAAACAAGTAACAGAAGGCAGCTTCCCTGCTGGGATCGAATACTACCTGCCGCTGTTCTTTGATAACGTTGCCAACTTATTCGATTACTTACCAGCTAATTCACAGCTAGTTACCGTCGGTGATATCCAACATCAAGCTGAACAGTTCTTGGTTGATTGTCATCGCAGGCATGAAAATTACAATGTTGACCCACTACGTCCATTACTAGAGCCAAAGGCTTTATTTTTAGAAATAAATGAGTTGTTTAGCCAAATAAAAAAATGGCCACAAGTTAAGCTAGAAAAAGGCGTAACGAAAACAGCAGCTGGTAACTTCAATGCCAATACTCAAGTATTAGAAGATTTAGCGGTCAACAGTCAATTAAAAGACCCATTCGAAAAGTTAAACCAACACCTACTAGCCATTAAAAAACAAAGTGGCAAGGTGCTGTTTAACGTTGAATCAGCGGGACGACGTGAAACTTTAATGGAGTTATTGCGACAAGCCAATATAAAGCCTGTCGAGTTTTCTGATATTGGTCAGTTCATTAGCCAAGACAAAGATATCGGTATATGCATCAACTCTTTGGAGCACAGCTTTGAGTTGATAAGCCAAGACAAAGATGGCCGTACTTTCCCTGTTTCTTTCATTACCGAAACTGAACTCCTTGGTGGCCGAGTAACGCAAAAACGTCGTAATCGTAAAGAGAAAAGCATATCAACCGATGCCCTTGTTCGAAACTTAGCAGAGCTGCAAATTGGCCAAGCAATTGTTCACATTGAACATGGTGTTGGGCGCTATTTAGGTCTACAAACCATTGATGCTGGCGGTTTGGCTAGTGAATTCGTAACGATAGAGTATGCCAACGAAGCTAAGTTATATGTTCCGGTCGGCAATTTACATCTATTAAGTCGATATTCTGGTGGTGAAAGCGAGTCAGCGCCACTGAATAAATTGGGCTCTGATGCTTGGGAAAAAGCTCGTAAGAAAGCGGCTGAGAAAATCAAAGATGTCGCAGCCGAACTACTAGATATCTACGCTCAACGTGCAGCCAAGCCTGGTTATAAATATCAGTTAGAAAAAGAATCTTACCGCCAATTCTCGGCGTCTTTCCCTTTTGAAGAAACTGACGACCAGCAACAAGCCATTAACTCAGTGATCAACGACATGAAGTCTGATTCAGCTATGGACAGATTAGTTTGTGGTGACGTTGGTTTTGGTAAGACTGAAGTTGCAATGCGTGCAGCTTATGTCGCGGTAAATGACAGTAAACAAGTTGCAGTACTGGTTCCAACTACTTTGTTAGCACAACAGCATTATGAGAACTTCAAAGACAGATTCGCTGACTGGCCTGTTAAGGTTGAAGTGTTATCACGTTTTAAAACGGCTAAACAACAAAACCAAGTTCTAGAACAACTTGCCGAAGGACAGATTGATATTGTCGTTGGCACGCACAAACTGATCCAAGACAACATCAAATTTAAAGATTTGGGTTTGTTGATCATTGATGAAGAGCACAGATTTGGTGTCAAGCAAAAGGAAACCATCAAAAAATTACGAGCAGACGTAGATATCCTAACCTTAACCGCTACGCCAATTCCTAGAACACTCAATATGGCAATGAGCGGAATGCGAGACTTATCTATTATCGCTACTCCGCCAGCAAAACGTTTAGCGGTGAAAACGTTCGTTCGTCAATATGACAAAGAGTTGATTAAAGAGTCTATTTTGCGTGAAACCAGTCGTGGTGGTCAGGTTTATTTCTTACACAACAATGTCGAAACCATAGAACAAAGAGCAAAGGATATCGAACAGCTTATGCCAGATGCACGGGTGGTGGTTGCGCATGGTCAAATGCGGGAGAAAGAGTTAGAGCGCATTATGTCTGACTTTTACCACCAAAGATTTAATGTACTCGTGTGTACCACTATCATTGAAACAGGTATTGACGTGCCTACTGCCAATACCATTATTATGGAAAGAGCTGATCGCTTAGGTTTGGCACAGCTACATCAATTACGAGGCCGGGTTGGACGTTCTCATCACCAAGCTTATGCGTACCTTTTAACCCCTCCACCTAAGGGGATGACAAAAGATGCAGTCAAACGTCTTGAGGCCATTGAATCATTAGAGGATTTAGGCGCAGGTTTTGCCCTAGCTACCCACGATTTAGAGATCCGTGGTGCAGGTGAATTATTGGGAGATGATCAAACAGGTCAAATTCAAACTATTGGTTTCACCCTCTACATGGACATGTTAGAGCAAGCCGTCGAAGCGTTAAAACAAGGTAAAGAACTGAGTTTAGATGCATTAACCTCGAAACAAACAGAGGTAGAACTAAGAATACCTGCCCTACTTCCAGATGATTACATCCACGATGTGAATATTCGCTTAAACCTTTATAAGAAAATAGCAACTTGTCAAAATGTGCATGAGCTTGATGAAGTCAAAGTAGAGTTAATTGACCGCTTTGGTTTATTGCCTGATGCAACAAAAAACTTGTTCAAGGTCAGCGAATTTAGGCAAAGAGCACAAGCCATAGGTATCAGTAAAATTGAAGCAGGGCCAAAAGGTGGCAGCATAGAATTTAGTGACGATACCAAAGTCGACCCAGTGTTTTTGATCAGTTTAATCCAACAAAGACCAGACAGTTACAAACTCGATGGCGCCAATAAACTGAAATTTTTAGTCGAAAATAAAAATACTGACGATAGAATAAAGCTTATCCACGCTATGCTTAACGATTTTGAGCATAAAGTTAAAAAATAGCCATATTTTAGCAGTTTAGGGAAACATTACTGGTGCCAAAGCAGTTCAAAACAAGTGTCTTACTTACTTTACTAGCAAGCTTAGGTTTGTTTACTCAGCAAAGTACTGCGCAGCAAGAACAAACTACACGGGTTGCAACTAAAGATTTAGTTGAAGGGATCAAATCTCGCGACGGCCGTTGGTTCGAAGTCGAAATGATCATTTTTGAACGCCGTGATAACCAAGGGTTTAGGGAAAACTTTCAAAACGATGTACCTATACTTGAGAAAGCGAGAAAATGGGATATCTTGCGCCAACACTTACAACCTGACATTAGTTTACTGTTAGATGGTTTAACTGAATGCCACCAAGATAAAAACCCGTTATTGCAAAGTGAAGAAGCCGAACCCTTGCCTGCTGATGAATTTTTCCAGAAGATGATGGATTACAAAACCCTTATCAACAAAAAGTGGCAATTTACCAATGAGCTTTGCTTATTACCGGATGAATCACTATCGGGTTATTGGGCCTATGACAATGAATTTGAAAAGCTTCCAGCCGAGACATTATCATACGTGCCGTTAGATCAAGTGCCAGAACAAGTAGTTGCTGGCGATCATGACGACTTCCACGACGTTTATTTACTGGCAGAGCAAAATCTGCAATTAAAAGAGCACTTCTATACGCTCAAACGCAACCGAAACTTAAACCCATTGTTGCACATAGGTTGGCGCCAACCTGGATTATCCAAACGCCGCTCTATTCCAGTATATTTGGTTGCTGGAGAAAATTACTCAGAGCAATATCGTTATGACGGTACAGAGATCATTGAGGCATCATTAGGTGTTGTGGAAAAAGACCAAGAAAATTTTGAATCGCCGATATCTGCGCAAGGAGTATTGCAACAAAAAACAAGCGCTAACGTCGAACGCTTTATTCAGCAACTACAAGCAGGCGCCAAAGTAGACTTTAACAGCAATACGTTGATCTCACCTAAGCAAATCAACTTGCCAAAACAAGCTTGGCAACTTGATGGCTACATACAAATCCACCTCAATCACTACTTGTTTATAAACTCAGAGTTTAATTATCGACAGCCCGCATCGAAATTAGTCAATGCCGATGACTTCTTACTAAATGGTAAATTTAAGCTGGCGGATAACGTTCAACTAGAACAAAGCTCTGAGGCAGATCAAAGTCTGACAGAACAAGTTGAGGTTAACTATCTGCAAAACTATTATTTTAAACAAAACCGTCGGGTGTATTCAGGCGATATTCATTATTTAGATCACCCTAAATTCGGAATTTTAATTCAGATCAGAAAATATCGTCACTGATCCCATCGACCCAGTTATTTTTGACATTCAGTCACAAGGTTAGCGTTAAATGAAAGACTTTGAAAAAAGCGCACACTATATTGTAGAGCAACTTGATGGTTTCAAACCACAAGTTGCGATTATCCTTGGCAGCGGCTTAGGTCCGCTTGCTGATGAAATCGAACAGCCGATCCGTATTCCATACCAAGTAATTCCAGAGTTCCCAACTTCAACTGTGACAGGTCACAGCGGTGAGCTAGTTGCGGGTTACTTAGGCGGCAAAGCCGTAATTTGTATGAAAGGACGGTTCCACTATTACGAAGGCCATAGCTTTGACAAAATTGCAGTGCCAATTCGCGCTTTAAAGGCTATTGGTTGCCACTCTCTACTATTAACAAATGCCGCTGGTTCACTGCGACCTGAAATGCCTGCCGGTGAGTTAATGTTGATTAATGACCACATTAATTTTTCTGGAAACAATCCATTAATTGGAAAAAACGATGAAAACATTGGACCAAGGTTTGTTGATCTGACGCATACTTACGACCTAAAAATACAGTTGGAAATTAAACAAGCTGCTGAAAAAGCTGGTATTAAATTGCATTCGGGTGTTTACTTATGGGTATCAGGACCAACATTTGAAACACCAGCTGAAATTTACGCTTATAAAGTATTAGGAGCGGATGCAGTGGGTATGTCAACCGTGCCTGAAGCAATAATAGCTCGCCATTGCGATTTAAAGGTAGCAGGCATATCAGGCATTACTAATTTAGCTGCTGGCATGTCCCCTACCCAACTAAGTCATGAAGAAACCTTAGAACAAGGCGCCATGGCCGCACAAAAATTAACAAAATTAATAATGACTTTATTAGAAGATCAGGAAGAGGTTTAACTATGTCATCGACTATTGAACAAGCTAAGTTAGCATTATCGTTAATGGATTTAACCAGTCTTAATGACAAAGACACTGACCAAAACATCATCGACTTATGTGGTAATGCGGCATCGGAATATGGTCAGGTTGCAGCCGTTTGTGTTTTTCCGCAATTTATTGAAACGGCACTGGATAGCTTGCACAGTCACAATATTAAAGGGGTCAAAGTTGCCACTGTAACCAACTTCCCTCATGGTAAAAACGATCCGAGTTTAGCCCAGAAAGAGACCGAAAAAGCGGTACTTATTGGTGCCAATGAAGTCGACGTTGTATTCCCTTATCAAGCTTTTATGGCTGGTGATAGCAAGGTTGCGGCGGATTTAGTACAAGCAAGTAAAGAAGCATGTTCAGACAAAGCTCAGTTAAAAGTGATCATTGAGTCAGGTAAACTTCAGTCTGAAAAACACATTCGTCACGCCAGTGAAATTTGTATTGAGCAAGGTGCTGACTTCATCAAAACTTCAACAGGTAAAGTTGAAGTAAATGCCACACTTGAAGCAACAGAATACATGTTAGATAGCATCAAACGTTCTGGTCAAAATGTTGGTTTTAAAGCCGCAGGTGGCATTAAAACACTTGAGCAAGCTAAAGATTATATTGCATTAGCGAATAAGATCATGGGACCTAACTGGGTAAATAGTAATACCTTCAGATTTGGTGCCAGCAGTTTACTTGCTAGCTTATTAGCAGCTATTAAAGGTGAAAGCCATATCATCGATAAGGATAGCTATTAATGACTGAAGCCCTACCAATTAGCTTTACCAGCAAAGGTTTGTTTGAATCAGGCGATACTAAGTCTGAATTTTTGATCAGCAAGCTAGAGGCATGGCTAAATTACAGAGGGCTCTGTGCCAATTGGTACGCCGATGAATCACTGGTGGTAAACATGAGCATATGTTTACTGCCAGAAAAGCTTTTTTTATCACATCAAGTTGAGCCAACTAAGCAATGGCAAAGTTTGCAAGAGCCTGTTGCGCTTTATCATCACGATAAAGAGCAACATTTTTTCGACTGCTACCTAATGTTTTCCAATCAAGAAATAGAACAAGCGATGGCTAAGCCACAAACGTTAGAACACACATTGCAGTTAAAACTTGCAAATGTGGCGAACCATTTTGCTAACAAGTATCACTTAGCCGCGATATAAAGCTTATAACAATCGGTTTAGCCCTGACTCCTTACTTTTAATGCCCGTCACTCAGTAAACATTTATTTTGCTTCTGTTTTGTTTGCGCTTTTATTAAAATAGCCAGCCCTAGAAGATCATGAGACGTTAAAAAAGCGTGATTAAAACTTTCGAAATTAATAATCAAATTGGCGATAAAGTCATGTTAATGGACTTAGGGGCAAGGCTTGTCTCATGGCAAACTAATGTAGCTGATGAAGTACGTGATATTGTTATCCACTACCCTAACGTTCAAGATTATTATAACGACAGTAGCTACCTTGGTGCCGTCATTGGTCCCTACGCTGGTATTATTAACCAAGCTAGTTGCAACATTAATAACAAACAAACCCGCTTCAACGCGGATCAAAACAAACAACATATTAATGGCGGAAAAAATGCGCTTGATACTTGTGTATGGCAAGTAAAAGAACATTCAGAACGAGCGATCACTTTTAAGTACTGGTTAGAAGACGGCTTTAACGGTTACCCAGGAGCAATGACATTTGAAGTTGAGTATCGTTTAGCCGAAAAAACCAGTCAGCTTAAAGTCAATTTTAATGTGGTCGCGGAAAAACCAACTATCATTGGCCCAAGTAACTTCGTTTATTTCAATCTATCGGCAGACACCGCGAATATTGATCAGCATAAATTAGAAATATTCAGCGATGAGTATGTTGAAAAAAATAGTGCAAACCTACCGACGGGCAACACAATTGGTGTGGAAAATACTGCGCTAGACTTTCGTACAATGACGGAGTTATCGAGTAAAAAACTGGATCAAGACTTTGTGATTAATTCTGACAATGAATCTCATGCTGTATTAACTAGCCCATGTGGTAAGTTATCGATGTTGGTAAAATCAGACTACCCTGCAATACACGCATGCTCAGGAGAACAACTAGTTAAGCCACTTGCAAACAGGCAAGGAGTTAGCCTAGCACCTCAATTCATACCTGACTCGCCTAACCACTCTCAATTTTCGTTTGAGTTAACGCACCCTGATAACCCTTTTAATAAGAAGATCGTCTACAAGCTTAAAAAATAAGACATTTTCGCTACTCAAACAGGCACAGTAAGAAATAAAAAAACCGATGTTTTAGCATCGGTTTTTTATTATTTAACAAAGTCGTTTACTTAAAAACTATACGCTGCTTTTACATAGTAAAAGCCGCCGTTGTAATCAAATGGACCACTTTCATAGTATTTAGCACCTAATGCGCCATAAGTACCATCTTTCAGTTTTTGCGCCTCTTGGTCGAACAAGTTATTGGCACCTACTGACAACTTCCAGTTTTCTGTTACCGAATAAGTCGCTTCAATATCAATGGTTACCGCTGCATCAGCCGTTTCAGATCCCCAAGGAGAAGTATCATCGGCGTGAGTTGCATAGTACTCACCAAAGAAATTAGTTCGGACATTCATGCTGAACTTATCCCATGTTGGCGCAATAGTAAGCGTAGCTCGATGATCTGGAATACCATCTTCCAGTCGTCTTACTTTACCTTCATCTACCGTATCTGGGTTAAACGAATCAACACTCGTATCAGTCCAGTTATAAGCAAGGCTGATCATAGTTACCGCACCTGCTAATTCAGTTTCATAGTTTGCAACTAAATCAATACCTTGAGTAGTGGTATCAAAGTCATTAGCAAAATAAGTTACCTTAGAAATTAGCTCAGGGTTAGCAACACCTGCAGCACGCAATGCATCATAATCTTCTGGGCGAACAGTGATTTGACTTGATTGTGCTAAACGACCAGTTACTTCAATATTGAAGTAATCGGCTGTAATGCTGAAATCACCGTCGTCATATACAACACCAGCGGCATAACTTACCGACTCTTCCGGCTCTAATATTTTAGCGCCATAGAAGCTTGAAAGTGGATCTGATGGTGGCGCTAAGAATGACTGAATTAAATCGCCATTTACTATCGAAGTTGCAGTGTTAACCACGTTTTCTTGACCTACAGTTGGCGCTCTAAACCCGGTAGAGTGTGAACCACGAATAGCAACATCATCATTGATTTGGTATTGCGCCGTTAGTTTGTAATCTAACGTGTCACCAAAAGTTGAGTAGTCTTCATAGCGTAAAGCAGCACCAAGTAATAAATCTTCCGTATAGAAGGTTTCTAAATCGACATAAACGGCAATGTTATCACGCTCATTTTTGCCTGCGGCTTCAGGGCCAAAGCCTTTAAAGCCATGCGAACCTATGTTAAAGCCTTGGTCAGCAAACGGACCTGCAACCCAAGAAGCTTCTTCACCTTGTGTGATCTCGAACGACTCATCTCTGCGCTCAAGGCCGATTGCAACATTAACTAAGTCGTTTAAGCCCCAGTCCATTGCTCTAACAAAATCAACATTAAGCGTCGATTCCACCTGTTCATAGGCACCCGTTTTGAAGTTTACAGGTGTCGATAGCCCAAGTGACGGGTTTAAACTGTTATTTAAATAGAAATCAGCCTTGTTCGAACCTGTTGTATAAGAAATATCATATCGCCACTCGGCAACTTCACCACTTACGCCAACCACAAATGACATATCATCAACTTCACCACCAAAGCTTGGCGTATAACCACCCGGCATGATTTGGTTCATAGAGATACAGTTCGGATCAGCTACCATTGCTTGGTAAGCTGGAGTATTTAGCACGTTACCAACATTTGACGAAACACCAGAAGACGAACCGTCATACATGTCAGGCATATTTGTTGCCAAGTAAGCATTAGAAACCGAACATGTAGGTACGCCACCATTTGCCACACCTACGTCACCGACTAGTAGGGTTTGACCATCATCCAATGAGAAAACATTACCGCGATTATGTGGATTACGGTAGTAGAAACCACCTATCGCTTCACGAGAAGATACGTTACCAAATGCGTATAACTTAGTGTTTTCATCTAAGTCGATACCTGAGTTAATAAATACTGTGAAGTCGTCTTTTATCTCAGGATTACCCCAGATTTGTGCAGGGTTCTGAATATGAGTGTTACCTGCCGCAGCAATGCCTGCAGCATCAGGTCTTTGCACTGAGCGGCTGGTAGCGTCTACATTTTTAAGCTGGAATGAAGCGTTAACAAAGCCGCTATCGGTCAAAGGCAAACCAATGTTACCGTCGATAACCAAAGTATCACCGTCGCCTTCATAGAACTGACCAGATTTAACTGAAATCGAGCCTCCGTCTGATGAGTCTTTCAGTACAAAGTTCATTACACCTGCAATGGCGTCTGAGCCGTACTGCGCAGCTGCACCGTCTCGAAGTACTTCAACTTGTTTCATAGCAACGCCAGGGATCACTGAAATATCAGGACCTTGCGCGCCATCATTGACACCACCGCCTTGGAATGCAATAACAGAAGCTCTATGTCGTCTTTTGCCGTTAACTAAAATTAATGTGCTATCTGAAGATAAGCCACGTAAATTAACCGGTCGAATTAATGTCGCAGCATCTGAAATAGGCTGTGCTCTAACATTAAACGATGGTACTGATGCCGCGATCATATCTAACATATCGCTTGAGCCGTTACGCTCTAACTCTTCACCGCCCATAATATCAACGGGTACGGGTGAATCATTAACTGAACGTGGAGCGGCTCGAGAACCAACTACGGCTATTTTTTCGATATCATCATTTGCGGACTCTTCTGCTGCGTAAACAGCAGTGCTTACTGAAGTAAGTGCTAAGCTAGTCATTAATGACAACTTAACGCCTACTGAAAGAGGTGTTAATTTGAACATACTTTCCCTTCATTATTTTTTTGTTATTATTTTGGGGAATCAATCCCAAAACCAAAGTAACATTATATTTTTTAATATGAAACTAGACTTTGGATTATTTTTTTTAACTTTCTGGAACAATAGAAGTAAGAGTTTTCTTTCAAAAGTTTTTTATTATTGAAAAATAATGACTTAGATAAGGTATTAATTTCGCTTTTTGTACAAAACTTTTACTACAGCAGGGATTAGAAGAGTGCAGATACAAAAAAGGCTTCCTAATGGAAGCCTTTTCACTCGATATTAATTACTTGATAAAGTAACTAGCAATTACCAGCCAGTTTTCTCAGCAAGTGCTTTACCGATTTCAGCTAGAGAACGAACTGTTTTAACACCAGCTGCTTCTAATGCTGCGAATTTGTCGTCTGCAGTACCTTTACCACCAGAGATGATAGCACCTGCGTGACCCATACGCTTACCTGGAGGAGCAGTTACACCAGCGATGTAAGAAACAACAGGCTTAGTTACATTTTCTTTAATGTATGCCGCAGCTTCTTCTTCTGCTGTACCACCGATCTCACCGATCATTACGATAGCTTCAGTTTGTGGGTCTTTTTCGAACATTTCTAAAACGTCGATAAAGTTAGTACCAGGGATAGGGTCACCACCGATACCTACACAAGTAGATTGACCGAAACCAGCGTCAGTAGTTTGCTTAACCGCTTCGTAAGTTAACGTACCAGAACGAGATACGATACCTACTTTACCTGGCATATGGATGTGACCAGGCATGATACCAATCTTACACTCTCCAGGAGTGATAACACCTGGGCAGTTTGGACCAATTAGACGTACGCCTAACTCGTCACAACGAACTTTACAATCTAACATGTCTAACGTAGGTACACCTTCAGTGATACATACGATTAGTTTGATACCAGCATTTGCCGCTTCTAAGATTGAATCTTTTACGAATGGAGCTGGAACGTAGATAACAGATGCGTCTGCACCAGTTTCAGCAACTGCTTCTTTAACAGTGTTGAATACTGGAAGACCAAGGTGAGTTTGACCACCTTTACCTGGAGTAACACCACCAACCATGTTAGTGCCGTATGCAATCGCTTGCTCTGAGTGGAATGTACCTTGAGAGCCAGTGAAACCTTGACAGATAACTTTAGTATCTTTGTTAATTAATACAGACATTATTTGCCCTCCGCAGCTTTAACTACTAATTCAGCAGCTTCTTGTAAGCTTGGAGCTGCAATGATGTCTACGTCAGAGTTAGCTAGAACTTCACGACCTTTTTCAGCGTTAGTACCTTCTAAACGAACAACAACTGGAACGTTTACGCCAACTTCTTTAACTGCACCGATAATACCTTCAGCGATCATGTCACAACGAACGATACCACCGAAGATGTTAACTAATACTGCTTTAACATTGTCATCAGATAAGATGATCTTGAATGCTTCAGCAACACGCTCTTTAGTAGCGCCGCCACCTACGTCTAGGAAGTTTGCAGGGCTGCCACCGTTTAAGTTAACGATGTCCATTGTACCCATAGCAAGACCAGCACCGTTAACCATACAACCAACGTTACCGTCTAGTGCAACGTAGTTAAGTTCCCACTTAGCTGCGTCTGCTTCACGCGCGTCTTCTTGTGAAGGATCGTGCATTTCTTTGATGTCTGGGTGACGGTAAACAGCGTTGCTGTCTACTGCAACTTTAGCGTCAAGACAGTGTAAGTCACCACATGGCTTGATTACTAATGGGTTGATTTCAATTAGTTCAACGTCTTTCTCTTTGAATAGCTTAGCTAGACCTAGGAAGATTTTAACGAATTGATTAATTTGCTTGCCTTCAAGACCAAGTTTGAACGCTAACTCACGACCTTGGTGAGGTTGAGCACCTGTTAGTGGGTCAATCTCAGCTTTAAGGATCTTTTCAGGCGTTTCTTCAGCAACAGTTTCGATTTCAACACCACCTTCAGTAGATGCCATGAAAACGATACGACGGCTAGAACGGTCTACAACTGCACCAAGATACAATTCTTGGTCAATGTCAGTACAAGTTTCAACTAAGATACGGCTAACTGGTTGGCCATTCTCATCTGTTTGATAAGTAACTAAACGCTCGCCTAACCACTTCTCTGCAAATGCTTTGATCTCGTCTTTAGTTTTAACTAGCTTAACACCGCCAGCTTTACCACGGCCACCTGCGTGTACCTGTGCTTTAACTACAAACTCATCACCACCGATTTGATCCGCAGCTGCCGCAGCTTCTGCAGGAGTCTCAGCAGCGATACCTTTAGATACAGGAAGCCCGTATTGAGCAAACAGTTGTTTACCCTGATATTCATGCAAGTTCATGCTGTTCTTTCCATCTGTTTTATAAGTTAAAGGCAGCTAAAACAAAATTGTTTAGCTGCCCGAATTAACATGCGAGGCTATTATAAGTAACCTCTAAATTAGTGCAATAAGACCAAAGTCAAAATTGGAATATTTGCACTATTTCTGCATAATTAATCGTTAAATGATTAATTAGTAGACAAAAGCAAAAGCGCTTTTGTCTATTTTCTAAAAGACAATTAAACGTCTAATAATAGACGTGTAGGATCTTCTAGTAGTTCTTTAATAGTAACTAAGAATCCAACTGACTCTTTACCATCAATTAATCTGTGATCGTATGATAGCGCTAAGTACATCATAGGTAGGATTTCTACTTTACCATCTACCGCCATTGGACGATCTTGGATTTTGTGCATACCTAAGATTGCAGTTTGCGGTAAGTTGATGATAGGTGTTGAAAGTAGAGAACCGAACACACCACCGTTTGTAACAGTGAAGTTACCGCCTTGCATTTCGTCAACAGTTAACTTGCCATCACGACCTTTAATCGCTAATTCACGGATACCCGCTTCAATTTCAGCAAAGCTTAACTTGTCTGCATCACGTAATACTGGCGTTACTAGACCACGAGGAGTAGAAACTGCAATGCTTACGTCGAAATAGTTGTGGTAAACAATGTCATCGCCATCGATAGAAGCGTTTACCGCTGGGAAGCGTTTAAGTGCTTCTACAACCGCTTTAACATAGAAAGACATAAAGCCTAAACGTGCGCCGTGGCGCTCTTCGAATACGTCTTTGTATTGCTTACGTAAGTCCATAACAGGCTTCATGTTAACTTCGTTGAACGTTGTTAACATAGCTGTCGAGTTCTTAGCTTCTAATAAGCGGTTTGCAATTGTCTTGCGAAGACGAGTCATAGGAACGCGTTTTTGTGTGCGGTCACCTAGAACTTGTGCGGAAGGCGTTGCTGAAGGTGCAGCAGCTGCTTTAGGAGCAGAAGCTTGAGCCTTAACAAAGTTTTCAACGTCTTCTTTTGTTACACGGCCGTTTTTACCAGTGCCAGTGATCTTAGAAGCGTCTAAACCTTTTTCAGAGATTAAACGACGAACTGATGGAGAAAGAACTTCATCACCGCTTGATGCTTCTTCTGTCGCTGCAGGAGCTGGCGCTGCTGCCGCTGATGCACCTACTGTAATTTCTGCAATTAATTGCTCGCCTAATACAGTTTCACCTTCAGGTGCAGAAATCTTAGTGATCACACCGTCTTCAGGTGCAACAACTTCTAATACAACTTTATCAGTTTCAACGTCTACAAGGTTTTCGTCACGGCTAACCGCTTGACCTTCTTGTACGTGCCAAGTAGCGATGCTTGCATCTGCTACTGACTCAGGAAGTACTGGAACTTTGATTTCTACAATTTTAGTTGACTCTCCACCCGCCGCAGGCGCTGCTGAAGCTGCATCTGAAGATTCTTTTGCTGCAGGAGCAGCTGCTGCACCTGCTGCGCCAACAACTGCGATAAGTTGCTCACCTAAAACCGTATCACCTTCTTGGTGTAAGATTTCAGTGATCACACCGTCTTCTGGAGCAACCACTTCTAAAACAACTTTATCAGTTTCAATGTCAACCAAGTTTTGGTCACGTGAAACTGTATCACCTACTTGTACGTGCCACGTAGCAATTTGTGCGTCAGCAACTGATTCTGGAAGTACTGGAACTTTAATTTCAGTAGTCATGATTAATCCTTCAGATTATTTAATCGTTAATGCGTCATTTACTAACGCTTGTTGTTCTTGTGCGTGTACTGACGCGTAACCTACCGCAGGAGACGATGAAGCTTTACGGCCAGCATATGTTAAGTTTGCGCCTTTTGGAATTGAGTTCCAGAAGTGGTGTTGAGAGCAGTACCAAGCACCTTGGTTTTGCGGCTCTTCTTGACACCATACAAAGTCATTAACATGGCTATATTTGTTGATGATTTCTTCCATTTCCGCATGAGGGAAAGGATATAATTGTTCTAAACGAACAATAGCAACGTCTGTCTGTTCATCTTTACGACGCTGTTCTAATAAGTCGTAATAAACTTTACCTGAACAGAACACTACACGTTTCACATCTTTAGCATTGATATCGTCAATTTCATCAATCACATTGTGGTATACACCTTCAGACATCTCTTCCATTGTCGAAACCGCTAATGGGTGACGTAATAGAGATTTAGGTGACATAACAACTAATGGACGACGCATTGGGCGAATTTGCTGACGACGGATCATGTTGAATACCTGTGCCGGAGTAGAAGGCACACATACTTGCATGTTGTGATCAGCACAAAGCTGTAAGAAACGCTCTAGACGAGCTGATGAATGCTCTGGGCCCTGACCTTCATAACCGTGTGGCAATAACATAGTTAGACCACATAAACGGCCCCACTTTTGCTCACCCGAAGAAATAAATTGGTCAATAACAACCTGAGCTACGTTTGCGAAGTCACCAAACTGTGCTTCCCAAATAACTAATGACTCAGGCTCTGCCGTTGCATAGCCGTACTCAAAAGCAAGTACACCTACTTCTGATAATACCGCATCGAAAATTTCAAATTTACCTTGTCCTTCGCTTACGTTCTCTAATGGAATATAAGTAGAAGCATCTTCTTGGTTATGTAAAACCGCGTGACGGTGGAAGAAAGTACCACGGCCAGAATCTTGACCAGTAATACGAATATCATTACCACGTTCAACAAGGTCAGCGTATGCTAGTGTTTCAGCGAAACCCCAGTCAATAAGCTGTTCACCAGCAAGCATTTTCTTACGAATGTCGTATTGTTTTTTAACACGAGAATGAAGTTTATGCTCTTCTGGGTAGTAAGTGATTTTCTCACCTAACTCTTTAATTTTTTCTACTGGAATTGCTTTATCGTATTCGATATCCCAGTCATGACCTAGGTAAGGTTTCCAATCAACAGAGTGCGCTTCCATTGGACGCCACTCTTCAACTGTACATTCGCCTTGGTCTAGCACACCACGGTAGTCGTCAGTTAATTTCTTAACTTCATCTTGACTTGTCGTACCTTCAGCCACTAAACGATCTACATAGATGTTTCTTGGTACAGGGTGCTTTTTGATTTTTTGGTACATTAACGGCTGAGTTGCATTTGGCTCATCAGATTCGTTATGACCATGACGACGGTAACAAACTAAATCAATCACTACGTCGCGACGGAACTTGTTACGGTAATCAACTGCGATTTGCGATACTAGGGCAACTGCTTCAGGGTCGTCAGAATTTACATGGAAGATTGGCGCCTGTACCATCTTAGCGATGTCAGTACAGTATTCTGTAGAACGCGCATCTTCTTTCTTAGATGTTGTGAAACCTACTTGGTTATTCACTACGATGCGAACTGAACCACCTGTCTGGTAAGCACGAGTTTGAGACATGTTAAATGTCTCTTGTACAACACCTTGACCTGCAATAGCTGAGTCACCATGAACTGTGATAGCTAACGCTTTTGAGCCTGTATCACAATCATGACGGTCTAAACGAGCACGTACAGAACCCATTACTACCGGGTTAACAATTTCTAAGTGAGACGGGTTAAACGCTAGCGCTAAGTGAACATTGCCACCTGCAGTTGCGAAGTCTGAAGAAAAACCTTGGTGATACTTAACGTCACCTGCTTTCAACGATTCATCAACTTTACCGCCAAACTCTGCAAAAAGTTCGCCAGATTTCTTACCTAATACGTTTACTAGTACATTTAAACGACCACGGTGAGCCATGCCCACAACTACTTCTTTTTGGCCATTTTCACCTGCACGGTGGATGATCTCTTTGATCATTGGTACTAATGCATCGCCACCTTCTAATGAGAAACGTTTTGCACCTGGGAATTTGGCTCCTAGGTATTTCTCAAGACCATCTGCTGCGATTAAGCCTTTTAATACGCGCTTTTTAACATCAGCAGAGAAAGAAGGTTTACTCTTAATAGACTCTAAACGTTGCTGGATCCAACGTTTTTCATCGGTATCTGTGATATGCATGTATTCAGCGCCAATAGAACCACAATAGGTTTCTTTTAGGGCTTCATACAGTTCGCCTAGTGGCATCTTATCTTTACCGATAGCAAAAGAACCGACATTAAACTCACGAGATTTGTCTTCGTCAGCTAAGTCGTGGTGCTCAAGCGTAAGCTCACGCACTTTTTCTCTTTGCCATAATCTAAGTGGATCGAGATTGGCATTTTGATGACCACGGAAACGGAAAGCATTGATCAACTGCAGTACTTTAACTTGTTTAGCGTCAGCTTCATCAGAACCTGATACCACAGTGCGATCTTTTGTTTTGGCAAGTTGCGCAAATAATTCGCGAACTTCAGAGTGCTTGGTTTCTACCGACACACCTTCCACTTTCGGAAGATGGTCAAATAGCTCACGCCACTCGTCCGCTACAGATGTAGGATCGTCAAGATACATTTCATACATCTGTTCAACATATACCATGCTATTGGCTGACAAATGTGATGTATTCAGCCACTGTTGCATAACACCTTCGTGCATTAGATATATATCCTTGTAAGTCTTGTCAGACTTGAGTTGTTAGTTGATATCGTTAATTTAAAATAAAAAAGAGCCCTTCCAAGTAAATGGAACGACTCTTCTTTGTTAAGCTGTTACCCGAGATTGAGTTAACAAGGTTACACCGACCTCTGCAATAACATTGACTTAATGTGTCCAATCGCTTTCGTTGGGTTCAAACCTTTAGGACATACGTTTACACAGTTCATGATACCGTGACAACGGAATACGCTAAATGCATCATCCAAGTCAGCTAAACGCTCATCAGTAGCAGTATCACGGCTATCGATTAAGAAACGATATGCGTGTAATAGACCTGCAGGGCCGATGAACTTATCTGGGTTCCACCAGAATGAAGGACAAGAAGTCGAACAACAAGCACATAAAATACACTCGTATAGACCGTCTAACTTGTCACGCTCTTCAATTGATTGAAGATGTTCACGTGCTGGCGGCTGTTTGTCGTCGTTAATCAAGAACGGCTTAACTTTCTCATATTGAGTGTAGAACTGTGACATGTCGATAACTAAGTCACGGATCACTGGTAAGCCTGGTAACGGACGAAAAACGTAATTATTTGAACCTAAAGCAGACAATGGTGTAATACAAGCTAAACCATTTTTGCCGTTCATGTTCATACCATCTGAACCACATACACCTTCACGGCAAGAGCGGCGGAAAACTAGCTCAGGATCTTGTTCTTTCAACAAGATTAGAGCGTCAAGCACCATCATATCTGTGCCTTCTTCCACTTCTAACGTGTAGTCTTTCATGTATGGCGCATCGTCTACATCAGGGTTGTAGCGATAAACTGAAAAGTTTAATGTTTTCATAATACCTTAGCTCCCCTATTAGTACGTACGTGCTTTCGGCGGGAATGCTTCACGGAACTTAGGTTCCATGTTAACACCACGCTTATGCATAGTTTCAGTGTTTGGATCGTAAATTGTGTGGCATAACCAGTTTTCATCATCACGCTCTAAGTAGTCTTCACGAGAGTGAGCACCACGTGATTCTGTACGGTAGTTTGCCGCAACCGCTGTAGCGTAAGCTGTTTCCATTAAGTTGTCTAATTCTAAACACTCAATACGTTGTGTATTGAATTCTTTAGAGTTATCAGTCAACTTAGCGTGCTTAAGACGTTCACGGATCTCTTTAAGTTCCGCAAGACCTTGAGCCATAGCTTCACCTTCACGGAATACCGAGAAGTTAAGCTGCATACACTGTTGTAAATCTTTCTTAATTTGTACTGGGTCTTCACCTTGCTTAGTGTTTTCCCAACGGTTGTAACGAACTAGACTCGCATCAATGTCTTCTGGCGAGTATTCTGTCGCACCGCCGCCCTCGCCTAGATATTTCTCTAGGTATAAGCCTGCTGCACGGCCAAATACAACTAAATCTAGTAATGAGTTACCACCTAAGCGGTTTGCACCGTGTACAGATACACATGCAATCTCACCAACTGCGAATAAACCTTCAACTTCTTCGTAGTTGCCGTCTTCCGTTCTTGTTAATGCTTGACCATTAACATTAGTAGGTACACCACCCATCATGTAGTGACAAGTAGGAATTACTGGAATTGGTTCATCTGCTGGGTGGATGTGCGCGAATGTTTGAGATAGCTCACATACACCTGGTAGACGTAGTTCAAGCGTTTCACGACCTAAGTGGTCTAATTTAAGCTTGATGTGCTTACCGTATTGAGGGTGATCACAGCCACGACCTTCACGGATTTCTGTCATCATTGAACGAGCAACAACGTCACGACCTGCAAGGTCTTTTGCGTTAGGAGCATAACGTTCCATGAAGCGCTCACCATCTTTATTAAGAAGGTAACCACCTTCACCACGACAACCTTCAGTAACAAGCGTACCTGCACCTGCAATACCTGTCGGGTGGAACTGCCACATTTCCATGTCTTGCATAGAAACGCCAGCACGAGTTGCCATACCAACACCGTCACCAGTGTTAATGTGTGCGTTTGTAGTCGAAGCATAAATACGACCTGCACCACCAGTTGCAAGAACTGTAGCGCGAGCTTTAAAGAATACTACTTCACCAGATTCGATATCGATTGCAGTACAACCAATTACTGAACCATCTTGGTTCTTAACTAAATCTAATGCGTACCACTCCGAGTAAACAGTCGTCTTGTTCTTAACGTTTTGTTGATATAACAAATGAAGAAGTGCGTGACCTGTACGGTCAGCTGCAGCTGCTGTACGAGCCGCTTGCTCACCACCGAAGTTTTTCGACTGACCGCCGAAAGGACGCTGGTAAATTTTACCGTTTTCAAAACGTGAGAAAGGTAGACCTTTGTTTTCCATTTCTAGAATGGCTTCAGGACCTGTTTTACACATATATTCAATTGCGTCTTGGTCACCGATATAGTCAGAACCTTTAACTGTATCGTACATGTGGAATTCCCAATTATCTTCATGAGAATTACCTAGAGCTACCGTGATACCACCTTGAGCTGATACAGTATGAGAACGAGTTGGAAATACTTTTGAAATCAAAGCACAGGTTTGACCCGACTCTGAAATTTGCAGTGCTGCACGCATACCTGCGCCGCCTGCGCCGATTACTACGGCATCAAATTCTAATACTTTTATACTCACTTACACACCCCATAAAACAAATAAGCCAGTTACCATATAAGCTAGACCTAATAAGTTAAGGACAAAGCTTAATACAGAACGAAGTTTTGGCGCTTTTACATAGTCTGTTAAAACTTGCCATAAGCCGATACGAGTGTGAACCCATACACAGATCAATGTAATGAATGTTGCAACCTTAACAGCCAAGTTTGAGAACAGGCCTGTCCAAACTTCATAAGTAAGAGTTGGAGTGGTTAAGAAGAAACCTAAAATAAAAACAACATAGGCTGTCATGAACAGCGCTGTAGCACGAAGTGAGACAAAGTCTTGAACGCCGTCTCTTTTTAAAGAAGCTTGGTTAATTACCATATCCATACTCCTGCTAATACAACTGAAATTAACCAAAGAGCAATTGCTACATTGGCGCTTGAATTACCTGACTCAATTTCTTCCCAGTGGCCCATATCCATGATTAGGTGACGAATACCGCCAATGATATGGTAAGAAAGAGCAGCCAACGTACCTATCGCAATAAGCTTACCAATCACACCTTGCATTAAAGATTGTGCTAATTCGAAACCTTCTGCCGATTGTAGGGAAATGGCCCAAGTTACGATCACAAAAATTAAAGCAAAGAAGAAAGCTACACCGGTAACACGGTGAAGAATTGAAGCTTTTGCCGATGCTGGCATTTTTATTGTTGTCAGATCTAGATTTACAGGTCTTTGTTTTTTCACTTTACATGCCTATCCGAGCTGTTGTTGTGTTTTTATCGGTAGGTACTAAAACAGTACCCACTAAATTTTGCAATGCGACTAAAGTTGAATTTAAGTGACATAAAAATTCAGCTAGAAATAATAGTCGAACGCGGTTTCTGCATACGTGTGCAGAGCTAGAAGTATATATAGCGAACTAGTAGAAGGCAATTGCTGTTTCGTTAAAATATCAATAACTTGATGGCATTGATTAGCAAATAATCAAAGGTGGACTTTTATATATAATAACACCAGTGTAAATAATAAATATCAATTAGTTATGAATAAATATTAAGCAATAAATCAATAAAATTGACTTTTTACTCTATTTTGTAGTTAGATGTGCCAGTTTTAAAATTGCTTAGTACAGAATTAGCGAATTTTTAAACGTTCGCTACTGATGTGGTAAGAATAATAAAAATTAACAACAATTGAGGAGAACATGCATGGCGGATAAAAAGGCCACAGTTCAAGTCACCGGACAAGATGCTTTTGAACTACCAATCATGTCGGGTACCGCAGGTAACGACGTCATAGACGTAAGAACACTAGGCGCACAAGGCGTTTTCACTTACGATCCAGGCTTTTTAGCAACGGCATCATGTCAGTCTAAAATCACATTCATCGACGGCGGTAAAGGTGTGTTATTACACCGTGGTTACCCTATCGATCAATTAGCAGAAGACTCAAATTACCTAGAGCTATGTTACTTACTATTGAACGGTGAGTTACCATCAGCACAGCAGCTAGCAGATTTTGAAGGCACTATTAAAAACCATACTATGGTGCATGAAAAAATTGCGAACTTCTTCCAAGGTTTTGTCATCGATTCACACCCAATGGCAATGCTATGTGGTGTAGTTGGTGCAATGTCTAGCTTCTACCATGACGATTTAGACATCGCGGATCCAGAGCAACGTAAACGCAGCGCACACAGACTAATTGCTAAGCTACCTACTATTGCAGCAATGGCTTATAAATACAGCATTGGTCAACCTTTCGTATACCCTAAGAACGATTTATCTTATTCAGAAAACTTTTTGAATATGATGTTCTCTGTTCCAGCTGAAGACTACAAAGTTAATCCTGTTCTAGCTGATGCTATGGACAAGATTTTCATGCTTCACGCTGATCACGAACAGAATGCTTCTACGTCAACGGTACGTTTAGCTGGTTCTTCAGGTGCTAACCCTTACGCGTGTATCGCTGCAGGTATTGCATCTTTATGGGGCCCTGCTCACGGTGGTGCTAACGAAGCATGTCTGAACATGTTAGAAGAAATCGGTTCTGTCGACCGTATTCCTGAGTTCGTTACTAAGGCAAAAGACAAAGAAGACCCATTCCGTTTAATGGGCTTTGGTCACCGTGTTTACAAGAACTTTGACCCTCGCGCTAAAGTAATGCGTGAAACATGTCACCAAGTTCTAAACGACTTAAACATCCAAGACCCGCTTCTAGACGTAGCTATGGAATTAGAGCGTATCGCGCTTGAAGACCCATACTTCGTAGAGAAGAAGTTATACCCTAACGTAGATTTCTACTCTGGTATTATCCTTAAAGCAATTGGTATCCCAACTTCTATGTTCACGGTTATCTTCGCAATGTCTCGTACTGTTGGTTGGATCAGCCACTGGGACGAAATGTTAGCAGAGCCTGGTCAGAAGATTGGCCGTCCGCGTCAGTTATACACTGGTGCTGAGAAACGTGATTACGTTTCTGTAGACAAGAGATAATATAAAATCTCATTTAAAAAGGGCTCATATTGTGGGCCCTTTTGCTATGTGAAAAATAAATGAAGTCACTGTTTTTGCTTCATTAGTTCCCAGCATCAGTTCAATTATTAAAGCCAACTATAAACATAATTCGTTATCTCATAGTAACTCGTCAAAAAGTCATCCCTAATAAACTAATCAAGGTCAATTTAGGGTTGTCATTTATCTGGTAAAAAATGATCAGACAAAACAAACAAAAGTATTGCAATGTTTATCGTTGGAGATTAGATTATGTGATCATTATCAATGACTTAGATACACTTGATAGAGATCTGACTTGAAGTCAGTTTCTCTAATGACTATTAGTCAAAAATATAAAATTGTCCCCCGCCCATAATTTTTATATGATCGCGCAAATTTTCTAAGTACGCAGCGCAATGTCGATAAAACATCAGTTTCCTTATTTTAGTCAGCCTCAGAACAAGGGGTTAGTATATTTAGATTCTGCTGCAACTACGCATAAACCTCAGGCTGTCATCGATGCCCTTTTTGAGTTTTATTCTGGTACTTATGCAACCGTTCACAGATCCACATACCAACAAGCAAATGTCATAACCTCTGCGTATGAACAAAGCAGAGAAAAAGTGGCTAGGTTTATTAACGCTAAAAGCAAAAGTGACATTGTTTGGACCAAGGGTACAACAGAGAGCATAAATCTCGCGGTTTATTCTTGGGCAAGACACATTGTTGAGGAAAACGATACAATTGTTGTCACTGGCTCAGAACATCATGCTAATTTTGTCCCTTGGCAGCAGCTTGCATTGGACAAAGGAGCACAATTGAAGGTTGTTAAGCTACTCGACAACGGTATGCCTGATATGGCTCACTTCGAGCAGCTGCTGCTTGATAAACCTAAAATCGTTGCTATTCAACATTGTTCCAATGTGTTGGGTAATATACTACCAGTTCAAAATATGACCACGCTGGCTAAACAAGCTGGGGCTAACGTTTTAATAGATGGTGCCCAAGCCATTAGCTATTTAAATGTTGATGTAACTGAGCTTGGCTGTGATATGTATGCTTTTTCTGGTCATAAAATGTATGGACCTACTGGGATCGGTGTGTTGTATATTAATGAAAGCATCAAAACCCAAGTAAAGCCTTTTCACTTTGGTGGTGAAATGGTTAAGACTGTAAGTCCCGAAAAGACCACCTTTCAGGCTATTCCTTCAATGTTAGAGTCAGGTACGCCAAATATTGCAGGAGTGATAGCTTTGTCCAAAGCAATTGATTTCATTCACTCTGACTCGTACCAAATTGCTAAAGAAACTAAACAAGAGGTTTGGCAATACTTATGTAGTGAAATTGACAGAATTGACTGTGTGCAAACCTATGGCGATTTAACTAATAATGTCGGTATCTTATCCTTCAATGTTAAAGGAGAATCACCAGCTGATATTGCAACCTTACTAGGCCAACAAAATATAGCGGTAAGAACTGGTGTGCACTGTGCAATGCCTTTACATAACTATTTGCAAACAGGTGGCGCAGTGAGAGTCTCTTTAGGCATATACACGGATAAGTACGATATTGACGCCTTTATTTCCGCACTTAAAAAAGCCATTGAGCTTTTAGACTTTTAACACAGTGACACAAATACAACTTATGACTGACACAACGACTGTAATTAATAATATTAAAGAGCATTTTACCGTTACTGAGCTTGAGATAGTTGACAAACTAACTTCAGCAAAAGGTTGGGACGGTAAATACAGAGAGATCATGCTGCTTGGCAAACAACTTCCTTTGTTTCAATCCGATCTAAAGCTAGATGAAGCATTAGTATCAGGCTGTGAAAGTCAAGTTTGGTTGCATTCAAACTGGCAAGGTCAACAATTATGGTTAGCGGTAAGTTCTGATTCTAAAATTGTTCGCGGTTTGCTAGCCATTGTACTAGCGAAGTTTAACGGCAAAACTAAACAACAAATTGCCCAAGTGAACATAGATGAATATTTCAATACTCTAGGATTAAGCCAGCATCTAAGCCCTTCCCGCTCTAATGGGCTGAGTGCGATAGTTGAGAAAATAAAGTCTCTTTAACCACTAGCCTGTGAAAATATAAAGCCGGAACAAACTCCGGCTTTATTGATGCTTTTAATCTTTAAGTCTAGCAAAGGCTTGCTCTAATAAGCTTCTTCGACAAGCAAAGTTAATACGCGTGAATTGTGGCCATCCGAAATCTCTACCTGGAGAAGGCCCAATCCCTTTGCTTTCCATGTAACTTTGTACATTATCTTGGTTCAAACCTGATGCATCTATCCAAGCTAAGAATGTTGCTTGTGGGCGAACAAAACTTAACCCTGCAATCTCACTTATTTGCTGTTCAACAAAGTCTAAATTACCACGTAAATATTCCAATTGTGCTTGATGCCAATCATCGCATTGAGTAAATGCAACTTCTGTCGCTACTAGTCCCATGAAGTTTACCCAAGGAACAATACCAGCAGATGCACGAGTAAATTGGCTTCTTACTTTTCGATCTGGAATGATCGCAAAAGATGTGCCTAGGCCTGCAACGTTAAAGGTTTTGCTTGCAGCCATCAAAGTAATCGTTTGTTCACCAATTTTCTCCAGCTTACCTGCTGGAATATGCTTAGCCTCAGGGTCTAATATAAGATCACAGTGAATTTCATCAGAACAAAGCACTACATTATGTTTTAAACAAATCTCTTCAACCTTCGCAAGCTCAGCTTCCGTCATAACAGAACCAACAGGGTTCATAGGGTTACACATGATGAAAAGCTTAGTTTTTGGATCTGCTGCTTTGTGCTCTAATTCGCTGAAGTCTAAAGTCCAACGACCATTTTCTAGTACTGTAGAAATCGTTTCTTTATGTAAATCATTTAATTCTGGCGCTGCTAACATTGGAGGATAGTTAGGCTCTTGTACTAATACCGTATCGCCAGCCTCGCAGTAAGCCTTACATGCGACGTTAAAGGCTGGAACTACACCTGGCGTCCATACAATCCAGTCTGGTTCAATTTGCCAATCGTGTTTATCTTTAAGCCATCTAACTACTGCATCATTAGCAGGTTTATATTCACTTGGTAAGTGATAGCCATAAACGCCGTGCTCTACTCTTTCGTGTAAAGCTTTCACTATAGGTTCGGCACATCGAAATTCAGAATCGGCAACCCATAACGGGATCACATCTTTGTTCTTATATCTTTCGTACTTAAAAGAGTGAGTGCCATCTCGGTCTATAACTTGGTCAAAATTCACTTTAACGCCTTACTATGTAAATTACTTAAACTTATTTAGCCATCCAAACGGCTAAAATACAAGTGTAGATTTTGCAATATCTTATATCAGTTACATCAACAACTTTGTTTACTCAACTGCCACAAACCCAAATCGGACATTTCTGCTTTTACTGCAAAATCAAACTTATTCAATTGTGTGCATAAATGAAAGTCTTGTTCTGGACTATGGCTAATTTCTGGCGCAAAAAAGCGCTCTGAACAAGGGGAGTCTATTAACTTTGGCTTGATTGCCGCGTCATCATAAGAATTATTGAGTAATAAGGCTTCTAAATAGTCTGCACAAATATTGTCTTCTTCCGTTTGCTCTTCGGCTTTCCAGCCCATCCTTACTAACGTTACTAGTTTAGGTGCTTTGCTTTTGATATAGCTGGCTGTTGCTTGCGCATTGACCAAAGCTCCAGTAAGTATTTCATCAGCCTGTGTAGCATTTACTAAACCTTGAGTACCAGCATGGGTAGTATGAAGTACTTTAGCGCCTACTAGTTCTGTTTGTAACACTTGTGAAGGAGAGTTACCTAAATCAAAACCGTCAATTTTTTCACCGTTGCGCTCGCCTATTAGAATCGCATCTGGATATTGCTCCTTGTATTTTAATGTTTGTTCTATCGAACCAACGGGCGAGACGAACTCAACGCCACGTTCTAAACAATAACATGCAACCGAAAAAGCGCGGAACACATCGATGATCACTACTATGCCTCTAGCCGCTTGAGCACCTTTGACAAAATCAGTCTTTATTACTTCCATAAATTATCGTGATAAGCTAAAAATTGTTTTTTAACTTACCGTATTTTAAATAAATTTTCGTTAGTTATTATGGCAAAAGTCATTTTTCATAACGGTTATTACACAACTGAAAGGTTTAAGAGTTTTGCAATGAAACAAAAAAAAGTACTGTTACTGTTTGCCCACCCTTCTCAACATAGATCTGAAGTGAACTCCGCTTTGTTTAACAAAGCCAAAGAATTAGACTTTGTTACCGCCATTGATTTATACGCAGAATACCCAAGATTTAATATCGACATAAATAAAGAGCAACAAAGGCTACTTGAGCACGAAGTTATTGTTTTTCAATTCCCTTTTTATTGGTATTCCACTCCCGCTATTTTAAAAGAGTGGCAAGACCTAGTGCTTGAATACGGCTTTGCTTATGGCCCAGAAGGTGAATACTTAAAAGGTAAGCAATTTCTTTGCGCTGTAAGTGCAGGCGGACAAGAGCAGGCCTACTGCGCTAGTGGCTATAATCATTTTACAATTAGAGAGTTGTTACAGCCACTTGAACAAACCGCATCCTTAACTCAAATGCAATACTTACCACCGTTTGCCATATTTGCTAGCCGCTCAGCAAAAGAAGAAGGTAGACTTGAACCACACATCGGCAACTGGCTGAAATTGCTGGCAGGCCTATCAACAGGCGACATTTCAGCGCATAAATTTGACCAAGAGATCACAGTAAATAAAACGCTTCAGCAATTATTAGCCAATAATGAGGAATAAGAGAATATGACTATTTACTTTTTACAGGCTTTTATCTATTTAATTGCCGCCGTGGTCTGTGTTCCTCTGGCCAAAAAATTAGGTTTAGGCTCAGTATTAGGCTATTTAATCGCAGGTGTCATCATAGGACCTGTAGCGGGGCTTGTGGGTCAAGAAACCGTTACCATTCAGCATTTTGCAGAGTTCGGTGTAGTGATGATGCTATTTTTAGTGGGGTTAGAACTAGAGCCTAAAATGCTGTGGCAAATGCGCAACCGCCTGCTTGGTTTAGGCGGCATGCAAGTTTCCATTACTGCAGGGCTAATTACTGGTATTGCCCTGCTATTTGGCCAACCTGTTACAGTGGCAATTGCTATCGGCTTAGTCTTTTCCCTTTCTTCAACGGCCATTGTGTTACAAACATTCAACGAAAAGGGTCTAACCAAAACAGAAGGTGGCCAAAACTCTTTTTCAGTATTACTCATGCAAGATATTGCCGTGATCCCAATGCTGGCATTCATCCCCATGTTGGCTATGCCTGAACTTGTCGAAGCTGCAGCTAGCGCGAAAAGCTCAGCAGAGCATCACCCAGAGTTGAGTTTAGTTGCTGGATTACCTACTTGGGGATACGCATTGGCAGTACTGGCAAGTATAGGTGGCGTCATTCTCCTAGGTCACTACTTAAGTCGGCCATTATTTCACTATGTTGCAAGCTCTGGGCTAAGAGAGATTTTTGTTGCAACTGCTCTATTGTTAGTTATCAGTATTGCTGCCCTTATGAGCTTGGTCGGTCTATCACCTGCTCTAGGCACCTTTTTAGCTGGTGTTGTCTTAGCAAACAGTGAATTTAGGCATGAACTTGAGTCGAATATTGAGCCATTTAAAGGATTATTGCTTGGTTTGTTCTTCATTACCGTAGGAGCAGGAATTGACTTTAATATCTTACTCGATAATGCAGGGGGAATTTTAGCTATTACCTTTGCAGTAATGTTCCTCAAAGCTGCAGTTCTTTGGGGATTGGCGATGACGTTTAAAATACAAAACAGCAACCGTTGGCTATTTTCTTTAAGCCTAGCCCAAGCGGGGGAATTTGGCTTTGTATTGCTAAGCTTTACTGTACAAAATCACGTTATTCCACCAGCAACTGCAGCTATTTTGCAGCTAGTTGTTGCCATTTCAATGTTTTTAACACCACTGTTATTTATCTTTTTCGAAAAGGTTATTTTGCCTAAATACGAAGCTGAGTCTAATAACAAAGAGTTTGATGAGATTGACGAAAGTTCAAATATCATCGTTGCTGGCATTGGTCGTTTTGGCCAAATTGTAACCCGTTTATTAGCTGCTAATGGCATCAAAGCGGTAGTGCTTGACCATGAAGCCGGTCAAGTTGAAAATTTAAGACAAATTAACATTAAAAGTTATTTTGGTGATGCAACACGGCCTGAGATGCTGGAGACTGCAGGCATTGAAAAAGCTGATGTTTTTGTTGTAGCCATAGATAATAGAGAAGAGTCCGTCACCTTAGTCCATTACATCAAACAAAATCACCCTAATGTTAAGGTGCTAGCTAGAGCATTCGATAAAGGCCACAGTTACGAGTTAAAACTTGCTGGTGCTGATTTTACAATCAATGAAACCTACCACTCCGCTCTACAATTAGGTGGCGAAGTGATGAAAAACATTGGCTTTCACCCATTTAATGTTGAGCAGAAAACGTCGGCATTTTGTAAAACTGAATTTGAGACCTCTGAAAGTCTTTATCAAGAATGGAAAAAAGGCAGTGAAGGTGAACGTTACAGCCATGATTACTTAGCCTTGTTTTTACAGATGGAACAAGCGATTAAAAATGCAATGCAACATGACAGATTAGACAAACACGACAGTAACGAAAGAGGCTGGACTCCTCCACCCAAAGGCTATGAAGACAAGTTAGAAAAGTAATTCAATCTGTTAATAAGATTGTAATAAATGTAGCAAATGTGTTTCAGATCATTTGCTACAAAGTTACATAATTTATTGCAATCTCACAATTATGTTAGAAAAACCAAAGAGATGGTATACAGTATACCCAGTTTATTTTTCACACTATTAACATTTAATTACATTTTTTCACACACTTACACTTCTTGTTACAATTACCCTTTGTGCATCTAAACATCAAGCAGGACAAGGGCTTAAGCCTCTTATAACTAAGTTAACAAAGCATTGCCCCGCCAGTTATAGTTAATAAGTTTGCAAGGTCGCAATTGACAAAAAATACCGTTAATTTATGTTGGGCATAACAAAAGCATGTTTTTACCTATTTGCTTTTGAGGAGAGATACTTACATCCAATGTAAGTCGCTTTATAACCAAGCGAAGCCAAATATAAAAATAAATATAAAGGGAGCATGAGTATCATGCATAACAAACTATCTAAAGCAATTAGATTTGCGCTAGCAACAGGTGCGCTAAGTACCTTGAGTATTCCAGCAACAACGTTCGCCCAAGACAGTGTCAGTGAAGAAGATGTAGAAAGAATTTCTGTCACCGGCTCTCGTATTTTAAGAGAAGGAGCCGTAGCGCCCTCACCTGTTACAGTAATAAGTGGTGAAGACTTATTAAGTACAGGTTCAATTAGTATCGGTGAAGCACTAAATGACTTACCATCTCTAGCCAACACCTTTTCACTAGCTAATGCTGGTAATACTATAGGCACGGCAGGTTTAAACCTACTTGATTTAAGAGGCATGGGGACAGCTCGTACTCTAGTTTTGGTTGATGGTAAACGCCATGTTTCAGCTAATCCAGGTTCCGCAGCCGTTGACACTAATACTATCCCTACAGCATGGGTTGAACGTGTTGAAATCATCACAGGTGGTGCTTCGGCAGTATATGGTGCAGACGCGGTAACAGGTGTTGTTAACTTTGTATTAAAGAAAAATATTGAAGGTTTTGATTTCAATATAACTAAAGGTTTCTCAGAAGAAGGACCTTACGACAACGATAAAATTACACTTTCTTACGGCAGTGACTTTGCCGATGGTAGAGGTAACTTTGGTATTGCCGCTACCTTCTCACAACAAGACGGCATGAATGCTAAAGACCGTAAGCAAACTGCAACTCCAACTGCTGAAGTAACTAACCCAGCTAATGGTGATACACGTGCAGCTGACGGTTCAACTATTCACGATGGTATTCCTGATAGAATTTGGATCCCAGATGCCGCTTGGTATGATGATTCGACATCAGGTAACTTCTACACTTATGATGAAAACGGTGCTCATTGGTTTATTTTCAACAATGACGGTAGTGTTCGTCCGCAACAGTTAGGTACAACTTATAACTGGGGTAGATGTTCTGGTGCATGTGATCAGCTAGATTTAAATAAATACAATGAATTGCAACCAACTTTCGACAACTTGAACTTAGCAGTTAAAGGTAGCTATGAACTAAATGATGATCATAAAGTTTATGGTGATGCTAAATTTGTCCGTGTTAAAGCTGATTCTATTGGCCAACCATCATTCTTTGAGTACAGTCGAGGCATAACCATTAATCGAGACAACGCTTACATCCACCCTTCTTTAGGTAACCTAATGGATAGTAATGGTTTAAGTTCGATTAATTTACACCGTTTCAACGAAGATATTGGCCGCCGCCTAGAGGAAAACACCCGTGAAACAACTCGATTTGTTGCAGGTATAGAAGGCTCATTTGGTGAAAGCTGGTCTTACGACGCTTATGCGCTATACGGTAAAACGGAGCGAGAGCAAGTCAACGTAGACAATGTGATCACACAAAGATTCCGCGACGCCACAGACGCAATAGCTCTACCAGATGGCAGTATCGCCTGTCGTAGCGAAAGCGCTCGTGATCAAGGATGTATTCCAACTAGTGTCTTCGGTTTTGGTGCTGTAGATCCTATCGCTGCAGATTGGTTTACTACAGATTCTGTATCAACCAGTAAAATTCAGCAAACTGTTGTTAACTTTACCGTCACTAACGGTGACATTTATGAGTTACCTGCTGGTTCAATAGGTTTTGCCGCAGGTATTGAATATCGCAAAGAGAAAAGTGACGACATTCCTGACGCATTTGCAGCAACAGGCGCAACCTTCTTAACCGCAATTCAAGAAGAACACGGTGAATTCGATGTAACAGAAGTGTTTGCCGAATCGACTATTCCATTGCTTGAAGATGCCGCGTTTGCCCAAGAGCTTAGCTTAGATGTTGCAGCTCGTTATGCCGATTACAGTACTGTAGGTGGTGCAACAAGCTGGAAGTTAGGCGTGAACTGGACAGTAAATGAAGATATTCGTTTCCGTTCGACACTCTCTGAAGCGATCCGTGCGCCAAACATTGGTGAGCTGTTCCAAGCACAAAGCCAAAGCTTTGCTTTCATTGACGATCCATGTGATGTTAACTTTAACCAAGGTTCAACTAGACAAGCAAACTGTGCTGCTTTAGGTATTCCTGCCGATGCGCAAATCAACCCAGTATCTTCGGTTGAATTACTAGTTGGTGGTAATAAAGAGTTAAAAGAAGAAGAGTCAACAAGCTTCACAGCTGGTGTTGTGTATCAGCCTAGTTTTGTTGATGGTTTAGTCTTTACCGTAGACTATTGGTCTATCGAAATTGATGATGCTATTGACCAAGTTACTGGCCAAGACATTGCTGATAAATGTGTTGATGCTGAAGCTGGTATAGATAATCAGTTCTGTCGACTTGTTACTCGTGATGCAGGCAACAGAATTATCTTAGTAGAAAGTACAACGCAGAACGTTGCTAAACAAGAAGCTGAAGGTATAGACTTTGAAGTGGGTTACGACTTTGAAGGCTTAGGTGGTAACTTCACTACGCAATTAATTGCAACACACCTTATGGCACGTAAAGAGTTCCCATTCCAAATCGACCCGACTGATGTAACAGAAAACGCAGGTACTGTGGGCGAAGCTGAGTGGCAAGCTAACTTTGCGGTTACTTATCGTAACGGTGGTTGGAACACGAGCTGGCGTACAAGATACTTGGACGAAGTTAATCGCTTTACCAATAAAGAGTTAGACGTTAACCCTGACCGCAGTAACATCATGACTTATGGCACCTACTTCCAAACTGACGTTCGTGCAGGTTATACCTTTGACAACAATGTAACGCTTGAGTTTGGTATCGATAACTTATTCGACCGTAACTTACCTCGTTACACAAGTGGTACAGGTACAGGCTCAGCAAGTTATGACAATATTGGCCGTTTCTACTATACGTCGCTATCTTATAGCTTCTAATTTTTGTTAGATAATTAGCCAAAAAACAAAAGCCCTAATTACATTAGGGCTTTTTTAGTTTCGACTTCACGTTACAACTTCACACCATGTTCCGCCAACAAGCTTGCCAGTGGAGCTAATTGTTCTTGATAACTTTCTCGAAGTGCTAGGCCTTTACGGTTTATAGGCTGTCGAACTTGCTCACTACTAGCCGTTCTAACTGCTCTATCATTGTTATAAAATGCTAAACACTCAGCTTCGAAAGGCAGTTGGCAATATTCTAATAACGATCTTACTTGCGCTTCGAAGTCATTAACCAAGGATTCATACTCACATTGATGTATTTGCTGTGGAAATAGCCCGTGCCAATGGGACATCAAGCGCAAGTACTGTAAATAATAATGACCTATATGTTGTAAATCATAAGCAAAATCAAAACCTTGCCCGAAATATTGACGAAAAATACCTAACCCACAAGATAATGGGTGTCTTCTTACATCGATGATCAAAGCATGTGGTAATATTTTTTTAATCAAACCAATGTGTTGAAAATTTGGCGGTAATTTATCAATAAAGTAAGGTTTATTAGTACGATAAATCGCAGTTTTATCGATATAAGCTTGTCCAAACTCAAGTAACTCTTGCTGCTCTAATTTATCTAACTTGCCGCTATTATTTTGATTTCTCTGGCAACTTGTTAAATAAACCTCTCTGGCAATGGCAGGTAACACTTTCAGTTCCATCGTCGCTTCAACTTGAGAATGACTAGACAGTATCTGCTCAACTAAAGTAGAGCCGACACGTGGCAAACCAAGGATAAAAATTGGCGTTACCGAAGGAGTCGCTATACTTTCAGCACTGTTGTTCGAGTATAAATCAGCATGAAAAGTATCTATAAGTGCATCACATTTTTTTGTGTAAGCAGAAACGTTAAACCCTCCGCCTTGTTTATTTGCATTGGCTAATTGGTAGGTAGTGAACGCTTGATTAAAGTTCTGCTCTTGCTCATACGCTCTGGCAAGTGCAAAACCAGCTTGGCAGGCTTGCTCAATGGCCAAATTAGGATCTAACTGTAAGGCTTCTAATCGCTGTATATCATCTTGGTTAAATTTGTAACCGCTCAGAGTTGCCAAGCCCCAGAAAGCAGAACCTTTGACTTCATCATCTGCTGTACATTGTTCATAAAGCTCTTTACAGCTATCGCTGTTGCCTAAAATCTTATGGATATGGGCTTGTTGTAATAAAATGTAATAAGGGCTTTCGGCATATTGCAAAGCCTGTTGATACGAGTATAACGCCTCTTGGTATCTACCTACATTTACTAAAATATCCGCATGCATTAACCTGTTTGACAGGCTCTGTTCATCTTGTTCAATTAGCACTTCGGCATGTTCAAGGGCAAGCTCATAATCTCTGATCTGAATAAACAACTGGGCAAGTAATACCCTTAAGCTTAATTCGTAGTTGGCGTACTCTAGGCCGGTTGTTAGTGAGGTAATTGCTTGTTCGTATAAGCCTTTTTGACTCAGTGACATGGCGGCAAAATACAGCGCTTTTGGATGTTGAGGTTGGCGTTGTAATATTTGCTGAGATAAAGCATCAACTTGAGCTAAATCGCCCTGCTCTAGACGTTCAGATATCTGTTCGATCAGATCATTATATGGGTCTAACGCATACACATTTGTCACACAGCTTTGCAACTCGTCAAATGCCTTTCTAGCAAATAGGATATTGGCGAGATAATGCCATGCTTGCCCATTGCCATAACTGGGCTCTATTGCTATACATTGTCTTAATGCAGACTCAGCTTTTGCAAACTGCTTACTTTGGTAAAAGACAACCGCTAAATCGGCCCAGCCAGACACTAGTTTCGGTGCTAGCTCTGTCACTTTTGTAAAGTGCTCAATCGCTTTATCATGCTGTTTCATTACTAAATAGCTACAGGCTAAAGCGCTATGAATATGAGTGTTTTGTGGTTGCTGCTGAACTAATTGGTAAAGCAATTCGTTTGCTTGCTGCGCTTTGCCATTGTTTAACAACTCAACGGCTTGTTGAAATACTGCTTGTGTCATAGTCGTTACTAAATATCCTTACTTATATTGAGCGTCAAACTGCTGTAAATAATCGAAGTGATCTGGAAAAGGTTGTACTAATTGTTGCAATTCATTGCGAACTGGTTCGTTACATAGCACTTCATCTTGCTCTGAGCTGAAATGGTCTTTACCAGCAAATAAACAGTACCAAGAGGTTTTTAAATAAGACAGTTGGCTTTGATTTGCTTGCAAAGCACGGTCAAAATTTTCCTTACTGCGCCAAGTTGATAACAGCTGGTTTAGTACAGGCGATACTACGTCATTGTCACGGCTGTGCTGCCAATACTCGCTATCTTGTCTGGTATTCAGTTTATAATGAGCTTGTAAATAATCTCTGGTGCCATCAATGATTTGATTTATTTTGGCATTAAATTCTGCGGCAAAACGATTACTGAACTGACCTTGGACAAAGTAAGCGATAAATTCTTCTATACTGCGTTGGATCACGTATAACATCGGCGCTTCTAAAGGTTCCAAAAAACCTTGAGATAAGCCAATAGCTACACAGTTTTTACTCCAGTGCTTGTCAAGTCGGCCAGGCTGCCAATTCAAGTGCAATGCAGGTTGTCCCTCGGCATCGGCCCCTAAGAGTTCTCGAAGCTCTTGCTCTGCTTGCTCTTTATCGATATACAAAGAACTGTAGACATAGCCATTACCCATGCGATTGGTTAACGGTATATGCCATGTCCAACCGTGCTTGATGGCTTTAGATGTCGTTTCACACATGAGTGACGCTTGTGCTTGGTGAGGCGTTTGAATAGCAACCGCGCTGTCATTAAATAATGAGTTTTGAAAACTAAGTAACTTTTCACCTAAGGTTTGTTGGATCAGTAAACCTTTAAAGCCAGAACAGTCAGCAAAAAAGTCGCCTCGAATAGGGCCTGTTTGTTGCGTATTTAAAATAGCAATATCGCCAACTTTATTACAGATAACATCGGTAACGTCATCATCAATATGCTGAACTCCCAACTTAAGTGCATGCTTTCTTAAAAATTGGCCTAATAGCGCGGCGTCAAAATGGTAACCATAGGTAAGTGAGCTATCTAAAGGCAGTTGTCCCTTAGGCGCTTTTTTACTATCGGCAAGCAAGCTGGTAATAAAGTAATCGTCTGGGTTGGTAAAGCCTGTTTGGCCTTGTCGTTTGTTGTTGCACTGAGCGAAGAATTGTTGAGCAAATTGGCCATCGGCATCAGAATAAAAAGGGTGAAAATAGCTTTTTAACTTTCCTTCAGGTGCCCAATCAGGAAAACGAATGCCGCATTTATAAGTAGCATTGCACTGGGGCATCCATTCATGCTCTGGTATTTCTAATTGTTCGAAAAACTCTTTAAGGTAAGGTGTACTACCTTCACCAACCCCAACCGTTCCTCTTTGGCTAGACTCAATGACCGTTATTTTAATGGCAAATTTACGCAGTCGACATGCCATTAAGTTGGCAGCCATCCAACCTGCGCTGCCGCCTCCCAATATCACTATATGTTTCACTGGGTTTATCCTGTTTATTATTTTTATTGTGATAAATCAGCATACCCAGCTTGTTATTATTAGTCTATAGAACCAAGAGTCCTTGAGCTTTATTTATACTTATTCATTAGGCTGGAAATTACTTTTAAAGGTAAAAGCATAAGGCGTATCGCCATGTTCTCTTAAATAAGCTAAGCGTTCCATTGCCTCTTCGACACTTGGTTGATGACCCTCTTCGACCCACCATAATACGTAAGTGTCTAATGGCTCTGGATGAAACCACTCTTTTTTACGACGCATAATATCCCGGTGTAAGGTTCGAAACATAAAGTTTTTTAATGACTCTATATCCGTCCATACCGACATATTCACCAGCAAATTAGGATCGTCCGATGCGGCAATTTCCGTGGCATTGCCAGTTTCATCTTGCAACCGCCAAACAAAGCCTTCACTGTGTTCGGCTATGTCATTGACCTTGTCCAAGTTGTTAACAAAATCGGCAATTTCAGGCTGGTCCAGATCATATTTGGCGGTGGCGATATTTAATTGTGCTAAATGCATTTTTCTTTCCTTGTTGTCTCTGCTCACTAAAGAAATAAGGCACAAACAACAAAGTTCAAGTTTTAACCAGCACATAGTTTGTTTTTTTATCTTTTAATATTGCACTTTATTCCCGTGACTTTTTACTTTTTTTTAATAATATAAGCAGGATCTTTTATGCCTTGTTAAATTTATTGATAATGAACATTGAACACTTAAAGCTCTTCGTCCGTATCGCCGCCACCTCTAACATCAGCCAAGCAGGCAAAGAGTTAGGGTTATCAGCGGCGACATCTAGCTCACACATCAATAAATTAGAAGATAAGCTAGGCGTTAAATTAATTTATCGGACCACAAGGCAAGTATCGCTGACCGAGGAAGGCCAATCATTTCTCCCCCATGCAGAGCAGGTTTTAGAGTCAATAGAAAGTGCAAGAGCGGCTGTCGGCGCTGGTGAACAAAAAGCTAGAGGTACGCTTAGAGTCACTTCTTCTGCTTCTTTTGGCAGGTTGCATTTGATCCCCGGCATCGCTGACTTTTTAGCACAATTTCCAGACTTAATGGTTGATCTTAGACTTAGTGACAGCATAGTGGATATGGTAGAAGGTGGATTTGATATCGCCATACGTAATGCCCCGCTTAATGATTCAAGCTTGATTGCTAGCCGACTTGCCAAAGACAAACGCATTATTGTTGCTTCTCCAGAGTACATCGCTAAATATGGAGAGCCAGAATCACCTGAGCAGCTGAAACATCACGCCTGTATTAATATTGGCGATATTGAGTCTTGGGTATTTAATACACCTGAGGGCATAAAACGATTTAAAGTAACTGGCCCTCTCAAAATAGATAACGGCGAAGCAGCCCGAGATGCCTGTGTGCAAGGCATAGGTCTGACGTTAACGTCAAAATGGTGCGTATACAAAAATTTAAAAAAAGGCGAACTCGTAGAAGTATTACAAGATCACCCTTTGATATCGGCAACTGAGATATGGGCGGTTTACCCTAGTTCTCGATTGTTAGCGCCAAAAGTTAGGGCTTTTATCGATTATTACAAAGCTTATTTTGGCGACTCACCGTATTGGGACAACTAATTGCTGGTCAGTTCAAAGTTGCCTTGAGTACGAACGTATAAAGTGGCTTCTTGAGGGCCATAATTAATTAACGAATGTACAGCCTGCCCTTGAGATGAAAAATAACTGCCAGGCTCCAGTACTATTTCTTGTTGTTGCTTAACATAATCAAGCATACCTTGGACAACAACAACTCGAAATTCAGAACTGGAAGTTATGATTTTACCGCTAAAACCTTTAGGCAGTTTAACCAAACGGCCGTTTAGCTGATCCTTTAGAGGTTGCCCCCACAAATAGCTCACTTTAACGCCTAGTTGCTCTGGTAGCCATTTAATATCATTACTGCTAAGCCAAACTAGATTAGCTTTATCAACATTAACTGGTCGCTCACCTGAGTCAAAGGCTTGCTCTTTTGGCTTTACTAAGTAAGGCCCCTGCTCTATTTCAATGTAGGCTAACGTATTTTCTCCTTTTGCCGCAGTTATATGGCTTTCCCCTTTGGGTTGAGTCCAATATGACCCTGCGGGCATCCACATTTTTTCAGCCTTAGGATCATCGTTATGAATAAGGCCTTGTAGCACAACACCTCGGTACGAGACATTGTGAATGTGCGTCGGAGATTGAAAGCCATTCTTTGGCTTTAACAAAAAGCCAGTGGCAAGGTTACGGTTTCGATCTCCCCATAAAGTGCCAGCTTGAGGCGCTTTATCACCTCTGGCAGGATTCAAATGTTGCCATTGTACCTGTGACTTTAAAACTAAAGTCGTGTTTGTTGCATCCACTGAACTCGTATTTTCAGCAACTGCGCAGGCAGTAAGGTTAATACTCAATAGTGTTATAGCAGCAGTCTGCCATGGACGAATTTTTTGCTGGAATTGCATTTAATTATTGACTCAAAGTAGCTGAAGTATGGCTAAGTTATCAAAGTTATTCGCACTTTTTTATCAACCAAGAGGTAAAAACAGTTTTTATCAATTGTGAAAAATAACGATGGAAATAACAGTAATGTCTATCGAGTTTTAGCCTAGAGGTAACCCTGCAGTTCTATTGCTGGGTTACCTTTGAAAGGTTAGTCATCGCTTTTTAAAACTGCAACAAGAAGCGCAGGAAGAAAAGTTAAACTTAATAAAGTAGAGACAAAAATACCACTTAGTACAATCACCCCGACACCTCGATACAACTCAGTACCTTCACCCGGAATAAGAACTAAAGGTGCTAAGCCAAAAATAGTCGTAGCGGTAGACATCAAAATTGGTTTTAACCTTCGTGAAACTGCGGCTAATACTGCGTCTTTTACTTTCATCCCAAGGTCTAGAATATTTCGTCTTGTTTGATCTACGATCAGTATCGGGTTGTTTACAACAGTTCCTAGCAAGATCAAGAAGCCTAGCATAGTGATCATGTCAAATGGTTGATGATAAGCAGACATACCTAAACTTGCTAAAATCGCGTTAACTCCATTAACGGTTACCAAACCTAACAAGCCACCAGCCATGCCTAATGGCACCGTAGCTAGGATGAACATTGGATAGCGCCAATGAGTGAAAATAGCCACCAACAACAAATAGCTCAGTACTAATGCAATGATAAAGTTGCCAGAAAGTGATGCCTTGGTCGCCTCAAGTTGGTCTGCCGCACCGCTGATACTTACTTTGATACCTTGTGCAATTGAGCCTTCACGCCATAGTGCTGGAAGTAACTCTTCTCGAACCATTTGCTCAGCGGTTTCCAGCGCAACCTCTCTTGGTGGAATGATGTATACCGTCACTGTTCTATTACCGTCAACACGGCGAATAGAGTTGCTGTTTTTACTCTCTACTAAGTCAGCTAAAGAGTTAAGCGGTAACACTTGTCCTTCAGGCGTTACAATTGGCGTATTCGATAGCTGCTGCAGGTTTTGCTCATTACCAGCACCACTGAAAATAAAGATATCGACTTTGTCATCATTGAGGATAAATTCATCGACAAAGGCGCCATCACTCATCGCCGCAACCGTATAACCAAACTCGCTATTACTAATGCCAAGCTCAGCTAAACGCTGCCACCTAGGGACAATTTCAATTAAGGGTTGATCTAACGTTAACGACCCCGGATCTGAATTAATTTGCGGGTTATCAAATACTTTCTCAGCTTGTTTATATACTGCATCCGCCGCTTGGTATAACTCAGTGATATCACTACCAGCTATATCAACCGCAACGGCTCTTGTACCGCCATCATTACTAGAAATGATTGAACCTCTTGATGAGAACGCTCGCATACCTTCGTAGCTTCTAAACTTGGTAGTAATAGCCGTCATCATCTCGCCTATGTATTTAGGCTCAACAGGCGCACTTAGAAACCAAATTCGGCCGACTGACACCGACATTGAGTAGTATTCAAGTGGTGGCATATCCGTTTTGCCAGACAAGAACGCTTCGCGATCCGCTTTCACATGTTGATCAAAATAGGCTCTTAACTCAGTGCCTATTTTTTTCATTTCTGAAAGGTTATAACTAGGCGGCGCTATCATCATAGAGAACGCTTTTGGCTCTTCCCCTTCTGGCAAATATTCAGCTGCCGGCATCAACACATACGCCGCGCCAGCAATAACGACAGAAAATGCAATAGCAGCCGTTCTAGCTTGAGCCTTAGTTTGAATGAAATAGGCGGAAAGTTTTAACCATTTATCAGACAGTTGAAGTTGCTTACTTTGTTTTAAGTCTGATTTTTTACTCAAATGCGACAAAGCAACAGGTACAACAAAAATGGCCACTAACATTGAGGCAATAATGGCACCTGATATGGCTATTGCGATGTCAGAGTACAATTGACCGGCTTCTTGCTGAACAAACAAAATAGGCGCAAATACCAAAACAGTCGTTGCGGTAGAGGCTAAAACCGCTGGCCATACGTCTGTTACCCCTTCTATCGCCGCTTTGATTTTACTCACACCACGCTGTTTTGCCTGAACAATAGCTTCAAGTACCACTATGGTGTTATCCACCGTCATACCAATGGCAAAAGCGACGCCTGCTAATGAAATTACGTTGATGGTTCTATCAAACATCATCAAGGCAAAAAATGCAGCAATCGTACACAGAGGAATACCTAGTACGCCAACCATAGTTGCCATTCCCGAACGCAAGAAAAAGTACATAACTAAGGTTGCTAGCAACGCACCTAGCGCTAAGTTGAACCAAACGTTCTGCAATGAGCTTTTGACGTATTTCACATCGTCACTAGTCAGTACTAAAACCAAACCGTTTTGCTTCAACAGCTGCTCATTAATGTCTTCTACCAAAGGCAACATGGCATCTTTAATAGCTAGTACATTAGAGCCACTTTCTCTGCGAACCGATAAACTGATGGTACGTTCGCTATTGTTGTAAGAAATGCCTCTTGTCTCAAAGTGATCTAATTCAACGGTAGCAACATCTTTAAGTAAAACGTTGGTACCACCTTTGCGACTGATAACTAAGTCTTCTAACTCAGATAAATCTTCGAATCTGGCAATAACACGCAGTAGGTAACGACTTTTACCACTTTCAATATCACCAGCAGACGTATCTCTGTTTCTAGTTCGAATTGCACTTCTTAGTTCTGCTAGACTGATCCCACGTTGCGCCAAACGCGACGCGTCAACTTTAATTTGAATTTGTCTTTGTGCGCCACCCCCTACTCGAACTTCTGATACCCCTTCAACACTTTCCATTCGTGGACGAACAAAATCATCAGCAAAATCTCGTAATAGGTCAACGTCCAAATTAAGTGGATTGCCTGGCTGAGGTTTTAATACGAAGTACATAAACGCATTGCCAGAAAAAGAGCTTGAGAATAACCTAGGTTGGTCAACGTTTTCTGGGTATGCAGGGACTTGGCTTAATGCGTTGTTTACTCTGATCAGCGCATCGTTAGCATCAACGCCAAATGGAAATTCAAGTTCGATACTCGCTTCGCCCATTTCGGCATAAGACACCATGCGTTTTAAATTTGGCAAACCTCGAAGGTAACGTTCTTGCTCTATCAATATTTCTTTTTCCACATCCTGCGGTGTCGCGCCTGGCCAGCCTGTTTGTACGCTGATAGTTCTAACTTCAAGATCAGGGATCATTTGCACAGGGATATTCAATGCCGACACTATCCCTAAGATCGTAGTAATTAATACCACAACCGCAACTAAGGTGCCCTTTTTAACAGCTTCTGCGATCATTGCGCATCACCCTTTACTTGATTGGTCGTCAAGGCATCGCCTTGATTCAGTAATTCGACACCACTGACCACAAAGGCTAAATCAGCAGGCGCACCAGTTACAGCAACCCTGTTACCTTGCTGTTTAACCACTTTTACTAAATACCTTTGTGCCTTTCCATCAATTGCAGCAAATACACTTCGACCACCGTCAGGATGTTGCTTGATAGCCGTTTTAGGTAACCACAGCATGTTTTGATTACTCGCTGGAATATTGATTTGTGCCTGTGCTGACATACCAGCTACTAGGCCTGCGTATTTTGGTAAGTCAACTAAACCGATAAAAGTACGGCTGCTATCACTTGCGACAGCAACTAATCGGTTTAAGCTAGCTTCAATGGTGTTGGATTGAATTGAATCAGGTGTCACCGCTACCGCAACGTTAGACTGACTGGCAAGTTGTGCGTAATACTCTTGCGGGATTGAGATCTTAAGTCTTAAGTTATCTTGTTCAACAAGTGTAAATGCATTAGTTTGCTGAGTTACCCACTCACCTAGGTCTAAGTTTCTATCTGCTATTACCCCGTTAAACGGTGCGTACAAAGTATGTCGATTAACCACTTCTTGTTGGTGCGATAACTCAGCATTTGCCTGTGATAATTGAGCACTTGCAACTTGATAAGAAGAAAATCGTTCTGACATTAAGGTTTCAGCAACCAGTTGCTTTTTCGATAGTTCGACCACTTCTTTATATAAACGCTCCGCTTCTTCTTTAGTTGTTATGGCTGCTGCTACTTTGGCTTTTAATTGCGCTAAGCTTAGCTCGGCTAACTTAGCATCCAGCGCCATTAACTTTTGCCCTTTAGCAACTTGGTCGCCTTGCTCAACAAATAACTTTGCCACTACACCAGATTGTAATGGCGCAAGATTTGCGTTTTGTTTGGCTTCAATTGTGCCGGTTAGACTGAGCACCTGATAGTTTTGTGCCGTTTCAGGCTTAAAAACGTCGACTTGTGTCGCTCTTGCCATGGCTGAAGTAGAAGATAGACCCGAGCAGGTCAATGCTAGACAGATAAATAAAGATAATTTTCGCATCGATTTTATTAAATGATTATTATTATCATTAACCTATATTGTTTTATTTGCAATTTCACTGGCTTTGAGACCAACAACCAAATACTGCGACAAACTAAAAAGTCGAATCGCTTTAGTAAGATAAGTTTCAATCCAGCTCACTTATAGTGCAAACCTTTGTACTAAAAAATCAATCAACACTCTGACTCTTTTTGCCTTTTGCGTATTTCTATGAAAATACACATAAAGTGCTGAATATGGATACCAATGTTCAGGTAACACAGGTATAAGTTCCCCACTTTCAAGAAGTTCCTTAACTGCAGGCTCAACCATTCTACCTATGCCTAGTCCTTTTAATGTCGCATCAACCATTAAATCGGTATCGTTAACAATCATGGCATTGGCCATATCAATATTAATGGTCTCACCATTATTATCCAATAAAACAGGCACTAGCTGATTTGAGGTAATAAACCGATACTGGACTAGTTTATGTTGCTGCAGTTGCTCAAGTGAATTCGGCACACCATATTTTTCAGCATACTCTGGTGAAACAAAAAAGGCTTCTTTCATAGGCGGTGTTAATGCCTTAGCAACCATCCCCGGATCGACTCGATCACCAAACCGAATACCCAGATCAAATCCTTCCTTTAAAATGTCCATAGCAGCATCTGAGATGGAGATCTCTAGCTCGACTTCAGGATATAAACGGTAAAAGTCAGCATAGTGATCTTTAAAAAAGTGCTGGTAAACAAATTTCGGCATCGTAATTCTTACTTTGCCTGAAGGGATTTGGCCTAACTCCTTGATCCCTTCTAAAGCTGAGCTTAAATCACTCATGGAACTGGCAGTTTGGGAGTGTAATAAACGTCCTGCTTCCGTTAATTCAATTCTTCGAGTAGTGCGAGTAAATAAAGGGACGCCCAGTTGCGACTCTAATGTTTTTAACGAATTGCTAACCGATGGCGAAGCAATTTCTAATTTCTGCGCGGCTTTCGTAATACTGCCCTCTCGGGCTATGGTGTGAAACACCATAAGTTGATTAAATGTATTGCCTTTCATCATCCTATCCAAGAATTATTATTAGCTTAATCCTAACAATCCTTTAGCCAGTTCACATCTAATTTTTAACAATAAACTTATCTACACTCGCCAAGTATGAATTAATCCATTGGAGAAGGTAAATGAGTAAAGTAGTTATAATTTCCGGGCACCCCAATCTGCCCACTTCACACACAAATACTCTGATATTAGAGCAATTGTCATTGCAACTAGCTGATATAGAAGTACGCCGATTAGATGAGTTATATCCTGACTATAGAGTCGACATACAAGCTGAGCAAGAAGCACTAATTAAAGCCGATATTGTCGTTTTACAGTTTCCTTTTTATTGGTATTCGGTGCCTGCATTAATGAAAAAGTGGATTGACGATGTATTCAGTTATGACTTCGCCTATGGCGTAAAAGGCGACAAGTTAAAAGGCAAAGACCTCATACTCTCTTTCACGGTTGGTGGACCTGAAGAATCTTACGATCCGCAAGGTTACAACCATTTTGAAATAGAGCAGATGATACGCCCGCTACAGCAAACAGCTTACCTTGCGGGCATGAATTACACCAAGCCTGTGTATAGCCACAAAATGGTCTACATTCCAGATGTCTACAATGAACTCAGCGAAGTACAAGATAGAGCTAAGCAACATGCGGATCGACTAGTACTTAAAATTAATGACTTAGTTAACTCGACAGAAAATAAAGTATCTAAATTCGTGCAAAAGTGGTTCGCGCAGTTTGACCTTTTGCCTGAGCAATCAGAATTTTTTACCGAACAATTATCAACCAACATTCGACTTGTTATGCCAGAAGGTGAGTTTATCGGCCATGAAGGATTTAGAGATTGGTATCAAGTTGCAACAGCGACATTTAAACCTAACTGCCAACACTTAGTCGAGCAGACAACAGTCACTGAGGGTTCAAATGGGGCAATTACCGTAGAGCTTAGGGTAAGACTAATTGCTGAAACTTATGAAGACTCTGCCCTTAACGGCGAGAGCATCAATTTACTAGTCAATGAAACATGGCAAATGTCAGTTGTTGAAGATAACCGCATGGTCATAAATGAATATTTTGTCGAACTAGTACAGAACTAAAACAGAGGCTCCTCATTTAACGATGATCCTGCACCAAATAATATGGAACAAACTATGAAAACAATTAAATTAGATACCAACCTTGGTCAATTTGCCGCAAACCTTTATTTACCAGAAGACGTTGAAAAGCCACCCGTCGTTATTGTAACCGGTGCATGGACAACAGTTAAAGAACAAATGCCAGCTGTATATGCAAAAGCGTTAGTTGAAAAAGGTTATGCTGCGGTTACTTTTGATTTTAGAGGCTGGGGTAAAACCTTTGACTCTGAGCTGTACCTAGAAGACCCGGCACGTAAAACAGAAGACATTCGCGCAATAATTGAAGCTGTAAGTCAATTATCACAAGTAGATGACTCTCGTGTAGCAGGCCTAGGTATATGTGCATCCGCTGGTTACATGTTGGACGCAGTATCAGGCAATGACAAAGTTAAAACAGCAGCGGTGGTTGCACCATGGTTACATGACAAAACTATGGCAACGGCTATCTATGGCGGCGATGAAAATGTTAAAACATTACTAGCTGCTGCAAGGGATGCAAAATCAAGTTTAGAAACCATTACTATTGAAGCTGCAAGCACAACCAATGAAAACTCATTGATGTTCCAAGCACCTTACTACACAGAAACAGACCGTGGCCTTATTCCAGAGTATGACAATAAATTCAACCTTGCTTCGTGGTCTGGCTGGTTAAATTACGATCCCCAGCAAGGTGCGAAAAGTCAAGACAAGCCAGTACTAATGGTTGCTTCAGAAACCATGGCGCTGCCAGCAGGTGCACATCAGTACTTAGACAATTCAGGTGTTAACGTCAATGCTGTGTGGTTAGACGGTATCACTCAGTTTGACTTCTACGACCAAGAATCAGCGGTAAATCAAGCTGTCACTGCCATTGTTAAGCACTTCAAAGCTAGTCTGTAATTTACATAAGTACGAGAACAAGACCAAGCTAAGATCAGCAGCACAATACAAAGTTACGCCACTAGGCTGGCCAAGGTGCATTTGAATACCTAGGTAGAGTGTTCGCACCAAAAATTGTAGTGGGTTACACTTCGTTAACTAGTCACGCTATACAGTAAGTTATATAGATAAGAGCCTTAATTCTTTATATCAAATAGACCAACACAAGTGCCTCATTAATTTAATGAGGCACTCTTTAGTTACTACTAGGAACAATTAGCTTTGCTCAAGTGCTTGTGTAATGTCGGCAATAATATCGTCAACGTGCTCTATTCCCACTGAAATCCGGATCAAGTCTTCAGATACCCCTGCTTTTGCTAACTCTTCAGGGCTTAATTGACGGTGTGTTGTTGTCGCTGGATGGCAAGCCAAAGATTTAGCATCCCCTATATTTACCAAGCGTAAGATCATTTGCAACGCATCAATAAAACGACCGCCTGCTTCTCTGCCCCCTTTAATACCAAAACTTAAAATGCCCGATGCTTTACCGCCTGATATTTTTTCACAAGTTGCTTTGTATGGACTGTCTTGTAGAGCTGCGTAATTTACCCACTCGACTTTTTCATGCTCTGATAAAAACTGTGCGACCTTTTCTGCATTTTCACAATGTCTTTCCATCCGCAAACATAAGGTTTCTAGACCTTGCATGATTAAAAATGCGTTATGAGGTGAAATAGCTGCACCTGTGTTACGCAATGGCACAACTCGACATCGACCTATAAATGCTGCTTCCCCAAGGGCTTCGGTATAAACCACGCCATGATATGACGGGTCTGGTTCGTTAAGTAATGGGAATCGTTGTTTGTTCGCAGCCCAATCAAACTTACCAGAGTCAACAATGATGCCGCCAACACTAGTACCATGGCCACCAATGTATTTTGTTAATGAATGAACAACGATATCGGCACCGTGCTCAAACGGTCGACATAAAACAGGACTTGCCACCGTATTATCAACGATAACTGGCACGCCATGTTTGTGTGCAATTTCAGCCAATCTAGCAATATCAACAACATTACCTGCTGGGTTACCGATAGATTCACAAAATACCGCTTTGGTTTTATCATTAATTAACGCTTCTAACCCTGCAAAGTCTTCAGCAGAAGCAAAACGCACATCAATCCCCTGTCTTGGAAAAGTGTGAGCAAACAAATTATAAGTACCGCCGTACAGCTGACTTGTACTGACAATATTGTCACCTACTTCTGTAATTGCTTGAATCGCATAAGTGATAGCTGCCATACCAGAAGCCAGAGCCAATGCTCCTATGCCACCTTCCATTTGAGCAACGCGTTTTTCTAGCACATCCGTCGTTGGGTTCATAATTCGGGTGTAAATGTTTCCTGCAACTTTCAAATCAAACAGGTCAGCACCGTGCTGAGTATCATTAAAGGTGTACGAAGTCGTTTGGTAAATTGGGGTAGTTGCGGCATTAGTCGTAGGCTCACCATCATAGCCGTGGTGCAATGCAATGGATTCAAGTTTCATCTCAGTTCAGTTCCTTGGAATGGATTTTAGAATTTTTGTTCTAATCTAATAGACGTCTTTCCATCTAGAATGTCAACAATTAGTTTAACTCTTCTCCAACGAATAGATAAGTTTCCCTATTTGTATTTAAACACGTGAACTTGCCATTTCCATTTAATTGCCCCTAAGCGCAAAGTAAAGACCACTGCAAAGCCCAATACGCTTGCCGATAAAACGGAATAAGGAGAAACCAGAACGTATGTCGTTGCCCCTAAAATACAGCACATAGCATAGAGTTCTTTTTTTAATATCATAGGCACGCGATTAGCTAAAACATCGCGCAACATCCCTCCGAAACACCCTGTCATAACCCCCATAACCACAGCAGTACTACCTACTACACCAAAGCTCAATGCTTTTTGTGTGCCCATAATGACGAACAAGGACAAGCCTAATGCATCGACAATCTCTAATCCTTTTGCTGGTATTTGCCTTTTTGTATTGAGCCAAACAATTGATAGGACAGAAGCTGCGAGGATGACGTATAAATAATAAGGGTCAGTTAGCCAAAAGACTTTTGCATCAAGTAAAAGGTCTCGCAGCGTACCGCCGCCTATTGCAGTCACCGCAGCTAAGACAATAACGCCAATACCGTCCATTTTTCGACTGTACGCGACTAATGCCCCTGAAATAGCGAATACCGCACAACCGATAAGATCGAAGATATATAACCAATCCATCATTTATTCGTCACACTCCAATACTTATAAGCTTCAACACTCTACTCTATCGCCATGACTAGGTGGCGTGGAAGTGACAATGAACTCTAAATCTTGTTCTGTTTGATTTCTTAACTGATGTGGTACACCTGCTGGCACATGCATACCTTGTTGTGGCAGTAATACGTGATCTTTTCCTGCCACCTCAATAGTTGCAGCTCCAGATAAAACAAAGAAAAACTGTTGAGCATGGTTATGAAAATGCCTAACTTCAGACATCCCGGCTGGCACTCGCTCTTGTATAACACTTAAGTGCTCAGACTTTACTAAATGCCAACCGTCGCAATTTTCACCCCAGATATAGTGCTCCGCATTTTCTTTTGAGATCATTTTTTCTCCTAATACCTCTATTTTTGCTCACAACGAGCTTAAGTTGAAATTTTAATTCTGTAATTTACCAAGCCTAAGTTTTCCTCGTTGAAAATTCAGCCTTCGTTTATCCATTCCACTTGCTGCAAATGATTGTAAAAATGCATGACATGGGCTTGTTCGTATTCTGCTTTGGTCAATTGACCAAAGGCAAAATGTTCGGCTAACTCACCAGAGTATTGCTTAAAGTCCAACATTGCTTGTTTGAATCTTAGATAGGCTTGCTCAACGTCCTCTTCAGCCGATAATATCGCAGCTCCTGGAATTGCTTCGCTTAAGTTATGGTGCATTTCGCCCTTTTGAGCAAACGCGGCGAAGGCGACTTTACCAACCGTTTGTTTAAATAGCTCAGATTTGTGCTCTGGAAAACCTAACATTGAAAACTCAATGCTCTGAGCACAATGAGTAAGGACTTGGCTGAGGTTCCAAGCCCCTGTCATTTTAATCTGACTATTGACTAACTTATCTAAGTTAATCAGTGCATTATCTATCGTTAATGAAGCTCTACCTGTGCCATCTAACAACCAAGCGAGCGCACCAGCACTTAACAAGGTGACGGTTGTTGCTGAGCCTAATAGAAATTGCCGACGATTCATTTACTTAGTACGCCTTATTGATTTGTGTCTTGCAGGCGAAAACTATCCGCCTTTTTGTTGACCAGTTTACGCCAAGTATACTCCAACGGGCCTTGTTTAAAGAAGGGTTTATAAAGCGAGGCTAAAACCAATTGCACTACCATTAGAAGTATTGCTAAACAAAAATAATCGATGAGTGAGAAGGTAATGAGCCAATCTGGAAACCACACTTTTAATAACAATGTGCCGACCACTGATTGAAATATATAAAAACTAAGTGCCATCTGCCCTACGCTTCTAAACGCCTTAATCAACAGCATTGGACTATCGTGTATTTTAGTTTTGATTATTAAATGCCAAATCAATAAAGCCATAGTAAGGCCAGATAACGCGCCAAAAAGGTTTTGCAACATAAGCCAAATTGATAGATGCGCATTGGCGAGATACACATCTAACGAAGTGATCACTGCAGTAAAAGCCAACAACTTAATAACAATATTACTGCTAAACCCATGTTGTAACTGACCTGATTTAAATAAACCAATACCTATTAACATCACGCCGCCTAAGCTCAGCATAAATAAAAATGGAAAGGTCACAATATAAATAAGCATAATGGTCAGGTTAGTATGCCACTCTGCAAAATAGTGCTGCTGCATTGCAGCTATCGCTGCTAAATGTTGCTCGGAGCCTCTGCTAACTTGTGGCTCTAAGCCTGCTGTCATTGCTGCAAAAATGACAGATAAGACAAAGCCCGCGAGAACCCAAACTATGCCTTTTTTAATAAGCGTTTCACTAGGGTCTAACAGTTTATTTAAGATAACTCTGCCACATAATGCATAAGCCATAAGTATATCGCCAGGCCAAACTAACACACCATGTAAAAAGCCAAATACAAATAACCAGTTAAGTCGGGTTTTTAGCACTAAATAAGGGTTGAGTCCGTTGCGTTCATAGGACTGATATTGTAAATAGAGGCCAATCCCGAACAACAAACAAAACAAGCTTCTAAAGCGACCATCAAATAATACTGAATTGACGGTTCTGACAATTGCGTCACTAGCTAAATCAGGAGAGAAAGGAATATAGCCTAACTCAGCGACTCCCATATGAGGTAGGTTCATCATCAGTAACCCCAAAACGGCGACACCTCTGATAAAATCTAAATAAGTTAGCCTAACACTTTGTTGAGTCGACATGGACAATTCCTGCTAATTGAAAAATAGAGATCACGAAAGCTGACTAAAACTTAGTCTCCACTTTGTGTTTTTTGAAGTAATGAATTGCAACCGGTATCTCAATGATCCCGTAGGTAATTAAGGTAAACCAAAACCAATTTAGTTGAATTCCTAATAAACTGAATACTTGGCCTGTACCATAGAACTTAACCGCTACTAATGCTAAGGCAAAACCACTAGAGAGGAGATCAAGAAACGCAATCCGATTAACATTGCTGCCCGCTACTTTGGGGTAAAGTAAAAAATAACTTGCTAATACAATCACCAAATTAAGTGTAAAAACTAACCCTTCCAAACTTGCCACTTTATACCCTGCTAAATTTTCCTTTTTGGGGCCGTTGAGACTAGCAAGTGAGAACGTAATTCACAACCTATGTTTGCTCATTAAGATGAAAAGCCAAAGCATAAATAGACTAGTTAGGAAACCGATCACTCAGTTTCCACTTGTCTGATAAAGAATGAAAACTCAGTTCCCTTGCCTAGCTGGCTGCTCACTTTAATATCCGACTTAATGAGTTGGATCAATCGTTTAGTGATGGCTAAACCTAAACCTGCATGGGTTTTCTTACAACCTTGAGTATTGCTTGCTTGATATCGAGCTTCAAAAATATAAGGTAAGTCTTTGGCACTGATGCCAACGCCAGTGTCTGCAACTATCACTTGATAGGCTTGGTCTACTTGCTTGATCATAAGCTCAATTTCACCGCCCTCTGGAGTGTGACGTAGAGCGTTGCCTATCAAGTTAGTTAAGATCCTTTCTAACTTAGCGATATCAGTGTACACGCTAAAGTCACATTCAACAGGACTAACTTTTAACGACACTTTGCTCTGCTCTGCCGATAGCGCAAATTTCGCCATCACGTCGTATACCAATTCACCTAGGTTAAATACTTCTAGATTTATCTTAGCATGGCCAGACTCTAAGTGAGCCAGCTCAAAGATCTGATCTATCAAAGATTTCAAATGATTGCAGTTGTTAAGCACCACGGACAGATATTCGTCACGAGTTTGCTCATCTAAGTTGGACTTAGTATTTAATATTTCTAAATAGCCTTTTAGTGAGGCAAGTGGTGTCCTCAGATCATGCGATAAATGAGCTAACAATTCTCTGCGTTGTTCGTCCAATTTGGTTAATTGCGTCATTTGTTGGTTGATTGTGATCAGCATTTTATTGACAGACTGACCTAATTGATGAATTTCATTGTCTTGTTTCGGCCAAGGCAATAGCTCTAGTTTACTGGTATCAAACTTTGCTTGTTCGGCTTGGTGAATAAAGTCTCCCAATTGTTGCAAAGGCTTAGTAATAGTCCTAAATAACAACAACATGGTTAATAAAATAAAGCCTAGTGCCAGTGCCAACCAAATACTGCTGACTAGAATTTGTTCTGAGCTTTTTATTGAGTCGACAATATTGTCATAAATTGACGAGCCAATGATCACGTACAAATAGCCTTGCAAAGTTTCGCCGTTATAAACTGGCGCGACCGAAAAGATCTTCTTATTGCCAACATTTCTTGGGTCATCACCATATACAGGTAAATGGGATTGATCTTCGATAAGCTGGACTAATGGTACTAAATCTATTGAAGATAACTGTACTTCTCCAGGTTTTGCTGAATAGGTTAATAATTTGCCACTTGGGTCAACAAAATAAAATTCGAATGCAGGTCCTAACACCATTAAGGTATGGAATAAATTTTCCAGCGCTTTGTAATCGTAAACGCCTTCTTTGAGTAAAGGGTTGTCCTGTGCTAAATGCTCAGCTAAGCCCAAATGTAGTTTTTGTTCGGCTTGCGCTTGCGAATAGGTAGATAAGGTTTGGGTCCACCAAATAAACAGTGATGCTGTTAAAATAAAAATGCCAGCCAATGATAAAGCTAACTTTCGGTATAAAGACCATTTCATGCACTTGCCCTACTTAACGACTTAGGATTGAGTTTGTAACCCACGCCCCACACCGTCTCTATCACTTGTTGCTCACTGTATTTTTCCAACTTAGCGCGCAACCTATTAATATGAGAGTTCACCGTATGTTCGTACCCTGCGTGGTCATAGCCCCAAACGGATTCTAATAATTGTGTGCGTGAAAACACTTGGTTCGGATGTTTAGTGAAGAATGCCATCAAATCAAATTCCGTCGCCGTTAGGGGTAACGTTTTACCTTTTAGCTGAACTTCATGGCTAAATGCATTAATAACCAATTGACCACAAGTAAGTTCATGTTCTGGAACCTGCAACTCTTGGTTAACCGCCTGCTCTTTTTGTTCAAGTAAACGAATATGCCTAAGTTGCGCCTTTACTCTTGCTTGAAATTCTCTACAGCTAAAAGGTTTGCAAATATAGTCATCTGCGCCCATCTCTAAGCCTATTACTCTGTCCATCTCGCTGCTTTTTGACGTTAGCAAGACTATGCTCATGTGCGGGTGCTTAGTTTTAAATTCTCGACATAAACTCAAACCATCAATGCCAGGTAACATAATATCGAGTAATGCAATCTGAAACTCTTTTTCGGCTAACAATTCAATTGCTGACTCACCATCAGCACAATGCTCAACTTCTAAACCGAGTTCCTCTAAATGAACTCGTAATAAACCTGCTATATCTTGATCATCTTCAACTATAAGTACCGAATGTTGCATATCCACTGATCCTTTATTATTTGATCAGCGGATATGAACATTATTTACATGCTGTTTAAACCGCCGACCTATTTAGTACGGGTAATGGTTAATGCCAGCAATGGATTGTCAAATTTGTGAGCACTGTTCAGTACCGAGGTACGTAAACCATCATCACTACCGACAACACCAGGGTGCATGGCAACTACATTAATCACGTCATCACGTGCAGCATTAAAGCCTTCTCCACCATCAGCAGGACCAGGAATGGTTCCAGCCGCTTCAGAGTTAGCCTCAGTGCCAGCATCATAGGCAACAGTTCTAAATGAAACTGTATCTCCAACAGCCATCGATGACACGTCTAAACTATTAAGACCTGTAAAACCGTCATTGGTATTCACCATCATCGAAATAATTGATAATTTTTGTTGTTCTAAGCTATCAGTGGTTACCATTAATTCGACTGAAGCACCCGGTCCTAAAGGCCCATCACTTGATGCACTAGCGTTTACAACACTTAGTCCAAGTAAGCCTGCATTCATGCCCGACTCCGCTAAATCTTCTAATTGAGCAGAAGCTGTTTCGCCGACACGGAAGAATTGACCTTCAGTGTGTAATGCAACGCCAATTGGTGACATCGGTTGAGCATTAGTTAAGTTCGTTGTAGTGATCATGAACTCATATTCTGCAGCTGGCTGTGGTGTCGGCGTAGGCGCTGGCTCAGGAGCAGGAAGTGGTGTTACGGGCGTCAATTCAAAATCGTCATCACTACATGCTACGATCGCCAGACACATTGCTGGAACTAATAATTTGCGAAATTTCATAACAAACTCCTATTACTTAACAGTAACAGTTACTTTTGCTACTGGGTTTAACCAGCGGTGAACTTTATTATTTAGGTCACTACCACCACCATCAATCGTGTCATCGCCTAGTGCGCCACGGTGAATGTGAACCGTTTTGTTAGCTTCTTCCATTGTTACACCAGTACCATTAGTACCAGCTTGACCACCTGGGGCAGCAGGAATACCTAGTACATTTGGCGCACCAGAACCTTCTAAAACTAACTCATTATTGGCTTCAGTTCCGGCATCATAAGCATTTACATAAACTTCATAAGTACCCGCTTCTGTTGGGATCTTCCAGCTATTTAAACCAATAAAACCATCATTTGTAGGTAACATCATAGCAACAACCGAAAGCTGAGTATGACCATCTGCAGTCATAAGTGTCGTCATTGTACTTGTTGCTGGCGCTAATAAACCGCCAGCAGGGTTAGTGATTGTATCGTCATCAGCGCCGCCTAATAGACCGGCTAAACCAGAAATATCGCCACCTTCAGCCATTGTCTGTAACTCTGAAGATGCAGCTTGTCCTACAGTGAACAACGAAGCATCTGAGCTGTGCGCTGTAACTAGTAGAGGAGTAAAATAAATGCCTTGTGTTAGATTAGTAACTTTAACGTCAACTTCCGCTGCTGATGCATTTGCCGATGCTAATAAAGTTGCAGATGCAACTAGTGATAAAAGTTTAGTTTTCATGTTCTTCTCTTTTTCTGTGTTTGTTTTTAAGTCCTAGTAACTATGAAAGAGAAATATCCCAATCCAATAACCAAAACTTCACAAAAGATTCACAACTTTATAACCTTTTCAATACAACCTAAGTTTTCATCACTTTTTATTTATAAATCAAAGACTCCTTACCATAAATAGGGTTTTAAAAAGAGGCAAATACATTATCGACTAATTAGTTTTGTAACAATGTAACTTGCTGATTTAATTGTTTCAGCGCAGAAACTGAAAAGCCCTTATCGTGGAAGAACCGAATTTGACCCGCTTTATCTAACAGCATAACTCGAGCATTATTAGGATTTTCGTTACCAGTAAACTTTTGTAGCTCCGTGCCATCCTGATATACCGTAATAACGATACTCCACAACTCTTCAGGTATGCCCTTTCTCATCCCCTCATTGATCGTTCCTTTAAGTTGCCTAGGCAGCCAACCTTGTATAGTGGACAGTTCATATACATCAGCTTGTGTGGCTGTCATATCAAGGCCTATTAACCACCTGTCGATATCAAATTGACTATCTTGTTTGTAACCTAAAAGTAAAACGACATTTCTGCTGGCGAAATGTTCAGGCAGCTGATAGCTATTTTTATCTAGAGCTTCGCCTGTCACACTGGGAAAGGTTTGTCCCAATGGCTGCTGATTAACATAGGTTTGACTGCATGAAGCGAGTAACAAGGTTAATAATAATGCGGATAAACGTGACAACATAATAGTCCAAATAAGAAAAGTATTGATACCAAGCTTTACGTTACAAGTGCCCTTTGGATCAATCAATTTTTTCTTAACAGATTGTTAGTAATACGGTTAATATGTTGCTAACAATAATGATAAGAAACCATAATGCAGCCACAAATCGAACCTCACCACCCTAAATTAGGCAATAGCTTTACCAGCTTCATCGGCAAAGTGTTATTAAAACTGATAGGCTGGAAAATTGAAGGCCCTTTTCCAAAAGATAAAAAGATGGTCGTATGTTTAGCTCCACATACCTCAAACTGGGACTTTTTTATCGCCATATTTGCGGTATTAGCAATGAAGTTAAAGGCCAGTTGGATGGGGAAACAACAAATTTTTGTCTGGCCTGTTAACACTTTATTATTAAAGTTAGGTGGCATCCCTGTGAACCGCTCTGCGCCAGGTGGTCTAGTTCAACAAGTTGTAGATAAATTTGAACAATCTGAATCCATGATCTTCGCCCTTGCGCCAGAAGGAACCCGAACTAAAGTCGATCCTTGGAAAAATGGCTTTTTACGTATTGCCAAACAAGCAAACGTCCCTGTTTATATGGGCTACTTTGATTTCGAAAGAAAAGTCTTTGGCTTTCATCAAGAGCCTATTTGGGTTGAAGACATAGAGCAGACAATGGCTCAGATCCGGGCTTTCTATAAAACCATACCAGCAAAATACCCAGAGAATACTAACTAGTACATCTTGACTTAGTGCCAGTTCACAGGGTCAACGTGATAGTACAATTTAAACTGCTTATAAAGTGCCGGGTATGATAAGTAAAGCTGCTTTGCTTGTTCGAAAAACACTTCGCTTGCTACCGCGAAAAACTCCGCGGGGTTAGTTGCCCCATAATAATCAAATAATGATGGTTCGCCTTGCTTGGCTTGTTGTTGCAACTTATTAAATTGCTCTGAAAGCGTGCTAGACCAAGCTTGATAGCTCTGCGTCTTGTCAAGAATTGGTGCGCCATTAGCAAAACCGGTTTCTTGGTCTAACTGATGGGCAAACTCATGGATGACAACATTACTACCATCATCCGGTATTTGTGCGCCTGCGACAGTGTCTTGCCAAGACAGCACCACGGTGCCAAATTCCCACGATTCGCCTATTAGTGTCGTTCTTTCAGTATGATGCACACCGCCTGCATGGACACTTTGTTGCTCTTTAATAAAGCCTTGTGGGTAAACCAATATTGACTGCAATTTAGGATACATGTCAGTTTTTCGATTTAATAACAACAAGCATGCTTGTGCAGCTATGGTGACTTTAACTTCGTCTGTGATCACAACCCCATTGCGACCAATAAACTTTTTCTCTGCTAAAAACACTTGGATCAATTGTTTTAATTGTAACTGCAAATCCGCTGGCATTTTTTGAAAGTAAGGCATACGACGCTGGATGATCTTGCGCCACTGCTTTTTAAATGGCTGCTTTTTTATTTTATTGCGTTGAAATTCACGCCAATAAGGCTTACCAACAATAAAACCTATGACGGCTGAGCCGAGTAAAAACAATGCGAAAAAAGAAAGCATAAAGGTTCCTAGTAAAATCAAGATATCAATGTAATGTGCTCGAGTGGACTAAATATCAAGACATCGAATTTTTATTTGATATGTCATTTTAATTTAGCCTATCCCTCTTGAATTTATAATTACTGAGAACTTTGGCTATAGCGTGGTTTTAGGGTAGAATGCGCGCCTATTTTTGGAGCAACCGACTCCATTTCTTAATTTATTTTACTTTGGAAGCATAAGCCTTGATCACTACAGCTAATATCACCATGCAATTTGGTGCCAAACCTTTGTTTGAAGATATCTCAGTCAAATTTGGTAATGGCAACCGTTATGGCCTAATCGGCGCAAATGGTTGTGGTAAATCGACCTTCATGAAGATCTTAGGTGGCGAGTTATCACCTAGCTCAGGTAACGTTAGCTTAGACCCTAACGAGCGTTTAGGTAAGTTACGTCAGGATCAGTTTGCATTTGAAGAATTCAGCGTAATCGATACTGTGATCATGGGCCACACTGAGTTATGGGAAGTAAAGAAAGAGCGCGATCGCATTTACAGCCTGCCTGAAATGTCTGAAGAAGACGGCATGAAAGTAGCTGACTTAGAAACACAATTTGCTGAAATGGGTGGCTATGAAGCTGATTCTAGCGCAGGTGAATTACTGCTAGGTGTTGGTATTCCAACAGAACAACACTACGGCTTAATGAGCGAAGTTGCACCAGGCTGGAAGCTTCGTGTGTTATTGGCACAAGCACTGTTTTCTAATCCAGATATTTTATTATTAGACGAACCGACCAACAACTTGGACATTGACACAATTCGTTGGTTAGAAGATACGTTGAATGAACGTGATTCAACGATGATCATCATCTCCCATGACCGCCACTTCTTAAATTCAGTTTGTACTCATATGGCGGATTTGGACTATGGTGAACTTCGAGTTTACCCTGGTAACTATGACGAATACATGCTGGCAGCAACTCAAGCTCGCGCTCGTATGATGGCGGATAATGCTAAGAAGAAAGCACAAATTGATGAACTAAAACAATTCGTAGCCCGTTTCTCTGCAAATGCATCAAAAGCTCGTCAAGCAACATCAAGACAAAAGCAAATTGATAAAATTCAATTGGACGAAGTTAAAGCGTCTAGCCGTGTTAACCCATTCATTCGTTTTGAACAAGAAAAGAAACTGTTCCGTAATGCATTAGAAGTTACAGGCTTAACTAAAGGTTTTGACGAAGGACCATTATTTAAAGACTTCGACCTTATGGTAGAAGTTGGTGAGCGTATCGCTATCATAGGTGAAAACGGTGCGGGTAAGACGACTCTAATGCGCTGTTTACAAGGTGATCTAGCTGCAGATGCTGGTGAAATTAAATGGTCAGAAAACCACAAGATAGGTTATTACGCACAGGATCATGCGGTTGATTTTGAAAAAGAAATGAATCTATTTGATTGGATGAGTCAATGGCGCCGTGAAGGTGACGACGAACAAACTATTCGTAGCTTCCTAGGTCGCATGCTGTTCTCATCTGACGATATTAAAAAGAATGTTGGGGTTTTATCTGGTGGTGAACAAGGCCGTATGTTATTCGGTAAGATCATGATGGCTACGCCGAATATTATTCTGATGGACGAACCAACAAACCATATGGATATGGAATCAATTGAATCATTAAATATGGCACTAGAGCAATACGAAGGGACGCTGATGTTTATTTCTCACGACCGTGAGTTTGTCTCTTCACTAGCAAACCGTATTTTAGAGATCAAAGACGATAAAATTATCGATTTCAAAGGCACATACAACGAGTACTTAGCTAGCCAAGGTATTGAGGGCTAAGTAGCAAAACTAAAAAAGCCGGCAATGCCGGCTTTTTCCTACCCAGATTAAAAATAATGGCGATAGCCAATTTGAATTTGTCGCTCTATTAAGTCTTCTTGTTGTCCTACATATTTACGTGCAGGACGATTGGAATCAACCCAATTGTATTCGGTTAATAAAAAGTTACGACGATTGAGCTGATAGCGATAGGCTAGAGAAACCGCATCTCCAGTTTCATTATTATTATCACCCCATAGATCATCATAGTCATCAACACTGAAATGCTCTAAACGTAAAGCTAAATGATGCTGTGCCCAAAAGTGGCGTAGCATTACAAAGCTATTATCAAAGCCGCCATCGACAACGCGTTCACCATAAGGTGAAACCATATAAGTTCTGCCCGTCATGTGTTGTGCAATCACTTCCCATTGCTTCGCTGGTTTATATTTCAATCCAGCATGGGTAAAAGTGGTTGTCCATGTATATTGACCATCAACAACAACGCCCTCTTCTGCGTGATTATCATAATAACCAATATTGAAACGAGCTTGATTTTTATAACGCCAGTTAGCTGCTACGTGCACACCCCAACGATCATCTAACTCTAAAAATGGATCAGACTCTGCGGCTTGATCTGATAGTTCAGTTTTTCTTGCCGGAAAATAAGGTAATTTTAGCCTTTCCTGCATCAGGGTTTGGCGGCTACCAAGGGTCCAACCATGCCAAGTGATCATTGCACCTGCTGGGTCATTGTCTTGTATTAATGAAATATCAGCGGAAAAGCTGTGATTTGAACCAGAGAATTTACCTAATTTTTCTACTGAAAAATTAACGCCGGTATTTCTCATCTCTTCACCAACCCAGTTATTTAAACTACTACTAGTGAGCGTATAAGGCGTAGACCAAGCGGTAGCGACATTTTCTAGGCTAATAGCAGGATAAAAAATGCCAATTTTAGACTGCATACGCCAGCCATTCTCACTGGGTAAACCTTTGTAGTGAAGATAAGCCTCGGTAATGCCTATAGCTTCATTACCTTTGTCAGCGAATACATTGCCGACAAAAGTTGCCGACCAATTGTTTTTCCAATCTAAATGTAACTGCCCCGCCAATTGGCCTATTGCTACCGATGTGCCATCGTCATAACGGAACTTGCCAAAGTCGCCTTTTAAGTAACTATCGGCCCCATTGCTGTCAACATGGTAAGCCCTAAGGTCGACTAACCCTTTAAAAGACGTTTCTACAGCTATCGAAGCTGCTGCGAAAGCCAACAAAGGTAAAGAGATGTATTTTATCAAAACTGTTTTTTGCATTTAATTATTATTCGTTTTGCCTACATTATATTCGGTACTTTCTATCCATTTATCAAAAGCATCCGCTGGCAATGGTCTGCTAATGAAAAAACCCTGTGCCAACTGACAGCCTTGCGATTTCAGCCACATTAAGGCCGCTTCATCCTCTATCCCTTCTGCAACAACAGAAAGTTTCATATTATGTGCAAGCTCAATTGTTGATTTAACGATTATCTTATCACTTTCATCATCCGTTAGGTGTTGAACAAATGAGCGATCGATTTTTAATTCTTGCACTGGCAGCTGTTTTAACTGAGCTAAAGACGAATAACCCGTGCCATAATCATCTATAGACAGTTTAAAGCCGCTTTCTCGTAAGTAGTTAAGCATCATTGTTGCTTTATTAGGATCTGCAACAACAGCGTCTTCCGTCACTTCTAAAGTAATGGCTGCATCGCACAAGTTGTGCTGTTTCTTCAAGCCAATAACATAATCTGGATAAGACTTATCCATAATGTTTTCCGCGGAAATGTTAATCGCGATATTGATATCAAAACCTTTTTCTTGCCACTTTACATATTGTTTCATCGCTGCATTAGTTACCCAACGGGTTAACTTATCCATTTGCCCAGTCTTTTCCGCAATAGAGATAAAAGCATCTGGTGGGATCAAGCCGCGCTCAGGGTGTTGCCAACGAACCAGAGCTTCTACATGACTGATTGTCATAGTGTCTAATGAAAGCTTTGGTTGATAAAACAAAGTTAACTGGTCTTCTTCTATCGCTTGTTTCAAGCTATTGGTTAAAAACAGACGTTCTACTGCATCTTGGTCAAAGGCAGGGTCGTAAACTTGATACACTTTTTTGTCTTTTATAGCGTGTTGAATCGCTACATTTGATTTTTGCAATAACTCAGCAGGATCACCGGAGTTGTGTTCTGAAGAGATCACAACGCCAAAGGCAAATTGGATATGCAAACTGATGTTTTCAAATGTACACATAATGTTTAAGGCATTTGATAAGGACTTCATTAGAACTTCAACATCCTGTTCTTCAGTCAGAAGTACAAATTGCTCACCGCCTAAGTGAAAACATTCATAATCCAATTGGGTATTAATAAAGCGATTAGCCACTTCCGTGGTCACTTCATCGCCCACTTGGTAACCTAGCGTGTCACTGATCTCTTCCGCTCGTAAATAACACACTTGGATCATCAGAAATTTTTGTTTCTGTTTTGTTCTCTGTTCAAGCTCATTGATCAGCGCGTTTCTGTTAGCCAAATGAGTCAGTGGGTCATGAAATGCTTGAAAACTGATGGTTTCTTCACGGGAAATAATGGCCTTAGTCATCTGGTTAAATTCACCTGATAACTGTTGTAGCTCCTTACTTCCTGTAACATCAACAACGCCACCGTAATTACCTTGAGAAATCGATTTAACTTGGCTAACCAACTGTTTGATTGGTCTGGTAATGCTTCGAGCAATTGCCAGAGCACCCAATGATGATAGGATCACAGTTAAGATAATTAACAGTGCTAATCTAGGCCATTCAATGCCAACACTTTCAAGAATGTCGGCTTTGGACTTAAACAAAATAGCAGACGCATTTTGCTGGTCCAACTCACCTAATCGCACAACTTGACTGACATAGGCATCTTCTATGTTATTGATGATCTTTTCATAATGAGCGCCTTCTGCTGGGTACTTAGCCTCATCAGAACTGGCGATAACGTCATAACTTTCGTCGGTTTTTATCACGAAACCAACATTAACGTCGGTTAAGTTAGCCATTTCTTTGGCTAATTCAATATCAATTAAATAACCAAAACCAATCCAGCCGATAGTCTTACCGCCGCTTTTAAGTTGAGCAAAGCTCAATTGATATAATTCACCATCAAATGTCACTAACTGTGCATTATCTTCCTGTAACAGACTGTTACTTTGTTTAAATTTGGAACCTTGATCTTTACCAACACGAACCTTTTGCTTGCCATCCGCACTTTTGTGAGTAACAAGCTGAGCAAAGATGGTGCCCGAATCATCAATTGCCATGGCCAGATCACTATTGATCCGCTTCCTATGATTATTCAGTGCAACTAAAAAGCTTTTATTATCTTCATTTAATACCGACTTTAAGCCGTAATCTTTTGCTGCCGTTTCAGCAAATGCTGACAAATAGTAGCGACGGTTATTAAATTGTGTTTCGAACACAGCTTTGGCATTTTCTAAGTGGCCACTTAGTTGAATGTTTTCAACTTGCCGATTAGCTCGGTAGGTTGAAAAAAAGCTGACAAGTTGCACTAATAGCAACAAGAATAAGAACAAAAATAAAATTTTACTTTGTAGACTGCGCACTGTTAATAACTTCATTGGAATTTAGTAATCTTCTAAAAAGTCAAAATCATCTTCACCTAACTGTTCCGGCAGCGGTAACAAAGCACTTGGCAGCTTTATTTTGACAACAGATTGCTCAGTAGTTAAAGAATAGTTTTTTTCAATACGGTTATCAGGCAAATCGAGTTGTGGATGCCAAACCGTAATATTGTAGTCACCTGTTGAGTGAACGGGTAAGGTCAACACACCCTTTTCATTAGTTTTTCCGTAATACGGCGTATCAACTACTAACGTATAACCACTCATCCAATCATGGATGTTGCACCCCATCGCAATTTCTTCTGTAGAGTTAATGACCTGAGTTGATTTAGTCGAGTTGGCTTTTAGCTTAAATTCAAAGCGATTATCACCAGAAACAGAGTAAATATGATGAGTAATATCATCCTTATTATTAAACTCTATGGTTTGTCCTTTTTGCATCACAGTCAGATAAGGCGCAAACTTTTTGCCTTCTTGGTTGATGGTCAACTGACTTGTGTTAGCAGGTAATCCTTCTATACCTTTTGCAGGAGTCGCGTAAATCACCACGTTTTCTAGCGGTTCACCATCAACATTTAGTAAGTTGACCGTCAACTCGGCTGCACTGGCTTGAGCAGCGACAAGTGGTAAAGATAAAGTAAAAACTATGTACTTCAAGAGATTCCCTTAATTCTATTGATGAAAATAAAATGCAGTCTATGACCGCCTTAACTTCAGCACAATTGGTTATAAAATTACCTTTTGTCTGTAAGTAGATAGAGGTTCATCTGAAAAAATTTCGCACTTTTATATTTTTTATCACAAAGCATTTTTAATCTCACTTACAAATTCGAAGTAGCTTTTCTTGTGCTCTGTTAACATCTGATAATATGCGCCTAAATACAAGAAATCTATTTAATTTTTCAGCCAGTGAGCGAGCATAAACACAATTGGTAAAAATTTCTTTACTCACTCGTTTTAGCATCTCTATTTTGCTTGTTCTGGTACATTTTTTTATCGGCTTCTCGGATCAAAGTTTCTAACGATGTTAGCTCGTCAGACACTAACATTGCCGAAACATGTCCGACACTATAGAGCAGTTTAGGGGAGAGATTTTCATTAACGATAAGCTGATATAGTTGGTCAATATACGCTTCAACGTCCAAGTCATCGTAGCCCGTTAACATCACCACAAATTCATCACCACCAAATCGAGCAACAACGCCTTTGCTGGCAAATACCGATGACAAATGCCCAGCAAAACGTTGGATCACTTGATCGCCAACGCCATGGCCATAACTGTCATTTATTGGTTTTAAATTGTCTAAGTCAAAGTAACACATATGAACTAAATTATTTTCGCCGTTACTTTGTGAGATTAGCTCGACTGCCCTGTCAAAAAAGCCTTTTCGATTGAGCACCTGAGTTAAGTCATCATGAAATGCAATGTTTTTTAGCTGTAAATTTTTATCGCAGAGCTCTAATTCCTTTTCAGCCATATCACGAAAATGGTTTAACAAGGTGTGGTAGCGCTCATCGTATTCGCTTTTTTCTAAGTCCATCACACAAATAGTGCCAAATACCGAACCATCGGGCCAATGAAGTGGGTAACCCAAGTAAGTATTAAAACCGTCATCGGTTACTTCAGGGTTATCCGCCCATGCTTTATTCTCTGTCGCTTTGCCTTCATATAATGGACTATCCAGTTCCACTACCTTACGGCAAAAAATATTTACATTAGCACTTATCGTTGAACCAGCAGCATATGGATTTTCAGGCTTTTCATTGGCAATAATAACTTTGAACTCGGCGTCATCCGCTTGCACAATAAATCCTGCAGGCGTACCACACAACTCAGCCATAAGATTAACCAAACGCTGCCAAGCCGATATGATCAGCGACTCTTGTTGTTGTTGAGAAAGCCAGTTATTTGAAATTAGCATCATTGTCCCTGTGTATGTTGTCATCTCAAAGTATAACTAATGAATTAAGATATTGAGATGAGTATACCGATAAATAATTGATAGTTTTAGAGCTAATAGAGTGGAAAACGTGAGAAACTTGTGTTGCCTTGGATCACACTAACACCGTGAATTAAAGTTTCACTCTAGTGTGATCCTTAGAATTTTGTTATCGCCTAATAATATTAAGCAAAAGAATTTGCTAGGTATTGATTTACTTTGTCATTCGTTGGTGCTCTCGGTGCTAATGACTCGATAACAGCAAGCGCTGATGCCGAATTAGTCATGGTGACACGCTCTTTTAACGGTAAATTACCAAATGTATCTGAGTCGATGATGCCATTTAAATCTTTCATCGCGGCTTCTATTTCTTTGTCAAACTGCTGTTTAGTGATCGCCGTTTCAGGATCTTTCAATAAATTGGCAACGCGATTTAACACACTAGTAATTTTGCTAACATCCTGACGCTTATCTTCAGGCACTTCTTTATTGCGCTTTTCTAACTCTTTACTTACTTTTTCAAGCTCTTCAGCCAGCGACTGTGTGGTTTTTTCACTCTCTTGCAAACCATTTGTTGTGCCTACGGTCAGACGGTTGAACTGGCCTTCGGAGATCAGACCATATTCGAATGCACGTTCTTTCAATGCCGCAACATCAGCACCTTTTAATCCGCCGGCGAAAAACTCATCAGCCAATGCCTTTAACTTCTGTGCTCTGCTTGATACAACTATATCCGAGCTTTCTAGCCTTACCGTCTTTTTATCTGAGTCCGCTAATGCTTTGTCTTCTGTTTTGTTAAGCGCTGCCGAGCCTGTGGTTTGCGATAATAAACTAGAGTTGGTGTAAGTATTGTTTATAGTATTCATGCGTACAATTGCTGTGGTTAAAATGTCCGTTTGTTAGCTTTCAATGCAAGTGTTATACCTAATTTATCAAACAAACTTTTGACGTTCTGTCCCCCAACCATTAGTTTGAACCCAAGTAATACACTGGTAAACTTGCCACTTATTTAAATAAGAAATTGAACAACAAAGACAATGAGTACCGAATTACCTCCATGCCCAAGCTGCCAATCAGAATATGTTTATCAAGATCAAAGCCAGCTTGTTTGTCCTGAATGCAGCTATGAATGGAACCCTGTAGAACTAGCAGAAGAGCAACAAATCATCGTCAAGGATGTAAACGGCGCCTTGCTATCTGAAGGTGATAAAGTAACGGTGATCAAGGACCTCAAGATCAAAGGTAGTTCTCAAGTGATAAAAATTGGCACTAAAGCACTGATCAGACGATTAAAAGAAGGTAAAGACCACCAACTCGATTGCAAAGTTGATGGCGTCGGTGAAATGATGGTTACCGCCCAGTTTGTAAAAAAGGCGTAAAGCCAGTCAGTACTTAGTTTACTAAGTACTGAGCTAAAGCAATAAAAAATGGTACTGCAATGACGACATTAAAAGGGAAAGTTATCCCCAAAGATGAAGTAATGGAGATGCCTGCATTCGCCTCTGGCAAACTTTGTTTCATCGCAGCAGGCACTGCTATGTAAGAAGCGCTAGCGCCAAGTACCGCCATAAGCGCAACGCCTCCAGCACTAAAGCCAAGCATAACACCAAGTCCGGTACCCAAAGAGCCACCAACAAGAGGCATTAACACGGCAAAACAAATTAAGAACAAACTGTTTTTCTTTAGTGACGAGAGTTGTTCACCGGCGACAAGACCCATTTTAAGTAAGAATAACGCCAACACGCCAGAGAATAATTCAACGAAAAACGGCGTCAGCTTAGTCACACTTGCAGCACCAAAATACCCAATAAATAAGCTGCCCAACATAAGCAAAATACTTTGGTTAGCCACCAGCTCTTTCTTAACAAACTCAAAGTTTATCTGTGCCATTGAGCCTTTTGCTAGCACTAAGCCAACTAATATTGCTGGCATTTCTAACAGTACAACAAACAGTGGGAAATAGGCTTCATAACTAATATTTTGTGCTTCTAATAAAGACACAGCAACCGCGTAAGTTGCAACACTGACTGAACCGTAGTGTGCGGCAATAGCACCAGCGTTAATTTTGTCTAACTTGCCAAAATACCTAAGTAATGGGTAGGCAAGCAGCGGAATAAGCAAACCGAAAAGTACCACCGCGATTGACATGATCCACAATGATGGGTCTACATGCTGTTGCAAAGCAATACCGCCTTTAAGGCCTATTGCTATCATCAAAAACATGCTTAATGTTTTATACAAACCTTCAGAAAACCCTAATTTGGCACCGGTTAAATGGCAAACAATACCCAGAATAAAAAACGCGACAACCGCATCAATAACCATCTCTACTTGTCCCCAGTACCAAGTTGAACTCTTGGCAAACCAGCTCTTACCATTGGGTTAGTAGTGTTCGCGGTAAAATGGTTATAAATAGCGCCAAGCATTATGGCTGCAGATAATAGAACAAACCCCGTTGCTTGGTAGCCTATGGTTTGTGCGAAAAAGTAAAATGATAATAATGTGATGCTTGTTAACGATGAAAACAACCAACTTCTGTAATGCATTGCCCTACTCCTGAATAATTTTTCGCATCCTATCGCCTTTTACATTTAGATAAAAATAGATATAAACTATATTAATCATAGATAAAATTCTAAAGGTGATTTATGAGCTCTAGATTACATGCCCATATTGGTACTTTCCGTCAATTAGAGATCTTACTTGCAGTATATGAAGGAGGCAGTATTAAATCCGCCTCGGAAGCACTTTATTTAACTCAACCAACGGTATCTATGCAGTTAAAAAAGTTAGCCGAAGCCATAGGTTTACCCCTGTACCAACAAGTTGGTCGAAAGCTTAAATTTACTGATGCAGGCCTAGCAACCGTAACGACAGCAAAAAATATCCTGCAACAATGTGAAGAGCTGGATATGCATTTATCCAGCTTACGCGGGCTAAAAACCGGTACTTTGCGCTTGGCTTGTGTCACCACGGCAAAATATTTCATTCCCCACTTACTTGGGCCATTCTGTCAACGCTACCCTGGTATAGATATTCAGTTTACCGTAGCCAATCGTCAGCAGATCATAGATAGGTTAGATCAAGGGTTAGACGACTTTTATGTATTTAGTCATCTACCAGAGGGCTTAGATATTGAAGTTATTGAGTTTATGCCAAATGATCTGGTTGCCATTGCCGAAGCTAATCACCCCTTTAGCAAAGAGAAAAAGGTAAGCCTAGAAGCATTTTTAGCCGAAGGCTTCTTAATAAGAGAAATTGGTTCAGGCACCCGCGTAGCAACAGAGGCATGTTTTAATAAGCACAAGGTTAAGCCTAATATCAAAATGACCATTGCCAGTAATGAAGCCATTATTCATTCTGTGATGTCGAATTTAGGAGTCTCTATTTTATCTGCTCACACTCTCGCGTTTGGTGAAGCGTATGATGTCAGTGTGATCAATGTTGAAGGCTTGCCCATTCAATCAAAATGGTCGTTCTCATGGCTCAAAGCGCAAAAGCAGTCACCTATTGCCAAAGTATTTTTAAATTACGTTGAAACCGAGGGCCGAGAAATGATGAAACAATCGGTTAACCTCTAGAAATAAAGACGCCGTAAAATCGGCGCCTTCGTTTTACTTTAATATTGATTTTCAGCCAATAAATCCATAGTTTTTGGCTGGTTTACTAGCTTATTGCGGCGTAGTTTAAATGCCATTTTTTTCACTCGATTCAAAAAGGAGTGTTGAGCTCGGCTCAGTGTTTTAGTAAATGCCGCCTGTGGTGTGTCATGGGCATCAATAACGTGAACGTCCACCCCACCTTCACCTATGACTTTGACTTTACATTGTTTATCTTTGCCACCACGCAAGCCGTTAATATCTTGAAAGGACACAACAACAAAGCGAACTTTGTCTTGCACACGAGAAAATGAGCTCTCAATTTTTCGTACTACCTGAGATCGAAAAGCCGACGATAACTCAATATTATTTGATCTAATAAAACATTTCATGATCACCTCCGGTTAATTACTGAGATGATATTGCAACAAAGAATTAATAGATAAAAATAGATACAATCTAATCATAAAATAACCTTATATCTATTTTAAAACCAACAGCAAGCCATTGGTGCATTAAAACTAAGCTTGTTTTTCTGTCTGCTTTTCTGCCTCTTGCTCAACAACAAGTAACTGTTCTTGGGCAATATTCTCTTCAATTCTTGGATCTAAAGAAGCCGCTAAAGGCGACGCTGTAATATCCGATGGGCTAACAACGTAATCGGTCACTTCTGGTGATTCTCGTTTTTGTCTTGCGTTAATAAAGGATAAAGATGAAAACATTAACACTGTGAGTATCGATATACATGCATAGAATGCCTGATGGCCAAATAATGTCATTAACTTAGCGATAACCGTCGAGCCAATACCAGCGCCAATTCCGAACGCAACCAGCAAGGCTGAAGACACCCCAACCCTGGCTTCGTCATCAACTCGCGAGTTGGCCAATGCAGAAGATAATGGGTATATGGTAAAAGCAAAAATACCGAATAAAAAAGTCAGGATAAAACTGTAACTTTCGTCAATTGGCAAAATAAACATGGCCAGTGATACTAAACCTATGCCTACCGCATTGGTTCTAAGTAGAATACTGCGTCTTACTCTATCCGATAAAATGCCCATTGGCGCTTGTGCTAACAATCCAGCTAAAACCGTTATGGTCATAAAAAATGCGATGTTTTCAGCATCTAGCCCGGCTTGACTCAAAAACACAGGCGCTAAGCCATAAAAACTGCCGTTGATAATTCCGGCAAAATGAACTGCGGTAAGTGATTGCGGCACCGTTTTGAGATAACTAAAAAAGCTCATTTTTATCGGCTTTAACGGCTTAGGGTGAATTCTTCGAGTGATGGAAATGGGAATAATACCAATGCTCAAAGCAATACAAATCAAGAATAAAGGTGCATGACCTAACTCAGGGAACTGAGAAAGTGTGAACTGACCAGCCATCATTCCCAAATACGAGGTGACCATATAAATTGAGAATATCTTACCTCTATGCTCTGGCGCAGTTTGTTCATTCAACCAGCTTTCTAGCACCATATAATTGCACATCATGCCAATGCCAACTAACAAACGTAATACTAGCCAGAGGTAAATATCGGTACTCATACCATGCATAGCTACACAAGCGGTCACAACTGCCGCAGTGGCAGAGAAAGTCCTAATATGACCAACCCGGCTTATTAAGTAATACCCTATTTTCGACCCTAACAACAACCCTAAGTAATAACAGGAAGTCAGCGTACCAATCCAAAATGTCGACACTTGGTGTTGCACCATATATAACGCCAAATAAGTCGTTAACAGGCCTGTACCGCCGATTAAAAATAAATTTGTCAGGTATAAAGATAAGAAAGAACGCATTAATCTAGAGTGAGTAAACCGAGTCAGAGTAATAACAGAATTATGCCATAAAACTCAAACGCAATGGCATGTTTACCGACAAAAATTAACACTTGTTTGATGTAGATTAGTAAGTACTGATAGTTAGAATTAAAGCCTGCCAGTTATTGCTAAATGCGCGGCAGGCTCTTGAGACTAAATGGTGCTGGTTTGCATGTTTGTGTTAGTAAAGATAAGCGTTTCAATACTTAATAATGTGTTCTTACCGTCACGATTATCTTGCATGTCTTCTACGATAACCTTGTCGCCATCTCGACTGATCTGATATTCGCTAGAACTGCCGGAAAACTTAACCGCATTATCCGCTTGGTTACCTGTAATCGCATTATCAAAGCCGTTTACCACAAGATTACTTGCGTTATTACCTGTTAAGGTAACATCTTTTAGGTATTGTGAATGATGGGTATAAGGCAAGGTCTGGTCAAACTTAAGACTAAACTCGCCAGTAAAGCTTTGTTCAATTCGAGCGTTGTAAGTTAGATATGGGTGGAAAAACTTGTTGTTCATTAATTCTGCCCCTTCACTATCTTTACTAACAATATCTGCCCTTGTCTTAGCTATGTAACCTCCCCACATTCCATGTTCGCCGCTATAAGCCCCCCAAAGGCCATAATATGAATCAATAACGGCGGCTAAATACTCTTGGCTAAGACTATTTTCAGCGGTTAGTTCATTTAGCCAACTGGCAAAGTCCGAGCTCCACGCCCATAACTTGGCACTGACTGCGGTTGTTTGTGCAGCTCTGATCTCACTTTGATAATCGGGTAATGCACCGATAAAGCTAGCATTTTGGTCAACACCAATACCGTAGTCGTGAACAAGGTGTAATATCTCTTCAAATGATGCATCGCGGTGCTCATAGTTTTGATTGATATACCAATCACCACCTTCCACTTGTATCTCACCATAGTATAAAGGCTGACCACCTAATTCAGCTCCTTTGTTAGTGCCATCATCAACCCCGTTTAACAGCAATAATACCGCACCATTTTCCGCCATTTTATTTGCCACTTGGCTTTTGTCTTGACCATATAATGAGCTAGGGTAATCGGTTAAGTAATGCTGCAAAATGCCTCTAGCACGGACGATTTGACTTTCCGTAATTTGATTTTGCGCCACGATGTGAATACTGCCACCATTAGGTGTAGTAACACTTGTGTAACGGTCAAAATTTAAAGCTGATGTGTAGGTGTTACTCAGTGAGCTTGGCACGCTAGAGATACCTAATTCGTTCGATTCATTTCCTGTACTAGGTGTTGTAGTACTGCCTGAGTTGTTTCCTGAACCTGCCGTATTTGAGTTATTACCGGTATTTGTTTGTGTTGTGGTTTTTGTCGTTGAACTCGAAGCGCCACAAGCTACTAGACAAGTTGATAAGGAAATGGCTAATAGCGTTTTAGTAAACGTCGATAAAGATACTGTATTCATAAATTGCTCCAAAAGTATTTAACCGCTGAACTTGCTAACTATTGTTCACTAAATTTGTTGGTTTTAGGGTAAGTGCATGTAAGCGTTTGTAAGCAAGTGGGGGACGTTGAAAATTGCACAACTTAGGACGAGAAAAAGAGCAAGTCAGGCAATGTTGACCTGCTCTTTTCGATGTTTATAACACTGGCTTTGGTGACCAACGAGGTTCATATACATTTACCCCACCAATAACGACACCTTGGTTGTTACTATCGGTCGATACTCTTGCCATACCAGCTCTTCTGTTTTCATCACCGACTTCAAAAATAATGAAATGACCATCAGGAGAGATAGCTGCGCCCGAGGTTTCTTCAGATATCCCCGAGACAACTAATTGGCTACTGCTTGAAGAGGTAAAGTCATAGCTACTTAAGTCTAAAAACGTCAGCTTCGTGCCAGTGAAATCCCAAATTGGCATGTCTTTATTTTCCAACAACAGTTTATTTTCACTACCATCTGCTCTAATGGTATAGGCATGAGTGTAAGACACATCATCTTCGTCATAGCGCCAGGTTTTGGTATAAGCCAAAATAGCCTCGCCCTCTTGCGGCATCACTGGGTTCCAGTGTAATTCTTCATACCAAAATTGCTCAGCCGCAGGCGAAGATACCAGAGCCCGCATATCCGATAATTGCAGTTGCTCACCTGCGGTTAGTTTGTCTTCTAATGTATCCATCTCAACGATATATAAATCAGTATGGAACTGAGTTAAATTGTCGTTGTTATTGCCTATATTTGAATTACCAGACATCACTGACATGGCAATGTATTTACCATCTGGTGAAACACCTAAAGAACGTACATCTTGAGCAAAGGCTGACAGCTTCGTTAACTCTTTCGTTTCAACATTCACTCTAAATGCTTCCCAAGCGCTTTCAGCTTCGCCTTTAGCACTGGCAAAATACACATACTTAGCGTCAGGGCCCCAAGATACGTAACCAGAGATTGGGGTGCCATCGGCCAGCTCTTCAACTTCTGAACCATCAGGGTTCATCATGTAAACCTTAGCTTGATTGGTAAATGCCACCTTGTGACCGGCATTAGCAGCTTGTGCCGATTGCAAAATCTCGCTTGAATTGGCGTTGCCCGTTGGCTGTTCAACCGTGCCTTCTAGCTTAATTTCAAAACCAGAGTAATCGCCATCGGGTAGTTGTGTTGCTAAGCCATACTCTGAATTAGTGAGAATGTTATAAAGCGCTGCATCTTGGTTTTTCACTTTATCCAAAGTGTTGAGCTTCCATTCATTGCCAATTTCTTCCAGCCTTTGTTCTTGTGCGCCTAAAATAGACGTTAAGCCCCAATAAATATACTCAGTCACCATACAAGCGTAATCACAAGTTTCATCGTTGTAGGTATACCAGGCACTTTCCGGATAGTTTGCAGGGATCTGTTGGAACTGGCCACCTCTAGCTGTATCCATAGCATCAGCGACAGACGAGCCAACTTGCTCACCAAACACTTCAGGGTAAGCGTTGTGGTAACCTACATGCGTTATTAAATGCAGCACTTCTTCTAAGCTCGCATCAAATTGGCCTTGTTCTGGTTCAACGTGTGTTTCATCGCCATACAAAGCTTGCCAAGAGTCAGATTGCTCAAGGTTTGCCGCTGCCGTTTCTAGCCCTTGCTCTGTCGGAGCCATGATTAAGGCCGCTTTATTTTCAACCATTTTCTCCACGACCAATGGGTTGTCGGCTAAGCCGTCTTGGTCATTGTCTAAATATTGCGCCATGACACTTGCTGCATGCAGCACTTTTCTTGTATCTGTGCTTTGCGTTGCTCTAATTTCCACCCCAAAAACCTTTGTATGAACGGGAAAAGCCGTTGCTAAGTCATTGCTTGAGCTGGTATTTGAACCTGAGGGATCGGTTGAGCCCGTAGAACCAGATGAGTCTGTATTTCCTGTCTGCTGCCCAGAGCCTTGACCAGTCGTCTCTGAGCTTGTTGCTTTACTGGTATTACTGCCGCCGCAACCTGATAAAGCCAGTGCTAGAGCAACGCTTGCTAGAGAAAAATTTAACTTATTTTGCATTTGTATCAACCTTTAAAGTGAACCTAAACAAGTGAATTGAAGCTTTACTTTACAAGCCCTGAGGCCTTTTTTGTGTAAGGCCAAGTAAGGGAATGTAAGCGCTATTTTTGTAATTAAAATGAGTAAAATTTATGCCCATTAATGCAATAGGCATAAGTGGTAAGATTAGAATTTGACCGTGAAACCAATGGACGGAAAGATCTCCATACCCACTTCTCGGTCAAGTTGAAATGAAGTAGCTGAGTCATCTGGACGAGGTGAGTAACTATAACCAGATACGTTTTTGCTGCCTGTCGCATTGATGATGGCAAAGTTCAGTTCCGAGTCTAATCCCCATAACTGAGTTTTATAGTTCGCACTTAAATCCAGCCGATAGTAGGTAGGTAAGGTTTTTGAGTTTAACTCTCCGTGCACTGGCTGAAAGTGATCTGGGTGATCTGGGTTGACACGTAAGCCGACAATTGGCGTGTATTTAGCACCACTACGCATGGTTAAGCGAAAGCCAAAGTCCCAGTTTTCATTATATTGATAATTGGCTACCGCATTGGCCAATAATGGCGTATCTAGTAAATATTCAGTTGTTACGCCTGTCAGATCATTGGTCCTAGTACTGCTTGACCAGCTGAGTGATGCCCAACCATACCAGCCGTTAGATAGGTTTTTATTGATCACCCACTCAACGCCTTTGGCTTCACCAGATAAGTCACTGCTATACCTAAGTTGTGCTCTTGGGTCGTCTTGTTCTAAAGAAAGCGCCATATCAGATAAATCTTTGTAATAAACATCGAGCGACGTGTGCCAAATGTCATTTAATTGATAGACAAAACCAACAGAATAATGTTTTGCCGTTGGCGACTTTAAACCTCGGTTACCTATCTTGTTCAAAGCTTTATCAATATCTGGAAAACGGCTGTAACTCCCCGCTTTAGCATTAATGCTAAATTCATCTGAAACATACCAGTTTAACTTAGCCCTTGGATGAACAAAGGTTTGTTTGGTGTAATCGTTGTGTTCAGCTCTAAAACCGTAACCTAATTGAATGTCTTCATTGAAGTAATAAGTCGCGTCTAAATAAGCTGCGATATCCATACTCTTTAGTTGGTCAGAATCTTGTGCACGCTCACCCTTTTTACTTTCGCAGTCAGCATCGTGGTCAGTACAAAAGTAAGGGATAAAATCGTACTTATAGTCACTGGTGCTCGATTGAATATCTGCACCTAGAGAAAATTGATGACTGCCTACTCGTTCAAAATTCAACATAGAACGTAAATTAAGTCTTTTGGTTTTAAGGTCTAAAAATTGCCCCTGCCCTTGTTTTTGTAAATTCTTTTCGACCATATGACCGAATGACAGATCAATCGTGCCCCAATCATAACCAAAGTCTTGCCAAGATAAGGTTTGCTGATCAAATTTGGTATTCAGAGACATTTCACCAATAACATCAGGGTCTATTTGTGCTTCTTCCGATTCAGCAGAAATATCTAACGCGCCTACATCACTAGCACCCGTAATAGTAAACGTGAGTTTTTGATCATCACCAATCAGCCATTGATATTTGCCTTGATAGTCGTCGCTAGTTGGCGTGCGAGTAACCTTTTCACCATCGTCTTCTTCACCTTCCTCTATGAATAAATGCATTAAACTTCTTCGATAGGAAAAGTAAAAGGCTTGATCATCCGTTACTCCGCCTTCTACCATGATACCTGTCTTTAACATGCTGGCATCAATTGTTGTGGTTATGTCCTGATTTCTAGGGTCTCTTAATTGAACGTCAACGACGCCACCGGTTGCATTACTGAACTGACTACCAAAAGCGGCTGGATACAGAGAAAAATCACGGATCACATTTTTGTTAAAAATACTGTCACCAAAGATGTGAAAAATATAATCTGCCGGCATGCCATCAATGTAAAAACCATTGTCATCAGGCGATGAGCCTCGGATCGCAGGTTCACCATCATCGCCACCTGAATAAACAATGCCAGGCATGCTAAACAATGAGCTTAAAGGATCATTGCTAATACTTGGTATGTTAAAAAGTTTTTTGGTTACTTCTGTCATTTCAGTATTTGCTTGATTGCGTTTGCCGCTTACCTCGATCACCTCCAACTCTTGCTGTTCTTTGCTTCCTGCTTCTTGTGCCAACGTAATATTCGACAAGGCTAGCAAAACTAGGGATGCGCTTGGTTTGAGCCGGTTGCGCTCTGCTGTTACTTTCATTATTAATTCCAAACATTTAATTAATTACCGAGCTCAATTATCTAGGTGTTTAGTGCGGTTTTGGGTAAGCTGAAGTAAGTCTGTGTAAGCCCTGTTTTAGTTATGTAAGCAGATGTAAGCTATGCTTTGCGGTGAGGAACTTTTCCGTTAAATTGCCGTCGTTCCTAGCCCCTAGTCAAATTTGAGGAAAATATGAAAAGCCCCCATGTTTTATTGATTGAAGACGATGACGAGATCTCTCGCTTAACCAGCATGTACCTTGACGTAGAAGGCTTTAAAGTCAGCTCTGTGAAAGATGGCGCCCTTGCCATTGAGGCAATTAAAGAGCATAAGCCTGATTTAATTGTGTTAGACCTGATGTTGCCAAATGTCAGTGGTATCGAGATTTGCAAACAAGCTCGTGAGTTTTACCAGCAGCCAATTCTCGTGCTTACCGCTTGTGATGATGATGTAAGCGAAGTTAGCTTGCTAAAAATTGGTGCTGATGATTACCTAGTTAAACCGCTAAGGCCTCATGTTCTGGTTGCAAGAATTGAAGCCCTGTTGCGCAGAAGCCAAAAAGTTGAGCCGACAGAAAGTAAAAAACTGCTCATTAATGAGTTCAAAAATCAGGTGACTTTTAAAGGAAAAGAATTGGAATTGACGGGCGCGGAATATGAGATGCTCAAGCTACTGAACCAATACGCAGGCAAAGTCATATCAAGGGAACAATGTTGTCAGGTACTCAGAGGGATTGATTATGACTGCTCAAATCGCTCTATTGACATGCGTATATCAGGGCTACGCCGAAAATTAGAAGACGATCAATTGCCTTACCAAGTGATAGTGACAATTCGCAATCAAGGATACAAATTAGTTAATGAATAACCTGTCTTTTTTCTCAAGACTGTATTTGAGTATCACAGCAACTGTTATTTTTAGTGTTTTTATCGCGGTAACGGTTGCTGAACTCTTCATCCAACAGGACGAGCTAAAACAATTTACTCGAGAAGCTAAACTAGTCGCCAACTACATTGAGCAAGAGCTCAATGAGATCGAGTATTTGGATCCAGAAAGCAAACATATTGCTTTGCCCTACCCGTTTAACCTTGAGTTTTCCACTCAACTCGTCGAGCAGAAAAACAGTATTTGCGACGACTGTGCCCACTTCACAACCATAGGTTCAAACGTTATCTATGAGCGTCACGAAGGCGAAAAGTACATCGTGCTACCAATAAAGAATAGCCGTTATTTATTAGCCGTTTATGAAAAACTAGACAGTGAAAGAAGCCAAGAAGAGATGGCGCAGTTTGATGATGATGTAAACCCAGAGTCGATTATGATAGCCACTCTACTTATTATTTTGGCTATTTTTTTAGCCTTTACTATTTACTGGCCAGTTAAACAGCTACAACAACAAATTCATAAGCTTATCGCTTCACAACGACGCTTTGGCCAAGGCCAATTAGAGACCAGAGCCGATGAGCAGATCCAGCGTCCAATAAACTTATTAGCGCACAGCTTCAATCAAATGGCACAGGACATATCCGACAACGTAAAAGAACGCGATATTTTTGCTCAAGCGATCCCACATGAGGTAAGAACACCATTAAGTCGTATTCAGTTAGCTTCAGGCTTAGCTAGGAAAAAAAGCGAAAGTGAAGATGTGCATTTACTGCTCGATGATATCGATAATTACGTTGGCGATATCAATCAGCTAATAAGCCAAATTGTCGAGTTTTCACGAATTGCGACCAATAAAGACACAGAGCAAAATCAAGAGCAAAAGGTCAACGTAGGTAAATTCATTGAGTCCAGAGTTGCCTTACTGTCACAGGGCATGGCAACGGAAATAAATTGCTCAATACAATGCCATAGCGAACTAACGACGAACCCAGTTTATTTGCGCTTATTAATTGATAACTTCGTTAAAAACGCAATTAATCACGCTCAATCTAAAGTATTAGTTTCTGTCTGTAATGAAAATAATGAACTGCTAGTGAATGTTGAAGATGATGGCGCCGGGATCCCACAACAAGACAGGGAAAATATCTTCATCCCCTTTGCTAGATTGGATAAAAGCCGCACCAGAGCAACTGGTGGTTTAGGCTTGGGTTTAGCCATTGCCAAAGCCGCATCTGATAAAATGGCAGGAACAATTACCGTTTCTAAAGCAGCTTTAGGCGGCGCTAAATTTACCTTCTCATGCCCAGATAAATAAACGGTGATCATCGCCAAGCAACGACAACCCTAATGCGGTTGTCGTTGCTTTAACTTTACATAGTTACCGCTTTATCTTTGTTATCTAAAAAACCAGAGACGCGAGTTAATACAATTGCAAAGACAACAATAATGGCACCAATCCAAGGTGTATCCATTAAGCTCATGTCTTCTACGATCAGCCCTCCCACAATAGAACCAATGGCAATACCCACGTTAAATGCCGCAATATTTAAACCCGATGCCACATCTACTGCATTTGGTGTGTATTTTTCGGCTAGCTGTACTACATAAACTTGTAAGCCTGGCACATTACCAAAGGCAAATGCGCCCCAAATTAATACAGTTAACACAGCAGTTATTGGGTTTTGCGCAGTAAAGGTAAATGCCAGTAGAACTAAAGCCAACAAAGTAAAAATGATATGAAGTGCTTTTACTGGCCCCATTTTATCTGCCAATTTACCGCCCCATATGTTACCAACGGCAACCGATACGCCGTAAACCAACATGATTAAACCAATTGAGCTGGCGCTGAAGCCCGATACTTGCTGCAAAATTGGCGCAAGGTAAGTAAAAGCAACAAAAGTACCGCCATAACCCACGGCTGTCATGGCATAAACCAGTAATAGCCTAGGCTGAGTCAAAACTTTTAGCTGCTCGGAAAACTTAGCAGGCTGAGTTTGTTTTAAATTTGATGGGATAAGAAAGCGACTGCCTAGCAAGGCTATCAAACCTAATACCGATACCACCAAAAACGTTGCGCGCCAGCCAAACTCCTGCCCTATCCAAGTCCCTAGCGGCACTCCTGTAACTAAAGCGACGGTTAAACCAGTAAACATTATTGCAATGGCACTGGCTTCTTTGTCTTTTGTTACTAAGCTGGTCGCAATAGTGGAACCAATTGAAAAGAACACACCATGGGCTAAGCCTGTTAGTATTCTTGCAATGATCAAAGATCCATAACTTGGTGCTTGCCACGCCAATAAATTACCCGCTACAAATAAAGCCATAAGTGTTAGGAGAACAGATTTTCTATTCCACTTTCCTGTTAAAGCCGTTAACACAGGTGCGCCTATAGCAACACCGAGCGCATAAAGGCTGACTAACAGTCCAGCAGAAGGTAATGACACGGCCAAATCTTCAGCTATGGTCGGCACTAAACCAACAATAACAAATTCGGTTGTGCCAATGGCAAATGCACTCAAGGTGAGCGCGAATAGAGCTAAAGGCATAATTTTTCCTCACAAAATAAAAGTGAGGCTATTGTTGTGCCTTTTAATACCAACAAAAACATCATCAATAAGAAAAGACTTTTGTAAATAATGCAAAAGTAAGGCTATTATTGCCCCATTAACGCAATAAATATGAACGACTTGGTTATGCTTACACGTTCTGATGATTTAGAAATTTTACTGTCGGTGATTGATGCTGGTGGCTTTTCTGCCGCCGCTGATGCTTTAGATATGCAAGTTGCAAAGGTATCCCGAGCAGTAAGTAAAATAGAAAAGCAACTAGGGGTTACCATCCTCACCAGAACGACTAGGCGAATAGAACTGACCGACGAAGGCCGAAGTTTTGTTGATTCTGTTCGGACAAGCCTAGAACAGTTACAACAAGCTGAAGCAGAGCTGACGGCTCATGGTGAAGAGCCAAAAGGTAGATTAAGAGTGGATGCTGCAAGTCCATTTGTGTTTCATCAACTTGTGCCATTATTGAAAGAATTTAACAACATTTATCCACAAATTGAACTTGAGTTAACGTCTAATGAAGGCTTTGTCGATTTAATCGAAAAGCGCACCGACATTGCCATTCGCATTGGCGAACTGGCCGATTCAACTTTATATGCCAAATCTTTAGGCACAAGCTCTTTATTTATTATTGCCTCACCTGAATATATCGCAAAGAATGGCTTACCTACTGAGGTATCTGCATTAGAAAACCATCAAACTTTAGGCTTTACTGGCCCCAAGATCCTTAATCAGTGGCCAATACAAGGCTTTGAAAAGCTTCAACCTGCAATAAAAGCCAGTAATGGTGAAGCAGTTAGACAACTAGCGTTAGCAGGAAATGGCATAGCCTGCTTATCTGGGTTTATGGTCAAAGATGACATAGCTAAAGGCAAACTAGTCACTCTATTTACCGACAAAAAACAAGTATTGTCAGGCAGAGAACAAGTCAATGCCGTATTCTATAAGTCATCCAGCGCGGCTAAGCGAATTACGGCATTTATTGATTTTATCAAACCCCGCCTTTCGCTCTAGCGTATCAATTTAGGTTTTTAGGCATCAATTAACCAGCCGTTTGCTACGGCTAAATCAATTTGCTGACAAACATAGTCCCACAGCTTTGGCGCTAATCCGTCTAAGTAGCTATTGCGAGCCATAACCTGTGATTTTTTCACCTTGTGTTTAACCCAACTGCCGCCTTGATTCGACATGTTTTGTACCAGTGGCAACACTCGGTCCATAGCCTTAGCAAATCTAGCGTCTACAGTTTCGGCTTGCTCAAACTCTAACCATAGCTGTTTCATGTTGCTCGATTGTGGCTCTGGCAATAAACCAAAGATACGCTCTAACGCTTCAAGTTCTTTGTCTTCTTGCGCATCTAAGTCTTGTTGTTCGGCAAAAGCAAAGGTATCGCCAGCATCAATTTCAACAATGTCGTGCAACAACAGCATGGTTACGACACGAGATAAATCAATTGGCTCATCGGCATAAGGCGCTAAAATGTTGGCCATTAAAGCAATATGCCAGCTGTGCTCAGCGCTGTTTTCATTGCGGTTATTATCTGATTTAACATGAGTTTGGCGATACACCGATTTAAGTTGATCGATTTCTTCGATAAAGCTCAACTGCTGAGCTAATTCTGTTTGTGTTGTTGTCTCTTTCATAACAACTCTCCTATGAAAGTTAAAGTGATTTGCTGCGCGCTTGGCTTTGAGCCAATAAGCGATGGCCTAATAAATAAAATATCCCCACAACTAACCATACGATCCCTACATATAAAACAGGTTCGGTTATTTTCTCGGGCTTACGAAACCAAAGTTGAATAGGCAAAACGCCTCTGATCACACAGGCAAAACCAATCAAGTGGACGATTAGCTTAACTTTGGGTAATGGATAAAATAGCTTCGCCGCTGATAAGGCATAGAGGCCAAATGAAATGAAAATAAAGGCCACAAATACGGTGCCCAAAGGTGCAAGTAAAGTTCCCGCTTTTGCTGACTCAACAATTGACTCGGGTGCCATTTGAATCGAATAACATTCAGGGCCCAGAACAATACAGGACAGATGAGCGATAGCGGTTAAGATAGCGATAACCGCTGCGAGTATTAAAGCGCCAATTCCAAATTTAGCTTGCAAAATAATTATCCATTTCCTATTTATTTCGCAATGCTAACAATTAATTAGCGCTGTGTCTGTTAATTAGGTGCAATGATGCCTTTTTGTAAGATCACATTGCCGTACAATCGACTTTCTCCCGTTGAGACGACTGCATAGGCTTGTTTTACTGTGTCATAAAACTGATGACGCTCTAAACTAGACAGTGATGCAGGCTCATTATTTTTACTAATAATATGTTTAAACTCTGCCACGATTTCTGGCACCGCATCGGGGTCGCCTACCACTTGCATTGAGTGCACCGCATGCTCGACAAATGTATCAATTGGCATAACAGAAACAATGGCATCGAGCACTTCTGTGGCTGTACAACCATCAAGTCTAACTAACTTTTTTGCTCCGCTGGCGGCTGGATAATTGGCATCAACAATAGCAATTTGGTCGCCATGTCCCATTTCTCTTAGGATCTTTAATAACTCTGGCGACAGTAAAGGGTTTATATTTTTAAGCATCTTAATTCCTATATAAAAACCTAAGTTGTGAAAAAAGCTTTCTCCGCTCAAGCATGCTTACACCTCGTTTGCAGACCACCTGATTGGAGAAAGTTGAGGATAATGCCCTCAGCGATAACACAACATAAAATCGTTAATTTATTTCCAAAAAGTCGCGATGCGGCAACTCAGGGAAAGGTCTTGACGGTAACGTCTGGTACCAGAACGACACCGATGAAATATCGTCTTGCAAAGGCAAATAACGACGTTGTTCAACATCTCCTCCCCAATTATGAAAATCTCGCCAACCTAAGGCTTGAATATCAACTTTGAGTTTAGATTCAAAGCGAATTGGATCTGGAATATGCCAGCGGTACATGCCAAACCTGTGTTGCGATTTATACACGCCATCAGGTCGATGAATTTCTGGCACACCAGCATAAGGCGTTGTGTATTCAGAATAAGCACTTGGATTACCAGGCACGGCTACGCCAACGTCGTAATTAAACGAACCTAAGAAATAGTCTTCTGTTCCCGTACCACAAATAGTAGGAAAGTCGGTATCTTCATCCATATAGAACTTAATTTCGCCTTCGCCCCACCAGCCGTTATTATTGACACCCCACGTCATATAAGTACCAACATACTGACCTCGACCTTCCACATCGTCTAACAAGGTGTGTAAGCCTTTAAAAGGAACTGGATTGGTTCTGCGAAACTGAGCATGGAAATAAGCGCAATCGGCTGGAACCTCAGTCTCGGTATAATTGATTTGATAATACACAATCACTTTTTGCAGTGGATCACGGTTTTCCAAGGTAATACGAGCATTTTTCCGATACGGCATTTCCCAAAAACAATTGAATGCCAAACCAGGATTAACGCAAACCGGTAACGACGAAACTTGAGCAAATTCGCCTAGCCCGTTACAAAAAAAGTCGCCTAACGGCACTTCTACTGAAGGATGCTCTTGGTCATCCCAATACATACGTAGTATTAAATCGCGTCTTTTCACCCCTAGTGTTGTCATCCAAATTTGTTGAATCGCGCCACCGGTTTTAATATCTGCTAGGGTAAAACTTTGAGTAGGTTCAATTTCAATACTCGGAGATATCTTCCAACCTTGACCCAAGTCTCTGCCTGGCACAGCTCCAGTACCTTCTGTTGCCATACCACCTTTGCCAGGCTCTCCAGTAAAGTTTTCAGGCGAAATAGAACGAGATTTAGCGCGTGATAATTTAGATAAGGTAGCCATCGACATACCTAAGCCATTAAATTCATTCATAAACATCTTCTCTTTGTTGATATTGTTATTATTTTTAATGTTCCGCTCTAAGCAGCTGTAACTTCTGCGCGTTGCGATTGACGACTTCCGAGGTTAATTTCATTCGGTTTAATACCGCCGCCGTGGCGACAAACCCAACAGCTGGCACAATAGTAAAGATCAGTAAAATACCATTGATGGTTTCAGTGCTTTGCGCCACACCGCCACTTTGATAGTCATAAACAGACAGCAAATAAGTAGCAAAAGCGCCGCCAATACCTAACCCGACTTTCAGCGAAAACAAGCAAAATGAAGCAATAAGGCCATCTTGACGACAATGGTTGTTTAACTCGCCATAATCAGTGACTTCTGCCATAAAAGAAGTAATTAATGGCGCCATCATTTGATTAAAAAAGCCGACAAAAAACTGCATAACTAATATCGCGTACATGGCATTATGCGAAATAAAATAGGTGGAAGCTGACAATAGAGCACTTAATAAACAAAGCATTACCCAAGCATTTTTCTTACACATAACCTTGGTTAAACTACTGCATAATGCACTGCCTAACATGCCTCCTATCATCCACACTGATAAAAATAGCGACAGCGCAATGCCTGCATCTTCCGCATAGTAATTAATGTAATAGGCAAACATGGTGCCTTTGATAGTTTGTGAGGTGACCAATAAAACGATGGCCAAACCAAGCAATCGCCATTGGTCGTTCTTTAACACCAACTTCATTTGGTCTTTCATGTTTATTTTGCTTTTCGGCGTAACAGGCTGCACCCTTTCCGTTGTGCTGCCAACACAAATCAAAAACAAAATAACCGATAGTATTGCCATCACTATCATGGCTTGTTGGTAACCTTTGGCAATATCGCCATCACCAAGTAATTCGGTAAGGGGTAATACTGCGGCACTGACAATCAGGCCGCCGCCGGTTGCCGCAACAAAGCGGTAAGAGTTTAGCGAGATACGTTCTTTAACTGAAGAGGTCATGACACTGCCAAGGCCAAAATAAGGAATATTGGTTGCGGTAAATAACAGCATTAATACGGCATAAGTGACATAGGCGTAGATAGTTTTACCTTCAACGGACAGGTCTGGCACGGTAAAAACCAATACTGAAGCAATGGCATAAGGGACACACAAGAACAGTAAAAAAGGACGGTATTTACCCCAACGGGAGTTATTTTTATCAACGATCACCCCCATTAAAGGGTCAGTGAAGGCATCAAAGAAACGAACAAATACAAAGATTGCTGTTACTGTCGCCGCATCCAAACCAAACACATCGGTATAGTAAAATGCCAGTAACAACACCACTGACTGATAAACAAAATTGCCAGCCATATCGCCAACGCTAAAGCCAACTTTTTCTTTTACACTTAGTTTTACATCCATAAATAACCACTAATTTAATTGTGCTAATAGAAGTTAACAGATAAATGCCTACTAAACACCCAGTAGGCATAAATTCTGTAAAATCAAAGAGTAACTTAGAAAGAACCACGAATGCCTAACGACACTCTAGGACCGACATGAGACGTTGAGTAATACTGACGGCCAATGCCATTTGGTATTACTGTGTACACATCTTGATCTTCATCTCCTAAGTTCACCCCGCTTAACACTAGGGTTAAATTTTCTGTGAAGTCGTAACTTACCGACGCATCTAACTGAGCATACTCGTCATTGAACAGCTGACCACCTGAGCCGATAGCATTCGGTTCCACTAAGTACTCATCTCTGTAGTTATAAGCGACACGAGCCTGTAACGGACCTTGCTCGTAAAACACAGTCAGGTTGTAACTTAATGAAGATACCCCGATAAAATCGATGTTCTCACCAGAATCGGCATATTCAGCGCTGCTATCAACCAAAGTTAGATTAGCAATGTAGCCAAAGCCAGACTCAAACGACTGTTGCAGACCTAACTCTAAACCAGTGATCTCACCATCCCCCGAGTTTGCTGGCTGTCTGATACTATCTACTGGAATATTGCTGCGACTGCCATCTAAACCAACCCCTACTGCTCTAATTGGTTGTCCACCCAACTCAGTGGCCAATTCAAATTCTGTGGTGGCAATGATATTTTCTAGTGATTTATGGAATACCGCACCATACAAAGCACTTGCCTCGTCAAAGTACCACTCCAAACCTAAGTCATAGTTCGTTGATTCGTAAGGTTTAAGCGCAGGGTTACCCGCGGTTAAGTCAACTGCAAAGAAGTCGCCGTTGCGATCAAATGAACCATTGGCATTGATACCATAAGATGGCGCTAATGCATTAAATGTTGGACGGGTAATACTCTCATTACCGGCAACACGTAAGAATAAATCTTCATCCAGCTCCAAACGGAAGTTTGCGCTTGGTAAAACCGTGGCATAACTATCATCAAAGGATACTGGTGTTGGTGCGCCAGTCGATAGTTCGTCAAACACAGTAGTATCAGCTCCCCCCCTATCTGTGATCACAAACTCGGCATCAGCACCGTCAACGAACTGCTTAGTTAATACCACTCTCAAGCCAACATCACCTGAGAAAGGTAAACCACCAATTTCACCATCTAAATTAGCTTGGAAGTAAGTTGCGTAGGTATCTTCTTTAACCTCAAATGAAGTGAATGGATTCGCCGTTAAGTCACTAGATAAACCATTGGCATTCATATAAGCCACGATGGCAGAGTTTGCTCTTGCCGCTGCATTATCAGGGAACAAAATAGAGTTAAAACCAAAATTTGTGCGCCATGTGCCGTCTAAAAAGTTGCTCGCACCGTTTTGATAGGCGCCAACATCGGCAAGGGTTACGTTTGCACCTGTTACACCAAAGCCATTGCCATTGTCTGCTCTAGCAATTGATTTTTCTCGTGTTCTAATGCGTACACCCATTTCAATTGAACTAATGAAATCAGAGTCAATTTCTCTAAGCGCATCAAATTTAATCGCGGTTTCAGTATCTTCATTAGAAGCAAAACGGTCGTCAAATACCGAAAGTACATAGTTTGCAGGGTTACTTAGATCCGCTGAAGCGCCTACATTTTGGTTAGTTTGAGTAATATTAAAGCCGTTTTGATCCGTTACCGTATCAAACACAAACGCACCATTGTTAGCATCTATTCTTACTCGATCAAAGGTATTACTGCCCTCTGCTTTTGAGTAACTTAAATCAGCCTCAAACTCCCATTTATTGGCACTGAATTGGTAATTAACACCTAGTGACAGCAAGTCATCTTCATAATCTTGTAAATCCGTGGTCACTTCTGGTCGAAGTGTTGTAATAGCTCTTGTTAACGCGCCATTGTTCACAACGTTATTACCAAGTTGCACACTGCCATCAGGGTTAACCGTATTACCAGCCAAATCGCCATCAAATAAAATCGGTAAGAAGATAAAGTTTTGGTGGCTCTCTTGCACTTCACGTTTGCTGTACAACATATCCACACTCAGATCTGAGTTATCGTCGCGCCATTGCAAAGTGCCTGTTACGGTAAATCTATCTCTGTCTTCTTCATATGCTTCAGCATTGTTAGACAGTGAAAAGCTGGCATCGCCAGGGCTAGTATCCCCTATTCCATCACCATTGGTATCAAGCTGCGTGCTCACACCGAATAACGGGAACCAACCAAAAGTACGAGAGAAATCTTCTCTTAATGTACGCTGTGAAAATGATACTGCACCTAAAAAGCCAAATGATTTGTCATCATTTACCCAACTTACTAGGCCAGATGCTGATGGGTCTAATTCTTCATTAAACTCTCGATAAGTACCAGTCACTGAACCAGCAACTTTATTGCCCATTGCCAAAGGCCTAGCGGTTTGCACATTAACAGAGCCAGCCATGCCACCTTCAATTGTGCTAGCTGAAGGCGATTTAACCACATCTAAATTAGTAATAACCTCGGAAGGCAGAATATCAAAGTTGGCGGCACGGCCAGTACTGGTGATCGCATTACCATTAAAGATGGGATCAACGGTTTCCGTTGAGTTAAGTAATGAGCGGCCATTTATATTGCCTTTAACAAAGTCAGGGCCTAAACCACGAAGAGAAACAAAATCACCTTCGCCACGACTACGCTGAATAGTAACACCCGTTACACGCTGCAATGCTTCTGCAACGTTAGCATCCGGTAATTTACCCACGTCTTCTGCATTAATCGCATCAACGAAGCCTTTTGCATCTTGTTTTGTTGCTAATGACTTAGCAATTGATGAACGAATACCTCTAATTTCAATGACTTCTAAATCGTCATCTGCTTTGGTTTCCTCTGCGGCTATGGTATTAGACGTTGCCATCGCGCTTGCGCTTAGTAGCACAACCGTAATAGCCTCACTGACTTTATTTCTACGAATCCTCATGGTGTGATCCCCGTTTATATTTGAATTTGTTTTTTGTTTTATTATTTTTGTTTTGCTGAATGTAAATATAAAAATAATTTTTACATTTGAAATAAAACTTAGAGGGTAATCATTTATTAGTCAACAACTAAAATCACAATAATTTAAAATTGTATGGCTATGTTATTGTTATAATTAAATAAAAAACACAAAGTACGACAAGGTAAGGGGTAAGAAATGAAAGAGGAAGTTTTAGAACAAACTGTTCACCAGAAGTGAAAAGACTCCGAATAGCCTTTTGCGGCAGTGACTAGAGGAAACTAACCACTGCCCACTTTGACAACAAATTACTATTCTTCGCTGTAACCTAATTGAAATGAAATCGATTTTGCTGTCTCACTAATAAACGGCAACGCAGCGTCCAACTTTATTGGATTAGAGGCATCTAAATATTCTAAGAATGGAACAACCAATGCAGCCAGCACATCGCCAGAATGATCATAAATCGGATAACCGATATCAAAAACCCCTTGCGCTTGCCTGCTAGGCATAGACTCAAAGCCCCGCTGTTGAATTTGCGACGCCATGTTTTCAAACTGCAACGGTTCTGGTTTCGGGTGGTGTTCAGGAATACTGTCCAGCATTAATTGGTATTGTTCTTCTGTAGCAAATGACAGTAACACATGACCAGAACAGGTATTCATTAGCGGTGCAGTTGCACCTAACTTAACACCAAAGTAGCGCGATGTAGGCGAATCCTGCTGTACAATAACGTGGCCAGTGCCTTCATAATACGTCACTAAGTGGCAAGATTGAGCAATGGTGTTCGATAGTTTTTTTAGTGCAGGAGCAGCAACCGAGGTCAGCCTTTTAGTTGGAGGGTGGCGATTAGCAAGACCAAATAATTTAAGTGATAATTTGTACTTATCGCTCGAACCTATCATTTCTACATAGCCTCTTTGCTCAAGTACCATTAACATACGAAACAGCTCGCCTACTGACTTATTCAGCTTTTCCGTGATTTGCGTCACACTTAGGCCGTCGGCTTCACTTGCCAACAGTTCAATGATATCTAATCCCTTCTCCAACGCTGGCGCTGAGTATTGTTTTTTTGCCGCCATATCACTCTCTTTTTATTCTTTAAGTTAAAACAAATTATGCCCGAACATTTGTCAGCATACACATTTTTTCAAATATAAAAGTTAATTTTTCTGTTGACAGAATCATCAACGCACTCTAATTTCATATTTAAAAGTAATTTTTATATTTATAAAGGTCAAGTATGCAGACTAAGTTAGTAACGCTGAATGAGTCGGATAATGTGTTGATTTGCTGTCAATCATTAGCGCCAAGTGAGTCAGTTGAAATTGATCAGCAGCATTTTGTGATCCAAGACGAAATAGACGTAGGACACAAAATCGCAAGGCGAGCAATTAAACAAGGTGAGAAAGTGATCCGCTGGGGTGTGCCAATTGGCTCAGCAACATTAGACATAAATGCTGGTGAACACGTTCACATTCACAATATGAAAAGTGACTACATTCCGAGTTACACCAGACAAGCAAAGGTCGGAGAATAAGATGCAAGGTTATAAACGCCAAGATGGTCGCAAGGGTATCCGTAATACCGTCGTGGTAGCTTACTTAGTTGAGTGTGCCCACCACGTGGCCAAAACTATCGTTAATAAAGTAGACCATCCAGATGTGCAATTGATTGGTTTTCCTGGTTGTTACCCAAATGACTATTCCCTGCAAATGATGGAAAAACTTTGTACTCACCCTAACGTTGGCGGAGCCATTCTTATCTCGCTAGGCTGTGAAGGTTTCAACCGAGAAAAGCTTGAGCAGACCATAAAAGACAGTGGTCGTCCTGTCGAAACCTTAGTCATTCAAAAATCGGGCGGGACTTTGTCTACCGTTGAGAGCGGCCGTCAAAAAGCGATAGCAACATTAGAGGCTATTGCTGATGTTGAACGAGCTGAAATTGCTGTGTCTGAGCTAATCATAGGCACTATTTGTGGCGGTTCTGACGGTACTAGCGGCATTAGTGCCAACCCTGCTGTTGGAGCTTGTTTTGACAGATTAATCGAACAACAAGCCACTTGTATTTTTGAAGAGACAGGTGAACTCATTGGCTGTGAACACATTATGGCAGATCGCGCTGAAAGTCCTGAGCTGGGTCAACAGTTGCTTGCTTGTGTCGAAAAAGCAGAAGTTTATTACACCAAAATGGGTTATGGCAGTTTTGCCCCAGGTAATGCCGAAGGCGGTTTAACCACACAAGAAGAAAAGTCCATGGGCGCTTACGCCAAATCAGGCTCTTCAAAGATTAACGGCATCATTACTCCTGGCCAACAGCCCAATAAAAAAGGACTGTTTTTAATGGATGTAGTGCCAGATGGTGAACCAATGTATGGCTTCCCTAACATCTCTGACAATGCCGAAATTGTTGAGCTGATTGCTTCAGGCAGCCATATGGTGCTGTTTACTACTGGCCGAGGCTCAGTGGTTGGCTCCGCTATTTCACCTGTGATCAAAATATGTGCAAACCCAGAAACTTACAAAAACCTAGCCGGGGACATGGATGTCAATGCCGGAAGCATCATTGAAGGTGAAAAAACGGTGCGACAAGTTGGCGATGAAATCTTTGCTTGCATTTTACGTGTCGCCAACGGCGAAGAAAGTAAATCCGAAGCCTTAGGGCATAAAGAATTTATTTTAACCTACAAACAATTTCAACAATCAGCATCAACAGACAGCGCTCAATCCTTAGGGCCTGCGTGTTTAGCGTCGTGACAACGCTTGCTGTAAATAACAGAACAATAATTAACATTTACTCAACACGGATATAAATCATGAATACCGAGACTTCGAACAAATACTCTTCTTACCTAGCAGGAGCTTGGCACCAAGGTGCGGGCTCCAGTTATGATGCGTGGAACCCAACAGCAAACCAAGCAATTGGTACCGTTTACTCTTGCACACTTGGCGATGTAAACGTTGCACTCACTAGAGCAGATGAAGCTTTTAAAGAATTACAACATAAAACGGGTGAACAAATTGCGGATTTTTTAACTTGTCTAGCCAACGAGATAGAACAACTTGGTGATGAGCTCATTCACACCGCAATGGCTGAAACGGCACTGCCAGAGCTAAGATTACAAGGCGAACGAGCTCGAACTTGCAACCAAATTCGAGCTTTCGCTCACGAAGCTGCCGAAGGTTCATGGGTTAATGCAAGTATTGATACTGCACTACCTGATAGAACACCATTACCAAAACCAGACATTAGAGCAATGATGAAGCCGATTGGTCCTGTTGTGGTCTTTGGTGCTTCAAACTTTCCTTTTGCTTTTGGCACATTAGGTGGAGATACCGCTTCTGCTTTAGCGAGTGGTAATCCAGTTGTGGTTAAAGGTCATCCTAGCCACCCTGCTACTTGTACTTTGTTTGCAAAAGCTATCGATAAAGCGATTGCAAAATGTCACTTCCCAGAAGGTACATTCTCTTTATTACACAGTCACTTAAATGAAGTTGGTGGTGCATTAGTAGAACACCCTCTTTGCCAAGCGGTTGGCTTTACTGGTTCAACGGGCGGCGGCCGTGCGCTAATGGATATCGCCGCCAGTCGTGCTAAACCAATTCCTGTGTTTGCCGAAATGGGCAGCATCAACCCTGTTTTCATTTTACCTGATGCGGTTGCCATCAAAGCAACGGACATAGCAAAAGGCTTAAGCGCGTCAATCAATATGGGAGTTGGTCAGTTCTGTACTTCTCCGGGCTTAATCGTAACTGTTGGGAACGAGTTCGCTAAGCTACTTGCAGAAGAAATGGCTGCCCTACCCACCAATTGCATGTTAAACCCTAATATTGCGCAAGCTGTTTGCAATGAAGTCGACAAACGGGCTCAAAATAGTGCTTTAGAAGTCATTGCTGGCGGTGCAAATAACGATGATGTTATGCGCCCACACAATACGTTAATTAAAACCAGCGCTGAGCACTTTTTGGCCTCTACTGAGTTGCAAGAAGAGATCTTTGGTCCTGTTTCATTGCTGGTTGAGTGCGAATCTATTGAGCAATTATTATTGGTTTCTGCCAATTTAGACGGCAATTTAACCGCAACAATTCACACCAATGACTTCGACAATGAACACGTTAAGCAACTTACAACAAACGTTACAAATGTTGCAGGTAGAGTGTTATTTAATGGCTATCCAACAGGCGTAGAAGTCTGCCCTTCGATGCAACATGGCGGCAATTATCCAGCTTCCTCTGCACCTGCTACTACTAGTGTTGGCGCACCAGCAATGAACCGATTTTTACGCAGAGTTGCATTCCAAGATTGCCCACAAGCCTTACTACCAAAAGCTTTGCAAGATCATAACCCGCTAAACATTTGGCGTTTAGTCGATAACCGAATGAGCAAAAACGCGGTTGCTAAGTAGTTAGGAGAAATAAAATGTCATTACAACAATTTCAAACTGTCGAAGGTTTTTCACTAACTAATAGCTTGCCAGATAATTGCGCAGAAGGTACTTGGGTTGGCAGAGCTTGGCTACCTAAAACGGCAAGTCCACTTGGTATTGCAGGTCCTCATGTAATTACGGTAAAAGATGGCCAAGTTATTGAATTATCTGATCAGTTTTTAACATTATCAGACCTGATTAACACCATAGACCCTGTCGAGGCAATAAAAAATGCCACGGGCAAAGTTATTTGTAGCTTAGATGAGTTGTTAGCCAATAGTTTGTTCTATCAACAAGCTGACGATATTAAACAATTAGAGCGCCCTTGCCTTCTAGCCCCTAACGATGTGCAGTCAATCAAAGCCTGCGGTGTAACCTTTGCTGTTAGCATGATTGAGCGAGTTATTGAAGAGCGCGCTATGGGTGATGCCAGCAAGGCCGACGAAATAAGACAAATTGTCCATAAAAACGTAGGAACCGACTTTACCGACTTAGTTCCTGGCAGCCCACAAGCAATGGCATTAAAACAAGAACTGATCAAGTCTGGCGTTTGGTCACAATATTTAGAAGTTGGTATTGGTCCAGATGTTGAAGTTTTCACAAAAGGCCAACCAATGTCAGCCATCAATACAGGCGCTCAACTTGGTGTTCTTGAAACCAGCGACTGGAACAATCCTGAGCCAGAAATCGCATTATTAGTGACGCCTGAAGCAAAGATCATTGGCGCCACCTTAGGTAATGATGTGAACCTAAGAGATTACGAGGGTCGCAGCGCCTTGTTGCTTGGTAAAGCAAAAGATCAAAACGGCACCTGTTGTTTGGGGCCTCTGTTTAGACTGTTTGACGACACCTTCAGCCTTGAAGATGTGAAGCGTACTGAAGTTGAGTTATCTATTACAGGCGAAGACGGTTTTGTTTCTTCTGGTAGCAACAAGATGAGCCAAATTAGCCGTACTCCAGAGAGCATTATAGAGCAAGTTTGCAACCGTTCTCACCAATACCCTGATGGCTTAGTGCTATTTCTCGGCACTATGTTCGCGCCATCTGAAGATAGAACCGAAGCTAAACTAGGCTTTACTCACAAAGTCGGTGATAGGGTTGAAATTTCATCGCCTAAATTAGGCAAGCTGGTCAACTGGGTTAACCATTGTCATGTGATCCCAGAATGGCGCTATGGTCTAACTGAATTAATGGACTTTGTCAGCCAAGTGCGTATTAATAAAGCCAATAAATCGTAACGGAACAAGTATGAAAAATAATAAAAGAATAATAGGCAATACTGGACTAGCGATAGACACATTAGGGTTCGGCTGTGCGCCACTAGGCAACTTATATGCGCCAATAACAGAGCAAACCGCGCAAGACACTCTGCAAGCAGCATGGGGTGCAGGTTTTAGATATTTCGATACCGCGCCTCACTACGGCCAAGGCCTAAGCGAGAGAAGAACGGGTGATATGTTGAGGCCAATGCAAGGCCAAGAATATGTGTTATCAACTAAAGTTGGTCGTTTGTTAAAACCTGCAGGTTACGCCAAAGAGCGCCATTGTTATCAATCACCAATGCCTTTCGATATTGTTTACGATTACAGTTATGACGGCATTATGCGTTCATTTGAAGACAGCGTGCAAAGACTAGGTTTAGACCGCATTGATATTTTATACATGCATGATATTGGCCGAGTAACCCACGGTGATGCTAATGACGAGCTATTTAAAACCGCAATGTCTGGCGGTTATAAAGCTATGGCAGAATTACGCTCGCAAGGTTTAGTCAAAGCCATTGGCTTGGGTGTAAACGAATACGAAGTATGTGAGGCGTCTTTAGAACATGGCGACTGGGATTGTTTCCTATTAGCTGGTCGTTACACCTTGTTAGAGCAAGGATCTCTTAATACATTCTTACCAAAGTGTGAGCAACGAAATTGTTCGATCATCATTGGTGGCGCTTACAACTCGGGTATTCTGGCTACAGGCACGAAAAAAGGCGGCCCGTTACACTATGACTATGGTGAAGCACCTGAACATGTGGTTAAGAAAGTTAAACAACTCGAAGCGCTATGCGATAAGTATGAAATACCATTAGCTGCCGCAGCTTTGCAATTCCCTCTTGCCCATCCAAGTGTAGTTTCCGTTATTCCGGGTCTAGGCAGTGCCCGTCGCATTAACCAAACTTTGGAATTAATGAATACGGATATTGATGATGATTTTTGGCGCGACTTAAAGCAATCTGGATTAATTCACGAAGCAGCGCCTACGCCAAACGAAACAGCAAACTAAACGAGATAGGAAGTAAATCATGACAACAGTCGACAGTCATCAACACTTCTGGCAGTTAAGTAGAGGTGATTATGGATGGTTAACGCCAGAGTTAACTGCTCTTTATAAAGATTATTTGCCCGCTGACTTCCTCCATGTAAGTAAGGGGCTTAATGTCAGTAATACAGTTTTGGTGCAAGCTGCCGCCACCAATGAAGAAACCGATTTCATGTTACAACTTGCTGATAGTAATGAATTTATCTTAGGTGTTGTGGGCTGGGTAGACTTTGAAGCAAATACAGAAGAAATTTGTCAAAGGTTAGAAACGTTAGCTTCTAACCCTAAATTCAAAGGCGTACGTCCAATGTTACAAGACATAGACGATACGGATTGGATCTTAACGCCTGAATTTGCCCTTATATTCAAGCAACTGATCAAGTTAAACCTAACGTTTGATGCGCTTGTCTTTACCAAGCACTTAGCAAATATAGAAACTATCGCTAACACTTACCCAGAACTAAAAATTGTTATCGACCATTGTGCTAAACCCAATATCGCACAAGGCGAGTTTGCCTCATGGGCTGAGGCTATCGAACGGTTTGCTGAATTGAGCAATGTATATATTAAAGTATCGGGCTTACCTACAGAAGCATCAAAGGAGCAACAAGCTAGCATAGACTTTGAACCATATTTTGAGCATGTCCACCAAGTGTTTGGTGCTAACAGAATGATGTGGGGCAGCGATTGGCCTGTGGTTAATATCAACTCTGATTATACTAGCTGGTTAACGGTGTCAAAAGGGTTAACAGCAAACTGGATAGCAGCAGATAAAGAGTATTTGTATCACTCTACTGCTACAAGATTTTATAATTTGTCAGTGTAGACTGGATAAACGGGTTTTGACTCACATCAGCTAAAACCCGTTATTGATCTCATAGGACGAATAGATTTAACTAAAACTCAGTTCTTGTTTGCCGCATTGCAAATTTAACCGAGAAGCAAAAATGAAAAATATATTCGCGTTAGCTGTATTACTAACAACAACTTTAATCACCACCAACATAACGGCCGCTGAAAAAAAATCGCCTATTGGCGGTGTTGATCACGTCGGCTTAACCGTTTCTAAGCTTGAAGATTCAAAACGCTTTTTTGTCGAAACCTTGGGGTTTGAAGAGTTGGGAAAAGACCCAAGCTACCCAGCCTATTTTCTAAACAACGGGGCAATTACTGTTACATTGTGGCAGACCAAAAGTGGTGACAAAGCCACACCATTTAATCGAAAAAATAATGTGGGGCTACATCATTTAGCGTTTCAAGTGGAAACCTATGAAAAGCTTGAACATTTGCATCAAATGTTATTGCAAGCTCCTGGTGTAAAAGTTGAATTTGCCCCGGAAAATTTGGGCCGAGGCCCAACAAAGCACATGATGATAAGAGAACCTAGTGGTAATCGACTAGAGTTTATTCATCGTGTAAGAAGAAAATAATAAGCTTTTAGGCCGTATCGTTTAAGGATTGTACGGCCAACCTACTACATTTACATCACCAGTTTTAATACTGTATTGAATAGTAGGAACTCGGGCATCACTTAAACCAGTAAACGCACCACTGTTGTACCCTCTTACATATGCGTAATGACAAAATGTATCGCTACTTTCACCTAGTTGGCTAAGTCGAGAAGCACTGGACGCCCACTGTGCATCAGAAGCTATTGATGAACTCCAGCCATTTGAGCCACTCATAAATACAGGAACAGGAACATCAGCCAACACATCTTGCCAAATCGTTCGACAATCGGCCTCTACCGCTTCATCTTCATTGCTATCGCCTGCTGGGAAGCCAAGTTGTGATGGAGTACTCGTTACTCCTGAAAATGCACTGCTTGGTTGACCTTTTGCTCGCCAACTTAAATGATAAAGGTTAACTCCACCTCTAAATGCTGCAACAAACGAATCAAAACTTGCTTGCTCCGCATCTCGACTTATATCTATATATTTAGGTAACGCAGTGACGGCTAATATGCCCAGAATAACAATAACAATAATTAACTCAATTAAAGTAAATCCTTGATTTTTCTTGGCGGTGTTCAATTTAGGCTCCCAACTTAATATGTACCGATAATTGCGGTTTATATCAACAATATGGGAACAGAACAAGTCCGCTCAGTGACTAATTTAGTGACTTGATTTGATTGATAAAAAGCTCAGAGAAAATACAGTGGATTAATTTCAATATTAACGTAACAATAAATAAGCTCGATAAATTTCGATTGTGATCACAACAAACCAGACACAAATCGCCACCCCAACGGCTCCTGCTGACACGTCCTTGATAAGCCCTATTTTTTCATTCAATTCAGGCTCAACAAAGTCGCAAAGCGCTTCAATTGCGGTGTTTATCATTTCAGTTACCAAGACTAAGGCCGTTGCCAATAATACAATTCCGAAATCCAGCCACTGCCTAAAATAAAAGAACCCCACCAGCAAAAATATCGACAGGAAAAGTTTGTACGCCACTGAAAAATCCGTCAGCACCGCTAAATAAATACCTCTAAGGGCTACTCTAATTTTGGTTATTGGCCTAAAGCCCTGTATCCCTGTTCCCAGTCGCTTGTTCTTCATAGCAGTCAACGCCTCCTATGTTGTTATACTCTGCCACAATTAAACAGGTTTAATTGCTTTAATAGTATAAACCAGTGGAATATCGGCTTGTTTATGTTGGATATAGAACTTGCCCTGCTCTCTTTGTTCCATGCCTTCGAAGCATTGGTAAGGACTGTATGGGTATTCATTCAGCTGCGTAATAGTCAATCCAGCGTTTAACAAAGCATTAACCACTTCACTAATCGGATGCGCCCAAGTAACAACCGTGGATACTTCACCATTGTCGTTTTCTGTATAGGTACCCTCTTGCTCTATGTCAGGCTCAGTCTGATGAAAATAAGGGTAGCCAGCAAAAACATCATAAAACGGGTGAAACTCAGCAATATAAAAGGTAGCTCCAGGTTTTAAGCTATTAAAAATAAGCTGCGCCCATTTATTCAGATCGGGCAACCAGCAAACCGTGCCATAAGATGTAAATACAATATCGTATTGTTCAGTGCTGATATCTGCCAGTGCATATAAGTCACAGCAGATAAAATTGGCTTGTATATCCAGTTGTTGCGCTAGTTCATTTGCTTGAGCAATGGCGTTTGGCGACAAATCAACTCCAGTAACCTGAGCACCCAACCTCGCCCAAGACAAAGTATCCATGCCGAAGTGGCATTGTAAATGGAGCAAACTCTTACCTTTTACTTCTCCAAGTTCTGCTAATTCTATTGGCTTTAAACTGGTATTACCGGCAACAAAACCTTTAACATCATAAAATTCAGACTCAACATGTATCAAGGTTCGTCTATCCCAAGATGCTTTATTTATTGCTAAATAATCCATTATTTCATCATCCTCTTTGCTAGTGATTTATCTGAAGCTTCACTGGAGCTTTGCAAACCAAGCACAACGCCGCGATGATCGCTTTCAGATTTATTTTGGCTCAACTTAAATTTTCCAATGATCTGTTCAACCTCTATCTCAACCCCCACAACTGCTTTAATTAGCTTATCAATATAATTAGCAGGCGCATCGGCAACAGACCAAGGTGTTAGCTGTTGAGCTTCTTGGCTGTCAGAAAAAGCAGATAACAAATCTAGCAACCAAGTTTTATCATGTTTGAAGTGAATTTTGCCTCGAACTTGCACCACGGCGTAATTCCAAGTTGGCACTGCTTTTCCTGCATCTTGTTTGGACGGGTAAAAGTTTGGACTTATATACCCTTGCGGCCCTTGAAACAACAGTAAAACTTGCTGAGCATCGCTGCACTGTTGCCATAATCGGTTAGCTTTAGCGATATGACCTTGCAGTTTAATGACACCGTTTTCTTTATGTACATGAAAAGGAATATATTCCGCATCTAATAGGCTATTTGAACAAGTGATCAGCGCCGCTAACGGGTACTGACTAATATGTTGCAACAACACATGTTCATCTGTTTCTTTGAATTTTTTAGGGGTGAACATAAAAATCTACACTCAAAATAAATCAATAAACCACAATGTAATTTGTACCACTTGGTTTGTTGATCAACAATTAAAAACTAGTCGAACTAGTTAATTAATAAGAGATTTTACGGAATACTAGAGCGCTGAATCATTGCTATTCTGACAAATTACTTCTATACCTAGTTATACAGACTATGATCAAGCAGTTGATTTATGACGTTGCTGTCAGAAAAATTACAACATTTTAAAAGCTCATTTGATGCTGATACCCCTCCTTCTATTTTGGAAACAATCAATCGCAGTGTCTCTTTACTACAGAGTCGCAATCAGTTCGATCAATGTTTAAAGCTTGACGAGTATTTCCCCAAGTTTAAATTAACTGGGCTGGATGGCATGATATATGAGAGTGATCAGCTGCTGCATAACTCTCCCTTGATAATTACCATTATTCGAGGTGGTTGGTGCCCTTACTGCATGTTAGAAATGCAAACTTGGCAAGAGTATTACCGAAACAACAATGAGCAATTAAACCTGATCACAGTTACCCCAGAAATGCCGCAATACGCCAACTCGATGAGAATAGATAACCAATTGGACTTTCCGCTCATTTACGACTCTAAGTTACAGTTTGCTACAAAGTTAGGCTTGATATGGAAAATAGACAACCAACTTAAACAATTGCTACTAAAGTGGAATATCGATTTAAGTGAACGTAATTGCAGTGCAGATTTTACCTTGCCCGTGCCCGCCACCTTCGTTATTGATAAAAATTACCAAATTAAATTCCGTTTTATTGAAGAGGACTACTCAATCAGAGCTGAGCCCGAACAGGTCATTAAGGTCTATCAGTCCTTGCTATAGCCTACTATTTTATTCGCTTAATTTGCTTATTGTTATAACTTGATTAGCGTTAAATCTAACGCTGTTTATGACACGGTTTTCTCCCAGCCCATTTCTTTTACGTATTTCGATGGACATTTATCTTTAACTTTATTGTTGATGACTTTAGTAGAGCCCGTAAAGGCATTTAGCCTAGCAAGGGTATCTAGCTTTTTAATATTTACCTTTTCTATCCTAGAAATGCTGTGTACTAGCTGTTCCAACACTTCTGGCATGACTCCTTTTTGCTTTGCTACTTTTTGTAGTTTTTGATAAGGATTTAGCTCTGGATTGACCAGCACTAAACTACCGCTGAATTTCTCCAGAAATGAGCTGTTAGCAACAACCGTTGCGCCAAGCCCTGTTGCCATGATGGTATTTGGCTGTAGTAGTTCTTTTGACAGTTGTTCAAAAGCAGTTATTAATCTAGGTAAAGAAGCGGTTTTACCAGCGCTGTGACCATGCGCAGGCAAGTCAAAAGTCATCACTGAAAAGCCCTCAGAGGCTAACTTTTTAATGAGTGGCAAAGACTGAGCAGCAGAACTCGACCAATCGTGAACTAACCAAATACATTTACCTTGACCGTACTTATAAACCGCCAGTTTCCCGCTGGAGGTTTTTAAACTCATTTTTTGTACGTACTTAGGCCAACGCATCTGACATCGCTGTGGTGTTAATAAAGAGTACCTAGCTAATTTTAACGCCAGCTCAGGCGCAAATTTTGAAACCAGTTTATTTGCTAACTTTAACCCTGCTTTTTTAATTGAGTTTATAAACAGTAAATTTTTCATCGCCCACCAAAATAGTTGCCTGAATAACCTTCAGGTCTTGCTGCTCTAACGCCGTTATTGTGGCAAACAAATGTGGAGAAACTGTGGGGAGAAAGTGAAGAAAGACAATAAACTATTTACTGAGCTCGCAGCGATTCAAAAACTCCAAGTGCTGACCGGCCAAACTAAATTATTCGAAATCTCGTTACTCAACTTGGCACTTGATAAGTTTTACCTTCTATTAAGTCCTTTTTACTAGCGACAAATTCGGTCATAAATCTGACAAAAGTTTGGATCTTCTTATTTCGTCTCATATCTGGATGACTCAAGATCCAAAGATCAAATCTAGGCTCTGTGATATAAGGGGGAATTCTAACTAAATCAGGCTCTAAATCCCCTTTAAAGCAGGGTAAAATAGCAACACCCATCCCATTTTTGCAGGCCTCACGTTGCAAATGCCCATTGTTAATTTTGTGCTTAGAAGCAAACCTTGGGTATTCTTTTGCAATTAAACCTACTGGACGGCGCAATTTATCTGTCCAGCCAATCCAATTTTGTTTAGCTAACCATTTAGGGTCTAGCATTTGTTGCTCAAAACGTTTGCTTATATAACAAGCACGATGCAATACCGCTAACTTGCGACCGATTAGATACTCAGGCGGCTCTTTGACAATACGAAAAGCTACATCCGCTTCTCTATTGGCTAAATTGAGCTCCTTTGCTGAATCAATAATATCAAGTTCTACACTTGGGTATTGCTTAACAAAATCAGCAAAACCTTGCATCAGCAGATCAACACCTAACATCGACGGTAAAGTGACTCGTATTTCGCCCGACAGCATATCATCTTGTCCAACAACCTTACGTTCGACGCTACTGAGTCTTTCTTCTAGGTAAGAAGCCTCATTATAAATTTCTTCGGCTAATTTGGTTTTAATATAACCTTTGTTAGTTCGGTCAAATAAACGCTGACCTAAGTCCTGCTCGAAACCGTTGATCCGACGAGAAACCGTAGTGTGATTTACTTTAAGATGTTGCGCCGCAGAGCGAATAGAGCCTGTGCGACACACGGCTAAAAAAAACTTTAAGTCATCCCAATTAAGCATGTTCGTGTTAACTTTTCTCTTTACTATGCGCCACAGAATAACAAGTGTTGCATATTTGCACCACCTGTATGCAGTTTTAAGGTCTTAATTACTCACAACAAACTACTTAGACTAGCGAGTTCTAGAGACTTTTGACATACATTTAGACGAATATTCGATTAACTGAACATACAAACTTTACTATTGCCAATGTCAGCTACTGCAATAACGCAACACAATGTAAAGAGTAACGAAAAAAGTGATCGGTTAAGTCATATATCAAGTAAACGTAAGCACCAAATTTATTATTGAAAATCAAACGCGAGAGTGTAGGACAATCAACAATGAACAAGCCCGAGCTGTTACAAGGCGAATATACTTTAGGCACACCACCGACCACAAAGCTAAACGGTGAAGACTGCGTGCCACAGCATTACTTACAGTATCAACACACCTTAGAAACCGTTGAATCTTTGATCTTGCAACTGGATTTTGATCAACACTACCCTATTTTTGCCGCTCAAGATGAGACTGGAATATACATTCAAATTGGTATCATAGGTGTTGATAACTATCTGCCAGAAGCACAACAACAAGCCAAAATTGTGTACGGTAGAAAATGGCGAGTTGAACCTAACTTACCAACCTCAGAGATCATTCAAACCGTTTTGTTAGCGTTAAAAACGGCAAGAGAACACGAAATTCGTGAATTATTTAAGCTAAAACTAGCACAGGATCACGGCGAGCCAGCTAGAATAACTACGCCTTTTAATAACCACCATGATTTACCACTGCTGGTCAAAAGTTATCGTTCCGATGCGCTTATTTATGAGCAGCAAACGGAAGAGTTTTGGCATGATATTCAACGCCAATTGGAGCAAATTCGATATGACGGTGTTGAATTTTATTTGCACCATTACCAGCGTTTATCTAGCGAGTCTTATCTTGTTGAAATCGAGCTGTTACCTGTTGCCAAAATAACTTTACCTGAACTTGCTGAGCAACAGTTCTTGGCTTTTACCATAGATAAACTCAACTTTAATCAGGTTATTTTTGAGTTGATGGCTCAGTTGATCACATTGTCAAACCGCTATGTTGAAGAACACTTTACTTTTCAAGATATACCACGCTTTTCTAGACAATATGACGTCAAAGCAATAGCCGAATTATCCGTTGCAACCAGACAATTACATAAAAGTGTAGAAAGTGCTGAGTTCAATGATTTATGGCTCCAGTCCAACTACGAAACTGACCTGACTAGAGTGCCTAGCCTGAGAAGATCAACGCTAAACGAAAAGTTAATGGAACAATTACAAAAGTTAGGCCCCATATCCGGTGAGTTGCCATTTTAAGCCGAGTTACTAACGAGCAGCTTTAACCTGATAAAGCTGTTTGTATAATCTGTCATACTCTCCTTGTTTAAGAGCAGTCGTTATTTTTGACAGCTCGGCTGTCTTGTCGGCTAAAAACGAGTGTCTGGATATAGCCAAGTAGACTTTCTTTGATGATATTTTGCTTGGCCTTAGTTCAGATTCAACTACCCTATGCTTAATACCTAAACTGGCTAATTTTTTGTCCGTTGCATCTTTAGTGTAAACAAAATAATCAACTCGCTTTTTCAATAATAGATCTATCGACTGCAGCAAAGAGTTGGTTTCAAGCAATTGTTTTTCCTCAATATCAGGAAAGCTTTTATATAAATTAGCGTCTCGCAAAATGGCAATCGAATGGCCACGAATTGACTTTCCTGCTTTAAATAAATTGAAATTTGATGCAAGCAAATACAAACGTTCAGCTTCAGTTCTCATCGTGTATTCTGGCTCAATATAAGTAAATTGTGCACTGCGTTGTGCTGTCATAAATAACCCTACGGCCAGATCTAACTCTCCTTCCGCCAACATGATCAAGCGCCTCTGTAGTGGTACTTCGACAATATCGACTTCAATATTCAGCTGCTCACCTACGTAATTGATCAAAGTGGTATACATGCCATCATTTAAATCAGGTGCTACTCCGGCTTTAATAACCAATTTTTGAGCAAGCGCTGAGCTAGATATAAAACAAAACACACTGGCTAAGAGCATAGTTTTAATGAGTGTTAGATGCATTTTTATGCCTGATATAGAGTGTTATTGACTGTTATTGATATTAGCACAAATAAAACACTTCCTATTTAGCATTGAAGTGTGACAAGTTACTTATTCAACTTCGCTTTGTCTGCTAACTAAGCTATAACTAGACTACTTACAGATTGACTTAATCGCTACTTAAGTTGCACTTGAAATCAGTACACTAAGCCACACATAATGTGACAACTTAATCCTATATTTTTAGTATATGTCTTGTCAGCTTTATAGTATTGGCTACGCAACTAAGCCTATCGAAACTTTTATTCAGCAATTGAAACACTATCGCATTGATGTCATCGCTGACGTTCGTTCTGTCCCCTTTAGCAAAATGTTCCATGACTATAATCAAGACGCAATAAAACAGCATTTGTTTGCCCACGGCATAAAATACGTATATTTGGGTGAAGAACTAGGCCCAAGGTCGAAAGATCCGAGCCATTATGACTGCTGTAACCAAGTACAATTTTCACAACTGATGCAGTCACAGTTGTTTTTACAGGGCATTGAGCGTTTGCAAACTGGAATAGAAAGAGGCTACAACATTGCTTTAATGTGCGCGGAAAAAGACCCAGCTAACTGCCATCGCAGTACACTCATTGCTTACTATCTTAAACACCAACTGCAACAAAACATTCCACATATAGAACACGACGGCAGCATAGAGCAGCAAGATCAACTAGAACAGCGATTAATGGCAATCCACGATGTGCAGCCGGATATGCTGACCAGTTTAGAGGAAAGTTTAGAAAATGCTTACCAGCTACAACTGAAGAAAACTTCTTATATTAAACCTGAGTAAATAAGCTCTGGTATTGAATCTTACCAATACAGAGTAAGCTTTACTCATCAAGCGAAAAAGGTTGGCATTTAGTACCTTGATGGTAGCGCATTTGCCATTGCCCTTTTGTTTGCTGCCAGATAGAGCAGCGATGTGAATAGATAGGTTTAGAACCGTCGGCTTTGTTCATTACTGAGCGGTACAATAGCTGAACACTGTTTGGCCCTAACACGATTAACTCAAAACCTGTTGCTTTAATCGCAGGCGGAGCTTCTGTTGGCAAGCGCGAGAGTACATGTGCTTTATCAAAACGAATGCCCGATGCACCAACTTCAATAAAGTCATCACAAATAAGACTATCTAACTTGTCAAACGAGGTTCTCGTGCTTGCAGAAAACAAAGACTTCTCTAGTTTTATTATGATGACTTTGAGGTTTGCCATTTTCTTACTCCAGCTTATAGCCAACATTATCTACTTACTCTAGGAACTAACTCATTTACATCGAGCTAAGCATTAAATAAAAATTAGAAAATAAACATCAACTATCTTGCTAGCTGCTTCCAACTATTCACAGTACCTAAAAGATAAAACAGACCAAAAGTACAAGATATCACCGAGCTTACTAACCAAAAGGTGATGGAATTTTCTGTTATTGCAGGATGCGTAGAAACAAATGGCAATATTAAGCCTGCAATGCCTCTGAGCATATAAATCAAAGTGATAAGACACAGCGCTGGTTTTAGTAACGGCAGCTTAAAAATCACGTTGGCAGCAGACAAAGCATAAAGCCCCCAGGTACTTAGTAATAATGCAATTGCAAGCGTGATAACAGTGGGCTGCATACTGCCAGCTTGAGCTAATTGTGCCATTTGCTCTCCAGCACCAAAAAATCGGTACCAATCCGCGCCACCAAAAATAATGGCAATATGAAGCAAAGCGGCAGTAAAACTCAGTGCAGCAGCAATAATTAGTTGATGTCGCCCTCGCATAAGCTGATCCTTATTTAAAAATTGTGACACTTGATTATCACAGCCAAGCTCTAGTGTGGTTCAACTAAAATAGTAAATGAAGCAATCATACCAAATAGGTTGGTATTGGCCTGGACTGAAATGATACGCCAGTTTTCTTTTTGTAATTCAACTAAGCGGTTATTTAATAATTCTTCCGTTGGCCCTTCGTGCCACCAGCGTTTGGTTTCGTTTAAGATAATGACCTTACGCATATTCCATTTCCATTTTTCTCTGCAAATATACTGTTCAAAGTTTAGTCGAACTGAGTGTTCTGCATCAATAGTTTGTTCGCCCCATCTACTGCCTCAAAGTTAAGTTGTCAATTACAACCACCTGCGAACTCTTGTTTTGTAATGCTCAAACGACGCACCAAATTTTTTCCCTAGCGCCTTTTCTTCTGGTTTTATTTGAAAGGCATTCATATACAACACATAAAAAGGTGTTACTAACAAAGAGTATGGGCTGGATAAATACACGCCCCATGCCAACAGAAACAACAAAAAGCCTAAATACATAGGGTTGCGGGTGTATTTATAAATACCAAAATCAACCAAATTAGAAGACTGGTCAGGCGCCATTGGGTTGACTGTGGTTTGTGCTTTGTTAAATGCCAAAGCACCGCTTAAAGTGATCGCAATGCCGGCAAGTGCTAAAGCCCCTGCTAAACCTTGGCTCAGTGTTGCAGAGAAACTAAACGCAGGGGTAATACGAGCGACCACCCACATGATCCCTAGAAAGGCACTGACAAGCAAAACAGGTGGTACTTTTAATTCCAGTTTAGACATTTAATTTTCCCCTAAATATCAAGCTGATGGCTAGACTTAGCGAATGTGTAATTGATCATTATTTACCTCAACTTAGGCTCAAACTTCAATAAAACCTTCGAGGTAATGTACTGCTTTGCCTGAGATATACACTCTATCACCTTCTAAACGACAACAAAGCACGCCACCACGTGTTGAGGCTTGATAGGCAATTAATTCAGACTTATCAAATTGTTCCGCCCAGTATGGGGCAAGACCAGTGTGAATTGAACCTGTTACGGGATCTTCATCACCACCATTAGCAGGCCAAAAGTATCGTGAAACAAAGTCATACTTACGACCAGGTGCGGTGACTACAACATCATAAGGAGCAAGTTGCTTCAGTTGTTGCTTATTTTGCTCAACATTCAATACCTCGCTTTCATTGTCAAAAATGGCAAAATACGCTTGCTTGTTCAGCATTACTTTTGCAGGCGGTATTGATAAACCTGCTAACAACTCATCGGGAACCTTTTCCACTGGCATAGGTTTTCGGTTAGGAAAGTCCATCTGAATATAGCCATCCGCCATTTTCTTAATCGTCATGTTGCCAACGGCTTCAGCACTGAAGGTAACTTCTGATATTTGTGGCTGGTCACGGAAGATAACAGCGGCAGAAGCAAGTGTTGCATGACCGCAAAAATCAATTTCCGTTATTGGCGAAAACCATCGAATCGCATAGCTATCCTCGCCTGATTTAACCAAGTAAGCGGTTTCAGATAGGTTATTTTCTGTCGCTATGGCTTGCATTAAATGCTCAGGTAGCCATTGCTCGGTAATAACAACTGCGGCAGAGTTGCCTTTGAACAAAGTATTCGTGAAGGCATCAACAATATTTATTCTTAACTTCATATTTATTCTTCTATCTGGATCCCACTATTGAATGACGATGTTATAAACCAACACTTGATGCTAAACCTTAACTAAGAAAGTATTTTAGGCCAATGATTTCATAAACCTTTTTCATTGTGTTCTGACCTTAATAAAGCAAAACATGTTAAGTCGTGAAATTGCCCTTGCCAAAAGCCACTATCACGCCTTATCCCCTCTTTCTTGAAACCTAAACCTGTTAATACATGCTCAGAAGCTTTATTATCTGGCACAGTATCGGCCTGAATTCGATGCAGCGCACCACATGGCAGCTCACCATTAAATGCCGCTTGAATGAGCCTCGAAACCGCTTCAGTTGTGTAGCCGTTACGCCAGTATTCAGCCATTAAATCGTAACCAATCACCGCGTTTTTCATCTTGATGTTCCAAGAATTAAAGCCGCAGGTGCCAATTAAATTACCAGACTCTTTTAATCGTATTGCCCAGCGAATACCAACACCGTCGTTAAATCGCGTTTGAAAAAATTGGATTATGTTCGAGGCCTGAGACATTTCCGTAAAGGCCTCTAAGTCATAGTATTGAACAACTAAAGGATTAGAAAAGAGAGAAAACACTGCCTCAGTGTCATCCTGTGTCAATGCAGACAAGAGCAAACGAGGTGTTTCAAAGTCTGGGAATTGCATGATTGTTTCCTTACCGCTGAAACAACCAAAGTGGTTACTACCAGCTATATCTTTTAGTATTTCAAGACGTTACCTCTATATTTACGGTTAATCAAGAACCGATGAAAAAGCAATTTAATTAAAGCCTGTGCCATCTGCTGATATATAGGTAAACTTGGCCTTATCACTACGCTACCTATTAAACTGCTATGACCATAGAAACCATCTTGCTATTTTTTGCCACTTCAGTGGTACTTGGCATTACACCGGGTCCAGATAATATTTTTGTTCTTACTCAATCCGCTTTGCACGGCAGAAAAGCTGGCATTTTAGTGACCCTAGGTTTGTGTACAGGCTTAATTGTTCACACTAGCGCTGTTGCATTGGGCATTGCAGCAGTGTTCCAAGCTTCTCCCATTGCCTTTGATGTATTGAAAGTCATAGGCGCGGGCTACCTAATTTATCTTGCTTGTATGTCTTTTAAGGCCAATGCCAGCAACATGAATGCAGAAAAACAACCCGTATTGAGTTGGAAACAACTTTACTTACGAGGTGTGATCATGAACATCACTAACCCAAAAGTTGTGATCTTCTTTTTGGCGTTTTTGCCACAGTTCGTGACCCCTGAACAAGGCGCTGTATCAATGCAAATTATGGTACTCGGTCTATTATTCATTGTTTCGACTATTTTAGTGTTTTGTTCAATAGCTTGGTTTTCAGGATTGCTAGGCGATAAATTAAAAAGCTCTAACAAAGCACAAATTTTGTTGAATAAAATTGCCGGAACTGTATTTGCTGGCTTGGCGTTGCGATTGGCATTAGCAGAAAGGTAAGAAAGTTAATTTGAGGGCAACAACTTTGCCCTCCTAAATGTAGAGAAATTGACATCAAGTGTTTGTTATTTCCAGCCTTGTTGCCAGTTATCTGTATTCTTAAGAATGGTCCAATCTATCGACTCGGTGTTTTTTGACATCACAGCTTCAATAAGACAATGACTCACCTCGCCTTCTTCATCGAACTTAACTTCAGTAATGAGAAAGTGCTTTTCCTTATTTTTCGGCACAACCGCAGTCCATTTACTATTTAATAACTTTTTGGGATTGATCCTGTTCATTTAATTTTGGCTTTATTTACTTCAATTTGCTTGTTTTACGTGACGTTACCGTAAATAGTTTTTAATTTACTTAGCCAGTCTTCATAATTTTAAAGCTAAAATCCAGCAACCTTATTTACCTGCTTGCCCTGCTTCAAGTATTGGCAAACCAGCTTCGGTAGGAATATAAATTCGCTCACCTTGGCCATCTTGCAAACCTTTGATCCACACATAGCGAAGATATGCTTCATTATCTTTTAAAGATGCGCCAATTATTTTATTCGCTTGCGCTGCAGCTTTAGCTCTCTCAATATCAGCCTGTCCTTCAGCTTTTGCTTGGACTATCTTAGCTTCCCCTTCAGCTTGAGCTAAAGTCACTCTTGCTTTCGCCTGCATCAAGGCGGCTTGCTCTTTTGCTTTTGCTTCTTCAATCAGTATCTGTTTGCTCCACTCAGCTTCTTTCAGTGCAGCAATACCATTCATTTCAAGTTTATAAACCTTGTATTTTGGCCACGCCCATAGCGCAGCAACAATTAAAAATATGAAAAATATTACGGTCGCAATTAAGCCACTGGCCGCTATTGCATGACGGTTTGGATGCATAGTTTTTCCTTACTAAGTTGATGTCCAATTAAAGAATTAATAACGGCTATTCAAGGCCAGTAAAACGCACTAAATTTAACTCTTCACCAGCCGTTGGCACTTCAAAGAATTTAGTGACCCTATAAAAGACAGCTTCAGTGTCAAAGTGTTGCCTTTGCGGTTGTGCAATAGCTCGTTTTGCTATTTGAGACAAACATTGCTCATCGCTAACGTCTATATATAAGAGTTCATGGTCTGAGTTAATCTCAAGGCAAAGTGACTTAAACCAAGCCCGTTGTTTAGTAGTGTTGGCAGGAAACTCCATCACCACATTGTTTCCTAGCTTCAATAAATTTTGCACATGCGCTTTGACAAAAGGCTTGATTAGATTTGAATAGTTAATGTAGTCATCAAAGGTTTTTATTTGATTGGGGTAATGAGCAGATAACCACTCATCTTCTGATATCAGTACGCCATGGTTATCAGCCGCAACTACTCTGGACTTAGTTGACTTACCTGCTCCCATTTTGCCACAAAAGAAGAACAGCTTTCCCTGATTTATCATTTTCACTCCATTTTCACTAACATCCAGTCAGACTGTGAACATCTTGTTCTTTACTGTATTTCAATAGGTTACCTTTAAGCAGGTTAACGTTATAACCAAGTTTAATCAATATACCAAATATGGTTTACTCCAGAGTGTCGATTTCAACCTCCACCATTTTTATTGGCTCGTTTTTCAAATTTTTGCAGTTCTGCCAAGATTGCTTCCCCCCACTCTCCTGATTCGGATAATACTGCGGTATGTAATGCTTCTGAGTAACTAGAAATAATGGCAAAGGATTGACTAAGGTCTGCTGTTCCTGCTTCTAATAAGGCCAAGTTTTCACACCACTTTATGCGGAATGTTGTCACCAAGCTTTCTATAGATAGCTGAGCCTTAAGATAACGAATGTGGCCTTGGGTCCAATTAAATAGAGAATTGGCCGCTAAGAAGATACCCGCGATAGCTAGGAAGAAATAGCCATGTTGAGGTTTTATCCACGTAGAAAAAAGATTTAATGGTTCAATTAATGGGGTAAGAATGCCAATTGAGCCAAAAAACCATGCCGCCGAGCGACAGATACCAGACATTTGAGCCCACTTTTTTCGGCGTTTGTAATAATAGTCAATTTCCGCTTTTGCGAGATCATCCACTGCATAAAAGAGGCAATCTAATGAATCAGGTAGGCTTTGTTCTTGCCATGAAAGGCTATCAACTTTTGATTTAAACGCATCAAAGCGTGCTGGACTTTCGATTAATTGCAAATGCAGCCACTTGCTTAAGATATCCATCAACAGCGCTCCAGATCTCAAATAATGATTTACCATTTAAAACGCATACTGACTCAGCTTCACTGATAAACAAAATTGCTTTCTGCCAAGCCATTAAACTATGCTCTTTCACCAAAGGCTAGTCGTACAGTTAACTTTGATCAATGTTGAAACTTACTTTTACTTTTGGTTTTATTGCTATTAGCTTTAGGTACAAAATTAACTGTAAACAGCACTGAAAACGCCCTTCTACTTAGAATAAGTCTAAGCCAGGTATAGCCGATTGCTCAGGGTGTATACAATGATATAAGTATATCGCTAGTCCCGCATCTCCCGTCCATAAAGTAAATCGACCTTGACCATATTGGAGACGAGCTTGCTGGCATTGCTCAATTGCGTGCATTGCGAATTGCCTTGCGCGATTAAGCCACATTTGCTTCCCTGTTCTTCGATGCAAATATAAAAAAGCATAGCCATTGCCAGCCGTTCCATGACAAATATTAGAACCTTTTAAAAGAGGACCTGCTTGCCACACTAACTCGCCAGTTTGATCTAACAATTGGTTGAGCTGTTGAGATAGATCAGGGGCTATATCAGGTGTTCTAGCCATCGCTGTAACAACTCCAGCAGCTCCATGGCACCACTGTACAAGCAATTTATCGATATCTGGTTTAGTGCAAAGAGGCCAATTGGTTAAGTTATTTTTTTGCTTGGCTGATAACAGTAAAGTACTGACAGTCCGTTTAATGACTATTTCAAGATTGCCATCGAGCAACAGATCTGCACCCTGAATAAGTACATTGGCATTACCTGCAATACCATGACAGGCTCCGTAATAATGCCGCTTAGGCCCGAATACTTGGCTTTGCCAAAGCCACTGACCTGTTGCATCATCTTGCTGCAAATTATCCATTAAAGAATGCGATCCTCTAATAAATATATCTTTCCACTGCTCTTTACCCGTTTTGCGATAAAGCGCTAATGCAGCGTGCATCATTCCAGTTTGGCCTGAAGTGATCTCATATAAAGGAAGCTCTATCGTATCCTCCATGCAACCGCATGACTAAACTTGATAACTCTTTATTGTCAGGGTCGGTAAGTACTGCTGGCATCAATATGCCCAACTCACCTATTTGCAAACCTGGCTCTAATGAAACGTCTGGTTTATCTAAAAAAGATTGGTAGACCTTTTTTAACAACCCTGACAAGTCATCTACTTTATAACCATATCTTTTCAAGATTTGTAGGGCGTGAATTGTGCCTGCTGCTCCAGCATATGAGGACCACTTAGGGCCGGAACTTGGATAGCTGGTTGCATCAAGAGGGTGAGTAGGCCAGCAGGCTTCCGGTAACATTGAACTTTGAATATCATCAATAATCGATAATATCTCTGACTGCACAGTACCTTCGTCCCACAAGGACTTAGATAAAGTTTCGTGGCGTTTTATATCAAATAACATCGAGTAAATAACTTCTCATCATATTAAAGCAAAGTTTGTTTCTAGTGTTTTAGCAAAAAAACAAAACCAACTAACTGTTAAGTACAAGCTTTACTAGCTTTTCACTACAACAACTCGCTTTTTCGCATAAACCGTCGCCAATGCACAAACGGTCAGAAAAATGCCATACATACTCAGTTTGTTTTGCCATGTAAATTGCGGCAAGGAGCTATATAACCGAAGCCCATCATTGATTATAAATATGTTAATTGCCGTGATAACGGTTGTTGTTTTAAAGTAAAAAGCGTTGCCGGATTTGACCGTGAATATTGAGGCTATGAGTGTAAGCAATGCAATATACGACGCCAATATTGACATTGCCCCAGGCACAAAACTGGGAGCAAGTAAGAGGGTAGAAATTATAATAGACAGCCATCCCAATATTTTATAAAACACGATTTTTCCTTAATCACATACGTCAAAGTAACAATATTAATCAACTTGTTATCCATTTATTCTAATTTTTTGTTAAAACTTGTAATCAATAGTGGTGCGAACAAAGTAACGACAATAACTAGAACAAATAAGTTGCCATTTGAGACATTGAAAACTTGGTTTATTTCACTAAGCGTCATTCCCCTGACAAAGTAACCAAATCCGTACTCAAAGGATAATGTTAGGCCAGTCCAAAACACGCCTAACAGTAAATAATATGACCGCTTGCTATCGCTAAAAAAACGGATTGAAAAATATATTATGGCAAAGACAAACATAGCCAGCAGTACTCCGCTGATCAGCAAAGCATAAAACTCAGCAAAGTAGTTGTTCAAAACTAACTCTCGCAAGACGCCATTGGCGATAGCAGCAACGACCATCAGTAACCAAACTGCCAATGCTTTAACGAAAAACATATTTTTCTCACTCACCGATAACTATAAGAAGTACTTGAATAGCACACCAATAGCAATAATTGAAATGCCCAATCCTAACCACTGCATGTTTGAGGCGCCTAAACGCTCACCGCACACAGGGCAAGATGAAAAAGACATGGGAGTACCATTAATAATAGTCGTTTTAACTACGGGAGAAATGATCCTTGATTTGCACTTTTTACATTTCATATATATCCATATTGTTCAGAGTTAAACTCAAAATTAGAAATTCATATACCAAGTAGAAATATGAGTTTCATAGCCACCAGCTAAGTTTACTTATTAGTTTATTTTGCAACGAAAACTTGTTTCGTTACTTTGCCCCAATAGTCGTCAATACATTGAGTTTCGCTATACAAACTGTTCGTATATTCTGCAATAACATTACGCCAAAACGACACCGCATGTTCAGCACCTTCTATTTGCTTCACTTGCCAGTTGCCTTTGTGCATATCAAATATTTTCCAGATGAACTGTTTACCCACATGCTTGCGTCTAAAGCATGGAAGAATAAAGAACTCACAAACTTCGAAGTGACTAGATGCCTCGTCAGAGACAACCGCAAAGCCAGCTGGTAATGCTTCAATAAACAGAAGGAATCCTTTCATGTGCTCGCCAAGTTCAACATCCAGATTAAACGTGCCATCTGTATTTGGCTTTTTGTTTGTGATCTTTGAAAATTCAGCTTCATAGGCTAAGGCTAAATTCATAAATATCGGATTTAACGAACTATCTACTTCTTTAATATCCATACATCGAATTCTTTATTGTTTGATTAAACGCTAACGCCATATTTAGTGGGTGAGCTGCTGTAATGCTTTGTTGGCAAGTTTATAACTCATTTAAGAGATGATTTAACTCTTTCAATACCAACTCAGGTTCATCCTTTTGAACAAAGTGGCTACTACGCGTAGTAAGAACGGCTTTTCCTCGCGGAAATTTTTGTACCCACTCACTTTGATATTGCCCCCAGAGCTTACGCCCTTGAGCTGACTCAAAAACATTTGACGGTTTTTCTGCCACTTTCACACTAGCTATCAAAGTCACCGGAATGTCACCAATTTCTGAAAAACCTAAAGCAGGTGTCTTATCCCAAATTAGGTCTAGAAAACACCACTTACCTTCTCCCATTACGTAATCGTTTTTCTTAATTGCTTCAATTTCAGCAAGGCCACCTGTAGGGGTTAGCTGTTTCACTATCTCAACATCGCGAGGGTTTGCAGGGTCAACCATCAACATAGAGGTTACCTTATCTGGGTGTTTAGCTGCATAATGCCTTGCGGTAACGCCACCTAAAGAGTGGCCGACATAAACTATTGGTTTCTGGATATTTAAAGCAGCAAGCAGTTGCTCCACTTCTTTTACATTATCTGAGGCGGTGCGCTGGCCACTACAAGACTCCGATTTACCTTCGCCCAAGCGAGAGAACCGAATTGCAGTTATTTCCGTTGGTAAGTCTGCCCATATCGCGTCCCAACCAGCCATGCCAGATAGCGAACCAGCATCAAACAAAACAACTACATTTCCACCTTGTTTAACCTCGTATTCAACACGACCATTACCAAGTTCAATCATTGACCCGGCATTAACAGAGGCACTTAATAAAACAACAAGAAAAATAGTTAAAAACTTTGACATTATGCGGAAATCCTTTGATTTGTTTACCGTTAGCTAACGTGCATAAGTGCTCGGCTAAAATTAGCGACGAAGGAGCACAAGCCAACTCTTTGTTATCCATTTAAACAGCTTGTTAGCTGCCCTATTATTTAATCTAATTTAGGTCGAAGGCTCTCAATAAATTTTGCATCAATCCAATACATATCATGGTGCCTATTAAAAAATAGATACTTACCGTCTGGCGTTACATAACCGCCTGCTTCCCAACTTTCTGTATTGACCTTATCTCCCATGTTAATGCCGTCTGTCCATGATCCATCTTTTTGTCGGAAACTTATGTACAGATCAGACTCGCCATACCCGTCTTCTCTTTCGGTATCCCAGATCAAGTAAGATCCATCAGGCGCTATAAAAGGGTGCGCGCTATATTTACCAGCATTGATAGCAGCAGGCATCTTTTTAGGAGGTTGGCGTTTGCCATTTTCAAAAGTGGATATGCGGATCACATCACCACTTTTATAATCATCTAAAACATAGGTGCCACTTTCAGAGGCTGAAAGCCGCATTATTCCCCAGTCTTCCCTGTCAAACATCGGGCCAAGGCTTTTTACATCAGTCCAGCCAGTCTCAGTTCGCTCCATATAATACTTGCCCAAGTGCATTGTATTGCCATCTGGAGAGAGGATCGGCCTACCAACTCGCGGCCCAACAATAGACTTGGTCCATTGATCATGTTCATTTTTATAAACTATCAATGTCCACTCTTCGGTTTCATTATCCATCCTTGTGAAATAGAACTCTTGCATATCGGGTGAGAAAAAGCCGCTAAAGTCACGATGCTCAGTTGCAACAATACCAGGAGCAAAAACTTCAGCACTTAGCCCTGGAGGCTGCTGCCCCAAATAAGACCCTTTAATAACTAAATTATCATTTTGCCCCAAGCTCTTGTTACTTATCACTGATAAAAACAGCAAAGAAATTAAACTACCAATTTGTTTCATAATCGTCTCCTTGAATAAAACATCCAGTCATAGTTTAGATACTTCAGGCTATGGCTTGATACTCAGCTTGATAAGTATACTCATTTAAAGAGCATAAAATTTCGTTATGCTAAAATGTGAAGCTGAGCTAATCTTAAGCAACACTTTGTTCTTGGTAAAGGTTACGGATATGTACACCAAGGTCAGACATTAAGTTTTGCATTTCAGCTCCAGCAATATTTATAGAACCATAACTTTCAGCTTCAGATGAAGCCGTAGTTACTTCAAACAATAATTGCCTGACTTTCTGTATTTTATATCGTAGCTCATCGTTAGCAACACGCTCAGTAACAATCGCTAGTTTTTGATTAGACTCTCTAATTTTTTTATTGAGAGATTCTGGCAAATACGGCATATCATCTGAAGATGGGTTTTGTTTAAAATATTTTAAGTCTGATAAATGAGCTTCAAAAGTGAGTCTCATATTTGACGACAGCTCTTCTTGAAGTATCATTAGATTCTCACTCTGAAACTCTCTATATCGTTGTTCTCTTTTTACTACGTCAGCTTTGCGCTGCAAAGAGTGAGTATTTTTAGTATTAATAATTGTAGTAATGATACTAGCACTAGCACCAACGACGGCTCCAATTACTGTGCCTACAAAGCCCCAACTTAATGCATCCATTGTTTATCCATACTCTAAATGTTGCCTAACTACGAATTAACGTAAACTCATACTTTTTACAAGCTCACGAAACTTCGTCGACTATATTTTTAATTATTTTCAGTAAGTTACCTATACAGTGCATCTAAATCAACATAGCTCTAATGTTTTATCCGAGAAGTTCTGGTTTTACAGGTTCTTATATGCACTCTCTTAAACTTTCTACTTATTAATTAATTTATGAATTTTGTTTGTGGTAATCGAGAATGACTTAGCTCTTCAGTTGACGGCAAGCATAAACTGAACTGCTCATTACTGTACCTATTCAGTTAATATAGAGATTACCTTATGAGTAATTTTCCCTATCTAGATCAATTTGGAACCGTCATAAGGACTAAAAGCTATAGTTTAAAAACCGAAAAGGCAGAGTTTCGGCAAATACCTAGTCTCAAATATTCTTTTTAAAGCAAGCCAAATATACTAACCCCATTGATTTGGCTGTTTTAAACGGAGACTTTTATCATTCAATAATTGGGAGGGGTTAGCGTGACGCTATTAAGTAACTCTCCAGTAAGTGATTGAAAGTTGATAATAAAATATATGTTATTAGAAGCCAGTTGTTGTAGGTTGTTTTCGCCTATAAAATTGATTGACATTGTGCGTAATACATCTTGATTTTCTTCTTGGACAACATATCTATAATTGTTATTAACAGTGAAGTCTAATATCACTCCAGCACCATTAACATCTTTACTCGCTTCCAACTTGATAAAAGCAGCATTTAAATCAACTTTTGCAGAGTTTATATTGTTCGCAACTCTTTGAGCAACGTTATCATCGGTTTCAGTAGCGATAAACACCCCCAAACCTAAAACAATGAAAAGAGCGGCAAAGCTGCAAGACAAGCCAAACACTTTCCAATTCGACTCAAATAATAAGTTATCTGAATTTTCTATTTCTTCTTTTGTCATGTAATACTTATTTAGAACCGCTACTACTGGAATTAAGTACAATATTGGGATCAAGTGATTAGGTGTACGTTCCGGAAGTAGAGGTAATGTAAATATTACAATAATTGTAACCAGTAGACTTATATAGAAAGATCGCTTGGCAATGTTCGACTTATCGATAGATTCAAAAGCTTTTTTCAAAAAGTATGCTGCGGCCATTGGGCCGCCAATAAAAGTTGCTACTTTGATTTGGCTTGGTGAAAAAACTTTCTTCATAACAGTCCTTTGATTTTAATAACAGAGTTAAGTTTGTAATAATTGTTTTCTGGCGTTAACAATAAAACTAGTACGGTGTATAAGAAGTCAGTAATTCATTTCAATGCGACCTGAAGTTTCTGACATTACCCCACTCAATTTTTTACACACTTTCAAAGGTTAATCATATAGTTAATTAAAATCAACGTTGATATTTTATTTGACGAATTTATCCTACTATAAAAATTCGAGGCTCTGAGGCTAGTTTGAAAAGACGAATAAACTTACCAATTACAACGACCACCAGTGGTTAAAGTAAGGGTCTTAAGACAGGCAATAAAAAAGCGAGCCATTAGCTCGCTTTTCAGTTTATCTCGCTGTCAGATTGAAATCTGATTGAGGAAATTACTCGTCGCGGTATGTGTCAACCGATGGACATGAACAAACTAGGTTACGGTCACCGTATACGTCGTCGATACGAGTAACTGTTGGCCAGAATTTGTTTTCTTTTACTGCGGCACATGGGAATGCTGCGTATTCACGGCTGTAAGCGCGTTCCCATTCACTATCTAGTACGTCTTCCGCTGTGTGCGGTGCGAATACTAACGGGTTGTTTTCAACTGTCCATTGACCGTTTTCTACTTTTGCGATTTCTTCACGAATAGCGATCATAGCGTCGATGAAACGATCTAGTTCTACTTTTGCTTCAGACTCAGTAGGTTCAATCATTAATGTACCCGCTACTGGGAATGACATTGTTGGCGCGTGGAAGCCGTAGTCGTTTAGACGCTTCGCGATGTCCATTTCAGAGATGCCAGATGCGTCTTTTAACGGACGGATGTCAACAATACATTCGTGCGCTACGCGATTGTTACGACCGCGGTATAGAATTGGGTAATGTTCGCTTAAACGCTCAGTTACGTAGTTAGCACTTAAAATCGCAATTTCAGTTGCTTGTCTAAGGCCGTGTTTACCCATCATTGCAATGTATGCCCAAGAGATAGGTAAGATGCCAGCTGAACCATATGGTGCTGCCGATACTGCACCGTTATCCATACCTGCATTTTCAATAGTATTGTTACCAATGAACTCTACTTCACTTACAGTGTGATTTGGTAAGAAAGGTGCAAGGTGCGATTTAACACCGATAGGACCCATACCAGGACCGCCGCCACCATGTGGAATACAGAATGTTTTGTGTAGGTTTAAGTGAGATACGTCAGAACCGATTGAACCAGGTGACGTTAAGCCTACCTGTGCGTTCATGTTCGCACCATCCATGTAAACCTGACCACCGTGTTGGTGAATAATGTCACATACTTCTTTAATAGTTTCTTCGTAAACACCGTGTGTCGATGGGTACGTGATCATGATGCAAGATAACGCATTTGAATGCTCTTCAGCTTTCGCGCGTAAGTCTTCCATGTTTACGTTACCGTCGCTGTCACACTCAACAACCACAACTTTCATGCTCGCCATTTGCGCTGACGCAGGGTTAGTGCCATGCGCTGAACTTGGGATCAGACAGATATTTCTGTGGTGGTCGCCACGCGATTCATGGTACTTGCGAATTGCTAATAGACCTGCGTATTCACCTTGTGCACCAGAGTTTGGCTGCATCGAGATGTTGTCGTAGCCTGTTACTTCGATTAACCAGTCAGATAACTCGCCAATCATTTTGCTGTAACCTTGCGCTTGGTCTTTTGGACAGAACGGGTGAAGGTTACCAAACTCAGGCCAAGTTACTGGGATCATTTCCGCAGTCGCGTTAAGTTTCATAGTACAAGAACCTAACGAGATCATTGAGTGGTTCAATGATAAGTCTTTGCCTTCAAGCTTACGGATGTAGCGCAACATTTCTGTTTCGCTGTGGTAAGAGTTGAATACTTCGTGCGTTAGTACTTCAGTCTTACGTGTGTAATCTGCTGGAAGTGAAGATGCGCCAGCCGCAACTACTTGAGCGTCTAGTGCTGCAACGTCTAAACCGTGACCTTCGCCAAGTACTACGTCAAATAATTCAACTAGGTCTTCGCGAGTAACCGTTTCGTGCATAGTTGCAGATAACTTGCCTTCTAAATCAGTACGGAAGTTAACTAATTTGTCTTTAGCACGCGCTAATACTTCTTCTTTGTTTGCAACAGCAAAAGTGATGGTGTCAAACCAAGTGCTATTAACTACTTCTACGCCCTTCTCTTTTAAACCTGCTGCGAAAATGTCAGCGAAACGGTTAATACGAGTTGCAATTGTTTTTAGACCTTGTGGGCCGTGGAATACTGCGTAGAAAGCAGCCATGTTTGCTAGTAACACCTGTGCAGTACAGATGTTTGAGTTCGCTTTTTCACGACGAATGTGCTGTTCACGTGTTTGCATTGCCATTCGCAGTGCATTATTACCGCGACGGTCTTTAGATACACCAATAATACGACCTGGTAGTGAACGCTTGTGCTTGTCGCTTGTTGCAAAGAAAGCTGCGTGTGGACCACCGTAGCCCATAGGAACACCAAAGCGCTGTGCAGAACCTAAAACGGCGTCAGCACCTAAATGACCTGGACCTTCTAATAGAAGTAAGCTCATGATGTCTGCTGCAACAATGGCAATACCTTTGTTCGCTTGAACCGCTTCAATTAGAGGTTTGATGTCGTTAACTTGACCTTCTGCACCTGTGTATTGGAATAAAGCACCGAAGATCTCGTGTTCAGCTGCTTTTTCTGGTGCATCTACTACGATGTCAAAACCGAACATTTCTGCACGAGTTTTTACTACGTCAATCGTTTGTGGGAATACATCGTTAGCAATGAAGAATGTGTTTGCTTTTTTCGCTTTAGAAACACGTTTAGCTAGCGCCATTGCTTCTGCAGCAGCGGTTGCTTCGTCAAGTAATGAAGCCGATGCTAAGTCTAAACCTGTTAAGTCGATAGTTAATTGCTGGTAGTTAAGTAGTGATTCTAAACGACCCTGAGCAATTTCCGGCTGGTATGGCGTATACGCTGTGTACCAACCTGGATTTTCTAATACGTTACGTAAAATAACATTTGGTACTGATACCGGGTGGTAACCTAAACCAATGTAAGATTTTGCGACCTTGTTTTCGCCAGCAACCGATTTTAAATAAGCTAATGTTTCTTCTTCAGTTTGCGCATCGCCTAAGTCTAAGTCTTGCTCTAAACGGATTGATTCTGGCACCGTTTGAGTAATTAATTCTGCTACAGAATTAACACCTAAGGTTTGACACATTTGAGCTTGTTCTTGCTCTGAAGGGCCGATGTGACGGCGGATAAAGATATCGTGTTGCTCTAGCTGATGTAAGCTTGTTTTTTCGGTCATGTTAATTGACTTCCTAAATTTGCGGTCGCTATTTTAGCTATTAATACTGTTTGAATTTGAATACGGATTAACAGCAATAAGGTTTTGAACATTTTTTTGTTTTGCTCACTTAATTCAATCGAATTAAGTCCAGTAAAACAAAGCCCCGCAACACGTTGCGAGGCTTAAGTTTTTCTGCGCAGATTATTCTTCGTCGATTGACTCAGCGTAACCTTCAGCGTCTAACAACTCGTCTAATTCAGACGCGTCAGACATTTTGATTTTGAATAACCAACCATCGCCATATGGGTCAGAGTTAACTAGCTCTGGCGAATCTTCTAGGTCTTCGTTTACTTCAACGATTTCACCCGCCACTGGCGCGTAAATGTCTGATGCTGCTTTTACAGACTCTGCTACTGCACAGTCGTCGCCAGCTGCAAACTCGTCACCAACGTCTGGTAAGTCTACGAATACCATGTCACCTAATAGGCCTTGAGCGTGCTCAGAGATACCTACAGTTACAACACCTTCACCTTCGTTACGAGCCCACTCGTGTGAAGAGGCGTATTTTAAATCCGATGGAATGTCACTCATTATTATTTCCTTAGGAATTATATTTTTATATTTTCAGTTTCAAGATCTTGGTTGTTCAAACACCGCTAAAAAAAGATAAGCGTAGTTTGCTGTTAGTTCAACCAAGATCTGTATTTTTGTCGTAATTAACCGTGAATTATTGATTCTGGTTAAAGAACTGATTTACCGTTGCGAACAAAGCCAGCTTTAACTACTTGTACGTCTACCAGTTTCTTGCGCATTTCAACTTGTACTGTGTCGCCTACTTTAACGCCAGCTGGTACACGAGCCATAGCTACTGAGAAACCTAGTGTTGGTGAGAAAGTACCAGATGTGATCACACCCTCGCCTGACTCGGCAACCACTTTTAAGCCGCCGCGTAATACGCCTTTTTGCTCCATTACTAAGCCAACTAGCTTTTCAGTACCTTGCTCTTTCGCTTTTACTAATGCAGCACGACCAATGAAGTCTCTGTCTTCTGGTTCCCATGAGATTGTCCAACCCATGTTTGCTGCTAATGGAGATACTGTCTCGTCCATATCTGAGCCGTATAAGTTCATGCCAGCTTCTAAACGAAGTGTGTCACGAGCACCTAGACCACATGGCGCTACGCCAGCGTCTACTAATTGTTGCCAGAACTCAGCTGCTTTTTCTGGTGCAAGCATGATCTCGTAACCTGCTTCACCTGTGTATCCTGTTGTAGCAATAAATAAGTCGCCAGCTTGTACACCGAAGAAAGGTTTCATACCTTCAACTGCTGCTTTTTGCTCGTCATTTAAAATAGTCGCTACTTTTTCTTTTGCCTTTGGACCTTGCACGGCAATCATTGCCCAGTCTGGCTGCTCAGTGATCTCAACAGAGAAGCTTTCTGCTTGCTTGTTGATCCAAGCTAAATCTTTTTCACGAGTTGCTGAGTTAACTACTAAGCGATAGAAGTCATCGTTGAAGAAGTAAATGATAAGGTCGTCAATTACGCCGCCTTCTTCATTTAACATGCCGGTATATAGAGCTTTACCAGCAACGGTAAGTTTTGCTACGTCATTAGTAACAAGTTTACGTAGGAAAGGCTTCGCGTCTGCACCTGCCACATCAACAATGGTCATGTGAGAAACATCGAACATACCTGCGTCTTGACGAACCGCGTGGTGCTCTTCGATTTGCGAGCCGTAATTAATTGGCATTTCCCAACCGTGGAAATCCACCATTTTCGCGCCAGCTTCTAAATGTTTATCGAATAAAACCGTTTGATTCGCCATAACTTAACCTTTCGTCCAATCTCTTAATGTTAGCGTCGCCAACTTGGCGACAAATTGAATAGAGTTTTGAAAAACTGCGCAGGAGTATAGCGAATAAATCTGGCGAAACCTACACTTTAACCATTAGTTATTTTTATCGATAAAAACGGTACTTATCCACAGGAATTTGAACAAAAACTAAATAGGATCTTTCTTCTTAGCTAACTCAGGCAGCTTTCCTGCCAACCCTGTAGCTTGCTTTATTATTTTATCTTTTACTAACGGTAAATTATCGGTAACAAAAAGACCTGCACCACGGATTACTTTTTTTATTGGATTGGAGCCCGCGAATAATTCTTTCAGTGCTGACATGGCGGCGATGTAATTTTGTGCTTCCGCTTTTCGCCACCCTTGATATTTGGTTAACGCTTTATTTAACTGCTCTGCTTTTAGGCTATTTTCGTCAATTAATTCAACTAAACTCGAGGCATCTAACAAACCTAAATTCATACCTAAGCCTGCTAGTGGGTGAATGGTATGAGCGGCATCGCCCATATACACCACTCGGCCTTCAACCCACTTTTGCGCATAACGCATGGTTAGTGGAAATACAGGTCTTTGACTTTGTACTTCAATAACACCAAGTTCGCTGTCCGTTGCTGCTGTAATGGCTTTGTTAAATTCTAAGTCTGACATTTGTTGCAATGATCCACTGTACTCTGGCGTTGCCGACCAAACAATAGAACAAGTATGTTCATCTCTTAGTGGTAATAATGCTAATGGACCTTCTGGTAAAAATACCTGGCGTGCACAATTGTTGTGTGGCACTTCAGTTTTTACCGTTGCCACCATGGCATGATGATCGTAATCAGAAAAGCGAATTGGAGTATTGAGTTGTCTTCTTACCCATGAGTTTGCCCCATCTGCCGCTACGCATAGTTTAGCGACTAATGGCGTACCATCTTTTAATGTCAGTAGCACCTGTTCGTCGGTATTGTGAATAGCTAACACAGTAGTAGAGAATTGAAGTTGAATATTGGCATTGGTTTTTGCCACTTTTATAAGCGCATTTCGAATATTGTTGTTTTCAATAATGTGACCAAGGCGGTGTTCGGCAATTTGCTCAGGATCAAAATGGATACGACCAAAGCTGTGCTTGTCCCAAACCTTCATGGTTTTATATGGCGTGAACCTGTCTGCATCTAACTCTTGCCAAACCGACAGGTTACGGAAAATTTGCTCACTCGCCGCAGATATTGCGCTTACTCTCAGTTCTGGTTCAGTCAAGGTAACTTCAGCTTCAGCCGCATCAATCACTGTGACTTTATGGCCTTTGTCAGCCAAACCTAGTGCCGCCGTTAACCCGACGCAACCACCACCAATAATTACAATATCTGTTGTTATCAATTTTCTTCTCTACTATTTATTCTTTTCACATCGTCTTTATAGACGATTAAACTAGTGGTTCATTTGCGACTATCACGCCATTTTCATCAGCGTAAATATAGTTGCCAGAGTCTATTTTGACACCACCAAATGCCACTTGAATGTCTTGTTGGCCTTCACCGCGTTTATCGGTTTTCATTGGGTGAGTGCCTAGTGCCTTTACGCCTATGGCTAAGGTATTGATCACTTGTACATCTCGTATACAGCCATTTATAACTAGTCCCGACCAGCCATTTTTTACCGCAGCTTCGGCTAGCATATCGCCTAATAAGGCACGACGCATTGAAGCACCACCATCGACAACAATCACTCGACCATTTCCTCGCGTATTAACCAACTGCTTTACTAATGAGTTATCTTCAAAACATTTTACCGTGACTGCTTCACCACTAAAGTGCTTGTGCTGACCAAAATGTTGGAACTGCAGTTCAAACGCAGCGACTTTGCCTTCGTGATCATCACATAAATCGGGTGTAGGGATATATTCAGTCATGGTTTATTCCTTGTTTTGCTTTTTATTTATTATTCGTAGCTCGACCTACTGCTCATAAAATGCAGAGCTAACCATTGTTGTAAATTGTCGCATTTTTGTAAGGCTTGTAATGCCAATGTTCTTGTACCAGCTGCTAAGCGGCCTTCTATGGCAAAGGTTCTTACCAATAAGTCGGTAAAGCCAGTGATACGGTCAATGTCTACAGTTCGCTTTTGCTGATATTCAGATAAAACCGAGTAACTGCCAATATCTTGTTTGCGCTCGATGGCGTTGGCAATTTCTTTTACCAATACCGCTATATCTCTAAGACCTAAGTTAAAACCTTGGCCTGCTATTGGGTGCACAGTGTGACCTGCATTGCCAACTAAAGCGACACGGTTGTGAACCATAGATTGTGCTTTTACCAAAGCCAGCGGATACGCTTCTTGTTTGCTTGACTTGACGATTTTTCCTACACTGCTGCCAAATTCGGCTTGAAGCTTCTGACAAAAGTCCTGTTCTGATAGCGCCAATACTTCCGTCATTTGTTCTGGCGGTATACTCCAAACCACTGAAAATTGGTTATCGCCAATAGGTAAAAAAGCAATGGGTCCATGTGTAGTGAAGCGTTCAAATGCAGCATAAGGTTGCACTTGCTCGTGTTCATTTCGCGCCAAGGTCTTTTCCAAACCTTTGTTACCACTGACGGTGACATTAGAAATAACGGCAGCTTGAGGATACTCGTCTCGTGAGGTCTCAATCCCTAGCTTCTCTCTTGTTGGCGAATTTCCGCCTTCAGCAACTACTAGTAACTTACCAGTTAGTATTTCACCTTGACCAAGCCTAACCTCAACCTGTTCAGACGTTTGCTCAATGCTGTCTATATGATTAGGTTTAAACCAATCAATTTGATGTGCGTTATCTTTTTTATGGGCACCATTTTGCTGCAACTGAGACAATGTAGATTCGAACGCCACTCCCATATTGCGCATTGCGGCAACATAACCCATAGCATTTAAATTGTAGTCATTTGCGCGCATGATGGTTTTACCCATGTGACCGCGGTCTGAGGTGATAATTGTTTTAATCGGCCATGCGGTTGGCTTTAATGTCGGCCAAATTTGCCAATGATTTAATAATTGCAAAGAGCCATAGGATAAGGCCAAACATCTATCGTCAAAGTTTGGCACTTGGTCATTATTCGATTCACCATCGTATGGTTCGATGAGTGCGATGGAAAGGTTTGAGGTTTCGTTTAACAAACCAATAGTGGTTAACAAACCAGAGAGGCCGGCGCCAGAAATAATAACATCGTAATGTTTGGCTGTGGTCATAACTAAAAGCGTAACTCAGTGCAGTCTAGATTACACTGATCCTACCTTAGAGCTAGGCTCTAAGGCAAAGGTTGTTTTTCTAATTGTTATGTTAGATCAATAGTCTACTTAGTGAATGTATTCCGCTTCACCAAGCTATAAACAACTGGTAACACAATTAACGTTAGGACCACCGCGCTAGTCATGCCGCCCACCATAGGCGCAGCAATGCGACTCATTACTTCAGAGCCAGTGCCAGTTCCCAACATAATTGGTAATAAACCAAATATAATTGTGGTCACCGTCATCATCACGGGTCTAATTCTAAGAGCTGCGCCATGCAAGATAGCTTGGTTAAACTCTTGTTCTGATGCACTAACACCCTGCTCTTTGGTTTTGTCATTTAGCTCACCCACAGCTTGATTTAGATACACCAGCATTATGATACCGATTTCCACCGCAACGCCAGCCAAGGCAATAAAGCCAACACCCACTGCGACTGAGAAGTTAAAGTCTTGCCAAAGCAATAGCCATAAACCACCAATAAGGGCCATTGGTAAGGTTAAAATAACCATAGCAACTTCAGTAAAACTTCTGAAACTTAAATACAGCAGTACAATGATGATGCATAAGGTCAAAGGAATGACAAAGCTCAGTTTGTCTTTTGCCCTTTCCATGTATTCAAATTGCCCCGCCCAATTAAGTGAGTAACCAGCCGGTAAAGTTAATTGCTCAGCTAATATTTGTTTAGCATTGGCAACGTAACTGCCAATATCAACATCCTTGATATCAATAAACACCCAGCCATTTAACCTAGCATTTTCGCTTTTAATACCAGCAGGCCCCGTTGTGATGTAAACGTTAGCCACATCACCAAGCGCTATTTGTTGGCCGTTTGGTGTCACAATTGGCAAACGTGCAAGTTGTTCAGGCGAGTTTCGGTAAGTTTGAGGGTAACGCAGGTTAACTGGATAGCGCTCTTGCGCCTCAACAGTCTCCGTTACTTTTACTCCACCTACCGCAGTTGCAACCAGTTGGTTAATGTCAGCCACATTTAAGTTAAACCTAGCGGCTTTCGCTCTTAGCACATCAACCTTAATGTAACGGCCACCTGCAACACGCTCAGAATAAACGGATGCAGTACCTTCTACGCCAGATAAAATATTCTCTATCTCTAGACCAATTTGCTCTATCTTTTGTAAATCATCACCCGCTACTTTTATTCCTACTGGTGTTTTTATTCCAGTCGCTAACATGTCAATTCTGGTTTTAATTGGCATAACCCAAGCGTTGGTAAGTCCCGGGAAATTAACCAAGTTATTCAACTCTTGCTTGATACTCTCAGTGGTTACGCCTTCACGCCACTGTGACTTAGGTTTAAATTGAATGAAGGTTTCTATCATAGTCAAAGGTGCTGGATCGGTAGCGGTTTCCGCTCGGCCTACTTTGCCAAACACGTTTTGCACTTCTGGGATGGTTTTTATTAGCTTATCCGTTTGTTGCAAAATTTCTCTAGCTTTACCGATAGATACACCTGGATATGTGGTAGGCATGTACATTAAGTCACCTTCATCCAATTCCGGCATAAACTCATTACCGATATTTTGTAACGGATAAAGGCCACTTACTGTCACTAATACCGCAAGCATAAGTGTTGATTTTGGATACTTGAGTGCTTTGCTAAGCACTGGCATATACACAGCTATCAGTGCTCGGTTAATTGGATTTTTATGCTCTGATATCACTTTGCCTCGTATGAAATAACCCATTAGCACTGGAATCAAGGTAATAGCTAAACCTGCCGACGCTGCCATTGCGTACGTTTTTGTATAAGCCAAAGGGGCAAACATACGCCCTTCTTGCGCTTCTAGTATAAATACTGGTAAGAATGACACTGTGATAATTAGCAAACTGAAAAATAGCGCAGGACCCACTTCTGAGGCCGACTGAGCAACTATTTGCCAACGGTTTTTATTAGTCAGTGGCTGTTTTTCCATGTGTTTGTGCATATTTTCTATCATCACAATGGCAGCATCCGTCATGGCTCCAATGGCTATAGCAATGCCACCTAGCGACATGATGTTGGCATTTATGCCTTGCCAGTACATAACAATAAAGGAAACCAATATCCCCAATGGCAGGCTAACCACTGCAACAATGGCTGAGCGAATATGAAACAGAAACACTAGACAAACTAAAGCAACGACCAGTAACTCTTCGGTCAGTTTCGATTGCAGGTTGTTAATTGCATCGTCAATTAAGTTTGACCTGTCGTATACCGTCACCACCTCAACACCTTCAGGTAACGAGGCCTTCAGCTGTTCTAACTTTTCTTTAACTCTAGTAATGGTACTTTTGGCGTTTTCACCATAACGCATTACGACAACACCGCCTGCGACTTCACCTTCGCCATTGAGTTCTGCAACGCCACGGCGCATTTGTGGGCCTAAAGTTACTTCGGCAATGTCACCAATTGTTAGCGCTGTGCCTTGTTGGTTAACTCCCAAAGGTATGGCTTGAATATCCGCAATAGATTGCAAATACCCTGTTGCTGTTACCATGTACTCTGCTTCCGCCATCTCGATAACTGACGCTCCTGTCTCCAAATTACCTCGTTGCAATGCAGTATGCAGATGACTTAACGGAATACCATAAGCGCGCAGCTTTTGTGGCGATACTTGAACTTGGTATTGTTTAACCATACCGCCCACGCTCGCTACTTCCGAGACACCCTCGACCGATTGCAGTTCATATTTTAAGAACCAATCTTGGATACTTCGTAGTTGGCTAATGTCGTGCTGACCTGATTTATCGGTTAAAGCATATAAGAATACCCAGCCTACTCCAGTTGCATCAGGGCCTAATTTTGGCTTTGCTTGCTCAGGTAAGCTATCGGTTACTTGGCTCAAGTACTCAAGCACCCGAGAGCGAGCCCAGTATAAGTCGGTATTGTCATCAAAAATAATGTAAACGTAAGAATCGCCCAAAAAAGAGTAACCTCTTACCGTTTTCGCACCCGGCACCGAAAGCATGGCGGTGGTAAGTGGGAAAGTAACTTGGTCTTGAACCACTTGTGGCGCTTGTCCTGGATAGCTTGTTTTCACAATCACTTGAACATCAGACAAGTCTGGGATCGCATCCACTGGAGTATTTTTTAATGAAAAAACTCCAACTGCAGTCAAACATAGACTTAACAGCAGCACTAATGCTCGATTCTTAACGGACCAGAGAATAATAGATTTGATCATATTCCCTCCTTAGTGCGTCATGCTGTTATGAGACGTTGAGTGGTTGGTTGCAACTGGTGTGATTGCAACGATAGTAAGCTCATCTCTCACTTCGAAAGTAAACTCGACTTCTTGCCCCGCTCTAAACTTAGATAAGTTAATGCGTTTACTGACGATGAAGTCGATAGTTGCAGCGGGTCGATTCCACTTTTCAATAGCGCTTCGGCTAACATTCATTACTCGCGTATCTGCATCGATCGAGTTTATGGTTCCAGTCACTTGCGCCGATTGATAGTCAGAGATTAAATCTAAACGAGTAAAGTCAGAAGACTTGCTCGACTCGGAATCAATTAAGAATTGCGCTGAAGTTACCACCGAATCTTCTTCGATAACGCCTTCTAAAATTTCAGCTTCCGTTGCGTTAATTTGTCCAACCGTTACCGCTACGGACTTAAACTCACCATTATCAAACGCTAAAACGACTCTGTCTTGCTCGCCTGTTCGAATTAACGCATCTGTTGGGATCACCATGGTTGGTGCCGACGCTTCAGGGAAGATACTCACTTGAGCAAACATATTAGGTTTTAAGAAGTGTTCTGGGTTATCAAATTTCAACCGAGCTCTTAGCGTGCGGGTTTGTTCAGCTAAACTTGGATAGATGTAATCCACCTTTCCCTGCCACGTTTTGCTAGGGTAAGAATCGAGTTGCATTTCTACCTCTAACCCTTTTTTAAGCCTTGCAGCATCGCGCTCAAAAACTTCTGCTTCAACCCAAACTTGGTCTATTTGAGCAATGCTCATTAGGGTATTTTGTGGATTAACGTAAAAGCCTTCTCGCACCTTTAATCCAGCAACAACGCCAGATTTTGGCGAATAAAAGGTGACGGTTTGTGCAACCTTTTTGCTTTTCTCAAGCTGCTTGATAAAACGTTCTGGCAAGTGCAAAGCCTGTAAACGTTGTTTTGCTGCGTTAATAAGTGCCTTATTGTTGCGTTTTAACGCAATGACAAACTCTTCTTGCGCATTAACTAACTGTGGCGAATATAAACTATAAAGTGGCTCACCTTGTTCAACCGGATCCCCTGCGGCTTTGACAAATAGTTGCTCAATCCAACCGTCAACTCTGGTGTGAATATGGCGCATTTTATCTTGGTCGTACTGAACGTAGCCAACAGTAGATATTAGAGTTTGCAAAGGCTTAAATTCGGCTTTCGCGGTTTTTACTCCTAAGTTATTAACCACATTAGGAGCGATATAAATTCGACCAGCTTCGCGACTGTTACTCATATCTTCAGCATAAACAGGCACTAAATCCATGCCCATTGGTGATTTACCTGGTTTGTCTCTGCGATAGTTGTCATCCATAGGAGCAACCCAGTACAAAGGTTTATCTGCATCCGTCACTGAGTTTTGTTCATCACCACCAAAGTAAGGTGAAGCAAACTTTGTAACAACACCGCCCAAAATCGCTCCAATAACTAGGGTTAAGATAAGTTTACTGTTGTTCATTATTTATCTCCTTTACCCAAAAACACTGAGGTTTGATTTAAACGGCTGCTTTGTACTAGGTAGTATTGTGATTTGATGATGGATTGTTGTAGTTCATTAGTGATCTTGTTCGCCAACAACTTAGTGTCTAGTTCAGAAATTCTTGCTTGTAGCACTTCACTAAACTGACCATCGTCATTGGTGTAAGCAGTTAAGGCTGCTTCCGATTGTTGTTGCAACTGTACTAACAACTCTTTATCAAATAAGGCTTGGCGAGAAGTTAACGTTTGATACTGTTGCAACTGCGCTGCTAAACCAGCTTGCAGTTCACGAGACTTAATTTCTTGCTTTAATTTAACCGAACCCGCTTGTGCTCTAGCTGCAGCTAAGTTTTGATCTTGTTTATTTGCAGTAAATAACGGTAGATCAAAGGTAACCCCGACTGAGACTAAATCGGCTCTATCAGCCATCGCACTTGGTTGGTCTCGATAACCATAGCTGGCTTTTACCGACCACTGAGGTTTGTAATCTTGCTGGCGAAGCTCAATGTTTTGTTCCGCTACCTTGTGCTGTATTTGTAGCGCCTTGAGCTCCGGGTGATTGGAGATAGTTTGGTAAAAAGCCGAAGCACTTTCAGTACCCATTGGCGACAGTAAGTTTTTCAGTTTACTTTCTGTTGTTGTTAAATCAGGCAGAGAAAAACGCACGTTATTCAGATTAACATCTAACCATTCACCTAGTTTTGCCGACGCGAAAACTAACTTTTGTTGTTGCTCGTACAGCTTGTTTTGCAACTTGAGTAGTTCTACTTGCGCAGATATCAGGTCTTGTTGCCTAGTATTGCCAAGTGCACTTGAATAACTGGCTTTTGCTATGTCTATCATCTGTTCAAATAAAGGCATGTCTTGCTCAATTAACGCTATATTCGATTGTGCTAATTGCGCTTGTAACCACAATATTGATAATTGCTCTGTGACTCTGGCTTGCCTAACTTGCTTTAAAATAGGCAATTCAGAGGCCGCTAAATTCAGCTTTGCTTGTTTAAGCGATAAACTGTCACCTCTTGGCAGAGCTTGGGTCGCAGCTACACGAAACTGGGTCATTGCTTCTTGTTCAAAGTTAAACGTATCCGTCGGCATATTCATCAGCTCTATCGATACTTTTGGATCGGCGAACGTATCCGCCGCTTTTGCTTTATGCAGCAAAGCTTGCTGTTTTAAGTCAGCACTTTGATTCCACACATCTCGCTCAATTGCGATTTTTATTGCTTGCTCTAGAGACAAGCTTGAAGAATTATCTTTTGCTTGTGCAGCTGTAGTAGTGACAGCAAGAGCAAAAGAAACCAGCAGCAATTTACTGCCAATATTACTAGGAAACATGAGATAACCTCGCCGTCTGCATGAGCAGACATTGTGAAAAACATTCCAATCATCAGGATTGGATCACATAAGTACGACTGAAAGATAAAACTCAGTCAGTTGTTTGAGGTTTAAACTATTGGAGGTCTAAAAAGAGATGGTGGTGTAATGCTGGGAGGAAAGCTAACACCAGCAATAAGTGCTTGGTTTACGTTTGATAGTTTTTGCGAAAACGCCACTTGTTGAATAATAGCTAATGTCGAACAAACGCCATGTTGGCATTTACATTCGGTATCGCAACAATCTTCCATTTGTGAATGGGCTGACATATGAGGCATAGCCATATGTGATTGTTCATCATCAGTTTGCATTTCACTGTGACTGCTGTGCATATGATGATCCATCATCATGGTCATTTCAGAGTCACTCATATCACAAACCACCATATCGCCAGCAAAGCTATTGCTGACAAAAGCTGTAAGGACCAGTATTAGGACCATGATTTGTGATATTGAGTGTTTCATTTAATCTATTTGAATCGCTAGGTTAGTTTAAGCTTAGTCGATTTCGTCTAAGAATTCTTCATCAAACTCTTCTTCTTCCTCAAGTGGTGGATTACCGTCGTACACTTTATACTCTTGATTCTGGAAGTAAGCTGACTTAACAAACTCATAAGAGTCCGTTGACTGATTAATTAGATTTTCTTGTGGCATTAAATCAGCTCGCGAATATACGGCTTTTAAACCAACACGAATTAATGACTCTGGGAAACTGATCAGTGATAGAGGGAAAATTAAGCCATCGACATAACTGCCAGCCGAGTCTCTAATGGTTGTAGGTCCCATGCCTGGTAACATTAAGAATGGACCATTACCAACACCAGCTACCGCTAGGGTCTCTTCGAAAGACTCTGACTTACGCTCCATGCCCATATGCTTAGCTACATCAAAAATACCTAAAATACCAATAGTAGAGTTAACAACAAAACGTCCTACGCTGACGCCAGAATCCGAAACCTTACCTTGGAATAGATTGTTCAGAGCATAGCCCGGCTCTTCCAAGTTAGTAACAAAGTTTCGAACCCCATCTTGTGCCCCTTCAGGTAACTTAGTGTAGCCAACCGCTAAAGGTCTTAAAATGTGTTTATCTAGAATTTCCCAGTTGAAGTCCCACATATCACGGTTTATCGATTCAAGTGGGTCTCGCTCATCCACGTACTCTTCTTGCTGGTTAGTATTCGCTGCCGCTTGTTGTTCAGTAGAGTTGTTGGCACAAGCCGTAACAAAAATGCTAAACCATAAAATTAATACGAGCCTTAAATGTTGACGCATTAAGGGGTTTCCTTATCAATCACTATTTCAATTAAATCTTGAGCCGTTGTCGGCACCGAATTCATCTGTCCTTGCCAATCACCACTGGTTAATGGCGCTTGTTCATCAACAGATAAACGAGCAAAAATATTTACCTTGTCAAAGTTCGCAATAGACATTCCCGGTAACATTACATCTTTATCTGTCAGTGTCACTTGCAGTGGGAACTGGCCTACAGGGATCTTCTTAACCGCTAAAGGCGCTGGCATTTGCTCTGTCTTTGCAAACACAAATAAATATTTGAATTTATTCAGCTGCTTGTTTACTTCATCGGATAGATTGACCGCAATGTTCAAACTAAGTTCACCAGCAACCGCTGTTTTTGGATTTAGCTGTTGTTGCAAAAATTCAATTCGACTTTGTAAAGCTGGTACTCTTGGATCTTCATTTGGCATCATTTGCATAGCAAAATCAAAACTTCTTTTCGCCATGTCAAAGTTCTCTAGCATAAGGTTGCCTTCGCCAAATAAGATCACCGCGGTTTCATTTTGCGGTTGTAACTGCATGACTTCTTGTAACAAACGCAAAGAACGCTTTAGGTTCCATTCTTCGCCCTTTACTTGCAATGCTTGAGCATAGCTTAGGCTATTTGACGGATTACGAGGATTTAAGTTGTAAGACTTTTCAAATGCTGAGATACCGCCGTCAACATCGTTCATTGTCATTAACACTCGACCTAACAACATCCAACCTATTGGATCTTCTTTTGCTGCCAGTTTGGTACGCAAACCTAATGCAAACTCAACCAATTCTTGCATAGTCACTTGTTGATCGTTTTGTTCAACGATACGAGAACTTAGCTCAGGTAGCTTTTGCATAGTTTGTTGCCAACTATCAATTTTTTGATAATGACCTTTGATCAGATAAAAGCCAAGCGAGGTTAAAAACAATAAACCAGCAGCGATAAAGACTAACTTTTTATCGGCAAATGGATTTAAAGACTGCCCCTGCTCGGCTTTTGCTGTGATCAGTTCGTCTTTGGCCGTTAGCTTCAACTCTGTTAAGGCTTTTTGATATTCTCTTTCAGTAAATAAGCCCGCTTTTAACTCTTGTTCTAATTCTTGTTGACGGTTTTTAAACCAGTCTGTACTCGCTGCCAATTTGGTTTCATCGGTTTGGTAGCGAATAAAAGGCACTAATACAAACATTAGGCCGAGTAAGGTTAACGCAGCAATAGCCAACCAAAGTTCTATCATTTATCTTTTCCTTCTTCAGCCATCAGTTGCGCTAATTCTTCATCTAATTGCTTATTTAGCTGAATTTCTTGTTCCGTAGCTTCTTGACCTTCTTCGTCTTGAGCTACGGCTTGCTCTGTTGTTGTTTGCCTTGCAATAGGTACTACTTTTTTGCTTCGTCTGAGCAAGAACATAATCGCAATCAGAACAAAACTAATTGGTAACAACCACAACATGCTTGTTGCCACGTTTAATGGCGGCTGATAGTGAGCAAATTGACCATAACGGTTAACCATGTAGTCGATAACCTGCTCTTTGTCTTGGCCTTGGTCAACCAACTCTTTAGTTTTCACTCGCATGTCTTTTGCTACTACAGCGTTTGAGTCGGCAATATTTTGGTTCTGACATTTCGGGCAACGCAGCTCCTTAATCAGCTCTTTGTAAAGCTGCTCTTGTTGCTTGTTTTCGAACGTCATCTGGTCTTCAGTCGCTTGCAAAGCGCCCGAAGTAAGTGCTAGGCCTGCACTCAATAAAATAGAAATAAGTAGTTTTTTCATTAGTTTAACTCATTCCAAACCGGTGCTAACTTTTCACGCCATACTCGTTCGTTAACATCACCCATGTGATGCACGCGAATAATGCCATTGCTGTCGACCAAAAATGTCTCAGGTGCGCCAGTCACGCCTAAGTTCAAAGATAAATCGCGGTCCAAGTCCAATACATTGAACTGATATGGGTTACCTAAACGACCAACCATTTCATTTACTTCTGTACGAATAGTTGGAATGTGAGCAATTTGGCCAAATTCTGGAGCGTGATTTTGATCGTAATAAATACCAATCACGCGAACGCCGTACTCTTCTCTAAGCTTAGTTAGATAAGGCAATTCATACTGACAGGTGACACACCAAGTGCCCCATACATTAAGTAATGCGGGGCCATCTTTTACTAAGCTTTTAGCATTGTGGATAACGCTTTCATCCATTAAGTCGGGTAATTGAAACTCTGGCAGCGGTTTATCAAGCAAAGCTGAATCCCTCTGCCAAGGGTCAGAAAATAAGCCTTTTAATAAAAAGCCCAGCAGAACAACAAATACAGCAAGCGGTAAAATTGCTAAATTTAATTTTTTACTCATATCTCTTCCCTGCTCTAACTTAGTCTTCTATTTTGACGGTAACGACGGTCTGCAAGTGTTAAGAAACCGCCCAGCGCAATGATAATACCGCCAATCCATAACCAGCGTACGTATGGTTTAACATACAAGCGCAGTGCCCATGAATTATCAGGTAACTGTTCACCTAATGACACGTATAAATCTCTAAAGAAACCATCGTCGATAGCTGCTTCAGTCATAGTGTTACGTTGTACTGGATAAAAACGTTTTTCTGCGTATAAATTACCAACGTCTTTGCCTTGTTTACTTACGTGCATTACCGCAGCCCAACCATCGTAGTTTGGACCTTCAATGGTTTTGACACGATCAAAGTGGAATTCATAGCCCGATAGCTCAGCACTGTCGCCCTCAAACATTTTCACATCGCGCTCAGTAGAATACTGTGATGTAAGACCAACACCTGCAATGACAAAAGCTAAGCCCACGTGACCAAAGATCATCGCCAAGTGAGACACAGGCCATTTGCCAACTTTTTGCCAGGTTAACTTCATTTCATAAGCAGAATAAAGCGTGATCCATAAACCTAAGGCTACACCTAAGTAAGCCAGCGGTTTAACTTCGCCAAATTCTAATAACAACCAAGCAAATGAAAGCGCTAAGCTTACTAATAGAATAATTGCTGCTCTGTTGGCATGAGGTTTAAATTTATCCTGTTTCCAACGAATAAGCGGCGCTGCACCTAATACCAAAGCAAAAGGTACAATCAAGTACACGAACATTTGATTAAAGAACGGTTCGCCAATTGAGATAGTGCCTAAACCAAGCTCTTTATGGACTAATGGCAACAAGGTTCCCATTAAAACAACAAGTGTTGCAGCAACTAATAGTACGTTGTTCCCCCACAGCATTGACTCTCTAGATAAAAGACTAAAACGGCCAACTGACTTGATGTTGCCAGCTCTTAGTCCGTATAAAAGTAAACTACCGCCAATTACTAAAGCTAGTAATACTAGAATAAATACACCACGAGACGGGTCGCTAGCGAAAGCGTGAACAGAAACGATTACGCCAGAACGTACTAGGAAAGTGCCTAATAAAGATAAAGAGAAAGCAGCGATAGCTAAGAATACAGTCCAACTCTTAAATGCATTACGCTTTTCAGACACGGCTAAAGAGTGCAATAGAGCCGTTGCCACTAACCAAGGCATAAATGATGCGTTTTCAACTGGATCCCAGAACCACCAGCCGCCCCAGCCTAGTTCAGCGTATGCCCACCAAGAGCCAATTGTGATACCTAAAGTTAAGAACGCCCAAGCAGCGGCAGTCCATGGTCTTGACCACTTAGCCCATGTTGAGTCTAAATTTCCACTTAATAAGGCAGCGATTGCGAAAGCAAAACTAACAGATAAACCCACGTAGCCCATATAAAGTAAAGGTGGGTGTATGATCATACCAATGTCTTGCAACAGTGGGTTTAAGTCTTTACCGTCAACAGGGAAATAAGGCAGAGTCGTTTCGAACGGGTTTGACGCAATGATGATGTAAGCGTAGAAACCAACACAAATCCAGCCGATAACCATAAGAATTCGGGTTCTCATATCGGCAGGTAATGCTTTTGACCACACAGCGACAGCGAACAACCAGCCCGCTTGCATTACTAACCAAAGTAAGAATGATCCTTCATGCGAACCAAAACTCGCTGCTATCTTATAGTAATAAGGTAAGTCTGAGTTTGAGTTTTGCGCGACGTTCAGTACGGTAAAGTCGTCGGTTAAAAAGGCGTAAACTAAACAACAAAAGGCAAACAATGTAAAAACGAAAATACCAACCGCTAAGTTTGGCGCCAATAGGGTCAAACTTTGGTTGTTTTGCTTAAGTCCTATTGCTGGGAAAATAGATAATAAAAGACTTAATGCAAAAGCAATATATAAGGCGTAATTGCCGAGTTCTGGGATCATAATTATCTTTCTTATTTGATAAAAATAGTGAGCACTAAGCTCACTGTGTTGTCATCTTAATATTCTGGCTTGACGTGTTTAATGCCCTTCATCTTCTCCGCTAACTCAGGAGGCATATATTCTTCGTCGTGTTTTGCTAATACTTCCGTTGCTTCAATAACGTCTTCAGCAACTAACACTCCTTGCGCTACTATACCCTGACCTTCACGGAACAGATCAGGCAAAATACCTGTGTACTTGATGGTTACTTCAGGCCCAGTGTCAGTAACACGGAATAATACATCTAAGCTATCGTTGCTGCGCTCAACAGAACCATCGACAACCATGCCACCAACTCTTAACCTTTGACCAATTTGCGGCTTCTCACCAACCTTGCCTGCGGCAAGCTCTTTACCATTTAAAATTTCTGATGGCGTATAAAATAAGTCTATATTTTGGGTCAGTGCATATAACATCAAACCTAATGCTGCACCGACTAACCCTATAGAAGAAATAACTATAAATAATCGTTTTTTACGGCGAGGATTCATTTAATAAACCTTGTATAAACTTTATGTGTTGTCTTGAGTGTGGGCTTGTTTTGCTCGCTGTATTTTCTCCGCGCGCTCAAGCTCTTGTTTGATCTTCTTTAATGTGCGTTTTTTCCCTGTCGCGCTATCTACTACTAAAGCCAATAAAAATAGGATCACTATTATTACTGAACTCCATACATAGCTACCGTAACCGCCCATATGGATAAATTCTGATAATGAGTCAAATTGCATTGATATAAATTCCACTAAATTCCGCTTTTTTCAATCAGTTGTTTTACCCAAGGACGACGTGCGTCATTAAGTAAAATTTGATTCGCTAAACGCAAGCAAGTTAACGCTGCAAATATAAAGAAGAAGGACGCAAGTGTCATTAACAGCGGCCACAACATATCTGACGAAATTGACGGCTTATCGAATTTGGTGATAGTGGCACCTTGATGCAAAGTGTTCCACCACTCTACAGAGAAATGAATAATTGGCACATTAATCCACCCCACCATAGCTAAAATTGAAGCGGCACGAGCTGCAGTACGCTTATCTTCAAATGCGTTGTATAAAACAATCACACCTAAATATAAAAATAATAGGATAAGCTGAGAGGTTAAGCGAGCATCCCAAACCCACCAAGTGCCCCACATAGGCTCACCCCATATAGCGCCAGTGATAAGTGCTAATGCAGTAAATACCGCACCAATTGGAGCAATGGCATAAACCGCTAATTCGGCATTTCTAATTTGCCACACCATGCCTATTAATGCGCAGACTGCCATTGAGGTATAAGCGCCCATCGACCAAATTGCACTTGGTACGTGATAGAAAATAATTCGGTAACTGTCGCCTTGCTGATAATCAGTAGGAGCATAGGCTAGGCCCCAAATAGTACCTACGACAAAAGTAATTGCCGCCAGCCAAGCAAAATAAGGCAATAGTTTATAACAAAGGTTGTACGCCGTTTCGGCTTTGGCATAAGGATGAAGCCATTTCCACATAGATTAATTCACCGTATTTTTTAATGCCGCAGCAATGGCCAGCGGCGCTAATAAAACTGATAGCAATAACATACTGCCCAAAATGGCAATATGACCAACAAAACTCATGTTCACGCTTGCCGCTTCAATCATTGCGGTCGCGAAGATCAAAACTGGTATATAAAGCGGTAGTACCAATAGACTCAATAATACACCGCCTTGATTCAAACTGACGGTTAACGCATTACCGATGGCCCCAACAAACAATAAAACTGGCGAGCCAACCAGCAAACTCAGCATTAATGCAGGAATGATGTAGGCTTCGATATTCATTAGTAAAGCTAATAAAGGCGTAAACAAGATAAGTACAGCACAAGACACAACCCAAGCGGCTAGTAACTTAGCCAACACTAATAGTGACATAGGTACGGTAGATAACAACCACGATTCTATTGTGCCATCTTGGAAGTCTTGGCGGAAAAGTCCTTCAACAGTAAGCATGATTGCTAATACTGCTGCAATCCAAATAACCCCGGGACCAATCATTTGTAATGTTTTTGGCGCAGGTGAAATACCCAAGGGGAATAAAGAAACCACGATCAGGAAAAACACAACCGGCTGTAATATTTGCCCAGGTTTTTGCCAAGCCAATTTAAACTCGCGGCGAAATACAGACTTAAATGCATTAAAGTAACTAACCTGCATTAACTTAAGGCCTCCGTACCCTGCCCTAATTTGACTTGCTTTAACGAGTCAAACTGCATTGATAAATCTTGGTGAGTAGTGATCAAAACGCTGCCACCGTTTGTCATGTGCTCGGCGAATTGTTGTTGCAATAGCTTTACCCCTGCTTTGTCTATAGCAGTAAATGGCTCATCTAATACCCAAAGCTTGGCTGAGGATAGCCATAATCGCGCTAATGCAACTCTTCGGTGTTGACCTGCTGATAATGAATGACATGGAATATTTTCTAAACCCAACAAGCCAACCTTAGTTAAGGCTTGTTCGTAGTCTAAATTGCTAGTTGGATGAAGATCTGACCAAGCTTGTAAGTTTTGTAGTGGCGTTAAGTCTGCATTAATTGCAAACTTGTGGCCTAAATAAAGCACATCTTGAAAGAACACTTCTTGTTGTTTTTGCACATTGACGTCATGCCAAAGGATCTCACCTTCATCAGCACGAAACAAACCTAATAAGGCTCTTAATAAAGTAGATTTACCAGCACCGTTTGGCCCTTCGACTTGGCATATATCACCGGGTGCCAATTCAAAGTTTAAATCGGCAAATAAACAACGGTCCTGACGAAAACAGGTTAATCCTTGAACTTTAAGCAATTTACAGGCAACAAAAAGTAAAAAATTTGGCGGATTGTAACATAGCTAAAAGCCACCTTTGTAGAGTTACTGCTCAAATTAAAGATTTATTTATTGATTGAAGTCATATCAATTCCTGATAACGTAAAGCGGTAGTGCCAAACAAGGAATTATCATGAAGTTTATACTGCGATTTATTGTTATTATTTTTGTTACCGCTTGTACTAGCAACACCCTCGCAATTAAGGTCAAGTCGGTTGATGACATTCCAGATATTGCAGAGCTGCACAAAGCACAAATAGAGCAACTCAAGCTAGGCATGAACCAAGGACAAGTTCGAGGCTTATTTCCTTATGCAGAAACCGAGTGTTTTGACTCGGGTGTTTGCAATATCACAGTGTTTCGCCAAGACCTTATCCAAATTAATGCCAAGCTTGTTGATTTGCGAACGCTGACAGGATCGTTAATGTCACTTTTGGCCTTGACTTGCATCCTATCAAATGATGAATGTACTGAAGCCGCTGTTGCCGCTCTTAATCTAGGTATTGCATCAGCAGTAGAAGAAAGTCGTTTGCGTAATGATGTCTCGTCGAGCAATACCTTCACCCTTGTCCAGTGGGTAAATATTGAGGTTATTGACAACAAAGTTAGCCAGTGGGCAATCAATCAGCCATTGTCTCAATTTCAATCCAAGCCTTATAAAAACCAACTTCCACCTTTAGAAGAAGCTTTAAATAACAATAATTAACGATTAGTTCAGCTAAAGTTAAGCGCATTCATAAAACGGCAACACTAATGAGATATTTAGTTGCTTTTTGATTTTTTAGCGGCAAAACAAATGTGAATATTTATTTATATTTTTTGCATTTTTATTATTTACATCGCAATTTAGATCTGCAATGATGCTTTCATCAAAGTCGATAAACAAAAGTTAGCAAGATTACAAATGGCATCAACTAAGAAAATAAAATGTGCAGTATTTGGTGCGAGCGGTTACGCAGGGGTTGAACTGGCCCGGTTGTTAGCCAATCATCCAAATTTTGAATTGCTCCAAGTTATGGTTTCAGAGCAAAGTAAAGACGCTAACAAGCTGTTATCTGACCTGTATCCAAAGTATGCAGGCTTATTGGACTTGGAACTATTCCCTGGTAGTAAAGCCAACTTAAAAGCCCTAGTCAGTGCCTTTGAACACGCTGACCAAGGGCTTATTTTTTTAGCTACCCCACACGAGTTTAGCCACGATATAGCAACTTCATTAGCTAACGACAAAGTAACCGTATTAGATTTATCAGGTGGGTTTAGATTACAAGCGCCTGAACAATATCCTGAATATTATGGCTTTGAACACCAGTACACAGACTTACTGCCTGATATTCCATATGGTTTACCTGAGTGGAATGCAAAGCAGCTGCTTGGAAATAACATCATTTCGTTACCTGGCTGCTACCCTACTGCTTCTCAATTAGCAATAAAACCGTTGGTTGCAGATGGTTTATTAACTGAGCAATGTGTACCAATTATCAATGCTGTAAGTGGTGTAAGTGGCGCAGGCCGTAAAGCTAATCTTGGCACTAGCTTTTGTGAACTAAGCTTAAAGCCGTACAACCTATTCAAACACAGACATAGCCCAGAGATCATTCAAGGCGTTGGCAGAAAAGTCATTTTTACTCCGCATGTGGCTGATTTTGAAAGAGGCATCTTAGCCACTATTACTATGCAAGTTAAAGCTGGTACCAAAGAATCTGATATTGCGGCGAGTTTTGAACAAGCATACAAACAACAGCCTTTAGTTAGATTAAAGCAGCAAATACCGACTATTAAAGATGTAGCCTATACTCCTTATTGCGACATTTATTGGCAATTAGATGGGGAAGATTTAATCGTGATCAGTGCAATTGATAACGTGTTAAAAGGGGCAGCATCACAAGCTATTCAGTGTGCCAATATCATTTCTGGTTTAAACCAAGCAACAGGCTTGTTGCCTAGCCACATGCTTAATCAAAATAAGGAGGCAAACTAATGTCTCCAGTCGTATTTAAACTAGGTGGTGAAGCCTTAACCAATCAACAAGCTTTGGCTGAGTTTTTAAGTCAAATAAAAGTTATTCAACAGCAAAGACAAGTGGTAATTGTTCACGGTGGTGGTCCACAGGTTGAACAAGTGATGGCAGCTACTGGACAAGAAACGTTAAAAGTCGATGGTTTAAGAGCAACGCCAGATCAACAGCTACCATTTGTTGTTGGTGCTCTTGCTGGTTTTGCTAGCCAACAACTGCTTTCTGCTTGTAAAAAGTCGAAGGTAAATGCCCTTGCTTTGAGCCTAGCGGACGCTGATTTATTCACCGCGACCGTTAAAGATGAAAAACTGGGTAATGTTGGTAATGTTAAACCGGGTCAAGCAAAGGCCATCACGACATTATTAGACGCTGGTTTTTTAGTGATACTGAATTCCATTGGTTGCAGCGAACAAGGCCAGACCTTGAACATCAATGCTGATGATGCCGCTGTTGCCGCCGCGCAGCTTATCAACGCCGATTTATGTTTGCTCAGCAACGTACCGGGCGTGCTAGATGGCGACAAACAATTAATCCCTTCATTAACTCAAGATTCAATTGAGTCTTATAAACGTCAAGGAGTGATCCGTGACGGCATGGCAGTAAAAGTAAATGCTGCATTAGATGCCGCTCGTTGCTTACGACGATCTGTTCACATTGGAAGTTGGCAGGACTCGAAAGCGTTAAGCGAGTTTAATCAATCCGACGACATTACCCTAGGCACAAAAGTTCAAGCCTAACTGTTAACGCCAATTTTTTTATTTAGGTAATAGAAATGAATCACGTAGACTCTGTATTGAGCGACTTAGATCTTAATTCTGAGCAGCTCACCAGTATTTTAGACTTGGCTATCGATATGAAGGCCAATCCAATCAATTACAACGACGCGCTAAAAGGCAAAGCCATTGCAACAATATACGAAAAACCATCGCTGAGAACTCGCGTTAGTTTTGACGTAGGCATTCACAAAATGGGTGGTCATGCGGTTTATTTAGACCAACAAAATGGCGCTATGGGCAAACGTGAAGACGTAGCCGATTTTGGCGCTAATTTATCTTGTTGGGTAGACGCTATTGTTGCCAGAGTGATGGACCATCAAACGCTTGTTGAGTTAAAACAAGCCTCTTCCGTGCCAGTTGTTAACTCACTTTGTAACTTGTACCACCCTTGCCAAGCATTAGCTGACTACATGAGTTTGAAAGAGCTGTTTGGCGAGTTAAAAGGTTTAACGCTAGGTTACATTGGCGATGGTAACAACGTTACTCATTCACTGATGTTAACTGGCGCACAGCTAGGGGTGAATTTAGTGGTTATCACGCCAGAAGGCCATAGCGTTGATGTTCAAGTATTAGAACAAGCAAACTCACTGGCAGCAGCGAATAACGCAACAGTAACGGTTACCTCAGATGTCAACTCAGTTGGTAACTTAGATGCCATTTATGCCGACACTTGGATATCTATGGGCGACGGTACTAAGCTTGAAGACATCATCGAGAAATTTCAGCCTTATCAGGTTACTAAACAATTAATGGATAAGTTAAATGCCAAATACTTCATGCACTGCCAACCTGCGCATCGTGATGAAGAAGTAACGGGTGAAGTACTGGACTCTAAGCAGTCGATTATTTTACGTCAGGCAGAAAACAGAATGTGGGCACAAAACGCCCTACTTCTGAGTTTACTTTCAAACTAGCCACGTTTCAGAGCTAGTTAGACTTAATTGAATACGGCAATACCTTTGCCGAAATGAATACAAACAAATTTAGAGAATAAAGAACATGGCATTACAGCAAAAACAAATCAGTAAAATCGTATTAGCGTACTCAGGTGGGTTAGACACATCGGCCATCATTCCTTGGTTAAAAGACCAATATGGTGACAGTGTTGAAGTTATCGCTTTCGCAGCTAACGTGGGTCAAGGTGACGAAGAGCTAGAAGGCATTGAAGAAAAAGCCATCGCATCAGGTGCAAGTGAATGTCACGTTATCGATTTACAAGATGAGTTAGTCAAAGACATCATTTACCCAACATTAAAAACCGGTGCCATTTACGAAAGTGAATATTTATTAGGTACTTCTGTTGCTCGTCCTGTGATTGCAAAAGCGCAAGTAGAACTAGCAGTTAAGTTAGGTGCAGATGCCATTGCTCATGGCTGCACAGGTAAAGGTAACGACCAAGTTCGTTTTGAAAGTGCAGTATCAGCACTAGCTCCAGATTTAGAAGTTATCGCACCTTGGCGTGAGTGGGAAATGGAAAGCCGTGAAGACTTATTGGATTACCTAGCGGAGAAAAACGTACCTACAACGGCAAGTGCTACTAAAATTTATAGCCGTGACGCTAACCTTTGGCACATCTCACACGAAGGTGGTGAATTAGAAGATCCATGGCAAGAGCCGACAGACCAAGTATGGACTTGGACAAAATCACCAGAGCAAGCACCTGATAAACCAGAATATGTTGAGCTAAGCTTTGAAAATGGTGAGCTAACTAAAGTCAATAACCAAGCGTTATCTCCAGTTGACGCAATTAAACTACTTAATGACTTAGGCGCAGAAAACGGTGTTGGTCGTATTGATATTGTTGAAAACCGTCTTGTAGGAATGAAGTCTCGTGGTTGTTATGAAACTCCAGGTGGCACAATTTTATACAAAGCTTACAAAGGCTTAGAGACCTTGATCCTTGATAAAGAAACACTGAGATACCGTGAGAAACTAGGCCATGATTTCTCACACCTAGTTTATGACGGTCGTTGGTTTACGCCATTAAGAGAAGCCATTGTTGCAGGTGCAGAAGCGTTAGCAAAAGACGTAACTGGTGATGTTGTAGTGAAATTGTACAAAGGCACAGCCTCTGTTGTGAAAAGACAGTCACCAAACAGCCTGTATTCTGAAGACTTTGCAACCTTTGGTGCAGACGATGTTTACAACCAAAAACACGCAGAAGGCTTTATCCGTCTGTACAGTTTATCAAGCCGTATCAAGGCAATGACAAAGAAATGATATTGTAAGCGTTAGCCAAATATCATCCTGAACTTGATTCAGGATCCAAAGGCAAATGTCATGTTGATACTGCATCAAGTTCAGCATGACGCTTAGTTTTTTATAAGCTTAATAGAAGAATTAAACTCGGAGAAAGATCATGAGCCTATGGGGCGGTCGGTTTAAAGAAAAAGCCAGTTTACAATTTAAGAAATTCAATGATTCTTTGCCTGTTGACTATCGCATGGCAGTACAAGATATCGTTGGCTCTATCTCTTGGGCTGGTGCATTAAATAGTGTTGGCGTATTAACCGATGATGAAGTTGCAAAACTGACTCAAGCGTTAAATGAACTAAAATCGTCGGTAGAACAGAACCCAGAGCAAATTTTACAAGCGGATGCCGAAGACATTCACAGCTGGGTGGAATTACAACTTATCGAAAAAACAGGCGACTTAGGTAAAAAGCTGCATACAGGCAGAAGCCGTAACGACCAAGTAGCTACCGATTTAAAACTTTGGTGTAAAGAAAAAGGGGACGAAATTTACGTCGCACTGGTTAATTTGCAACAAGCCATGCTTGATTTAGCCGAACGTGAGAGAAATACGGTATTACCTGGCTATACGCATTTACAAAGAGCACAACCAGTCACTTTCGGCCATTGGTGTTTGGCTTATGTAGAAATGTTTAACCGTGATATTGGCCGTTTAAAAGACGCGCTTTACAGAGCGGACACTTCACCTTTAGGTTCTGGCGCACTAGCTGGTACCGCCTACCCTATTGACCGTGAAGCACTTGCTCATCATCTTGGCTTTAGAACTGCGACATTAAACAGTCTAGATGCGGTTTCTGACAGAGACCATGTGATTGAACTATTGTCTACAGCCAGCATTTCAATGATCCATTTATCGCGTTTTGCTGAAGACTTAATTTTCTACAACTCTGGCGAGGCGGGCTTTGTTGAAATGAGCGATTTAGTCAGCTCAGGTTCATCATTAATGCCACAAAAGAAAAACCCAGATGCTTGTGAGCTTATTAGAGGCAAATCTGGCCGTGTTACTGGCTCATTAGCGGGTATGTTAATGACTATGAAAGCTTTACCACTTGCTTATAACAAAGACATGCAAGAAGACAAAGAAGGCTTATTCGATGCGCTAGACACTTGGCAAGAGTGCATGGAAATGGCGACATTAGTTGCTGATGGTCTGCAAGTAAACCGCACTAGGACATTAGCAGCTGCACAACAAGGTTATGCTAATGCCACTGAACTTGCTGACTATTTAGTAAGTAAAGACATTCCATTTAGAGAAGCTCACCATATTGTGGGTGAAGTGGTATTGGACGCCATTGATAAGGGGTTGCCGTTAGAAGATTTAACGCTAACTCAGCTACAAAAATTCAGCGAAAAAATTGATAAAGATGTATATCAACACCTGTCAATTGAATCTACTCTAGACAAGCGTGAAGCCTTAGGTGGCACGTCGAGAGTGCAAGTAGAAAAAGCCTTAGCAGATGGTCAGTCTGGCGCTTCAGACTTACTTAACTCACAAGTAGTTGGTTCCCCTAGTAAGAGTCAAATGGGCAATGCGTTAAAACAGGTCCAACAAAGACTAAATGCAACCAAAGCCGCGGTTACATCAGTAAGAAGAGCAAGAATGTCTGATGTAGATAAGTTACATGAACTTGTTAGTTACTGGGCTGAAAAAGGTGAGATCTTACCGAGAACAAGAGAAAACATCATTCATGATGTACAAAATTTTGTCGTCGCCGAAATTGCTGGAAAAGTTGTAGGCTGTGCATCTTTGTATATCTATGAAAAAGGCTTAGCAGAAATTCGTTCCGTCGTTATTGAACAGGACTTCCACAAACAAGGTCAAGGTCAGGCACTAGTGCAATACTTACTAGAGTTTGCCCACCAAATGGAATTGCAAGAGATCATTGTTCTGACTTATATTCCACAATACTTTGCAGCGTTAGGCTTTAACACAATTGATAAAGCAAGCTTAGCTGACAACATTATAGAAGACAGTGAACCAAGCCCTCACAAAGATCCAAATGATGAAGTGGCTATGGTTTATGCAGTAACCCAAGGATAAGGATTTTAATAAATGGCAACGAACCCTAGCCCTGTTAACCATGAGTCTTCGATGCAAGATTCAATCAACCAGAGCTATGTAAAATGGTTTAGAAACGCCGCTCCTTACATTAATGCGCATCGTGGCAAAACGGTGGTATTAATGTTTGGAGGTGAAGCTGTACAACACCCAAACTTCGCCAATATCATTCACGATATTGCTCTGATGCGCAGTTTAGGAATGAAACTGGTTGTAGTGCATGGTGCTAGGCCGCAAATAGAAGAGCGTATTGAGCAACGCGGACTTAACCGTCATATTCACAACAACATTAGAGTAACGGATGCAGACACATTAACTGCTGTAAAAGATGCTACTGGTTCGCTTAGATTACAAATTGAAGCTCTGTTAACCATGGGTGTTGTTAACTCGCCGATGCACGGCTCAGAGATCAGAGTCAGCACTGGCAACTTTGTTATTGCCAAACCTATGGGTGTACACGACGGTGTCGATTATAAATACACAGGTAGTGTTCGCCGCGTAGATGCCAAAGGCATCAATACCCAATTGGATTTTGGCTCTATTGTTCTACTCTCCCCTATTGGCTATTCAACTACAGGCGAAGTATTTAATTTGGCATTAGAAGATGTGGCTACGCAAACCGCCATAGCTTTAAATGCCGATAAGCTGATTACTTTCACCGAAGACGAAGGGTTAACCGATGTCAGTGGTGAATTGATTCGCAGCTGTAGTGTACGTACAGTCAAAACCCTTCTTAATGAGCAAGATGAGCACGTTAGGCAGTTGCTAATTAGAGCCATTATCAAAGCTGGAGAAAATGGTATTGAACGCTGCCATTGCGTCAGTTATCAAAGTGATACTGCTTTGTTGCAAGAGCTGTTTACACCAGATGGTGCAGGTACGCTTATCGCTAAAGACCACAAAGAACAACTGACCACAGCAACCATTGATGATGTGGTAGGCATTTTAGAACTTATTCAACCACTGGAACAAAAAGGCGTATTGGTAAAACGTTCTAGAGAAATGCTAGAAGTTGAAATTGACCGCTTTGTGGTATTGAAAAAAGAAGAAATGATCATAGCTTGCGCTGCGCTGTATGCCTACCCTGAAGAGCGAACGGGTGAGCTTGCCTGTGTGGTTATCCACCCAGATTACCGCAAAGGAAATCGCGGTAATAGACTGCTCAAAGAGATCAAAGAAAAAGCTATTGCTCAAGGCTTAGACAGTATATTTGTCCTGACAACCGTCAGTGGAATGTGGTTTCAAGAGCAAGGCTTTGTTGAAACTAGCGTTGAATCTCTGCCATCAAAGAAAAAAGAACTTTATAACTTCCAACGCAATTCAAAGGTGCTTGTTAAACCACTTTGAACCTTGTACCAAATTAACGAGGTTGCTAACCATAAGCTTCGATCAGTCTCTGGGGAGAGGTGCTGAAAGCCGTTAGCAACCTTGTTTGCTTAATATTATTTAGTATAAGTCGCCGTTATGGTTTTCTTAGCTAACGCTTTCGCATTGAGCTGAAATCCAACTACCGCTGCTGGTGTATCTTTACCAATACCTAGCTCAGCTACAGGCATTGCCCAAAGTGTGAACTGATATCTGTGCATACCATCACCAGATGGTGGACAAGCGCCACCAAAAGCATGATTGCCATAATCATTGCGATATTGTTTGGCGCCTAACTTAGCTACGTCTGCGCCACGTTTAAGTTCGGTTAAATCAGCAGGTAAATCGGTAACTAGCCAGTGCCAAAAGCCACTGCCCGTTGGTGCATCAGGATCGTAAACCGTTAAGGCTAAACTCTTTGTTCCCTTTGGTAAGTCGCTCCATGCTAGCTGCGGTGATAAATTTTTACCTGTACAGCCCCAGCCAGAAAATTCAAACGTGTTGCTCATATGATGACCTTCTTTGATATCTGTACTGGTCAACTCTATAGCACTGGCCGTGCTAGCTGCGGTCGAAAGCAATAATGCTAGGGTTGAAAATAGCTTTTTCATTGTTATACCTGTTTAAAATTAATAGATAAATCAGCACTATTTATATCCTACTTTTCCCTTTTCTTTCAATCATTAACAATATCGACGGAGAACATAATTGGTAAGGTGTAGGTGTGGCTGCTGAGCATTATGCAAATAGCGAAAATATTCTTGAAACAGCAGTTAAAATTGCGCTTAAAATGTAACTGTTAAAACTTAGTCAAATAAGTCAGGTGTTGGATCATTATCTGTTGGAAGCTGTTTGATCTTAGTTTCAATTTGCTTTTTCAGCCAACGGTATTTACGTGACTTACACAAACGAATGATGTGGCGTTTTTCTTCATCAGAAAAATGTAGCCAGTTAAACCTTTCGTCACGACTGCGAAAACAGCCTTGGCAAAAGCCATTGCTTCCGTTTTGGCAGATCCCCTTGCAGGGACTAGGAATATGAAAGAGTTCTAACTGTGGCATAGAGTTGGCCTAAAACAAGATTAAAGCCAGTCTAAAATAAAAAAGGGGCGAGATACAAATTAATCTGTATCTCGCCCCTTACTTATTAGTTAAGACGGTTGCAGTTAATTCGAGTGCAGTCTCGAATTATTCGACCAAGTCTTTAGGGAAGCTGGTACGCACTTGATTCCAGATCTTGCCAGACTCAATACCGTATTTACGAATTAAAATGATAGCTTCATCAAATTTACCCGCACTAGCATACTTCTCTAGATTAGCGTAATACTCTCGCGCTAACGTTCTTGCTTCTTCATGTGAAAAATAATAACTAGCAATTTTCGACCAAAAGTTTTTAAAGCCGTTTAATACCAATACAAAGATTTGATTATTCGATGCCGAAGCTAGCTCATGGTTAATGTAATAATCAAACTCGGCAAACTCTTGCGGATCATCAGAAATGGTCACGGCCTTTTGCGCCAGTTCAATCACTTTCTCAGGGTTGTTCTTAACCGCACCACGAACATAGATAGCACTGAAGTTAGTTCTGGCTGATAGAATTTGATCAATTAAATCCCCTACTCGCTCAATATCTAATTTCGCTAAGGTAGGTAAAATGTTTAAACCACAGGTTTCCCAATAGTTATTAACCTTGGTTGGCTTGCCATGTTGAATAGTTAACCAGCCATCCCTTGCTAATCTTTGTAAAACTTCACGTAACGTCGTTCTTGTTACGCCAATTAATTCAGACAGTTCACGTTCAGCTGGTAAAATTGACCCTGGAGGGAAACGGTTGTTCCAAATTGAATCTACGATGTATTCTTCGGCGAAACCAGCTGGGCTTTGTGCTTTTATTATTTTCATTGTCAATGGCTTTTTCAATACAGTAGACTGATTGTACCAGATGATTTCATTTGCACAACTAATAGAATTTCTATGCAGGTTGATCAGTTTATAAATTGCAAGCTTACAAATGCTTACACGCCCTTACCCAATGCGGTTTCATTCTCCTTCATCATAACTTTGTTTAACAAGCTTATTAAAAAAAGTGTTGTTAAATACCAAAATCCATATTGATTAACGGGAATACACGATGCAAAT
>CBDAVN010000007.1:0-141059 GCA_965200905.1 Psychrosphaera sp.
TGTTGCCCAGCAGCAGAAATTTGAAAGCTTTAACTTAAAAATTCAAGCGTTGCCAACGGACTTAAACCAAGATGCGCTACTGTATGTTTCAGAAACCCAAGTTGCTTTACATTGTGCCGATGAAGCTCAAGTATTAGTGAACAATAACTTTATCGTAAATGGTCAATTTAATTGGCAGCCTAGTTGTACTGCCGCGAGTGTGAAGATAAAAATAGGCAATAAAACGATTGAAAGATTCTACGGTGGCAAAAATGGCGTATACGATTTCTTAGAAGACTTCATTTCAGGTAAGAAACGTTATCAGTTAGAAGATTTTCCTGAGCACTTCTATGTACTGAATCAATTTAAGATCAAGTACATGGACGTTAATTTGGACATTGACGGTGCGCTTAAGCTAATGAATTCTCTAGCGAATAAGCCACCTAAAGCGCCAGAACATATTACTCAATGTTGGAACTAGGCAATGAATAGTGATGTAAGCGAACTGTCATTTTTGCCACAACAGGAAGGGGCCTTACCTTTTAAGTCTTTAATCGTGGCTCCTTTGGTTGGTTCTAGAGAGCTGAGTGAGTTCCAAAAACCGATGGCGATTAACTTGGAAAACTTCGACCGCGTTATGGCTAGCATAGCGCCGGAAGTGACGGTTTTTATTGAAAGCCCAAGGTTGTGTCAATTAAAAGGAATTGAGTTACAAACTTTAGAGTTTCACTACGCAATAAATAACTACGCAGACTTTTTACCTGCGTCGATTATTCACCGCGAAGTCTTTTTATCTGACCTTGCTAATGTGATTGAGCAAATTCAAGCTCGTTTACAATTAGATGGTATGAGCTTTGTTGGGAATGATTTTAATTGTGGTCAGGTTCACTTACCTGAACTGAGTCAGCCTAAAATCTCTCGCCGAGAGCTGGAGCTCTTGGTTTGTGAGTTAGAGTTGGCGTTAACCGATGTACTGAATCAAATTTTACATCAAGCGGATTTTCAAAGCGTAGAAGCGGCTTGGACTGGGTTGTATTGGCTTTGCCAAACTACCGCGGGCAGTCAAACTTGTTTGATTGACTGTGTTCCTTGCAGTCGTGATTTACTGACCGAAGATCTATTTTCTAGCTCAGATTTAACTGACTCTCAACTTTACCAAATGTTGTTTGTTGATAGCATAGGTCAATACGGTGCTGTGCCTTATGGCGTAATGATGTTAGATGATTACTTCGCAGGTTATGGTCATGATTTAGCAGTGTTAAAAGCCGTAACTGAGGTATGTTCACAAGCTTATGTACCTCTGGTAACAGGCACTACGGCAAGTATGTTTGATACCGAAGATTATCCAGACATTCAAAATATTGCTTCGGTAACTGATATTCACTCAGGGCCAAAGTTTATTAAATGGCGCAGTTTTATTGCCTCAGAGCAGGCCAGCTATTTGTCACTCACTCTGCCTAGATTGTTATTTAGAACCAGTTATAGCAAGCAAAACCAAGCGCTACGATGGTTTGAAGAAGCGATAGGCGAAGATCATGATGCTTGTTTGTGGGGAAATGCGAGTTATGGTTTTGTCTCAAATCTAATCCGCAGTTTCAATGAACATGGTTTTTGTACCTTTATTTCTGGCCATCAAGGTGGTGTGTTAGACGTGTCAGCGCTAACCCATGATGAAGCGAGTTTCCCAATTGAGATAGCTTTCTCAGAACAAAAGGAAGCTGAGCTTATCAGCTTGGGCTTCAACCCTATTTGTACACGTCAATTTAGTCATGAATTATTGTTCCAGTCGGCTAACTCAGTTAGGTGGGGGAGCATTAAATTACTTCGCTTGGCGCAAACGGCAGATTCGATAGCCAGTGCCCAGCTACAATACTTATTTATCGTGTTGCGGATCATTCATTGTTTGAAGATCATTTTCCGCGAACAAATTGGCGCTTCAGCCAACAGTGCACAGTTATCAACTCAGTTAAATCGTTGGTTACGTCAGTTCGTTTCTGATGTTGAGTCGCCAAGTAAGCAAATCCGAGCTGAAAGGCCTTTGCGAGATGGCCGTGTCACAGTGTCAGATACGCAAACGACTGGCTGGTACGATATTTCTGTTGAACTAGTGCCGCACCTAAAATACTTAGGCAACTCAGTCACTATTCATACCTCAGTGCCTATGGCTGATGATGCAATAGCATCTGGAGGTAACTAATGGAATTTTCAGGTTACATGAAAATTGAGGCTGAAGTTCAGGGCAACATTGAAGGTTCATCAATACGCAAGGGCCGTGAAAACAGCATTGACTTGTTTTCATTTAAACATGAATTAAAGCTGCCTTTTCAATCGCAACAAAACATCAGCAATGGCCCTGTCATTCATCAGCCATTAGCCATAGTTAAAGAAGTTGATAAGAGTACGCCTAAGCTATATCAGGCATTAGTTGAAAAAGAAAAACTGAATAAAGTCGTCCTTGAGTGGTACCGCTTTACCAAAACGGGTGAAGAGCAAGTTTATTATCGTATTGAGCTAACGAAAGCTTACATAGTTAGCATAGCACCATGGACTCCAGAACTTGAGCAAAGTGACACTGAGTATTTGCGCTTTATGGAAAACATCACTTTAGCTTATGAAGGTATTACCTGGAGCTGGGGGCCGGATGGCGATGTCACTTACCAAACCAATTGGCGAGGTGAGTAATGCTGAGGTTAACGGAAAAGCTAGTAGCAAAAAAAGCACAGCAACAAGGTTTTGATGATGACAAGTTAGACTCCGCCAGTTCTATTTGTCAGTTTATTTTGAAATTACTCAATACTCGCCAAGGCAGTGTTTTGATTAATCCTGCACTTGGTATGCCGACCTTTGATATCAGTCAGGGCTTGCAGAATGAAGCAGATAAACAGTTATTTCTTGCTCATATCAATCAACAAATAAAACTTGCAGAGCCACGAGTAGTGACGATTAACAGCCAATTGAAAAACGATAACAACATTAGTGTTGTAATGGCGTTTAAATTGGTGATTGAAACCGTCAGTAAACAAACCATAGCTATGGTGGGCAAGCTGCAATCAGACAGCACTTTTGAGCTGGAGTTAGTATGACCAATTTAGTCGATTTATACCAACAAGAACTAAAGCTGTTAAAAGAGTCAGCACAGGTTTTCAGTGAAGAGTATCCAGCGTTAACAGAGAGTTTAACAAGAGAGTCTTCTGACCCAGACGTTGAAATGATCTTGCAAGGTGTGTCGTACTTAACGGCGCAGTTTAAACAGCAAATAAACGACCAGTTTCCTGTTGCCCTGCAAGCGTTGTCTCAAGCACTAACGCCGTCATTAATGCAACCTATCCCAGCGACCAGTATTTTGTCGATGGAGCCGAAAGCAAACTTACTCACCCCACTTAATATTGCTAAAGGTAGGGGCTTCGACTCGACTCCTGTAGCACTTAATGACAGCAGTGAACCTATTGCTTGTCGTTTTACCAATGCGTGGCCAGTAGAAGTTATGCCAATTTCAGTTGCAGATGTATCACTAGCGCCTGCGCAAATAGAGTCAGCGGGAACAAGGCAGAGAGTATTACAGTTATCGATTAAATTTGATTCTAGTAAGAATGACTTGGCGAACTATCAGTTTGATAAGCTTCGTTTGTATATTGATTTGCCAAGCAGTGAAGCCAGCCTATGGATGCTAATGCTGCACCAACAGTTGATTGATATTGAAGTGACAGATAATTCAGGTGTAAACACTCTGGATAAGTCACGTTTAAGCTTGACTGGTTTTGATATCTCTAAAAGTCTGTTTAACCATGAAGGCAGTGCTTCAGTGCATCAAGTATTGCAAGAGTACTACATGGTGCCTGAGAAGTTTCAGTTTGCCGATATTGATTTAACTCAGTGGCAACAGCGCAGTGGTGAGCAGTTTGAACTTAAGTTGACCTTCATTCCACCAAATATCAATTTACCTGAGTTGTCGAGTCAACAAGTCAAATTGTATTGCACACCTGTGGTGAATGAGTTTGAACATTATGCTGATCCAACAGCAATGAACGGTGTTCAGCTTGAATTCCCATTGTCAGCAAAACAACGCACAGCATCAATTGAACATGACTTACCTATTATTGATGTGGTGCAGGTTGAAAGCATTAAAAAAGACAGAGAACGCAACCGTAAGTATCAGAATTTAGTACGACCTGAGCCGTCATTAAAAAACGCCGCAGGCTTTCATTTTTACCGCAAGCCGGGAATAACGGTGGGGCAAAGCGCCAATGTTCAGGGCAATGGCACTACTGCAAATTGGCTGTCGTTACAATTTGCACCAGGTACCAGACCAACAGAGCCTGAGGTGCTGCGAGTTAAAGTAAAATGTTGTCATGGCGCGGTTGCGTCAAAGGTTGAGCCTGGTGAAATCAATCAAGCCACTAGCAGCAGCCCAGAATTAGTTAAATTTAATAACTTAACGGCAACAACGGACTATCAAAGTGCAGTGGTGGCAACCCATGCTGCATGGCAGGTGGTATCTGACCAAGCGTTGAGTTTACAAAATATTAACAGTGTCGAGCAGTTAAAAGACTTGTTAAGTCATCACATTCCATCGCAATTAGCGGGCAAGGCAAAGCAAAAAACACTACAGCATAGAATCGACTCTATTGAGGCATTAACGGTTACCGCAAAAGACAATTTCGCTAACGGCGTGTTACAGCGAGGCGTCTTGTACCAAATCACTATTAACTCGGGACACTTTATCAATGAAGGTGAAACTTTCTTATTTGCTGCGCTGTTAGATCAAATCTTTGCTTTGCAAATCCCGTTAAATAGTTTTAGCCAACTAGCCGTTACTGACTCTCGTACAGGCAGCAAAAAAGAGTGGCCTATCCGCTTAGGTTCAGGGCTGTAGTAGAGGCTAAGATGGAAGAGTTGTTAAAAAACGCATCTAAATACTCGTTTCTTGAGGCATACAAATTACTGTGTGAGTCGGTGCAGGCGCAAAGACTAAACCCTTTGCACGTGATAAGAATTCGCCCTGTATTGGGCTTAAGTCACGGTCGCACCCAAGTAGTAAGTATCGAAAAAGTTGAACAAGAAGGCCGTTCACTTTACTTTTTAAACGTTAATCTGCCAGGCTTATATGGCAGCAACTCACCATTGCCAAAGTTCTTCACCGAAGAGCTTATTCAGGCTAGTCATAAAGAACAAGACGAAGCTCGCTTATTTCTAGACCTTATCCATCAACGTTTATATCAGTTGGTCTTTGCCGCAAAAGCGCAGCATCTACCGCATTATTTAGATGATGGTAAGCAAAACATCCATGATTTCATGTTTGCTATGGCGGGTTTTCGCAATCAAAGTTGGTTGGCTAAGTTTCCTAATCGCGCCTTCATTCTAAGAAATTTAAATCTATTTCGTCATCAAAAAGGCACCGCTGCAGGGCTTAAACGCCTGCTAACGGATTTGTTTGAAAAAGCTGAGATTAAGGTTGTCGAATTTGTCCCTCGTTGGCTGTCAATCCAAACTCATCAGCAATCGGCATTGAACCAACAGGCTTGCCAGTTAGGAGTGAATGCTCTGCTTGGCGATAAGATGCAAGAAGCACAAGCAAAGCTGAGAATTGAGATCTCACCTTTATCCGCCAAAGAGTATAACTTCTGGTGCATTAATGAAGGTAATTGGCATGCTCTAAAAGAGTTAGTGCAATACTTTGTTGCTCAGCCTTTGTTAATTGATCTGCAAATTGAAGTTGAGCCAGAAGGCAAGTTTGACCTGATGTTACAGCATCAAGATAGCAGTGGCTTTGCCCTTGGTCGTAATACTTGGTTGTTGGGCAGTCAAAGCGCACAAGCTGACGAAAAGATAACAGCTCCGTTAAAGCTAAGTTAACACTGGCAAGACGACGGGAGGTAGTAATTAATGAGTCAATACACATTCAAATTTATCATCAGCACCAGTGGCTTAAGTGAAGACAGTTTTACTTTATTGAGTTTTACTGGTGAAGAGCGCATTTCTGCTTTGTTCGACTTTGAGTTAGAACTCAAATGTATGGACGTTGACCTCGACGAAGACAAAGTATTAAACCAAGTTTGTCGCTTGGAAATTTATCATCAAGTCGGCTCGGTACCGAGTCTTGAGCCTGTAAGGGTGATCCAAGGCATGGTCAACGAATTTGAAGATACCGAATACTATCCTGATCACACCTTATACCGCGCTCGTATGGTGCCAAGAGTATGGCAACTTGGGTTATTCGAAACCAATGAGGTTTATCTAGACCAACCGATCACTGAAACGCTAACCGCAATGTTAGAAGAAGCGGGGTTCGTCAATGGTCAAGATTTCCGTTTTGCATTTAATCGTCAATATCGCAAATGGCCGTTTCGACTACAGTACAAAGAAACACACCTAGCTTACTTACAAAGGTTAATTGAGCGAGAGGGTATTTATTACTATTTTGAAGATAGTGAACAGGGTGAAGTTATGGTGTTTTGTGACCATAACCAAGCGTTACCCGACATTCCTGCCAGAGGCATGGAAACGGGCGCAGTGCACTATCAAACCAGTGGCGCTCTTAACCCTGTATCAAATGGCAACACCTTAACGAGTGTAATTTGTAAGCGTCACAGCTTGCCAAAAAAAGTGATCTTACGTGATTTTAACGATGAAACCCCGTCATTAGATATTCGTGGCGAGTTTTTAATTAACAACAAAGGCATGGGTGAAATTAACCTGTACGGTTTAAACATAGTTTCACCGGAAGAAGGCGAAGAGCTTGCAGAAATTCATGCTAATGCCTTTATTTGCCGCCATAAAACCTACAGTGGCGAAGGTGATATTGCTAACTTATCAGCCGGTCATATCTTCAATCTAGAGAACCACCCAAGAGCAGCCTTTAATCAGCAATCTTATTTGTTGGAAAGCGTTTATCACGAAGGTGCTAATTTAGTAGAAGGCGGCCACGACGCGCACTTATCAGCCAGTGAACAAGCCAATTACATCAATAGTTTCAATGCTTTTAACGCTGAACTTGAATTTGCTCCGCAAAGGCAAACTTCAGTACCTGAAATTAAAGGTACGTTAAATGCGGTTATCGACGCAGAAGCGGGATCTGATTATGCCGAGTTAGATAATACTGGCCGTTACAAGGTGAAATTACCATTTGACCGTAAAGATAGAGATAGTGGTAAAGCGTCTCACTGGGTGCGCATGATGCAACCTTATGGTGGCGCATCTGAAGGCATGCACTTCCCATTACGCAAAGGAACTAGAGTACTATTAGGCTTTATTGCGGGTGACCCAGACCGTCCATTTATCTCTGGTGCAATCAATGATAGTGGCGACCAACAGAGTGTGGTTACTGGCGAAAACCAGACTAATAACCTAATAAAAACCGCTTCGGGCAACAAAATTGAACTCGAAGATCAAGAGGGTAAAAACCGCATCAAGTTACATACAGGTGATGACAAAACTTATTTGCACTTAGGTGCACCAAACCACTCTGGTGATGGCTTTGTTATGACTACAGAGGGTATTGAAAAGGTCAGTGTTTACGGTGGTCAAAAGCTAACAACACAAACTAATTTATTCGCACAAAATACGGATACGGATTATCGCAATAATCTCGATTTTCCATTTACCAAACAAAGCGATATTGGTATTGCAGGGGTTGAGTTGACGAATGATGAAGAGATCTCTGGTGAATTCATTATTCAACGCAGTAAAGGTGATAAGTATCTAACTCACCTAGGCATTACTCACGAATATCACGAGGCACTCACTAACTTAAGTGGCTCGTCGAGTGACGACAGTTCAGGCTTATCACCTGATAGCGCGAAATACAGTTATGGCCCTCTGTTTGAAGCCCATAGAGTTGATTATGAGGGTAGCTTTGATGATGCATTTAGCTTGTTGCTGCAATCAAAGAGTGCCAGAAAAGACAGTGCAGACAGCGACTCTTTACCAAAAGAAAGTATTTTAAAAGGCAGCAGTGATGATTTAGTTGCCATTAGCCAAAGTGATTTAGCACAGGTGAGAACTTTGGTGACGGCTCATGATCAAGTTAAGGTAAAAATTGGCAGTACGGTCAACATTGAGCAAGATGGTGAAGACGATGATGTCACTTATACCTATAACAGTGATGGCAAACTGATTTACGTTAGTACAGGTTCATACGAAGCAACTTGGACCGAAGATGGTTCGCAAATGGTGTATGAGTCGAATGGTGATGAAACACGCACTTGGAATGACAAAGGCAAAATCACCCTATTAGAAAAAGATAACGGTGATTACACCGAGACTTGGGATTACGACTCAGACGATACAACTGAAAAAGAACATAGCATAGTTGAAGGCGATAGAACTCAACAATGGATCAGTTCAGTGGGTGGATCAGCAGCCTCTTATACTGACTTCGTCGCATCGGGCAATAGTACCAGCACCTTTGAAGCCAAGTATGAACCGAGTGCTACGCAAACCGCGAGCTTTAGCTTCTCAGCTAGTCACGAAGCCAGTTTTACCATGTCCGCAGGAGTCTCTTCATCTGAAATGATAGAGATCAGTGCCAGTGCTACTAACTCTCTGTCATCGACTTTCAGTTTGGGCTTAAACACTGTTATGACCTTTGAGTTATCCGCTGCCGCTAACATGACGATGAGTATGGAGATCTCTGGCGGGCCAACGATTTCAGTTGCCAACAAAGTAGGCCTAGGTGGACCTTCCATCGAGATTGAAATCGAAGATGGCACAATGAAAAATTGTGAAGTGAGTGGCTTTGCTACTAATGCGAGGTTATCCGCTATGGTGGCCAAATTTAAAGCCGAACAAGCCTTGGAGATTAAGTCTCAACAATTAGAGATATTAAAGAAAACACTTGAAGTTAAAGCCACGGAGTTAACGGCGAATTCATCTAAGGCTAATTTGGCAAACTCCATTATTACGTTGATCTCATAATGAATGTCATTAAGTCTCTTCACGCTTCGTTAATGCAGCGACAATTTCAGTACAACCACAAACACTTTGCTTGTTCGTCGGTGTACTGGGGCTTTCGTCTGTCTACTGGTGAAGCCATTGCAGAGCAAGAATATTGGACCATTATTTCGAAGTACATTGATAACACTGGGCCAATTGATGAAGGCATGCTCAAAGAGGTGCCAGAGTTTGCAGTTTACGGCAACGCGATAGCGCCAAATCAACAAGCTGTAACAGGCTTACTAGTTGAAGCATCATTTGCAGGCAAAAGAAAAGTGCTGCAAGTATCGGGTAATAGAAGTTGGCAACAATCAGGTTTGGGGAAAGTGGCTAGCCAAGCGGAGCGTTTTGTTGAAATGCCACTGAATTACCAGCATGCATTTGGCGGTGAAGAATTTCTGCAAAATCCAATTGGTAAAGGGTTTAATGCTGAGCACTTACCAAATGTTGAATATCCGAATCAGCTGGTGGCGTCGAGTAAAGCGCAACCTACCCCAGCCAGCTTTGGCCATATTAGCAACGACTGGCCACAACGAAAGCAATACATAGGCACTTACGACCAAAACTACATTGATAATCATATGCCAGGTCTTGCTCCTGATATCGACTGGCGCTACTTCAATGCCGCTCCGCAAGATCAATGGTTAGATACTGCCTTGTCTGGTCAGGAAGTGTATGAATTTATTAACCTTAATGCTGAACAACCAAAACTAACGGGCACTTTGCCTGCAATATCAGCACGCTTTTTTGTCGAGCAGCAGGTTGATATGGAGCAGCCTGAGCAAACTCAATTTAAAGAAATACCATTAACCTTAGACACTGTGTATTTCTTCCCAAATGACGATTTAGGCATTTTAGTGCATCGAGGCAGTTATGAGATTGCTCATCCGTTTGGTAAGGATGTGCTAAAAGTTATTTTAGGCCATGAATACAGTCATGAAGCCGCCAGAACACAGCAGCACTATAAGCAAGAGTTAGATCAGCGTAGTGACTTAGAGCATGGTTGGAAGTACTTATTAAACACCAGTGCATTGATCCCGACTGGGGTGACATGCGGCCTAAAAGCTATTGTCGGTGATGATGTTAGTGAAACGGCGTCAGCGCAAGCAGATAATTTACAAACCTTTGCTGAACAAAACTCTCAAGGCATGGACGAAAAGCTTGAGCAACAATTAGATAAGGCTTACCAAGAGTTAGAAAAGCAAGGCTGTACAGAAGAAATTGCGCAGCTTAAACAGGCCGCTAATAAAAAAACGAGCACCGAATTGGATGAGCTCGAAGATGAAGATGTAAAAAAGATGGTGGCGATCCAGAACAAGATAGTTGCCGAGCCGGAAAAACTTAAACAAGAGTTAGATTTAACTAAATTAGATTTATCAGCGTTGGAAGAGTTGGCTGACCACAGCAAAGTGATGGCTGAACGTCAAAAGCAGAAAAATATCAAAGAGTTAGAGCAGCAAATTACTGACTTGCGAAACAACCCTCAAATGAATGGATCTGAGGAGGTGATTTTAGAGCTGGAGAGCATTCTCGCGCAACTGACTCAATTGCCAATGTTGCCAAGAATAGACCCAAATGATCTAACAGAGTCAATGGCATTCCAAACTGAGTCATTGAATAAACAGGTAGATATACTAGATGACCCAGAAGTGCTTAAGCATTTGTCGGATGAGCAAAAACAAAAGTTAATGCTTGGCAGAGACGACTTAACCAGCTTTGACCCTGAAAAAGTTCAGCAAGACGCGCTTGAATTCTCTGCCGATGCTTACTTGCAATCCGCCCATTTTATGGCAGAAGCTCGCTCTCCTCATGAAGGTGAAGAGCAGCACAGAGTTGATAAGCTGCTGCTTGAACATAAAACCGGAGCTGTAGGCCCTTTTGTTGATATTGCCTTTGGCGAAATGAGCCACGAGTCGTTGCTAAAAGCGAATTTATTCCGTGCCTTATTAGAATACACAGTACTGACAGGGTGTAATTTTACTGAGGCAAATTTAGAGAAAGCTAACTTTGCAAAAGCAAAAGTAACGGATTGCAACTTCACCGCGGCAAATATGAAAGACGTTAATTTAGGTGCGGCGCAGTTTAGTAAGTGTCATTTTGCGCAACAAAATTTCAATGAGGCAACCTTTAGTAAATCAACTTTCGAGCATTGCCGTTTTGAACACTGTGACTTTGGTGAGCGTTTAGATGCTTGGCTAGAGACTAAATTAGTTAATTGTCATTTTGTCGGTTGTGACTTTTCTGGCTTTAACTTTGTCGAAATGGACATCTTGTCTTGCACCTTCGAAAACTGCCAATTTGACGCAACCAACTTTATCAAAGGCCAACAAACTGGCTGTCAGTTTATTCGCTGTACCATGAACTCAACCAGTTTTGTCACGCCAGATTTAACGGGCGCTAAGTTCAATCATTCATTGTTACATAATGTTCGCTTTGTTGGCGGTGCAAACCTTGCTCAGTCTGACTTTTCCGACTCTGTCGTGACGGAATCCAATTTTCGAGAAGCTCATTTAGACAATGCCAACTTTATTCGTGCAGAGCTTAATAAAAGTGATTTTGGAGGGGCTAGTTTAATTGATGCTAATTTCGATAAAGCGACTGCAATTCAAAGCCAATTCATTGAAAGCAAATTAACAGGCAGCAGCTTAGTTAGTGCCAATATGATGGAAGCGAACTTGATGCAGGCAGATATTCGCAGTTGTAACTTTGCTCAAGCCAATTTGTACAGTGTTAGCTTTATTAACGCGATCCTAGGTGAGACCCGATTCTTCGGTGCTTATTTGGAAAATACTATTTTACGGGATTGGCGACCATGACCTTTGAACTAGTAACTAAAGAAAAATTGAACAAAGAACAATTACAAAAGCGAGTTAAAGGTTTTGCTAGTGAGGCTCCGCCGATTTTTGCTGCTGATTTAAGTAGGCAAGATTACTCAGGTTTAGACTTAGCTGGGGCAATATTTTCACAATGTGATTTCACAGGTACTAAGTTTGATAGTTGTAACTTAAAACAAGCGGCTTTTGTTGACTGTGATTTAACCGATGCAAGCTTAATCGATTGTGAGTTGAGCGAAGCTAATTTTGCTAAATGCAAAGGCAAAAACACCAACATTAGCAAGAGTAAATGTCTGCATACCACGATAGCGGAATCGAAGCTTGAAGCACTGATAGCAAAAAACGTAACAACCGATACGTTAACTGTTGTTGAATCTGAATTGATTGAGTCTAGTTGGAACGAGGCGAAGTTAACCCAAAGCTCGTTTATTAATACTAAATTGAGTAACGCTAACTTTGACAATAGCCAGCATTACCGTACTAATTTTATTGATTGCGACGTTAGTAAAATCAAGCTCAACCAATGCAAGTTGGAGCTGGTATTTTTCCAAAATGCAGATTTTACCGAGTTCGATTTTAGTCAAGTAAACATTCAAATATGCCAATTTAAAGACTGCATTATGACAGCCGCTAATTTTACTGGTTGCCAGTTGCAGCAATGTGGCTTTATCGAAGCGAAATTAGCAGGGGCTAATTTTACTCAGGCTGTAGCCAATAACGCCATTTTTATGAAGGCAGACTTAACTCAAACTAATTTCTCTAACGCCAGTTTAGAGCAGGCATTGTTTCCAGAAGCTAAGCTTAACCAAGCAAACTTTAGTAAGACAAACTTAAAACAAGCGGTGTTGACTCAAACTTCGGCAGTTCAAGCGATATTCAACAACAGCGATTTAACTTATGCCGACTTTTCTCATGCTGATTTAACCAAAGCGGATATGCGTGATAGCGCTTTGTACCGCGCTAATTTGCATGAAATTTTAGAACAAGGTGCCAATTGGCAAGGAGCCAGTCGAGACTTGGCTCTAGAGACTGACAAAAAGCGTCAACAAGCAGAGCAATTTAAGCCTTAAGGATTTTTATGAAACCGATAACGCAATTTTCTCCGTTAGATTCTGCTAACAGCATAGACAAAGCAACCATAAAGGCGATTAACAATCAGCTGTTTTTAGTGACAGGTTCACAAGGTATTCAAAACGCCAAAGTAGCGGCAAGTTGTCTGATTGCACCTGATGTTGGTGACACAGTGATGATATGTACGTTAGCAGGTGAGTGTTACATAACAGCAGTGCTAGAAAAACAACAAAGCGCCCATCGAATTAAGGTAGATGGTGATTTACAGCTTGAAACTTCAGGTGTAACAACATTGAGCAGCAAAGGCGGTATTAACCAAGTTAGTTCAGGTGAAGTAGCAGTTACCGCCAATAGCATTAGGCAAACATCTAACGAGCAGCAAGTAACTTGTAAATCACTGAATATGCATACTCAAGATAGCTCTTTACAAGCAAAGAACATCAATGTTGTTGCTGAGCAATCTAATACTGTGATCAATCGCTGTTACCAAAAGGCTGAGCAAGTGATGCGCTGGGTAGAAACCATTGAAACTTTGAACATAGGAACTTGGGTGCAAAATATTAAAGGCACGCTTAATTCTAGAGCTCAGAACCAAATCATGACCGCGAAAAGTGACGTTAAGGTGGATGCCGAACGCATTCATATGGGGTAAGACTATGTTTGCTAAAACTCAAATGGCCGGGCTGGACTTTGCCTTTCCCGATGTGTGTTTAACACCAATACCATCGCCAGCAGGGCCAATACCTACGCCAATTCCGTATCCAAATATGGCAATGCCAATGACCGCGATACCTAGTCAGTTCAAGGTTCTTACCTTGTGTATGCCGAATCATAATTTGATGACGACGACACCAATGAGTAATGGCGATAACGTTGGCACCATGATGAATCCGTTGTCGGGGATGGTGATGGGACCGAGTCGCAATCTGTTCGGCAGTGTTAAAACTTTAATCGGTGGTATGCCTGCTACCACCATGCTGAAACCAACAGGTCAAAACGGTATGAGTCCAGGTGCGTTTGGCATGAGTTTGGCGCCGAGCCAAGTGAAACTATTGGTTATGGCGTAGTTTTTGTGATGAGGATATTTGTTATGTGCATAGAGTCGATTAAAACAAGGATAAAACCATGAAAACCCCTTTTGGCATAAAGCTAGGTTTATTGTTGATATTGGTGATCACGTCGTTGGTTGGCGGCATGCTGTTTTACTTCAATAAGTACTCTACCGCGATGTTGCAAACTGACTTGAAGCAAACTATCAGTGATGTAACTCGCACGGGCACTATGGTGTTCCACGATGCTGACCGAGAGATAATGGAGTCGCTTCGCACTCAGCTTTATCAGCAATTACCAGAGAATTACTTGGAGCAAGTCGAGGGCTTTGTTAAACAAAAGCGCAATGTAAGTACTGAATTACTCGCTTTGGATGACAGAGAAGCTTTACAGCAAGGCGATGAGTTCCAATACATAGTGCAATTATTGCGACGTATTCAAGAAGGCAGTCGGGATAGATTAGAAGCGTTACGGTTTTTAGAACAAACCAATGTCAAAGACGAAAATGCTTCTCGCGTAGCGTGGGCCTATTTAATGGTGCCAATCCCCGGTATCGATACCGATGATGCCATTGTGTTTCTAGCAGACTCGAATTATGACGTAGACAACGTGTTTCCAGAAAACCCGATCGGTAACATGTATGAAGGCGAAGACTTTTTCAGTGCGCCATTCATCGGTAAATTAGGCGTATCTGATGGCTGGTATGAAGACCAATTTGGTCGAGTCATGACAGCAGCAGTACCAATCAAAAATAGTGCCGGAGAAGTGATTGCTTTGCTAGGTGTCGATTACAATGTAAATACTTTCACCCAGCGAGTTGATGAACATGTACAAACCAGTTGGATTGTATTTGGTGTCGTTATTTTACTGGTGTTTATCATCACTGCATTGATCACAATTTGGGTGTCGATACCGTTATCAAGGTTACGCAGTGGTGCAGAGCAACTGTCACAACAAGACTTTGATCACATTATTCGAATTCGCAGCAAAGATGAGTTTGGCTTATTAGCGAAAACCATGAACCTAGTTAGCAAACGCATGGGCGAATTTACTCGGAACCTAGATGATATCGTGCAGCAACGCACTCAAGAATTGTCGAAAGCACAAGATGAAGTGTTATTGCTGAATCAAAAGCTAAAGGAAGAAAATGCCCATTTAGGTGCAGAGGTGGACAGCCTGATTGCTTTAAGGCGAAGAATGATGCCGGAGATAGACACCAAGCAAAAAATGGCTGGATATCAGGTGGGCTTTTATTACCTGCCATCTCAGTCTGTTAGTGGTGACTTTTGGCAAGTGGCAGCAAGCAATGCAAACGAGGCGGAGTTGGCAATAGGTCAAGTGTCTGGGTATGGCTTAGAGACTGCAACAACGACGATGCAGGTGCAAAGTTTATTCTCTACCCACAATGGAGAAAACCGTTTAGCGCAAGTAAATGACTTCCTTCATCAACTAGGTGAGTCGGTTAATCTCAAATTGTTCTGTAAAGCGTTTAATCTACATTTAAGCCCTGAGCAATTAACCCTTACAGGGCATTTCGAAGATCCTGTGGTATTTGGCAATAACAAGGATGCTGAATTTGTTCTGATCAATGAGAAAAACTTACCACTAGGTTTACAAGCTGAGTTCAACCCAGAGTCGGTTTCTGTTGAATTAGAAGCGGGGCAAAGTTTGCTGCTTTACAGTCCTGGCCTAGTCAAAGCCCTTGTGAAATTGAGTCAGGAAAATAATCGTTCGAGCAGCTCTTTGCAATTAAATGCCATGCAAATTATTCAAGCCTCAGGGTTATTAAATCAAAGCCCTGAACAGCTAGTTGAGAAACTGCAAGCGCAGCCTTGGTTTGCCGAATTTGCTGATGACGTTTGTTTTATCACGATAACCAAAGAGAATAATGATGGATAAATTATTAGCACCGACTGCTTATGAATTTGATGTTCATCAGAACGAGTTAACTTTGCAAAGCGACGCTCGGTTATTTTTATTAAAGGATATTAACAGCGGTAAGCAGCTGTTAGCGCATTTACAACGAAACAAGGTTTCGACTTTTGTTTGCGACATTTCACAAATGCAAAGTTTGGACTCCAATACCGAATCTCTGCTTTACCAAATCACTCGCTATTTCACCGATGCATCACAAAAGAGCTTGTTGCTAAAAGCTCACAGTGAGTCATTAGAGCAAAACCGTTTGGTCGCCAACTTATTTAAGCTAAACCCAAACCTACAATTTGAATTTATTAGCGATTAGCTGTACCGGGGACAACAAATGACAACAACACCATCTTATAGTGTCGATATCACTAATGATGATATTAGCGGCATTAGCAGTTATATAAAAAGCAAAAATACGGCTGTGCTAACGGTTATGTTTACCGATATCAAAGGCTTTGTCGAATTGACCGAGACTTTGGGTGAAGAGCAAGCTAAGCAGATCCGCTTAGAGCATGATGACATCATGCGCCAAGTGATAGAACGAGATAATGACGGCTTAATCGTTAAATACATTGGCGATGCGGTCATGGCTATTTTTTCTGAGCCAAGTGCAGCGGTGAATCGAGCGTTAGAAATTCAGCAACAAATTCGTTTGCTAAATGAAAGGCACCCTGAGTCAATTAATATTGCTGTACGAATTGGCATGCATATGGGGCAGGTTTCGGTTGAAGACGATGTCCAAGCTGATGTTTTTGGTAGTCATGTTAATCGCGCGGCGCGAATTGAATCTTTAGCTGACGGTGGTCAAATCTTCTTAACCTACCCAGTGTTTGACAGTGCCAAAGGCTGGTTAAAAAATCTACCCGATATTCACTGGCAGCTTCACGGCAAATACCTGTTAAAAGGTATGAAAGAAGGCACTGAAATATATGAAGTTTATGACCACACAGTGCAAAAGCCAAAGCCACCTACGAAAGCTAAAAAGCAGACTAGTGTGCCTAAAGCCGCCGTTATGTTTGGCTTATTAGGATTAGGTTTTTTACTTGCGGTACTTGCATCCTACATCGAAAAAACAGAGGTTTGGTTACTGGACTTTTACCCAGAGCAGGTTGTATTGAATCACTCGACCCTGCTTGAAGTAGATGGCCAAGCCGGTGACAAGTCTAGGTTAGTTAAAACTGAGTTAAGTCATGGCAGCCACCTTCTTTATTATCAAATCTCAGACAATGTTAGATATTACGCGAGATTAGAAGTGGAATATGGAGAAAACAAGTTAAAACCTAAATTCAAAGAGTATCCGTTACCTTCGCTCAATAACCGCTTGAAAATAAAAGATGAATTGCTTAAAGCGGATGAAAAGCAAACTCAGAAAACAGTGGATTACGTTGTTTTTTCTGAACAAGGTAAAGAAATTCAGTACCAAGCTGAGATGACATTACGAGTTCAAGTAGAACAAAAAAACGACACCATAGTGACTGACATTGAGCCATATTTAGTCATCAATCAAGAGTATGTGACCATCAACCCTGTCACCTTGTATCACAAGGTTAGCGACAAAAAAGCCAAGCGTGTAGATACAGTATTGGTGTTCGAGGATGACCTCCATGCTTTTTATCTAGACTATTCTTTGTATAGAACGAGAGTGACTGCATCGTTAAAGGCAGAGTACAAAAACACGCTTTAACAGAATCCTAATTATTATTGAACATGAGCAAGAGTTAAGGTCATTAATATGTCTCAACCTAAACCCGTATTGTGGAAAAACTATCGTATTTACCCACTGTTTGAAGCCATTTTTATTGGTTTAAGCGTGTTTTTAGCTATTTTTATTACCACCTACTTTATTTATCACTACTCACTTAACGCCCAAAAAGGTGAGATAAAAGAAGGCTTGTTACGTACCGCACGAATTGTTTCAACCTTTATCGATACGGAGCATCACAAAAACTTTGTTAGCAAAGAGCAAGAGTCACAACAGGAATACATAGATGCCATTAAGCCGTTAGAGGCGGCACTCGATGCTGACGAATCAATAGAATATTTATACACGGCAATCTTAAAGGATGGCCAAGTACACTTTATTTTAGACGCAACACCACAAGGTGATGCAGATAATGATGGGGTCGAAGATAAAGCTCACATAATGGAGGTGTATTCCGAGGCCAGTAAAGAGATCATAGAAGCACTTAAAACCAAACAAACCGTTGTTAGTGAAGAGCCCTATACGGATAGATGGGGCGCGTTTATTTCTGGTTATATTCCGTTATTTGATCCGACCGGAGCCATGGTTGGAGTATTGGGCATAGATATTAAGGCAGAGAATTACTTTGCCCGCCTTGAACCGATAAAACGTGCCACGACACGAGCGATGGTGTTGGGCTTTTTTATCTCGTTTTTAGTTGCTTCTTTAGTTTGGTTTACTCGCCGCTTTGGCTTAGTGATCAACAACAAACGCAAAGAGGTGGTAGAAAAATATGAAAACTTATTAGCTGAGCAGGAGAACAAGTAAGCATGGCGCTCACCAGTAAATTGCAACGATTTTTAACGCAAGACGATCAGCCAACGCCGTGTTTGGTAGTAGATTTAGACAAAGTAAAAGCGAATTATCAAGAACTAACGGAACATCTTAGTATTGCCCAGTGTTATTACTCAGTTAAGTCGAACTCCGCAGGCCCTGTGCTAAGAGTATTAGCCGAGCATGGCAGCGCATTTGAGGCGGCGAGTTTAGGTGAAATAGAACAATGTTTAGCTGTGGGTATTGACGTTCAACGCATTCACTTTGGCAATACCATTAAAACCGTGACTAGCGTAAAACAGGCTCATCAGCTCGGTATTACAAGCTACGCCTTTGATAGTGATGAAGAATTAGAAAAGATCGCTCAGTATGCACCAAACTCTACCGTTATTTGCCGCTTAGCAACCGATGGTTTAGGCGCAACTTGGGGCTTGTGTAATAAGTTTGGTTGCAATGTGGAACAAGCAATAGCCTTGTTGCTCAAAGCAAAAAAATTAAACATGGCAAAACTTGGTATTTCATTTCATGTTGGCTCACAACAAACGTCACCCTTGGCTTGGCAGCGTGCTTTGCTTGATACCAAAGCCGTTGCCGATGCATTAGCAGAGCATGGTTTGAGTTTAGATATTGTTAATTTAGGTGGTGGATTTCCGGCATCAGGCTATTTAGCAGAAGATGGTCAGAGCTTGGAATACAACTTCAAAGAATATGGTCAAGCCATTAGCCGTTACATTGAAACTATATTCCCAAACTATCAGAATATGCGTTTTATTTGTGAGCCTGGACGTTATTTGTTGGCAGAAGCGGGCTGCATTAAAAGCCAAGTGATCCTTGCAGCTGACCGTCCATCTGAGCAACATAATGGGCGCTGGTTGTATCTGGATGTGGGGAAATTTAATGGTTTATATGAAGGCACAGATATTAAACACCCTGTGATTTATCCTGATAAATGCCAAGCTCAGCAGGTGACGACCATTTTGGCTGGGCCATCATGCGACAGTGACGATATGCTATCGACCAAAGACGATTACCATCAATTGCCTGCAGACATAGCAACGGGCGACTTTCTGATCTTTTCCAACACGGGCGCTTACAGTAATAGCTATGCTACTGTTGCTTTCAACGGCATCCCTCCTTTAACTGAGTTTTACATATAAATAGGATCTGTCATGCAAGACAATGCAGCAGCAATTAAGCACAAGCCTGAAACAACTGAGGACCCGGCAAGCCAAACCCATGCAAAGGTTGGTTTGATGGTTAACATTTTAAGTACTTTGCTGGCCTCAACTTCAATGGGCATGTTGGCCATATTAGTACCAGTTCATTTAGCTAACCTTGAGTTTAGCGACTCGGTCATAGGTGCTGCTTTATCTTTTGAAAGTACCGCCTCCTTGGTTATTTGCTTATTGATCCCTAACATTTTAAGAAAAATTGGTTTACCTGTTGGTTTGTTACTCTCAACCTTGATGCGAGTGCCAACGGTAATGTTATTTCCCTATAGCAATGGTTTAGACGTCATTATAGCCGCTGTCTTTATCCATGCGGCGGGGTGTTATAGCTTGTTGGTTTTGCTGCAAATTTGGGTTAATTCGATACCATTTAAAAAGAACAAAGGCTTGATGATCGCCTTGTATAGCACCTCAATATCAGTTGGTTTTGCTCTAGGCCCTATTATTACTAACTACCTCACCGCCAATGCAGCTGATTTTACTGCGCTTAGTAGCCCTGTACTGGCTTATACCAATGAGTTATTTGGCCGGGAACCTTTCTCTGATTCTGGTTTGCACTTTGTTGTTGCTGCCTTGATCAGTTTGCTATCGGTTGTGCCTATTATTTTATGTGCGCGTTTAATTCCAAAGGTGTCATTTCACGGTAAAGCCAAGATCTTTAACACCATAATGGCAAATAAAGGGGCGATGTTTTCAATCTGTATGGCGGGCGTGTCGCAGTTTGGTGTCGCTGCATTTATCACTATTTATGGGTTAAAAAATGGTTTGTCTATTGCCGACTCAGCCTTGTTGTTGACCTCCTTCATGTTGGGCTCTCTTATCTTAGAGGTACCTATTGCATGGTTGTCTGACTATTTTGACCGTCGCTATTTCATTGTAATGTGTTCATTTGCTTGTATGGTTTGTGCGGTTTGTTTGCCAATCGCCATTTATGTGCCAGTGCAGGCTTGGGTTTTGGTCTTTATTTGGGGCGGGGTAATCGCTGGCATTTATTCAGTGTCGCTGGCAATAATAGGCGATAAATATGAAGATGATGATGACGTTATTGCATCCAATGCTGGTTACTCTTTAATGGAAAGTATTGGTGGCACTTTAGGTATTATTGTTATTGGTTTGTCGATGCAGTATTTAGGCACTGACGGTATGCCATATACGATAATGCTTGCTAGCGTTTTATACTTTTCTTTTGCTCTCACCCGGTATCGGATAGATTAAAATAAACTGGCCTTATTGGTCGCCTGTTTTGTTTGGAATATCAGGCTTCTTTGCCCGCTCTACGCCAAAAGGAATGATGCGAGACAAAACAAAAAGTTTGTGCAAAATACTTTGTTGGTTAAGTTCAACTTTTTATTTTGAGGTGAATACTTTGTTGGTAAAGGAAAAGTCGAGTATATAACAGAAAGGCAGGCTTTAGTGGACATAAGAGCTAAAGCCTGCCAAGTTAACAGCCAAAACCTATTGGCGGTTAACTGCCTGACAGACAGTTATGTCAGGTGAGTGGATTATATACAACGCGATAACGCAATGTAAATAAAGAAAAATAATATTAGGGCGTGTCGATCTTATTTGCTTTATTCCACTATTTATCTAACTTTATTGAAATTTAAAGTTATTCATGGTGTTTTGTAGAGTAGTAGAGTTCAACTTCATATCATTGAATATGTCTTCAAGCACTTTTGAAGCCTCTAACTCATAGTTGGCATTGTCCAAGACATTGGCTGCATCTTCTGCAATCGTTGCCGCTACATTTGACTGTTGCTCTGCCGCCGAAGATACATTCATTGCCAGAGACTCTAATTCTTTACTCTTTTCATGAACCTGATCAGAGACCCCTTTTGCCAACTCAAATCTTTCTAATGCTGATTTTGATAGCTTGGCGCTATCAACAATCGATTTGACCACTTGATCACTGATAGATTGCAACTGTCCTAACAAAGACGCTATTTTTTCCGAAGAATCTTTACTGTTACCAGCCAAGCTACGTACTTCATCGGCAACTACCGCAAATCCGCGACCGTGCTCGCCTGCTCTGGCTGCTTCAATTGCCGCATTTAACGCTAATAAATTAGTTTGCTCAGCAATGCTGCTAATCGAATCTAAAATTGAAGATATGCTAGTTACTTGTTGCTCCATCTGACCTGCAAGTACTTCTACACCTGTCATGCTTTCGGTAAGCTCATTGATAGAAGCTTGACTGTTTTGGTTGTCTAATATCAGCTCTTGAGCTTGCTTGTTCAACTCGTCACTGGCTTCTAATGTACTTGATGCCGATTGTGCTATCTCTCTGCTGGTCGCCGCCATTTCTTCAATAGCAGTAGCTATGTTAGTGGCCATAGATTGTGTTTTATAAGAGCCGTCTAACACTGTCTGGGTCGAGGCGTTCATTTTATCGCTTAACATGGTGCCAGACTTGACCGATTTGTCTAAACCTAACATCAGATCTTTAAAAGCATAAATGGTGTTGTGAATGGCGTTTGATATCTTGCCTAGCTCATCTCGAGTATCCAGTCGGATATCAACGGTTTAAATCGCCTTTTTCTGCCTTTGTTAGCATTTTAGTGAGCTGGTGTAGTTCCTTTTTAAGTGAACGGTATAGGTAATTGTTTAATACAAAAATAATAAATAAAGCGATTAAAAAAGCGATAATAGTAACGGTTAAGTCAGTCTTTGCCGAGTTACCTAACTCATTGCCCACGTCTTGTATTTCTTGCCACTCTTTGTCTAACAAGCCCTTAATTTTACCTATTTTTTTGGTTGCCATAGGGAACCAAATACTAGGCTCTGGTAAGCTGCTAAAGTCAGGAGAGGCAAGCAGAAGCTTGGCTTTTATATCGTTGATCTGCTGAGTATTAGGATCACGTAAAATAGTGCTAAATTGACTAGCTAAGCTGCCGTGCAAAGTGGCTGATAAATACTTGTTAAGAAGCTCCAATTCTGACGTATACGAAGCAATATCGGTTTGCGCAGCTACAGATAATGACTTTCTAGCCAATGCGCCATTGATCTTACCTCGGTTTTGTCCCAGCCTTTCTTTGTACTGGGCTAGTAGAAAAGCGGCACTTAAGCTTTCAGCAAGCTCTGGGTGTTTAATTTGATTCTTTAAGTTAGCGGCAAGGTCAAGGGCAATTTTATTTAACGTGCTGTAAAAAACAAAAGCACTAGGTGCATTTTGTTGGTCAACTTGGGCACGCAAAGCGGACTTTCCTGCTTCATGTTGAAATAAAATAGCTAAGTTCTTATTTAGAATAGCCGTTTCTAGTTCCAGTTTCTCACTAACACTTCTCAAGTGTTGAATTGATGTGTCGGCCTTACGTCTTTGCTCTATGACTTTATTTTTAGCAGCGTCTGTACCACTGCCCAAAAAACCGGCGGTTAACCCTCTTTCTACTGCGTGATTGTGCGCTACTTTTTCTAACGCATCGAGTAAGCCTATGAGTGCGACATCTTGTTCGACAGTAACCGTTTCATGCCACTTAGTGGAGAGGTTTTGCACTAATAGAGTTAAAATAAAAAGCGTTAGAATTGCAGAGCTCACTAGAGTAAGTTGAATAATCGACATTCTATTGAGCAAACTTTTCATTATGAGGTCCTTCTGTAGAGTAGTAAAAACGCATGGATACGTTGTTAATTCGGCATAAACTAGGAATTATTTAGCGTTAACTGTGGAGTAAAGTTAATTTAATAAATAAAGAACCCGATTATATTAGAATAAAAGCTCAAAAAATCCAGTTCTAATAAAATATAAATTTTAGAAAATTTAACTAGCAAGTTTGATAAATTGAGCATTGAGATAGCTCGGCAAGGCACATGGGCTTTGATATTTACTTTAGCGGTAAAATGTAGTGTTATTGTGTTCATTACTGATAATAAACAAAAATAAAAAAGTAAAAGGAAACATCATGTTAGCGCCATACAGGCAAAAAGTAATTGAGTACACGAAACCGCTAGCAATGTGGCAAAAACTCTACTTCTCAGCATTTTTTATCGTAGTGTTTGAAGTGGTTTTTGGGACAGAGCCTGTCGACCTCAGTTTTGCAGGTTTAATCGCGTTAGCAGCCCTTTCAATTGAACTATGGCCGAAATTTGTTCATTTATGGGAAAGTATATTAGGCCGAGTACTGGTACTGGCGACTTATATCATTATCACCAACTTTGCCATTGCTGCCGCCAGCCATCAGTTAAATCAAATCGTCGGTATCGATCCCAGTAGTCTATTTTATGCAACGGGCTTTGTTAGTGTATTGATGGCTCCTATCTGGATCGTCACCATTACCCTAATTGGTATGTTTCTATACGTGATAGTTAAATATCTGTGGTTTTTATTCACCCTTATTCCCTGGTTAATTGGCTTGTATGAAAAGACCCCTAACAAAGTTGAAAAGTTACCTAAGACAACCAGAGTTACCAAAATACTGCTGCTGCCTGTTATGTTCATGGCACTGGTGTCAGTACTAGAGTTATATGGTGATCCTGATGAGGATTTTATTTCCGATGCGGTAGATAGTTTCCAGACGGGTAGAGGCGCTGGCAAACATTTGGCTGAGGGGAATACTGAAAAAGCGGCATCGGAACTTGCAAAAACAGACGCGGAAGCTCAGGCCGACAGTACAGAAAAAACGATTGAAGAGGTTAGCATAAACGGTGTTAAGGTGAATCATTGGGGTAAAGACAATAGTATGAACCGAATGATCGCAACGTTTGTTTATTACGTTGAAGGCTTCAAATACTCACAATGTGAAAAGACCGATGAACAGGAGCGCATTGTTACTCTTGGTGAGTACGATATTTTAGGTATAACACCAGATGACAGTGATGTTGGATATCAATTCACTGTTAGACCTTGCAAACTGAAAAATTACAGTGCGGAAACTAGTAAAAACTAATAATAAAAATAAGAGAGCTTGAACATGAATGCAGTAGTTATAGCCGTATTACTTATGGTCGGACTGAGCTTAGCGCGAGTAAATATTGTCATCGCGCTTGTAGTCAGTGCCATTGTTGGAGGCTTAGTTGGTGGTTTACCGCTAACTGAAGCGGTATCCGTTTTTACCGGTGGTCTTGGAGGTGGAGCGCCAATCGCTCTTAACTACGCCATGTTGGGCGCATTTGCTGTGACCATTTCACGTTCAGGTATCACAGATGTGCTTGCGCAAAGTGTGATTAATCGAATTAGTGGTAAAAATGCAACGGCAGGCGATACGCTTTGGGTTAAATGCTTGTTGTTTGGCACTATCTTGGCAGTCGCGATTTCTTCACAAAACCTAGTGCCAGTGCATATTGCTTTTATTCCTATTTTAATCCCGCCACTGTTACATGTTATGGCTAAACTACAACTTGACCGCAGAGCTGTGGCTTGTTTGCTTACCTTTGGTTTAACCGCTACTTATATGTTGTTACCAGTTGGTTTTGGCAAAATTTTCTTGAATACCTTGTTACATACCAATTTGGTTGATAACGGTTTGGACATTCAAATTGAACAATTACCATTTGTGATGGCTATCCCTGTTTTTGGCATGTTTTTAGGCCTGTTAGTTGCGTTATTCATCACCTACCGTGGCAAGCGCAGTTACTCGTTAGAAAAACTGCTACAAGCAGAGCCTGAGCATACCGAAGTTAATAAAAAACACGTTGGGATTGCCATTGTTGCCATTGTTGCAGCGCTAGTTTCTCAACTTTACACTGACTCAGTGATCATTGGTTCACTGGTGGGGTTGCTGGTATTTATGGCTGGTGGCGTGCTGAAAGTTGATGAAACTCAAGATGTATTCACTAAAGGTGTTTACATGATGGGATTGTTAGGGTTCATTATGATCTCAGCAGCTGGATTTGCCGAAGTAATGAAAGCAACTCAAGCAATTGATTCTTTAGTTCAAACCACAACACAAGTTGTGGGTGATAACAAAGTATTAGCCGCAGCCTTAATGCTATTAACTGGTTTATTGGTGACGATGGGTATTGGCTCTTCATTTTCGACAATTCCAATTATTGCCTCTATTTATGTGCCACTAGCAATTGGCTTTGGCTTCTCTCCACTGGCTACTGCCGCTTTGGTTGGAACAGCTGCCGCATTAGGCGATGCAGGTTCACCAGCGTCAGACTCAACATTAGGACCAACTTCTGGCTTAAATGCTGATGGCCAGCACGACCATATTTGGGATTCTGTTGTTCCTACCTTTATTCACTACAACATACCGTTAATTGTGTTTGGTGTGGTTGCCGCTATGGTGCTTTAAACTGATGACAATAGGAACAACAAAATTGTGGTTGTTCCTATTGCCTGAAGCTAGTAAAATTCGCGCCGTCCAAGGGGTGTTGAGCCGACAAAGCTCGACTGAGATGCATATGCAAACCCTTAGAACCTGATCTGGTTAAAACCAGCGTAGGGATGGAACTGCAACGATCACAAATCTATACCTCCAACCTGCGCTCCTAATTTACTTAATAGTGAGCAACTTAATGAACCAACATCGCTTATCTTTATTAGCGTCAGCTATTCTTTTATCAACCTCGGCGCTAGCGGACAGTTCAGCCCAAGACATGGAAATTATCGAAGTTCGAGGCGAACTTTTACCAACGGCTATTCACAATGCAACTAACGCTGTTGAAGTGTTAGATAAAGAATTACTAGAGCAATCTGGTTCAGCTCATATTCAAGATTTAATCCAGCAAATTGGTAACGTAAATTATTCGTCTGGTAGCTCAAGAGCGCGTTTTTTCCAAATCCGTGGTATCGGTGAGCGCAGTCAGTTTGTTGATCCAGTAAACCCTTCAGTAGGTGTTGCTATTGATGGCATCGATTACACAGGTATGGCTAATGCGGCGACATTGTTCGATATCGACCAAGTAGAAGTATTTAAAGGCCCTCAAGGTACTAGTATTGGTGCCAACGCCATGGCTGGTTTCATTAACTTGACCAGTACAGCTACAGGTAGTGAAGCCGCGAGTAAAGCCAGCATTGAATTTGGTAACTATGGCTTAACAAACTTTGGTTTAGCTTACGGTGCGGATATCTCTGAAAGCACAGCTTACCGTGTTTCTATCAACAAGTTAGATGGCGATGGTTACATTGATAACGATTACTTAGGTCGCGATGATACTAACGGTTTTGACGAGTTAACTGTGCGTGCAGTGGTCGATCATGAAATTTCGCCAGAGCTAGCGATTAAAGCAGTAGTACATAAGTTTGATATCGACAATGGCTACGATACGTTCTCACTAGATTTAAACCGCAATACGTTATCTGACAACCCAGGTTTTGACCGCCAAGATACAACTTCATTGGCTTTAACCACTTTCTACTCAGGCCTTAGTCAAGGTGATGTAAAAGCGTTTGTTAGCGTATCAGACTCAGAGTTAGATTACGGCTACGATGAAGACTGGGCATTTGACGGTATTCACCCTTGGGGCTATAACAGCACAGATCACTACTTTAGAGAACGTGATGCAAATCAAATAGACGTAAGCTATACGACGAAAGAGCAAGATTCAGTGGTTGGCATTTATCTGCAAAATAAAGAAACAGATTTACGTCGAGAGTACACTTATTTAGAGCAAAACTTTGGCAGCACTTACGATGTAACCAACTCTGCACTATACGCTGAAAAGCGCGTAGAGTCGGCTGATGCAATCACTTTATCTTTTGGTTTCAGAGTAGAGCGCTACGATGGTGATTATGTTGATAACAACTCAGTAGTTGATAATTCAGCTGAAACTATGTGGGGCGGCCATGTAACTTTAAGCCAGCAATTCTCTGATGAGTTATTAGGCTATGCTAGATTGAGTCGTGGCTTTAAAGCGGGTGGTGTAAACGGTGAAGCTTTGGCTCGTCAAAACGAACAAGGATTAGAGCGTTTCAGAGATGAATTACTTAGCAATGCAAGCTTTGAAGCTGAGACATTAAACAACTTAGAGTTAGGTTTACGCTACGTAACCGCTGATTTAGTTGCTTCAGCTAATGTGTTTTACGCAGACCGCGACAATATGCAGGTTAAACAGTGGATCACTAATGATTTAGAGGTACAAGAGTCAGGTGAAGCTCCTGTGTTTGTTGGCTTTATCTCAAATGCGCCATCTGGTTCTAACTATGGTTTTGAGTCAAACCTCAACTACAAACTAAGCCAAGACGTAGATATCACAGCATCATTTGCGATGTTAGAAACTGAAGTGAATGATATGTTCAGACTAGGTACGGACCCTGACACGGGTAACGACAGACGTGAAAGTATTGATGGTCGTGAACAAGCGCATGCTCCGGGTTACCAATTCAGCTTAGGCACAGCATGGCAGTTAACTGAAAAACTAAAGTTAAACGCTAATGTGACAGGTCGTGATGGTTACTTCTACTCATTCTCTCACGATGAAGAAGCAGACTCAGTTAGCTTACTGAATGCAAGCTTAGTGTATGAAGGTGACTTCTTTGACGTTACGCTTTGGGCAAGAAACTTAACTAATGAAGATTACGGTGTTCGTGGCTTCTTCTTTGGTAATGACCCGCGTGATGGTTACGAAGCTAAGAACTATGAGCAGTTTGGCGAACCTCGTGTCTTTGGTCTTCGTCTAGACTTCGAATTTTAATCAAGGAGCGTCATGTGCAATTAAGTGTCGAAATTAGTAAATATCCACTTGCTCAAGTGGACTATGTTAGCGCTATTAAAGATTTCATTGATCGTATCAATCAACACGCGGGTTTAACCATTGAAACCAATGTAATGAGCACGCAAATTTTCGGTGATTATGATTTACTGATGTCAGTCATTAACAGCGAAATGAAACGAAGTTTTGAGCAATACGGCACTTTAGTTTTTGTTTGTAAGTTCATCCCTGGCAACTTAAAAGAAAAATACGCAGACGCTTAACTTAGATGATAGAACAAATCTTATCTGGCTTTCAGGCCATGTCTTACTGGGAGTACTTAGCAGTACTCCTTGGTTTGGCTTACATAGTGTTAGCCATGAAACAGAGCTTATGGTGCTGGCCTGCTGCGTTTGTTAGTACTAGCATATATACCATTTTGTTTTGGCAAGGTTTTTTATACATGGAAAGCTTTCTAAACTTTTACTATTTGCTTATGGCCATTTATGGTTGGTGGCAATGGCGAGGCTCTAGAAAAACAGATGGTCAAATTGAAGATAAAACGCCAGTGGCTAAAGCTATTCAATCTTGGGGGGGTAAGAAACACGCTGCTTGGATAGGGGGCGCGCTAACAGTCGCGTTGGCTCTAGGTTATGTGCTTGACACTTACACTCAAGCGAAAATGGCCTACTTAGATTCCTTCACAACAGTATTTGCCATTATGGCAACTTACATGGTTACACAAAAGGTATTGGAAAACTGGTTGTATTGGGTGGTGATTGACCTGGCTTCCGTTTATCTTTATGTGCAAAACCAATATTTACCAACCGCTGTGTTGTTTGCCTTATACACGGTGTTAGCAGCTCAAGGTTATAGAACATGGTTAAAGGAATACCAGAAAGCTGGCTAGTGGCTCTGCCTGAGTCGCTTCTGGCACAGATTGTTTCTTTTGTGAAAATAGAGCAGGGCAGAGCTAACACCTGCTTTATTTCTTTGTCTTGTGGCCAAGTGTTATTTGCAAAACAAACCGACTCGTTGTCATTAAAAAATGAAGTAAAGGCGCTTAACTTTTTAGCCGCTAACAGGCCTTTTTCTAACCTTTCTTGCCCTGAACTGTTTAGTTCAAATGAGCAGTTGTTAATTACCAAAAAAATTAATGGTTCGAATACACCCGTTGAGTCTTTCAATCAGCTCCAACTAGCTGGTATAACAAAGGCTCTAGTAGAGCTACACAAATTAGAGCTTTCGACAATCGCCTCTGATTTTACTCATTTCGATTTACCTGCTAAGGACAGCTTTGTTGAGGCATTGAAGTTAACTGATTGCCAAGCCTCTATGCAGTCTAAATTAACCCAACAGCTAGCGGATGCTACAGTTACACTCACTAAAGTGCCAAGCTTTTTGGGCTTTATTCACGGTGATTTAACAAAAGATAATTTACTGCTTGGTGAACATGGACAATTAGTCATACTCGATTGGGAACTAGCCGACATACGCGATGTTAGGTGGGATTTAGCTACCATATGTGAAGAATACTCATTAACAGCAGAGCAGATTGAGCAATTTATAACGGATTACATAACAAGGCGAGAAATCGATGAGGCAAGCTTCCGTAAAGGTTTATCTGCGTGGCGTTTTATCTATCTGGTTATTTGTTTTATTTGGGCACTAGAGGAGCAGCAAGAGCATAAGAACTACTTTACTAAGCTCCTCAGTTTTAAAACTTAGAGTTCGTTTTTTTAATGTTAAATACAGCCCTCTAATAGCCAGTTCTGGTTTTAATCAGGCAAATCGACTTCTAAGGTTGGTGTTATCAGTGATCTGCACAATATGATTTTCTTCAATGGCTTTTGCGCCCCTTTTTACCAAGCAACGATAAAAAGTAGGGCCGGGGTCAACAACAAGAAGACGATAGTTTTCACTGCGGCCTAACTCGAATATTTGGCGAATAAGTTGTTTGCCTATGTTTTTCTTTCGCATAAAGCTTGGCATCAGGATATTACTTATCGATACTTCTTTGTCTTTATGATTGATAAACAGCCTAAGTAATAAGGTTGTGGTCAGATCGTCTTTTTTTACTTTGCCACGGATCTCCACCTTATTGTTATAAGGGATAATTGGCTCGACTGAGTAAAATTGTTCTAAGTAAGGTTCTAGGGTGGGTTTGATACCATTCAAAATAATTTGATTCAATCTACTACACATATTCCCTCTCTATTTCGCCTAGCATGCGAGTGAGTGCGACTTCCTATTACTACTGAAATATACTGGTCTAAACTCGATTAAACATAGTTGGTTAACATTGGTAATATTCAAGGTAGTTTACTAGTTGTTTTAAATCAACATTTCCCTTGCTTTTCTCTATCGCGAAGCGATCTAGCAGTCGAGCTATTTTTCAAGATAGTTGCCTCTTGAGTAGTTCTCTAAGCTTTCCCCAAAAAAACAATTACTGTTTCTGTGTTCTCTGTGGTTAGCGCTCTTTTGTCTTTTTCTAGCGCAAAGCGATCTAGCAGTCGAAGACAGATCTAACGGCTTGCCGATCGCTCTTAACATTGATTTAGTCTTTAATTTTTATCGTCGCTTGTCGCTCTCTATTAACCGTTAACTGAGTAACATCTGGGCGTGAGTAGTGGCCCGCAGCATCAAAGTTTTGCCTTTCTTCTCTTACTCTTTGATGATCAATAACCGCGGTATATAAACCTTCCTCACCAATTTGAGGTTCGATTAACCACTGGCCATCAGGGCCTGCTAAACATGATGCACCATTGGCTAGATACTCATTGTCGAATGAACCAAGGATGTCATCTAAATGTGGTGTGTCTGGTGAGAAGTCTTGGCGACGCATTAGGCCACTTACTGACATAACATAGGAGCGACCTTCTTTGGCGATAAAGCGTGTTATATCGTGAGTATTGTGATCGCCTCCTGGCCAAATTGCGACATGTAGATCTTCGCCCATGCCGTAAAGTGCAGCCCTTGGTAATGGCATCCAGTTCTCCCAGCAATTTAAGCCGCCAACGGTAAATGCTCCTAAGTTATGCACTCTTAAGCCATGGCCATCACCAGGTGACCAAGCAAGTCGCTCTTCATAGGTTGGCATTAGCTTGCGGTGTACAGAGCAGATCTCTCCTTGGTTATTGATATAGACCATAGAACAATAGAGGCTATGACCGCCACGGTTAGCAGCTCTTTCTATCACACCTAAATACAAAGCCACTTCGGCCTCGGCAGCAGCTTGACAAACGCCAGCTAAATCTCCTCTTTCAATTACTACGGCTTGGTCTAAATAGTAACTGTGAATACGCTTTTGATCTGGCGCATTAAAACGAGCGCCGTGGGTTAGCTCTAGCCAAAATGGGTAACCAGGTACTAGAGACTCGCCGAATGCGATCAACTGGCAGTGCTCTTTTTTAGCTTGATAAATCATATCAATGACTTTATCTAAGGTGGCTTCACGATCGAACCAAACCGGTGCTATTTGCGCTAAACCAACAATGAGTTTGTCTGCTCCTAAAGTATTCATGTGTATCCTTATTATTTTATTTTTGCTTTATTTTTATACAGGTTATTTTGAAACCACAAGTATTTGTTGTTAACTGCTGATTTGTACTTGGAATAAATAATTAAAGATGACTAAGTTTAAAGTGAGAATTTACATATGAGTCGCGAGATATAAGTGTATCTATCTGCTTTTTAATAAAATTTGAGATTTTATTGGCAAAGTGTCGGTCTCATTGAGAGTTAGATATTTTAGGAGAGAAAATGAAAAATACCATCGCAGTTGTGTTGCTAAGTTTGGCCACTTTATTAACCACAGCAGCTTGTTCGTCACCTGCTGACAACAAAGTGATCACGCCATTTGAAGTTGGTTCTGATATTGAAGCTTTTTGGCTTGAATATGCCAATGCTAATGGTGGTATAACATGGGGACGCTCAGCAGAGTACCCTGAGTATGAAAAGGTAAAAGAGGGCGATACCTTTATGGTTGAAGTCGCACAAGGACCTTGTTTGATGGAGTTTTTCCACAACCGCTGGCGCCGAGCTAATGATGTTAGACGTTGGCATCAATCGATTAACGAATTTGCTGGTTGTCCATACGTTTTTGACTAATAAAGTTACAATTGAGCAACTAGCAGGTATGGCTGTTCTTTGCTAAAACAAGTCATGTCATTAGCTAAATGTAAGGGATTGTTATGTCAGAAAAAACGCAAGCAACTGGGCAATGTTTATGTGGCAAAGTGTCACTGTCTGTACCTGAACTAAGTTTACAAACGCACGCTTGTCACTGCAGTCAGTGTCGAACTTGGGGAGGTGGCCCTGCTTTTTCAGTGGATTGTGGCACGGACGTCAGTTTTGCTGGCGAACATCATATATCGATTTTTAAATCATCTGAGTGGGCCGAACGAGGCTTTTGCGCCAATTGCGGTAGTCATCTGTTTTATCGGCTGATTGCAGCGAAACAATACATGGTGCCATTTGGTTTATTTAAAGGCGGGCATGAGTTTGTATTTGAATCGCAAATTTTTATTGATGAAAAACCCGGATTTTACTGTTTTGCTGATAAAACTAAAGAAATGACAGGGGCTGAAGTGTTCGCCCAATATCAAGGTGAGACATAAAGTTAGTTATGGCGCTTAATTCGCGCTTTGTAAAGCCATAAACCACTTTTACTGAACAACAGGGCGATGCTGAATTGCCCTGACATCAGCATAAAAAATTTTGGCCAAAAGTTTACTTCTTCGGAAAATAAAGGGTGCCAAAAATATACTAAACTAAGGTTACCCGGCCAAAGTAGCACTTCATAACCTGGAAGTGTGCCGCCATACCAATCGAATAACCACCAATTGGCAGCGAAAGCGATAGCGCCACATAAGGTTATGAATAGGGATAAGTAAATCGCTTTGATATTATCAAGCCTAACTTTGTCAGATATAGCATATCTATGAGGCCAATTAGATGGATTTTAAAGGTTGAGGAAGAGCAGAGGAGCAAGCCCCTCTGCTCTTTTGCCATTATAAGTTTTTGTCGAAGTATCGAACGATAGTTTTTGCCAAGTGTAAACGCACTTTCTTACCGCGCATACTGTGCTTCGAGCCCGGGTAAGTCATTACATCAAACTCTTTGCCTAAGTCCTGTAAATGTTTGAATAACTTAGTTGAGTTGGTGAACAGTACGTTGTCATCTGCCATGCCGTGGTAAATTAACAAATCGCCTTTTAGGCCGTCGGCATATTTGAAAACATTGCTGATCTCATAGTCTTTATTATTCTTGCCTGGGTGACCGGCATAACGTTCAGTGTAATGAGTATCGTATAATCCCCAATCTGTCACTGGCGCACCAGAGACTCCCACCTTAAATACATCAGGTGCTTTAAACATGCCCATGATAGTCATATAACCACCGTAACTATGGCCATAAATAGCAATGCGGTCAGGATCAACAAAATCTAAAGTTTTCAAGTAATCGACACCAACTAATTGGTCTTTAAGTTCAACTTCACCTAAGTGTTGGTAAATTGGATCTTCGAATTTCTTACCACGATTAAATGAACCACGATTGTCTAGTTGGAACACAACGTAACCCTTTTGTACTAAATGTTGTAGTAGGGCATTGCGAGCGCTCCAGCTATTGGTGACACGCTGAGCGTGAGGGCCGCCATAAACAAAGTTGATCACTGGACGTTTGCCGGTAAAGCCTTTCGGCTCGAATACACGATAATGCAGGGTTTGACCGTCTTCAGCGGTTAAAGTACCAAATCTAGGCTCGATAAAGTCTGATTTATATGGGAAGAACGGATGAGACTCGTCAACCTTGTTCTGTTCCATCCAAGTTAAATGCTGGCCATTGGCTTGGTGCAAGCTGACTTGAGTTGGTTGCATCACATGAGAGTATGAATCTAAATAAACGCTTGCATCACTTGAGAAGCTGATACTATGAAAACCTTTGCGCTTAGAGATCTTAGTAATTTTTTGCGGTTTGTTGATGTTCACTTTGTAAAGATGGCGCTCTAACGGGGTATCTTTTCTGCCCGAGAAAAAGATATCGCCCGACTTTTTATCGAAGGCTTTTAAGCTGTCAACAATCCACTGGCCTTTTGTTAGTTGTGCTAATTGTTTACCGCTGTAGTCGTAAAGGTAAATGTGTTTAAAACCGTCTAACTCAGAAGTCCATAAGAAACCTTGATCAATAAACTTCAGGCCATCTTGGATATTGACCCAAGTGTCACTAGTTTCGGTTAATATCGCTTTTTTGCTTAACGACTTAGCATTGACGAACACCAACTGTTGTTGCTGTTGGTTACGAGTTTGCCACTGATAACTGAAAGTTTCGCTATTTGGTAACCATTTACCTCTAGTTAAATAGATGTCCTTATTTTTACCTAAACCAAGCCAACGAATATCGTCCGCTTTGTCTTTTATTTTGATAAAGCCAAGGTCAATTAATACATTGTCTGTGCCTGCATACGGGTATCTTTGGTCAATTAGCTTAATACTATCAGCGTAGATCTCGTTACGAGTAACGACTTTAACTGGCGTCATATCAACTTTAGTAAGGGCTATTGTCGATTCATCTGGTGACCACCAGTAACCTGTCATTCTGCCCATTTCTTCTTGGGCGACAAACTCAGCCATAGCGAACTTAATAGTGTCAACACCTTTAGTTGTTAACGCCTTGATCTTCTGTGTTTTTATATCAATAACAAAGAGGTTTTGCTCTCTTACAAAAGAGATGTAGTTACCTTTAGGTGAGAATTTAACATCAGTAGCAAAACCACCACCTTTGGTTAAGTTAACGGCCTTATTATCACCAATTTGATAGTAATAAACATCGCCATTAAGCGGGAACATTAGTGCTTTGCCATCTGCCGCCCAAGTGTATTCTAGAATACCAGTACCAAATACACGCATGCGTTCGCGTCTGGCTTTTTCTTCATCAGATAATTCTTCATTACCTGAAAAAAGCGCTTTTGAATCGATTAACATCGAGCGTTTGCCTGTCGCTACTTCGTACTGCCATAAATCGTAACGATTGTAGTCGTCTTCGCGAGCTTGAATGTAGGTAGCGCGTTTACCATCTGGTGATAGCTTTAGCTTTTGTGGCGACTTGCCTGAGATAGAAGGGTCTGAATAGATGCGTTCAAGTGATATTTTTTCGGCACTGACGAGGTTGCTGAGTAGCAGTATTGTCAATGCAAAAATAGCGGTTAACTTGTTCATTGTTATTATTTTCCAGAAGTTTGAAAGGGACAATTGTGCCAGTTTTACTAACAGACAAAAAGCTTCCTGCGACCATTGGCACAAATTGCACGAAATGTTTGGATAAACTCAACTATTGTTAGCATTTTTTATATATAAATGCTCAAAGTGGTTACTTTTAATAACACTTTATCGAACATTTACCTGTATAATGCTCAGTACTTTGTCGTTGTTTAAGTACTTTCCCTATCTATGTTTAAAAAGCTGGTCAAAACTGTATTTCCATCTGTGTCATCGAGCAAGAGTTTCACTCCCGATTACGAGTCATTTGAAAGAACCAGAGAGGAGCAATTAGAACAGTTTGTTACCGAAACGACCGGCCGACAGATACAAGCGAACGCTTTGCCTAAAGCGGGTCCGTTTTATGACTACTTATTTGGTAATGCAGAACGCAATATTGACCAAGATCCCTTGAGTTTATTCGTCGCCAAGAAAATTAATGAATTGGTAATGAACCCTGAGGCTTTGTTATCAGATCTACCGGTTATGCCTACTTCTGTGGCAAAAGTTATGTCCATTATCGATAAGGATGACTTCGACCTACAAGAATTGCTGAAACTGATCCAGCAAGAACCAAGTGTTGCAGCCGATGTCGTTAAGTTAGCAAACACGGCAAAATATAAGCGTGGCGATAGAGAAATTACCGATTTGCATAAAGCCTTTATGTGTATGGGCGCTGAAGGATTAAAAAATGGCGTGTTCCAAACCTACCTTAATAGGTTTACAGCAAGCCCTAGTTTGTATTTCAAACAGTTTGGCCAGAAAATTTGGCAACACAGCCATAACTCCGCCATTTACTCTCAATTATTAGCCGAGAAGTTTTTACCAGAAGATGAAGTTAATACTATTTACTTAGTTGGCCTGATCCGTAATTTGGGGGCTATGGTCATTTTCCAATTACTGGTTGATGCGTTTAAGCATGTCGACCCAGACTCGCAACCAAACAGTGCCAGTTTTAAATTGTTAATGGCGGAACAGTCGTTGAATTTAACGATTACTATTGCCAAGCATTGGAACCTACCACCAAAGATCATTGAAATTTTGGCGGCACAAAATAAAGATAACAAAGCGCAAGTTGCCGGGGCTTTGTGTGTTTACGAAGCCAATATTATTAGTGAAGCGATGTCATTATTCTTTGGTAGAAGGATCAATGCCGAGATATATCAAAAGTACATAGATGCCAAGCTAACTAGACCAGAGTCGAAGGCTTTTGCCGTGTCTTTATTGCCAGAGCCAATAAATTCGTAGCCTTTTTTATTTTCTTAAGTAGAATGGCATGCCAATTTTTCCAGCCTGTTATGATTTAAGAGAATACAAAGACAAATGGTTACATTAGGAATAGATTACGGAACCTCTAACTCTGAAGTTGTGTTGTTCGATGGTCAGTCGCACCATTATGTTGAGTTAGACAAGGACTCTAAAACACCATTTAAGATCCGATCTTCAGTATTTATTTATTATGAAGATGACCTGCCTTTACCACCTGTTGAAGTTATTCAAGAAAAAGTCGAGCTAATTAAACGCTCTATCACAGCTCAACTTGATAAAGCTAAAGACAAGTATGAAGAAGCGACAACACCGGCGGATCAGAGCCGTTACTTACGTCAAATTGACGAGCTTAGAGCCGAGTTTCACAATACGCCTAAATTGCAGCGTAGGGCGATAAACGAATTATTAAAAAATCAATCGGTTGATGATTTACCACTACAAAAAATGGTTGAGACTGGCACTTTCCTATTTGGTGAAGCAGGCTTTAAACAATACTTAAAAACGCCAGAAAAAGGCCGTTTGATTTATTCACCTAAAAACTTTTTAGGGGCGAATTTAATTTCGGGTCAACAGGATGCTTTTATTGGTCTAATTGCTAAGCAATTGGGCTTTTTCAAGCAATGTGCTGAGCAGCAACTTGGCAAGCAAGTAAAAGGTGCGGTTATTGGTCGTCCAGTTAAATATCACGGCACGCGCGGTGAAGAGGGTAACCAACAAGCAATAAAGATCATGACGGCAGCAGCAATGCAAGCTGGTTTTGAAAAAGTCGAATTTTTGGAAGAACCAATCGCGGCGGCTTACCGAATTGAACAAGAGTTAACAGAGCAAAAGACGGCGCTTGTGGTCGATATTGGTGGCGGCACCACTGACATTTGCACCATTAAACTAGGCGGTCAAAAGCAAGCTAATTACGACCGACAACAAGATGTATTGTCAGTAACCGGTACTCGTCTTGGTGGTATGGAGTGTGATAAGAACTTAATCTTGAAGTGTATTGCACCTGAGATGGGCCTTGGCACAGAAACTACAAACGGTATTCCTATTCCTCCGCTTTACTATAACGATATGGTTGCAGTTGATGATATTCCGAGACTAAATAGCTTTTTCTCAGATGATACTGGTTTAGAAATAGCTCAGACTATGTCTGTGGCGAAACATCCAGAAAAGTTAGAAAAGCTGATGATAGTGCAGGAAGAAAAGTTGTCTGCACGCGTAGTTAACTCTTCTAGAATGGCAAAAGAGATGCTGTCTGAGAAAAGCCACATTGTATTGCCACTTAAATACATAGAGCCAGACTTTAATGTACAGCTGACAGAAGCAGACCTTAAGCGTTCGATGATAGGTTGGATGGCAAGAGTGAAAAGCCTGATTAAAGAATGCCTAGAAGGCAGCGCAGAAAGTCCTGAGATCTTGTTTATTACTGGTGGTATGAGCTTGTCGCCAATTGTTCAACAAGAAATCAAAGCTATGTTACCTGACTTACCTGTTGTTACTGCTGATGCATTTAAATCTATTTCTGAAGGTTTGAGTATTCAAGCTAGCAAGCTTTAACTGTGAAACTCACTATAATTATTAGGGAATTGGTGATACCAACTCCCTAATAATAAAAAGTGAGAGCACAATGAGAGACACAAAACACAAACTTACTCCTGTAACCGTTGCTTTGCATTGGTTGGTTGGAATTTCCTTTATTCTAGTACTTGCTGTCGGCTTTTTTATGGCAAATAGCGAAACCTACAGCCTTTACCCTCTGCACAAATCATTTGGTGCATTACTCTTTTTCTTTATTGTCCTACGTGTTGTTTGGCGTACCATGAATGGCTGGCCTGTGCCATTAAAAGACAATAACAAGTTCGAGCTGATGGCGGCTAAGTTTGTCCATTGGTTACTTATTATAGGCACATTGTTAATGCCGCTATCAGGTATGACTATGAGTGCAGCTGGTGGGCGTGGCGTGTTTATTTTTGGTTGGCAATTATTTGCGGCCAACCCAGACCCTAGTGCACCGGGTAAAGTCATTGCGTTGAATGAACAATTAGCTGGCATAGCTGCAGATGTCCACTCTATTTCGGGATGGCTTATCGCGATTGCTATTGTTGCTCATATTGCTGGCGCATTGAAACACCATCACGTTTATAAAAATGACACCCTGCTTCGTATGAAAGGCAAAGAAGTAGGATAACAAAGCTGCAGCCTGATACTTTGTATTTACACAGCTTTGAACTCAAGTTCAAAGCTGTGCGCCTTACTGCATGAAATAATTAACAGAGACACCCACCTAAAAATCAATCAACAAGTCGCCAGATTAGCCTTCGGCTGATAGATCACTGCGTGTCAGAAAAAAATTAGAGAGACACCCACCTAAAAAAATCGATCGGCAAGCTGTCAGATCAGCCTTCGGCTGCTAGATCACTGCGTGTCAGAAAAAATTAGAGAGACATCCACCTAAAAAAATCGATCGACAAGCCGTCAGATCAGCCTTCGGCTGTTAGAGAAAAATTAGAGAGACACCCACCTTAGTTGAGTAAAGGTAGCTGACAACTATAGGTTTAACTCCCTCTCTTGTTTTCAAAATTAAATTGAGCATGGTTGTCAACCAAGTATTAACTTGTGGGTTAGTAGTATTAGTACTAACGATGACGATATTTCGTCTTGGCTAAGTTTGCAGCCTTGTTATAGGATAGTGACAAACTGAACCTCAGCTTTTTATAAGAGTCGGATTTGATCCAAGCATTTTTACAAAGCATTGAAACCAAAGCATATAAGATGGCTTATATGGCGACTAAAAAGGAAGAAGATGCCCTTGATCTATTACAAAATGCGATGATGAAATTGGTTGAGAAGTACAGTGATAAACCCGAATCTGAATTGAAACCGCTGTTTTACGCAATATTGCAAAACCAAATTAAAAACTGGTATCGGCAACAAGCGCAAATTTCGAAATGGTTTTTTTGGCAAAAGTCTGCGTATGACTCTGACGAAGATGAGCAAGACTATAGACCTCAAGGAACCGACGAAACTAGCCCAGAAGATCTGCTAATAAGTAGTAATGAGCAAAGTGAATTGTTACAAGTATTGGAAAAGTTACCAGTAAAACAACAACAGTGTTTTTTATTGAGAAGTTGGGAGGGGCTTTCTGTAAAGGAAACCGCTAGAATAATGAACTGTTCCGAAGGTAGCGTGAAAACGCATATGAGTCGAGCAAGTCAAAAGTTACAACAAGTATTATCAAAGGAGGTATAAGTGATGTCAGAACAACAATTGCACAACAAAGTAAATGCCGACTTAGATAAGTCTGTAGCAAACTTAGATGAGCTTACTTTAGCTAAGATTAAATCGGCAAGACTAACAGCACTTGAACAGGCACAAAGTAAACGATGGTGGCAAAAAATTAGCCTCAAACAGGGATTGTTAGCAACTAGTATGAGCCTGTGTTTAGTCGCTTTGTTAATTATTCCGTCAGGCCAAGAACAGCAAGACAACGAACTTGCTTTAATGGCTGTAATGAACCCTGTTTTGACGGAAGAGCCGGAAATGCTATCGGATTTAGAGTTTTTAGCTTGGCTAGAGCAAGAACAGTTGTTGCAACAATCAGCTGAATTCGGTACTTAATGAAAAATAAGCTAAGTCTCTTTTTTATTGGCTTTTGGCTATGCCAAGTTAACGCAAAAGAGCCTGAAAAAGAGAAAAAAATACAACCTTTGTCTGAACAATTCTTGTTGTTTTTAGCTGAGATGGAAGAGGTTGAAGGTGAGTTGATCCACCCTGTCGATTTGACTGCAAAAAAATCAAATGACAAAACAGAACTGAACGATAAAGAAAAAACAAAAGATGGTAAGCAAAAAGATGACAATTAACTTAATAAATCAAGTAAAGCTGATAGCGCTAGCTTGTTTATTGCTGTCAGCAAATGTGTTTGCCAATACGGCTTGGGATAGCCTTAGTACAGAGCAGCAACAAGTTTTATCAAATTTAAAAACTAAGTGGTCTTCGCTAGAGCAGGAACAAAAGCAAAAACTGGTATCTGGTGCTAATCGTTGGTTAGCAGCAACGCCTGAACAAAAGCAGCAGTTGACCGCTAGAATGAAAAAGTGGCAGCAAGCGTCACCTGAGCAAAAAATGCAACTTAAGCAGCGTTTTGAGCAGTTCAAGCAATTACCTCCTGAGCAGAAAAAGCGAGTAAGAGAAACGTTTGAACGATTCCAAAAGCTACCGGATGCGCAACAGAAAAAATTAAAGAAAAAATTTAATAGCCTATCGCCACAACAAAGGCAAAAAGTAAAACAAAGGATCAAAAAAAGAAAACGTGGCGGCTAGCGATAGAATAAACTAACACAGTCTCCTTCCTCTCCTTATGCAGATTGGTATAAGTTGTTAATGAATCTATATTATTAGGGCGTGTTGATCTTTGTTGCACGTTTTTACAGCAGTAAGTTTGGCTTTAGTGTTAATTAAGTTTCAGTAAAAGTTAATATTTAGGGCTTGTCTGATAAAAAGCCAAACTTGTGCTGCCTAAAGGCTCAATTCAAGCGCTTTTACTCTGCGTTGCTTCCTTTTGCCTACAGGACGTAGGTATGTCGTGTTTTCATGGATGAAAAAGAACGACGGACTTAGATGACTAAGCCGGCAAGGAAGCGTCTTGATTAAAAACACCTGGAATTGAGTAAAATTCGCACACGAAAGATCAACACGCCCTAGTTGATGCTAAGCTGATATTATGAGCTCGCTTTTATTCATTCTAGAGCAACTTACTGACAGTTCGATAAATCGTTAAGGAGAATACATTGAACATACCAAGACTCGTTATTTTATTTTTCAGCCATTCTATTGTCGCAGCGGTTTCATTTGCTTTGGGTATTTATATGTTGCCGATCCTTACTGCACCAGAATCACCGTCAGAGCAAGAGATCACCAGTGTATCTGCACAAGCTACTTATCAAGCCAAATTTGTTAAAGAGTTGCAGGACAGCGACGCTTTACATTGGGGCGAAGGAGTGATTTCACTTACCGAAACACAAGCCGTTTTATCAGGGAAATTAGCACCAGGGCCAGATTACAAACTGTACTTTTCTCCAACGTTTGTTGAGACCGAAGCCGATTTTAATCGTTTAAAAAGCACTATGCTTGCCGTTGCAGACATTAAGACTTTCGATAACTTTATGGTTAACTTTGAGCAACAAGTGAACTTAGCTGAGTATAATACGGTAATAGTGTGGTGTGAGTCTTTTGGTCAGTTTATTACCGCGGCAAAATATCGCTAATACTGGTTAATCTTAAGAGTACATTTTACACAATGTACTCTTAACGCTAATTATCAAATAAAAACTAAATCATTAATTTAGTTAGAAAAAATATTCAAGAGTTTCATATGGCCTAGGCTTTATTCGTTTAATTAGCCTAGTGGAGGGCGGCTGTCTTTCATCAATTCATCTAATTTTGCTTGGGCTTTATGTGGCGAATCTAGATCAGTTATTTCTATCATTTCACAGCCATCTCTGACCATTTCAGCGATTAAGCTAGGATAGAGACGACAGTCTTCTGGGCGGTTTAAATAAATACTGCATGTATACTTTGCAGGAATTGAGTTGGCAACTAATTCTAAAAAAGGGCATTGTTCGAGCTTTTCACCCGATTTAGGGTCGAACCATATTTCGCCGTTCACCACGTATTCAGCGATTTCAGGGTTAAATATTTGCCAAAATTCAACCTCTTCACTGGATACATCTAAATCGCCGCCGCCATATTTGGTACAGCATTTACCGCATTGATTACAATCTTTCATTTTAGGTTTAGTGCTTGCTAGCTATGAGTAATTGTTTGAAAGGACGATTAATATTTTAGCTTAACTGTGGTGTTATGAAAATAAAGAACCTATGTAGGCTGAGACTGCCATTGCAGCACCGCCCCAAAGGCTAACCCTAATTGAGGCTTTAAGCATAGGAGCTTTGCCCAGATAGGCACTCACAGCGCCTAAAATGGCCAGACAAACAATTGAATAAATAGCGACCACAATGACCAACTGTTGCTTTACAAATAGAGCAAGTCCAAGTGGCAGTAAGGCGCCAATGATGAAGGACAAAGCGGATGAAAGCGCAGCTATGACTGGATTAACTCTGTTCGACTCTATGAGGCCAATATCATCTCTCGCATGAGCTGCTAAGGGGTCATTTGCCATTAATTGCTCTGCCACTTTATCAGCTAGCTCTTTATCTATTCCCCTGCGTTGATATATTCCCGACAATTCTTTCGTTTCAGCTTTAAAATCCTTAGCAATAGAGTCTTGTTCCATTTGCAAGTCGGCATCCTCTAAGTCCTTTTGTGACCAAACGGAAACGTATTCGCCTGCCGCCATGGAAAAGGCACCAGATATCAAGCTAATGAGGCCTGCAATGAAAATACTCTGGCTAGATAAGTTAGTGCTAGCTACTCCTATAATAATACTTGCAGTTGAAATTATTCCGTCATTTGCACCTAATACGCTGGCTCTTAGCCAACTACTTCGATGACTCAAATGAGGTTGTTTATGTCGCACTGCTAACTCTAATTCGTCTTCAAACAGCGATTAGTGTAAGCAGAAAAGTCTTGTTCATCATGCATTTGAGGCTCCTCAAATAAAAGGCTAGATATGACAAAATTTGCTGTTGCTAGGTTACAGGCAACAACGCAGTTATACATAGTAGAAAGTCGTAATAACGCCTGTATATCGACATCGTGCGGCTGTGGCGTCATTGGATCGGTAAAGAAAAACAATATATCCAACTTACCTTCACAGATCATAGAACCCAATTGCTGGTCGCCGCCCAAAGGTCCGCTTTTTAGAGCTTTAATTGAAAGGGAAGGAGCGGCTTCACTGATAAGCCTTCCAGTCGTTCCTGTGGCAAAGAGGTTATGTTTAGAAAGCAGTGAGGCATGCTTTTTTACCCATTTAATGATTTCCGGTTTCTTTTGATCGTGGGCGACCAAGGCTATGTTTTTTTCCATATTTACAACGAGTTTGTTTAGTTAAACTTTAACATGAACAATTTTAGACCAGAGTGCAAACTTTATTCTATTGTTGTTAGAGCGAATTATTTGACTGCCAGTTAAATACAAAAAGCCCAGAGATTTTGTCCTCTGGGCATTGTTGATAGTAATAGTGGAACTGTTATTTAAAGTGATGTTGAACCATATTGTCTTCAGCTAAGGTAACTATAACTTCGTTTTCTATACCTAAGGTATTTAGTTCAAGTAACACATTTTTAACGTTACTAGAGACTTCTACCTCTGTATAAACACCGCCGCTAGAGTCAGTTTTAAATACGCTGATCAAAGACTTTTCTGCCATTCTTTCGTCATCTAGCTCTGTCATTTCAGCGGGTAATGAAGAAATGAATAATAAAGTATTAGCTAAAGCGGCTCCCACATCATCAGTTGCTTGAATATCAATAGTGATGACTTTGTAGGTATTGAATTCAAAGTTTTGCTCAACATACAGGTCTTCAGTCTGGTCTGCAGTTTGTTCCTGCTTGCTTGCATCGGGGTCATACGACTCAGTTTCTGTTGGCGTCTCACTAGTATTAGTGGTTGTTGGCGCAGGAGCAGGAGCAGCAGGTGGTGTAGTTGCAGCTGTGCTAGTTGATGTTGACTCTCCACCGCCTCCGCCGCCACAGCTAGCTAAAACTGATAACATAAGGGTAATTGCGGTAACCTGAATTAGGCTGAATGTATTTCTATTCGATGTATTCATGGCGCTCTCCTTAATCTACTTTGTAGTAATGAGTGTTGCGTTCACTGGTTTTGTACCAATCGATATTTTCACTGCCAGAGCTTTCTACCCAAGGCTCAAAATCAGGGTAAGCCCATAAAATATCTATATATTCACGAGGGTAGTTCCAATCATCGCTGATCTTGATACCCCAAGGCAGATTATTTTCATTTTTAAAGTAACGAGCAGTAGCTGTATCTGAGGTGTCATCGAACTTGCCGAATCGACCGAAATCAAACAGGTCGGTTGGAGCAAAGCCAGCAAAGTGAATTTCATGACTGCGGTCGTTGGTTCTGAAGATAAAGAAGTCGAATTTAGAGTGACTAAGGCTAGCTACAGTACCATCGAACTCAACATCTAAAGTGAAAGCGATTGGGGCATATTGAGTACAGCTTTTATTGGTGTTGAAGTGCGTACATTGGCCTGACTCACCTGTTGTGGTGAAAGTGTGGCTGTCGCTCCAGAGCTGAATGACGGCATCAGTTTGAAACTCTTCAGTTGCTTTATTAAAGGTTTGGCCGTTAATGGTTAATTTAGCTTCAGACACAGTCTCTGGCGTTAGATCCATCAGTCTTAGTGCAAAGCCATTATGGTTAGACGCTCCGCGTGCCATAATATAGCCATGCATAATAAATCCTGTTATTTCAGCATTACTGTTGTAAGTGATCTGCAAACGTTCTTTGATCACTAAGTCATTGAAGTCATAGTCACCCACTTTCGGCCAATTATCTTCAAATGCTAATGTTACATGGCTGTCAGCGCTAGGAAAATAGCTGCTAAATGCTCGTTTATAGTCATTGGGAAATTCATCTGCCGAGTCAGCAATGCCGTCAGCATCAGAGTCATTTTGTTGTGGCATAGTAACTAGGTTACTACTATTAATAGCGGTTTCAGGTGTGCTTTTTACGGTGAATACAGCGTCATTGAAGTCATTATCACCCCAAGTTCTTGGCAAGTCTTCGAAACCTATGATCACTTCTGAAACTTCTTCATCGTAAAGTAAAACTGTATGCTGTCTTAACTCTTGTGTTGATTCAGGGTTAAGGCCTTGTAGTGAGTAGTAATAAGGGACTTTGAATGGTTTGACACCAGTATCGTACCAATAGCCGTTTGCGGCAATAAAAAAGCCTATGTGTGTATTAGCTGGGAAAGTTCCTATGCTCAACCTATGGCCTTTAGTCATATGAGGGTAAGACAGGTTTGGGAACACTATGATCTCGTTCACCTCTTCGTGACTTGTAGGCGGATTATTTGGATCGTAGACAAAGTAGCCAAAAGAGTTACGGTAACCGGCTCCTTCATGAATGAAGGTAATGAAAACTTCCGCTTCTTCAGTTAAATGAATGGTTGAACCTGCGTCATCCGTTATAAACGCTTCATTTAATTCACTTTCTGGTAGCGCATTGTTAATACGAGCGAAAAAGTCTCTGGAATATTCATTGCGAGCGTAGATTAGATTGTCTGGCTTACCTATATTCTGTTGGTAACCGATAGGCCAAGGTTGCCCCGATAAGAATTGCCAAACGTACTGACCATCTACTTGATCCGTTGCTTGGCCTTTGCCCATGAATAAGGCGGCTGTAAAGGTTAGCAGCGTCATAATTGATTGTTGGTTGGTTTTTTTCATAACAGCTCCTGCGAGTTTTCTCAAATCTGTTGCGTTCGAAAGTGATAGAGCGTGATCTGTGCCAATTATTTTTTATATATTTATCAGTAGATTAGGTTTTTATTGGCAAGTTAATTTGAGACTTTTTTGCAACTTGCAAAGCAATATAAAAAGAAACACCTTGTTTGTGCTCACTATTTACCTTCGTTTTCCATTTAACTTATTAAAAATACTAACTTTTCTAATTTAGGAGTAGGAATTGCAACACGTTTACACATGTTAAGTGGCTAGGTAAATATAAGCGGGAGAGCTATTAGTATGAGCAGACGTTTTCTAATAATGACGCTGGCAATGAATGGCTATCAATTGGCGTATAGAAGTTTCATAAAGACTCATATTGCTTACGCTAATCGTATTGGCGCAACTCACGTTGAGATATCAAAGCCGTGGATTTCGACTCTTGGTGTTGAATGTTGTTGGCTGAAGTTACATCTGTTAAGAAAAGCATTACAAGCGGGCTACGATGATGTGCTCATTTTGGATGCTGATACTTGGGTTAACAAGCAAGCGCCAGATATCCGCAACAATAAACAGCAAGGCAAGTACATATATATGGCGAAAGGTTATAGTAAACGGTTTAACTCTGGGGTGTTGTGGGTACAAAACCAAATATCCTCATTGGAGTTCATTAGCACCGTCATTAACAATAGACTTAGTACTGTACCTTCTGAAGACGATGTTGGCTGGGGCGAAAACGGCCATATAATTCATCACGCTAAGCAGACGAATATCATCGCAGAGCTGGATACTTGTTGGAATAACACCTTTGACACCGAGTTGGCTGATTACATTCGCCATTATAATCACGGGCCGTTTCGCAGCCATTGGCATAAACGTTTATTGCACAGGCTGTTGGCTCGTACTAGCCGCTTGTGGTTAAAGTTATCGGCGTTATTAAAACGCAGATCAGGTATAAAAATTCCTGCTGAATTGTTTCAACAGGAAATGCGTAAAGTAATAAAACAATATCCAGAACTGATAAACCCTTAACCTTCTATAAAAACTTTACAGAGACACCCACCTAAACTTTGGCTGGCTAGTTGGCTTGACTATCTACTATTGCGATAGATTTTGGTTATTATAGAGACACCCACCATAAAGCCACTTCTTTTATCTACGTAGCTCCTTACAGACATGTTTTTATCGGAAACTTTTACAGAGACACCCATCTAAACTTTGGCTGGCTAGTTGGCTTAACTACTTACTATTGCGATAGGTTTGGGTTTTAGAAAGACACCCAGCATAAAACCACTTGTTTTAACAGCGCAGCTCCTTATAGAAATGTTTTTATCGTGACGTCCTTATAAAGAAGCGCTACCAAACTCCTAAAGACTGCTCAGGACTTTCAACTCATTTAATCAAAAGCTGGTATTAAATCATTTAAATAAGGTTATTTAGGTAGTTATAAGGTGAAGCTTCTCTAGTTTCTTAGATGTTACTAAATAGTCGTTAGTCGATTTTGTTACTTTGCAAAGTTTTTTGCAATTTGCATCTGAACTTGCGATGTCAAACAGGCTAAATAACCTAAAACTTTGAAAATATTAATGAATTAATTTGGCACATGTTAGGCATAGTAAAGTCATGAAGTAAATTAACGAGTGTGATGTGATATGGAAAATACAGCTAAGCAAGAAAAAACGAAAACTTTAAGTCAGAAGAAGTGGCTGGACACAGTTGTGGCATCATTTCTTATTACGCTTTTGTCACCTTTGTTTGTTTTCAACTCACTTATCGCGCTTGCAAAGCAAAAAAAGATACTTGTTAAAATCAGAAAGGTAGATGCTTTAGGCCGGACTGTGGTCATCAGCCACTTTAACTTCGGGTTATTTAGAAAAACCGCAATTCTACTAAACATTGTCAGTGGTAACCTTGGCTTGGTGGGTATTTCGATGAGCCATTTAATGGACAAAGCTGAGCAGAAGAGAATATTGGCAGGCTACCACACAGTGCCTGGGCTTATTAGTTTATATGATATACATCGCTCTGTAGGCTTAGAGGTTCAATCTCCTTCTGAATTGATTAGTAAACAACTTAGTTTAAGCTCGGCAGACTATTTGATTTTGTTAATAAAAGGTTTGATTGGATTAGCTTTGTATAAAGATGAAACTCTACGAGAGCCTAAAGTAGCTAACATGTTCAACTTACCTATTAATAATGTAGTGATGAGTCAAGCCGTAGATTGGGCTGTGAATGGAGCTTCGCTGACGAATCACAGTACTACAAGCGAAACACCTCAGCTTGGTTTTTTTATAAATGCACATTCAATCAACGTGGCTGAGAGTGCCCCATTGTTTAAATCTTGCTTGCGTCACGCAAATGTACTTTTTGCTGATGGTTCAGGTATGAGAGTCGCTGCAAAATCGATTGGCATCAACTTACAAGGCAATATTAATGGCACAGACATGCTGCCAGTTCTTTGCAAAGAAGCGGAAGCTAACGGTAAATCTATTTTCTTACTAGGCGGTAAAGATGGCAGAGCCGAAAAGACGGCGAATGCATTACAAATTCGTTGTCCTAACTTGAAAATAGCTGGTACACACCATGGCTTCTTCGACTTTGAAAATAAAGCTGAGAATGCAAAAGTCATTGACCTAATAAATACAAGTAATGCAGATATCGTGTTAGTTGGATTAGGTTCACCTAACCAAGAACAGTGGTGTCAGCAGAATATCGGCAATCTGCAATGCAGATCAGTATTAGCAGTTGGCGGACTATTTGATTATTTCTCTGGGGCTATACCAAGAGCTCCATTGTTATTTCGTGAGTTGGGCTTGGAGTGGGTATGGAGATTACTGCAAGAGCCTAAAGTCAAATTTAAAAGGTATGTCATTGGTACACCAACATTTCTAATAAGAACGTTTTTGTTGAAACAAGTTTAGAGAGGGTAATAACATGATCATTAAACAAACATTACCAAGTTTTATTCAATACCAAGAAAAGCAAAAGAAAATAATCAATAGCACCTCTAAACACCAAGGTTTACCAATGTGGTTACAAAGAGGTATGGCAATCGCTGCATTGTTACTTCTGTCTCCAATTATTATTACTACCGCTCTATTAATAAAGCTAGAAAGTACAGGCTCTGTGTTTTTTAGCCAGACGAGAGTAGGAGAAAATGGTAGAAGGTTCACCTGTTATAAAATGCGCTCAATGCGTATCTCTTCAGATCCTAAATATCAAGAGCCAGATATAGATCAAAGCGATAGAGAAGGCGTTTGCATGAAATTTTTTAAAGACCCTCGAGTGACAAAAGTGGGTAGGGTTATCAGAAAGTTATCTATTGATGAATTGCCGCAATTGTACAATGTTGTGAAAGGCGACATGGCACTTATCGGTCCAAGACCACATTTAGTTACTGAATATAATCAATATAACCGTGACACTATGGATAGACTGTTCTGTAAGCCGGGTATCACTGGTATGTGGCAAGTAAATGGTCGAGCAGATACAACATTTGAACAGCAGCTGGCACTAGACGAAAACTACATCAAAAACCAAAGTTGGTTATTAGACGTAAAAATTTTACTAGCAACCATTCCATGTGTGATTTTAGGAAAAGGCGCCTACTAAGTTTAATTTAATCTGTTTCCTCTACCACTGTTGTGCTTAGTAGTTTGTAAGTAGCTGAGATATATTGCAATTAAGTTATCGACAGTGGCTTTTTTATTAAAAATAAGAGACACCCACCGTAACTCAGGCGTTAGCCTTTAATTTTCTTACAAAGACAGCCACCATAAATTTGACAGAGGTGAAATTTTGTCTAGATTAAAGGAACGTTAAAGTAAATCAGGAAGATTTATGCCTCAATCAAGGAAGAGCCAAATTAGCTTGGCAGCCACGCCTTATTACCATTGCATTTCACGCTGTGTCAGACGCGCTTATTTATGCGGTCAAGATGAGGTCAGTGGCCGAAGTTATGAGCACAGAAGGGGATGGGTAGAAGAGAAGTTATTGTCTTTAACACAGGCCTTTGCCATTGAGGTGTGCGCCTATGCGATAATGAGTAATCATACTCATCTTGTGGTGTATGTAGGTGAACAGGTCGCAGAGAGCTGGAGTGTATATGACATCTTATTTCGATGGCATAAAGTGTTTAAAGGAACTTATCTGACTCAAGCTTATATGCAAGGCGCACAGTTAACTGAAGTTGAATATCAAACGGTTAAAGAGACAGCTCAAATTTATAAGTTACGTTTATGCAGTATAAGTTGGTTCATGCGAGCCCTGAATGAGCATATTGCTCGAAAGGCGAACCAAGAAGATGAATGCACTGGGCGATTTTGGGAAGGCCGATTTAAAAGCCAACCTCTACTCGATGAACCGGCTTTATTAGCTTGCATGGCTTATGTTGATTTAAACCCTGTCAGAGCAGGAATAGCGAAGAGTCCAGAAACCTCAGGGTACACCAGCATTAGGCAAAGAATAAAAGCACTGTTGAAAAATGAGCAACCAAAGTGGCTTCGCTCTTTTAAAGATGAAAAGGCAAACGAACATACCTTAGACTTTGCATTAACAGACTATTTAGAGTTAGTAGATATGACAAGCCGTGTGCTTATAAAGGAAAAGCAGGCTATTCCAACTACCTTCCCCAGCCTACTAGCACGAATGAACATCAGTTTAGAAAACTGGCTGACTATGAGTCAACATTTCACCACTGTGTTTCATGGTGCTGTGGGTAGTATAACCAGCTTGAATCGGTATTGTGAATATCAAAACAAAAAGCGACGACGAAACTTAAGTGCCTGCCAACAATTGTTCAGTTAACACAAGCTTTTCACCTCAAACGTTCATATCACACATGTGTGAGATTAAGAGTGCATTAAACACAATAGTTTTTAAGCAAAATAGCTAAATCACTATCTGACTTATTAGCTATATCGCACAGGCTTCACAATTCATTCAGGTATAGAACATGTAGAAGATAGCCAATATAAGTTATGGTGGGTGTCTTTGTTATTTAATGTTGTAAACTAACCCACTGGGGTACCAGTTTTAGCGTACTCGCCAAACTCTAAAAAACTTACCTTTGAGTTTGCCCTTTTCAAGCTTGTGTAACGCGTCTTTAGCGACGCTTTTTTCAATTGCTACATAGGCGCAATAATCGAATACGTTTATTTTTCCAACTTCTTTGCCGGATATGCCACCCTTGCCAGTCAGTGCTCCTAGTATGTCACCTGGTCTCACTTTTTGTTTTTTACCTCCATCAATTCTAAGCGTTGCCATCGTTGGTTTATATGCCTGTTGATCTTGTTTCAGAACAGGTAAGCTCGATTCCTCAATTGATATTTTTTGATAGTCTTCAATATCAACTAACTTATGGCTATCTTTAGCTTGATATAAACTACAAGCGATACCTTTTGCGCCTGCTCTACCAGTACGGCCTACGCGATGAACGTGAGTGTCAGGGTCATGAGCAAGGTCGAAGTTAATTACTGCATCCAGTTTATCAATATCTAGACCTCTGGCTGCAACATCTGTTGCAACTAAAATAGAAACGCTTTTGTTAGCGAATCGAACTAGAGTTTGGTCTCTTTGTTTTTGTTCTAAATCACCATTTAATACCACTGCCGAGAAACCGTAACTGGTCAGGTAATCAGTGACATCAAATGTGCCCTGTTTAGTATTACAAAATACTACGCAAGACTCCGGCTGGTGGGCTAGCAATAATGCACGCATCGCTTCAAGTTTATGGTCATGATCATCAACGTGATAAAACGCTTGTTTAATTGAAGCATGGCTTTCAGTACCGTCAACTTTAACATTCACTGGGTTTCTCAATACCTTTCCGGCAATCCAGTTGATTTGTTCAGGGAAGGTGGCACTAAATAACAAACTTTGGCGATTAGTTGGCGCTTCTTCAATAATAGCGCCAATGGCTTCTTGGAAGCCCATTTCTAACATTTTATCTGCTTCATCTAACACTAAAGTATTCAGTTCTTGTAGGTTAATTCTGCCTCTATCAAGGTGATCTAAAATACGGCCTGGTGTACCTACAATAATGTGAGCCCCGTGTTCTAAAGAACCAATTTGTGGCCCCATTGGAACGCCGCCACAAAGAGTTAACACTTTTATGTTATGGATACCTCTGGCTAGCTTTCTAATTTCTTTAGCCACTTGGTCGGCTAATTCTCGAGTTGGACATAACACCATGGCTTGGATTCGAAAGCGTTTAACATTTAAGTTTTGCAATAAGCCCAAACCAAAAGCGGCGGTTTTACCTGAACCTGTTTTTGCCTGAGCAATAACATCTTTACCTTCCAGTAACTTAGGTAAACTCTGCTTTTGTATTTCAGTCATTTGCTCGTAGCCAAGACTCAATAGGTTACTAAGTAACTCTGGTTTTAGTTGAAGTTGAGAAAAGCATAGGTCATTTGAAGCTGGAGCAGTTTGATTAGACAAAATAAGGCCTTAGAAAATACGAGAGGAACATGGAGATTATAACTGATCCAGAGTAATAGTCGTTAACAAAAAATAACTAACAAGGAGCCGATGAATCGTTAAAAGGAATTGATGAATATTCAAATTTATGGTGGGTGTCTCTCATATTCTTCTCATGTAAACATCTCAAATAACGTCATTAAAGTGTCCGTTTTAGCGAGTGATTTTCTTCGCATTATGCAAATTTGCATTTTCAGAATCGAAAAAAGGAAAAAATATAAAAATAAAATTAATATAAAACAATAGTTTAATTTTGGAATGGTTTCTGCTCTTAGTTATTCATCAAGGTTTTTATTAGCAAGTGAATATCAGGAGTAAACCGGATGAGAACACCTCAACTTAACTCACTGTTCAAAGTTTTACAGGCGGCGATGTCGTTTGGTTTATTTGCTTGTTCGCAAACTGACTCATTGCCAGACCCAAAAAATCAATCAACTTATTTTTATGGGCAAACAAATATGGTGGGTGTCCACTTTAATCAACAGAGTGTGCCAGAAAGAGTGTTTAGTGTTGCAAAAGACTGTATTGATAGAAAAGATTTCGGTGCGGTGAAAAACTTCAGCACTGATGCGCCAATTCATTTACCTCACCAAACTTATGCTGCAACGCAAAATAATCCAATAAGTCACCATGATTTACCATTGAGTGTAGGCGATATGGTTGAAGTGCAAATTGAAGAAGGTGAAGGATTTAACGGCCGTTATGTAGTGAATCCAGATGGCACGATTAAGCTTCCTTTAATTTCTCCAATATTAGCTGCGGGGTTAACGCCAAAGTATGTCGCAGAAAAACTTCAAATCGCGTTGATCAGAGAACAAATCTTCCACGCTTCATCAGCTATGGTTTCTGTTCATATCTTGAATTTAGCCTCAGTAGAAGTGTCAGTGACAGGCGCAGTATTCCAGCCAGGAAGAATTTTAATTAATCGTGCTCACCCAAATACGTTAATGAAAGAGCGCACTGCGGCGTTTGGTGACTTCACTGTAAAACGTTTGTTATCAGAGGCGTTAAGAGCGGCTTCTGGAATTAGACCAGATGCCAAATTAGACCAAATCATTTTGATCAGAAACGGCTGGCAGGTTCAGGTAGATATGTCAGGTATTTTAACTGGCGATAAACCAGTTGCTGATTATGCATTAATCGCTGGTGACCAAGTTGTGGTGCCAAGCACAGGTTGTTTCCAATCTCACTTAGTTAGACCTAGTCAAATTACACCAAAAGGTTTCAGAGTATTCATGTCGAACTTAATCGACTCTGCAACAAATAATGCAGGTGGTGCAGTGAGTAAGTACTCAACAAATTTACCTTACGGTACTCGTTTATTACAGGCTGCGGTTTCAGCAAATTGCATTGGTGGTAAAGAGTGGACTAACGCACCTCGTAAAGTGTTGTTAGCCAGCAAACACCCTATTACAGGTGAAACCCAAGTAATTCAACGTTCTGTAGAACAGTTAATGCGCTCTGCAAACAGAGAAGACATTAACCCTTATTTAATGCCTAACGACGCTGTGGCTTGTTACGACTCTCAAGTGACCAACTTAAGATCAGTAGCTAACGCAATTTCAGATGTTATCGCACCGTTCAAGTTGTTTTAACAAGGAATAATGCCATGAACCACGTAGCAAAAGACAGACAGTTAGTTCAACTAGGCGAATGGGGCAAGTTCCGCTCTAACGTCTACAGAATTATGAGACGACCTTACTTAGTGACGGCATTATCAAGTTATGTAGCGGTTATTATGCTAGTTGTACTTTACATGTCTAAACCAGAAACGTTCCGCAGCGAGATGGAGTTGGTGCTACCTGGTACAGGTTCAAGTAACAGTGTTTCTTTAAATGATGTAGGTCAGGTTGTTTCACAAACCAGTACTCCTTTTGCTGGTGGTGGTTTTAACCCAAGAGTTAACTACAAAGAAATGCTTTCAAGCCGAGGTGTGATAGCGACAGCAGCAGAAAAAATGGGCTTAACAGTAGGCCAGTTTGGTGAAGGTAAAGTTAAGTTAACTGAGCAAACCTCAATTATTGAAGTGTCAATTACTGGTGACAGCCCTAAACAAGCACAAACAAAAGCGTGGGAATTATATTTAGCTCTACAAAATGAGTTGGATAACCTTCGTGCTGATGAAGTAACGCGTCGTGATGCGAGCATTAAGAATGTGTTAGCAAAATACCGTGAAAAAGTAACCGCAGCTCGTAACAACATTGTTGATTTCCAGCAGCGTTCAATGTTGGTGTCGACTGAGCAATTAAACATGCTTATTTCTTCACACTCGCAAAAGAATGCGGCGAGCATGAATGCCAAAGCAGAACTAGCTGACCTTACCCATTATGTCCATCAGTTAAGTTTAGATGTGGGTTTGTCACCAGCATTAGCGGGTCAAGCATTGAAGTTAGGTACTGACGCAGAATATTTAGGTTATTTAGCTGAGATGGACCAAAGTGCGGCGAAATTAAGTGAATACCGCTCTCGTTGGGGACAAAAGCACCCAAAAGTAGTGACTGAAGACTTACGTTTTGTCGAAGCTAAAAACGCATTATTTACTAGAGCACAAGAGCTAGTAGGTGTGAAAGCTAAAGAAGTGTTTGGTGTGTTAAGCATCAAAAGCAGTCCTAAAAGAGCACAGCTATTTGCAGATTTAATTAATGCTTACGCGAAACAGCAAGGCTTAAAAGCAAAGCAAACAGAGCTTGACCGCAGTGTGTTACATCTAGCAGACCAAATCAAAATTTGTACTCGCGAGCATGCAGAGCTAGATCGTCTTGAAAGAGAGTTTGATTTAGCAGAGGCTGTATATACCTCAGCAGCGGCTCGTCTTGAAGCAAGTAAAGCGGACATTTTCGCTTCATACCCAGTAGTTCAATTATTAACTACTCCGTCGTTCCCATTAATTGCCGCTAGCCCAATTCCAGCAATTGGTATCCTTGCGGCAGTGGTGGGTATTGTATTTATCACACTAGCATTGGTGGTTGTATGGCAACGCAATTCATTACTAAATCTTGTCCTGAAGAAAGATTGATTTGTCGTACCTTAGTTGCGACGTATCCGATGTATTTATTGGGCGCTTTATACGTGACGGGGTCAATAATTGGGTGGGTGTCTCTGTTATTGGTATTTTTAAAAGCTTATTTAACAGAGAAAAATCCTAAGTTCGTTATTCCTGTCATGGTGTGGATTTGGGTGTTTGCCATGTTGTTCATGCTAGTCGTATTGTGGATTGGCCACTCAGATTGGTACTTAGGTCAGGGCAAAACCATCAAATCTAGTATTGGTTGGGCAAAAGGCTGGGCGTTGTTTCCTGTGTTTTTAATCATAGGTTGTGTGGCTCAAATTAGAGTATCAGCGATTGTTCGTGCAGTGGCCGTTATTTCTACTCATAGCCTTTGGTTTGCTATTTTCACTATCTTAGCCCACGCCATTGGTGCTCCAGGTGAAATCTATGTATCACCACTGAAAATTGTAGGTGGCCCAGGCCCTGGCTTCTTCACGGTTAGTTTATATGGTTTGAACCCAGAAACAGGCGCGGCGAGGTGGCAGTTCTTTGGCCCTTGGTCTCCTGCAGCGGGTTTATTAGCATGTTTATTCTTTGTAATTTGCTGTGCAGAACCAGATAAAAGATGGCGCAGACTAGGTATTGCTGGTTGTGTAGCCATGTGTATTTTGTCGCAATCAAGAGCTGGTTGGGTGGTATTTATATGCCTTATCCCACTGTTATTTTTCGCTGATAAAGTTCGCGAGCCATGGTTCTTAATTACTGCTGGTCTTGGTTTAACTACGTTACTTGTGTTCAGCCAGCCTCTGTATGAATTAGTGACTGATTTTCATCAGCAAATGAAAGAAGCAAGACCTGCGTCAACAAGGGTGAGAGCAACATTAGAGCGTTTAGCTGTGCAGCGTTGGGAGAGCGAAGCGTACTGGTTCGGGCACGGCATTGTTGAACGCGGTCCTAAAATTGTTGAAGGCATGCCTATTGGTACACACCACACTTGGTACGGTCTGCTTTTTGTAAAAGGTTTAGCTGGCTTATTAGCTTTCTTAGTGCCAATGCTAATCACCCTTATCTATTTATTTTTCCAAGCTTTGTATTACCCGTTAGGTCGCGTTGCTTTCAATTTGGTTGTGGTACTTATGTGTTACAGCCTATTCGAAAATCTAGAGATCTTAACGTATCTATTTTGGCCTGCTCTATTAATTATTGGAGCAGCGTTAAACCCAATGAAAATAGGGGAAGAACATGGTCTTAAATCAACTGTTTAATACAACAATGAAGCTTTTTAATCGCAGCTCTGATAAGCGTAACTACAGCTATGACGCGTATCTAGTCGGTTACTACGGTATGCAAAATAGTGGTGATGATGCGCTTTTATTAGCCAGCATCATAGGTGCAAAAAATGAACTGAATGCAGAGAAGATTTTAGTCTCGACAGTCAATTGTAAGCAACCTTTAGGTCAGGGGATCACGCTGAATGTACTAAAAGATAAGCAGGCATTTAAAGGTCAAAACAGAGTGTTACATTACAAAGCTGCTTATAAAAGTTGCCGTGTTATCTTCGGCGGAGGTTCAGTGTTTCACACGGCTCAAGATATTGAACAAAAGCGTCACATGATGATGTTAACAGGTGGTAGTAATAGCATGGCTGTTGGCGTTAGTTTAGGCCCATTTGTCGACAACGCAGCGAAAGAACAATGCAAATTGTTCCTTGAAGAGTGCTCGTTCGTTGGTGTTAGAGATAAAGAAAGTTTAATTTTAGCGAGAGAATTAGCACCGAATGCAAACGTTTCGTTAACGTTTGATCTTGCGCCTTTGGTGACGTTAGACCCTGATTACTCGCGTCAAACTACAGCTGAAAACCGAATCTTAATAAATGTTTGTCCAGTTCCTAAAAATGCAAACGGCAAGGTTGACCAATATCAGCAGCACAGCCTGATGCAAAAAATGCAGCAAGTTATTGAGATGGTTTGGCAGAAATCTCACTTACCAATTACGTTAGTGAGCTTAAATGGCCATGACTCGTTAGGCGATGACAAACTATGTCACCAGTTAATGGAGAGTTGTCCTAAAAATATTCCAATTAACTTTCTACCATACCAAGCCGATCCGCTAAAAATGATTGAGCAAATTAGAGGCTACAGAGCCTTTGTCAGCATGAGATTACATGGTTGCGTGTTCGGTTATTTAGCAAATACGCCTGTGCTTGCTCTGAACTATCACACTAAGTGCCAGCAGTGGTGTGAACAAGTTGGTCTTGCTCACGAACAAAGATTCAATGCTCTAACATTTCATCCAAAACAAATCGTAGAGACGTTATTAGAAGGTCTTAGGTTTGGTTTTTCTTCACCAGCGCTAGCAGTGAATGATGCGGTGAAACTGTCATTACGTAACTGGAGGGTTCAACAATGATTTTACCTAAAATTACAGTCGTTATTCCTTTATACAACAAACGTAGCCACATTTTGGATTGTTTAAATAGCGTATTACAACAAAGTTATGCTGCCCAAGAAGTTATCGTGATGGATGATGGTTCAAGCGATGGTGGTGCTGAACTAATCGAAAACACAGAGTTTGATTCAACAACAGAAATTCGGGTGATTAAGCAAAAGAACCAAGGTGTATCAGCCGCTCGCAACAATGGTGTTAAAGCAGCTAAGCACGATTATGTTGCTTTTTTAGATGCTGATGATGTTTGGCTACCGTTTTTCCTAGAAGAAATGGTGAACTTGTATCAACGCTTCCCAAATGTTGGTTTTTATGCCAGCAAATATCAGTGTGTTGCAGCCGGTGAACATTATCAAGATGCCAAAATTAACATGGACTTAATTGATGAAAATGGATTTGACCCATTGGGTATGTTGCTAAATAACTACTTTGATATTGCAGGTCAGGGCGATTTACCGTTTATGGTGTCATCTAGCATGATCAATAAGAAACTGTTCAAAAAAGTAGGTGGTTTTCCAGTTGGTGAAGCTATTGGCGAAGATCAAGATTTATTCGCCAAAATTGCGTTGTTAGGGCCAATTGCTTACAGCCCCAATATTCATTTGTTATATACCGTTGATGCTGAAAATAAAGCAACTCAATTCAATATTCCTAGTGTTGAGTGTCCGTTCAGTAAAAGGTTAAGCAAAGCCAAAGTGTTGAAAAAGAATAAACGTGCAAAATCAATCTTAAGGTATTGCGCCGCACACCTTTGTCACATTGCAAAACTAAACATCAAAGTAGGCAGAGTAAAAGAAGCAAAGCGTCTGCTGGCTGATCCTAGATGCCAACTTAAACCTAAGCACCGTATCGGCCTTTACGCTTGGGCGTTAGCTACCCAGTTAATGTTAGCAGTAAAACAGCTAGTACACATCACGCCAACCACTAAATAATTGAGGGTAAGATCATGAAAGTAAATGCAATTTGTATGGTAAAAAATGAAGCTGACATCATTATTGAAGCATTGGCTAATGCCTTAAATTTTTGTCATCGCATCTATGTTTTTGATAATGGCTCGACAGATGGCACTAGTGAGTTAATTGATGAGTTTATCAAAAGTAACCCTAGAGTTGTGTTAGCACAGCGCAGTGATGAGTTGTTTAAAAACCAACTTAGAAATCGAGTTTATAACATGTTCCACCAGCTGTATTCAGATGATGACTGGTGGTACATCTTAGATGCTGACGAGTTAGTCGCAGAAGATCCTCGCCCGTATTTGGAAAAGGCTGCAACAAGCGGTGCTGATTGCATGAGAACATGGCAAGCACAGTTCTATTTAACTGAAAAAGACTTAGAGCAATTTGATTATGAGGATACGTCTAAGCCGGTAACTGAGCGTCGTCGTTACTATCGTATTAACTGGCGTGAGCCAAGATTTTTCAAAAACAAACAAGATGTATCTTGGCCTGAAACGATTAGCGGTCGTACCCCTCCATTTTGTGGCAAGTTTTATTACCGCTCACCAATTTGTTGTCATTACGCACAGCGAGACCCAGAGCAAATTCGTCAGCGCGTACAAATTCGAGTAGACAACCCTTATAGCTTTTTCCATTTGAAAAAAGGTGATGCTTCGGCACAAGCAAGTTGGCTGAAATCATCAAAAGATTTATTTTATTATCAAAATGATGGCAACTTTTGCTTCCCTTTACGTGACAAGGTAGTTTATTTTGCTAGAGAGTTTGGCTATTGGTGCCAATGGCGAGCTAAGGGCGTAGTTAGTCGCACCAAAAGATTATTAGCACTGTCTTAGGAGTTGATATGAAAGGTATTGTATTTAACCAGTTACAGGAATTTGTTGAAGGCCAGTTTGGTCTTGCTGCCTGGGACACTGCTATAACCAAATGTCAGTTACCGTCTCAAGGGGTTTATGTTGGCACCAAGAATTATGATGATGCTGAATTAACCGAGTTAGTTGGTTATTTCAGTAAAGTCCTAGATATGGACAATGCTGATTTGGTTCGAACATTTGGCAAGTATATTTTTACCTACTTGTTTAAAATTGCTCCGAAACAAGCAAGAGAAGCAGAAAATTTACGTTCTTTTCTACTTATGGTTCACAACATTATTCACGTCGAGGTCAATAAGCTGTACCAAGACTCCAACCTACCTGATTTTGATTACAAAGAAGACGAGTCAAAATTATTGATGTTGTATCGCTCACCTAGGAAGTTATGTCACTTCAGTGAAGGTTTGATTTTAGGGGCATCTGAGCGTTTTGGTGAGCCAGTGAAGATAAAGCAAAACGTTTGTATGCACTCAGGTTGTGACCAGTGTGAAATTGAGGTGGCGTTTTTATGACTGAAATGACCAAACAACAATTGCTTGATGAGATAGAAGTCCATAAGCGTTGCTTGGAGCGAGAGCGCGAAGCGAGGCATATTGCTGAACAAGAACTGGAACAGTATTCTCGAAAAATATACCAGTCTCGAGAGTTGTTAATAGAACAAACGAGTCAGGTACAGAGTAAACAACAACATCTCAGCTTTTTGACCTCTGTTGCCGAAGATAATTGGCTAAGTGAAAGCGTTGAAGAGCTTATTGACCGCTATTTACTCAGAAGTTGCCATTTTCTGACTTCGACTACTGCAGCATTTTTCCAAGTGGAAGCAGACTTAAGCATTACTCGTTTGCGGGTAGCTGAGGCCTCAAGTTTAGATGAAAATAAGTGCAGTTTAGATCAGCAAGCTCTGTTAGACATCTTGGCTGAAATTGATTTAGCCGAATTAAAACAAGACTTTATTAGCAAAAATAAAGGCTGCACCTTTGATTTAAGTGAATATGGTTTAAATCGAAGTTTGTGGGTGTTCTTGTTACCAATCTTCCATAGCAAAAGTGCAGAGCGCAACAAGATGTCTTGCATGAGCTTCTTTTATGAGCTTGAAGACAATATTGACCTATTAAAATTCCAAACCATGGAGGCGTCCCACGCAACATTTAGCGTGGCATTAGAGCGTAAAAAAGCAGAAGCGGCAGTAAAAAATAGAGTCGAAGAGCTGCAAAATACCAATGCTGAATTACAGAATATGCAGCAGCAACTTATAGAGTCAGAAAAGCTAGCCTCTTTAGGTTTGCTCTCGGCTGGCATTGCTCATGAAATTAATAACCCAGTTGGTTTTGTCATCAGTAATATGAGTACGATGCAAGAATACCTGACAGACATTCGTTATGTATTGGAACCGCTATCAACGCAAAGTGCTCCCGATACAAACAAATTGGCAGCGTATGCAAGCAGAGCGAAAGAAGTTGATATGCCTTTTTTGCTTGATGATAGTCAAACGATCTTAAACTCATCGGTTAAGGGCTTGGACAGAGTTAAAGATATTGTCGCGGATTTAAACTCGTTTGCTCGTATGGACAGTGACGAATTGGTTGAGCTTAGCGTTAACGGACCTATTCAAAGTGCGCTGAACATACTTAACAACGAACTCAAGTATGATCATAAAGTCTGCTTAGAGCTAGCGGAAGACGTTGAAATTCTTGGTAATGAAGGGCAGTTGCAGCAAGTGTTCATCAACTTCTTTATGAATGCTAAACAGGCAATGAAAGATGGCGGAACATTAAAAGTAATAAGTCAGCGCAGAGCACAAAGAGTGATAGTGACCATTCAAGATGAAGGTTGTGGTATGACCGAAGAAGATGCTAAGCAAATCTTCACTCCCTTTTTTACAACCAAACCACAGGGTGAAGGAACGGGGCTGGGATTATCAATTTCTTACAGCATATTGCAACGCCACCACGCCAAAATAGATGTGAAATCCGTTGTAGGTAAAGGGACAGTGTTTGTTTTGTCATTTGTTGGTGTTATCTAATTTCATTTTGAAATTTAATCTGTTTGTAACTAATGGGGTTCATAGTAAGCTGCTCTAGTAGAGTTTTCTAGGAGCTGTTGTGGAATTTAATAAGTTACATTTGTTGGGCTACGCCAATGGCAATTTAGGCAAACACATCCTCTTTGGCACGCTTGATCTCGTCTTATTATTTTACATGACGGATATTCTCGGATTAGACCCGATTTTAAGTGGCTTGATCATTTTTATTGCCATGTCAGTGGATGCCATTTTAGATCCTGTCATTGGTTTTAGCATTGATAAATTTAAATGGCGCTATGGTAACTATATTTTTCTCGGTGCCATTTTTTACTCACTGTCTTTTATACTGATCTTTACCATTGGCCTAATGCAATGGCAAAGCATAACCGTCTATTGCGCTGTACTTATCTTGTTTAGGCTGTCCTATACTTTGATTGATGTTCCTCATAATGCCCTTATAGCAAAGCTATTTGTTAATGGCGAGTTAAGAACTAAAGTGTCGGCTTATCGGTTTTTATTTAGTTCCATCTCTGCGCTGATCATCGCCTTGGCTATTTCGCCTATTTTGATGGGAGAAGGTAAAGAGCAAGAATTGACTCGTTTTTTCTACTTTTCTGTCTTTGCTGCCACACTTTCGTTTCTCTCACTAACTACCGTTGCCCGCGTAGCTTTAAAATACGAGAAAGTGAACAAGGCGCAACAGCGAGCAAGCCAAAGTTTCTATTCATTGGTCAAGGTACTATTGAACAACAAACAGCTATTAATTGCTTTAACCGTGTGTTTTTTTACTGGCTTGTGCTCACCCATTTTGTCAAAGGGTATTTTGTATTTTGCAAAGTATTATTTGTTAAGTGAAGCCATGGCAGGTTACATGCTGCCAGCTATGATGTTGGGACAAATTGTTGCGCTACCAATGTGGGTTAAACTGTCTCGGCTATTCGGTAAGAAATCAGCGCTACAATACTCCCATAGTTTGTTATTTATTGCTGCCTTACTACTGTTATCTGTCGAACCTTCGATGCAGTATTTGGTTGTGTTATTGGCCTTTATTGCTGGTGTTGCTTATGCAGCTATTTATATGGTGATTTGGTCGCTGTTAGCCGATGTGGTCGACTATCAAGAAGTCAAAAGCCATATTCGCGCTGATGCTGTGATATTTGCATTGGCCATTATGGTAATGAAAATGGCGTTAGGTATTGGCAACGTATTGTTTGGTTATCTGCTTGATGCAATAGGCTATCAAGCCGATCAGCAGCTAACTGAAAGCACAGCTAGTCAATTGGCTTTAGTCGTTTGTTTGATGCCTGCTGTTGGCGCCATTGCCTGTATTTGGTCGCTCAAGTTTTACCGTATTACGACCAAAATGCAAAACCGCTGGCAAAAGTCACTTATGCAAAACAGTTGCGGTAAATAGGCAACAAAGCCGCACCATGTACGCCCACTCTTTTTCCTATATCGCTGCATATTATGTTGGGTTTAGGCAAAGGGTGGCTAGCAGAGTAAGTTGAGGTATTTATTCTGTCGGTGATGGCATTTAATATATTTAATGGCAAGCGACCACCTACGATTAAACTCTCAACATCGAGCAAGTTGGTTATGTGGGATAACTTGTCTTGCAACTGAATACTAGCGCATGTCAGCCATTGCTCCATTGGCTCACAGCCCTGTTGATATAATTCTTCCATTTGTTGGAAGTTGCTGACATTTACCCCGTTGCGTTGCAAAAACTCTAGTAAGTTATGGCCTGACGGGCGAATCGTGTTTACATCCGGAAACTGACCGCCAATAACTCCTGAGTTGCCATTAACACCTCGATAAGGTTTGTTATTGATCACCAAGCCACTACCGACACCATAACCTAAATATAAACTCATAAAATGTTTAAATGCTTTACCTTGACCTACTAAAAGCTCTGCCAAGGTGGCGCAATTTGAATCGCTTTCGATATAGACATTCTGGTTAAAAAAATCATTGAAGTGTTGGTTTAGATTGAAATCCGCCAAAGTCTTAAAGTAAGGGTGGATATGCATGCTCTCACCGCCAGGCATAAAATCCCCAGGTACCGCAATGCCTATACCGATTAATTGTTGCTCAGTCAAATTATGCTGATTTAGCAAAGTTGACATTAAACCTTGTGCAACCGATTCAATGTGATCGATATCAGGGTGTTCTAATGTTTGTTTTTTCGAGTCGAGCCAGCTGCCGTCGAAGTTGATGATCGCAAGCTCAATAGAAGAGTGGGTGAAGTTAATTCCTACCGAATAGTAGTGTTGGTTTTTTATATACAGCTTTTTTGTCGGTTGGCCACGTTTGCCAACCCTCTCAGCTTGCTCAACGATTAAATTTTGTTGTTCCATCGCGGCGATCAGCCTAGTTGTCGTAGCTGGTGTTGTATCTAGCGCATCCATAATACTAGAGCGGCTGATCCCAGGCGTTTTAAAAATAAGTTCAAAAGCCTTTTTTATATTGTTAGTTAACGCTGATACATCCATTCGCTTTTAATCGCTGAGTAAAAGCCACTATTTAACGACAATGTTTACGACAATTCAATTACGTAACCCAGTTATCCTTTAAATTTATATCCTTTATGGAATTTAATTAGATGTTTTTTCCTATTTTTTATTCTGTTTTTGACTTTTTGTTGAATTTTTACTATTAATAAATTTCATTGTGAAATTTAAATGTAATATTTCGAGTATATTATTCGTGCAGTTACCAAGCTAAGAACAACTAGTATTAACCAACAACTATTGGCTCATTTACCCATTGCTGCGGCTGTGAGTCATTATTCGGAGAAACGATGAAACACATTGAAAGTAAAAAATTCAGGCTATGTGGTCTTTCGCATTCAGTGAAAACTGCGATCAGTGGTGTGGTGTTATCAAGTATTATGCTGCCCTTATCTGCTGATGCTTTAGCTGAAGAGTCTGCAAAAGAACAGCCGTCAGATTTAGAAGTCATTTCAGTAACGGGTGTTCGAGGCAGTTTAAGCCGAGCACTGAACGCTAAGCGTTTTTCAAATGGCGTAACGGACGCTATTGCTTCTGAAGATTTTGCTGATTTCCCGGATTTAAACATTGGTGAAGCCTTACAACGTGTTACAGGTGTTACGTTAGAGCGTTCAGACAATGGTGAAGGTGGCCGAATTAGTGTACGTGGCTTGCCGTCTGACTTTGTCAGAACGACGTTAAATGGCATCACAGCGGCTTCTTCTGCTACCGATGGCAGTGATGCGATTCGAGCATTTGATTTCAATATTTTTGCTTCAGAATTATTTTCTGCCGTTGAATTAAATAAATCAGGTTCTGCTGATCAGGCGGAAGGCGGTATTGCCGCGACAGTCAATTTGCAAACACCAAGACCATTTGATTATGACAGCCGTAAGGTTGTTGCTTCTGTTAGTGGTCAACACGCAGAGTTATCTGGCCCAGATAACATAGATCCGCGATTCGCTTTTTTAGCACTAGATACATGGAATGACGGAAAAGTGGGAGCGGCTATCTCAGTTGCTTATTCAGATGTTTCAAGTCGAGGAGATTTATCACAACGTTTTCGCTATCAAAGAACAGGTGATGCGTTTTTAAACAATACATTAAATGGTGCCGACAGAGTTGCTGGGACAGATGATGACTTAACTCAAGACGACTTAAACCGCTTAGGCACGACGATTAATGGCCAGTCCGCAACTATTGAGCAGTTGCAAAACATTGCGAATAACAGCATTACTGACTCACTTCCTAGGGTTGGGCCTAATGTATTAAATAGGGAGCGTTTAGGGGTTACTACTTCGTTTCAATTTATCCCAGCAGAAGATATCGTTGTAAGTGCTGACTTATTATATGCAACTTATGATGACATTGGTCAGCGTGCAACGATTGATGGTTTAACTGGTTTTAATCGACGTGGCGTTATGCCTATTGCTTTAGGTGTTGAAACCATTAATGGCCAGCAAGTACTGAGCTCAGCAACACTAAACAATATCACCCAACGAACAGAAACCGTTGAAGATAAATTTGCAAGCGACTTTGTTCATTTCACACTTGATACTGAATGGGCGATTGACGACAGTTGGCAAGGTTTCTTTCAGTTTGGTTACTCAAACTCACAAACTGATGAGTTGAGACGGACTTACTTATATCAGCACACAGGGCAGTTCAGTTATGACTTAACGAGTAACAGAGATCACCCATTAATTGCTGGAGATTTTGACTATTTAGATGCCAGTGCTTATCAAGCTGGTGGGTTTAGGTATCGTCCTCGGACTCGTGAAGATGAAGAGTCCTCATTTCGAGCTGACTTTACCCATTCGTTTGATTTAGACAGCGCACTAGACAGTTTGCAGTTTGGCGTTAGATTGTCTGATAAAGAAGTGTCCCAGCTTCGTGGTGAGCTGCGCGGTGATCTTGATACGTTTAATGCCATTACCAATTCTGGATTTGGTAATGATACGCCATTTGCTGATATTGCGGCTTCCGTAACAAGTATTGCGGATGGCTTTTTACAAGGTGCACCAACTGGTACACCAAGAGACTTCTTGATCATTGACTATGGCAAAGGCGCACAAATTCTACCTGAAAGCTTAACCAACCAGATAGATAATGATCCGTTAAGCAGTTGGATCGTGGCAGAAAAAACCAGTGCTTTTTATTTAAAAACCAACTGGGCACCTGAGTGGGGGCAAGCAGATCTTGGAGTTCGCATTGTAAGAACTGAGCAAACATCAACAGGTTCACAATCTGTTGGAGGCTCGATTCAACCTATTTCTGTTGATAATACTTATACCGATGTATTGCCAAGCCTTAACGTTCGTTTTGATGTAACGGATGATGTGATCATGCGTTTTGCGGCAAACAAAGCGATAACTCGTCCAACTCTGGGACAGCTGTCACCTGGCACTTCGATTTTTCCAACGCTATTGTCTGCAAGAGGTGGCAACCCAGAATTAGACCCATTTAGAGCAACACAATATGATTTATCATTTGAGTGGTACTTTGTTGATGAAGGTCTATTGGCAGCGACCTTATTCTACAAAGACATCAGTTCTTTTATCACCTCAGTTACTACGCAAGAAGTGATAACTGGCACAGGATTAATTGATGATGATGGCAACAATGTCAGTGGCTCAAATTTCACCGTTACTCGACCTGGCAATGGCGAAGGTGGTGAGCTTTCTGGGATCGAATTGACCTATCAGCAACCGTTTGCGGATACTGGTTTCGGTATTTTAGCCAATGCTACATTTGCTGATAGTACAGGCACGTTTGAACAAGGCAAAAGTAGATTAAATGGTCAATCAGATTTGTCATATAATCTAATCACTTACTACGAGAATGAAACCACTAGCTTACGTTTAGCTTATTCACACCGAAGTGATTACCGCACAGGCTTCACTAGTATCGCTGGTTTAACTGATGAGTTCATTATCGATGATAGAAATCAGTTGGACTTAAGTGCCAGTTATAAAGTCAACGAACAGCTTACTATCTCTTTTGATGCCCTTAACCTCACAGGTGAAGACACTCGAAGAATCGCTGAAGCTGGGTTACTGAATCGCTATACCGACCAAGGCTCTATTTATGTTTTAGGAGCCAGATACACTTTTTAACTTCACTAAACCTGAGTGCTGGCAGCATAGCTACCAGCACTATTTTTAAGTCTAGTCGGTGTTTGAGTGCATCAGTAACCGACATTAAATTGCTTTGGAATATTCAATGAAAACAAATCGTCAACTTTTTAAGCTTGCCCACTTATTATTGTTAAGTGCGTTTTTATCTGGCTGTGCTGGACAAACTGGGACAATCTCAGCGGACACAGAGAGCAAATCAAAACTAGCGCTAGCAAAAGAGTATGAAAACGTCGACCAAGGGAGAGTCTTTGTTGTTGCTCACCGAGGTTGTTGGACACATGCCCCAGAAAATTCTATTCCATCGGTGCAGAACTGCGTCAAACTTGGGGTTGAAGTCATAGAGATTGATGTTCAGCTAACTGCGGATAAACAGCTTGTGGTGTTTCACGATAAAACCGTAGATCGAATGACAGGAGAAACCGGCTCAGTAAGTGAAATGACATTAGCTGAGTTAAAAGCGCTAAAGCTTTATGAGCGCGATGGTTCAGATGCTCAGCTATTTGCTAAACCGTTAAAAACCAATGAGTCTATCCCTACTTTAGCCGAAGTCTTACAAGCAGCTCGTGGTCACTTGATGATAAATCTAGAAATAAAAAGCAGTGGTTTTTCATGGCAGGAAACCTTTGCAGCTGCGGCTGAATTAACAAAGCAAATGGACATGGCCGATCATGTTTTGTGGAAGATCAAACCACCAATTCGCGGCAACAGTAAAAATATGTCTGCCAATGTTGTTATTGAACAGCTTGATGTAAGTGGCCTACCTTATTTAATGCCTATTGTTTGGCAGTCTTCAAGAGGTCATGAACAACAGTTAGCAGACTTTGGTGCAAATGTAACAGGCTTTGAAATTATTGCTCAAGATCCAAACTATTGGCCTTTGGCGGCTGATGGGCGAATTATTGGTGCCGATAAATATAGGTTTATGGGCATTGCCGTGTTGCCTCGTTGGTCAGCGGGCTATTCTGATGATATCGCATTACATGATCCCGATGCAGCTTGGGGCAAACTACTTGAACTTGGTGCTGACTTGATCATGACAGACCGACCTGAGCAGTTGATCTCATATTTAAAATCAAAAGGGTTGAGATAGATAACAGAGGATAACAGCAGGATAACAGAGACACCCACCTTAAAGTAGATCGGCATAGCGCTAGATCAGCCCTTGGCTGCTAGAGCACGTCGTATCCAGACAAGTAACAGAAGGAAAAATTACAGAGACACCCATTGTAATTAATACCTTTCGTGAGCGTGCGAACATGAATAATAAGGTGTAATAAGGTGGGTGTCTCTCTAATATGTTTGAGACGATTTGCCTGACAGACTATTTCAGAACAAGGAAAAATTACAGAGACACCCATTGTAATTAATACCTTTCGTGAACTTGCGAGCATGAATAATAAGGTGGGTGTCTCTGTAAAAGAAGAGGGCACCTGTTTTGTTGGAGCCCCACTATTATTAAATGGCCGCTTTTTTTTGTTGAGATGGTAAAAAGTGTTTTAGGCACCAATTAAATATCGAAGTGCAATGACGTAGCAATAGGGCGCAGACATGTGTCGATATCGTACGTTTTGGCTCTTGAAGTAGAATACTTAAGTTTGCTTTTAAAGCCTTGTTACTGAAACTTAGTCCTTCTTTTTGCATGCCCGAATGGATGGCTCTCCTTGCTAAATATCTAAGTTGGTATGCTTCAGCTAAAGAGAAGTATTGTTGAAAAAAATTAGGGTGGGTGTCTCTGTTAAGTGACATAGCCAGATACCAAGACTCTAGTTGTTTTTCTAAATTGGCAGACAAGCCATCTTGGTTTAATCGATAGAAGGTTAAAGGTTCGCTAATACCTTCAAATTTAGCATCGAAACCCAAAGCACATCTCAGCCAAAACTCAATATCTTCTGATTGGCGCAAGCGTTCGTCGAAATAGTAAATTCTATCCTGATCAAGACCTTCCTGACTTTGTCTAATCTTATCGGTCAGGGATCTTCTAATGACTGCAGCTGAACCATTGCCGACAGGGTTGCGGCATAAAATTTCTTGATTGCTTATGTCTGTCAATTTAGGGAATTGTCCTAAACCTATTAGTTGATCTTCCTCATCCATGAATAAGGACGGACAGTAGCTAATGTCTATTTCTGGGCGAGACTCCAAGTGCTTCACATGCAACTCAAGCTTATTTGGAGCCCATAAATCATCAGCATCTAACAATGCAATATACTTACCACAAGCTGCGTGGATTCCTGTGTTTCTGGCCCCCGCTAGACCTCGATTTTGTTGGGTAATGATGGTAATTCTTGAGTCACAAAAGCTCTTTGCCAATGTAACTGAATAGTCAGGACTACCATCATCAATTAGTAGTAACTCAAAGTTTTCGTAGCTTTGATCAAGGACTGACTGAATTGCTGAGCAAATATATTGTTCAACGTTATACATAGGTATCACGACAGATACTAAAGGGATTGAAGCATTCATGATTTACTCCTGGTTACATCAAAGTTTGTTGTTGCTAATCGAGGCGGGAAAAATCGGCAGAAAAACAACGTTACTGTGGTGAATAACAAGCTCATTAACGTTGTAAACACAGCAAATGAAACTGGTGACTCTAAGCTTAATATCATCAGACTTGTGGCGAATATTGTGAGGAATGCCAATCGGATGAACAACTCTAAGTTGTATTGCGCTTTGGCTCGCAACGAACAGCAAAAAGTATCGAGCCAAAGAGTAGGGATAGCGCATAGGCAAAGAATGCTGCAAGGAATGACAGCTGCAAGCCAGCTCTCACCGAATAACATTGGTACGTACCATTGAGCTGCAACAGCTTGGATAATGAAGGTACATGATAAGGCTAAACCAAGAAGGAGTATTTGCTTGTCCTTGCCCTCGTTACCAGAGCGGTTCTTTTCCGATAAATACGGAAGTAGGGCACCTTGGTAGGCGTTAATGAAAGACTGACTCATGCCCGAGCTAGCGGTTTTAGCAAAGGTATATAGACCAAATAATTCAGGAGATAAAACGCGACCTGCAACAAAGATGTCAGCGTGTTGTTTTGCTGCTTTACTCAATTCTGCAAGCATCAAAACACCGGATGTCTTCACGAGTAATTGAATCACTGTAGGTTGAAAACCGATACCAAAGTTTTCCACCTTTGCGCGCATGAACAGCGTAAACCAAAGGATTGCAGCAAATACTTTGGCGTAAGCAATGGCAAAAATACCGAAATCAAACCAAAGTAGAACGGCTATTAATAGATTTTCCGATACGATACAGGTGCCATTAACTAGGCTGAATTCTTTAAATCTATGCTCTCGTTGTAACAGATATACACGCACACTTACTGCAGGATAAAACAAATAGCTTAATGCCATCCATTGCAGTAATTCAGAGGCCTCTGGCTTTTGATAAAACTCAGCAAACAAAGGAGCTGTGGTGAACTGAGCCACAGCTAAAGTGATACAGAGAGCCCATTGAATGGTTGCAGCGTTTTTAGCAAAGCTTTTTAATTTTTGCTGTTCACATTGAATAACTTGAGTGCCAGACCCTGCGCGCATTAACAAACGAAATATGTCGTGAATCGCCAAACATAAGATCACTAAACCGTAATCGCTTGGAGTTAAATAAGCGGCCATGGCGAAGATGGTGACAAACCGTGCGATTTTGGCTGCACCTTCGACGGATAACAACCAACTCATGTTAGTCATTAGTAAAGAAAGCGAAGGTAGTGAGAAGCGCTTTAACAACATACTTTTACTCAAGTCAGCTAAGGTAACTTGGGTAAATCAATATGCATGCCAGTAGATTGCTGAAGTTAACTATTTGAAAATTATGGGTTTGTTATTTGTTGCAAATCCCAATTTGCAATTTGCAACTCATATCAAGAGACAGTTTTGCAGTGATTAACTTTGCCACTGCTGCATTTTTCGGTACAAAGTCGATGGACTTACACCAAGTAAACTGGCTGCTTGCACAACATTATCATCACAATGCCTTATCGCATTTTCTATCGCTTCACGCTCCATATGAGCCAGAGGCACAATGGTATTTTCGTCACTTGTTGAGCCAGACATAGGAGTAACTGAGCTCATTTTTGCTGTGCTACTTGTTGTCGTTGTTTGGCTAATATCTTGTATTTGCGATTTGATCGTTTCAGCACTAATTAAACTGGTTTGAGATAAAATAACCGCACTGTGGATGACATTTTGTAACTGCCTGACATTACCAGGCCAACGATAAGTAGTAATAAAAGACTCAGCTTCTTTGCTGAATCCACCTAAATCTCTTTGCTCTTTATCATTAAAGATGTTGAAGAAATGGTGAGCCAGTTGCAAAGCATCAGATTCTCTTTGATAAAGTGGTGGCATATCAATCGAAATTACATTCAAACGATAATACAAATCTTCTCTTAACTTGCCTTCTTTTACTGCCTCTAAAGGTGCACGGTTAGTGGCACTGACAAAGCGGATATCAACACGCTCGGTTTCGCTGCTACCAACTTTTTGGAACTCGCCAGTTTGGATAAACCGCAATAACTTGGCTTGAAGATTAATATCCATTTCACCTAGTTCATCTAAAAATAGAGTACCACCATCAGCAAGAGTCGCTGCTCCGTCTCGATGAGAAATAGCACCGGAGAAGGCTCCTTTTATATGTCCAAAGATCTCCGACTCCATTAAATCAGACGGAATAGCTGCGCAGTTAAGAGCAATAAAAGGAGAGTTTTTACGTTTACTTAAACGGTGAATAGCTTCAGCTGCCACTTCTTTACCAGTACCACTTTCGCCAGTTATAAAAATAGAGGCACTGCTCGGTGCAGCCTGCTCAATAGACTGATAAACAAACTGCATGGGAATTGAATCGCCAATAAAACCTTCAAATTTGGTTTTATGGAATTGCTGATACCTATTGACCACTTGCTTCAACATGCTGCGCTCGGCCATCATACTTTTGTGTTTGATCGCCTGTTCAACGGCAATAACCAGTTCTCTATTATTCCATGGCTTTTGCATGTAACCCCATATTCTGCCTTCATTTATTGCGCTGATAACTTGCTCAATCTCAGTGTGAGCTGTTAGCATCATACGAATGACTTCGGGATAATTGGCCGCGGCTTTGCGCAAAAATTGATTGCCGTCCATATTGGGCATTCTTAGATCTGAGATCACGATATCTATGCATTCATTGGCTAAGACATCTAAACCTTCTTGACCTGAGTTCGCCGTAAAAATGGTGACATCTAGCTTGCGAAAGGCACGGGTTAGGGCATCAAGTACTTCTTGCTCATCGTCTACAAGCAACAAACGGCAGGTGGTCATAGAGAAATCTCCTTATCTACTGATAATTTCAGTGTAAGACGAAGATTATTAAATGAAAAGTGGTATGAACAACAAATCTGACAGGGTCAATGACAAATTTAGCTCTGTACATTTTGTACTGAAAATATAAAATGAGAATAATTCTCACTTGGTAACCAGTAAGTAACGATAAAAATGATGAAAAAAATTACACTTGCCTTAGTAGCTATGTCTTCGTTTGCTTCTCTAGCAGACACAGTTAATGTTTATTCTTTCCGCCAAGATTTTCTTATCAAGCCAATTTTAGCTGAATTCACCAAAGAAACGGGTATTGAAACTAAAGTTGTATTCGCTAAAAAAGGTCTTATCGAACGTATTAAGCGCGAAGGTAAATACAGCCCAGCAGATGTAGTGTTAACGTCAGACTTCAGCAAGTTATTGCAATTGAAAGACCAAGGCTTAACTCAAGCGATCACAGATAAGAATGCATTAAATGCAGTGCCAGCTAAGTTCGTTGATAGCGACGGTCATTGGCTAGCACTGACAAAACGTGTTCGTAACATCTATGCATCTAAAGCAAATGTTGCTAACCCTGAACAGTTAACTTATGAAAAGTTAGCGGCACCAGAGTTTGCTGGCAAAATCTGTACTCGTAGCGGTAAACACCCATACAACTTAGGTTTAATTGCTTCAATGATCTCTCATAAAGGTGAAGCAGAAACCGAGAAGTGGCTAAAAGCAGTAAAAGCAAACTTAGCTCGTAAGCCTCAAGGTAATGACAGAGCTCAAGTAAAAGCGATTAAAGAAGGTCTATGTGACGTATCTTTAGGTAACAGCTATTACTACGGTAAAATGTTAACTAATAAAGACCAAAAAGCTTGGGCGGATGCGGTATACCTAGTTCATCCAAACCAAAACGACCGTGGTGCACATATTAATGTATCCGGTGCTGCAGTTGCTAAGTTCGCGCCACATAAAGAAAATGCTGCTAAGCTAATTGCTTTCTTAGCGTCGGAAAAAGCGCAACAAGCCTATGCCGATCTTAACTTTGAATACCCAGTTAACCCTAATGTAAAACCAACAGAAATGGTTGCAAGTTGGGGCGAATTTAAGGAAGATGCGCTTTCTTTAGCTGAGGTTGCTAAGTATCGTAAAGCAGCGCTTAAGCTAGTTGATAAAGTGAAATTCGACTTATAAAAAAATAGATGAGGGAAAAGTTGTCTAATACAACTTCTGGCAAAGCTAAGGCTTTGCCTTCAAACACTCAGACAAAGCACAATAAAAAACCTGACCAACTTAGTGTTGTCAGGTTTTTTGTTGCAAGAAACTTCTTCACCAAACTCACTAAAAACGCCAGTTGGTTAAGTGTAGGCTTGGCATTGTTATTATCTTTACCTTTATTCGCGCTTATCTTTGAAGCGGTAACGGGTACTGGTGAGAGTTTTGAACATATCAGACAAACGGTTTTAGCCGACTATGTCATTAACACCATAAGCTTAATGGCACTTGTCGCCATACTAGTTTTACTTATAGGTGTGCCACTCGCTTGGCTGCTAGCTAGCTGTCAGTTTACCGGCAAGAAGTTTTTTAACTGGGCTTTGGTCTTACCTTTAGCCATGCCCGCTTACCTTGTGGCTTACACATATACTGACCTATTGGACTATGCTGGGCCAATCCAGCTCTGGCTAAGAGCAACTTTTGAATGGTCGTCACCTGCGGATTATTGGTTTTTCGATATTCGCAGTTTAGGTGGAGCTGCGACGGTTATTGCATTGGTGTTGTATCCTTATGTCTACTTAATGACAAAAGCTAGCTTTCTAGAGCAAAACGCGAATTTAACTCAAGCGGCAAGAATGCTAGGTGCTTCGCCATCTAGGAGCTTTTTCAAAATATCTTTACCTCTAGCTCAAAAAGCCATTATTGCAGGTTGCGCCTTAGTGCTAATGGAAACCTTAGCTGACTTCGCAACAGTAAACTACTTTGCAGTAAGCACACTGACCACAGCGGTTTACGATACTTGGCTAGGACATTACGACTTGGCAAGTGCAGCCAAGCTTTCTTGCTTAATGGTATTAGGTGTTACAGCCTTATTAATGCTTGAGCAGCTGCAAAATAAGAATAAAAAGACAGCTAATGATGCTAAATCTTCGCAACAAGACATCAATTATAAATTAACGGGTTGGAAGAACTGGTTAGCGCTGTCGGTGTGTTCTTTAGTGTTATTCCTAGGCTTTGTTCTACCAGCTACTCAATTGCTGCTTTATGTAGTGAATTATTTTGCAGAGGCTTGGACTAATGAAGCCTTTATTTACGCTTTAAACAGTCTAAAAATAGCCTTTATCTCTGCGATTATTGCAGTATTCTGTGCGCTTTATATGAACTACTCGTATCGCGTAAAAGCACAGAAATTGAATTTTGTTAGCTTGCGTTTAGCCAGCAACGGTTACGCAATACCTGGAACAGTTTTGGCTATTGGTGTGCTTATTCCACTGAGTTTCTTGGATAACCAAATCAACGAAATTGCTGAGCAGTGGTCAATGGCTACCCCTGGACTTATTTTAAGTGGCTCTATCTTTGCCATTATTTGTACCCACGTTGTCCGTTTTGTGGCAATTGCTAATAAATCATTAGAGTCTAGTTATCAAAAGATCAGCTATTCGTTGGATATGGCTGCAAAAACGCTGGGTAGTTCAAAGACTAAGATTTTGACTAAAGTGCATATGCCTTTGTTAAAGCGAAGTACTATGGTAGCGGCGCTATTAATTTTTGTTGAAAGTATGAAAGAGCTGCCAGCTGCATTACTGCTGCGCCCATTCGATTTTCAGACATTACCAACATACGTTTATCAATATGCCAGTGATGAACAATTAGAGTTGGCATCAGTGGGAGCTATTATGATTGTATTAGTTGGTCTTATCCCGCTAATCTTTATTAACCGTTCTATAGATAACCACTAAATAGGAAGTGTTGTGACTGTTTTAGCTATCGAGAATTTGCAGGTTTGTTATCAAGATGTTGAAGTTATTAACGACTTACATTTATCTATGGAGCAAGGTGAAATAGTAGCGCTTTTTGGGCCGTCGGGTTGTGGTAAAACGACAGTGCTTAAGTCTGTTGCAGGCTTACTTGAGCAGGCTAAAGGTAATATTTCGATTGCTGATAGAGTAGTGTTATCTGAGTCTGTGTCGGTGCCAACAGAAAAACGTAAAGTTGGACTAATCTTCCAAGATTATGCGCTATTCCCTCATTTAACTGTGGCACAAAATATTGCCTTTGGTTTAGTTGATAAAGACAAACAAGAGTCTGAGCAAATAGTAACGAAAATGTTGGAGTTAATTAAACTAACTCAGTATGCAGATTCTTATCCTAGCCAGCTATCAGGTGGCCAGCAGCAACGTATTGCGATTGTTCGGGCTTTGGCATGTGAACCCGATATTTTGCTATTTGATGAAGCGTTTTCAAACATTGACCCACAATTTCGATTTGAGCTAATTGCTGATATTAGAGGCTTGCTAAAAGAGCAAAACATCGCAGCTTTATTTGTTACCCATAATCAAGATGAATCCTTCGCCTTTTGTGATCGCATTGCCCTTATGCACGATGGCAAAATTGCTCAACTAGATACGGCGGAAGCTTTATTTACTGAGCCTAAAACTCGATTCGTTGCTGAGTTTTTAGGTCAAGGTTTATGGCTAGAAGCTAAGGTGGCAACAGCAAATAAACTGGAAACTGAATTTGGCTCAGTAGAATACCAAGGCAAACAAGATTTATCTGAAAAGCAGGGCGAGGTTGTCGATATTTACCTAAGACCTCACCAACTTACGCTAACCGCTAATGACACTGGTAAGTACAAAGTTAACCAAGAGCGTTTTATCGGTGATAGCTACCAAGCTATGATCACAGATAATGAGCAACAAATCTCGGTGACAGAAGGTAAATCTTTTTTACATAAGCAAGTCGATGTCAGCATCAGCGAGCCAGTGACTAACGTTTTTTTCTAGTCTTAAATCATTGCACTGAAAAGATCCAAAATAACGCACCTAAAAGGTGCGTTAGTCTTTTTGTATGCAAGCAATTTTTATAAAAAGTTTTACTTTTCAGTGATTTAAACTAGTGGCACAAAGATTTCTTTATATGGTTTGAATAACAAAATAATAAACATATAAAGGAAACAACAATGAAGCTGGTAACTGCCATAATCAAGCCATTCAAACTTGATGATGTTCGCGAAGCCATCAGTGAAGTAGGCGTAGAAGGTCTTACTGTCACAGAGGTAAAAGGCTTTGGTCGTCAAAAAGGTCACACTGAGTTATACCGCGGCGCGGAATACCAAGTCGACTTCCTACCAAAAGTGAAATTAGAAATCGTAACTTCAGATGAAAACGCTGAGCGTTTAGTTGAAGTGATCGCTGAAGCTGCCAACACCGGCAAGATTGGTGACGGTAAGATCTTTGTAACAGAAGTGGTACAAGCGGTACGTATTCGTACTGGTGAAACCGACGACGAAGCGATTTAACGAGGGGCGGTACGATGGAACAAAACATTTTTCACTTACAATATGCAATGGACACCTTTTACTTTTTAGTATGTGGTGCTCTAGTTATGTGGATGGCAGCGGGTTTTGCCATGTTAGAAGCGGGCTTAGTTCGCTCTAAAAACACTACAGAAATTTTAACTAAAAACGTCGCGTTATTTGCTATTTCTTGCATCATGTATTTGGTGTGTGGTTATGCAATCATGTATGACGGCGGTATCTTCTTATCAGGTATTGAATCGGTAGACGTGGATGAAACACTAGCGTCGTTTGCTGAGCAAAATGACTTCACTGGTGGTTCTATTTACTCTGGTGCTTCTGACTTCTTCTTCCAAGTTGTATTCGTAGCAACGGCAATGTCAATTGTATCTGGTGCGGTAGCTGAGCGTATGAAACTTTGGGCATTTTTAGCGTTCGCAGTTGTTATGACTGGCTTTATCTATCCTATGGAAGGTGCTTGGACTTGGGGCGGTGCTTCAGTATTTGGCATGTACACTTTAGGTGACTTAGGTTTCTCTGACTTTGCAGGTTCGGGTATCGTTCACATGGCTGGCGCAGCAGCGGCATTAGCAGGTGTACTATTACTAGGTGCTCGTAAAGGTAAATACACTAAAGACGGCAGAGTAAACGCTATTCCAGGTGCAAACATGCCTCTAGCGACATTAGGTACATTCATTTTATGGATGGGTTGGTTTGGCTTTAACGGTGGTTCAGTACTTAAACTGGGTGACATCGCTAACGCAAACTCAGTAGCTATGGTGTTCTTAAATACAAATGCAGCGGCAGCGGGCGGTGCAGTAGCAGCATTAGTAGTAGCGGCAATCTTATTCAAAAAAGCAGACTTAACAATGGCGTTAAACGGCGCGTTAGCAGGTCTGGTAGCTATCACAGCGGAACCTTCAACACCAACTGCACTAGAAGCAACATTATTTGGTGCGCTAGGTGGTGTGTTAGTTGTGTTCTCTATCATCACATTAGACAAGCTTAAGATTGATGATCCTGTAGGTGCAATTTCGGTTCACGGTGTAGTAGGTTTATTAGGTCTATTATTAGTACCAGTAACAAACGACGGTGCATCTTTCTCAGGTCAAATCATCGGTGCACTTACTATCTTTGTATGGGTATTCGTAACAAGCTTCATCGTATGGTCAATTCTCAAAGCGGTTATCGGTATTCGTGTAACAGAAGAGCAAGAATACGAAGGCGTAGATAAAACAGAATGTGGTATCGAAGCATACCCAGAGTTTGTAGGCGCAGGTAAGTAACCTAAGCAAACAAACACTTAATTAAAATTAAAGAGCTCACCTTTTGGTGAGCTTTTTTGTATTTGCTGTCATCAAAGTAAAACTTATCTGTAATGGCGCTGTCACAGACTTAGTAGAATATGCTGCCCTGTAAACATCTTTCCCCTGGATGTTTTACCTTGTTCCTTTTACTTTCGGCCGTCATTGACGGCCTTTTTTTTGCCTACAGGGATGTAGGTATGCTGTGGTGTCATGGATGACAAGGAACAGCGGCCTGAAGGTAGAGAGTATGCCGAAGCCACATGGATGTGAAAGCCTTCGGTAGCATGACAGTACAAAGCTCAATACAAGTTCATTATTCTTCATCGCCATGGATGACAAGAAGCAGCGGCCTCGAAGATGAAGGTATATCGGCCGGATTTGTTCCATACAAATTTCCGGCATTCGCCATATCCATATGGGTCAATATACATGGATGTATAAAATTCGATGAGCTGCGGTGTCATGGATGACAAGGAGCAGCGGCTTCATGGATGAAGGTACATCGGCCGGATTTGTTCCATACAAATTTCCGGCATTCGCCATATCCGTATGGGTCAATCGCCATGGATGGCATTTGATTCGTGTGCTCTCAGGGATGTAGGTTGCCTTCACGGATGAAGGTATATCGACCTGAAGCTCTTTAGTTAGTTTCTTTTTCAGTTGCCTCAAGTTAAACGAATAAGTCGATACGTTACATTTGTGGATTTATAAACGGATTTGCACGTAATCGTTCGATCGCTAAATCGATAAAGGAACGGAGCTTGGCGTTGGCTCTTCGACCTTCTAAGTGAATTATGTTTACAGGTAAAGGCGCTTCTTCGTAGTCTGTAAGTAAGCTTTTTAAGGTACCTTTTTCTAATTCTTCACCAATTTGGTAGGACATAAGGCTGGTTATACCTTGACCTAGGACTGCGGCTTTTAACGCCGCGCCATTTTGATTACAGCGTAATCTCGAGTTTAGTTTTATGATTTCTTTTTTGCCATTAACATTAAAACTCCACTGACTTGTATTTTCGGTTGAGATTGGCACAATTATGCTGTGTTCCGCTAAGTCTGCTGGTGTCTCAGGGCTACCATATTTGTTTATATAATCTGGCGAGCCACAAACAATACGCCTTACTTTGCCAACCTCTGTTGCATAAAGCCCTGAATCTTTAAGGTGACCTATTCTAATCGCCACATCTAACTCTTCTTCGACCAAGCTGGTGACTCTGTCATAAAACATGGTTTTTACCGACACTTCTGGGTTGAGCTGCAAGTACTCGGTGACGATAGGAATGATATGTTTTTCGCCGAACAATACTGGTGCCGTTATGGTTAAAGTTCCAGTTGGTTTGGAATAAACGCCTTTTGCCATTGCTTCAGCTTCAGTTAAGTCTTCAATAATGCGTTGCGCATCTTGTAAAAAACGAGCGCCAGATTCAGTTAAACGCACATGTCTTGTTGTTCTAGTTAGTAATTTTACCCCTAAGCGAGCTTCTAACTCAGCTATTGAACGAGTAACACTGGGCGCAGAGAGTCCTAACTTATTAGCTGCTGTTGAAAACGCTTGCTGTTTTGCTACTTCAATAAATACTCGGATCGTATCTAGCTTGTCCATTTTTGACCCTCAAGTTGGCAAAGTAACTTAATTATTTCATATTTTGAAATAATTAATTGTTAATTTAAGTAATTATTTATCTCTTTCGGTCTCCTAAAGTACAGCTCATGAAGAGTTTAATTTTGTTTGGTCATTAGCTGTATCGTCTAATTGGCCTTCATGTTTTACCTGAACTTGTTAATACGTACCTAAAACGAATGCCATTTTAAAATTATGAGGTCACTGCAATGAACGTGAAATTTTCTGCCGATAACGCACCTGTGAAACTGTATCGACACCCGCTATCGGGCCACTGTCACCGCGTTGAACTAATGCTGTCTTTACTTGATATCCCATATCAAACCATTGACCTAGATATGGCCAATGGCGCTCACAAAGCGCCAGAGTACTTAAAAATAAGCCCTTTCGGACAAGTTCCAGCGATAGATGATAATGGCGTCGTATTGTCAGATTCGAACGCCATTCTTATTTACCTAGAGAAAAAGTATAACGATGGTTATGAGTGGCTGCCACAAGAGCCTGTAAAGGCTGCGCAGGTGCAACGTTGGTTATCCGTTGCTGCTGGAGAGATTGCCTATGGTCCATGTGCTGTGCGTTTAGTCAAAGTGTTTGGCGCTGAATTAGATTATGCAGTGGCGAAGCAAAAAGCGGAGTCATTGTTAGCAGTGTTGGAAGCTTTGTTACAACAACAAGATTATTTAGCTGGGGCAAGTATCACTTTGGCGGATGTTGCAGGGTATAGCTATATTTCCCATGTACCAGAGGGCGGTGTGAGTCTCGAACCTTTTTCTGCGGTTCAAGCATGGTTAAAGCGTATTGAAGAGCATCCGCGCTTTGTCGCTATGGCTCGTTCGCCAATACCCCAATAGTCGAGACGTTAAGCTAGTTAGTTCAGCGCATGATGATGCTGAAACTGCCCACTTTGTAAAAGGAAAATAACCATGACATCGAATCGGCTTCACCCGTTACATGAAGGTGAACTGGAACTCCAAGCTCAGCGTGGTACTCCTACTGAGCTAACACAGCATTTACCAAGTTATATTGAGGCCGATATGCCATTGCAGCATTCTGAGTTTTACTCTGAATTGCCTTACCTTCCCCTTGCAACATTAGATGGCAAAGGACGCCCTTGGGTTAGCTTGTTGGTAACGCAGGTGCCTGATAAGCCTAATGTAGGTATTCGAGTGGCAGGAAAAAATAAGTTGAGTCTAACAGCAGAAGTTTCAGCTTATGACCCATTTGTTAAAGCGCTCAAAGAAGTTAGTAATGAGGTAAACGAGCAAAAGATATTATTTGCCGGGGTTGGTATCGATTTCTCAAATCGGCGTAGAAATAAACTGGCTGGTTCAATAGAGAAGTTTTATTCAGCTCCGACAGGTCAAATAAATCTGACCCTATCGTCGACACAACATTTAGGAAACTGCCCTAAGTACATAACAGTGCGAACGTTAGAGCATCGTAAACGCAGTGCCAGCTTAGTAATAGATTGTCTAGACTCATTTAACACAGTTCTTCCTGAAGCGGCCAAAGCTCTGATCGAAAATGCCAGCACAGTGTTCTTAGCTACCAAGCATACTTCTGCTGATGATGAACAATCCGATATGGGGCTAAATCATCGCGGCGGCATGCCCGGATTTGTCAGAGTTTATGAACAACATGATAGCGAAGGAGTGAACACATATTTAGTTTTGCCGGATCACTCAGGAAATCGCTTTTATCAATCGTTAGGAAATATTGAAACAGACAAGCAAGTTGGTTTGGTTTTTCCAGATTTTACTAATGGCAATATTTTGTATGTGACGGGGGAAGCCAAAAATTTATTTGAAAAGGATGCCGAAAAGTTGATGCCGCGGGTGGCATTATTGACACAAATTCGCATCACAGGGTCGGTATACGTTGAAGGAGGAGTTAATTTAGCAATGACTGCAACAGAGCAACTCTCCCCTTACAATCCACCACTTAGGTATTTGCAACAAGAGCTAGAGCAAATGGGTCGAACTGATTTATTTAGCGGTACAGATGAGCAAACAATAACAGCGAGTCTAGTTGCGGTTGAACAGCTAACCAGTAGCGTCAGCTCGTTTACCTTTGCATTGTCCAAGTCGATTGATACTCCTTTCCCCGGCGGTTTTGCGGTATTTGATTTTTCTCAACTCATTCAGTCTCAGTATCGTCACATGGACGAGAGCAACCCGCAATCCGTGAATGATGACTATATTCGTACTTGGACTTTGTCTAGCTCTGCGGCTTTTAACTCTGAAAACAACAGTTTTTGTGCTGTACAGCAAGTTAAAATAACGGTTAAGCGCAAACCCGGTGGGTTGATCTCTAATTTTCTTCATGACAATGGCTTTCACCAGGAGCAGTTATCTAGTGAGCCGATGAAGGTGAACTTTAAAGGTACTGGTGTTGGCTTTAGCTGTTTTAATAAAGCGCAAACCGGAGAATTACCTGAAGTACCCGATAAAATGCTCTGGCTTGCTGGTGGTGTTGGGATCACACCGTTTATGGCTATGTGGGATGGTCTTATTAATGTACTCAATGCTTTACCTAGTACTAATGAACAGATATGCACAGACATTATTTTGTTCTTTTCAGGTCGAGACGATGATATTGATTTATTACAACATTTTCTAAAACAGGCTGAGTCATTACCTAATCAGCTAAAAGTAAAGGTTATTGCTTTTCAAAGTGTGGTTGATCAGGCCAGTGCTCAAGCAAGCTACACTAGCTTAATGGAACAATTTGCCCCTGCTTATCTGGATGTGCAACAAAGGCGGCTAACACAAGCTGATTTATCTGATGTTAATGACTTGCTCGATAGAGAAGTGTTTTTGTGTGGGCCTGATGGTTTAATGGATAGCGTAGTCAAGTCACTGCAAGCTATTGCAGGCAATGACTTGAAACTTCACCGAGAGTCTTATTTCTTTTAATTAGTAAGATAATCGGTATTGTTAATTACTATTGCTCTAATAACCAATTAACCGCTTCGGCCATGGTTTGTTCTGGTGCGGTTGCTTGGTCGACTAATACCTTATCTCCATACTTTTCTTGTTCACGGTCTGCCATAACGGCAGTGGTTAAAAATAAAGTACTGCGGTCGCTCAGTGTAAATGGCGTGTTTGCAGTTGATAAACCGCAGCTGTCAGTACCAAACAATCTGGTATTGAGCTGTTTTTTAAAGGCTATTAAGGTGGCTTCACCTGAACTTGCTGTTCGGTTGCTTACCAACACGGCTATTTTGGGAAGAGGGTTATGTAAAGTATATGGATTGTTGACGGTAACGACCGCTCGGTCGTTTAATATGGATGAACCATTGCGGTAGCCCCAAGATGAAGTGAGTTCATCTGGGTCAATAAAATGACCCAATAAATCATTATCAAACAGCGGTCCTAAACCTGCGATCATTGGCCACATGTTGCCGCCTTGATTATTTCTCAGGTCAACTATCCATTTTGTTACTTCAGGGTTGTCGTTTTCGGCAATGCGAGCTTGGATATCGGTTGCAATTTGTTGCGCTTCTTGGGAGTCTACTGAGGTCACTGCATCTACTCTTATGTAACCAATACTGCTGTCATTTGGTAAATCCATCTCTAGAACTTGGCGACATGTTAGGTTACTTGGGTAAGTGATTAAACTCCCACCTGGTGAGTTTAAGAAAGAGTGATTAGTATTGATTAACTCTAATGCTCGAGTAATAGCAGGGTAGCTCTGGCTGATGGTCTCAATACCAGAAGCCAACTGATTGACCTCAGATTCAAGGTTGGTCCAATTAACTTGATTTCGAGTGACGGCATTGGCGCGCATAATATCAATTACTTGATTTAGGTAGGTTTGCCCTGCAGACTCTTGTGGAGTTGGTGCTGGTTGAACTGGTGGTGAGCTGTTTCCGCTGTCACTGCTCCCACCACCACAACTGCTCAGGAAAAAACAGGTAAGGCAAGCGAGGCATATCTGTTGAAATGATATTTTAACGTCCATTGTAGCTCCAAAGATAATCAAGTAATTTGCACTACCCTAGCCCTAGGCCTATTAATCGGTCAAGCAGTTTAGTAACCCGTTCCATGATGTGGTATGGGAAAACTCTACAGATTAATACAAATCGATACAACTTCCTTATTGTTCAATAGTTTGCAATTAAATAAACTGAGCCCAAATAGTATAAAAATGGACTTAACTTATGTCTGCTCGGGGATATCCACTTTTACTGGCTTGTGTTTTGTTATGCAGCTTTTTTAGTCATGCGGCGGGTAATGTTCTGCCGTATCAAAACTGGAAAACGTTTGAGACAGAGCACTTTAATATTCATTACACACAAGAATACCGTGACTGGGCAATTTCAGCCTCTCATGAAATGGAAGCTTCCGTTAAAGTAATTGAGAAGACTCAAAACAGAAAGCTGGCAGAGAAGGTGGACGTTGTTGTTTTTGATCCGCTCAATGACTCTAATGGTTTTGCCATAACATTTAGTTCTAAGCCAATCATGGCTTTGTATACAACACCTCCAGAGTCTCACTCATTAATTGCCAATTCATCGAGCTGGCAGCAATTATTATCGCTACATGAATATGTGCACTTAGTGCATCTAGCGCAGCCAAATCGAAACAAACTTGTTCAGGTTTTATCTGAGTACTGGGATTTATATGATTTGGTCTTTCGAGAAGAAGTGCCGCGTTGGGTCGCTGAAGGTTACGCTACTTTACAAGAGTCTCGTTTGACGGGCAGAGGCCGTTTATACGATGCGCAAGTTGAAGCGTTAATCTACCAGTTTGCTAGAGAAGGCGCGCTGCCTAAATACAATGAGTTGAATAAGGTTGATGGCCGTTATCGAATCGGCAGTATGGCCTACCTTGTTGGTGTTAGATTTTTACATTGGCTAGAACAGAATTACTCAAAGGCTGATTTAGACGCGGTATGGACTCGTTTACAGGCGAAGAAAAGGCGATCATTTGAACAAGCTTTTACTGGAGTATTTCAAGAGTCCCCAGAATACTTGTATCAAAGGTTTGTTGCAGAATTTACTTACCAAGTCATGGCACAAGAGCTTAAGCTGGGCAAGAGTGAATCTCAGCTTTGGTTTAAGGCAAAGTTTGATTTATCTGCTCCAGCATTAAACCCCGAGCATACGCATTTAGCGTTGATTGAAAGCAATAAAAAACGCGATAGTGTTATTAAGGTAGTGAAACTTCAGCAGGATGGAAAACAACTTGAGGAGTTTGAAAAAGCTCGCTCAGAACTGCTAGAGCAAGACCCTGTTGACATCCCTGCTAAACAACCGAATATGTTTAACCGTAAAGTTGAGTATTCACTGCAAGAACGCAATTATGCTGGTATCCGCAATTTACGATGGTTTGATCAGGATAACATTTGGTTTACGGCAGTAAGTAAAGACGGCAAAGGTTTTAATCACCAAGATCTATTCCAGTGGAATTTGCCATCAGGTCAAGTTAAACAATTAACTCACCAAGCTAATTTAAGACAGTTTGATATCAGTAGCGACGGTACTTTTATGGTTGCCGAACGTACTAAGCTTGGTCAATCTGGCTTGTTTAAATTTGCTATATCAGGTCAGGGGAATAGCGTTGAAGTTAATCCAGTAGGTCAACAAATCAGTGAATTTGATATGGCTAATGTGTTCGACTTCCCAAGGATTAATCCAGCCAACTCTAATCAAATGGCGTATTTGCAAACCAAGCCAAACCAACCTTGGGGGCTTTACGTTAGTGAGTTAACAGATGGTTCAATGGTTACCCAAAAAGCATTTCGCATACCTATGCCTGAACAATATCAGTTCTTGTCATTTCCATCTTGGAGTAAAGACGGCAAACGTTTGTATTTTGTTGCTGGTCGCGATAGCTCAGTGAAGTTGTACCAGTATGAGTTAGCAAGTAAATCTTTGTATCAAGTGACCACAGGGCAAGAGTTGGTTTCGTGGCCAATGGAATTATCCCATGGAGACTCAACTGAGCTGTTGCATGTTTCTATTAAATCTCGTGGCCCTAATCTTTATAAACGAGAAGTCAATCATACGCAGATTGCAAAAGTAACGGAACTGGCTGACTTTGCGCAGTATGCCTATCTTAAAGAAAATACTGATGAGCCTGATTTAATCACAGACGCAGCAATTAATCTCGATACTTCAATTGGCCAAGAGCGTGACTATGATGTTTGGCAGCAGGACGTAACTTTTACTTTATCTGGTAGTGAAGCAAGCGCGTCTTATGGTTCTACTGAAGTTGGGGTTAAAGGTGGCGATTTACTGCAACGCCTTAATTGGAATGCAACGGCGATGAAAGCGACCCATGATTTAGATTCCGGCTTTAGTGCGAATTTGGCTTGGCATGGTTGGCCGGTAAAACTAAAAGCGCACGCTTATCAAATGGATTTATCAGACAGCGTTAGTGAAAACTTCAGAGCTAGTTATGGTGAAGAGTCGAGCCTGTCTGGTTATAGCCTAACAGCGGAGTTACCTTATAACTTGGCCTCTACCACATACCGAGGTAAAGCGTCAGTAAGTTATATAACGAATAACTCCGGCTTATTAGATACCAAAACGATGCGTTTAGAGCATGAACAAAGCTGGTATTTAGACAGAGTGAAATGGGGTGTTAACCAATATTCAAACTTACAAGTGTTATCAGGTGATAGCGAGCTTGGAACTGGTTCAGACAGTTGGCGCGGTGTTCAAGGGAGCTTAGGACTAGCAGTTAATGTTTTTGGATTTGGTATGGGCGTTACCCATGATCACGCAGAAAGAAGTGATAGCGACTATCAGCTGTTACAGTTAGGCGGCATTAGTTCAGGTGTCTTAGCAGAAGATGCTCATGTTAACTGGTTGTTGGCACCTGAATTAGCGTTAGGTTATGCCGCAGGGAACAAGTTTACTAACACTAAATTTAGTTTGTTCAAACGCAATTCAAATTGGCAATTGTATTATTCGCAGCCAAAACTAGAAGGTGATAAGTTGGCTGAGATAATTGGTTTAAAAGGTCAGTCTAGAATTGATGCATTTAGGTCTGGACTGACTAATGTTGCAATTGAATATGGTATTGCCAATGTCAAAGGACAAGATGAGAGCAACAAAGCCGAAGGTTGGTTGTCTCTTAGATATCAGTATTAATTGTTTGTAACAGCAAAAGTAAAAAACGCCACGTATTAACGTGGCGTTTTTTATTTCAATTAAAAAGCTTAGAAAAAGCCCAATGGATTAGTATCGTAGCTTACCAATAGATTTTTCGTTTGTTGGTAGTGTGATAACGCCATCTTATGCGTTTCTCTGCCAATGCCCGACTTTTTGTAACCGCCAAATGCCGCGTGAGCAGGGTACATGTGATAACAGTTGGTCCATACTCGACCTGCTTGAATATTACGACCCATGTAAAACGCTTTGTTCATATCACGAGTCCATACGCCTGCACCTAGACCAAATTCAGACTGATTTGCCAGCTCTAAAGCTTCCGCTTCATCTTTGAATTTGCAAACTGAAATGACTGGACCAAAAATTTCTTCTTGGAACACGCGCATGTCATTATTGCCTTCTAACAAGGTTGGCTGAATGTAATAACCTTCGTTGTATTCATTGTTAAGTTGTTCCACTTCACCACCAATAAGCACTTTTGCGCCTTCTTGTTTGCCAATCTCGATATAACTTAAGATCTTATCGAACTGCTCTTGAGAAGCTTGGGCACCAACCATGGTTTCGGTATCTAGCGGGTTGCCACGTTTTATTTGTTTGCTGCGCTCAATCACTTTGGCAATAAATTGATCGTAAATGTCTTCGTGAACAAACAAGCGTGATGGACAAGTACAAACTTCACCTTGGTTGAAGTAAGCCAGTACAGCGCCTTCAATACATTTACTCAGATACTCATCTTCATGGTCCATGACATCTGGGAAATACAAGTTTGGTGACTTACCGCCTAACTCTACGGTTGAAGGAATAATGTTTTCAGCTGCGCATTTCAAGATATGAGAGCCAACAGGTGTTGAACCTGTGAAAGCAATTTTGGCAATTCGTTTACTTGTTGCTAGTGCTTGTCCAGCTTCGGCACCAAAGCCGTTTACTACGTTTAATACACCCGCTGGTAAAATACCGTCGATAAGCTCAAGCAGAACTAAAATTGAAGCTGGCGTTTGCTCTGCTGGTTTTAATACTACACAGTTACCTGCTGCTAATGCTGGGCCTAGTTTCCATGCCGCCATTAGAATTGGGAAGTTCCAAGGAATAATTTGTCCTACTACGCCTAGCGGTTCATGAATATGATAAGACATAGTTTTCTCATCTATCTCCGCCAGTGAACCTTCTTGCGCTCTCAAGCAACCTGCAAAATAACGGAAGTGGTCTATTGCCAATGGGATATCTGCAGCCAAGGTTTCACGAACCGCTTTACCGTTATCCCAAGTCTCGGCAACTGCTAGCATTTCTAGGTTTTGTTCTATGGTATCAGCGATTTTTAGTAACAAATTACTGCGTTCGGCTGCTGATGTTTTGCCCCAAGCGTCTTTTGCCGCATGAGCTGCATCAAGTGCCAGTTCAATATCCTTGTCATTAGAACGCGGGATTTGACAAAAGCCTTTGCCGTTAACTGGACTGACGTTTTCAAAATATTGGCCATCTACTGGCGCTACCCATTCACCACCAATAAAGTTTTGGTACTGAGGTTTAAATTGCATTACGGCACCGTCTGTGCCCGGAGAAGAATAAATCATGATCTTTAGCCCTATTGATATTTGCTATCGAGCTTGTTTTGCTCGTTGTTATTATTTGTCTGCTTTTTGTGCAAACTGTGAATAATTTAGCTAGTATCAACACTTATGGCTTTGCTGTTAGTTCGTATTTATTTGCTATCAGTACGCAAGGGAGGGAGTATGATCCAAAACAAAATAATAAAAAGAACGCCAAAAGTACTAATTGAAAACAAAGTAAGTTTTGCTGCAGAAAGCTCTGAATTAAGCATTTACGATACTTATCAAGAGGCGTCGAAAGTTGGTTTGTGTTCCGATCAACTGATGTTCTGTGGCATGGTGACAGGGAAAAAGATCATGCACAGCGAACAAGATGACCTGCATACGCCATTTCTACCGCACGAATCTTTTGTTATGGCGCCAAATCAAAAAGTAGAAATTGATTTTCCGGAAGCCAGAATTGATACTCCAACTACCTGTTTAGCAATAGAAATTGCGCCAGAAAGAATTCAACAAGTTGCCGACAAGTTAGAGGCACACAGCCCAAAGCAAAAAGCGTTTGGCAACTGGCAATATCAGCACTCCATTCTTCATACTCACCACACATCAGAAACACAGGCATTACTAAATAGAATTGTCGCTATTTATACTGAAAATCATCCAGATAGAGAGCTATTGATTGATTTAGCGGTGAGTGAGTTGAGCGTGAGATTATTACGCCAACAAACCCGAGATTTTATTGTTGCCTACTGTGAACAAGACCCAGAAGCGAACAGTATTAATACGGTGATCAGTTATATTTTAGAGAATCTGACTTCGCCATTAGATATTGACTACTTGTGCAAGCTTGCTTGCATGGGCAGAACTAAGTTTTTTGCCGAGTTTAAAAATCATATTGGCTGTACGCCTATTGTATTCCAGCAGCAAGAGCGATTGAAATATGCAGCTAGGCTGCTCAGAAAAGGCCGACAAGTTACCGAAGTCAGTTTTGATGCAGGGTTTCAAAATGCTAGCCATTTTAGCAAAGCCTTTAAAGCCCAATTTGGTCAAAGTCCAAGCCAGTTTAGATTAAACAAATCTGTTCAAGCTCATTAAACCTACCGATCTGACAGCCGTTTTAAGCTGATCTAACAGCTTCGCTGATCGGTTTTTTAGGTGGGTGTCTCTCTAATATCTTCACCCCGATGTAACAGACTTGTCACATTCCCTTCATTTACCGTTCATCGTCACAGACTTGTCATTTTTGTTTCACTTCGATTTAACAAATCTGTCATTTTTCTCGGGTCTAATGCAGCACAACTGTAATAAGTACAAAAATAAACAAAGATGTTAGCAACTTCACAAACGGAATACACAGGCGAAGCTAGCACTCACAAACGAGTGCTTGAACATTTAACTCAACTTATTCATAGACCATCAGTTACGCCTAATGATGCGGGCTGTCAGCAGTACTTAACCAGGGTGTTTACCAGCTTAGGTATGACAGTCGAAACCTTCGAGGTTGAGGGGGTTAGTAATCTCATCGCAAAAATAGGTAACGGTTCTACCAGAATCGCCTTTTCTGGTCATACCGATGTAGTACCAGCATATAAGCCAGAATTATGGTTAGCCGATCCTTTTTGTTTGCATGAACAGGACGGCAATTTATATGGTCGCGGCATTGCCGATATGAAAGGCGGCATTGCTGCATTTATCGCCGCTTTTGAAGCAGTACTGCCAGAGTTAGACCTAGATAAATACACTTTCTATTTTTTAATAACCAGCGATGAAGAAGGCGAAGCTGAATTTGGCACGAAAGAAATAGTGGCTCGTTTAGCGGATCAAAAAGAGTTGCCGCATTTGTGTATTGTCGGTGAACCTTCCAGCTCTGAATTAACTGGTGATGTATTAAAAATAGGTCGTCGTGGTGCGATTTCTGGAGAAGTAACAATTCAGGGCAAGCAAGGCCATGTCGCTTACCCGCAGCACGCGAATAATGCTTCTCATAAAGCGATGGCACTGGGTAAGTGGTTAACTGAGTTATCTTGGGATGAAGGCAGTTCGGATTTTCCTGGTAGTCATTTACAAATCACAGGATTGGACAGTGGTGAATGGACAGATAATGTCATCCCTGGGGTTTGTAAGATCAGCTTTAACATTCGTTATAGCCACAAACAAACAGAAGAGGGGATCAAAAAGCGCATTGGTGACGCTCTGATGCAATTGAAGCAGGTGACGACTGATATTGATATCAGTTGGTTCCGCTCTTGTTTGCCTTACTACACCTCTGGTGATGCTTCTGAGAACAGCAATACTAATCACGCTGAAAAGCTAGTGGATGGGCATTCGGTAGGGATTGATCTTGTATCAGAGGTTGAGCAAGCCATTTTTGACAGTACTAAGCGCTTTCCTCGTTTATCCACTTCAGGTGGTACGTCAGATGGTCGTTTTATTGCCCGAGCCGGCAGTCAGGTTATTGAGCTTGGTCTACCAAGTCACAGTATCCATCAAATTAATGAGCACGTAGCAAAACAAGATATTTTTGATTTAGAAAATTTGTATAAAAAGTTGATCATTCGTCTAGGCAAAAAATAACCAGTGAAATCATAAAGGTGGCTTGTAGAGCAATTTTGAAAAGCAAATTCGAACTGACACTAGCCGCCTGATTTACCAACAATAACCAAGAAAACTAGTTTAAATATTCAAAACCCGCTATTTCATAAGGTTATAAGAACTGCTGCAATTTTGACATATTTCTGTCACATAATGCCTTTAGAATCCGCCTCAGAAAATTATGGGGTGAACCAATGAAACTAAATTCTAAAACCATTTTATCAGTTGCAATCAGCGCAACGTTAATGGCTTCAGCAAGCGTTATGGCCGCTTCTGAACTTAAGCCGGTACTCGCTGCAAGTGAACAAATCACTAAGTCAGCATCTAAGTCTCAAACTAAGATCGACAAGATCACTGACCAAGTTCAGGACAAGCTACAGCAGTTCAGAACTATCAACAAAGAAGTTGAAGGTTTAGACGTATACAACGGCCAGTTAGAAAAACAAATTCAAAGCCAGTTAGATGAAATGGCGCAACTGAACTTAGACATTGACCAAGTATCAGTTATCGAACGTCAAATCACTCCATTAATGATCCGCATGATTGACGGTTTAGAGCAGTTTGTTGCTTTAGACGTACCTTTCTTACCGCAAGAGCGTGCTGAGCGTATCGCTGGTTTAAAAGAGATGATGGACAAAGCTGACGTAGCAGTATCAGAAAAGTTCCGCCGCGTATTAGAAGCTTACCAAGTTGAAGTTGGTTACGGTCGTACTATCGAAGCTTACTCTGGAATTTTGTCATTGAATGGTCAAGAGCGTGACGTTGATTTCTTACGAATCGGTCGTGTAGCGCTTATGTACATCACTCGCGATGGTTCACTATTAGGTCGTTGGGATAACGATTCAAACGCTTGGCAAGAACTTGACCCTGAGTTCCGCATGCACATCACTAAAGGTCTTCGTATGGCTAAGAAACAATTAGCACCAGACCTATTAACTATGCCAATTAAAGCTGCGCCTTAAGCTTAGCTGTCCAACGAATTTAAGGTAATTAATAAAATGAAAGCATTAATTAAATCATTAGCAGTAACACTGACAGCTTCTTTAGTTTCAGTTTCAGCGTTTGCAGCGGATACTAAGCCTCTTAACCTTGACGAGTTATTAGCTCAATTAGAAAAAGGTAAGTTAGCGCAGTCGGCCGAAAACCAGTCTCGTGAGCAAGCATTCTTAGCGCAGCGCGCGGAACAAGAAAAGTTATTACAACAAGCAACAGCTCGTCGTGATGCAGCGCTTAAAAAAATCTGAGCAGTTAGAAACTAACTTCGAAGAAAACGAATTCAAACTTGCTGACTTATCTGAATCTCTAGGTAAGCGCATGGGTTCACTTAAAGAGTTATTCGGTGTACTTCAACAAGTATCTGGTGATTCTGCAGGTAAAATGAAAACATCTAACGTATCAGCACAGTTCCCTGGTCGTGATGCATTCTTCGAAGAGTTAGCAGAAAGCATGGGCGGAAGCTCAAAACTTGCTTCAATCGAACAAATCGAAAAAGTATGGTTTGAATTACAACGCGAAATGACTGAGCAAGGTAAAGTAGCTCGTTTTAACCGTGACGTAGTTGAATCAAACGGTAACAAAGTAAACAAAGAAGTATTACGTGTTGGTGCTTTCTCACTAGTTTCTGACGGTAAATACTTAGAAATTAACCCTACAACAGGTACTGTTGCAGAGTTAGTTCGTCAGCCAGCTTCTCGTTTCAACGACGGTGCTGCAGAATTACAAGCTTCAACAGGTGAAGTTAAGCCTTTCGCATTAGACCCAACTGGTGGTTCTATTCTAGGTTTATTAGTACAAGCGCCTACAATTGAAGAGCGTGTTGACCAAGGTGGTGAAGTTGGTTACGTAATTATCGTAGTAGGTATCATCGCATTCTTAATCGCTTTAGAAAGATTCATTTCTCTAACGATTATCGATATGAAAGTTAAGCGCCAACTTAAAAACAACACTCCTAATGACAACAACCCACTAGGTCGTGTTCTTAAAGTTAACCAACAGTTCCCAGACGTTGCATACGAAACGTTAGAACTTAAGTTAAGTGAAGCAATCCTTCGTGAAATGCCAAAGATCACTAAGAACTTAACACTAATCAAAATTGTATCAGTAATCGCACCGCTACTAGGTCTACTAGGTACAGTAACGGGTATGATCAACACGTTCCAAGCAATCACATTGTTCGGTACAGGTGACCCTAAACTAATGGCTGGTGGTATCTCTACTGCACTAATGACAACAGTATTAGGTCTAGTTGTAGCTATCCCAACAGTAGTTCTATCTAGCGTACTTAACACTCGTAGTAAGAACATCATGTTCATCCTACAAGAGCAAAGTGCAGGCATCATTGCAGAGCGTTCTGAGCAACAACTTGAGCGCCGCAGCGATATTAAAGAAGCTAACAAGACTGTAGCTTAAGGAGAGGCCTGTGGTTTTACTCACAGAAACCCTTGAAGCCATTCGCGAGTTTTTAGATACGGGTGGCGTTGTATTAAACGCCATCGCAGTGATGATTTTTGTAATGTGGATGATGATCTTAGAACGTATTTTTTACGCGCTACAAGGTCACAGAAGCTACAAAAAACACTTAATAAAAACTTGGTATGACCGCAGCGACAGAAGTTCGTGGAATGCTGAGCAAATTCGTCAAGCATTCGTTGCCAGAGCTAAGATGCGATTAGATCAAAACTTAGCACTCATTACTACCTTCGTTGCCTTGTGTCCTCTTATGGGTCTACTAGGTACGGTAACAGGTATGATCGAAGTATTCGACGTTATGGCAATCAGCGGTAGCGGCAATGCAAGATCAATGGCAAGCGGTGTATCAAAAGCGACTATCCCAACAATGGCGGGTATGGTTGGTGCGTTATCAGGTGTATTTGCAAATACTTGGTTACAACGCAATGCAAAAAGAGAAGTTGAGTTATTAGAAGACAAATTAGAGCTGGATATTCATCACTAGAGTCCAGCTCTGGTTAATCTGAACGAGGAAAGATTATGAGAGCGCCATTAGCAACATTAATGCAAGAAGAACAAGAAGAAGAGATCAATCTAACGCCAATGCTGGACGTTGTATTCATCATGCTTATCTTCTTCATCGTTACAGCCTCATTTGTTAAAGAAGCAGGTATCGACGTAAACCGTCCTGAAGCTGCAACAGCAGTGAAGAAAGAAAGAGCAAACATCCTAATTGCAATTTCTGACAAAGGCGAAATTTGGATCAACAAACGTCGTGTTGACGTTCGTGCGGTACAAGCAAACGTAGAACGTTTAAAAGCAGAAAACCCACAAGGTTCTGTTGTTATTCAAGCAGACAAGAAAGCGACGACGGACACGCTAATCAAGGTTATGGACGCGTCTAGAGCTGCTGGTGTATATGATGTTTCTATCGCGGCACAAGAGCCGTAAAGACAACGAATTAACATAGAGAATAGCAATTATGTTTAAACGTTATTTAGTAGCCTTGGCGGTAGCAGCAGCTATCACTATAGGCTTGCTTTACGGCATGCAAGCGCTGATCAAGACATCAGGCTCAGCAATGTCGGAGCCGCCAGTCGGTAATGTTTTGGACTTTGTTCGTTTGAAGCAAGACGAAACGGTTCAAAAGAAAGAACGTAAGCCGAAAAAGCCACCTAAGCCGGAAGAACCGCCACCGCCAATGGAGCAGCCGCAAATGTCTCCGGACACGGCAAGCAACGACAGTGCAGGCTTAGACTTCAGTGCCGATGTATCAGCTGACGTTTCAATCGGTAAAGGTTTAGCGCTTGAGTCTGGTGATGGTGAATACTTACCAATCGTTAAAGTTGCACCAGTATATCCTCGTCGAGCATTACAGCGTGGTATCGAAGGTTACGTAATCGTTGAATTTACGGTAGACAAAACTGGTGCAGTTAAGAACCCAATCGTGGTTGAAGCTAACCCGCAAGGTATTTTTGACCGAGCAGCAATGGATGCAGCATTAAAGTTCAAATACAAGCCTCGTGTAGTTAACGGTGCAGCAACAGAAGTATCTGGTGTACAAAACCGTATTACCTTTGAGATGCAAGGTTAGGAGTTAAAATGAAATCATTATTTACAACTAGCTTAGTAGCAGCAAGTGTTTTACTCGCCTCTGGTTTAGCTGATGTAGTACCAGGAGTTGAGTTATCTACTGCTTATGCAGCCGAAGAGCAGAAAAAAGAGAAAAAGCGTCGTCGTACGCCAGCTCTTAGCTCTCGTGTTTACGCTCAGTTAGCTCGTGCTCAAGATATTGCGGATAAAGGTGAAGTTGATAAAGGTATCGAAGTTCTAGATGCAGTAGAAGCAAAGTCTAGCAGCTTAAACAGCTATGAATTAGCTATGTTATACAACTTCTACGGTTTCATTTACTACAATGCAGAACGCGTTGATGAAGCAATTGCGTCATTTGAAAAAGTAGTAGAGCAGCAGCCTATTCCTGAGTCATTAGAACTTAGCACTTTGTTCTCTCTTGCTCAGTTAGCAATGGCAAATGGCAACTATGACAAAACGTTAAAGTACATTACTCGTTGGGAAGACCTAAACACAGGTAAAATTCCGACTAAGAACTATGTACTTAAGGCGCAAGCAAGTTACCAAGCTAAGCAATACAAGAATGCTTTAGGTTACATTGAAACGGCAATCGAACAGCAAGCCGCTGAAGGTTTCCGTGTTGAAGAAAACTGGTACGTATTACAACGTGCAATTTACTTCGAATTAAAGCAGCCTAAAAAGGTAACTGAAATATTAGAAACTATGGTTCGCCTTTTCAATAAGCCTGAGTACTGGACGCAATTAGCGGGTATGTACGGTGAAATTGGTGAAGAGCAAAAGCAACTAGCGGTAATGGAAGCAGCTTACCAACAAGGTTATGTGACGAAAAAGTCTGACTTACGCAACTTAGCACAAATCTATTACTTCAACGGCCTGCCTTTTAAAGCTGGTAAAGTAATGGAAAAAGGCATCAAGGATAATTTAGTTGATGCTAGCGAAAAGAACGTTAAGTTCCTTGCTCAATCTTGGGTTGGCGCTAAAGAGTACGACCTGGCTATCAACACATATGCAGACTTAGCCAAGTTAACGACTAATGGCGACGCGGATCAGCAAATTGCAGAGTTATACCTACAAAAGGGTGACTTCAAAAAGACAATTGAAGCGGGTAACAAAGCGGCACAAAAAGGTCAGCTGACAAACCCAGGTAATCTGTACCTAGCACTAGGTATGGCAAACTTTAACTTAAAGCAATTTGACCAAGCGATTGAAGCGTTCAATCAAGCGAAAACAATTAAAACTTCAGAACGCATGGCTGCGCAATGGGTTAAATTTGTTGAGCGTGAAAAAGCCAATGCAGCGGCGTTAGCAGCAAATTAATAGCTAGAAGCAAACAAAAACATTACAAAAAAGCCGATATCAAAGGTATTGATATCGGTTTTTTTATTTTCAGCCTTTAGTTAAGATACTTGTTTAGTACGGTAACCAGCTCTTGTTGCTTGAATGGTTTTTCAATGTAGTCATAAATCGCCAATTCACTTGCCTTTTGTTTCTCATCCTCACCGACGCTAGCACTAAGAATAACAATTGGGATATGTCGCAGCTGATCGTGACTTTTGATTTCACTAGAAGCGGTAAAGCCATCCATTACTGGCATTTGTAAATCCATGACGACAAGATCTACGTTATGCTGTTGTAATTTTTCTAATGCGTCTTGGCCATTATCCGCAAGCACATAAGGTAGGTTAAGACTATCTAAGTGTTTGCTGATCACTAGTTGGTTAACTTTATTGTCTTCTGCAACCAACACCTTGTATTTACTGTAATCATTAGGCTTAGCTAAGTCGTCTTGGCTTTGTTCATCGGTTGGAGCTTGGGTTAAGTCAAATGGAATAGTGACGGTGAAAGTACTGCCTTTGTTGGGTTTAGATTCTGCACTCACCTCGCCATGCATAAGGTGACAAAGTTGCTTGACGATAGATAAGCCTAATCCAGTACCGCCAAATCTACGATTAATCGAAGCCTCAGCTTGTGAGAAGGGCTTAAAGAGTTCCTCTAAGGCGTCTTTATCGATACCAATGCCCGTATCTATAACAGATAAGGTAAACACTTTCTTGTCGTCACTAACGGTCTCTGAGCTGCATTCAACTGTGACTTGGCCATAAGTTGTAAACTTGATCGCGTTGTTAACTAGATTGATGAGAATTTGTTGAAACCTCACCTCATCTGCCTTTACCCACTGATCACAACAGGAGGAAAGGTTAGCATTGAGCTTGATTGACTTTTGTTTTGCTTTCTCAGCTAACAAATCAATCACACTTTGGCAGGCTGTCATAAGGTTAAAAGGCCGCTTTTCGAGTCTTAATTCTCCAGCCTGCATTTTCGAATAGTCTAATACGTCATTAACAATGCCTAACAATATATTTGAGGAGTCATTTATTTGTTTGAAATAGTTAAGCGCTACCTCTTCCGTAATTTCATTTCTGGCTATCTCAGTGAAGCCAATTATGGCGTTTAACGGAGTTCGATATTCATGGCTTATGTTGGCTAAAAATAAGTTTTTTGCCGCGTTTGCTTGTTCTAGCTCGACATTTTGTTGTACCAGCTTTTTCGTACTTTGTTTTACCTGACGAGTTAACGAGGCATTAAAAGTCACTATGAAGAAGACAAACATGACGCAGATCACACCAATAATGCAGCCAACAATAAGCAGTGAAAAGCTGCTCCAATCAATCAGAGTCTGCTCGAATTCAGGGGTGCTGTAGAAGGTTAACTGGGCTGATTTATCAAAAAGTTTTAGCTCTACTTGGTGAGTAAATTTGGCGTTGATATTGGTATTAGGATGAGTTAGGTGACTATTGCCATAACTGAGTTCAAAGGTGTAGATGTTATTTGCCATCTGTTGATGAAGAGACATCAGCAGTAGGTCTATTTCAAGAATGATTTCAGTTAAACCAGTGAGTTCTAGGCTGCCATTATTATTGTTAAAGCTAGGGTAGTAGACAACTGCTGAAGTCACCTTGTGCTGTTGTTGCAGTAATGGAAATAGAGGCGTGATACTGTAAGTTTGGTTAGCAATTGCTGCATTGACTGTGCTACCAACAACGGGATGAGTTGAAACATCGAGGCCAATAGCTTTTTTATCTCTGTCATCACTAGATAAGTATTTGATTGCCAAATAGGAGTCCTGTTCGGGGGCAACAATAACGCCTTTGTTAGTGAACTTAAAGATAGTAGCGTCATAACCTAATTCTGTACTCAGTTCTTGTTCAAACGCTTGTCTGCTATCTTTGCTAACTCGTGGAACCCAACCAAAAGCTCTGACTGCATTACTAGAATGCAGGGCATGCATCTTGTCGGAAAACTGTTTAAATTCGGCTCTAGATATGTGATCTGAAGATTGCACAAAACCATCAAGAGCGGTCAAGTTGTGCTTGATGTTTGCCAACATCAGATCGATGTTTTCAACATAGCGCTCAGTTGCATCGATAAACCTAGCTCGCTGATCTTCTTTGTGGTTATAGCTCGAAAATAAGTACACGGAAAAAGTAACGGCAAGCGCAACAAAGGTTGCAGAAATAGCGGCGAAGGGACGTTGTGCTTTTCTGGTGTATTTGTTTTTACTTAAAAACAAGATCACTGGGGTAATAAACACTATGCTAATAAGGTTTGCCATCCATATTGAGCCACCGATAAAGACTAAAACTTCAGTAGAATAGGGGAGGTGCTGCACTAGCATTAAAGCGGAGATAAAAGCGGGAAGTAATGATGCAATAGGCCCGCAAAGCAATAGGAATTGAATGATATACCAAGGGCTATGGCTTTTCACCGGCAGTTGGCAAAACCTGTTAACTAACCACTTACTTAACACTAGCTGTAATACAAAAAGCGCTGACATTGCCAATGTGACGTAGTTAGGAAGTTGGTCGTAATCGTTACTAATGGTGAAAAATAGCAGTGAACCTGCAAATGCGCTTGGCAGTAACCAATTACCGTAAACTAAGAATAACCCCAGCATGACTCCTGAAACCGGCCACAACAAGCTCACGTAACCGAAGGGAATGGTAAAAATATCACCAAATTGCATCAATAAAAAACAGCTGATAAAGCTACTCAGACTAACGGCTAGCTTGTTTTGCACGTATTATTATTCTCCGTTTTGACATTCGCTTAGACAGAATATATTCGCCACACTCTGCTGTCCATTATTGCAACAAAAAAGCCGCTTTAACTTGGTTAAAACGGCTTTTGTTTTATTGACTTATACTCAGTTTATAGGGTTTTTATGACCTTCACTGAGTCATTGACTGAGCTAGCATCGACATAGCCGATAGCGTTGGCTGAGCCTGCTACTTTTTGCAAAACTTCACTATCAGAAGCCAACTCTTGTGGTGGCTTGCCTTTACCTGTGAATACCAATTTTGACCAGTAAGCTTTAACTTGAGAAGACGATTTTTTTAATATTTTCTGCTCAAACTCGCCACGTGTTGCATTACCTGATTTGCTATTGATAGGCTCAATTGATTGACCATCAGCAAACGTTTTTAGCTTACCTAAGAATGCTCTCGATATTTCTTTATCAGTTAGGGCATTGTTATTGCTTGGGCTGACAATAATCGCAATATCTGCCAAGGTATTAAAAGAAGCTGACAGTAAAACCGCGAATGAAATAGATTTAAATAGTGTCATGATTTTTCCTTAAAATACCGTTACTAATGCTGTACGAACTAAGCTTGAGTCTTGGTTCAGTAAGTCATCGTCAAAGCGGCTAAACTCAACCTTTAGTGATGCAGAATCATGGAAGCTCCATGTTGCCCCTAATGTATAGAAGGAGTTATCATTTTTTAGGTTGTTGATCGTTAACTCCGTAATCGCTACTAATTGATCTAACTCAGGCGATAGACCTTTAGGCAGTGAATCAAAAGCGGTGTTGGTTTTTGTTTCATCCCAGCCATAAGTCAAATGAACTAAGACATCATCAAAGCGGTAACCTGCAGTTACGTATGTTGATTCGTCTTCTGCTTGTGGTGCGTCGTCATTTTCAACGCCTGTGTACTCGCCAACTAATAAGAAGTTTTCATAATCAACACGGAAAGCTAATTCAATAAACTGACTATTATCGTCGCGGATATCAATTTGCTCACCTAAGTGAGTATAGCCAGGTACTTGCTTCCAAGCTTGCGATAGTTGGTCTAGGCCGTCAATTGGGAAAACTAAATCAGTGGTAAAATAAGCGGCTCTAAGTGTTAGCCAGTCTCTATTTAAAGACACCGCGCCGCCGTAGATATTTTCAAAGTGGCTGTCAACGTCATCGCCACCTATGCTAATTGAGTCATCACTTGAACCATAAACTAGGCTAAGGGTTGAATCAAATTGACCCAGAGTAAAGTTGTAGTGGCCGCTTACGCCGTCAAATCGATTAACTTCAATACCATAAACGCCACGAGGTGGTGTTATCCATGGGTAAGCATAAGATACATCGACAAAATCAGAGTACATATATAAAGGCAAACGCTGACGTCCCATAAGCACTTTGAAATTGTCATTAACTTCATAACCTATATAGGCCCACTCGAATTCAGCGTCCCAGTTGTTTTCACCTCGAGACATGATTTGAGCCGTTGCGCTTAAACCTTCACCTAGATCACTTGATGCTTGCAGAGCAAATAACGAATTAGGTTTAAAGCTAATGTCATCGTCATAACCCCATAGGTTATCACCACTTGAAGCTTGGCCTGCCACTATATTAGCAAAGCCATTAAATGTGACTTCTGCATGAGCGGATGTTACTGGCAATGCAACGCCTAACATTAAGCCTAGTATATTTTTTTTCATGAGTTTCTCGTTGTTACTGTTTGATCAGTCTATTATACCGTTTATTTTGTCGCTTAGTCAGTCAATCGTATTAAAACAATGGCTCTGAATAAATTAAATCATCACAATGCCAGCAATTAAGTAAGCTGTAACCGTCAGTGCACCAGCTGTTAAAGCGTACGGTAATTGCGTTTTTACGTGTTCTAACAGGTCACAACCAGAAGCGACAGCTGATACCGCAGTAGTATCGGATATTGGAGAGCAGTGATCGCCAAATATACCGCCACCTAAAATAGCAGCCAAAATAAGTGGAGCTGGTAAACCTAGGTGGATAACAAGTGGCATCCCGATAGGGATCAAAATAGCGAAAGTTCCCCAAGAAGTACCTGTAGAGAATGACATTAAGCCGCCAGCGATGAAGATAGCCGCAGGTATTAAGAAGTAAGGTAGAGATTCAGCAACAAGGCCGGAAATAAAAATACCTGTGCCTAATTGTTTTAAGCTTGCACCTAAAGCTAATGAAAATAACACGATAGTGACAAGTGGCAGCAATTCAGCCATGCCTTTAAAGCTCAAATCGGTCATTTGTTTGTGAGTGAATTTTTTGCTACCAACCATCATAGCGTAAGCCACGATACAAGCTAAAGACGTAGCATAAAGCACAGATTTAGAGCCAGAACCAGCAGTAAAATCACCATTGCCAGTAATGAACATAAAGGCAACCATAGACAAAGACATAGTAAGTAGCGGTACTAGCATGTATCTAGGTTTGCTAGCTGGCACATCTAATTCTAAGTGCTTCTCTGTTTTTCGTTGATTAATTTCGGCTTGCTTTAACGGGCCATGGGTCTTGTCCGCTATGATGGTGTATAAAACAATGGCTAAAGTGATCAAAGCATAAAAGTTCAATGGGATAGTTTGAATAAGTACCGAAACGGCGGATTGTTCAAGCTCATAAGAGCCTAATAAACCTAATACATAAGCGCCCCAACCATTCATTAAGATTAAAATACAAATAGGGGCAGAGGTACTATCGATAATATAAGCTAGGCGGGCGCGACTCATATTAAATTTATCGAATAAACCACGAGATAAGATACCAGCCATTAACACACTAAGGTTTGACTCAATAAAGATAAATACGCCGGTAAAGAAAGCCAAAAACCTTGAGCGGCGAGCATTGCCACTGAGGCCTTTCTCGACCAAGTAATTTACTGTAGCAGTAACGCCTCCTGAATAACGCATAAATGCCAGTAGAGCACCAACAAGTAACGAGAAAACTAATATCCTTGCATTACCACCTGAAGCGAAGACATTGACAATTCGTTCTACACTCGCCAATGCAAAACCAGCCAAGGCTTGTTGTTCAGTACCAGAAAGTAGAATTAAAAATTCAGAAGCAAAAATCGCAACTAGCAAGGCTAGGATCACTTCTTTTTTCCATAAAACAACGGCAATAGCCAGCAGTGGTGGGATAACGGATAACCAATCGGACACTGTTTTTCCTTACATATTTGAGTGGGCGCGCTTTATACCATAACGGGCTTTAGTGCTGTGAGGCAATACTCATAGGTTAAAGTTATTTTATATAACAATAAGGACTTAGAGCGAAAAAGCGGTATTTACATAGGTAAAAACCGCTGAAAAAATTATTTATAACCAATTGAATTAGAATAATTCATCATCTTCTTCAACAGTATCTTGTAAGTTAGAGTCTTGCTGATATTGGTCATCGTATTCTTTTGGCTCTGTGCCTTGAATGAAATACTCGAAGCGACTTTCATAGCCTGTTTTCCTAGTTAGAAGACCGGTTTCTCTATCGATTCGAACAGAAATAACGCCCTCTGGAATATCTCTATATTTTGCCGGGTATGCAGGCAACACTTGCTGCATAAACTCAATCCAACCCGGTAGAGCCGAAGTTGCTCCAGCTTCGCCACCTATGATTTGTGGGTCAGGTAAATTGGTATTATACGAAGTGCGACCAAGTGGTCGGCCCGGTGCGTCAAAGCCAATCCAAGTCGTGGCTACGATATCCATGTTAAAGCCAGTAAACCAAGTATCAACTGCGTCGTTGGTTGTCCCTGTCTTACCTGCTAAATCTTTGCGTTTTAAGTCCCTTGCGCGCCAAGCTGTGCCATTCCAACCAGTGCCATTTTTCCAAGTCGTACTGCCTTGAATTGTACTTTCCATGGTATTGGCGATTAAAAACGCGTTTTGCGCTGAGATGATCCTAGGCGCTGGCATTACTGAGTCATCTAAAGTTTCAGGCGCTAATTCCGCACCTGTGATGCTTTGTGCAGCCTCTTGTTCATTTAAACCTGCAATGGTTTTGACCTGACGGAATACTTCTTGTCCGGTTGAGTCGGTAATACGCTCAATTAACTGAGTATCAACAAGATAACCACCATTGGCAAAGGTTGACATGCCCCTTGCTACAGACAGAGGGGTTAAAGATGCTGAGCCTAGCGATAAAGACTCATTTGCTGGCAGGTCGTCCTCGGCAAAACCAAATCGAGTTAAGTAATCAACAATATTATTTATGCCTACAGAGCGAGCAAGCCTAACTGCCATCACGTTTTTAGATGTTGCTAAGCCAACTCTTACTCGAGTTGGGCCACCATAGGTAGGAGGCGAGTTTTCTGGACGCCAAGCTGCGCCTAATCCCTCATCCCATTTATTTATTGGTGCATCGTTTATCAATGTTGAAAGGGTGTAACCTTGCTCCAGCGCAGCAGAATAGACAAAAGGCTTGATGTTAGAGCCAATCTGACGTTTCGCTTGGGTGATCCTGTTAAATTGATTATTCTCAAATAAGTAACCACCAACTAATGCCAAAATATCACCATTGTTAGGATCAAGTGCTACTAGTGCACCGCTTACTGTTGGAATCTGGCTTAATCGGTAGCTGCCGTCAGCATTAGGGCGAAGCCAAATAAATGCGCCAGGCTGGACTATATCAGATGCTTTTTTCGGAGCCTTACCTTGCTTGTTATCAGACTCATATTTGCGAGCCCACTTTAGGTTATCCCAATCAATAACATCAATTTTGTCAGACTTCAGATGAACATAAACCGTATCTTCAGTGACATTGGTTACAATAGCAGGGATTAAGTCGCCATAGTTTTGTTGGTTAGCTAAATATTCATTAATTTGTGCAAGTGACCAAGTTGAGCCAATGAAGCCATCATTGTGTTTCTTATCTGTTGTGCCTTGTTGTGATTCTTTGAACAACTGCTCCGCTGTTTTCTCTTTCTGTTCTTCTACTTCACGCCATAAATAACGAATAGGACCACGGTAGCCATGTCTTTCGTCGTAGGCATGAATGTTATTTTTAACCGCTGTTTGTGCTGCTTTTTGGGCTTCAACTGTGATGGTAGTGTAGACGTTAAAGCCTTCAGTGTAGGCTACTTCTTCACCATACTTTTCAACCATTTGTTTTCTAACTTGTTCGGCAACATAGGGAGCTGGTGCTGTAATTTGTGCACCATGACGCTTTGCTGTTACTGGTTGTGCAGCAGCGTGGTCATACTCAGCTTGGGTGATAGCGCCGACAGTTAGCATTCGACCTAAAACAACATTTCTGCGTTGTATTGCTTTGGTTTTATTACGCAATGGGTTGTAGCTAGACGGGGCCTTTGGCAGGCCTGCTATCATAGCGTGTTGTTCCAGAGTTAATTGATCTATGTTTTTACCGTAATAGACTTGGGCTGCAGCACCAATACCGTAGGCTCTATTACCAAAGAAGGCTTTGTTCAAATATAGCGTTAAGATCTCTTCTTTTGTTAATACCTGTTCCAAGTGTAAGGCGATGTAAAGCTCTTTTACTTTTCGAATTATTGTTCTATCTAAAGTTAAGAAAGCATTTCTAGCTAGCTGTTGGGTAATAGTACTAGCACCACGAGCTCGTTTGCCTAGTACCAGAGTATTAAATGCTGCTGATGCAATACCAATAGGGTCAACACCATAGTGTTCGTAAAAGCGCGAGTCTTCAGTTGCTAAAATCGCGTCCTTCATCACTTGCGGGATTTCTTCATAGGCCAGTGGCGTTCGTCTTTTTTCACCAAATTGTGAAATCAGTTCACCATTTTGTGTGTAAATTTTCATTGGGATCTGAAAACGCACGTCTTTGATACTTTCTTCTGTCGGTAGTTCCTCTTTTACATAAAAGTAAAACCCAACTAATGCACTCACCCCGAGTACTGCCGCGAAAATGCCGAGTTTTATGAAACGATACAACCAAACCATTGAATAACTTTAACAACCAATTGAAAAAAGAAGATAAGTATAACGTTTGAACAAATTTAGAAAAGACTTTTGTAGTACCCAAAATGGAAATTTATAAACTTATGGTCTAGCTTTTCTATAACAGGGAAGGAGTTAACTATGATTGGATTTTGTAACAAAGCATTAAGTAAATATTTATGGCTAGTGGTAGCCGATAGATACACGACGTATTTACTGCAAGCTCGACAAGATAAGGGGGGTCGAATCGAGCCTGTTGATAGTTGGTACATGAGTAGATTTGAAGATGATGAAAAGGTGTTAAACAAGTTAAACGAACTTATTCCTTATCAAGCAAGAGTAAGTATTGCTTTGGCATCTGAATATTTCCAGTTGCAACAATTCCAACTTGATAACGCCCTGACTTTTAAAGAACAGGAGGTTTACCTGAAGTCACAAATGGCAAGTTCACTTAATACGACTCAATCTAATATAGTTGTTGCCGTAGAACCAGTACCAATAAGCTCGAACTGTGAAGGGAAAGTTAGGCAAAGTGTTTTGGCTATAGATAGAACGAACACAGCACCTTTTTACAACTTACTAAACAAGCAATGGCGGCAATGCATGCGCTTTGAAAGTCTAGGCGTAACCTTAGCTTGGTTGGCATTCCAGCAACTTACACCTAAGCATTCTAGTTATTGGGGAGTGATCGAGTGCTCAAAGTCAAATATTGTCATTTTTGTATTTTCAGGTGAGCAGCTTTTATGTCAAAAAACTTTTGAACTCTCATCCGAAGTAGCAGAGTTTATCGATAAACTAAAACAAACGCTTAGCCAAATACTGGCGCTGCTTAATATTTGTGCTGAGATAAGCATGTTTGTAAGTCCTTTTGTGTTCAGTTTGTTTGGCGAAGACACTCAACTAGGTAAGGTTAAGTTTGAATGTTTAGCTATAAGCAAGGAACAAGACGTGGACAGCAGTGTTGAAACCGAATTGGAATTTTATGCCTTAGCTCTTGGTTATAAGACACTTTCTTTGAGGTAGCTATGTTTACTCATAATTTGGCAGACTCGTTATCTGCAACAGCTGATATTTCGAAAACTAAGCTTGCTGCTTTAGCTTTGTTTATTGTGCTGTTGGTTTTTTTATATCAACAGCTGTTGTTAAAACCTACTTGGCAGTCTCAAGTTATTGGGGGAGAAGGGAGAGCGTTAGTTGAAGAGCCTTCATTGGCTGAGGGCTCCTTATACGCTGAGGGCTCCTTATACGCTGAGGGCTCTTTACCTGCTGAAGGCTCTAAAGACTTTGAGCAAGTTGCTAAGGAATTCTGTGGTGAGCGTCAAAGCGAATATAGGTTGTTAGGTGTTGTACACAGTGATGAACGAGTGATCACTTTGTTGCAACAAGGCCTGAATAAGCCGAATTTATTGGTCGATAATAAAACGCAAACGCTAGCTGGATTAACATTGATATCGGCTAGCTTAAAGCAAGCTATTTACCAACTGGGAGCATGTCGATTCACTCTGACGTTAGCTCACCACTAAATGAAAATAAGGACAAGGAAGGTCATGAAGATTTTCACCATTATTATATTAGTTACTGCGTTTGTTGGTTATGCCCAGCCTAATGATAAAGTCAGTTTGAGCTTCGATAATACTGATATCCACTCAGTGTTAAAGGCGTTAGCAAAACTTAAACAAGTGAACCTGTTAGTTACTGATAAAGTTGTAGGTACAGTGAGCATAGAGTTTGAGAATGTCCCTTGGCAACAAGCATTAGATTTACTGACTAAAATGCATGGCTGGGAATTTCAACTGCAAGAGAATGTGCTTTTGGTCGCGCCATTTGGCGATCTGACTAAGCAAAAGTTAGATAAGCTTGAATTGGCCAATAAACTAGCCAGCTCTCAACCGCTACTTACCCACTTATTGCCGATAAGATTTGCCAAAGCAAAAGATCTGGTCGCTACCCTAAACTCCAGTAAGGGAGCCATTCTGTCTACACGGGGAAAAGTCATGGCAGATGAAAGAACCAATACTTTAATTGTTAAAGATACCGAGCTTGCACTAAGTCACATAATTCCTGCTATAGAGCATCTAGATAAAAAAACGAAACAGGTGATCATTGAAGCGAGGATGGTGACAATAAGGGATAATTTAGATGAGCAATTAGGTATTCAGTGGGGGATCTCTGGCAATAGCAGTTCTAGCAATAATATTATTTCAGGCTCGCTGAGCGGGATTGAGCAAATAAGGCGTGATGGCCTTAGTCAAACCAGTTATTTAGATCGGTTGAATATCAGCCTACCAACGGCAAACCCAGCTGGTCGTGTGGCAGTTCAGGTGGCGAAACTAGCTGATGGGCTTTTACTCGATTTAGAGCTTTCAGCCTTGGAAAGAGAAAGCAAAGGCGAAGTGATTGCCTCACCTCGGATCTTGGCAACCAATCAAAATACTTCCAGAATTGAGCAGGGCACTGAGATCCCTTATCTACAAGCTGCTGCTCATGGTGCAACCAGCGTAGCATTCAAAAAAGCGGTATTGAGTTTAGAAGTGACTCCGCAGATAACCCCGAAAGGGGAAGTCATACTTGATTTAGTGATCACACAAGATGCCAGAGGTGACACTATTGTTACTTCAACCGGACCTGCCGTTGCTATCGATACTCAGCAAATTGCAACCCGAGTAACCGCAAAAAATGGTGAAACTATTGTTTTAGGTGGTATCTATCAGCAGCAAGTCGTCAATTCGAGCAATCGAGTTCCAATACTGTCAGAACTTCCCTATTTAGGTCCGTTGTTTAAATCCGAGACGAGTTATAATGAGAAGAGGCAATTATTGGTATTTGTTACACCAAAATTAATAGAAGAGTAATAAATGTCCGATATGCTGTTTTTTCAGACCTGATAACTACACGGTTTTATTAGCTTTTATAATTGTTTTCGGCTAATTACAACTGGAGCTTGCTTTTTCAATTTGTTTTTTGCGATAATTCGCGCCTTATTTTTTTCGCAGGCGCCCGTGACAGCGTCAGGATTAGTAAACAAATAAATTATTTGAATTAGGTAATATGGCTGAAAAACGAAATATCTTCTTAGTAGGGCCGATGGGCGCAGGTAAAAGCACTATCGGTAGACACTTAGCCGAGCAGTTACACCTTCAATTTATAGATTCAGACCAAGAAATCGAGCGTCGTACTGGTGCAGACATTGCGTGGGTATTTGACATTGAAGGCGAAGAGGGCTTCCGCAGACGTGAAGAAAGCGTAATATCTGAGCTAACTGAAAAGCAAGGTATTGTATTAGCTACAGGCGGTGGTTCTGTAGTAAGTAAAGAGATCCGTAATCGCTTGTCGGCACGTGGTATTGTAGTATATCTTGAAACTCCGATTGAAAAGCAGGTTGCACGAACTCAACGCGACAAACGTCGTCCTTTATTACAAACAGAGGAACCGGCACAAGACGTACTAGAGCGATTAGCTTTAGAACGTGGTCCGTTGTACGAAGAAGTTGCGGACATCGTAGTAAAGACTGATGAGCAAAGCGCTCGTGTTGTGGCAAACGACATCATCAACCGTTTAGACTTTTAACTATAATTTGGAGGCTGTAAGCATGGAAACCTTAAACGTATCATTAGGGGAACGCAGCTATCCAATTTATATAAAATCAGGAGCTATGTCAGATAGCTCCTTTTTTGTCCCACATATCAAAGGCAGTAAAGTTGTGGTGGTTACCAACCAAACTTTACAACCTTTATTTTCAGATAAAATCAATCAAGCCCTTGCTTCTTTTGACGTTAATTACATTGCTATTGAAGATGGAGAGGCCTTCAAAACACTAGCCAGCTTCGAAAAGATCATGAGCTTTTTATTAGCCAATAACTATGGCCGTGATGTCACTTTAATTGCATTAGGTGGCGGTGTTATTGGTGATATCACAGGCTTTGTTGCTGCAACTTATCAACGCGGCGTCGATTTTATTCAGGTTCCTACCACTTTATTATCTCAAGTAGACTCTTCTGTTGGCGGCAAAACGGCTGTTAACCACCCGCTAGGTAAAAACATGATTGGCGCTTTTTATCAGCCAAAAGCGGTAGTTATTGATATTGATACTATGAATACTTTGCCAGCAAAAGAGTTTGCTGCTGGTATGGCGGAAGTGGTTAAGTACGGCATTTTAGGCGACGTAGCGTTTTTCCAATACATTGAGAAAAATAAAGAAGAGATAAAGCAAAAGGTTGCTGAGCAGCTAGTTTACATCGTAAAACGCTGTTGCCAGAACAAAGCGGACATCGTTGCGCAAGATGAAAAAGAAGCAGGACTTAGAGCGTTACTGAACTTAGGCCACACTTTTGGTCACGCGATAGAAGCTGAAATGGGTTACGGTAACTGGTTGCACGGTGAAGCAGTTGCCGCAGGTATGGTTCAAGCGGCACAAGTTGCGATGAACCGCCAATGGTTGACTGAGCAAGAAGTCACAAGAATTGCCGAGCTGTTAAATTATTTTGACTTGCCAATAGCAGGCCCGGTCGAAATGAACTGTGAACAATATCTAGTTCATATGAAAAAAGATAAAAAAGTTCAAGCAGATACCATCAGATTTGTGTTGCCGAAACAGCTTGGTCAAGCGATACTGGTTAAAGACGTAACAGAGAGCGAATTAAACCAAGTTCTATAATGACAGCTTCCAACCAAGGAACATCAGCATTTTACATACCTGAATCAAGGCAGACTTTTATAAAAAAAGTCCAAGCAGGCTTGGCGCAACGCAAAGTTATGGTCATTGAAGGACCAACCGGCATTGGTAAAACGGTTCTGTTAGAAGAAGTCCTTACTCAAACCTTACCCGATGCCAATAAATGTTACGTTACCCCGGCAAGAGGGATGAACGATATTCAAGTTCGAAGTCGGATCATTGAACAACTATTTGGCAACGTCTTGTTTGACCCTGAAATGCCAATGCTGACCTCTTTTATCGAATTCAGTCAGCCACAGCAAATTCTTATCGCCATCGACAACTGTCAATTTTTGTCAGGACGTATCATCGGTGAGCTTTTACAACTATCTAGTGAAGCCAATAACTTAGGCTTAGATTTGACCATAGTTTTGGCTTTAGACAAGTCGCATAACTCAACGCTATTAAATGTTAACTCTCGACTGGTAAAAGTGCTTAGCGTTCCGACTCTGAATAAACAAGAAAGCTACCAGCTTTTGGTTGAGTATATCGCTGATATTCCCGCGCAAACCAACGGCAAGGTGAAAAGGTGGATAGATAATTCAGCAGGTATCCCAATTCAGCTTTTGGCCTATGGCCAAACGCCGCGCCCGCAACTTGAAATGCCAGAACAAGAAGAGTCAACACTCAACGTTAAACTTTGGGGTTGGTTATTGGTACTTGCCAGCTTAGTTTTAGCGCTCGGCGTTTATGTCTATCGCAAAGGGTTAGAAGTTCCGGAGGCTGAAGTGCAATCTCAACCTAGCCCCGTTGAAGTTGAACAAAAACCGGCAAGCCAAGAACTTGTTAAAAGCTGGCAAAGTGCTGAGCAAACGGAACAAAGTTCTGATAGTCAAGCTGAGCCTGAATTTTCGATTGATGAAAAGCCGATGGCTCAGATCACCGCAATGCCAACCGCTAACAGTGAAACTATCCTAGCGGATATTTTAGGCGAAAGCGCACAACCACAAACAAAGCCTAAGCAGGTTGAGGCGAAACAAGTTGAGCAAAATCCAACAACCGATTTAATTTTATCTGAATTGACCCAAGATAAAGTTAAGCTTACCGAGCAGCAGCAACGTCAAGCTGAGGATGATTTGCTTGCCGAATTACAACAAGAAGAAACACAGTTACAGCAGAGCAAGAATGTAGAGCAACAAGATGTTGCTAAGGAAGATCAAGAAAAAGATATCTCTATGGACTTTTTCTTGCCGCAAGGGACAAACGAAAATGAACCTATCGAACAGCCAGAAGACCAGTTAGAGCCAAACCTAGTCAGCAGTGCAACTGAATCAGTGAGCATAGAACCAGCATATCCTGCTTATTTTATCGATAATCAAAAATTTATGTCATTACCTGCGGATCGTTTTGTATTACAATTAACGGCTGTAAGTGATGAAGTGGTGTTATCTGAATATTTGTCGTCTGCGCCTGTTCCCGTTGAAGAACTTAGAATTTATCGAATTAAGCGTAAAAACAAAGACTGGATAGTGGTGACCTATGGCCTGTTTGAAACGATAGAGCAAGCAAGGCAATCGGCAAAACAAGTTGAACCTAATGCTTGGGCTAAGTCCGTATCGGTGATCCAGCAACAAATATTAGCCTTCCAGAAAGCCCAACAATAATAGAGTAGTAAATGAAAAAGAAGATCCGAGCCTTTTTAAAGTGGGCGGGTGGAAAGTACAGCCTTGTTGAAGAGATCAACGCCCGACTGCCTGAAGGGAACAAGCTGGTAGAACCGTTTGTGGGCGCAGGTTCGGTATTTTTGAATTCAAACTTTGATAAGTATTTATTGAATGACGTCAATCCAGATCTGATTGAGTTGTATAAGTTTGTCAAAAGACGTCCAAAAACTTATGTTAAAGATGCAAAAACGTTATTTACTGCAAAGAATAATGACAAAGTCCATTATTACGGACTAAGAGATGAGTTTAACAAAAGTACCGATCCTTACTACAGGTCGTTATTGTTTTTGTATTTGAATCGACATGGCTTCAATGGTCTATGTCGCTATAATCGCTCAGGTGGTTTCAACGTGCCATTTGGCTCATACAACAAACCATACTTTCCAGAGGAAGAGATCTTTCAGTTTTCAGAAAAAGCGAAAAATGCCACGTTTTCTTGTCAGGACTTTAAAAGGACCTTTGCTCGTGCCAGAGCGGGTAATGTAATTTACTGTGATCCACCGTATGCACCTTTATCTGATACTGCGAACTTCACTAGTTATGCGGTTGGTGGGTTTGATGCTAATGATCAGGCAGAGTTAGCCAATCGAGCTGAAAAAGCGGCGTTTAATCGCAATATTCCTGTGCTGATCAGTAATCACGATACGCCACTGACGAACAAAATTTACTATAAGGCAGAAACCAGTTTTGTCAGCGTAGCCCGTAATATCAGCCAAGATGGCAGTAATCGTGGCAAAGTTTCTGAGATCTTTGCCTTTTACGCCAATAAGCCTAAGTGTAAATAGATTAGTTGACAGATTTCTAATCGAAAAATTAAATCGAAGCAACCGAAGTTTTGCTCTTGATTAACGATAAGCCCTTAAGTATGTTGGGGTAATTAAAGTCGTTAATAGTGCAGAGGGACCAACCGCACTTGAAACAGAAAGCGACAGGTTAACAAGGAGTTAGCCTTTGCTCTAAATTGCTGAGACACGTATGAATTTTCTGTCAAAAAGTATTCTTTGGAAGCTATTGCTACCTACTATTGGCTTTTTCTTATTTGTAATTATTGGCTTTGCCATCCTCCTTCCCACAACTCTTAGTAGCAATACTGAAAACCAAACCATAGATGAAGCCTTCAATACGGCGCAGCAATTTAAAAAGTTACGAACCTACTACTCCAGCAACATTCTAAAATCCATCATTAATGAGCAAAGCGCGGTTAGTGCTTCGACCGATCACAAAGGCAAAATTAATGTAGTGCCTGTTCCCGCAACATTTTTGCATGACGTTAGTTACGCAATGAGTAGTGAGAATATTAAGTTTTCTTTATACAGCCCATTCCCTTTTGCCAACCGACAAGGACGCCAACTTGATGAGTTTAACCGCAAAGCTTGGCAGTACTTAACCAATAACCCAAATGAAGCTTACTCTGAACTCGTTAATGTCAATGGCCGAGATATTATGCGTGTAGGTGTTGCAGATCTATTAACGGCGCAAGGCTGCGTAGATTGTCATAACAGCCATCCTGATTCACCAAAAACAGATTGGCGTTTAGGTGACGTGCGCGGCGTACTTGAAATGAGCATAGATATTACTGAAGAAGAAGCGGCGGATAGTCGTTTAGCTTGGATGATCATCTCCACCTTATTGATACTTTTAGTGACAGTAGTAGTGGTAATAAAAGTCAGCTTTAGCCGTTTTGTGCAACAAAAAGTAGCGGCGATCACTGAGACAGTAGATAGAGTTGTTGAAGGCGATTTAACAACTGAATTGACCATGCAAGGGGCTGAAGACGAACTCTCAGTGATCATGAAAGCAATAAATAGGATCACAAAGCAGTATAAACAGACGATAGAGCTTATCAGTGACTCGGCCAATCAACTTAAAGACAAAGCCACTGAGCTTAGTTCTATTACCTCTGATGCTAAAGGCGGTACTGAGCGACAATCACAATTAACGGTAGCAACAGAGCAGTCGATGGTTGCTATGTTAAATACAGTAACTCAAGTACTTAATGATTCAGTGCAAGCTGCTGAAGCTGCTCATCAAGCACAACGAGCATCACAAGATGGTAGAAAAGTGGTGGATGACTCTGTCACAGCGATAGAAAACGTATCCCAACATGCTGAAACCGCCATGTCTATTATCTCTCAACTACAACAGAACGTAGAAAAAATAGGTTCGGTATCAACAGTTATCGGCAACATTGCAGAACAGACCAACTTGTTAGCACTAAACGCAGCAATAGAAGCTGCACGTGCTGGAGAGAGTGGCAGAGGTTTTGCTGTGGTCGCAGATGAAGTGAGAGCATTAGCAAGCAAAACAATGACATCGACTGATGAAATAGACGACATCATCAATGAGTTACAGAACACCACTGAAAGTATGGTGTCGACCATGACCACCAATAATGAACAAGCCAACAATGCGGTAGAGCAGATCCAAGACACTAAGCGTTCATTATTACAAATTGGTGAGCAGGTCGATGATATCACTGAGGTCAATAACAGCATTAAACTGTCTACTGATACACAAACGGTGGCGGCTAATGACGTGAACGAAAACATTTCACAAATTGCCCAGATCTCACAAAGCGTTGAACAAGGTACATTGCAAATTTCACAAAGTGCAACCGAGCTCAATGAATTAGCAAGGCAAATGCACGTGTTATGTCAGAAGTTTAAAACTAAAAACTAGTGAGGCTGCAGGCCAAGGCTGGAATTTGAGTTTTCCAGCCTTAGTGTTTATTTATCTAATACAACGCTTACAATGGCGACGAGAATAAAAATAAAGCTGATGACTAGGATCACGCCAGCAAGAATAAAAGGGAAGGGGGTTTCGGATTCAAAATCTTGTTCGTGCTGGTTTGACGACTGTACGCCAAAAAAAGCGGCAATAGCACTTTTAAAGGCTTGGAAAAAAGACTGACGGCTCATAGCTTATCTTGTTTAGGTTTCTTCTGGTTTACCGCTACTGTACTTTCATTTACTTCGCCATCACTGGTGGTGTGCAACAACTCAATAAGTTGGTAAAAGTGTAGCTGTGTTGATTCATTATTAGTAAGCCAATCCCACCAAGTTACGCTTTGCACTTTGGCTTTAGGGCACTCAGTAAATTTTATATCGACCTTATTACAGGCACAGCCATCATCCTTCATAGCATACGCATTACTACTTAGTAACATTGATAACACTATGATCAGTTTTTTCTGTAAAGCAATCATAGACACTCTCCCTTCTCCAATTTCGATTAAGTGTAAGCGATTTTTGTTCATTTGTTGCCCTATTGAGATAGCCAAAGCAGTTTTAGCGGTGAATGACTTGGTGGTAAAAACAGCGACTTCCTGTGATAATAACGGCTCTGTTTATATAAAAGGTAAGGCATATGAAGCTCCCTAAGTTACAACAACTTAAATATTTAGTCGCGTTGTACGACACCGGCCACTTTGGTCAAGCGGCGAAAAAGTGCTTCGTTTCACAATCCACCTTAAGTAGCGCAATTCAAGCTTTAGAAGAACAATTAGACTCTCAGCTTATTGAAAGAGACCACAAAACTTTTGTCTTTACGCCATTAGGAGTTGAAGTAGTGGTCAAGTCTAGGCTTATTTTGGAGCAAAGTGCAGACCTAGTTGCAACCTCTAGTGCCGAAGGCAACGAGTTCTCTGGTGAGCTGCACATAGGCATTATCCCAACCATTGCGCCTTTTGTATTAACGCCACTTATTAATAAATGCGCTGAGGTATATCCTAATTTAAGCCTATTTTTGCGTGAAGACACCACGGAAAACTGTTTAGCGTTATTGCGTGAAGGCCGATTGGATATCGTTTTGTTAGCAACACCTTATCAATTATCTGAGTTTGTTGAACTAGAACTAACCAGTGATCCTTTTGTTAAAGTCTTTCACCCAGAGCGCCAGAGCGACAATGTGTATTTATTGGAAAAAGATCACTGTCTATCTGAGCATACAGTGCAGGCTTTTAACCTATCCAAATCTGACCGGGTTCACCCCTTTCAGGCCAGTAGTTTAAACACTTTGTTGGCTATGGTTGAAGGGCATTACGGCGAGACTTTTTTACCTAAACTAGCCGTGCAAGCTGGGTTATTACAAAACCGAAAATTAGAAACGGAATTTATCGCTGACCCTAACGCGGATAGGAAGTTGAGCTTAGTGTGGCGTAAAACCAGTCACCGAAGGGTATTTTTCAGCAAAATTGGCGCTACGGTTCAACAGGTTTTAGAACAGTTAATAAAATAGCTTAGCCAGTCTTCTATAAAACATTTTAATAAGTTTTTGTAAAAATAATGTACCTAAATTTGAAACTTTGGGTAAGTTGAACTATACCTAATTTGAAGTTACCCATTACTAAGGAGAGCAAAATGGCAAATTTCAAAACACTTATTACCACTTCTATCGTGGTTGTTTCATCCTTGTTTTCAAGCGCCGTATTAGCAAATGAAAACACTGGTGCGGTTGTCACTAAGGTGCAAACGGCAGAACAAAAGTTGAATATCAATCAAGCTTCATTTGAGCAACTGATTGCTTTAAAAGGCATTGGCCCAGCCAAAGCTCAGGCGATATTAGATTATATCGAACAGCATGGTCAGTTAGTGTCGCTTGATGAATTACTCGAAATAAGAGGGATAGGTCAACGTTTATTAGCTAAGTTGAAGTTACAATTGAGTTTGTAAGCTGCGCCGTTAACAAGGACTTAGTCCTTGTTAACCTTTTGAATTTAAATTGGCCATTTGCTCAGCGGCCCAATTTATCGCGTTTGAATAGGTTGCAGGTACTTGCCTTTGCGATAACTTAAGTTGCTCTTCTATGGCGAGTTCGTTTTCCCAGTCGCCTTGCTCATAGGCTAATGCCAAGTTTAAGTAATCAGCTAGCACTCCTTTTTTATTGATCAGTGCTTCTTTGATCTCGGTAGAGAGCGGTAATTGCTCCATTACCATTTCAATGCTTTGATCTAAAATAGCGTCGATTAATGACATCATGCCAGTTAGGAAAGCCATGCTAGAGTCGGCGGAACCTTCTAAAGAGGCGAGGTTTTCACAGAAGCGTGCTCTAACCATGGCTAAGTTAAGCAGCTCAATAGGCTTGTCATCGCTTACTGATGCGGTGAACAGTAAAGATAAAAACTTTTTCAACTCGCTTTTTCCCAATACCACTAACGCTTGTTTAATCGTTGATATTTCGGCTCTGCGTTTAAACGTTGCGGAGTTGGTATAACGCAATAATTTATAAGACAAGTTAATATCTCGCTCAAAGATTTGCGTTATTTTAGGTAAATCTATCTCAGCCGTTGAGGTTTCGTACAGCAACTCGGCCAATGTCATTTGACCAGGAGACAAAGTTTTGGTTTTAACCATTTCTGGTTTGGAGAAGAAGTAACCTTGAAAGTACTCAAACCCTAACGCTTTGCAGCGCTCAAACTCTTCTGCAGTTTCCACTTTTTCGGCTAATAATTTGATCTGTGGGAAATCGCTGATATCGGCAATGACTTGTTCTATTTCTGCAAAGGACATAGCGCGCAAATCGATTTTGATCAGATCGACAAATGGGAAAAAGTGACGCCATACCGGCTTGTGTTCGTAATCGTCTAAGGCAATGACATAACCTTGTTGTTTTAGTTCTTTTACCGACTCTAATAGCTTTTTGCCTGGCTGAACGGTTTCTAATATTTCAACGACCAGTGAACAAGGTGGCACCATAGTCGGATAATTTTTCAAAATAGTATCAAGGGTGAAATTGATAAATGCCGGTTTGTTACCCGTTAGATGCTCTATCCCTAAGCTAAATTGTGACCCTTCGATTATTCGGCTGGTTGCCTCATCTTCATCTATACCTGGAAAAACATTGTCGACGCCATCGCGAAACAACAATTCGTAAGCATACAGATTTTTGTTGACGTCCAAAATAGGTTGTCTAGCCGCATAAAAATACATTCAATAAAATCCAACTATTCGTTTTTATACACACATTTACCTAGTTACTAATCAAGCATAGTAACAATTCCTGATAAACTCTAGACCCAAGTTTTAGGGGGAAACTGGGTAGCTCGGGTAGGGCAAACCATATCCATCTAGCTATTGTCTTATTATATTACAAATAACCAAGGGAAAATCGACTAATTGAGACAAATAGCCGATTTTTTTAACTAATATAACCATTAGCGCATTTTGGCCAAACTGCCAGCCTGAAGAGGTTTAATTGATTTAATTCCGCTTTTTTTTAGGGCATAAAAGAGCAAAGCTCATAATCAACAGTTTTTGTGTGGGTATTGCTAGTGAAAATTGGTTAGCTCAAGTACACAGGAGAGTCGGTTGACTGAGCGATTAACTTATTAAGCTAAGCTAGGTCGATTATTAATAATTATTATGAATTCAATCAGTATTATACTAATCTACATAAAAAGCCGTGCTAGTTATGTGTTTAACATGTAACCAAACTAAATGGCTGACTGCAAAGAATAATAATAAGTTATGGACATTTATCGAATTAAGCCTAAAGCTGACAAGTTAAATGCCGAAATATGAATGTACAATCTAAATTAGGATCCAAGTATGTTTAACCTGTTTAAGCCGACCATTCCGTCAGACCAAGTATTAATTTCAAAAGCCGAGCTGAGAGACTTGCAAGAAAAGTCAAAACAGTTAGATGCAATGTCGATGGAGCAAAGTAGATCGTTAGCACAGCAACTTAGCCAAGAACTAGAACGGGTCAGTCACGCTTCACAAAGTAAAATACAAACAGTTGAACATGCCTTTGGTGTTGCAAGAGATGTGTTAGATCACAGCCAAGGTTTAGGTCATTCTTCAGAGCAATCGTTACAAAATGCGGCTGAAACTTATGATATGAGCCAAGAGTCGACACAACATTTGACTAACTTAGTCGATAAGATCACTCATTCTGCACAGTTTATTTCTGAGTTTACCCAGCTATTGGCGACGTTAGATGAAAACAGCAAAAACATTGAAAATTTAGTGGATGCGATTAAAGGTATCGCAGAGCAAACTAACTTATTAGCACTTAATGCTGCAATTGAAGCTGCTAGAGCAGGTGAGCACGGCAGAGGCTTCGCGGTGGTTGCGGATGAGGTAAGGGCTTTGGCAAACACAGCAAATAGCTCAGCGGATCAAATTCAATCAGAAATGACCAAGATCATGGATATCTCTTCTTCTATTATCAGTAAACAAGCGGAAGTAGAGAACTTAATGAGCAACTCGTTAGATATTGCTGGCGAAGCTAGCAGTCGTCTTGAAACCTTGACTGAACTGGCAGCTTCGAGCAAATCTTCCGTTGAGCAGATCAATCAACAAATAGGTTCACAGGTTGCAACATCAGAAAATATAGTAAATAGCTTACAAACTGTGGTTGAATCTTCTCAACAAGGCGCTGAAGGTTCTGTTAACAGCGCTAATTTAGCTAGAGAATTAATTCAATCTTTAGATAACTAATAAAGTATTTACAAAAGTTGGATAGTAAATAGCGTAAGCATTCTGACCGCCCTCATGGTTAACCTTGTGAGGGCATACTCAATTGCTAATCAATATACTTACTCCTCTAGTCTCGCGGTAACAACTTTCCTTTTTGATAAACATTTACCTCAAACCAGATAAACATCATTTTTGCCTTTTTTAGATTACTAGCTGTGGTTTTTTCAGTGGCGTAAACCAACTGAGCTGACTAGAATTTTAAGACACAGTAGACTTTAAACTCTAATTTTAGACGTCTAAACATCTAGATGTTGACATTGCTATTTATATAAGTAATCTGCAACTAATCCAGTGTTATTAGGGTGACAGTGTCATGCCAATTCGAGTGCCAAATAAACTTCCTGCTATTGATGCTTTGAAGCAAGAGAATATTTATGTGATGCCAGCACATCGTGCTGATACGCAGGATATTCGTCCTATGCAGGTCGCTATCTTGAACTTGATGCCTGATAAGATCACGACTGAAATTCAGTTAGTTCGATTACTATCGAACTCACCATTACAGGTTGATGTTGACTTGGTTCGTTTACAACACCAAGCTAAAAACACTTCAGAAGCCCATTTAGATAATTTCTATCGTTATTTCGATGACGTAAAAGATAAAAACTATGATGGCTTAATTATCACTGGCGCTCCTCTGGCATTGAAGGATTATGATGACATTACTTATTGGCCACAATTAAAAGACATTCTTGATTGGGCGGATAAGCATGTGACCTCCACCTTATTTTTATGTTGGTCAGCTTGGGCTGCGATTTATCACCATTATGGTATCAAGCATGGCATTCGAGATGATAAACTAAGTGGTGTATACGAGCACTTTAGTTGGGAACAAAAAGCGCCAATTCTACGCGGTTTTGACGATACGTTTTATGTCCCTCATTCAAGATATGGCTTCATTTCATTAGATACATTGAAACAGGTCGATGATCTTATTTGTGTAGCGGGTTCTGAGCAAGTGGGTGCTTATTTAATGCAGAACAAAGCGGGCACCAGAGTTTATATTACAGGTCATCCTGAATATGAGAGAATGACCCTTAATGATGAATACCAGCGAGACTTAAAAGCTGGCTTGGAACCGACAGTCCCTATTAACTATTACCCAAATGACGATGTCACTAAGACCCCACAAAAGTCTTGGCAAGCCCATGGTCATTTACTATTTCTTAACTGGTTAAACTATTATGTATACCAGAAGACGCCGTATGACATTACTCAAGTTAGTGAGAATGTTAGAACCGATAATTTTGCTTAATTTGCCTTGATTACAATTGGAACCGCAATGACGTTAGCTAGCAATATTAGACCTGATCAAACTCAGCAGTTACAACAGCTGCTTGAACAGCGTATTTTCATTTTAGATGGTGCGATGGGCACCATGATCCAAAAGCACAAATTAGAAGAGGTAGACTATCGCGGTGAGCGTTTTAAAGACTGGCATACGCCAGTTGCGGGTAACAATGACTTGTTAGTGCTTACCCAGCCTGAGTTGATTAAAAACATTCACAAGGAATACCTTGCAGCAGGCGCAGATATTATTGAAACCAATAGTTTTAACGCAACGGAAGCATCAATGGCTGACTATGAAATGGAAGCTTTGTCAGAAGAAATTAACTATCAATCTGCGCAATTGGCTCGTCAGGCTTGTGATGAATACTCAACGCCTGAAAAGCCTAGATTTGTAGCGGGCGTATTAGGTCCAACGTCTAAAACGACTTCTATCTCACCAGATGTGAACGACCCAGGTTTTCGTGCGATAACGTTTGACCAATTAGCAGCTGACTACGTTAAGTCGACGTTAGCGTTGATCAAAGGTGGCGCAGATATCATTTTGGTCGAAACCGTCTTCGACACCCTCAATGCCAAAGCGGCACTTTACGCGATTGAAGAAGCATTTGAACAAGTGGGACAAAGACTGCCTATTATTATTTCAGGTACGATTACGGATGCTTCAGGTAGAACCTTATCAGGCCAAACAACAGAAGCATTCTACAACTCCATCTCTCACGCTAACCCTATTGCCGTTGGTCTGAACTGCGCACTTGGGCCAGATATGCTAAGACAATATGTGGATGCGTTATCGAGCTGTGCGGAAACTTACGTTTCAGTGCATCCAAATGCAGGTTTACCAAATGAGTTTGGCGAATATGACTTAGGCGCAGAAGAAATGGCTTCACATATTGGAGAATGGGCGCAAAGTGGCTTGATTAATATTGTTGGTGGTTGTTGTGGCACGACGCCTGAACACATAGTTGCTATGGATGAGCAAGTGTCTAGTCACTCGCCAAGAGTGCCAAAAGAAAAATCATCGTTAATGAGATTGTCAGGTCTCGAACCATTTAATGTATAGGTAGTAGTGTAATGACAGAACAAGCTATAAGCCGTTTTATTAACGTTGGTGAGAGAACTAACGTAACAGGCTCAGCTATTTTTAAGCGTCTGATCTTAGAAGAAGATTACGACACTGCATTAAGTGTGGCACGCCAGCAGGTAGAAAATGGCGCGCAGATCATCGACATTAACATGGACGAAGCCATGTTAGATTCAGTTGCAGCAATGACCCGTTTTTGTAACCTAATTGCGTCTGAACCTGATATTGCCAAAGTACCAATTATGCTCGACTCGTCGAAATGGGAAGTGATTGAGGCTGGCTTAAAGTGCGTCCAAGGTAAAGCAATTGTAAACTCAATTTCACTGAAAGAAGGTGAAGAGCCGTTTATTGCTCAAGCAAAGAAGTGCAAGCGTTTTGGTGCCGCTGTGGTAGTAATGGCGTTTGACGAAGAAGGCCAAGCGGAAACTCGTAGTGAAAAGTTTCGTATCTGTAAAAGAGCCTATGACATCTTGGTAGAGCAGGTTGGTTTTCCGCCGCAAGATATTATTTTTGACCCAAACATCTTTGCCGTAGCAACGGGCATTGAAGAACACAATGATTATGCGGTTGCTTTTATTGAAGCAACGGCCGACATTAAACAAAACTTACCTCACGCTAAAGTATCGGGGGGGTTATCAAACGTATCCTTCTCATTCCGTGGTAATAATCCAGTTCGTGAAGCGATGCACTCGGTCTTTCTTTACTATGCAATCAAAGCGGGTATGGATATGGCCATTGTTAATGCTGGTCAGTTAGCTGTTTATGATGATATTCCATTAGAGCTTAGAGATGCGGTTGAAGATGTGATCTTAAATCGCAGTGAAGACGCAACAGAAAAGCTACTTGATATAGCACCTAAATATCGCGGTGATGGCACTAAGGTTGAGCCAGAAAATGAAGAGTGGCGCAGTTGGGACGTTGTGAAAAGGTTAGAACACGCGTTAGTAAAAGGCATCACTCAATTCATCGAAGAAGATACTGAACAAGCTAGACAAAACTTTGATAGACCTTTGCAAGTCATTGAAGGTCCTTTGATGGATGGTATGAACATAGTTGGTGACTTATTCGGTGAAGGTAAAATGTTCTTACCTCAGGTTGTTAAGTCGGCTCGAGTTATGAAACAGGCCGTTGCTTACCTAAATCCTTACATTGAAGCGGAAAAAGAAGAAGGCCAAAGTAACGGCAAAATTCTAATGGCAACGGTAAAAGGCGATGTACACGATATTGGTAAAAACATCGTAGGTGTCGTTCTGCAATGTAACAACTACGAAGTTATTGACCTAGGCGTAATGGTGCCTTGTCAGAAGATCATAGATACAGCGATTAAAGAAAACGTGGATATTATTGGTTTATCTGGCCTTATTACCCCAAGTCTGGACGAAATGGTTTATGTTGCCAAAGAGTGTCAAAGACAAGGTTTGAACTTGCCAATTCTAATTGGTGGGGCGACTACGTCAAAAGCTCACACTGCGGTGAAGATTAATGATAATTATGAACATCCTGTTGTTTATGTACCAAATGCATCGCGAAGTGTTTCAGTAGTTTCGAACTTATTGAGCAATGAGTTAAAACCTAAATTTATTGAACAACTAGATAAAGACTATGAGCGCGTTGTTGAGCAGCATCATAGAAAGCGCGACAATACGCAATACATTAGTTTTGCCCAAGCCAAAGCAAACAAATTTAATCCTGATTGGGCCAACTACCAAGCGCCAAAACCAAACAAGTTAGGCATTCACCAGTGGGATGATATTTCTATTTCAACCTTGCGTGAATACATAGATTGGACACCGTTTTTCTTAACGTGGCAGTTATCAGGCAAGTACCCTGCAATTCTTAAACATGAAGTCGTGGGTGAACAAGCGCAAAAAGTGTTTGATGATGCCAACGAACTAATAGACCGTTTAGTTGCTTCAGGCGAAATCAAAGCCAAGGCGGTATTTGGTCTGTTTGAAGCGAACTCAATTGGTGAGTCGACCGAAATTTATGACGAAACTGGCGCAGTACAAACTGAGCTGCACCATTTACGCCAGCAAATCAAAACTCGTAATAGCTCACCAAACTACAGTCTAGCTGACTTTGTTGCACCAAAAGATTCTGGCGTTACCGATTATATGGGCGCGTTTGCGGTTACCGCTGGTTTTGGTGCTGATGAATTGGCGGATAAGTTCTTAGCCGAGCACGACGATTACAACAACATTCTAGTTAAAGCGGTTGCTGACCGATTGGCAGAAGCGTTGGCTGAATATTTACATCAGGAAGTACGTCGTGACTTCTGGGGTTATGCCGCAGATGAAGATTTATCAAATGATGATCTTATTCGTGAAAAATACCAAGGTATTCGTCCTGCTCCGGGATATCCAGCGTGTCCTGAGCATACCGAAAAACAGAAGCTTTGGGATTTATTGCAAGTTGAACAACGTATTGGTATGAGTTTAACTGAGTCATTTGCCATGTGGCCTGGCGCGTCGGTGTCAGGTTGGTACTTTGCTCATCCAGATTCCAAATATTTTGCCGTCAGTAAAATTGATGAAGAGCAAAAGCAGTCTTACATGCAGCGAAAAGGCTGGGATGAAAGAACCGCTGAAGCTTGGTTGGGGCCAAACTTATAATGAGCAATCCATTTTCTCACTTAGCCCATAACCAAGCGGCAGAGAATAATAAAGCCGTCATTTATCAAACCTTAAATGAACTGGGCTTGCTGCAACAAAAAGTGCTTGAGGTTGGCTCAGGCACTGGGCAACAGGGGATTTATCTGTGTCAGCAAAGCGAGAAATTGAGTTGGCAACCAACGGAAGTGACAAGTAATCTTGATAACCTACGTCAGTGGTATCAGGTTGCCAATGAGCAGAAGATTAATAACTTTCTAGCCCCACTTGAGTTTGAAATTGGCCAAGCTTTACCAGAGGTTGAAGCAGATAGTGTTTACACTTCAAATGTTTTGCATATTGTTAGTAAAAATCTGGCAAAACAATTGGTTGAGCAAGTTACTGACAAGCTTGTAACGGGGCAGTTGTTTATTTGCTATGGCCCATTTAAACGAAGCGGAGAGTTTACTACTGAGTCCAATAAAGACTTTAACAACTGGCTGCAAGGCCAAGGTTATGGTGGCATCAACGATTTAGATGACATAGTGCAATGGAGTGGCGGTAACCTGCAAATCCAACACTTATGTGACATGCCAGCAAATAACTTTTTAGTGGTTTATCAAAAGCGCTAGTCTACTTTTGCCAGTTTAAGGACGGAAAGGCTTAAGCTCATAAAGTTTTTAATAAGAGCACTAATCATAGCTCTCCTCTAACGCGTAGCGATCTAGCAGCTTGCTGATCGCTCTTAGCCCTGAATCATCGCATCGAAGCACGATAGTGGCATTCCAGCCTACTGTTGCGAGAAATATTGGTAACTCGCTCTATCCGCTAATTTTTGTGAAAAACTCAAACCTAAATTTTTCAGCTCTGAGTGATGATTGTATTTTGGGTAAAGTTGTTTCAATTCTGCTAACGCTTTCGCGGTTTGACCAATTGAGTCCAACGCTAGTGCATACAAGTACGGATATTGGTAATTGCTATTGTCATACTGCATTGCCCGTTTGAAATGCTGCACAGATCTTGGTTTATCACCTGATCTGATCAAAAACATGGCATAGGAATAGTGCAGTTCAGCCGAGTTTGGAATGTTATTTAACGCTTTGGCGTATAGTGTTTTTTCCTGTTCAACTAACTGTAAGCGACGATAAATATCAGCTAAGTTGATGTAAGAAGCTGGAAAGTATGGATCAATATTAATGCTCAATTCTAACTGCTCTATCGCCTCTTGTTCACGCTGTTGTGACAACTTAATTAACGCTTGATTAAACAAACCTTCTCCTCGCCATGCCGTTGCTTCTGAGGCGGTGAGCAACTCTTTAAGCGCATGGTTAAAGCTTGGTTGTTTTAGGTTTAATGATACGAGTTGATTTGCCGCTGCTACTCGAACTGCCTTTAATTCATCATCCAACAATTTCTTGTAAGACTTTGTTTTATCGCTATCGGGTAATAGGTTGCCAATTTGCGCGGTGGCTAAACGTATTAGCGGCAACGGACTTTCAACCCACTTGTTAACTACGTACTCTGATAGTACTCTGGTTGAATAAGGCAACAAGGCGATAGCGGTTGCACGTTTAATCTCAGGCATTGCTGGGTCATTTATCAGAGCAAGGTGTTGGTCCAATAGTAGCTCATTGTTGTGCATCAACGTCATGTAATTGCGCTCGGAACTGGATAGTTGCTTAGGCTCACCAAACCAAGTATGTAACTTACTGGCTGCCCATTCATTTGATTTGTCTTTGTGACAATTACTACAAACATTTGGCGTTGAAAAGCTATCTGATAAGTCCGGTCTTGGTACTTTAAAGCTGTGATCTCGTCTGGCATCAACTCCCATGTAAGTTGTTTCAGGCATGTGGCAGGTAACACATTGACCAGCTTCTGAGGTCAAAGGATGCCTAGTATGGCTTTCTTGCTGATACATTTCGGCATTATGGCATTGTAAGCACAAACCATTAGTTTTGGTTTTCACTTTCATAGTATGGGCATCATGGCAGTTCAAACAGGTTACCCCTTCGGCATACATTTTACTTTGTAAAAATGAGCCATAAACATAGACCTCTTCCTTGATTTGGCCATCCGCGTGATATTGTGGAGGGGCTAATAAAGTAGGACTAAATTGCTGCAATAGGTGTTGATTAGGGCTGAAGCCATCGGTTAAAGGCGTGCGTAATGAGTGGCAAGCAAAACAAGTGTTCATAAATTTTCCGTGTTCTTGTTTTTCTGCAGTCGATGCCCGTTGCCCTTTGCTGTTATTTAATCTGGCAACCTTTTCCCCTGGCGCTCGTAGCCAACTAAGTACTTGTTGTTTCTGTTGTTTATTATCTAATAGTTGAGTTTTCGTTGACTTGTTAGCTGTACCTGAGTGGTGTTCCATCTTGCCATGGCAAGATTGGCAACCAACATTGATATTGTCCCATTGAGTATTAAAAGTATTACTCTTGGCATCAAAGTTTCGCTGTAGACCATCCGAATGGCAATCTGCACACATACCATTCCAGTTTTGTAGGGGTTGTTGCCAGTGCAATCGATCGTTTGGTTTTACATCTTCATTGGCATAATTTGGATACCACCTTTGCCCGCCTTCTGTGGTGGGACGACTATCCCAAGCAAAGGGAAACACTTGTAGTTTACCGCCGTCGCCCGGAACCAAATACTGTTGCAATGGGTAGTGGCCAAAGGTGTATTTAACCTCGTAAGTTGAGGTTTTATCTTGTTCAGTTAAGTCGATAAGGTACTTATCTTGTTTGCGATAAAAGTAAGCTTTTTGACTGTAGTGTGAGGTAGTGACTTGGTCAAAGTTAGCCAATATATTACTTTCATTGGCAACGGCCATCGCTTTAGCATGATCTGACTTTTGCCAATCAGATACCTGCTGTTGGTGGCAAGCTATGCAACTTTGTTCCGATGCATTGGCCAAAAAGCAGGCTGAGCCGATGCTCAATAAGAGCAGCAGGTATTTTATAAATTGCACTTGTTGTCCCCGAACTTTTTATTGTCTTTATGAGCCAATATTAAACTTATACTAATGGGTATTCGTTTGTTATTACACAGGCTTATTATTTGTTCTTGTTATTATCGCCTGATAAGAATTGCTTGTGAAATCGTTTACATTGTTATTTTTATTTGATTTTGCCAACTTAAAGAGATTGCATTAACAATATTTTAATTTTATTTGATTAAATAAATGTAAACGTTTACAGTTTGTTTAACTATTCAACAAAAAAAATTAATTATGGCTGATCAATTTGACCCAACTGAGCATCCTCATCGCCGTTATAACCCATTAATTAATGAGTGGGTTCTAGTCTCTCCTCACCGTGCTAAGCGCCCATGGCAAGGGCAGGTAGAGAAACTTGATGAAGAGGTTAGGCCTGCTTACGATGAAACCTGTTACTTGTGTTCGGGTAATACCCGTATCAATGGTGAAGTAAATGACAAATATCAAAACACCTTTGTTTTTGCCAATGACTTTGCTGCGATAAAACAAGATACCCCTGTGGTGAGTTCTGATGATCCTTTATTTAAAATGGCAACGGAGCAAGGCGAAAGTCGAGTGATCTGTTTCTCTCCTGATCACAGCAAAACGCTACCTGAACTATCGCTTGGCGCCATTACCGAAGTGGTAAAAACTTGGAAGCAACAGTGTCAGGATTTAGGTCAAAACTATAATTGGGTTCAAGTGTTTGAAAACAAAGGCGCGATAATGGGCTGTTCAAACCCACACCCACATGGGCAAATCTGGGCACAGCAGCAACTGCCTACTTTAGTGTCAAAGAAAAACGATGCGCAAGCTTATTACTTACAACGCCATGGTAGCAATTTATTAGCGGATTACGCAGCGCGTGAATCACAAATGCAAGAGCGTGTAGTAGTTGAAAATAGTGACTGGGTTGTGGTTGTGCCTTATTGGGCTGCTTGGCCTTTTGAAACTTTGTTGTTACCTAAATTTTCGATACAAAGAATGACCGACTTAACGAGTGAACAAGAAACGTCACTGGCTGATATTGTTAAGCAAATCACTATCAAGTACGACAACTTATTCAATTGTTCTTTCCCATATTCTATGGGCTGGCACGGTGCGCCATACGATGGTCAAGATCATCCCGAATGGACCTTACACGCAAGTTTCTTCCCGCCATTGTTACGCAGTGCGACGGTTCGCAAGTTTATGGTTGGTTATGAAATGATGGCTGAAGCGCAGCGAGATTTAACTGCAGAACAAGCCGCTGACCGTTTAAAGGCACTGCCAAGTGTGCACTACAAGGAGGCTCAATAATGTCCAGAGAACAATTAGTTTAAAGATTTATATGTACAACAGTTTGGCACTGAGCCTGCCTTGGTTACTCATGCTCCTGGACGAGTAAACTTGATTGGCGATCACACAGATTATAACGATGGCTTTGTGTTGCCAGCGGCGATTGACTTTGGTACGGATATTTCTGCTGCAAAACGTGATGATAGAACCATTTGTGTCTATGCCCACGATTGTGACCAACAGACGGTTGGTTTTTCTTTAGATGACATTCAGTTTGATGAGCAGCGTATGTGGGTTAACTATGTTGCGGGCACATTAAAAGTATTGATGGATTCATTCCCTGATATTCAAGGCGCCAATATGGTGGTTTCTGGTAATGTCCCACAAGGCGCTGGATTAAGCTCCTCTGCAAGTTTTGAAATCGCTATTCTTAAAACATTTGCCAGCCTCTACGGTTTAGAACTCAGTGGTGTAGAAGCCGCGTTAAAAGGTCAAAAAGCAGAGAATACGTTTGTCGGCTGTAACTGTGGCATCATGGATCAGCTAATTTCTGCAATGGGCCAAGCGCAACATGCGATGTTATTGGACTGTCGCAGTTTAACTTTCCAAGATGCACCAATACCAGAAGACTTATCAATCTTTATTGTTAACTCCAACGTGAAACGTGGTTTGGTCGACAGTGAATACAATCAAAGACGTGAGCAATGCGAACAAGTTGCCGAGTTCTTTGGCGTTAAAGCACTAAGAGATGTAACTATTGAGCAACTAAAAAGTGCGAAACAAGACTTAGAACCAATTCTTTATCAAAGAGCTAAGCACGTTGTTACTGAAAACGCTCGAACTGAAGCGGCTTTGCAGGCGCTAAAAGCGAATGATGTTAGCGCTTTAAGTCAACTGATGAAAGACTCTCATAACTCACTGCGAGATGATTTCCAAGTAACAACAAAGGAAATGGATGGCTTGGTTGAAATGATCGCTCAAGTATTAGGCAACAAAGGCGGCGTACGCATGACTGGCGGCGGCTTTGGCGGTTGTATTGTGGCGTTAACGCCAACTAATTTGCTTGACCAACTGACAGAGTTAGTTGAGCGAGACTACCCAAGTCAGTTTGGTTTACAGCCTAGCATTTATGTTTGTACTGCATCTCAAGGAGCGTTTAGAGTATGACGATTTTAGTAACAGGTGGTGCGGGTTATATAGGCTCTCACACCGTTTTATGTTTGCTTGAACAAGGTTATGATGTGGTGGTTTTTGACAACCTTTGTAATGCTTCTGTTGAATCTCTAAAAAGGGTTGAGAGTATCACCGGCAAAAAAGTCACTTTTGTTGAAGGTGATATTACTCAACTGCAACAACTTGAGGCTCTATTTAGTCGCTATTCGTTTCAATCGGTCATCCACTTTGCGGCGTTAAAAGCGGTGGGTGAATCAAGCCAAATTCCATTGAGTTACTATCAAAATAATGTGCATGGCACGGTTTGCTTGTTACAAGTTATGGCGAAATTTGCTGTATCAGATTTTATTTTCAGCTCGTCCGCAACGGTTTATGGAGAAGAAAACCTATACCCGTATGTTGAAGATATGAAGCTAGGTACACCATCTAGTCCTTATGGTGCAAGTAAGGTCATGGTTGAACGTATTATGGCCGACACTGCAGCAGCAGATCCTAAGTTCAGAGGTGTATCTTTAAGGTACTTCAATCCAATTGGGGCGCATGAAAGTGGTTTAATCGGTGAGGATCCGAAAGGCATACCAAATAACTTATTGCCTTTTGTTGCCCAAGTTGCAGTAGGCAAGCGAGCTGAGCTGAGCATTTTGGCGATGATTATGACACCAAAGATGGTTCGTGCGAGCGTGATTATTTGCATGTTATGGATTTAGCAGAAGGTCATGTTGCCGCATTGAACTGGTTAAATCACAACAAAACGTTTGTTGGTACAGAAAGTTTCAATTTAGGCACAGGTACAGGCACTTCAGTTTTCGCTATTGTTAGTGCCTTTGAGCAGGCTACCGGGGTGTCGATCCCATGTAAAATTGCAGCAAGAAGAGCGGGCGATTTACCTGCATTCTGGGCTAATGCCGACAAGGCAAGAACTTGGTTAAACTGGCAAGCTAAGCGTACTTTGCAACAAATGATGGAAGATACTTGGCGCTGGCAATCGGCAAACCCACAAGGCTATGACAGCAAATAAAATGGAACATGTGAAATTAACGAACACTTTAGGTATGGAAGTGAGTTTAGCCAATGTCGGGGCTAGGATCACTTCAATCAAAATTCCTCACAATGGCCAATTGTTAGAAATGACGGTTACCCCTGAAGACAGTGCATTAAAGCAGCTAGAACCATTTTATCTAGGTGCGACTTGTGGCCCTGTGTGTAACCGTATTGCCAATGCCTCGTTTGAGCTTAATGGTCAGAGCTATAAGTTATCAAACAACGATGGCAATAACTGTTTGCATGGCGGCGAGAACAACATTTCAATGCAGAGTTGGCAAGTCATTGAGCGAGATCAGACTCAAGTGTTATTTGCCTTGAAGCTAGCGCATTTAGCCGATGGTTTTCCCGGCAACCGCGAATTACTTATCCACTATCGTTTGTCTGATGACAACGCCTTATCAATTGAGCTAAAAGCAACAACAGATATCGCGACACCAATTAATTTGACTAATCATGCTTACTTTAATTTAGGTGATGAGAGTACTCGCAACTTATTGTTCAAACTTAACAGTGAAGCATTTCTTGAACGAGACCAGACAGGTATTCCAACAGGGCGTTTTATTGATGTTCTAGACACTGGTTTTAACACCCGAAACTGGCTCAGCATTGGCGAGTTTGTGGCAACGAATAAGTATCAGCAAATTGTTGCAGAAAAAGGCGTAGATCACTGCTTTTTAGTCGCTAACAATAACTTAGCAAAAGCACAGCTTTGGTCTATTAATACCGGGATTTGCTTATCTGTTTATTCAGACCAGCCTGCTATCCAGTTTTATACTGGTAAGTTTTTATCTGCGCCTTATAAGCCTTATCAAGGCGTATGCTTTGAAGCTCAAGGGTTAACTGATGCTGTCAATAAAGCGCACTTTGATGCAGATATTGTTACCGCAGATGAGCCGTATGCTCGATTTATTTGTTATCAGTTTAGTTGTATTGGATAAGTAAAAAAACAAGCCAGCAGCGCGCACACTGTCTGCCGGCCTGTTCGAGAAAAAAGGTTAGCTACTTTTTAGCTTTAACTTAGCGTTATTGATATTTATTGCAAAACTTTATTATCAACAGAGTAATACTCTACTGCTAAAATTAGCCATAAGCTCAACTTTTCAGTTAAGGTTTTAAATCATCAGAGGTAAATTTCAAAATAGTAAGGTTGGCTTTAACAAAGCGGATTTAATCTGTTGCTGAAAATGCTACAGTGTTTAGCGTATTTTGTTTGAGAATTAAATTAACTCATGGAAGTTTAAATAAAAATCTTTACCTTATTAAAGAGCATTTTGGTTTACTAAAAGCAGCAAACAGTTACGACGTTTATGATCCAGAGTCGGGCGAAGTGTTAATGGAATGCCGTGAGCCTAATTTATTTTGGCTAACTAAGCTCCTGCGATTTACCGATTTCAAAGAATGACACCATTTGACGTGCAGGTTAAAACTGCTGATGAACAACGTGTGGTCAGGATCATGAGAGGCATCTCGTTGTTGGTATCAAAAGTCGAAGTCAGAGATGGTAATAATGAGCTGGTGGGTTACTTTTCGCAGAAGTTGTTTTCAATCGGCGGTCGCTTTGATGTGTTTGATAAACATGATCAGTTGGTATGCAGCTTGGAAGGGACTTGGATGGCTTGGGACTTTTACTTCAAACAAGGCGAAACCACCCTAGCTCATGTGACGAAAAAGTGGCAAGGCTTAGGGGCTGAGTTGTTTACCAGTGCCGATAATTACGTGCTGGATGTAAACCCTGAAGTGCCTGAAAATTCGGACATCAGGTTACTGATCTTTGCCGCGGTAATGTGTATTGATATGGTGTTAAAAGAGTAGTGACTGAGCCAAAGCTGATATTAGCAAAGCCTGAACGTCCACTAGATAATGAGTGTTGCGGTGGCGGCGCTTGCCAGCCATGTGTCTGGGATCATTACTTCGAACAGTTAGAGTTGTGGCAGAAACAACAAGAGCAATTGGCTAAAAATGGCGACGAGGGTGACTTACAAGGCAATTAGGTGTTGCAATCTTTGTTAATAACCGTAAAATACGCGCCTCCTCGAAAGAGGGATTTCTTGGTTGGCTGAGTTAGTGATCGGCTAGCCCTAATTAAATTTTGGAGATTATTATGTCACTAAGCGTTGAAGAAAAAGCAAAGATCTTAGCGGATTTCGGTGCGAACGAAAAAGACTCAGGTTCTGTTGAAGTACAAGTTGCATTATTAACTGCAGACATCAACAAGTTACAAGGTCACTTCAAGTCACACAAAAAAGACAACCACTCACGTCGTGGTTTATTACGTAAAGTAAGCCAACGTCGTAACCTTTTAGACTACTTAAAAGGTAAAAACTTAGAGCGTTACAATGACCTAATCAAGCGTTTAGGCCTACGTCGCTAATAAGACGGTTTATCGAAAAAAAGGAGCACTATGTGCTCCTTTTTGCTTATAGGGACTTACGTATGTCGTGTTGTCATGGATGTAAAAGCCTTCGGTGTATGCAAGTTCAAAGTTCTCCGATATTTCATTTGTCTCAGTCACGAGTGACAAGGAACGACGGCTTTAAAAAGATCGACAAAGTCGCTAGATCACTCTTCGAGTGCTAGATCCTACAGGCTAGACGAGTAGAGCATCGTTTTCTAGCTGTTAGGAAAATTAGCAAGACACCCATAGTAAAATAGCTAAAAGATCGACAAAGTCGCTAGATCACTCTTCGAGTGCTAGATCCTACAAGCTAGACGAGTAGAGTATCGCTTTCTAGCTGTTAGGAAAATTAGTGAGACACCCATAGTAAAATAGCTCGCGAAGCTGTCGAAGTAACCTTCATGGTCAAAGTTCAGTGAGTCAGAGCTGAGGTTATAGTTGTTATCATCAATGCGATAACGCCCTTCGGGCAGGACTTACCTGACCGTACAAGTGGAGCTTGATCGTTTTAGCCACTTTATACTTTACTCTCCAGTTTTCTTGAAATAAATTTTCCACTACTCAGGTCTGATTAAAAAAACAACATGGGTTTGGCAATGACAAAATCAACTGCAAACATATTGCTTTTATCGACACTGACTTATTTTTCAACATTTCAAACACACGCGGACACTTGGCAATTTAAAGGTTTAGTTGCGCCAGCCGTGAGTATTGATAACTTACCTTACAAAGATACCGATACCCAAGTGGCGCCATCTTTATTGGTCATGGGCCATGCTGGTAAGCTTTTTATTGAAGGTAACCGTGGTGGTTATCGATTGAATCGCAGTGAATTAGGTGCTTTTTCTATTGTCGGACAGCTGCGCACTCATCAATATATTCCCGATGATGCGCCATTTGCTGAGAGAGACAAAGCCGTTGAGCTAGGTTTCCAGTTAGCGAGACCAATTGGTGCGGGTTGGAGTTTGCAAGCCACTGCACTTACTGATGTAAGCAGTAAGCACAAAGGGCAAGAGTATGAGTTAGGGATTTATCGACGCGATACCATAGGCCAAATGCGACTGCTTTCTCTGTTTGCTGTGCAAAAACAATCAAAAAAACTAACAGGCTATTATGCTGATACCGCAGGTTATGAAGCCGATGGCGATACTAACGTCGAGTTAGAGCTAATAGGTATATATCCTGTTACCGATAATATAGAAGCGGTGATGGTATACCGCCACTATTTCCACGGCAGTGAATTAAAAGACAGCCCATTAACTGACGCCAGTTCAACACAGAAGTTATCAATTGGTATGGGCTGGCGTTTCTGAGTAATTTTGACAGTAGTTTAAAAACTCAGATGCTTTTAGTGATGGGCTATACAAATAGCCCTGAATGAATTGACAGTTGTTATTAGCTAGCCATTGTTTTTGTGTTTCTAACTCGACCCCTTCAGCAACAATATTGAGCTGTAAGTTGTGAGCTAGTGAGATAATTGCATTAACCACGGCTTCGTCTTCTTTACCTTTACTTAACTCATTGATAAAGCTCTTGTCGATTTTTAATGCATCGATAGGGAAGCGTCTGAGGTAACTCAAAGATGAATAGCCAGTACCAAAATCATCAATAGCTAATTTCACTCCCAAGGCTTTTAGCTCATTTAGTTGCTTCTCTGTTTGCACTTCGTCGGCAATTAATAAGCTCTCGGTGATCTCTAAGGTCAGTTTCTCGGCTGGTAAAGCAGAGCTTGCCAACACTTTTGCAACTGTATCAACCCAGCCCGCTTTTTGGAATTGCATGCTGGATATGTTAACTGCGACTGCTGGAGCATTGTGTTTCAGTTCGGCTAACCATTGGCTTGCTTTGTTGCAGGCTTGTTGCAATATCCATTCGCCAAGCTGGTGGATAAGGCCAATTTCTTCTGCCAGTGGAATAAATTTGATTGGTGGTACAGAGCCTAACTCGGGGTGGTTCCATCGCACTAGTGCTTCTGCCGATTTGATAAGGCCTGTATGTGCATCGTGTATCGGTTGAAACTCTAAATAAAATTCTTGATTTACTATGGCTTGCCTTAGCTGCACTTCTAACAAACGTCTTTGTTGCGCTAGTGCATCCATTTCCTTGGTGAAAAATTGAACCGTATTGCGGCCACTTTCTTTGCTTGTGTACATTGCACTGTCTGCTTTTCTAAGCAGAGTTTCGGCATCTTTGCCATCATCAGGGAAAAAAGTGACTCCAATGCTAGCGGTGACGTAGCCAACTTTGTCTTTGAGCTGATAAGGCTCTGCAATCAGTTTAAGTATTTTATTGGCAACGCTCTCAACTGAATAAACCGACTCATTGTTTGCCATAATGATGGCAAATTCATCGCCGCCAAGGCGAGCTACGGTATCGGATTTTCGTACACTGTTGCTAAGCCTAGTTGCGGCTTCCGTCAGTAATAAGTCGCCAGCAGAATGACCCAAAGAGTCATTGATGTGTTTAAACCCATCGAGGTCGATGTACATTAGCGCCAGCTTTTTCTGATCTCTGTCGGCCAAGTCAATGCATTGGTTAAATCGACTGTTAAACAGATTGCGATTAGCCAAGCCTGTTAGTTTGTCGTAGTTGGCTTGGGTATATATTTTGTCGTCCGCTTGTTTTTTCTTGGTGATATCACTGAATAAAGAAACAAAAGCTTCGAGCTCACCTTTGTGGTCGTATTGGCTTGATACCGTTAGCCATTCGTAATAAGTGGAGCCGTCTTTTCGTCTGTTGCACACTTCTCCTTGCCAAAACCCACCCTGATTTAAGGACTGCATGATGTTTTGATAAAAGTATTGGTCTTGCTCTGCTGCATTAACTTGGTCAGGCATTTTGCCAATAGCGTCTTGCTCAGAAAATCCTGTTATGTTGGAAAACGCTTTATTGACAGAAATGATCTTGCCTGACTTGTCACATATCATTACTGCCTCAGCTGCCGTTTCTAATACGGCAGAAGCCAAGCGTAGCTGCTTCTCGTCATGTTTTTCTTTGGATATGTTTTCAATCATGACAACATATCTAGATTTAGTCGCAGGAGCTTGGGAATTTATAGTGTATACATTGGCTCGTTCCCATACCGGTTGGCCTAGTTCATTATGGTATTCAACTTCGCCAATCCATTGTCCATGTTCCGTCAAACCTTGGCTTATTTCATGAACTTGTTGTTCTGGTAAGCATTCGATAGATAGGTAGTTCTCAAGCTTGCTACCAGCAACACAATTGGTGTCTTTTCTGCTGTGTTGGAATTTGCTATTGCAATAAACGATTCTACTATCGCTATCTAGTGTGGCTATTGCCACTGGACTTTGCTCGACAATCATCGACAAGTTACGTGCCCGTTTCTCAGCCTTACTCTTAATTCGCAATAAATAAATCAGGTAAATTAAAAGCGCAGCAAGTACCGCAATACCAGCTAATAATATGGTTATAAATTTAGTTTTTCCCTTACTAATCGCGTCAGCTTGCTGATCAACCATGTTTTCCAGTTGATCGTGGTAATACCATACATCGTCCTGAGATTGACGCTGATCTGTGATATCAAAAACAATAGAAAACAGTAACTTTTTGCCTTCTAATTCTATAGGTGAAGAATATACTTTGACCGTTTTTACTTGGCCGTCTGCACTTTTATGGCGGAAGATAAAGTAGTTGCGATTCTCCGCTTTGGCCTGTAAACGCTCGGCTTTCACTTGTTCTGGAGTAAGCATATTGATGTCTTGAATCGACATACTAGTAAGTCGAGGGTAGCCATAAAACTCGTCTGCAGCATTGTTAGCATGAACAATTTTGCCAGTGCTAGGCTCTATGAGCAGCATAGTGGCATGGTGGCTTTTGAAAATGACGTCGAAGTTCTCCAAAGCGTGAAGCGGGGAGAGGGTAAACAACATAACAATTGATATTAATCTAAGTAACATCGAGCTCGGCATCTAACTATACTGCTTAAATAATAGACCAAGCCTAGCATATGTTTTTGTGAAGTCGGTGTATTGACCTAAAACAAGGAAGTGTTTTTTTAGGTACAAAAAAGCCCCATAGCACAAGTACGGGGCTTGGCAGGAAGAAAATTGCGCTTAGAAGTGGAACTTCGCTAAAAGATTGACGTTGCGCTCATCAATACCATCGATGCCGAATTTATTGTTCCAGAAAACGTATTCGATACCAACAAAGAACTTATTGTCATAACCAATGTGTGGCGCAATATCATACTTTAATTGAGAAGTCAGATTCATCGACGTCTCGGCTTTTTGGCCGTTATCTTTGTCATAGCTAGTTGCATAGTCTAAGAAGCCATCGTAGTAGAAAGGGCCAACAGGTAAACCCCAAACAAGCGTTGTTTGGAAGCTGTTATCGCCATCTTCGTTATTACGTAAATAGGCGTTTAATTGAAAATAGTTAAAACTTGGAATAGCCAAATCTGTACCTACACCAACTAAGTAGTTAGTGGCAAACTCAGACATCTCAATGGAAGGGGCAAAGTAGATGTTTTTTACAAATCCGTCTAACTCTTTCACTTTTATACGTGGAGTGAACTCACCATAAGTTTCTAGGTCACCATTGTTAGACTCTAGACGGTCGATGAACATAAAGTGATCACCCCAAGTAGTGCCTGATGCATACTCGAATGTTAAAACTTGGCGGTCACTATCTCCAACTTCATAGTTGCTGCCATTTAAGTAAGTCACACTGTAATCTGACCAAAGTGTTTTGGCGTTTACTGAAGTCGCTGCAGCAACGAGCGTTAAAGCAGAAAGTAGTTTTTTTATCATTGTTTCATGTTCCCTGAATGAGTAGAAAAATTTAGGCGGGGATTGTATAGAAGTAAAAAATTTATTCAATTTCCGGATGAAAAAAGTGGTTTTTTTTATTAACATGCAGCGCTTTATCGCGACAATGAGAGAATAAAGCATGCTTGAAAAGCTATTTAAGCTAAGCCAACACGGGACCAATGTGAAAACAGAAGTCATGGCTGGCTTAACCACCTTCCTTACAATGGCCTACATTATTTTTGTAAACCCATCCATTTTAGCTGACGCAGGTATGGACCAAGGCGCCGTGTTTGTAGCGACTTGTTTAGCCGCTGCCATTGGTTGTTTTATCATGGGCTTTGTTGCTAACTACCCAATTGCACTAGCTCCAGGTATGGGCTTGAATGCATTTTTTACTTACGGCGTAGTACTAGGTATGGGCTACACTTGGCAAGTTGCGCTAGGTGCTGTTTTCCTTTCTGGTGTGATCTTCTTATTGTTAAGCATTTTCAAAGTACGTGAATGGATCATTAATGCTATCCCTAAAACATTAAAGTTAGGTATCGCTACAGGTATTGGCTCTTTCTTGGCGCTAATTGCACTGAAAAACTCAGGTATCATCGTCGCTCACCCTGCAACCTTCGTTGCTTTAGGTGATATTACTTCCTTTGTTCCATTAATGAGTATTGTCGGCTTCTTCCTAATTGCTGCTTTTACTGCGCGTAACATCCCAGGTGCAGTAATGATTGCTATCTTAGCTATGACTGTAGTTGGTGTTGTGTTTGGTGAAGTTGAGTACAACGGCTTAATGTCTGCGCCGCCTTCATTAGCGCCAACATTTATGCAGCTGGATATTAAAGCGGCGCTTGAAATCTCTATGTTATCTGTTGTTTTTGCTTTTTTATTTGTCGATTTATTTGATACTTCAGGTACTTTAATTGCGGTGACGCAAAGAGCGGGATTAACCGATAAAGAAGGTAAAATTGAGCGTTTAGGTAAAGCTCTATCAAGTGACTCTGTCGCTACTTTGTCGGGGGCTGCGTTAGGTACATCGACTACAACAAGTTATATTGAAAGTGCATCTGGTGTTGCTGCAGGTGGCCGTACAGGTTTAACAGCAGTGGTTGTTGGTTTGTTATTTGTAATTAGTATTTTCTTCTCGCCGCTAGCTGGCATGATCCCTGTGTACGCAACATCAGGCGCTATCTTCTACGTGGCAATTTTAATGCTGTATAACTTGAAAGATATTAACTGGGAAGACATCTCAGAAGCGGCACCTGTTACTGTTGTATTGCTATTTACACCGCTAACATTTTCTATCGCACACGGTATTACATTAGCTTTCATTACTTATACCTTTGTTAAAGCGCTGACGGGTAAGTTTAATGAAATATCGACCAGTGTGTGGGTATTAACGGCTTTGTTCGTAGCTAAGATCGCATTTGAAGTGTAGATTAGGCGACCTTACTTAAATGACCAAGGGAAGCAACAGCTTCCCTTTTTTATATCAGACCGGCAAAGCCGTCAGATAAGCCAGCAGCAGCTAGATCGCTTGGTGCTAGAACTCATTTACTGGAGCTCTACCAGCGTTAGCTGAGCTAGCGACTAAGTGTTAGTCGGTCTACTTCACCAACAAGTCTTTAATTTCAGCTAGCTCAGTCTTACCTTCAATTAACTCTTCCGGTGTTAAACCTGAAAGCTCATGTGGGAATACTAACCACTCTTCACTTGTTTGTACGTAATAGTCAGGAACTATCTCTGTCTTGTTGTTTTTAGGCTTGTACCAAGGGCATGCGATACGGATATCTTTTGGCGTATTCAAACGAGAAAGCTCTTTGATCCTTGCAATCAAAGCTTCAACACTACGGCCTGAATCGAACACGTCATCAACGATCAATAAAGAGTCGCCTGCATTGGCGTTTTCGATTAGGTAGTGTAAACCGTGTACTTTAATTTCTTTTGATTGCTGGCCAATGCCGTAATAAGAAGAAGTACGGACTGCAATGTGGTCAGTTTCGATACCTTTGAAATCAAAGTACTCTTGTACTGCGATACCTATAGGTGCACCACCTCGCCAGATACCAATGATGAAGTCTGGTTTGAAGCCGTCTTTGAATACTTGATCAGCCAAACGGAAAGAATCTTGTAGCAATTCTTGTGAGGTAATAAATACTTTTTCGCTCATATTTTATGCCTATAAATAGCGCCGTTATTTAAAAGGGTGAGGATTATAGTTGATTTACTGTGCTAATTCATCTGGTCAGCTGAGGATTAATCTTGTTTCGTTTGATACACATCACTGATGAGATAAAAGTGACAGGCTAATAAGACGTGAAATAGTCCCATTTGCAAGTCATAGGAAACTGGCAGTAAGGCCGTCAGCGGCACTAATATTAGCGCAACCATAGCTCTTATAGTGGGTCTGCGATAAACACTGAAATAAGCGATGAAAGCTAAAGCGATAAACAAAACCACATTAGTCAGCGCTGTAGTAACAAATAAGCTGAATAAAGTATTTAATACAAATAAACCAATTAAACCATTACTGAGTTTTTTGTTAGGACAGAAAAGACTGGCGGTTAATAACGCGTATAAAGGCATAGCTAGGTTGGTCGCCAACCAAGACATGTTGTCGTGAATGGCAATGACTGAGCCAACACCAGCAAAACGCAACACACCAAAACAAGCTGTAATAGCAACAAATAACATAGCACCAGCAATCACCGTTTTACTCACAAAGCGATGAACTGAATGAAAGCTTTTGTGGCTGGCTAACAGTAGACTTGCAATAAGTAACAGTTCACCAAATGAAGCGTAATAGGTCATATCAACTCCGATTAAGTAAATTTTCCCTCAGATAAAATAAAGCCCCGAAATTTCGGGGCTTTGTTAACTAAGTGATGGTTAGAATTGCATACCGAACTCGACACCCCACATACGAGGTAGTCCCGGCGTAGCGATTGGTGAGCCAATTGCCATTGCTTGACCGCCAATTTGCATTAGGTATTCTTCATCCGTTAAGTTGCTCACGAAAAATGACAAGGTCACAGGGTGGATGTCACTTTCCCAAGATAAACGAGTGTTTACTAAGCTGTAGCTAGAAATAGTGTTATCAGGGTTTAGGCCTGTCACATTAGCTGGGTTGTACGGTAGAGGGTTCAGAGTTGGACCTTCAATACCTTGCGTTCTGTCGCCTGTATACGAGTAGCTTAAGTGGAAGTTGAACTCA